>JAYRGQ010000012.1:0-117591 GCA_041907765.1 Rhodocyclaceae bacterium | reverse complement strand
CGTGAAACGGAGTTGCGCCGATGATAGTGCATATCTCTTGTGCGAAAGTAGGTCACCGCCAGGCTCCTCCTCTAAAGCCCCTGCCATTTATTTGGTGGGGGCTTTTACTTTGTATCTCCCCCTCCCGTCTTTCCCCCCTCGGATTCCCCCGTAATAACTCCCGCTCCTGCTTCGGGACTTCCCCGTTACTATCTCTGCTTCCTCCTCTGTCTTACCCCCCCTGCCATCCCCAGCCTTTAGGCCATAAAAAAACCCGGCTTCCGCCGGGTCCTCTTCCTGCTCCTGCCTTTACCTCATCGTTTTACCCCCTAGCTTAAATCCCTGTTTCTCCATTGGAGTATTCTTCCGTTCCCCAGTATAATGGCCCTCGGCGGGTCTCCCCGCATTGCAGGGTAGTGAATCGGGTCAGGTCCGGAAGGAAGCAGCCACAGCTATTTACTGCAAGTGCCGGGGGTAAGGCTCGCCACTTTTGTTTTTATGGGTGGAACAACCGATTCCCCTTTTGTCGATGCGACTATGAGTTATCAGGTCTTGGCGCGGAAATGGCGCCCACGGAACTTTGCGAGTCTTGTGGGGCAAGAGCACGTTGTTAAGGCATTGACCCATGCGCTCGCGGAAAACCGACTACATCACGCCTATCTATTTACGGGCACCCGAGGGGTGGGAAAAACTACCCTGGCCCGGATTCTGGCGAAATCTCTGAATTGTGAAAAGGGGATCACCCCCGAACCTTGCGGCGAATGCTCAGCCTGCAAGGAGATTGATAGCGGCCGCTTTGTGGATTTGCTGGAAGTGGATGCGGCCACTAATACTCGGGTCGATGAAATGCGTATGCTGCTGGAAAATGCGGTGTACGCGCCCACCCGGGGACGCTTCAAGGTTTACGTCATCGACGAAGTCCATATGCTCTCCAACTCGGCTTTCAACGCCATGTTGAAAACCTTGGAAGAGCCTCCCGAACATGTGAAGTTCATCCTGGCTACCACGGACCCTCAAAAGATCCCCGTGACGGTCCTATCCCGCTGCTTACAGTTCAATCTGAAGCAGATGCCCATTAATGCCATTGTGGATCACCTAGCCTATATCCTGGGCCAGGAACAGATTCCTTTTGAGGGCGAAGGGCTGACCATGTTGGCCCGTTCCGCCAATGGCAGTATGCGGGACGCCCTATCTTTGCTGGATCAGGCCATTGCCTACGGTAGCGGCAAAGTGGAGAGCGGCCTGGTGCGGGAGATGCTGGGTACGGTGGATCGGGGCCATTTGATGGCTATCCTGAACCACGTTCTGGCGGGAGAAGGGGAGGCCTTGGTGCAGGTGGCCAGTGATATGGCGGCCCAATCCCTGTCTTTCAATTCCGCCTTGGAAGAATTGGCCGTATTGGCCACCCAAATTCAGGTGGCCCAACTGGCCCCCGGGGCCCTGCCGCCGGATGCGCCGGATCGGGAAGCCTTGCAGGCATTGGCCGAACGTTTTGACCCGGAAGGTTTGCAGCTGGCTTACCAGATATTGATCCAAGGGCGTAAAGACCTGCCCTTGGCGCCTGATCCCTATAGCGGCTTCCTGGTTACCCTTTTGCGTTTGCTGACTTTTTCTCCAGCGAAGGGGCTAGGGGCGCCGCCTCCCGAGACACCGGTAAAAAAAGCGTCGAGCGCTGAGCGCCCAGGTTCCCGCTCAACGCCTTCCCCTCAGGAACCTAGCCCCGCTCCCCGTGCGGCCCAGGTAACGACTCCGGCCCCTGAGGCAGCTGGGGAACAGGGTGTACCCTCCTCCTGGGAAGGCCTGCTTCGCCAATTGGATATTGGTGGTATGGCCCGGGAGCTGGCCCAGAATTGCCTGCTGGACTCCCTGGTTGAAGGCGCGGTGAATTTACGCCTGGCCCAGGATAAATCCCACCTCTTGCTGAAGGCTTCTCAGGATAAACTCCGGGAAGCCCTCCAAACCCGTTTGGGGCGACCGGTATCCTTGCACATCCAGGTCGGGGATGTGGCTGGGGACACCCCGGCTATCAAGGCTTCCAAGGCGCGCAAGGCCAAACTGGCCCAGGCCACCGAAGCCCTGGCTCAAGATTCTTTTGTTAACGCGGCGGTGCAGTTGCTGGACGCTACGTTGATTCAATCATCCATTAAACCCCTTTGAGGAGACCTTTATGATGAAAGGTGGAATTGCCGGGCTGATGAAACAAGCCCAGCAAATGCAGGAAAACATGCGCAAGGCCCAGGAAGAGCTGAGCCTGCTGGAAGTGGAAGGTCAAGCCGGGGCTGGCATGGTGAAGGTGCAAATGACCTGTGCCCACGATGTGCGGCGGGTGAGCATCGATTCTTCCGTGATGGACGACAAGGAAATGCTGGAAGACCTGATCGCCGCCGCCGTCAATGATGCGGTGCGTCGGGGCGAAGAGCTGACCAAGGAAAAAATGTCCGGCTTCACCTCCGGCCTGAATCTGCCGCCCGGGTTGAAGCTTCCCTTCTGATGATCGGCAACAGTCTGGACGGGCTGGTAGCCGCTTTGCGCTGCCTGCCCGGTGTTGGGCCAAAATCCGCCCAGCGCATGGCGTTTCATTTGCTGCAACAGGATCGGCAAGGGGCCCAGCGTTTGGTGGGGGCCTTGCAGGATGCTTTGCAGCGCCTGCGCCATTGCGCCCGCTGCAATACCCTGACCGAGCAGGAAGTCTGCGAACGCTGCGCTTCCCCTAAGCGGGACGCCAGTCTGCTGTGTGTGGTGGAAACCCCAGTGGACATGAATATGGTGGAGCAGACCCTGGCCTATAACGGTCTCTACTACGTGCTCATGGGCCGCCTTTCCCCGTTGGATGGCCTGGGGCCCAAGGATTTAGGCCTGGATCGGCTGCTCACCCGGGCGGACGATGGCACGGTCCAGGAAGTGATTCTGGCCACCAATTACACCAACGAAGGGGAGGCTACGGCCCACTATCTGGGAGAATTGCTCAAGGCCCGGGGCCTCAAGGTAAGCCGTATTGCCCGGGGGGTGCCGGTGGGGGGGGAATTGGAATTTGTGGACCCGGGCACCCTGGCCCAGGCCCTGCGGGACCGGCGGGACCCGGATAAAGCCTGATAAAAAGGGCCTTTGATCCACGGGGCCGCCTTCCAGTTCCCGGAGCGATTCAAGTATAATCGCAAAGTTTTATTCGGCTAATCGTCGGATAGTGTGCGGTTTGCCTTTCAAAAATTTTCTACGTTCTAAGTTTAGGGATCAGCGCTATGAGCAAAGAGAACAAAGTGGACTGCGGGAGGCGGCGCTTGCTGGTCGCTACTGCGGCCGTCGGTGGAGTGGGGGCGATTGCCACCCTCGTGCCGTTCGTCTCCAGCATGCTGCCGTCCGAGCGTGCCAAGGCGGCTGGCGCTCCGGTGGAAGTGGATATTTCCAAGCTGGAGCCGGGCCAGATGATGACCGTGGAGTGGCGCGGCAAGCCGGTGTGGATTATTAACCGCACCAAGGAAATGCTGGATACCCTGCCCAAGCTGGATGGGGCAGTGTTGGACCCCAAGTCCGAAAAGCCCCAGCAACCGACCTACTGCACCAACGAACACCGGTCCATTAAGCCCGAATACATGGTGGCCATCGGTATCTGCACCCACTTGGGCTGTTCTCCCGGCTCCAAGTTCAAGTCTGGCACGGAAGAAGGGATGCCCGGCGACTGGCTGGGTGGTTTCCTCTGCCCCTGCCACGGTTCCACCTTCGACTTGGCCGGTCGGGTTTTCAAGAGCAAACCCGCGCCGCTCAACCTGGAAGTCCCGCCCCACATGTATCTCTCCGATACCCGCCTGATGATTGGCGAAGACAAGAAGGGAGCGTAAGGAATGGCTGCCAATACCAATTTTGAAAAGTACAAGTCCGACGGCTCCAAGGCCGGCAACTTGCTCGAATGGGTGGATGCCCGCTTCCCGGCCACGGCCATGTGGCGCGGCCATCTGGCCGAATACTACGCGCCGAAGAACTTCAACTTCTGGTACTTCTTCGGCTCCCTGGCCCTGCTGGTGCTGGTGATCCAAATTGTGACCGGTATTTTCCTGGTCATGCACTACAAGCCCGATGCTTCCCTGAACGCCGCCGGTGTGCCGGTAGCCTTCGCCAGCGTCGAGTACATTATGCGGGACGTGCCCTGGGGTTGGTTGATCCGCTACCTGCACTCCACCGGTGCTTCTTCCTTCTTCATCGTGGTCTATCTGCACATGTTCCGCGGTCTGCTCTACGGTTCCTACCGTAAGCCCCGGGAACTGATCTGGCTGTTCGGGATCGGGATTTTCCTGTGCCTGATGGGCGAAGCCTTCTTTGGCTACCTGCTGCCTTGGGGGCAAATGTCCTTCTGGGGCGCCCAGGTGATCGTCAATCTGTTCTCCGCCATTCCCTTCGTTGGCCCGGACCTGTCCGTGTGGCTGCGGGGCGACTTCGTGGTGGGGGATGCGACCCTGAACCGCTTCTTCTCCTTCCACGTTATCGCCATGCCCCTGGTTCTCCTGGGCCTGGTGGTCGCCCACTTGCTGGCCCTCCACGAAGTGGGGTCCAACAACCCGGACGGTGTGGAAATCAAGAAGCACAAGGATGAACACGGTATTCCCCTGGACGGCATTCCTTTCCATCCCTACTACACGGTGAAGGATATCGTTGGCGTGGTGGTGTTCCTGTTCGTCTTCTCCTGCGTGGTGTTCTTCGCGCCGGAAGGCGGCGGTTACTTCCTGGAATCCAACAACTTCATCCCGGCCGATCCCATGAAGACCCCGCCCCACATCGCTCCGGTGTGGTACTTCACCCCCTTCTATTCCATCCTGCGGGCGGTGACCTACCCCCTGTTCGGTGTGGATGCCAAGTTCTGGGGTGTGGTGGCCATGGGCGCTTCCGTGGTGATCATCGCCTTCCTGCCTTGGTTGGATCGTAGCCCGGTGAAGTCCATCCGCTACCGTGGTCCCATCTACAAGACCTTCCTGGCGCTGTTCGTGGTGGCGTTTGTCATTCTCGGCTACCTGGGTACCCAGCCGCCGTCTTTCTGGGGTGAAAAGATTTCCCAGATTTGCGGCGTCATCTACTTTGCCTTCTTCCTGACCATGCCCTGGTACTCGAAGGTGGACAAGTACAGCCCGGAACCCGAGCGGGTCACCCACTAAGCAAAGGACGAGAGAAATGAAAAAACTGCTCCTCGCACTGCTTTTCGCACCCCTGACGGTGCTGGCCAGTGGTGCCCCCCTGGAATTGGACAAGGCTCCTGACGTTTCCCACGATCAGGCCGCCCTGCAAAACGGCGCCAAGCTCTTCGTGAATTATTGCCTGAGCTGCCACGGCGCTTCCTCCATGCGTTACAACCGCCTCAAGGACATCGGTCTGACCGAGCAACAGATTAAGGACAATCTGATGTTCGCCGGCGAAAAGGTGGGTGACACCATGCGGGTCGGGATTCGTCCTGACGAAGCCAAGAAGTGGTTCGGCGCCACGCCTCCTGACCTGAGCGTGATCGCCCGGGCCAAGGAATCCGAAGCGGGTTCCGGCGCTGACTGGCTCTACACCTACCTGCGTTCTTTCTACCGGGACGACAACCGTCCGACCGGCTGGAACAACACCGTGTTTGAAAACGTCGGCATGCCCCATGTACTGTGGGAACTCCAAGGCCAGCAAGTGCTGGACGTGGAAAAGGATGCCGCCGGTCACGAACATAAGCACCTGAAACTTGCGGTTCCCGGCAAGCTGTCTCCCGCCGAGTACGACAAGGAAGTGGCTGACCTGGTCGGCTACCTGGTGTTCATGAGCGAACCGGGCGCCAATTTCCGTAAGCAACTGGGCGTAGGCGTGCTGCTGTTCCTCGCCGTGCTGGGTGTTCTGGCTTACCTGCTGAAGCGGGAATACTGGAAAGACGTGCATTAACCCCGCCTGATCCAGGCAACGGCATCGTTTGCCGGGGGCTTTCCCCGGCGGCGGTGCCGATTCCATTTTGAGGTATTGACTATGATGAACCTCTACTCCGGGACCACTGACCCGTTTAGCCATCGCTGCCGTATCGTTCTCTACGAGAAGGGCATGGATTTCCAGGTCATCGACGTGGATCTCTTCAACAAACCGGAAGACATCGCCGTCATCAACCCTTACAACCGGGTGCCGGTCTTGGTGGAGCGGGAGCTCATTCTGTACGAACCGAACATCATCAACGAGTACATTGACGAGCGCTTCCCCCATCCCCAGCTGATGCCGCCGGATCCCATCATGCGGGCCCGGGCGCGCCAGCTCCTGTCCACCATGGAACGGGAAATTTTCGTGCACATCGAAGCCCTGGAAAAGAACCAGAAGACGGCGGAGAAGGCGCGGACGGAAGTGAAAAACCGGCTCACCGAACTGGCCCCCATGTTCTCCAAGCAAAAGTTTATGCTGGGGGACGAGTTTTCCATGCTGGACGTGGCCATCGCCCCCTTGCTGTGGCGCTTGGACCATTACAGCATTGAACTGCCCAAGAGCGCGGCGCCCTTGATGAAGTACGCGGAGCGCATTTTCAGCCGACAAGGGTTTATTGACGCCTTGACCCCGTCGGAAAAGGTTATGCGCAAGTAAGCAACCCCGGGCGCTGCGGCGCCCTTTTTTCGGCCCATCATCATGGATTTACCATCTACCAAGCCCTACATGGTTCGGGGCATTTACGAGTGGTGCACCGATAACGGCTTTACGCCCTATATCGCGGTGGTCGTGGATGAACGGACCGAGGTGCCCCGGGAATTCGCCCGGGACGGCCAGATTGTCCTGAATATCAGCGCCGACGCCACTTCCCGGCTGGCCATGGACAACGACTACATTTCCTTCGTCGCCCGCTTCGGCGGCGTGGCCCGGAATATTTCCTTCCCCGTGGGCAATGTGGTGGCCATCTACGCCAAGGAAAACGGGGCCGGCATGGCCTTTGAAGTGGAAGACACGCCATTGCCGGAAGCCTCCCCCGATCCCGAGCCTCCCGCTCCCCCAGCGGGCGGTCGCCCCAAGTTGCAGCGGGTGAAGTAATTTGGTCCGCCCGGCACCAGGGCGGCGCGTAACGGTCTCCTGACGCACCATCCCGAGGCGGCCCGGCCCCCGTGGCCGGGTCTCCCCTCCCCAATTTTCCCCAAATCCAGGAGTGGCACGGCTGTTGCTAATTGTCCACGAACCGAAGTTATGCCATGTGACTGTCGGCGGAGCCTGGGAAAAGAGGAGCCATGGGGATTTTTTCCGGACCATTCGGGTCCTAGCTCCCGGAAGCGTTCAGCGCCCAGGCCATGCTGCCGACAGGCCCGCTTCACCCTAACCAAGAAGCGGGCCGGAAAAGAGGAGCGGAGACCAATGAATTTCGTACCCTATATCAAGGAACTGGGCCGGGGCGCCGACGGTGCCCGGGATTTGACCCTGGAAGAGGCCCAGCAGCTTTACGGGGCCATGTTGGACGGCGGTGTGCCGGACCTGGAACTGGGGGCCATTGCCCTGGCCCTGCGGGTGAAGGGGGAATGCGCCGATGAAATGATCGGCTTCCTGGCCGCCGTCAATGATCGGGTTCATGGTCTGAAATGCGCCACCAACCGTATTCGTCCCCTGGTCATTCCGTCCTACAACGGGGCCCGCAAGGGGGCTAATCTCACCCCCCTGCTGGCCCTACTGCTCCAGCGCTTCAATATCCCGGTGGTGGTCCATGGCCTGCTGGAAGGCTACGGCCGGGTGACCACCGCCCAGGTTTTTCGGGAACTGGGGGTCATGCCCTGCACCACCGTGGCCACGGCCCAGCAGACCCTCAATGAAAAGGGCCTGGCCTTCATTCCCCTGCCCGTATTGTCCCCCGGCCTAAATGGCCTGCTGGCCCTGCGGGGCCGGCTGGGGCTGCGCAACAGCGCCCATAGCCTGGTGAAAATGCTGGACCCCTTCAAAGGCACCGGCGTGGTGCTGGGGGCGGCCACCCACCCGGCCTACATGGACTTGATGCGGGACGTGTTCTCCTACCTGGGGGGCCGGGCCCTGCTCCTGCGGGCCACGGAAGGGGAGCCCTTCGCCAATCCCAAACGGCGGCCCCGCATCGAATACATTCACGAGGAAACCGTGGAAGTGCTGTTCGAGGCGGAGCACGAAAGCTTAAAATCCCTCCCCAGCCTCCCGGAAGAATGCGACGCCAAGGCCACGGCCCAATGGATACGCCGCATTCTGGACGGTCAGGCGCCCCTCCCCATGCCCTTGGCCAATCAGCTGGCCTGCTGCCTCTACGCCTGCGGCTATGCGGAGGATTTCAACCAAGCCAAGGCCATCGTCGCCCTGGAAGGCAATGGTTTGACCGCCACCGTCTAGTTCCATCCCATGCTCCTAGAACTCCGACCCCAAGCCCTGATCTTTTTCGCCCACGGCTCCCGTAATCCGGCCTGGGCTTCGGCCATGGAACGGCTGTTAGAAATGGTGGCCCAACGTTCTCCCGCCACCCTAACCCGGCTGGCGTTTCTCGAAACCCAGAACCCCAGCTTGGAAGCCTGTGTGGCGGAACTGGCGGGCCTGGGATTGAGCCGGTTGCGGGTGGTGCCCCTGTTCATGGCCTCCAGTGGCCATTTGACCCGGGATTTGCCCGCCCTCCTCACATCCCTGGGGCAGCGCTTCCCCCAGGTGACCCTGGAACTCATGGGCCCCGTGGGAGAGGCCCCGGAAGTCATGGCTGCCATGGCCGCCTATGCCCTGGGGCCGGTTGCCTGAACCGGGGGAGCGGACCAGGGCTAGGGGTACGAAAAGGGCACGAAAAGGGGCACGGAAGGCCCATCCTCCCCAAACAAAAAAGGCCGGACCTTTATAGGGTCCGGCCTTTTACCTTGTGCCCCGGGGGGATTAGGGCAAGGGCAGGGGATGGGTGGCCTGAAAGTGCCGGTATTGGCTGGTGAGGGCCTGGGCACGGGCGCCTTCCCCGTGGGCCAGGGCGTCTTCGATATTTTCCAGAAACATGGCGTGGAGGTTGCACAGACCTTCCGGGGAATGGAGCAGGGTGTCGCAGAGCTCCACCGCTACCACCGGGGGAATGTGTTCATGGTAGGCAATGGCGTCGATTTCGCCACGCTCCATATCGCAAAAATCCAGACAATCTTGCAGGGTCAACATGGGCTTCTCCTACGTATTCATCCTGGGGGATGGCCGGAACTGGCGGTTCCGGGTGGGCCGGGCACCCGGGGGATCGGGTGCGGCGAGCTCCCCCTTAAATTCAGGGTGTTGTGGGTGGGAGAACTGACTTCCAGTTTATCCAAGATTTTGGGCAGCGCAAATGGCGGTGCAGCAATCCGCCAGGCGCTTGGCGCAGGCCGGGGCGGACCATTCCTGCACATAGTCCCGGGCCTCCTGGGCCAGGCGCTGGCGCAAGGCCGCATCGGTCAGGAGGCCGGTGAGGGCCTGGGCAAAGGCCCGGGGTTCCGCCGGGGGCACCAGGCAGCCCTGGCCCGGCTCCAAGATGTCCCGGGTGCCCATTTCCGCCAGGGCCACCACCGGAATACCCATGGCCATGGCCTCCAGCAGCACCAGGCCCTGGGTTTCGGTTTGGGAGGCGAAGACAAAGGCGTCGGCGGCGGCGTAGCAATCGGGCAGTTCCCGGTTTCGGTCCAAGTAGCCGATGAAATGTACCTGCCGGTCAATGTTCAGTTGCCGAGCGAGACGCTGTAGGCCGGGGAGGGCCGGTCCTTCCCCCGCCACCACCAGATGCAGGTCCGGCAGATCGCCCAGGGCATGGCGGATCATGTGGAGGAGGAAGTCGATGTTCTTTTCCCCCGCCACCCGGCCCACGTACAGGGCCATGGGCGCCTCCCCGATGCCCAGCCGCTGGCGCAGGGCCTGGCGATTGCCTGGGCGAAAGCGCTCCAGGGGAATGCCCGTGGGAATAATGTGGCGGGGGCGGGTGATGCCGTAGGCGGTGAGCCGTTCCGCCATGGCCCGGGAAGGCACCACAATGGCGTCCAGGGCGTTGCATTGGCGGCGGGAAAGGAGGCGGGTGGCGGCCCGCAGCCAGGCCCGGGGCAGGCCGGGAATATAGTGGTGGAAGTATTCCTCAAACAGGGTGTGATAGGTCTCCAGGCAGGGCACCTCCAGGGCCCGGGCCAGGCGCAGGCCGCCGTAATGGGCGACGAAGGGGG
This sequence comes from Rhodocyclaceae bacterium, assembly GCA_041907765.1. GTDB lineage: Bacteria > Pseudomonadota > Gammaproteobacteria > Burkholderiales > Rhodocyclaceae > Azospira. The sequence goes on along the minus strand of JAYRGQ010000012.1, from coordinate 107,494 downwards.
TCTGGATATGGACCAGGCTGACGCCCTCCTGTTTCAGCTGGGGCAAGAGGGCCAGCAGGGGGGCGTAGGCCATGCGCCGGTCTTCCGGGTCGAAGGGAATGGCATGGGAGGGGATGCGGATAATGCCTGGCTCGGGTTTTGCTAAAGGATAGTCCGGTGCGACCACCGTGACCCGGATGCCCAGGGCTTGGTATTCTCGGCGAAAGGTTTCGATGGAGGTGGAAACCCCGTTAATTCGCGGGAAATAAACGTCAGATATCATCAGTACGTGCATGCCGCCCCTTCTTCTGTTTTACTTCCGGTCACACCAAAAAGAACGCTAAAAAGCGTACGAATGACAGCCATGTTGCAGGGCTTACGTGTCGGAAGCGTGACAACGCTGGGGCACGGGATTTTTTTGCTCAGGAGTAAGGATGGATTGGGACAAATCCTTCGGTTTGTTAGGGCAGGACAAAGTGTTGCCGAATACGGTATTTCGCCGGGACAAGCTGGCCTTCCTCCACGCCAGTCAGCCTTTGCCGGACAAGCTCCAGGAATTGCACCGCTACGCCCGGGAACGGCTGCCGGATCTGGACCGGGTGGCGGTGGTCACCTACGATCCCCGTACGGATCTGCTGAAAACCTTTCTCCACGCCAGTGGGGGCGCCGATCCCCTGTCTTTCTACGCTAGCCCCCTGGCCCAGTCCCAATCCCTGTCCTCCATTGCCCAGGGGGGCCATCCCCGGCTGGTGAATGACATTGCGGCGGCCAACTGGCGCTCCCGGGAGCACAGCCGGCGCATCAGCGGCCAGGGCTACGGCACCAGCTACACCCTGCCCATGATTTACAACGGGGAATTGTTCGGCTTCATTTTCTTCAATTCCCGCCAGACCTTTGCCTTCAAGGAGAAGGATCTGGATTTTCTCGATGAAGTGGGGCACCAGTTAAGCCTGGTGGTGATCAACGAACTGGTCTGCCTGCGCACCCTGGGGGCCGGGGTGCGCACCATGGCTCAGATTGCCCAGCACCGGGACTTTGAAACCGGTCTGCACCTGGAGCGCATGGCCCACTATTCCCACCTTATCGCCCGTCTCCTGGGGGCGGCCCAGGGCCTGGACGACAGCTTTGTGGAATACGTTTTCCTCTTTGCCCCCCTCCACGACCTGGGCAAGGTGGCGGTGCCCGACGCCCTGTTGCAGAAGCCGGGCAAGCTGACTGGGGAGGAATTCCGGGTGATTCAGGAACACCCGGTGCACGGGGCGGAAATGGTGGATGCCATGTTGGCCAATTTCGGCCTTTCCGGCCTGCCCCAGGCGGCCATGCTGCGCCACATCGTGCGCCACCACCACGAGGCCCTGGACGGTAGCGGCTATCCGGACAAGCTGGCGGGCACGGAAATTCCCCTGGAAGCCCGGATTGTGGCGGTGGCCGATGTTTTCGACGCCCTCACCAGCCGCCGCCCCTATAAGGAAGCGTGGAGCAACGCGGCGGCCCTGGCGGTCATGACCGGGGAAATGGGGGGCAAGCTGGATCAGGCTTGCGTGGCGGTGCTGGTGGATAACCCGGACCTGGTGACGGCCATCCAGAACCGCTTCCAGGAAGACAGCCTGGGCTAGCCCGGGACTGGCAGGCGCCCGGGACCCCTTGCTTGGGCCCCCGGGGCGACCGCCGCCCGGGCCGGAGTTTTGCCGCTGGCTCCGGCGTCTAAAGCACCAGTCGCCGTCCCTGGAAGTGGCCTGCCTGCTCCAGTCGGGCCAGGGTGGGCAAAAGATTGAGGCCCGTGGCGGCCTTCAGGGCCTGGGCCCGTTCCTTCAATTCCTCCTGACTCACATCCACCCGTTCCCCCACGGCGGCGAAGGCAATGGCGTTGCCGCTGTCGCAGGAGGGAAAAACCAGGGTGCGCCCGGGGAAGGCCTCTTCCAGCCGGGCCACGCTGGCGCCAAAGCCCCGGCTGCGGCCGAGGAAATTCACCCCCAGCAGGCCCCGGGGGCCCAGCAGGGCGGCGCAGTCCCGGTAGAAGGGCTGGCGATCCAGGGCCCCGGCTCGGGCCTGGGGATCAAAGCCATCCACCAGGATCCAGTCGTAATGTTCTCCAGCGGCCCGGGCTTGGGCCACGAAGTGGGCCCCATCCTGAAAACGGTAGTCCAGGCAGGGACCGGCCTCGGGCAATTTGAAGCATTGCCGGGCCATGGCCGCCACCCGGGGATTGATTTCCACCACCGTGACCTGGCAGCGGGGCAGGTGGCGCCAGGCAAATTTGGTCAGGGAACCGGCCCCCAGGCCGATGAGCAGCAGCTTTTCCGGCCAGGGCTCCCGCTCCCGCAGGAGCAGCCCGGCCATCATTTCCCGGGTGTAGGCCAGTTCCAGGGAATAGGGCCGGGCGATGCGCATGGCCCCCTGGACCCAGTCGGAGCCAAAGTGGAGATAGCGGACGCCAGCGGCTTCGCTGACGTCGATGGGATGATCCAGATCGGGCATGGGGCACGGGAGGAAGAAAAAACGGGCGCCATGATGACCGGAAAGGGGCACGGGGGGAAGGGGGCCGGGGTGGCGGCTCGGGGCGGGGCAAAAAACTGCCCGGAGAGGGGCGTGGATCAAGGATCTAGCTAAAGCCTAGGGGCGAAGCCAATAAAAACGGGCATCTTGGGGCAGATGGCCCCAGGATGCCCGTGTGGTCAGGCGGATAGGAGAAGGGGTAGGAAAGACGGGGGCGGGGGGCCAAAACCTCGGCCAGGCCTTCCGCCCCTGGTCGTCCCTTGCCTCAACTACCCCGACGGCGGCGCTGGGTAATGCTTTCCCCGCCGATGCCCCAGTTATCCGTGGGCAGCTCCTCAATGACCACCACGGTGGTCTGGGGATTTTTGCCCAGGGTGTCCCGCAACAGCTCGGTGACGCCTTGGATCAGGCGGGCCTTTTGCTCCGCCGTGGCGCCTTCCTGGGTGATTTTGATATTTACGTAGGGCATGGACTTCTCCGAATAAAGGGAATGCGGGTGAGACTACCGAACCAGGCGCCGCCGCTGACCAGCCCCAGACCCAGCAGAATCAAGGGGGACAGGGCTTCGCCCAGGAGCGGAGCGGAGGCCAGGCCGGCAATGGCGGGCACTAAAGCCATGAGGGTGCCGACCCGGGTGGGGCCCAGGATGACCATGGCCCGCATGTAAAAGAGCATGGCCACAATGACCACGATAATGCCGTGGTAGGCCGCCTGAAAAGCCAGAAAGCCCCAGCTCACCTGGCTGATTTGCTTGGGCAGCCAGAGCAGATAAACGGGCATGTAGAGGGCGGCGGAGACCAGGGCCACCCCCAGGGTGGCGTCCCAGGGGGAGACCTGCCAGCGCCGCACCAGGGCGGTGTAGAGGGCCCAGGAAAAGGAGCCGGACAGGAGCAGCAGATCCCCCTGCCAATGGCCCAGACCGTCCTGGAAACTATCCATGCCCAAGCACACCAGCCCGCCGCCAATAATGGTGAGGCCCGCCCAGCGCTGGCTCCCGGGCCGCTCCCCCAGTATCAGCCAGGCCATGAGGGAGACGGCGAAGGGCAACATGCCGGGGAGGAGAATGGCGGCGTGGGCGGCGGAGGAAAACTTGAAGCCGGAATAAACCAGCATGCCGAAACCGGCGCCCCCGGTGAGGGCCAGCACCAGGGTCTGGAGGTTGAAGTGGAGGTCCCGGCGGTGGCGCAGCCACACGGGCAGCAGCACCAGGGCGGCGGTGCCGAAGCGCAGGGCGGTAATGTCCCAGCCGGTTAAGGGACTCTTGCCGCCAAAGCGGGACATGAGGATAAAGCCGGACCAGATCATGACCGTGAGTCCGGCCCACAGGTAGCCGCTCCGGAGGGAGGGGCCGCCGGGGGAAGCAGCGTTGGGGGATGGCATGGTTTCTCCTTGGGGTTGGGTCTTGTGCTAAGCACTGTAGCCGGGCAATATGTTCTTGAAAAATGAATTATTAAGATTGAAACGATCTCTCTTTGAGATGAATTAACCGGAGCCTTGGCCATGGACCTGAACGATCTGCACATCTTCCGTACCGTGATTCGGGAAGGGGGGGTTACCCGGGCGGCGGTCCGGCTCAACCGGGTGCAGTCCAATGTGACCACCCGCATACGCCAGCTGGAGGAGGACCTGGGGGTGACCCTGTTTCTCCGGGAAGGGCGGCGCCTGGTGCCCACCACCGCCGGTCGCCAGCTACTGGACTACGCGGACCGGCTCCTGGCCCTGGCCAACGAGGCCCGCCAATCCCTGGCGGACGACGTGCCCCGGGGCCAGCTGCGCCTGGGCTCCATGGAAACCACCGCCGGGGTGCGGCTGGCCGAGCCCCTGGCCCGCTTCCACCGCCACTATCCGGACGTGCGTCTGGAATTGCAGACCCGGGGCACCCGGGGCCTGGTGGCCCAGGTTCTGGCCGGGGAGCTGGATTTGGCCCTGGTGGCGGCTCCCGTGGCCGATCCCCGTCTGGCCCGGGAAGTGTTGTTTGAAGAGGAACTGGTGCTGGTTTCCGACGCGGCCCAGCCCCCCATGGTGTCCGCCACCGAGCTCCAATGCCGCACCATCATTTCCTTTGAAGAAGGCTGCGCCTACCGGACCCGGCTAGAAGCCTGGTTTTCCCGGGCCGGGGTCATGCCGGAGCGCATCGTCCCCGTGTCCTCCTACCAGACCATCCTGGGCTGTGTCCTGGCGGGCATGGGGGTGGCCCTCCTGCCCCGGCGGGTGGTGGAAAGCTACGGTGCCCGCAGCGGCCTGCGCCTCCATCCCCTGGCAGGGGACGAGGGCCGGGTGGCGACTCTGGCGGTGTGGCGCCAGGGGGGCGATACGGCGGCCATCCGGGCCCTGCTGGACTGCCTGCGGGAAGGGGAGGGGGCGGCAGCCCGCCAGGCGGCTTAAGACCGGGATCGCCCCACGCCCCCCTTGGGATTCGGGCGGCTCTGGGCGAAAATAGACGACCAAAAATCCTAATCCCCCGGAGAGACCATGACAGATAAGCCACAGGCAACCGGTCCCCTGACCAGTTTGGACCGGGACACCCGGGCCTTGGAAAAAGAAATCGAGCGGCGCGGCATCATCCTGGGCATCGACTGGAGCGATACGGCCCAGGTCCGGGCCCTGGCGGAGGAAGCCCTGTCCCATGGCCGGGAGGCCTCCCGCCAGGCTGCCCAGGGCAGCAAGGACCACCAGGCCCAGGCCAAGGCCGAGTTGTTCGGCTTTGCCGCCCTCATGCTGCGCACCATGGCCATCAGCGCGGAAGAGGGTTTTTTCACCCACGGGGGCGCCGCCTGGAAAGCCTTTGGCAAAGCCCTGTGGGAAGTTTCCGGCCTGGACGGAAAGGGCCCCGGCGCCTGATTGGGGCGGGCCCATTCCCCGAAACCCGGGGCCAGGTGCCTGCCTTGGCCCGGAAATGGTCGGAACTGGCCGTCCGGCGGGCAAAAAGCTAGGGCTGAGCCCAGTTTTTTTCCCCGGATTTAGGGATAATGACTAGGGCCCCGTGGGCGCCCTAGGGGGTGTTCCGGGGGCAGCTCCAACCCCTTCCAGCCAGGAGGCGCCGTGCTGCTCAACATCGTCATCGTCGATGATGGGGAAATCAATCTAGCCCTGTTCAAGGCCCTGGCCGGGCGCATCCCGGAAACCCGGGTGTGGTGCTTTCCCCGTTCCGGGGAGGCCCTGACCTGGTGCGCCGAAGGCCAGGCGGACATGGTGGTGGTGGATTACATGATGCCCGCCCCGGACGGCCTGGAATTCATTCGCCGTTTTCGCGCCATGCCCGGCATGGACACCGTGCCCCTGCTCATGGTCACCGCCAATGAACAGCGCCAGGTGCGCTATCAGGCCCTGGAGGCGGGGGCTTCGGATTTCCTTACCAAGCCGGTGGATAAGGCTGAATTTCTCGCCCGCCTGCGCAATCTCTGCGAACTGCGCCGCAGCCAGCGCCAGCTCCACGACCGGGCGGCCTGGCTGGCGGAAGAAGTGGCCAAGGCCACCGCCTCCCTGGTGACCCGGGAGCAGGAAACCATTATCTGTTTGGCCAAGGCGGCGGAATACCGGGACCCGGAAACCGGCGCCCACATTCTGCGCATGGCCCGCTACGCCCGCCTCATCGGCCGCAATCTGGGCCTGAACGAGGCGGACCAGGAACTGCTGCTGGCCGCCGCCCCCATGCACGACGTGGGCAAAGTGGGCATTCCGGACCACATTCTCTTAAAGCCCGGGCGCCTGGACCCGGACGAATTCCGCATCATGCAGCGCCATGCGGCCCTGGGCCACGACATCCTCAGCCAGGGCCGTTCCCCCCTGCTCCAGGCGGCGGCGGAAATTGCCCACAGCCACCACGAAAAATTCGACGGCAGCGGCTATCCCCGGGGCCTGGCGGGGGAAGCCATTCCCCTCTTTGGCCGCATCACCGCCGTGGCGGACGTGTTCGACGCCCTCACCTCGGTGCGCCCCTATAAACCAGCCTGGCCCCTGGACAAGGCGGTGGCCTTGCTCCAAGAGGGGGCGGGCCGTCACTTCGATCCCCGCTGCGTGGCCGCCTTCCTGGAAAACTGGGAAGCGGTCCTGACCATCCGGGACCAATACGGGGACGGGCCGGAGCCCGAAACCGACAAGGAAAATCCTTCATGACCCTCAAAGTCCGACAATGGGCCCACGGTGGCGGCCCCCTGACGCCCCTGCAATGGCAGGGCTGGCAGGATATGGAACCCCAACTGGTGCTGGTCTTTGCCGCCCCGGAACACTTTATCGCCGGGGAACTGGCCGGGGTGCTGGCCCAGGCCTTCCCCAAAGCCTGCCTGGCGGGGTGTAGCACGGCGGGGGAAATTGTCCCCGGGGGCGCCATGACCGGGGCCGCCACCGTCACCGCCCTCCATTTCGACCACACCCAGGTGCGCCAGGCGGTGACGGAACTGAGCCACATGGGGGATTCCCGGGCGGCGGGGATGCGCCTGGGGGAACAGCTGGTGGGGCCGGAACTGGACGCGGTCCTGGTGTTCGCCCAGGGGGTGCGGGTTAATGGCAGCGCCGTGGTGGCCGGGCTGGCCGATGTGCTGGGGGACCAGCTGCCCATCATCGGCGGTCTGGCCGGGGACGGCACGGCGTTTCGCCAGACCTGGGTGCTTTCCAACCAGGGCCCCAGTACCACCCATCTGGTGGCCGTGGGCCTTTACGGCACGGCTTTGCAACTGGGTTATGGGGCTTTCGGCGGCTGGACCCCCTTTGGCCCGGCCCGCCGGGTTACCCGCTGCGCCGGGAACGTGCTTTACGAACTGGACGGGGAGCCGGCCCTGGAGGTGTACAAGCGCTACCTGGGGGAATACGCGGCGGATTTGCCCGCCTCGGCCCTCCATTTCCCTCTGGCCATGGAAGGCCGCAACCGGGAAAGCTCGGGCCTGATCCGCTCCGTGTTGGGGGTGGATGGGCAGCAGGGCAGCATGATTCTGGCGGGGGAAATCGACCCGGAAGGCTATCTCCGGCTCATGCACGCTAGTCGGGATGCCCTGGTGGATGGGGCCCTGTGGGCCGCCAAATCCGCCGCCACCCGCCTCGGGGTGCCGCCCCAGCTGGCCCTGCTGGTGAGCTGTGTGGGGCGGAAGGTGGTGATGGGCAGCCAGACCGACGAGGAGGTGGAGGCGGTGGCCGACGTGGTGGGCCACGGGGTGCCCCTCACCGGCTTTTACGCCTATGGGGAAATCAGTCCCCTGGACGGGGCCAATTACGGCCGTCTGCATAACCAGACCATGACTGTCTCCCTGTGGGCGGAGCGGTAAAGCCCCGGGCCCCGGCACCTTTCCATGGCCTCCCTGCCCCCGTCCTCCGGCCTGCCGCCGGATAAGCCTTTGCACCGGCTGCTGCTGCGCCAGCTACGCCGTACCCTGGGGGTGGCGGACCAGGAGGAATGTGACAGTCTCCTGGCCGAGCTTCTGGAACTGGGGGCCCGGCGGGACACTCCGCCCCGGCTGGCGGTGGCCCTGGCCGGTCTGGAAGGCTTGTTCCAAGCCGTTTCCACTGCCTACGCCCAGAGCGAGCGGGACCTGACCCTGCGCACCCGCAGCCTGGATCTGAGTTCCCAGGAGTTGGTCACCGCCAATGACCGGCTGCGCCAGGATTTGGAAAGCCGCCAGGGGGCCGTGAGTTCCCTGGTGCTGACGGTGAACCGGCTGCTGGCGGAGGCCGGGCTGCCCCCCATGGACGAGGGGGATGCCAATCTGGAGACCCTGGCCGCCCTGGTGGGCCAATTGGTGCGGGAGCAGGGGGAAAGCCAGCGGCGCCTCCACGAATTGAACGGGGCCCTGGCCCAGCAGAAATTTGCCCTGGATCAGCACGCGGTGGTGAGCATTACGGACGTGGATGGGGTCATTACCTACGCCAACGACAAGTTCTGCGCCTTAAGCGGCTACCGGCGGGAGGAACTGGTGGGGCAGAACCACCGGCTGGTGAATTCGGGCACCCATGCCCGGCGCTTTTTCGCCACCCTGTGGAGCACCATTACCCAGGGCCGGGTGTGGCAGGGGGAAATGTGCAACCGGCGCAAGGATGGCTCCCTCTACTGGGTGAACGCCACCATCGTGCCCTTTCTCGACGACCAGGGGCATCCTTACCAATACATCGCCATCCGCACCGACATCACGGACCGCAAGGTGGCGGAGGAGCGTCTGGACGAGCAGTTGCTGCTTACCCGCCAGCTGGTGGAATCCGTGCCCGTGCCCCTCTATTTCAAGGACACCCAGGGCCATTACCAGGGCATTAACCGGGCCTGCGCGGAATTTTTCGGCCAGGCCCTGGAGGCGGAAGCCAAGCTCACGGTGTTCGACGTGCTGCCGGAGGAACTGGCCCGCATCCATGCGGATCAGGATCGGGCCCTGGTGGCGGCGGGGAGGGGCCGCCAGGTCTATGAGGCGGATTTTTTCAAACCGGACGGCAGCCGGGGCCACGCCATTTTCAGCAAGGCGGTCCTGACCCGGCCGGACGGTAGCGTCCGGGGCCTGGTGGGCTCCATTCTGGATATTTCCGAGCGCAAGCGCTGGGAAGAGGAAATGCTCCGGGCCAAGGAGGCGGCGGAAGCGGCCAATGGGGCCAAGAGCGAATTTCTGGCCAATATGAGCCACGAAATCCGCACCCCCATGAACGGCATTCTGGGAATGACCGATCTGGCCCTGGATACGGCCCTGGACGGGGAACAGCGGGAATATCTCCTGGCCGTGAAAGCCTCCGCCGAAGCCCTGCTGGACATCATTAACGACATCCTGGATTTCTCCAAAATCGAGGCGGGCAAGGTGGACCTGGAAGCCGTGCCCTTTGATCCCCAGACCGTGGTGGCGGGGGCCCTGGCCACCGTGGCCCTGAAGGCGGAGCAGAAAGGCCTGGTGCTGGGGGCCGACCTGGCCCCGGATCTGCCCGCCCGCCTGGTGGGGGACCCAGGCCGGCTGCGCCAGATCCTGGTCAATCTTTTGAGTAACGGGGTGAAATTCACGGAAACGGGCCAGGTTACCCTGGGCCTGGGTATGACCCGGGAAAGCCCGGGCCGGGTCTGCCTGCGGGGCTGGGTCCAGGATACGGGCATCGGTATTGCCCCGGAAAAATGCGCCCAGATTTTTTCCCCTTTTACCCAGGGGGATAGCTCCACCACCCGCCACTACGGGGGCACGGGCCTGGGCCTGACCATCTGCGCCCGCCTCATGGATCTGATGGGGGGAGAAATCTGGGTGGAAAGTCGGGTGGGGGAAGGCAGTTGCTTTCACTTCAGCCTGCCCCTGGCAGCGGAGGACCTGTCCCCCGCCCGGGGCCCGGCTCTGGACGGGGCCCGGGTCTGGTTGGTGCTTCAGGACGGGGATCGGGCCCGGGCCCTGGCCCCCTGGATTCAGCAATGGGGCGGGGAACCTTGCCTGGCCAGCGGGGCGGCGGGCCTGGACCAGGCCCTGGAGGCCCCCGGCCACCCCGGGGAGTGGCTGGTGCTGGACGGAGACTGGCCGGAAGACGGGGCCTGGCGGCTGTTACAGCTGTGGCGGGAACAAAATGCTCTGGCCCGGGGGGGGGCGGCGGTGCTCCTGGGGGGCGCCCTGACTAAGGGGCGCCTGGCGGCTCGAGCCCAGACCTGGCCCGGGGTGAGGGTCCTTTCCCGTCCCCTGCTGCCGGAGGCCCTGGCCGAGGCCTGGCTGGCGACTCCGGCGGCGCTCCCGGCGCCAGGGGCGGCGCCCCGGATTCTGGTGGCGGACGACAACCCGGTGAACCGGCGCCTGGCCCAGGCCCTGCTGGAGGGCGCCGGTTACCGCCTGCGTCTGGCGGAGGACGGGGCCCAGGCCGTGGCCCTGGCCGCTTCCGAGCCCTTCGATCTGGTGCTCATGGATGTGCAAATGCCCGTGCTGGATGGCCTGGCCGCCACCCAGCGCATTCGGGAACGGGAGGTGGCGGAGGGCCGTGCCCCCCTGCCCATCTACGCCCTGTCCGCCGATCTGGCGCCGGACGTCCGGCGCCGGGCCCAGGCGGCGGGTGTGAACGGTTGTCTGGCCAAGCCCCTGACCCTGGCCGGGGTGGGGGCCCTGTTGGGCCCTGGCGGTGGGCTGGGCGCCGGGCAGTCCCCTGGCCCGGCCAGTGCTCCCAAGCCCCGCTCCCCCGCCAGGCCCGCCCCGTCCCCCGGGGCCGCTCCCCTGGACCGGGCTCCGGCAAAGGGGACCGGCCGTGGGGACGGGGGGAGTTCGGGGGCGGGTGGTCAGGCCCCGGGGGACGGGCCACCGGAGCGATCGGGGGATGCGGGGGATGCGGGGGAGGTGGCTACCCCCGGGACTGTGCTTCCTGCGACCCCCGCCACCGATTACCCCGGGCTTCTGGCCCGGGCGGATGGGGAGGTGCTGGAGATTATTGGGGCCCTGTTTCTGCGCCAATCCGTGGCGGATCTGGCGACCATGGAAACGGCCCGGGGGGCAGGGGACTGGGCCACCCTGGGGCGGCTGGCCCACAGCCTCAAGGGGGCGGCAGCCAATTTTGGCCCCAGCCCGGTGGTGGAGTTGGGGGCGGCGGTGGAAAAGGCGGTGAAAAACGGAACCCCCGTCCCCACCTTGGAAGCTTTGGGGCGGGAGCTGGAAGCTTTGAACCGGGCCCTGGCCGCCCGGCTGGAAAGCGCGCCTGGGGCGGGGGCCAGCGGAGGCTCGGATTAGGGGGCCGGAGTGTCCGGTAGCCCCAGGGATTGGAGCAGACTGGTCCGGTTAATGGGCTTAATCAGCAGCCGGTCAAAACCCGCCGCCATAATGGCCCGGGTTTCGTTATCGAAGGCATGGGCGGTGTAGGCCACGATGTGGTAACGGCCCCCGTCCGCCTGGCGGCGCAGCCGTTGGCAGACCTCCGTACCGCTCAAACCGGGCATGCTCACGTCCAGCAGAATGTGGCGAATGTCCGGCTCCCGGGCCAGTAGGGCCAGGGCTTCTTCCCCATCGGCGGCTTCCGCCGTTGCCACCCCTTGTTTTTTTAGAATGGCCAGGGGCAATTTGCGGTTGATGTCCTGGTCGTCTACCACCAGCACTTTCATGATCGGTCTCCGAAGGGGGGCAGGGGGGCATCCGGTCCCGCGATGGGCAGGGAAAAGAAAAATTCGCTACCGGAACCGGGCTGGGATTTTACCCGCAGGTGGCCCCCCATGAGTTCCACCAGTTGCCGGGAAAGGGCCAGGCCCAGGCCAGCGCCCTGGTGGGGGCGGGTGAGAAATACATCCGCCTGACGGAATTTTTCAAAAATCAGTTCCTGATCCTGGGGCCGGATGCCGGGCCCGGTGTCCCGCACGGTAAAGCGCAGCCGCTCCCCTTCCCGTTCCAGGATCAGGTTGACCTGGCCCTGGTCTGTGAATTTCACCCCGTTATGGACCAGATTATTGAGCACCTGGGTCAGGCGTAGGGGATCGCAACTGAGACGGGGGGGCAGGTCCGGGGCCGTTTCCAGACTGAGGTGCAGGCCCTTGTGCCCGGCCTCCGGTTGGTGGGCCGCCACCACGCTGTGGGCCAGGGCCTGGGGACAGATGGGCTGGTTATCCAGTTCCAGGCGCCCCGCCTCCACCTTGGCCAGATCCAGGATGGAATTGACCAGATGGAGCAGGTGATTGCCGCTTTCCCGGATGGTCTGGGCGTATTCCCGCTGGCCGTCCGCGGCGGGCAGGCCATCTTCCAGGAGTTCCGCGTAGCCGATGATGCCGTTCAAGGGGGTGCGCAGCTCGTGGGAAACGGAGGCGAGGAACTCGGATTTGAGTTGATTGGCCTCTTCCGCCCGGTTGCGGGCCCGGATCAGCTTAACTATGAGCCGGTGGGAGGCCAGGGAAAAGGCCAGGATGGTGAGGCTGGTGAAGAGACCGAAAAGCAGATAGGTGCGCACCCGGTTGTGGTAATCCGCCAGGGCTTCCTCTTCCCCCACTCCCACCAGCACCACGAAGGGGTAATCGGGCAGGCGGCGGAAGGCGTAGAAGCGGGGCAGGTGGTCGATGCTGCTATCCGCGTGATAGACCCCCTGGGGTTGGCTCTGGGCCTGGGTTATCAGGGGGGAATGGGTGCGGCGCAGGTCCTGGCCCACGGACACCTGATCCCCGGAGCGGCGGGCCCGGACAATGCCATCCAGCCCCACCAGGGAAATGACTCCCTGGCGGCCCAGGTCCATTTCCCCGTAGAGCTTGATGAAGTAGAAGGGGTCCAGGGAGACCACCACCACCCCGTCAAAACTGCCGTCCGGCCGGTTGATGCGCCGGGTGAGCTGGATCGACCACTTGCCCGAGGCCCGGCCCAGGACCGGCTTGCTGACGAACAGGCAATGGCAGTCCCGCTCCCGGTGCACCTTGAAATGTTCCCGATCCGAAAGGTCGATCACCCGGTGCTGGGGCAGGCTGGAGAGGATGTACATCCCCCGGGCGTCGATCACCCCCATCTGGTTGAACAGATTGGTGAGCAACATGCCTTCCCGCACGTATTCCCGAATCGGCACCCGACCCTTTTCCTTTTCGTAGCGGAATTTGAGAAACAGCACGGCCTGATCCACTTCCTTCAGGGTGCGCAGGGTGTGTTCTTCCAGGGAGCTGGCCAGATTCAGGTTGGCCCGGTTGATGTTGTCGATTTCCCGGGTCCGTTCGGTCTGGATTTTGTAGAGAATGGCGAACCAGGTCAGGGCCAGTAGGGCCCCGGCGAAAAGCCAGACCAGCTGCCGGCTGCGGCGGGATGCGGACGAGGTCGAAGTCATATCAGGCTCCGGCGGGCGCGAAGAGAGGGAAAGGGAAGAAGGGGATGGGGCCAAGGTAGTGGCAAAAAGCGTTAATACAGGAGCATATTACGTCCGTCCTCCCCCTTTGGTCACCTAGCCCAGCCCCGATATTGCCGCGTTTTCCCCGGGCTGTGCACTAAAATGGCGGGGCTCCCCCATTTTTCCTGAGTCTTCCATGCCGTCCTTGAGCGTCGATCGCCTGCAACCGGGCATTTTCATTTCCCTCGCTTCCCTGGGTTGGATTCGCCATCCCTTTCTTTTCAACGAATTCCGTCTGACCAGCGAAAAACAGATCCGGGCCCTGCGGGAAATGGGCATCAAGGAAGTGATCTGGGACCCGGGCCGCAGCACCGCCCGGCCCCTGCCCGAGGCGGCCAAGTCGGAGGCGGCGGAGGAGCTGGATTTCGGCGCGGCGGCCCTGGCTGGCATGTTGGACGAAAAACAGCGGCGTATCGACCGGGTGCGGCACCAGCGGGAAACCCTGGCCCGGCGGGAGCGACAGTACGAACAGGAGGCGGCCCGCCTGGAGACCGTCTTTCAGCGCCTGCCCGGCCGCCCCGCCGAAGCCCTGGTGGAGGCCCAGGCCCTGGCGGAGCGGGTGGTGTCCGGCCTGCTGGAAGCCCGCAGTGCCGTGGTGCAGCTGGTGAATCAGCCGAGCCGGGATGGGGGGCTGGCCTTCCATTCCCTGAATGTGATGATGCTGGCCCTGCTCCTGGGCAAAAGTGCGGAACTCTCCGGGGAGGAAATGCGGGCCCTGGCCCTGGGCTGCCTGCTCCACGACGCGGGCAAAACGGAAATTCCCCCCCGCATTCTCCGGGCCACCAGCCGCACCCCGCCGGAGGAGGAGTTTTACCGGGCCCATATCGGTTACGGCATCAAGGCCGTGGCCGGGCTCAAGAACTTGGCGGTGGCGGCCCGCAATGTGATTGCCTGCCACCACGAGCGCTGGGACGGGGAAGGTTTTCCCAACCGGTTGGCCGGGGAGCGCATTCCCCGGCTGGCCCGGCTGGCGGCCATCGCCAACCGTTACGACAATCTCTGCAATCCCTTTGACCTGAAACTGGCCGCCACCCCGGCGGAAGCCCTGGCCCAGATTTTCAAGCGAGAGGGGGGCGCTTTCGATCCGGCTCTGTTGCCTCTCTTCATCAAAACCCTGGGGGTTTATCCCCCGGGCAGCTTTGTCGGCCTTTCCAACGGCACCGTGGGCCTGGTCATCGAAAGCGACGGGGACCGGCTGCTGCGTCCCCTGGTGCTGGTGCATGATCCGGATATTCCCCGCAACGAGGCCCTCATGGTGGATTTGGAAGAGGCGGACCTGAAAGTGGAACAGGCCCTGAATCCCCGCACCCTGCCCTTGGCCGTGGTGGAATACCTGGCCCCCCGGGGGCGGCTGGACTACTGCGTGGAAGGGCGGCCCTGAGGGCCGGGGCGGCGCCCCGGTGTTCTGGCGGGACGGTTAAAGCTTGGGCCAGGGCCGCTGTTGGTGCGGCGTTGCCCGGTTGCCCACTAGCCAGACGGCCGTTCGGGTTCCGCTCGCAAGCTGGGAATGCCCACTCCTAATGATCCACCGGCTTGCCTAAGTCGCCCCGCAAGTTCTGCCGTTTCCGTTGGCCCGGCTAGCTTTTCCCTTGGGGCGCAAAGCCCCGCTCGGCGCTGCTCTGGCACCAAACCTTGGGTGGGGGCGCCCTGGGTATTTTTCCCGCGCCTTGAGATGGAGACGTGGGGCTGTAGGGGCGCGACTGGTGGGCCCCAGAGGGCGACCTGCTTGTCCCCCGTTTTGCCAAAATTTTCCTCTGCCTATTTCCCCCTCTCCCCAATTTTTCGGCCACTTGAGGGCTTTTCTTGGGCCCAATTCCCCCGGCTAGGTAGCTAATCGGCGTCCAGCCGAGGGGCGGGGATTGGGGTAAGGTGGCGTCTGTCCCGATTTCCGGGGCCTGGCCCGGAGGGTCTGAAACCCTGGTCCATCGGGGCTTTTCAGGAAATCTGGGCAAAAAAAACCGGACCGCTCCCGAAGGAGACAATCCGGCAAAGAAGGACCGGCCCGCCACAGGCCGATCCTCGGGGGAAGAGGGGGAAGGCGGAAGCCTTCCCCTTTTTTTTACGGAGGGCCCGATTCCGGGACGCCTCAAAGGTTTATGGGGAGGGTTGGGGGTTACCGGGCGGCGGTTCCTAGGGACGGGAACCGCCGGGGGCTTTAGCTCCCCTTACCCGGACGGGCTTCGCTTTTGGCGATTAGCTCATCCTTCCAGCCGCCCCCCAGGGCCTTGAACAAATCCACCGCAGCCTGCAATTGGGCCTGGCGGTTGGTGATGTAGCTGATCGCCGCCTCGTCCGCCGTGCGCTGGGCATCCAGCACATCCAGATAGGCCACGTAGCCGGCCTGATAGCGCACCGTAGCCAGCTGCTGCACCTTGCGGGTGGCCTGCACCTGGGTTTCAAAGGCGGTGTTGGCTTCCTTGGTTTGGCGCACGGTGACCAGGGCGTCATTCACCTCCTTGAAGGCGGTACGCAGGGTGGCCACGTAGCCGGCGGCGCTCTGTTTCTGCTGGGCCGTGACCTGATCCACCTGGGCGGAACGCAGGCCCGCGTCAAACAGGGGCTGGAGAATGTCCAGACCCAGGGCCCAGGTGCCCGCCTTGGAGGAGAAGAGGTTGGTCAGGGCGGCGCTTTCGCTGCCGATGCCTGCCGTGAGGGTCAGCTTGGGGAAGAGGGTGGCCTTGACGGCCCCGATCTTGGCATTGGCCGCCACCAGGTTTTCTTCCGCCTGGCGCACGTCGGGCCGGGATTCCAGCAGGCTGGAAGGCAGACCGGCGGGGGGCAGGGGCGGCAGGGGCAGCTGGCGCAGATCCCCGGCGGCCAGCTTCAGATCCAGCTTGCCGGTGAGAACCCCCAGTTGGTGCTCGGCGATGGCCCGCTGTTGCACCAGCTGGGCCTGGGACGCCTGGGCGGCGGCCAGGGCGCCCACCGCCTGTTGCTCGTCGATGGGGGAGACCAGGCCCCGGGCCAGCTTGGCCTGGGTGATTTTCAGGCTGGTTTCCCGGGTATGGATGGCATCCCGGGTCACCGCCAGTTCCGCGTCCAGGGCCCGCAATTGCAGGTAGTACTGGGTCACCAGACCGGCCAGGGAAAGCTTTACCGTGTCCTGGTTGTAGCGGCTCGCCAGGGCCAGGGCCAGGGTGTTTTCCTTGGCTCGGCGCAGACGGCCCCACACATCCAGTTCAAAGGAGGTGGACAGGCCCACCTTGGTGTCCTTGGTCACCGGGTTGGTGACCTGGTTGTTCGCCCGCTGGCTGGCCCGGCTGTGGTTGCCGTTGGCGTCCAGGTCGATTTCCGGGAACAGGGCGGCACCGGCCTGACGGGCCACCGCGTCCGCCTCTTCCACCTTGGCGACGGCGGTGAGCATGTCCGTGTTATTGGCCAGGGCCTGCTGCATCAGGTCGTTCAGGGTCGCATCCTGGAACAGGGTCCACCATTGGGCTTCCACCGGGCTGGCGCTTTCCGCCGTGGCCTGGTTTTCCTGATAGGCCTGGGGCAGGGCGGTGGCGGGACGCTTGTAGTCAGGGCCCACGGCGCACCCGGCCAGGGCCAGGAGCGCCAGGGCGGCCGCCGTGCCCCGCTTGAGGGGCAAGGCGGTTGGGGTTTGGCTTAGGGATTTCATTCGGATTTCTCCTCTTGGTCCTGGCCCTGTTCCGGTTTTTCCAGGGTTTTGTCCCCGGGCCGGTGGGTCGGCTTGCGACCGGTCATCCAGGTAAAGAACATGGGGATGAACAGGGTGGCAATAAAGGTGGCGGCCATCATGCCCCCGAACACCCCGGTCCCCATGGATTTCCGGGCGGCGGCGCCGGCCCCGGTGGAAATCACCAGGGGGAAGACCCCGAGAATGAAGGCCAGGGAGGTCATGACAATGGGTCGGAAGCGGAGGCGGGCCCCTTCCAGGGCGGCCTCCAGTACCCCCATGCCTTCCGCCCGTTTCTGGGCGGCGAATTCCACAATCAGAATGGCGTTCTTGGAGGCGAGGCCGATTAGCACCACCAGGCCGATCTGGAAGTAGATGTCATTGGGCATCCCCCGCAACAGCACTGCCACCAGGGCCCCGAAGAGGGCGAAAGGCACGGCCATGATCACCGCCAGGGGCAGGGACCATTTTTCGTACTGGGCCGCCAGGATCAGGAACACCATGACGATACCGAAGCCAAAGGCGATGGCGGAGGTGGAGCCGGTACGCTTTTCCTGGAAGGCCTGACCGGTCCAGGCCAGCTCATAGCCGGCGGGGAGGGTTTCCTTGGCCACTTCTTCCACGATCTTGATGGTTTCCCCCGTACTGATGTTGGGCAGGGAATTGCCCAGCACCTTGGCGGCGAGGAAGCCGTTAAAGCGTTCCAGCTGTTCCGGACCGACCACGGGCTTGGTCTTGATCAGGGCGGAGACGGGAATCATGTCCCCATTGTCGGAATGGACGTACATCTTGCCCAGATCCTCGGGCTTGTTACGGAAGGGGGCATCCGCCTGGAGCTGGACCCGGTAGGTCCGGCCGTTCAGGTTGAAGTCATTCACGTAATAGGCGCCCATGGTGGATTGGAGGGTGGAATACACGTCCGCCACCGACACCCCCAGGGAAATGGCCTTGCTTTCATCCACTTCCACGTAATACTGGGGCGAGGTGGGACGGAAGAAGGTGTTGATGCCCACCAGTTCCGGCCGCTTTTTCAAGCCGTCCATAAACTGCTTGATGACCCCGGCCAGCTTCATGGGATCGCTGTCCCCCCGGGCCTGGATGTAGGCTTCAAAACCGCCGGCGGAGCCCAGGCCCCGGATGGCCGGGGGATTGAACACCAGCCCCAGGCCGTCCGGCAGCATCATGCCCATGCCGGTGAATTTCTTGGCCAGATCGTCGGCCCCGGTTTTCCGCTCATCCCAATCCTTCAGGGGGATGAACACCGTACCCGCATTGGTTTTGACGCCGCCGCCGATAATGTCGTTCCCGGAGATCACGAAGACCTTATCCACCCCCGGATCCTGGGTAATCATGGACCGGAACTGCTCCCCGGTGGCCCGGGTCCGTTGCAGACTGGCCCCGTCCGGCAGCATCAGGGCGCTGATCAGGTAGCCCTGGTCTTCCGCCGGCACAAAGCCGCCGGGCACCAGACGGAACAGCAGGATGCAGCCCCCCACGATAACGGTGCTGACCGTGGCGCCGATGATGCGGTGGTGCAGGGTCTTGTTCACCGTGGTGGTGTAGGACTTGGTGAAGCGCTCAAAGAGCCGGTTGAAGGGCTTGAAGAGGGCGTGTTCCTCGTGCTTGGTTTGCAGCAGCAGGGCGCACAGGGCCGGGGTCAGGGTCAGGGCCACGATACCGGAGAGGGTCACGGAAATGGCCACGGTCACGGCAAACTGCTTGTACAGGGCCCCGGCAATACCGCCCAGGAAGGCCACGGGGATGAACACGGAGCAGAGCACCAGCACAATGGCGACCACGGCGCTGGAGACCTCTCGCATGGCCTCAATGGCCGCCGCCTTGGGCGCCATTTTCTCTTCCCACATCAGCCGTTCCACGTTCTCCAACACCACAATGGCGTCATCCACCACGATCCCGATGGCTAGCACCATGGCGAACAGGGTCAGGGTGTTGATGGAGAAGCCGAAAACCCAGAGCCCGGCAAAGGTGCCGATCAGGGAAACGGGCACGGCGATCATGGGAATCAGGGTGGCGCGCCAGTTTTGCAGGAACACGTACACCACGATGGCCACCAGGATCAGCGCTTCCACCAGGGTATGGACCACTTCATGGATGGAGGCATTGACGAACTTGGTGGTGTCGAAGGGGACGATGTAATCCACCCCGCTGGGGAACTTCTGCTTCAGTTCCTCCATCTTGGAGCGCACGGCGCTCGCCACTTCCAGGGCGTTGGCCCCGGACTGGAGGAAGATGCCCACGCCCACCACCGGCTTACCCAGCAGGGAGGTGGAAGCATCGTAGTTCTGGGCGCCCAGTTCGATCCGGGCCACGTCCTTCAGGTACAGCACCCCCTGGGGACCCTTGGCTCGGACGATGATGTTGCCGAACTGTTCCGGCGTCACCAGCCGACCCTTGGCGGTCACCGTAAAGGTGAGCTGCTGGCCGTTGGGGGCCGGTTCCTGGCCGATCTTACCCGCCGCGTTCTGCTTGTTCTGCTCGGCGATGGCGTTGGCGATGTCCGTGGTGGTCACCCCCAGCTGGGCCATCCGATCCGGCTTCAGCCAGACCCGAATGGAGTAGTCCAGGGCGCCGAAAATCTGGGCGTCCCCGACCCCGGGAATCCGCTTCAGATCGTCCAGAACATTCACCAGGGTGTAGTTGGACAGGTAGAGAGGCGTCCGACTGTTATCCGGGGAGGTGATGGAAGCCACCATCATGATATCGTTGGAGCGCTTCTGTACCGTCACGCCGTATTGACGCACCACGTCGGGCAGACGGGGCTCGGCGATTTTCACCCGGTTATTGACGTTCACCGTGGCCATGTCCACATCCGTCCCCACCTCGAAGGTGGCGGTGATGGTCAGGGTGCCGTTGGAGGCCGCCGTGGAATTGAAGTACATCAAGTGCTCAATCCCGGAGAGCTGCTCCTCGATAGGCGCAGCCACGGTCTTGGCCAGGGTTTCCGCGGAAGCCCCCGGGTAGGAGGCGGAAATAATCACCGTGGGCGGGGCAATGTCCGGGTACTGGGCAATAGGCAGCACCCGGGAGGCCATGATCCCGGCGATGACAATAATGATGGAGATGACCGCCGCGAAAATCGGGCGGTTGATAAAGAACTTTGACATGGTTTAGTCCCCGCTCAGGCCTTGGGCTGCTTGGCCGGGGCGGCTTGAGCACCAGGGGCGGCGCCGGGTGCGGCACCCGGGGCGCCCGCCGCTTGGGGCGGATGGGGCACCACGGTGGCACCGGGCTTGAGTTTCATCAGATTGTCGATGATCACCCGGTCACCGGCCTTGAGGCCGCCCAGGATCACCCAGTTCTGGCCGAGCCAGTTGCCGGTTTGCACGGGACGGGGCGCCACCTTGTTCTGGGCGTCCGCCACCATGACCACCGTGCCTTGATCGCTCTGGATCACAGCGCCCTGGGGTACCAGGAAGGCGCCGCTACGCATACCGGTGATGAGGCGCACCTTGACGTACTGGCCGGGCAGCAGCCGGTTATCCCCATTGGGGAATTCGGCCCGCAGCTGTTGGGTCCCCAAAGAGGTGTCCACATTGCTGGCGGTGAAATTGAGCTTGCCCTTCTTGTCGTACACCGTGCCGTCCGGCAGCACCAACTCCACCCCGGTCACGTTCTTCGGGGTGATGTGGCCTTCCGGCAGCTTGTCCATGTCGTTTTCCGACAGGCCGAAGCGCACCCAGATGGGATTGGTCTGATAGATGGAGGTGAGGGCCTGGGCATCCGACGTGGTCAGCAGATTGCCTTCCGACTTGTTGGAGCGGCCCGTGACCCCGGAGACCGGGGCCACCACGGTGGTCCAGGAAAGATTCAGCCGGGCGTTGCGCAAATTGGCCTGGGCCACTTCATTGGCCGAGACCGCATCGTCGTATTCCTTCTGGCTCACCGCCTGTTGGGCGATCAGGCCCTTCAGCCGGGCTTCTTCCCGGGCCGTCTGGTCGGCGCTGGCCTTGGCATTGGCCAGGGCGATTTCATAGGGGGCCCGGTCAATCTGGTACATGGGCTGACCGGCCTTGATGGGGGCCCCTTCTTCGTAGAGCCGCTTCATCAGGATGCCGCCCACCCGGGGACGGACTTCCGTTTCCTTGGCCCCTTCGGTCTGGGCCATGATTTCAATGGCGTTGGGGACCTGGGTGGGCTGGACGGTGAGGACGGAGACGGGCAGGGGCGGCATGGCCTGACCTTGACCATCCGGGGCTTTGGAACAACCCAGGGTCAGTGCGGCCACCAGGGCGGCAGCGGCGAGGGCGGGGTAGGGGGCTTTCTTCCGTAGGGGGAGGCGAAACATGGAATTCTCCATTATTGGCAATACAGCGTAGAATTATATACAATCATGGTTGTATGTAAAGCGGTGGGCTGTCCGGAACTATGGCGGAACAGACAAAGAGTATCGCCCTTGCGCCAGCCTTTCCGGCGGTGTACAAGTGGCCCCGAACCCGCCCCGGTACTGGATCTACGGAGGAGTGACGGCATCATGGCCAGGAAAACAAAAGCGGAAGCGGAACTGACCCGCCTACAGATTCTCGACGCGGCCCGCCGCGTTTTCCACAATTGCGGGGTGAGCCGCAGTTCCCTGGAAAAAGTGGCCCAGGAAGCGGGGGTGACCCGGGGGGCGGTGTATTGGCATTTTGCCAATAAGGCGGAACTGTTTTTTGCCGTGCGGGAAGAATTTACCCAGGACGTTCAGGCGGCGGACGCAGCCCTGTTGTCCGACGATTTTCCCGATGCCCTGGAGGGTATTGCCTATTCCATGCTGGAATTTTTCCGCATCCTCAAGGCTTCCCCCCATGCCCGGCAGACCTTTGAAATCATGATGCTGCGCTGTGAATACGTGGAAGAGTTTACCCCCGTGCTCCAGGTGGTGAATGAGCCCTGCGGGGATTTCAAGCGCAAGCTGGGCCTGGCTTACCAAAAGGCCGCCAGCCAGGGTGTGCTGCGCCCCGGGCTGGACCCGGAGGACATGGCGGCGGATTCCCTGGCCTTTGTCACCGGCCTCTTCAACCAATGGATTTCCCTGCCCGAGGAGGAAAGGGCGCTGTTGGATGTGAGTCGCCTCATTGGCAGCCATCTGAATTTGCGCCGCCGTAATCCCGTGGCCTGAGTCTGGCCGGGCCCGGCGTCCGGTGTCCGGTATCCGGTGCGTCCCCGCCTTGCCCGGAGTCTTCAGCCCCCCCCTTTTCTGGCGGGGCTTTTTCATATTAGGGGCCCTTGCCCTTGAGCCCTGGTCCGGGAACGGTCGCCCCGGTTTTCCCCGGCCTTTCCCAGCCGCCTCTCCCTGGCCCTTGCCCCTCCCTCGGAAAAGGGCGCCAGGCCTAGGGGTTAGCCCTCATTGTCAGGGGGCGGCCCCTGGGGTATACCCTTCCCCTGGATTGGCGCCCGACCGGGCGTCTTGCTCCCCACCGTCGGAAGCCTTTCCCCATCCCGGCAAGTGTTTCCGTTCCCCCCGCGTGCGCCACCCCGGCGCGGGGTCGTCTCCGGCCATCCCTCGGCGACGCGGTCCCCCGACAGGAGGTTCCGGCTTTGTGCCGGTAACGTTGTGGGCCCTTGATGCCCCCTTTACCGAGAGAGAGACATGGGAAAATTCCAACAAACCTTATTGTGGTCCGTCATTGCCCTGGGAGGTGCCGTTTCCTTGGGGGTGGTGGCCCTGAATCGGGGCGAGAGCGTGAACGCCATCTGGCTGGTGGCGGCCGCCCTGGCCGTCTACGCCATCGCCTACCGTTTTTATAGCCGCTTTCTGGCGAAAACCGTGGTGGAGCTGGACCCCCACCGGCGCACGCCCGCCGAGCGTCTGAACGACGGCCTGGATTACGTGCCCACCCATAAATGGGTGCTGTTCGGCCACCACTTTGCCGCCATTGCCGGAGCCGGTCCCCTGGTGGGCCCGGTGCTGGCCGCCCAGATGGGCTATCTGCCCGGTACCCTGTGGATTCTGGCCGGGGTGGTCTTTGCCGGGGCGGTGCAGGATTTCATCGTGCTGTTTATTTCCACCCGGCGGGACGGCAAGTCCTTGGGGGAAATTATCCGTACCGAAATGGGGCCGGTGCCCGGTCTGTTCGCCTCCGTGGGCATTTTGATGATCATGGTCATTCTGTTGGCCGTGCTTGCCCTGGTGGTGGTCAAGGCCCTGGCGGGCAGCCCCTGGGGCACCTTCACCATCGCCGCCACCATTCCCATCGCCCTCTTGATGGGGGTCTATTGCCGCTTCATCCGGCCGGGGAAAATCGGGGAAATGTCCGTCATCGGCTTTGTCTTGCTCATGCTGGCCCTGATCTACGGCGGCGACATCGCCAAGAGCCCCACCTTCGGCCCCTGGTTCACCCTGAATGGGGAAACCCTGGCCTGGGCCATGATGGCTTACGGCTTTATCGCCTCCGTGCTGCCCGTGTGGCTGCTCCTGGCGCCCCGGGATTACCTGTCCACCTTCCTGAAAATCGGCACCATCGCCGCTCTGGCCCTGGGCATCATCATCGTTGCCCCGGACCTGCAAATGCAGGCGGTGACCCGCTTCATCGACGGTTCCGGCCCGGTGTTCTCCGGCAACCTGTTCCCCTTCCTGTTCATCACCATTGCCTGCGGTTCCGTGTCCGGCTTCCACTCCCTGGTGTCGTCCGGGACCACCCCAAAGATGCTGGACAATGAGGCCAACGCCCGGGCCATCGGCTATGGCGCCATGCTCATGGAGTCCTTCGTCGCCATCATGGCTCTGATTGCGGCCAGCGTTCTGGAACCGGGGCTGTACTTCGCCATGAACGCCCCGGCGGCGGTGATCGGCAAAACGGCGGCGGAAGCGGCCCAGGTGATTTCCCAATGGGGCTTTGTCATTACCCCGGACATGCTCACCCAGACCGCCCAGGCTGTGGGGGAAAACTCCATCCTGTCCCGGGCCGGGGGGGCGCCCACGTTGGCCGTGGGTATGGCCCACATCCTCTCCAAGGTGATTGGCGGCCACGCCATGATGGCTTTCTGGTACCACTTCGCCATCCTCTTTGAGGCCCTGTTCATCCTCACCACCGTGGATGCGGGCACCCGGGTGACCCGCTTCATGATTCAGGATCTGCTGGGGGGCTTTATCAAACCCCTGGGCCGTACCGATTCCTGGACGGCCAATTTCCTCGCCACCATCCTGGCCGTGGCCAGCTGGGGCTACTTCCTCTACCAAGGGGTGGTGGATCCCCTGGGGGGCATCAATACCCTCTGGCCCCTGTTCGGCATCGCCAATCAAATGCTGGCGGGCATTGCCCTGATCCTGGCTTCCGTGGTGCTGGTGAAGATGAAGAAGGAACGCTTCCTCTGGGTTACCCTGGTGCCCACGGTGTGGCTCCTCATCGTGACCCTGGTGGGGGGCTGGGAAAAGCTCTTCGATCCCAATCCCAAGATCAGCTTCCTCACCCACGCCCACAAGTTCGCCACGGCGGCGGCCAGCGGCGAAGTGCTGGCGCCGGCCAAGAACCTGGGCCAAATGCAGCAGATCATTTTCAACGACTATGTGGATGCCACCCTCACGGGCCTCTTTATGGCCGTGGTGCTGGGCATGGTGTTTTTCGGCATCCGGGCCGGTCTCAAGGCTTTGGCCGCGTCCCAAGCCACGGTGAAGGAGTCGGAAAACCAACGTCGGGAGCCCGTCCATGCTTGAAAAACTGCGCTATTTCGCGGGCCAGGCGGCCCGCACCGCCCGGCTCATGGTGGGGGTCCAGGATTACCCCACCTATGTGGCCCATATGGCCCAATGCCATCCGGGTCACAAGGTCATGACCGAGGTGGAGTTTTTCCGGGCCTGCCAGGATGCCCGCTATCCGGGCAAGCACGGCAAAATCAGCAAATGCCCCTGCTAGGGGCGCCCAAGCTCACCGCCCGCGCCTAAAGGCGCGGCGGACCTCCCCACGCCGGCTTTACGCCGGCGTTTTTTTTTAGCCCCGAGTCGAAGCCGTGGGGAGGTGGAGGCTCTGCCGGTATTCCCCGGGCCGGGCCCCGGTCCATTTTTTAAAGGCCCGGTGGAAGGCGCTGGCCTCGGCAAAGCCCAGATCGGCGGCAATTTCCGCCACGCTTTTGGGGGAGTGGCAGAGCAGGTAAATGGCCAGATCCCGGCGCAAATCTTCCTTGATATGGCGGTAGGTCTGGCCTTCCCCCTCCAGGCGGCGGCGCAGGGTGGCGGGGGAGTGGTGCAGGCGCCGGGCCAGGGTGTCGAAATCGGGCCAGGCTTCCGGGGCAATTTCCCGCAGGCGGCGCCGGATGCGGGCGGTGAGCCCGGCGCTATTCTTGAATTTGATCAGGAAATTGGCCGGCGCCTGGCGCAGAAACTGGCGCATGGCCCCCTCGTCCGGCACCGTGGCCATGGCCAGGTAATGGGCGGGGAAATGGATGGCGGAGCAGGGCTGGTCAAAAGCCAGCTGGGGGGAAAACAGCACCCGCCATTCCCCGCTGTAGGCCGGTTCGGGGCAGCGGAAATCCGCCCGGCTCAAGGGAATGCGCCGCCCCACCAGCCAGCAGGCTAGGCCGTGGACAATGAGGAGAAAGGTGCCGTAGGCGAAGGCCCGCTGGGGCGGTGCCCCTGCCGCCGCGCCCGGCTCGGTCAGGCGCACCGTGGCCGTTTCCCCCTGGATCACCAGTTCCCCCGCCAGCCCGTCCAGCACCAAGCGGAGAAAGCGCAGGGCCCGGCGCAGGGCCTGTTCCAGGGTGGTGGCGTGGAGCACGGCATGGCACAGCAGGGTGAAGCTGCCGGTTTTCATGGGGTGGGGGTCCATGCCGAAAAATTCGTCGTCCAGCAACTGGGCGATGCCGTGCCAGAGAATGGCGTAGCGCTCCGAGGACACCCGGGCCTGGTCCGTGTGCAGCAGTTCCGGGGAAATGCCCGCCGCCACCAGGAGCGGCTCTTCGTCCAGTCCCCGCCGTCGCACCTCCACCAAGGCCTCATGGACGAAGGCGATGGCGATGGTGCCTTTATCGGGAGCGTCGGGGCGAGGGGGCATGGGGGTGGAAGGTAGGGAAAAGTGGGCGGGCTAGCGCTCAAGGAAAAGGGCCAAGGGGGCGGGGTTGGCGGGGCCATGGTGGGGGCGGCCCGGCGTGGGCAGAGGTTCCGTCAGGCCCGTCCTGCTTGGCCCTCGGAGGCACCGGCTTACCGTTGCCCCAACCGCCTGGCAAATTCTATCACCCCATTTGAGCGCTTCCGGCATGGGCCCTGGGGCGGCCCTTCCCTAGACTGGCTGACGCACAAAAGCCGGTCCCAGCCGGGCGGCGGTCCCTGGGCGGTCCCTGGCGCTGGCAGTAGGCCGGTCCCCATTTTCGGTGAAGGAGACAAGAACAATGGAAATTCAAAATAAGGTGTTTGTGGTGACCGGCGGCGGTTCCGGCCTGGGGGCGGCCACGGCCCGCATGTTGTTGGGCAAAGGCGCCAAGGTGGTGTTGGCGGACGTGAACCGGGAAGCGGGCTCTGCCATGGCCGAGGCACTGGGCCCGGATGCCCGCTTTGTGGCCACGGACGTGACGGATGAAGCCAGCGCCCGGGCGGCCTTTGACGCGGCGGAATCCCTGGGGGATTTCCGGGGCCTGGTGAATTGCGCCGGCATTGCCCCGGCGGAAAAGGTGGTGGGCCGGGACGGTCCCCATCGGCTGGAAAGCTTCAGCAAGGTGATTCAGATCAATCTGGTGGGCACCTTCAACATGATTCGCCTGGGGGCGGAGCGGCTGATTCCCAAGGCCCCGGAAGCCACCGGAGAACGGGGGGTGATCGTCAACACCGCCTCCGTGGCGGCCTACGAGGGCCAGTTGGGCCAGGCCGCCTACGCCGCCTCCAAGGGGGGCATTGTGGCCCTGACCCTGCCCGTGGCCCGGGAACTGGCCCGTTCTGGCATCCGGGTCATGACCATTGCCCCAGGCATTATGGAAACCCCCATGCTCCTGGGCATGCCGGCGGACGTCCAGGAGGCCCTGGGCAAAATGGTGCCGTTCCCCTCCCGGCTGGGCAAACCGGCGGAATACGCTGCCCTGGTGGAAGCCATTCTGGCCAATCCCTATCTGAACGGGGAAGTGATCCGTCTGGACGGGGCCATCCGCATGGCCGCCAAGTAGGGCGACCGATCAGGCGAAAAGGGGGGCAGGGGCGGGGCAGGCCGGAAGGCGCCCCCGGGCGTGAGCCTAGGGTGGCCGCTTCGGCAACGCCCGCCGATTTAAGCGGAGCGGTCGGGGGCGGCGGAGCGGCACGGTGCTTAAGGCGCTGGGGCCGGGTCGGCCGGTCAGGGCCCCAGCTTGAGCCTTTGCCATGGGCGCCGGGCTAGAGGTAGCAACCACGCCCCTTTCCCGCCGGTTTTTGACTGGGGGAGGGGGATTCTTCTCCTGCCCAGCGTCGGCCGGTGGCCCTTTGGCTCCGTCGGGCGTCCCCTTTCCCCCGCGGTTGCCCCTGGCCTTGTTTTCTGCACCGGCTCACCCCGGTGCGCCCCGTCGGCGTCCGCGCCGATTTTGGCCGAACCTTGCCCCCGGGGCCCGGTCCGGCCGCCATAACAATCACATCAGGAGACAAACCATGCTGCTGGATCAGGAACACCAGATGATTCAAGACACCATGCGCCAATTCGCCCAGGAGCGCCTGGCGCCCTTTGCGGCGGACTGGGATCGGAACCACACCTTCCCCCGGGACGCTCTCCGGGAGCTAGGGGGACTGGGGGCTCTGGGCATGGTGGTGCCCGACACCTACGGGGGCGCGGGCATGGATTACCTGAGCCTGGTGCTCACCCTGGAGGAAATTGCCGCCGGGGACGGGGCCACCTCCACCATCGTTTCCGTGCAAAATTCCCTGGCCTGCGGCATTACCCTCAAATACGGCAGCGAGGCCCAGAAGCAGGAATGGCTTACCCGGCTGGCCTCCGGCCAGGCCCTAGGCTGCTTCTGCCTTACCGAACCCCACGTGGGCTCGGACGCTTCCGCCATTAAAACCACCGCAGTGCGGGATGGGGACCATTGGGTTATCAACGGGGTGAAGCAGTTCATCACCACGGGCAAATATGCGGACGTGGCCATTGTTTTCGCCGTCACCGATAAGGGGGCGGGGAAAAAGGGCATTTCCTGCTTTCTCGTGCCCACCGCTACCCCGGGCTACCAGGTGGCCCGGCTGGAAGAAAAAATGGGGCAAAAGGCCTCGGATACCGCCCAGATTCTCTTCGATAACTGCCGGGTGCCCGCCAGCGCCATGCTGGGGACGGAAGGGGAGGGCTACAAAATCGCCCTTTCCAACCTGGAAGCGGGGCGCATCGGCATTGCGGCCCAATCCGTGGGCATGGCCCGGGCGGCCCTGGAGGCGGCCCTGCGCTACGCCAAGGAACGGGAAACCTTCGGCAAACCCATTATCCAGCACCAGGCGGTGAATTTCCGTCTGGCGGATATGGCCACCCAGGTGGATGCGGCCCGGCTCATGGTCTGGCGCGCCGCCCGCCTTAAAGACGCGGGCCAACCCTGCCTCACCGAGGCCTCCATGGCCAAGATGTTCGCCTCCGAAGTGGCGGAAAAGGTGGCCTCCGACGCCATCCAGATCCACGGGGGCTATGGCTATGTGAGCGATTTTCCCGTGGAGCGCATCTACCGGGACGTGCGGGTGTGCCAGATTTACGAGGGAGCCAACGACATCCAGCGTCTGGTGATCGGCCGGGCCCTCGCCGCCTGACCCTTGCCCGCGGCAAGACCGGGGCGCCCAGAAGGGCGCCCTTTTTCTTTGGGCTGCTGTCTTTCCGGAGGTTTCCGGGATAGATACATGGAATTATGTGAATGGTATTATTCGCGGCTCCGGACCCCAAGAAAATAGGGGACTCCCCAGATATCAACGATTTTGCCGAAGGAAAAAATGAAAGCCCTGCTCCTGACCACCCTGGTAGCCCTCTGCCTGATCGGCTGGTTTAGCCCGGCAATGGTGAACTATCTCAGCGGCCAGGAGCGTATGCAGGTGGTGGAGCCGGGCTCGGCCCAGTCCCTGGCCGCTTCCCAAGAAGCCGGCACAGAAGGGGCACCCCAGGGCATGAGCCTGGCAGAGTACGAAGCTTTGGCCAAAAAGGACCCGGAGGCCTATCAGAAACTGCTGAAAAGCCGGGAGCAGCAAGCCCCCCGTTCCGAAATTGACAAGCTGATGAATTTCTTCGCCCATCTGAAATACGAATAAAGCCTCTAAGAACTCCGGATTTATGGGCGATTGATGCCAAAAGGGCACGCTTGCCCCGGCCGCC
The DNA here is from genome assembly GCA_041907765.1 of Rhodocyclaceae bacterium. Taxonomy (GTDB): domain Bacteria; phylum Pseudomonadota; class Gammaproteobacteria; order Burkholderiales; family Rhodocyclaceae; genus Azospira. The sequence continues at coordinate 78,403 of JAYRGQ010000012.1, read as the reverse complement.
CCGGAGCGCCAGATACTGCCTTCCTCTCCGCCCCCGCCCCTGGTTTCCCGCACCCCAGGCATGGAATCTGCTGTAAGCCTGCTATCACCCACCAGCTGCGCCGACTTTGCCGGTTTTTATCCATCCTAGGGGGCTTGCCGCCGTTCGAGCGGCAGGAATTGCCGCTCCTTGGCCTTCTTGGATGAAAAATCGGTAAGCGGCGGGGCGCATTCAGGAGAACCCCATGAGCGTTTCTTCCATTTACTCGGCCTATACCCAGACCCAGGTGGATGCCCTGTTGAAGTCGGTCTCCAACAGCACCAGTTCCTCCAGCTCCAGCGCCAATTCCACCCTGTCCGACAAGCTATCCGCTGCCGTCTCCTCGGCCATTGCCAACGGGGACAGCACGGCGGCCAGTCTTTACAAGAGCCTGGTGACCTTAACTTCCCTGTCCGGCAGTAGCAGCACGGACACCAGTACCAGCACCTACAATGCCCAGGGCCTCATGGCCCAGCTCAATGCCCAGAGCGGCTTTTCCGATCCCCTGCTGGCTTCCGGGGATGAGGACGGGGGTGTCACCCTGCCGGGCCAGATTGGTATGAGCGGCAGCAGCACCTCATCCACCAGCTCTAGTTCTTTGACCTCCATGCTCAATTCCCTCATCCACACCATTACCAACACTTCCAGCGCCGCCACCAGCACCAGTTCCAGTAGCAGCGGGCAAAAGTCCTGACGGGCATGCGAGCCCCATAAAAAAGGAGCCTGAGGGCTCCTTTTTTATGGGTAAAATCCAGCAAAAATAAAAAGTTCCCCAAAGTTGTAATCCATTTCGGGTTGTGGAATCATACGCAATCCATCCGGACGGATTGTTTCTATGTCAGTCGCCCATCGTCGCCCCAAACAACCGGAACAACTGCGCGCCCAGCTCCTGGCGGTTGCCCTGGATCTCCTGGTGGATGAGGGCTTCCACGCCCTGACCCTGGACGGGGTGGCCCGGCGGGCGGGGGTGAGCAAGGGCGGCCTGCAATACCATTTCCGCTCCAAGGCGGCCCTGCTGGAAGGGCTTTACCTGCACCTCACCGACGAGTGCTTCCAGCAAATGGGGGCGGTGCTGGCGGAGGAGGATGACCGCCCCGGCCGCCACGCCCGGGCCTATATCCGCACCAGTTTTCTGCCCATGGACCCGCGCCGCCAGAAGGCCATTGGTCTGCTTACCCTGAATTGGCCGGAAGCGGGCCAGCGCTGGCGCCAGGACATGCTGGCGGAGCTGGAAAAAGACCGCCAGGAAGCTCCCGCCGCAGTGGATCAACTCCTGGCCCTGCGTCTGGCGGCGGACGGTTTCTGGTGTGCCCAGATGTTCGATATCTATGCCATTTCCGAAGCGCGCCGCACGGCGCTCCTCAACCATCTTTTAAATCTTTGCGACGAGGCTACCCGATGAAGCCCTTTTCCGCCCCCCGTTTCCCTTCCCCCCTGTCTTCCCGGACCGCCCTGTCCCTGGGCCTGTGCCTGGTGCTGGCAGCCTGCGGCGGTCCGGCGGACCAGGGCCAAGCGCCCACGCCCACGGTGGGGGTGGTGACCATCAAGCCCCAGATGGTGGCCCTGGACATGGATTTGCCGGGTCGGACCTCCGCCTACAAGGTGGCGGAAGTCCGGCCCCAGGTGGGGGGCATTATCCTCAAGCGCCAGTTCACCGAAGGGTCGGACGTGCGGGAAGGCCAGTCCCTGTACCAGATTGATCCGGCCACCTACCGGGCGGCCTACGACAGCGCCAAGGCCAATCTGGCCCAGGCCGAGGCTAATCTCACCACCCTGCGCCTCAAGGCGGAGCGCTACCAGCAGCTCCTGGCCGTGAAGGCGGTGGGGCAGCAGGAATACGATGACGCGGCGGCGGCGGCCAAGGCGGCGGTGGCCACGGTACAGGCCAATCGGGCGGCCCTGGAGCAGGCGGACATTAACCTGCGCTATACCCGGGTGCTGGCCCCGGTGTCCGGGCGCATCGGCAAATCCAGCGTCACCCAGGGCGCCCTGGTGACGGCGGACCAGGCCACGGCCCTGACCACGGTGCAGCAGCTGGACCCCATTTACGTGGATGTGACCCGCTCCAGCGGGGAATTGCTGCAACTGAAGCGGGATCTGGCGGACGGCACCCTGAAAAAGGCCGGGGCCAACGGGGCCGTGGCCCGGCTGATCCTGGAAGACGGCAGTCTTTATCCCCTGGAAGGCAAGCTCCAGTTTTCCGATGTGACGGTAAATGAAAGTACCGGCGCCATTACCCTCCGGGCCATTTTCCCCAATCCCAAGCATGAGCTTTTGCCCGGCATGTTCGTCCGGGCCCGGCTCACGGAAGGGATCAATGAGCAAGCCATTCTAGTGCCCCAGGACGCGGTGACCCGGGATTCCAAGGGCAAGTCTTCCGTCTATGTGGTGGGGGCGGACGGCAAGGTCCAGTCCCGCAGCGTGGAGACCCCCCGCAGCGTGGGTAACCAATGGCTGGTGAAGGGGGGACTGAAGTCCGGGGACAAACTGGTGGTGGACGGTCTCCAGTCCATCGGCCCCGGGGTGGCGGTCAAGACCGTGTCCGCCCTGACCAATAGCGGCAAATAAGCCCGGGAGCCCCCAACCATGTCCCGTTTTTTCATCGACCGGCCCATTTTTGCCTGGGTTATCGCCATCATCATTATGCTGGCTGGGGTCTTGGCCATTACGGGCCTGCCCATTTCCCAGTATCCCAATATCGCCCCGCCCCAGGTATCCATTAACGCGGTTTACCCGGGGGCTTCGGCGGACACCATTGAAAAGACCGTCACCCAGCTCATTGAGCAGAACATGAAGGGGCTGGACGGTCTGACCTACATGTCCTCCAGCAGCGATTCGGCGGGCAACGCCCAGATCACCCTGACCTTCCAGGCCGGGACCAATCCGGACATTGCCCAGGTCCAGGTGCAGAACAAGCTGCAACTGGCCACCCCCCGGCTGCCCGCCATTGTGCAGAAATCCGGCATTACGGTGGCCAAGGCCACCCCCAACTTCCTCATGGTGCTGGGCTTCGTGTCCGAAGACGGGCGCATGAGCGATGCGGAATTGGCGGATTTCGTTTCCTCCAACATCCTGGATGCCATCAGCCGGGTGAGTGGGGTGGGCAGCGTTCAGCTCTTCGACTCCCCCCGGGCTATGCGGGTCTGGTTGGACCCGAACAAGTTGTACAACTACAAGCTCATGCCCTCCGATGTGGCTGCGGCCATTAGTGCCCAGAATGCGGAAGTTTCTGCTGGCCAGCTGGGAGGCACTCCGGCAGTGCCCGGTCAGCGCTTCAGCGTGACCGTTACTTCCCAGTCCCTGCTCAAGACACCGGAGCAATTCCGTAACATTCTGCTGCGCACCCTGCCGGACGGCTCCACCGTGCATTTGAAGGACGTGGCTCGGGTGGATTTGGGCCAGGAAAGCTACGGTTACGTCTCCCGCTTTAACCGTAAGCCCGCCACCGGCATGGCCATTAATCTGGCCACCGGGGCCAATGCCCTGGCCACGGCTAAAGCCGTTCAGGCGCGGGTGGCGGAGCTGGAAAAGTTCTACCCCCGGGGCATGAAGACCGTTTATCCCTTCGATACCACGCCTTTTGTGCGTATTTCCATCCATGAAGTGGTGAAAACCCTGGTGGAAGCGGTGGGTCTGGTGTTCCTGGTGATGTACCTGTTCCTGCAAAACTTCCGCGCCACCCTGATTCCCACCATTGCGGTGCCCGTTGTGCTGCTGGGGACTTTCGGGGTGCTCTTTGCCTGCGGCTTTTCCATCAACACCCTGACCATGTTCGCCATGGTGCTGGCCATCGGGCTACTGGTGGATGACGCCATTGTGGTGGTGGAGAACGTGGAGCGGGTGATGAGCGAGGAGGGGGTGGGGCCCAAGGAGGCCACCCGGCGCTCCATGGACCAGATTACCGGGGCTCTGGTGGGCATCGGCCTGGTGCTTTCCGCCGTGTTTGTGCCCATGGCCTTTTTCGGCGGTTCCACCGGGGTGATTTACCGCCAGTTCTCCATCACCATCGTCTCCGCCATGGCCCTCTCCGTGCTGGTGGCCCTGATCCTGACACCGGCCCTGTGCGTCACCTTCCTGCGGCCCGTGGAAAAGGGGCACGACAAGCACCACCGGGGCTTTTTCGGCTGGTTCAACCGCTTTTTCGAGCGCAATACCAACCGCTACCAAAGCGCCGTGGGCCGCATTCTCGTCCGCAGTACCCGCTTTTCCCTGATTTACCTGCTGCTGGTGGGGGGCATGGTGGGACTGTTCGCCATTCTGCCCACCTCCTTCCTGCCGGATGAGGACCAGGGGGTGATTTTCACCCAGGTTCAGCTGCCCCCCGAGGCGACCCAGGAAAGCACGGTTCAGGTGTTGAAGAAGGTGGAGGACCATTTCCTCAACGATGAAGGCAAAAACGTCACCTCCGTTTTTTCCGTACAGGGCTTCAGTTTCGGCGGCAGCGGCCAGAACAGCGGTATTGCCTTCGTGATGCTGAAGGACTGGGATCAGCGTAAGTCGTCCGCCCAGAAGGCCAAGGCCATCGCGGATCGGGCCATGGCCGCTTTTTCCAAGCTGCGGGAGGCCCAGGTCTTTGCCTTTGTGCCCCCGGCGGTGATGGATTTGGGCAATGCCTCCGGCTTCGACTTCCAGTTGCAGGATAAGGCTGGTTTGGGTCATGAAAAGCTTATGGCGGCCCGTAACCAGCTCCTCATGGCAGCCAGTCAGCGTAAGGATCTGGTGGCGGTACGGCCCAACGGCATGGACGACAGCGCCCAGTACAAGCTGGATGTGGATCAGACCCGGGCTGGCGCCCTGGGCCTCAACATGGGGGACGTGAATGATGTGCTGGGTACGGCCTGGGGCGGCTCCTATGTGAATGACTTCCTGGACAAGGGCCGGACCAAGAAGGTCTATCTCCAGGGGGATACCCCTTACCGGATGCAGCCCGGGGATCTGGGCCGCTGGTATGTGCGCAACAGCGGCGGCCAGATGGTGCCCTTCTCCGCCTTTGCCCAGGCCCACTGGAGCTTCGGCTCCCCCCGCCTGGAACGCTATGAAGGGGTGCCCTCCGTGGAAATTCTCGGGGAAGGGGCGCCGGGCAAGAGTTCCGGGGACGCCATGAAGACCATGGAGAACCTGGCCGCCCAGTTGCCTTCCGGCATCGGCTATTCCTGGACCGGCCTGTCCTTCCAGGAACGGTTGGCGGGTTCCCAGGCCTCGTCCCTCTACGCCATTTCCATGTTGGTGGTTTTCCTCTGCCTGGCGGCTTTGTACGAAAGCTGGTCCGTGCCCTTCTCCGTCATGCTGGTGGTGCCCCTGGGGGTAGTCGGGGCCCTGGCCCTGACCATGCTGACCGGGCTGTCCAATGACGTGTACTTCCAGGTGGGGCTGCTCACCACCATTGGCCTTTCCACCAAAAACGCCATTTTGATTGTGGAATTTGCCAAGACCTTGCAGGAACAAGGGAAGTCCTTGCTGGACGCCACCCTGGAGGCGGCCCGGATGCGGCTTCGGCCCATTCTCATGACCTCCATTGCCTTCGGCTTCGGGGTACTGCCCCTGGCCATCAGCAATGGGGCCGGGTCCGGGGCCCAGAACGCCATCGGGATCGGGGTGTTGGGGGGCATGGTGGCTTCCACGGCCCTGGGCATTTTCCTCATTCCCCTGTTTTTCGTGCAGGTCCGCAAATATTTCAGCCGTGACGGCGGCGCCAAGCCTAGTGACAGCAGCGCCTCCCAGCAGGAGTCCCAGCCATGAGAACCGCTCCCTCTCTGCCTCTTTCCGTCCCTTTCCCCGGTGCCTGGCGGTTACCCCTCCTGGCCCTGGGGGCCGCCCTGACCCTGTCCGGCTGCGGTTCCCTGCTTACTCCTGAGTACCAGCGGCCGGCGGCCCCCATTCCCCAGGCCTGGCCCACGGGCCCGGCCTACGCCGGGGCGCCCCAGGGGGATAAGGGCCCGGCGGCCGTGGAACTGGGCTGGCGGGACTTTATCCTGGATCGGCGCCTGGCGACCCTGGTGGAACAGGCCCTGGCCCAGAACCGGGATTTGCGCATTTCCGCCCTGAATATCGAAAAAGCCCGGGCCCAGTACGGCATTGCCCGGGCCGATCTTTTCCCTTCCGTGAATGGGGCGGCCAGTGGCACCCATGCCCGCACCGCCCAGGATTTGACCCCCGCCGATACGGCCCGTACCACCCACGTCTATGGGGCCAGCCTGGGCTTCAGCGCCTATGAGCTAGACTTTTTCGGGCGTATCCGCAACCTCAAGGACGCGGCCCTCCAGCGCTATCTGAATACGGTGGAAGCCCGCAATTCCCAGCAGATCACCCTGATCGCGGAAGTGGCCAGCGCCTATCTCACCCTGGCGGCGGATCAGGCCCGGCTGACCCTGGCCCAGGCCACGGAACGGAGCCAGGGGGAAACCCTGGACCTGATCCGGCGGCGCTTCGCCCTGGGGGTGGGGTCCCAACTGGATGTGAGCGGGGCCCAGACCAGCGTGGAAACCGCCCGGGCCGACGTGGCGGCCTATACCTCGGCGGTGGCCCAGGATATGAATGCCCTGACCCTGCTGGTGGGCGGCCCGGTGGCCGGGGAACTGTTGCCCGGCGGGGAATTGCTGGACGGGGCCCCGGTGTTGCAGGACGTGCCCGCCGGGGTGTCTTCCCAGGTTTTGCTGCGGCGCCCGGATCTGGTGGCGGACGAGCACATGCTGCGGGCCTATGACGCCAATATCGGCGCCGCCCGGGCGGCCTTTTTCCCCAGCATTACCCTAACCGCCGGGGTGGGCACGGGGAGTGACGAAATGTCCCGGCTTTTCCTGGGGCGCAACGGCACCTGGAATTTCGTGCCCCAGATCAATCTGCCCATTTTCCGGGGCGGCGCCCTGACCTCGGCCCTGGCCTCCGCCAAGGCGGACCGGGAAATTGGGGTGGCCCAGTACGAAAAGGACATCCAGACCGCCTTCAAGGAAGTGGCGGACGCCCTGGCCCAGCGGGGCACCCTGGGGGAACAGCTCCAGGCCCTCCAGGCCAATGAGTCCGCCGCCGCCCTGAGTTTCAAGCTCTACGGGGCCCGTTACAACACGGGCATTTCCAGCTATATGGATTTGCTGGTGTCCCAGCGTTCCCTCTACGGCGCCCAGCAAAATCTCATTACCGCCAAGCTCAACCGGCAGACCAACCTGGTCACCCTGTACAAGGTGCTGGGAGGCGGGGTGCGGGAGCGCACCGGGGAAGCTGCCGGGGGCTAGGAACGGGGTTTAGCCAAGCAAGGATGGCCGGAAGGTCCCGGGGGAAGGCAGGTGCCTTCCCCTATTTTTTGAGGGAGCACGGGGCTTTTGCGGTGGGACCGGTAGGGTGATCCGCCCAGGAAGAGACCTGGTTAACGGGGCATGATTTCGGCCCCCAGTATTAACCACATGGCCGTGATCAGTAGCATTACGGCAAAGGCTTTACGCAATTGCTTTTCCGGGAGCCGATGGGCCAGTGCCACGCCCGCGGAAACCGTAAAGAATCCCCCAATGGCAAGGGGGAGTCCTAGCACCCAGTCCACTCTCCCTGCTTGGGCATAGGCCTCCAGTGCGACCAGGGAACTTGGGGCGACCAAGGCTAAGGACAGTCCTTGGGCGACGGTCTGGCGCTGCTTGAGCCAGCTGGAGATCAGGGGGCCGGCGATGAGACCACCGCCAATACCCAAAAGCCCCATAACGCTGCCGCCGATACAACCGACCACCGGGAGCGCCCAAGGGGAAAAGCTCATGGGGGCGTCACTCTGGACCTGCCGGGCTTTTTGCCAAAGGTGTAGGGACAGGAGCCCCAGGAAAGCGCCAAAGAGCTGGCGTAGTACCCAGGGGGAGAGCAGGGGGATCAATCTGGCGGTGAGCCAAGTGGTTAAAGTGGCCGCCGCCCCAATGCTGAGGATGGCCCGATAGGGCAAGGGGGTGTGTTTTTGGTAGCGCCACCAGCCGATGAGGAGATTGGGCACCATGAGGATGAGGGCCGTCCCTTGGGCTAGGGATTGGTCCATGCCCCACCCCAGGACAAACAGGGGAATGGCAATAATGCCGCCCCCGATGCCAAACAGGCCGCCGAAAAAGCCTAGCCCGCCGCCGAGAACGAGGAGTACCAAGGATAAATAAGGATTAGCAAGGAGAGGGGCCACGAGGATGTCCGATCCAGGAAATGGCCTTGTAGTCTAGGGATCTCAGGGGCAGCTTCAATGGGGTCATGGTTAATCCGGTATTAAGTTCAGGATCATGTTGTCCCTGGAAGAGGAGAGGCTCCTAGGGCCCCTTGTGGCGCTCGGGGGGCCATGGGAATATCCACCCAGCCAGTTCAGGCCGCTTGCCTGGGGGGCCCCGCCTAGTGGGCAGGCGAGAGACCCGCTGGCGATTACTGTGAGAGGAGTTCGGGCCGCGATGCGCACCATGGATGACCTGTATTTTTTTAGTGTGCTTGCCCGTCAGCCCAGTTTGTCTGCGGCCGCCGAGGCTTTGGGGGTGACGCCGCCAGCAGTAAGCCGCCGCCTGGCCCAATTAGAAGCCCGCCTGGGGGTCAGTCTGTTGCGTCGCAGTACCCGCAATTTGAGTCTGACCTCGGAAGGTGCGTTTTACCTGGAAGAGGGAGACCGTATTCTCGGTGCCTTGGAGGGCTTGGAAAATTCCTTGGCGGCGCCCCAGGAGGTGCCTCGGGGCGCTCTGCGCATTAACGCGACGTTGGGATTTGGACGCCGGTACTTGGCGTCGGTGGTGGCGGATTTCAGCCAGTGTTATCCGGAGGTGGAGGTGTTTCTCCAACTCACGGATAAACCCTTGGATTTTGCCCAACATGGGGTGGATATGGGCATCCGTTTCGGTGAGCCGCCGGATGCCCGGGTGGTGGCCCGGAAAATTGCAAACAACCGTCGTCTGCTCTGCGCGGCACCGGCTTATCTGGAGTCGATGGGGTGGCCCCAGGTGCCGGGGGATTTACGCAAGCATCAGTGTATTGCCCTGCGGGAAAACGGCTTGACCAATAACTGGCAATTGTTTGATGGGCAGGAGCAGATCAATGTCAAAATCCACGGCCGCTTGAGTACGAATCACGGGGAATTGGCCGTGGACTGGGCTTTACGTGGTTTGGGCATCATTTTGCGCTCTGAATGGGATGTGGGGGCCCTCCTGCGGAGTGGGCGCCTGTGCCAGGTTTTGCCCCAATGGATCGGCCATGCGGGGGATATCCATGCGGTGTACCCGGAGAAACTGCGCGCGGCTCCCAAAATTCGGGCTTTTGTGGATTTTCTCGTGGCCCGGTTTTCCGATCAGCGCTTGGGCTAGGGCCGAAGGGAAAAAATAGGGTTCAACCCCTCAGGGAAAAGGGACTGGGGGGAGCCCACGGGGGAAGCCTCCGGCGGGGAGGGAGAGGGCTCAGTCCAGTAAGGCGGGGCTGGTAGTCCAAGGGGAAGGCAGATGCCTTCCCCCTTTGTTTTTCAGGTGAGATTGAAAAAGGGATCGGGCCGGTGTTTTTCCGGCAGGGGGCTTTGATCGTCCATTTCCTTCAAATTAATTTCGATGGTGTTGCACAGGGCGTTCAGGGGCAGGTCGTTGGCGGCAGTGCCGAAGGGGTCTTCCAACTCTTCCGCCAGGGATTCCAGGGATAGGAAGGTATAGGAAATGAACACGGACACCAGGGGGGTCATGTAGCGCAAATCCTCCACCAGGGCGAAGGGCAGCAGGGTGCAGAAAAGATAGACGGTGCGGTGCAGGATCAGGCTGTAGGCAAAGGGAATGGGGGTGGTGGCGATGCGCTCGCAGCCGCCCAGAATATGGGAGAGCTCGTTGAGATTCTGGTCCATGCCCGTATAGAGCATGTCGCTCAAGGCCCCCTGTTGGCGCTGTTCCCCCAGCCAGGCCCCCAGGGCCAGGAGGATGCGATTGGCGGCCAGGGGGCTGGCCAGAATTTCCTCCCGGTCCGGGGCGGGCAGGTGACGTGCTAAATCGTCCCGGCCATCGCTCTGGCGCAACTGGTGTTTGAGGGCCCAGGCAAAGGCCACCAGCAGGGCGGTGAGCCGCTGCCGGGCCACCGGGGCCAGATGCAGGGCTTTGGCCTGGCGCAGCAGGGAGCGTTCGGTGATGAGCAGGTTGCCCCAGAGCTGGCGGGCTTCCACAAAGCGGGCGTAGCTGGCGTTATTGCGAAAACCCAGAAAGATGGCGATGGCTACCCCCAGGAGGCTGAAGGGGGCGGTGGTGAGCCGGATGCTGAGGCGTTCGTACCAGGGGAAGGAAATCACCGCCGCCACGGCCATCATGAGATTGAGGCTGAGGCGAAAGAGAATATTAGGCAGGACCGAGCCGCGCCAATCAAAGAGGCGGCGGAACCAATGCTGGGGAGGTCGAACGATCATGGTGGCAGGGGCGGAGAAGAGGGCAAGGAGGGAACCGGGGCGGGGTGCGCCCGTTGGGGGACCGGGAGCATACAGGATTGGCCCCGGTCTTCCCAAGCTGGGGAAAAAAAGGGGGCGGCAGGAGGAGGGGCGGGCCTGGATACAAATTCCTTACCTTTCGGTGACAGTCGGATACCCGGGCTTACACAGCTCCTGACATCAAGGCTCGGGGGGCTGGCGTTAAAGGAAGCAAGGTGCTGGAAAAAGCCGGTACCGAGCCAAGGTTTCACCCCCTATATTTCTAAAGGAGTTACACCATGCAAGTTTCCAAGACCCTGATCGCTCTGGTGGTGGCCGCTGGCTTCACCTCCGCTTCCTTCGCCCAAACCACGGCCCCCACCCCGGCCGCCAAGCCCGCCCCCACGGCTAGCGCCAGCGCCCCCAAGGCGGAAGCGCCGGATGCCAAAAAGGCCGCCAAGCCCGCCAAAAAGGTGGAAAAGAAGGTGAAGAAAGTGGAAAAGAAGGAAGAAAAGAAGGCGGTGAAAAAGGTGGAAAAAACGGAAAAGAGCGAAGCCGCTCCCGCCGCCACCCCCGGCACCGGCAAGTAAGCTTGCATCGCCCCAGGCTTAGGCATGGGGATGTAACGGAGAAGGCCCGCCCAGCGCGGGCCTTCGGCGTTTTTGGCGTGGGAGTTAGACCCGGGGGCAGGTTGCCGTATCGGTGGGTGTTCAGTGGGGCCGTTACGGCGGCTTGTGGACCGGGGCGCTGGGGCCCGGTCCTGAGGCCTCCTCCGTCTCAGGCCTTTTCCTCCCCCAGGGCTCGGGAGAGCAGGCGGGTTTTCAGCCAGCGGGCGGCGGGGCCCAGGGCGGCGGTCTTGCTCCACACCAAATCCACCCCCACTTCCCAATCCGTGTGGGGATAGGCTTCCAGGGCCAGTTCCACCAGATCCCCCCGGGCCAGCTCCCGGCGAATCATCTGCCGGGGCAGGGTGGTCCAGCCCAGTCCGGCCAGGGCCATTTCCAGGAGGGCCGGGTAGCTCTCCGCCTGCCAGCAGGGGGTGGCGCTCAGGTATTCGGTGGTGGGCAGCCGGTGGGCGTGGGGGCTGAATGCCAGGCGGCGATGCACGTGGAGGTCGGCAAAGCGCACCGTGGGGAGCTGGGCCAGGGGATGGTCCCGGCTGACCACGTGGGTGAGGGTGAGCCGGCCCATCTGGGTGAAGTCCAGCTCCGCCGGATAGTGGGGCTGGGCGAACAAAATGCCCAGCTGGGCGCCGCCTTCCAGGAGCAGTGTCCGGATATCCCCCTGGCGGGGATGGCGGGCGTGGAGGTCCAGGTGGGGAAACTGGCTGGCGAAATCCGTGAGGGGGCCCATGAGCACATCGTGGGGAATTTCGATGGCGATGGTCAGTTCCGGTTCCACCCCCTGGCCCAGGCTGCCCGCGTGCCCCTCCAGCACCAGACAGCGTTCCAGGATTTCCCGGGCTTCCCGGAGCAGGCTTTCCCCCGGGGGGGTGAGGGCGGTGCGCTTATTGTCCCGGACGAAGAGGCTGACCCCCAGGTCCAGTTCCAGATTGGCCACGGCGCTGCTGACGGTGGATTGGGTTTTGCCCAGGTGCCGGGCGGCGGCGGAAAAACCGCCCCGGTCGGCCACCGCCACAAACATTTCCAGTTGTTCCAGTGAATAGCGCATGCCCCATTATCCATCGAGAAATTCGATGGTGGTTGATTTTTCCTATCGGTAATTTTGTTGAATGATGGGGGCAGTGGGGAGGGCTGCTTCGGCTGGCGAGGGGCGGCTCCCCCGCCTTTTTTCCCCTAAATTTTCAGGAGTCCCCATGTCCATAGAACTTTTCCGGGCCGACCATGTGTTGCCCATGACCGACGGTAATCCGGTGATTGAAGACGGTGCCGTGGCCGTGGATACCGCCACGGGCACCCTGGCGGCAGTGGGCCCGGCGGCAGAGGTGATGGCCGCCTATCCCCAGGCCCCTTGTCGTCATCTGCCCCGGCGCCTGCTCATGCCCGGCCTGATCAATGGCCACTGCCACTCGGGCCTGCTGCGGGGCACGGCGGAAGGCTTGCCGGTCTATGAATGGCTGCAACGCTATATCGATCCCATGCACCGGGTGCTGACGGCGGAGGAGGCGGAAATTGCTTCCCGTCTCTGCTACGCGGAAGCCCTCCTATCCGGCACCACCACTATCACCGACATGTGGCGCTATCTGGACGGGGGCGCCCGGGCGGCCCGGGATCTGGGGATTCGGGCGGTGCTGGTGCCCTATGTGGCGGAACACCCGGATCACAATTACTTCGAGACCCTGGATAGTAACGAGGCCCTGATCCAGGACTGGCATGGGGCGGAAAACGGCCGGATTCAGGTTTGGGTGGGCATGGAACACCTGTTTTACGCCGTGCCCGAGGCCTGGCGCCGGGCGGCGGACCTATGCCGCCGTTACGGAGTGGGCTTCCACACCCACAGCAACGAAAGCCAGGTGGATATCCGGGAAATGGGGCGGCGCTTTGGCCTGCGCCCGGTCCAGGCCCTGGAGCAATTCGGCCTCCTGGATGTGCCCCGGGTGATGCTGGCCCACGGGGTCTGGCTGGACGAGGCAGAAATCGCCATTCTGGCCCGCCGGGGCAATATTGGCGTCATCCACAATCCCACCAGCAACATGAAGCTGGCCAGCGGTGCCGCCCCGGTGAGCCAGCTGCTGGCCGCCGGTATTCCCGTGGGCCTGGGGACGGACGGGGAAAAGGAAAACAATAACCTGGACCTGTTCGAGGAAATGAAGGTGGCCTCCCTCCTGGCCAAATTCGCCACCATGGACGCGGCCCACCTGGATGCCTGGGAGGTGCTGCGCATGGCCACGGTGTATGGGGCCCGTACCCTGGGCCAGGAAGACCGGCTGGGCTGCCTGAAGCCCGGGGCGGCGGCGGACATGATCGCCCTGCGCACGGACACGCCCCGCATGACCCCTTTGCTCACCGGCCCCTATCTCAATCTCCATCACAACCTGGTCTTTGCCGTCCAGGGTGGGGACGTGGATATGACCATGGTGGCGGGTAAGGTCCTGGTGGAGGGTGGTCGTCTACTCACCGCCGATCTGGACGCCCTAATCGCCGACGCCAACCGGGCGGTACTCCCCCTCTTCGCCCGCCGGGAAGCCTGGCTGGCCGACCATCGGGCGGTGGGGCGGGGGGAGGGGGCGATCGGCTAAGGCGCCGAGCCGTGTTACCGGGTGGGGGCGGGCGGATTTGGTCCCCTCGACAGGAATCGAACCTGTATTTAGCGCTTAGGAGGCACTCGTTCTATCCATTGAACTACGAGGAGTCTTTTTTCCGGGAAGGGGGCTTACCCCCTCCAATTCCTCTCCTGGTTGGGAAAGGCTTGTCGCCAATTCTCACGGGGGAAAGGGGCAGGAACCACGCCATCCCGGGAAGGATGGGACAGGACTGTCCCGCCGCGAGGGCCACAAGTCTATATGCAAACCGTTACCAAAGAAAGCTTCGGTACGCTCATTGCTCCAGGGAGACGATAGTGGCCGCGCCTTCCCCAAACAGTTATTGGGGGCAGGCCTAAGCATTTTGTTTTTCTGTTGAAGCCCGCCCCTTTCCTTAAATTATTCCGTAGCGTAATAAACAGCTGAAGGGGGTATTGCTCGCCTGGAATATTTTTAGTTCCTTGGAGAAATGGAATAATTGATTTGAATTAAGGATTTAAGCGGCGGGGAGGCATAGCCTAAAGCTATTTTTTCTACGAGAGATCAACATGCACTGGGGTGTGGGAGAATCTCAAAGCCAAGAGAAAAATAGCAAGGAAAGTGTTGGCTTTTTGCTGAAACGCAGAAGCTTTTTGCTTTCCGCTATAGGGGTGCTATATGGTTTTAAATGTTATGCCTCTGGGGAACTGGGGGCTATATTGCCGCCGAAAACAATTGCTCAGGCCATTAATCTGGCGGGCCGGCAGCGGATGTTGTCTCAGCGTGGCGCCAAGCTGTACGCCCAGATATTGCTGAATATCAGGGTGGATAACGGAAAGAAAAAACTCAATGAGACAATTTTTGAATTTGAACAACAGTTATCCTATTTGCGGAGTTTCCTCAAAGGGGAGAAGGATCGGGGGCAGGAGCGATATCTGGATTTGATGAGCCGCCAGTGGGGGAAATATAAAGCCATCCTGTCCGCCCCTCCATTGGCAACCAAACTGCCGGAAATTTCCGAATATGGAGATGCTTTACTCAATGGGGCCAACAATCTCACGGATTTGCTGCAGCGGAGTGTGGGTTCAAAAATAGGGGGTATTGTGAATCTTTCTGGACGGCAACGAATGCTGTCCCAACAACTAGCGAAATATCTATTTTTTTCTGCGAACGGCTATAACGAAAGAAACTATACCCAGGATATAACCCGGGCTAGGTCGGAATTTTCTTCGGCCATGAATTTACTGAAAGCGGCACCGGAAAATACGCCGGAAACCCTGTCCTGGCTGACCCTGGGAGATAGTCAATGGTCCTTCTATGACCAATTCTTTTCAAATATCGGAAAAGGGACCCGTCTAAATGACTTGGCGGTTGCGTCAGAGAATATATTGGAGGTGCTGGAGAAGCTAACCTTTCTTTATGCAAGACTGTAAGGTTTTGCATTGGGGAAATATAGGGGCATTTTTCTCAAGCCTGAAGATGGTGTTGGTGTTCCTTGAAAAGGGTAGAACCTGGCTCTGGCCGTTTGGGGGGTATCTGACTCAATCTGGGCGGTGTGAGTGAATAACAAGGAGTTTTTCCATAAGGGGGCGTTAGGCTTGCTCTGAAAATTCTGCCAGCATATTGGCCAACCAGCCTTCCGCGTTTATATATTCTCTGCGGGTCAGTAGCTTATCCAAGGTCGAGCTTGATCCGGCACCGGGGACGAATTTGAATAGGGCGGAAGCTTCATTTTTAAAGACTTGGGTGATGCTAATGGCTTCTTGGTGTCCAATGGCGGCGTAGCAGACATTGAGCAGGGGAAAGTCGATGGGGGGCTGATTGTTGAGTTTGGCGACCACGTTCAGGGCACAGAGCTTCCCCTGGACATTCGCCCCGTAAGCGGTTTTTGGCATATCCCCCACCTTGGCGGCATCCCCAATCACATAGACATTTGCATGGCGGAGGGATTCGAATTGCTGATTTATCCCGCACCAGTTTTCCTGGCTTCCCACCAGATCCGCAGTGTGAGCTAAACGGCTAACTCCCTGGGGAGGAATCAGGTTGATCACGTCTCCCTGATATCGACCACCATCCTGGGTAATCAGAGTCTGGCCCCTGCTATCAATCCCAACCACCGCTTGACCGGGCAGATATTCAATCTGCTTGGCGTACCGGGTTTGCCAAATGGCGTGGAACTGTTTCGGCAGGGCGACGATTTCCTTGTTTTCATCCAGCACAATGAGTTTGCTGCGGGGTTTTTGCGTTTTTATATATTCCGCCAGTAGGCAGATTCGCTCATAGGGCCCGGCGGGGCATCGGTAGGGGGCGCCGGGGATACTAACCATAATGACGCCCCCATTTGGCATCGCCTGAATCTGATGTTGCAAACGGAGTGTCTGTTCCCCCGCCTGCCAGGCATGGGGAAATTGGAGGGGCGTTATTTTTGCGTCGTAGCCATCAATTTGGGCGCTGAGAAAATCAACGCCCGTGGCTAAAATCAGTGCGTCATAACTGACCCGGCCCTGGGGGGTAAAAACCCGCTGCCCATGGGGATCAATTTCATTAACTTCTGCATACAAAAATTGTCTGTGCCTATGGCCCGGGGGGGTGGTGTAGGAGCGGATCAAATCGCTAATCTGCCGCCGCCCTACAATTACCTCATTACTAAAGGGATTGGCCACATATTGGTGGTTTCGCTCTATGAAAACCACCTCAATGGATGGATCTAATTGCTGGATGTATTGGCCAGCGGTTATGCCGCCAAAGCCAGCTCCCACAACCACCACCCGACGTGTTGTTTTGGGGACGATTTCACTGGCGCAGCCCAGGATTAGGGCGCTAACGGTGCCACCCAGTATTTTTCCGAAGTGTCGGCGATTGATATTCGTCATTGGGGCGTTTGCAACTGACTGGCGTAAAAGGCGGCGACGGCACGAATCTCCTTATCCGTCAGATTTTTGAGGGCCAGGGTTTTCCGGGGCGACATGGGGCGGTTTCCAGCAACAAAATCCCGTAATTCATTTTCCATATAGGCTGCCCTTTGCCCGCCAATAAAGGGGGTGGGAATTTTGCTATCCGAGCCATAATCCAAATGACATTGGGGGCTGCAGTTGGCCTCATAGGCCCGATTGGCGTGGACGCTGGACCATAGCTTGCCATCTAAATGACAGGTGTTGCAGCGCTGATAAAATACCTTGCTGCCCTGTTTTACCAGGTCAGGGTCCAGGGGTTCCCTATTCGGAAGAGCGCGCTGGCGGGCGTAATAGGCCCCCATCTGCTTGAGCATGGCAGGCGAATATCCTTTGCCTATGCCTCCCATCACCGTGGTGATCCGTTTGCCTGAACGGTAAGCCTCCATTGCGGCCAGAAAATAAGTCTCCGGCTGCCCCGCCAAACTCGGGACGGCGTTTCCCTGGCTGTTTCCCCCGGGACCATGGCAGCCATTACAGACTACCCCTGGAGAAATAAGGGGACTCTCCGGGCCCGCTATTGCCCCGGTGGGCCCGAGAATTGCAGCCACAACCCCTAGGCCCAGGACAATCAGTTTGTTCCTCACGGTGTCACGTCAGAAGGAAAAGGGATAAGGGGAGTAGAACAGTTTCCAGGGCAATAATCCTTAATCCAGGTTAAGAATTAACCCGGGATATAGGCGTTTCCCAGAATAGCCATTGGACCATTGGGGGATGCTGGTGCGCCCCATTTTTTAAAGACAAAATCTCCCCCTGCTGGCGGCTGGATTTCCCCGTTCTTCCATCCGGGGGGGGCAGGTAGTTTTGGGGGAGGGGAGTGTGGCCGAGGATAGGGGGATGATTTCCAGGGGAGCGTAGAAGGTTATGGGCTAATTGGGCCCCGGGAGAAAGCTGGCGGCCATGGGGGGGGCGCTGGTCTGGCTGTTATCAGACTTCAAAAAACACGGTTCAAAGCAAGGCGTAGGTACTCTGCAATAGAGACCGCGCTCCGGAGGGAAAGGAGCGCGGAGGCGGATGGCCATTCTGTCGATCGCTTAGTCCACTACTTTAATCACCTGGATTTTGCTCAGCCATTTAACGTGGCGGGGGCCGGTGCGGATATCTTGGGTGGAGATGAGGGCGATCTGGCCTTCCTCTTCATCGAGGGGCTTGCCGTCCCGCTCGAAGAAGATAATGACGCCCTGGCCTACGGGGGAATTGAATAGCTCACTCCAGGAAAAAACCACCTTGTAGCCGTCAGTCGCCGTGGCCACTACGATGATTTTTTTTACATCGTTATGGGCTTTGGAAATAATGTCTGCCCGCTCCAGCACATCCCGTAGCAGTACCCCCTTGATTTTCTCCATTTTTCCCATGTCGGCACCAGACTGACAGGTCAGGGGGGTATTTTCGACGGCTTGTTGTTGCAGCTTCTTTAAATCCTTTACCTCAAGGTTTAGCGGATGTTTAACCAGGCCGGCAATTTCCAGGTGATGGGAAACAAATTTCCCCTTGCTAAGAATTGCGCCGCCGCTTTCCAGTATCCACTTGGCAAGAATTTTCCCATTGTCCGGGGTGACATAGCCGTTGGCCGGCATGGCCCCCAAATGGGCTTTCCCCGCCTTCATCCAGCCTACCCCATTGGGTTCCGTGCCCTTGATGATGTGGCCCACCATGGTTTCCACCCCATCCTTTTGCTGGCTATATTTTTTAGCGATTTCCTGGAAGGCGGGGCCTATTTTGGTGGTGTCGCTGGCGTGGCAGGCCAGGCATCCGCTCCGTTGGGCCAGTTCCGAAGGATCTTCCGCCCCATAAACGGCGGCGGGGCCGGTGATCAAAAGTATGAGCAGGCCAGCGAATATTTTTCCGTTCATGAAATTTGCCATAGATAATTCTCCAATGTATTTAAAAATAACTGGGTTTGATCATTTTTAGAATTGCAGTCGGGCGGAGGCCATAAAATTTCGTCCTTCCTGAGGATAGCCGTCTACCACCTGGTAGTTCCGATCGCTTAGATTTCGCCCGGCAAAGGCAACAGAGAAGTCCTTGGTGACTTGATATTCGGCTTTTACGCCCATCAGGGTGTAGGCACCAGTTTGGATATAGCCGGTGCCAATGGCTTTGGATGACCAACGGCTCCCAGCGTATTCAATGGTGGGGATAACCGTGAGCCGGGCGGTGGGAGACCATTTTGCGTAAATAAAGGCCTTATGCTGGGGCGTGGCGGTGAGTTGGGCCGCGCTGTCATTGGGGTTGTGTACCGTGGTTTCCATATAGGTGTAGTTACCCCCAATATTCAGGTGTTTCCAAAGGGCGGAGGTTAAGGATAATTCTACGCCCCGATATACCGCATTCCCGATATTTTGGCTTTGGGAATAAACGCTACCGTTATAGAGAATATTCATGGATTGAATAGCGTCTTTTACGTCATTATGAAACAGAGCTATTTCTCCAGACACCTTGGAGGTAATTTGGTCCGCTACCCCCAGTTCAACATTGACTGCCCGTTCCGGCGCCAACCAGGGATTGGAGACGGCGCCCCCCATTCGGGAGCTGTAACGTTCCCCCAGGGTGGGGAAGCGGGTGCGGTCGGAAACGGAAACGTGGGCCTTCCCCGTGGGGCTGTAATGGTAGATGGCAGCGGCCTGATAGTTAGTGGCGCTGCTATCCGCCATGGGTTGGCTGAATAGTTGGGGGCTGGGGGGCGTGGGCGTGTTGGCGAATTCCTGGGCCTGGAGGGTGTGGCGCTTATCGTGGCTGATGCCACCGACGATATCCAGGCGGGAATTGACGTGCCAGGTATCCTCCAAGGCTAGGGACCACAGCTCTTCCACGGATTTTTGCTTCGGCTCCGTGGTGCCAGCGAGCATGGCGGGATTGGAGCTCTTTCTATAAAAGTGTTGCCATTCCGTGTGTTCGTCTCTGCGATAATGAATGGCCCCTTTAATGGTTTGTTCACGGAAATAATCCGTCCCCAATTCCCCACTAAAACCCATCCCTTTATCATCATAATAGCTCTCCCAATTTTTTTGACTCAGGGTGCTATCTGTATAGGCCAGCAAAGAATTATTGAAGGTGTTGTAGTAAGCCTTTGTTTTAATATAGGTGGCTTCATTCAGCTGGGTGTGGGAAAGCCAATAGAGGCTCGAGGTATCCCAGGTGGGCCAATCCCAGGCACTGACCCCGGTGCCCGGGGCGCCCATGACGGACCCCAGGCCATGCTTCTCCCCGGTTTGCTGGACGTAATTAATGGAATATTCGTCCGTTACATTGGGGGTTATCCCGGCTTTTAGATTAAAGCGGGTGTCGTTTTTGTTCGAATGATTTCTATCCCCCCCATTTTCTGCCGGGGTGGGCTGGTAACGGTCGGAAAGGCGCCAATGGTCCACATTCCGTTGTTCCCCGCTGGCCTGAATATAAAATTTTTCCTGCCGGGAACCGATATTCAGATATTCCGTATTACCGCTGAATTTGCCTGCGCTATCCAAGGAAGCGGATGTCCGAATCTCACCTTCCAGCGTCTTGGTGGGTTTTTTGGTGACCAGGTTGATGGCGCCCCCCATGCCATCCGGCCCATTGATTACGGAAACATAGCCTTTGGAAACCTGAATTTCTGATAGATCCGGGGTGAGAAAGCGATCGAAGTCGATGCGATTGTCCGCCGGTAGATATAGACGAATGCCATCCATATATAGGGGCACCTGGCTACGATCAAAGCCCCGAATGCTGATGGTGGATTCATTCCGATTGCCCGCGCCGCTGGTGGTGGTGGCGCCCGGAATAAGATTTAGGGCATCCGGGAGGGAATCCCGGGAAAAATCCCACAAATCTTCATCGGTGATGGTACTGGTTCCGGGGAATTTGTCCTGATAGGGATTGGCAGTGACTGTTATTTCCCCCAGGGTGAACATCTTAGAAGGGGCCTCCGGAACTGGCGCTGGGGCTAAATCCTTCGCCGGAGAAGGAGGGGAAGCTAGTATGGCGGTCAATGCCGGTAATAGGCGATATAAAGGAAAATAGGAAGGGTGTTTCTTTGGTGAGTGGGTTCTTGCGGAATGAGACATAAAATACCTCGTTGCATGTGTTGAAAGAATGACCCCTGCCCCATTCCAGAAGTTTATAAATTCATGGATGGTGCATTATTGTTTCTTTATAAAAAGACATTATTTTTCAGTATCGAAATATATAAAAATATATAGCGCAGGCAAATCAGCCGGTGGGCGTAGCCTGAATGGCCTAGCCGGGGTAGGGCGGCAGGTGGAGACGGTCACCCCAAATGGGGAATGGCCTCAGGGGAGCGGTGGGGGTATGGGGAAGTGGAAAGGGAGTTTGGGAGAGAGAGGGGCAATCCGGAGTGCCAGGAGACCTGGGGCCCAGGGCTGGCGTACCTAATAGGGGCAAGGCCTCTGCTGGGCTTCCCTCTGGGGTGCTGGGGGCTACGCCAGGGGGTCCCGTTGGTGTTTACAGGGACGCTGATCGGCACGAATCATGGTCTGGGAGAGGTCGGGGCGCCCAGGGAAATTCGTCCGGATTGGCCTATTTCTGGGTCCCTTACCGGACCTCCCCCACCGGGCAGTCTTCCATCATCGCGGCTTTGGTCTGGATATTCCTGGCCTTATTCCCCGGGGCACTGAGGCTTCTGGGCGAAGGGGGTGGGGACGGAACGGACGCGGGAATCTTCCCTTGGGGGCGGCAGACGGGGGGAGGGGAAACGTCGAGTGATGACCAGGGGCGGTGATGGGGGCGGATGAGGGGAAATCCTCGGATTTCCTTGGTAAAAAACCTAGTCAAGACCCCTCAAAAAATTCCATTGGAATAAATTGACAGGTATCAAGGGAAAGTTTTTGTGTGCGTAGCATTATCCGCCCACGCTGCGCAAGCAGTATTTGATTATCTGAGGGGGTCCGATGAGCGGAACATTCACCAAGTCAATGGCGAGAAATATTTTCTACGGGGGGTCAGTTTTTTTCTTCCTGTTATTTTTAGCCCTGACATTCGATACACAAAGTTCATCGCCTAAGCGCGATAACCGGGGGGCGATTAATGCGTCGGTAGCCCATGGTAAAAAACTATGGGAAACCAACGATTGTATTGGTTGCCACACCCTGCTCGGGGAAGGGGCTTATTTCGCTCCAGAACTTGGCAATGTTTATAAGCGGCGGGGCCCGGATTTTATTAAAGCGTGGATCAAGGCCCAGCCCACGGGCGCTCCCGGACGGCGGCAAATGCCTCACTTTAATTTCAGTGACCAGGATTTGGACGATCTGACTGCATTCTTTAAATATGTTTCGGAAATTCAAACTTCCAATTGGCCGCCCAATATCCAAGGTTAGGCTTGGGGGCTCACTAAGGAACTGAAGCGGAATATAAGGAGTTATTAATGCAGTATAAATCTCAAGTAGTGGCAAAGCCCTATTTCATTGCCGCGATTGCCTTGTTTGTGGGGCAGATCGTTTTCGGCTTGGCAATGGGCTTGCAATATGTGATCGGGGATTTTCTGTTTCCCGCGATCCCTTTCAACGTGGCCCGTATGGTCCACACAAACCTGCTTATCGTGTGGCTGCTGTTCGGCTTTATGGGGGCCGCCTACTACATGGTGCCTGAGGAGTCAGAAACGGAACTGTTCAGTCCCAAGTTGGCCCTGATCATGTTCTGGATTTTCCTGGTTGCCGGGGCGCTCACCATTGTGGGCTATCTGGCCGTGCCCTACGCGACTCTCGCGGAATGGTCCGGAAATAATATCGTCCAGACCATGGGACGGGAGTTTCTGGAACAGCCCCTGCTGACCAAGATCGGTATCGTCATCGTGGCCCTGGCCTTCCTGTTCAATATTACGATGACCGTGCTGCGGGGCCGGAAAACCGCCATTAGCTCGGTCTTGTTGCTGGGGCTGTGGGGGCTGGCGATTTTCTTCCTGTTCTCCTTCTACAACCCGACCAACCTGGTATTGGATAAATACTACTGGTGGTGGGTGGTGCACCTTTGGGTGGAAGGGGTGTGGGAATTGATTCTGGGTTCCCTGCTGGCCTTTGTCCTGATTAAGGTGACCGGGGTGGACCGGGAAGTGATCGAAAAATGGCTCTACGTCATTATTACCCTGACCCTGATCAGCGGCATTCTCGGGACCGGCCACCATTACTACTGGATCGGTACTCCGGAATACTGGCAGCTGCTGGGCTCCGTGTTCTCCGCCCTGGAACCCATTCCCTTCTTCGCCATGACCATTTTTGCCTTCAACATGGTCAGCCGGCGGCGTCGGGAACATCCCAACAAGGTGGCGACCCTGTGGGCCCTGGGGACCAGTGTGATGGCCTTCCTGGGGGCAGGGGTGTGGGGCTTCCTCCATACCCTGGCGCCGGTGAATTACTACACCCACGGCACCCAAATTACCGCGGCCCACGGCCACCTGTCCTTCTTCGGGGCCTATGTCATGGTGGTTCTGACCATCATTTCCTACGCCATGCCCATCCTGCGGGGTCGGGCGGCTAACTCTGCCAAGGCCCAGCTGGTGGAAATGTGGAGCTTCTGGCTGATGTCCATTTCCATGCTGCTGATCACCCTGTTCCTTACCGCCGCCGGTATTTTGCAGGTGTGGCTGCAACGGGTTTCCGACAATCCCCTGCCCTTTATGGATGTCCAGGAAAAAATCAGTATTTTCTACTGGATGCGTGAATGGGCTGGGGTTGGCTTCTTTGTGGGGCTGGTGGTTTATGTGGCCAGCTTCTTTATCAAAGGAGAAAAACAGTCCGCCTAAAGGCTAGGTTTGGAGGTAAAACGGCTGCCACCCCCGGGGAAGGAAGTACGGGAGTGGCAGCTTTTTTATTGGATAGCCGAAAGTAGCGGTCTGGGCGCAACACCCTTTACGACAGGGGCGGCCAGTGGGGCCGTCAGTTCCCAGCGGCAGGTTGAGGCCCTGGGCGGGGGGACTCCGAGATATTTGGCCTAGTTCTTCCCGTCCATCCCGACCGCTTGGCTGGTGGTGACGGGCGTCCGCCATGGCCTGGGGGCTGCCGGTCGAATGGCCTGGGGATAAGGGGCCGTCCGCCCCCATCCATGCCCGGTGGCGCTAGGGCGGATTTTGGGCGCTGCCATGGGGGGGCGACCCCTACCGTTCCGGCGCTGGAGTAGGGCTCAGGTATTTCCGCCCGACGTCTTGCCAGGACGCCGTATCCCCGCTTCAGCGGGTGAGTTGGGCGTAGAGCTGGGGCAGCTCTTTGGGCAAATCTTCCGGGCGATGGATGACCGCATAGCCTTTGGGCCCGAACAGGTGGGGCAGGTAAGACTGGCCCTCCCGGTCGATGGTGACGCAAAAGGGCTGGAGCCCCATTTTTTTGGCCTCCAGCACGGCCCGACGGGTGTCTTCGACCCCGTAGCGGCCCTCGTACAAATCCAGATCGTTGGGCTTGCCATCGGACAGGATGAGCAAGAGGCGCTGATTGGCGGTTTGTTTGACCAGTTGGTTGCTGGCGTGGCGGATGCCGGCGCCGAGCCGGGTGTAGTAGCCGGGTTTGATGCCCAGGATGCGGCCCCGAACGGTGGCGTCGAAGGGCCGATCAAAATCTTTCAGCCGGGAAAAGCGTACATGGCTGCGTTTGAGGGAGGAAAAGCCGCACAGGGCGAATCGATCCCCCGTGGCGGTGAGGGCCTCGCCAAAGACCAGCAGGGTATCCCGGATCACATCCACCACCCGGGCATGGCTGCTGACCCAGGCGTCCGTGGAGAGGGACAGGTCGGCTAGGACCAGACAGGCCAGGTCCCGGTCTCGCCGCTCCAGGGAGAGGTAGAGATTGTCCGAGGGGTTGTTGCCGCAGGCCTTGTCCGTTATGGACCGCACGGTGGCGTCAAGGTCCAGCTCCGGCCCATCAGCCTGGGCTTTGAGCCAGCGCCGGGCGGAGGAAAGGAGGAGAAACTGCTGGTGGAGGCGCCGGGCGAGCTTGGCTAAATGGGGCGGTAAGGGGGCCGGGCCGGTGTTACGGGGTGCCATTTCCAAAAGGCGTACGAAATCTTCCCGGAGCCTTTCTTTCCGATAATCCCACTCGGGCAAAGGTATGCCTTCCCCCAGCACCTGGTCATCCTCGGCGGCGGAAGGCAGATCCAGGTCAAAGCGAATCCGGGAGGCCACCCGCTGGCCGTCCGGTGCGATGGATAAATAGTCCAGGTCCCGGGCCGCCCCCTCCGCATGGGGATCCGGGTCTTCCTCGTCCGGCCGATTGACCTTGATGAATTCCCCCAGGGACAGCAAGCTTTCCGCCCGAAAATGGAGGAGCAGGCCGTTTTTTTCCTGCTGGTGCTCGATGTTTTTGGCCGCATGGGCCTGCCGGTCGTCCCCCACGGGGGCGGCGGGGCGCTGGGGCGGCTCTTCTCCCGGGGCCGCTTGGCGACCCACTCCGGCCGCCCCGGAGTTTTCCTCAAAACCCCAGAGCCAGAGGGGAACCGGGGCCGGTGGGGTGGGGGCAGGGGGCATCGGGGTGGCGCTTCCGGGGCGGCGTAGGGCGTGGCGGATGGCTGCCTCCTGAGGCCGTTCCGGTGGGGGCAGGCGTTCTTCCGGAATACGCTGGGCAATGTGGGCTTCCACCAGGCGGCGATAGCGGGGGGCCAGACCCGGCCAGAGGGTCAGAGCCAGGCTGGTGGCTTCCTGATTGCGTAGCCAGGCGTCCTCCTGGGCCGGTGTCCTAATAGCGGCGGCGGCCAAGGCCACTAGCCATAAATACAGGTCCCGATTGAGGGGGGCTTGGGGAAAAATGGCGATTTCCGTGGGCAGGCGCAGGGTACTTTCGTCCATGTAGCCCTGGGCCGCCTTTTCGTCCGTGCCAGCCACCCGGGCCAGGAGCTTGCGCCGGGCCCCGTGGCGCCGTTCCACCGCCGAGGCGAGGCGTAGCCCCGGATCACCGCCGAAGGCTCGGAACAGAATGGCCAGGGTGCCCTGGATTTCTTGCAAGCGAACCGCTGCCTGGGGATAGTCGGAGGAGGCCAGGCGGGTAATGTAGCGATGCCAGAATTTGCCGATTATTTCTTCCATGGGAGCTCTCCCGGCGGGGGCTTTTGATGCCGCTCGGTGGCGGAAAAAAGGGCTTTGGTCTCCTCGGCCGCTTGGCCGGAAATCCATTGCAGCAGGGGGCCCTGGGGCTGATGGCGTTGACTGATCTGGCAGGCCTCAATGCATTGGCCACACTGGGTACAGGTGAACATGTTGCGTTTGAGGGTGCGGGGCTTGAGGCGCATGGGACAGACCGTGTCGCAGGCCGAATGCTGCTGGGGCAGACAGTTGGCGCATTGGGCGGCCCGTCCATGGTCAAAGCCCACCACCATGGCTCGATTATTGGCGAGCCAGGGAATGCTCTGAAAAAAGCCGATAGCGCAGGCATAGCGGCAGAACAGGTGGCGGGCGAAAATAAATTCCAGGGAAAAGAGCAGGGTGGCAACGGCGATAAAGCTCGTCTCCTTCCCGCTCAGACCGCCCTGGAAAAGGCCGATATACACATGGCGGGGCGGCACCAGATAGGTGAGTAAGGCCACGGCCCAGACCAAGGCGAAGCCTAGGGCCAGGGGCAGGACCAGGGCCCACCGATAGGGTTGGGGGGAAAGCCGGGTGCCATCCGGCTGCCAGGGGGCGGGCTGCCGGTCCCACAGACTTTGCTTGCCGGTGGCCTGCTGCATCAGCCGGTTCAGGGTTTCCACCACGGAAAAATGGGGGCAGAGCCAGCCGCAGTAGAGGCGCCCCCAGCGCCACGCCACCAGGAGCAGGGCTAGGCCTACGCCGATGATCGGCAGAAACAGGTGGGTGAAGATGCCCAGGGGCTGGATGTCCGCCCCTTCCTGCCCCGGAGTGAGATTAATGCCCAAATGCCATTCAAAGGTCAGGAACCAGGCGTGACCAGCATAGAGGTCGTAGCGTAGGAGATCAAAAACGGGGGCGCAGAGAAACAGGATAAAAAAGCCCATTTGCCAGAGTCGCCGTTGGCGTTGGCGAGACCAAAAGGGCTGAGGCAGGGGCGGGGCAAGGGGATTCATGAAGGGGGGGGCGGGGAAAAAAGGGGCCTTGGCCGAGGGGCGGAGGGCGAGGCCCGGTCAGGGCAAAACTCCCCGGGGTCGGGCGCCGCCCCTTTGCGCCTAAGCGCCAAAGGTGGCCCGGACCACTTCCAACAGGGCTTGGGTGGTTTCCTGGTCGTCGGTCAGGCTCTCCACAATACTGGCCTGGCAGGCGGTGATGGGGTCCATGCCGTTGGCAATGAGGGTGGCGGCATAGACCAGCAGCCGGGTGCTGGCCGCTTCCTCCAGGTCATGGTCTTTCAAGGAGCGGCAGGCGCTACCGATAGATACCAGGCGGCGGGCCAGATCCCGGTCGATGCCAGTTTCCCCCTGCAAAATGGCCATTTCCAATTCGGGCTTGGGAAAGTCGAAGCGCAGTGACACAAAGCGCTGCCGGGTGGAGGGCTTCATGCCCTTCAGGAGATTTTGATAACCCGGGTTGTAGGAAACCACCAGCATAAAAGAGGGGGGCGCCGACAGAATTTCCCCCGTTCTGTCGATGGGCAGAATCCGTCGGTCGTCGGCCAGGGGATGCAAGACCACCGTGGTGTCTTTGCGGGCTTCGATGACTTCATCCAGGTAGCAGATGCCCCCTTCCCGCACCGCCCGGGTGAGAGGACCGTCGCACCAGACGGTTTGGCCGTTGCCGATCAAATGCCGTCCCACCAGGTCCGCCGCCGTCAAGTCATCGTGGCAGGCCACCGTATATAAGGGCAGTCCCAAACGGGCTGCCATGTGGGTGACAAAGCGGGTTTTGCCACAACCGGTGGGGCCCTTGATTAGGAGGGGTAAATGATTTTTCCAGGCATTTTCAAAAATGCCGATTTCATTGTCCGCCTCAGCGTAATAGGGCAGCGCCTCAGTATTGGTGGTCATTGGGATACCCCGTTCCAGTAGACAAGGCCGATCAGAAATAAGACAAAAAACAGCCAGCCGATAATGAATCCCCGCCAGAGGGCCGGGGCCTTGGCCAAGCCCATGAAATCCAAAATAATGGCAGTCCCTTTGCCCGCGGTAATCAAAAAAAGTACGGCCGCCCAGCCTAATCCTGCCTCCCCGTTTTCCCCGATACTCCAGGAAATAAAGGTGGCGATCATGAGTAAGAGCCAGGTGGCCGTACTATGGCGATACCGCAGTCCAAAAGTCGTCATGGTGTTAGCGGAGAATATAGATAAGGGGGAAAAGGACGACCCAAACCAGGTCCACCATGTGCCAATAAGAAGCCCCGGACTCCAGGCCATTTAAATTGGTTGGGGTATAAAAGCCGCGCCGGGCATTTCTCCATAAAACGGCCAGAATCACCAGGCCTAGTATTACATGCATGAAATGGAAAAACGTCAGGGAAAAGTAGAAGGTAAAGAATATATTGCTGGACAGGCTGTACCCCGCCGCCAATTTATCGGAATATTCAAATAACTTGGTTGCTACGAAGCCTATGCCGCAAAAAATGGCGGCCAGCAACCAAGGGGCGATGACCCGGCTGCCGTCGCGGGTCTCTTGTACCCCCCGGGCGACAAAATAGCTGGCGGAAAGCAGAAGTGCGGTATTTAAGGCCCCCGCATTACGATTTAAGGTGAGCTGCTCCGTATTAAATAATTCGATATTCCTGGTCCGGGTGTAGGCATAGGCGATAAAGAAAATAGCAAAGACCAGTAGCTCGGCTATGATAAAAAACCAAATCGCCAAATCTCCCGGTAGCTGGCGCTCGGAGGTGGGGGAATTGCTCAAGGTTGTTGCCCGGTAAGGATAAACGTGGGGCTGACTATAGTGGAGGCGGCCCGGGAATTCTTTGATCCGTGCTAAATATGGCCGCCGAGCCAGGCCTGGAGCCGATGTGGCGCTCTGTTCCAGGGATAGGCTCGGTCCTGTCCAGGCGAAGATCCCCCGGCAATCGCCGAATAATTCCGGGGGACTGTTCCTAGGGAGCACGGCGAATGTGGATTTCCAGATCCCCGTTTTCCTTGTTTATTTCTTCCCAGATAAAACCATTCTGTTCCAGAGCGGAAAATAGGGGGGTGGGGTAACAGTTCAGGATGACGACCACTTCGTCCTCCGGTCCCAGTCCGTCCAAAGCAGCTAGGGTTTTGACCAGGGGTTCCGGTGGGGTCATTTTACGGCCATCGATAATCGGGGACATTATTTCTCCTTGGGGTTAAGTTTCCAATATTGATTTTCTGAGGTGACCCTCGGCAAGGGGCTGAATAGGTAACTGCTGTTTTAAATTAGAATTTTGCTATATTCCTTTGTTCTTTTGAAATATTGGGCGACAGAAAGTAAGCATATTGGACCACCTGTACTAGGGTTATTGGGGGATTGCGTTTCCCCCGTAAGCATGGATAATCTAAGGCCCAAAATCAAAACAGGCGAGAGATCATGATTGAGGCGAGGCGGGCTCCACAGGATATTATTGAGGTCATTTCCAAACTGGCGTTGTTTGACGAATTGAGTGTTGAACAATTGAATGAGATTGCCGCTGAGTCCAGGGAAATTCGCCTCCCCAAAGGAGAAGTGTTATTTCATAAGGATGATCAGGCTCACGGGTTTTATGTGGTCATCTCCGGTCAGGTAAAACTGGCGTTTCCGTCAGCCCAGGGAAATGAAAAGGTGGTTGAAATATTGGGGGCGCGCCAGAGTTTTGGTGAAGCTTTAATGTTCATGAATCGTCCCTATCCGGTTTTCGCGGAAGCGGTGGTGGAAAGTTTGCTGGTCCATATTCCCCAGGCTCCCGTAAAACATTTGTTGCAACGGGATTCTTCTTTTGCCTGTGCCATGCTGGCCGGTTTATCGAAACGTCTCCATTCCTTGGTCCAAGATGTGGAAGCCTATTCGGTGCGCTCCAGTGCCCAGCGGGTGATCGGTTACCTTTTGCAACTCAGTCCGGACGGGGATACGGGGGCGGTGGAAATACTATTGCCCACCTCCAAAAACGTCATTGCTTCCCGCCTGAACCTAACGCCGGAAACCCTTTCCCGCATTTTTCACGACCTGGCCAAGAGCCGGCTGATCGAAGTGCGGGGGAAACACATCCTGATCCACGACGTGCAGCGATTGAAAAAGTTTGGTGTATAGCCGGTGTCGCCATATGGAAAATTTATGTTTCCAATGGCATTTTTCCCTTTATAGTCATGCCACCAATCCGGCCATTTCCTGGGTGACCGGGTTCCCCTGGGAACTGAACTGAAAGGCCGCTTCGCCTTGGCGGCTCAGTTGGGCCAGGGTTTCTGGGAGCGCCACCACTTCCCCCACGACGATCAGGGAAGGGGGCTTTAGCCCTGCGGTTGCAACCCGGGCAGCCAAGGTTCCCAGGGTTGCCGTGACATTTCGTTGCTTCGGCGTGGACGCCTGTTGGATGACCGTCGCCGGGGTGGAAGAGGGAAGCCCATGGTGGATCAGACCGTCGCAGATTTCCGGCAAAGCCCCCAGTCCCATGTAAATGACTACGGTCTGTCCCGGCCGGGCCAGGGCTTCCCAGTCCAAGTTGAGACTGCCGTCCTGCCGATGTCCGGTGGTGAGCACCAGGGTCTGGGCATGTTCCCGGTGGGTCAAGGGAAAGCCGGTGTAGGCGGCGGCCCCTGCGGCGGCGGTGATGCCGGGGACGATGTCATAGGGGATAGCGGCGGCCGCCAGGGCTTCCATTTCTTCCCCCACCCGGCCGAAGATGGAGGGGTCGCCTCCTTTGAGGCGCACGACCCTCAGCCCTTCTCTGGCCAGGTCAATCAAGACCTGATTGATTTCCTCTTGGGGCAGGGTGTGCCGTCCCACTTCTTTGCCCGCATAAACACGCCGGGCACCGGCGGGGATCAGGGCCGTAATGGCATCCCCCACCAAATGATCAAACACCACCGCTTCCGCCTCGGCCAGCAGCCGGGCGGCTTTGACCGTCAGCAACTCCGGATCCCCCGGGCCGGAGCCAATCAAATAAACGTGGCCTAAGGAGTTTTTCGGCTCTCCTGAGGGAGGAGTGCCACCGTCGAGGTTACGCCACAGAGGGGTATCTCTCATGTTCCTATCTCCTTGGTAGAGCCCGTTTTGGGTGCCGGGCGTTTCGCCATCGCTGCCGCCCAATGTACAAGTTCAGGGGCAAAAAAAAATTGATTGCCATCAATGATTTTCGGGAGGTGAGCCGTCATTCTTTCCGCACGTGGCAAACGATGCTCCGTGATTCTGATTGTCCAACGCTGTTTCCATCGACTAGGGGAACCAAAATGGGGAATAAGAAATTAGGAAGAATGATGGCCTTCGCTGTCATGCCATTCGCGATCGGTAGTGCCGCTGCCGACGACGCCGGGCATAAATCCATATCGCCCGCGACAGCGGCCTACCAGGGGTCATCTTCACCCATGAAGGATGTGGAGATGTATCAGGACATCAACCCGAAATCGCCGGCGATGACCAAGGCAGAGTTCGACAAGGCGCGCCAGATTTATTTCGAACGCTGCGCCGGGTGTCACGGGGTGCTGCGCAAGGGGGCGACGGGGAAACCGCTGACCCCGGATAAGACCCTGGCCAACGGTACGGAATATCTCAAGGTGTTTATCAAGTACGGCTCTCCGGCCGGGATGCCGAACTGGGGGACTTCCGGTGTTCTGAGCGACGACGAAGTGGATTTGATGGCCCGCTACGTGCAGCAAACCCCTCCCCAACCGCCGGAATTCGGTATGGCGGAAATGAAGGGGACCTGGAAGGTGTTGGTGCCGCCGGAAAAACGCCCGACCAAGAAAATGAACAACTACAACTTGGCCAACATTTTCTCCACCACCTTGCGGGATGCGGGCCAGATTGCCTTGATTGACGGTGATACGAAGAAAATCATCAGCGTCATTAACACCGGCTATGCGGTCCATATTTCCCGGATGTCCGCTTCCGGGCGCTATTTGTTTGTGATTGGCCGGGATGCCCGGATTAACCTGATTGACCTGTGGATGCCCAAGCCGGAAACGGTGGCGGAAATCCGCGTGGGCCTGGAAGCCCGCTCCGTGGAAACCTCCAAGTACAAGGGTTATGAAGACAAGTACGCCATCGCCGGCTCCTACTGGCCGCCCCAATACGTGATCATGAACGGGGATACCCTGGAACCCCTGAAGATTGTGGGGACCCGGGGGATGACCGTGGATACCCAGGAATATCACCCGGAACCCCGGGTCGCCTCCATCCTGGCTTCCCACTTCAAGCCCGAATTCGTGGTGAATGTGAAGGAAACGGGGAAAATCCTCCTGGTTAATTACAAGGACATCGTTAACCTGACCACCACCGAAATCCCGGCGGCCCGCTTCCTCCATGACGGCGGTCTGGATTCCACCCACCGCTACTTCATGGTGGCCGCCAACCAATCCAACAAGATTGCCGTAGTGGATACCAAGACGGGCAAAAAAGCGGCCATCGTGGATGTGGGCAAGATTCCCCACCCGGGCCGGGGCGCCAACTTCGTTGATCCCAAGTACGGTCCCGTGTGGGCCACCGGGGATCTGGGGGATGACGGCATTAGCCTGATCGGCACCGATCCGGAAAAGCACAAGCAATATGCTTGGAAGGTGGTGCGGACCCTGAAGGGCCAGGGCGGCGGTTCCCTGTTCATCAAGACCAATCCCAAGTCCACCAATCTGTGGGTGGATACGGCCCTGAATCCGGACCCCAATATCAGCCAATCCGTGGCCGTCTTCGATATCCGCCATCTGGAACAAGGCCCCACCGTGCTACCCATTGCCAAATGGTCTGGCCTGGGTGAAGGGGCCAAGCGGGTGTTGCAGCCTGAATACAATCAGGCCGGGGATGAGGTGTGGTTCTCTGTCTGGTCCGCCAAGAATCAGGAATCGGCCATTGTGGTGGTGGATGACAAGACCCGGAAGTTGAAGACCGTCATTAAAGACCCCCGGCTGATTACGCCCACCGGTAAATTCAACGTGAATAATACTTTGCACGACATTTATTAATGTTGGAGGCAGCGGCGGGAGCCGCTGCCTTTTTCGGTTTTTTTTGACCAGAGGGGGTTTTATGAAAAAAGCTGCAATGGGCTTAATGGCGGCCGGAGTGCTGCTGGGGTTCGGCGCCACCACGGTGCAGGCCAATGAAGCCTTGGCGTCCAAAGCCGGGTGTCTGGCCTGCCATGCCAAGGACAAGAAAATTGTGGGGCCTGCCTACAAAGACGTGGCTGCCAAATACAAGGGCAAGGCCAATGCGGTGGCGGAACTGACGGCCAAGGTGCGCAAGGGGGGCTCCGGGGTTTGGGGCCCGATTCCCATGCCGCCCAATTCGGTGGACAAGATTAACGATGCCGACTTGAAGTCGGTGGTTGAGTGGATTCTGAAGGGATAAGGCCATGGGGGCGTGGGGCCAAACATTTGCCCGGGGGCTGGGGCCTGAAATCCGGTCTCTGACCCTGGCGGTTCTGGGGCTGTTCCTGGCGACCTCCGTCCAGGCCCAGTCCCCGGCGCCCGCCCCCCTTTCCCAAGAACGAATCCGGCAGTTGGTGCATCTGGTGCGTCAGGACTGCGGTTCCTGCCATGGCTTGACCCTGAAAGGGGGAATAGGCCCGGCCCTTACGGCGGATGCCTTAAAAAATCATACGGTTGAGGATTTGCGGGCAACCATCCTGGGGGGGCGGCCTACCACACCCATGCCCCCATTCCAGGGAATTATTACCGATGGGGAAGCCAGCTGGATCGCCGGGCAGTTGCTGTCCGGCTTCCCCCATGAATAAGCGCTCCCAGGACAGAAGGGCGGAGACATGAAACATATTGCGATGGTGCTGGGCTTGATGCTTCTCCTTGCTGGTTGCGCTACCCAGCCGGTACCTCTGCGGGGCAGCGGCGATTTGGGGGTGGTAATTGAGCGTGCCGCTGGGCGGGTGGACATTGTGGATACCAGCCAGAACGCCATCCTCTCCCAGGTGGCCGGACTGGGGGATTTGTCCCACGCTTCCGTGGTCTTTTCCCGGGATGGACGATATGCCTTTGTGTTTGGCCGGGATGGGGCAATCAGCAAAGTGGATTTGCTCCGTGGAGTCTTGGTCAAGCGGGTAGTCCAGGCTGGGAATTCCATTGGGGGCGCCATTTCCCAAGACGGCAAACTGATCGTTGCCCAGAACTATGAGCCCGGCGGTATCAAGGTTTTTGACTCCCAGACCCTGGCGTTGCTGGCGGATATTCCCGCCTATTACGGCACGGAAGGTAAGCGTTCCAAGGTGGTGGGCCTGGCCGACCTGCCCGGAAACCGGTTTGCCTATGCCCTCTTTGATGGGGGGGAAATCCGCATTACCGACCTTTCTGACCCCGCCCATCCCCAAACTCAGAAATTCGCGGCGGGTAAACAGCCCTATGATGGCTTGGTGACCCCGGATGGCCGTTACTACTTGGCCGGCCTTTTTGGGGAGGACGGTCTGGCCCTGTTGGATACCTGGAAGCCCGAGCAGGGGGTACGGAAAATCCTGAGCGGCTATGGCCGGGGAGAACAACCCCTTCCCGTGTATAAGATGCCCCATCTGCGGGGCTGGGCCGTGGCTGGCAATAAAATTTATCTGCCCGCCATCGGTCGGCACGAAATCCTGGTGGTGGATACCCGGACCTGGCAGCAGGTGGGCCGCATCCCGGTGCGCAGCCAGCCGGTCTTTGTCATGGCCCGCCCGGATGGTCGGGAGGTGTGGGCCAATTTTGCCTTCCCGGATAATAGCCACGTACAAATTATCGACACCCTGGAGGATCGGGTGATCGACACCCTGGCTCCCGGCCGTACCGTCCTGCATCTGGAATTTACGCCCCGGGGCGAGAATGTCTGGGTTTCTGCCCGGGACGACAATAAGGTCACGGTTTACAACACCAAGACCCATGCGCCTGTTACCACCCTCCCGGCGGAAAATCCCAGTGGAATTTTCTTTACCTCCCGGGCGGCCCGGATAGGGTTTTAAAAATGATGTTGAAATCTTCAGCACTTGAACAACGTCTGTTGAATGATTTCCAGCATAACTTTCCCCTCTGCTCCCGGCCGTTCCATGCCGTAGGGGAGACCCTGGGTTGTACGGAAGAGACCGCTTTGGTCGCCTATCGCCAGTTTCAGGAACAAGCCATCGTCAGCCGGATCGGGCCGGTCTTTGCCTCCGGCCGGGTGGGGCAAAGTACCCTGGCGGCCATGGCGGTGCCGGAGGAGGATCTGGCCCGGGTCGCCCCGTTAATCAGCGCCTATCCGGAGGTAAATCACAATTACCGCCGGGAGAATTTTTACAACCTATGGTTTGTGGTCACGGCCTCGGATCAGGCCCATCTGGACGCGGTCTTCCTCCAGATGGCCAGGAGTCATGCCTATCCCCTGATTATCTTGCCCATGGAAGCCTCCTTCCATATTGATCTGGGCTTTGACTTTTTGGGGGGCAGCAAAAAATGGGGCCATCCTGCACCGGAAAAAGCCCCGACCCGGCTGACCCTTTCCGAGCAGGAGCGCCTGACCCTGGCAGGACTGCAACAGGGGATTCCCTTTGTATCCCGGCCCTACCATCGCCTGGCCGAAGATATGGGCTTGACGGAGGCGGAGCTGCTGACGGTATTAAGGCGCTGGCTGGATCAGGGCGTATTAAAGCGCTTCGGCGTGGTGCTCCATCATGCTGGCTTGGGATATGTGGCCAATGCCATGTGTGTTTGGGATGTGCCCGATGACCAGTTGCCGGTGTTGGGCCCCTTGCTTGGGCAAGAAGCCGGGGTCACCCTTTGCTATCAGCGGCGGCGGGCCCTACCGGATTGGCCCTATAACCTGTATTGCATGATCCATGGCAAGGCCCGGGAAGAAGTAGTGGCCCTGCGGGCTTCTATTGGGGCAAAGCTGGGGCTGGATTTATGGCCCCATGAAATATTGTTTTCCGTCCGCCAATATAAACAGCAAGGCGCCTGCTATTCCGCCAGATAAGGGTGATGGGGCCACCGAGGGGATATCCATGGTTAAGCCAAATGGGGCTGCAGCGGTTTTCGATGCAACGGATCGGCAGATCATCAACTTTCTACAAAATGGCTTTCCCCTATGCCCGGACCCCTATGTCCAGGTGGCCCGCCAATTGGGGCTGGGAGAGGAAGACCTCCTTGCCCGGTTACAACGTCTCCTGGATACCCGGGTTTTGTCCAGGTTTGGCCCCCTGTTCCAGATCGAGCGTATGGGGGGGGCCTTTTGCCTTGCCGCCATGCGCGTGCCGGAGGATCGGTTTGAGCAGGTCCAGGCCATGGTCAATGGCTTTATGGAGGTGGCCCATAACTATCGCCGTGACCACGAATTCAATATGTGGTTTGTCCTGGCAACGGAGACCCCGGCGGGGATCCCTGAAACTATCGAAAAAATCCAATCCGCCACCGGGCTACCGGTTTTTGCGTTCCCCAAAGAGCGGGAATACTTCGTCAATCTCCAGTTAAAGGTCTGAACTCCATGGATACCAAGGATATGGACGAACTGGATCGCCGCTTAGTGCTGGCAACCCAAAATGGCCTGCCCCTGGTCAGCCGCCCTTACGAACATTTGGCGGAATCCCTGGGGTGTTCTCCGGAAGTGGTCTTGGCCCGGCTACAGAACATGCTGGATCGGGGCGTAATCCGGCGCATCGGCGCCGTTCCCAACCACTATGCCCTGGGCTATATCGCCAATGGGATGATGGTGTTTGATTTGAGAGACGAAAGGGTGGATGAGGTGGGGGAAATGCTCGGGGCCATGCCCCAGGTGACCCATTGCTATCGGCGCCCCCGCCGACTCCCCGACTGGCCGTTTAATTTATTTGCCATGGTCCATGGTAAATCCCGCAGCCAGGTTAGGGCAGAAGGGGAGGCCATTGGGGCGGAAATTATCCGGGTTTTCGGTAAGGATATTCTCCATTCCTACGACATATTATTTTCGTCCAAAATTTTAAAAAAGACGGGCCTGCGGATTGGGGCGACGCCAGGAAAAGATTGAGCGGTAACCGGGATTTATTTGGCATTTTTAAAGGGAAGGCAAAACGATTGCAGGGGGCGTCAATTTTCCTTCTGCTTTTCGGGGTGAAACCATGGGGCTGAACTTTTCTGGGCCAGGTATTCCCCGGGAATTCGTTGGTTCCGATATTTCTGGAAAGGAGCCAGGGAAAGGGGCAAAAGGCTGGCCAAGGAAAATTGATGAACATCAAAGACAGGGGGCGGTGGGTAGTTTGCAATGATAAAAACCTGTTTCCGGAGGATTTATGCTACGCGTCTCCCAGTTTTTGCAGGAAGTTTATTCCCCAAGCCCGGAGCAGAGCCGCCGGAAGCCGGGGGGTGGGGTGTCCGGTCCCATCGTGATTTGGAACCTGATTCGACGGTGCAATCTGAACTGTCTCCATTGCTATTCCATTTCCGCCGATACCAATTTCCCGGGTGAACTGACCACCCAGGAAATATTCGCCGTGCTCGCCGACTTGAAAGCCTTTGGTGTGCCCGCCCTGATCCTCTCGGGAGGGGAACCCCTGCTGCGTCCCGATATTTTTCAGGTGGCAGCCCAGGCCAAGGCCCTGGGGTTTTATATTGGTCTATCTACCAATGGAACCTTGATTGACGATCGGGTGGCGGAGCAAATTTCTCGCGCTGGATTTAATTACGTCGGCATTAGCCTGGATGGCATCGGAGAAACCCACGATGCTTTCCGTCGCAGCCATGGGGCCTATGAGGCCTCTTTATCGGGCATCCGGCGGTGCCAGGAGCGGGGCGTAAAGGTGGGCCTGCGCTATACCATGACGGAAAATAATGCCCAGGATTTCCCTGCAATACTTCGCCTGGTGGAAGAGGAAAATATTGATAAATTCTATTTTTCCCATCTCAATTATGCCGGGCGAGGTAATAAAAATCGGAAATCCGATGCCTTGCATCTGACCGTGCGGAAGGCCATGGATGTGCTTTTTTCTGCCTGTTTGGACAATATTAAAAGCGGTGGAAAAAAGGAGTTTGTGACAGGCAATAATGATGCGGATGGGGTATATCTGCTGCTCTGGATTCAGCGCTATTTTCCCCATAAGTTTGATGCTATCAAAGCCATGTTGGAACGCTGGGGCGGGAATTCTAGCGGGGTTAATGTGGCGAATATCGATAATCTGGGCATTGTGCACCCGGATACCATGTGGTGGCATTACCCCCTGGGCCGTGTGCGGGAAAGGCCGTTTTCGGAAATCTGGAATGATGTTTCCGATCCCCTGATGGCGGGGCTTAAGCAACGCCCCCGTCCGGTGACCGGGCGCTGTGGTCAATGCCAATATCTGTCCATTTGTAATGGCAATACCCGGGTGCGGGCCCAGCAGCTGACCGGCGATCCCTGGTCGGAAGATCCGGGCTGCTACCTCGATGATGAGGAAATTGGCTTGACCCAGGCGTCCCCGTCCAGAGATTCCCTGGCGACTTTTTCCCCCTTGAAGGAAGTGTCATGAGCCGCTCCCCCCATTTGTTCCTCCGCGCCTCCCGGTTGGGCCAAATCGGCCGGGGCCTGACCATTATTTTCGCCTTGCTTATTGGGGCCTGGATTTCCTGTGCCCAAACCATGGCAGAGGAAAACGCCCCATCTCCCGCCCAGTTATTTGCCCAGCACTGTGCCAGTTGCCATGGGCCGGATCGCCGGGGAGGAATGGGGCCCGCCCTGCTTCCGGAAAATCTGGAGCGCTTACGCCAGAGTGAGGCCGTCAAGGTTATCCGCGACGGGCGGACGGCCACCCAGATGCAGCCGTTCTCCGCGGTTTTAAGTGAGGCCCAGATTCGTTCCCTGGCCGGATGGATATACACCCCCGTATTCCCATCTCCCCAATGGACCGCCGCCGATATTCAGGCCTCCCGGGTAGAAAACAAGGAGACTGCACCCCTGGATAATAAGCCGGTGTTTAAGGGGGACCCGTTAAACCTATTTGTAGTGGTGGAGGGGGGAGATCACCATGTCTCCATTCTGGATGGGGACAAGCTGGAACCAATTTTTCGCTTTGCTTCCCGATTTTCCCTCCACGGCGGGCCGAAATTTTCGCCTAATGGGCGCTATGTGTATTTCGCCTCCCGGGATGGCTGGCTGACAAAATTCGATTTATGGAAGCTGAAAATACTTGCGGAAATTCGGGTGGGGATTAATACCCGTAATTTAGCCATCAGTAGTGATGGGCAGTATGTGATTGCCGCAAATTATTTACCCCGCAATTTGGTATTGCTGGATGGGAATCTCCAATTGGTGAAGATTCTTCCCGCCACCAGCCTGGACGGGAAAGATAGCTCCCGAGTGTCTGCGGTTTATGATGCCGCGCCCCGCAAGAGCTTTATTGCGGCCCTGAAGGATATTCCGGAAGTATGGGAAATCAGCTACGACCGGCAGGCCCCCCCCATTTTTGACGGCTATGTGCATGACTATAAGATGCAGGAAGGCATCAGCCGCCCTGGCTTTTTGAATCCCCGGCGTACTCAACTCTCTGCCCCCCTGGACGATTTCTTCTTTAATGCCTCTTACTCCGAGGTAATGGGGACTTCTCGAGAAGGAATGGGCCAGGTGATTAACCTGGATGTACGGAAAAAAATTGCCGATTTACCCCTGGCGGGTATGCCTCACTTGGGGTCCGGTATTACCTGGAAATGGCGGAATAAAATGGTCATGGCGACCACCAATCTGAAAGAGGGGCGGGTATCTATTATCGATATGGATACCTGGCAACCAATTAAGGAAATTCCGACCTGTGGCCCTGGATTCTTTTTGCGTAGCCATGAAAATTCCCGCTATGCTTTTGTGGATTCCATGATGAGCCCGTCCTGCAAGGATACGTTGCAGGTGATTGATAAGGAAACCCTTACCGTCGTTAAGGACTTGCGGCCAGAACCGGGAAAAACCCTGGCCCATGTGGAATTTACCCGGGATGGACGTTATGCCCTGGCGAGTTTAATGGAAAATCAGGGAGCTCTCATTGTCTTTGATGCGAAGACCCTTAAAGAAGTGAAGCGTATTCCCATGAGTAAGCCCATTGGAAAATATAATGTGTGGAATAAGATTAATCGTTCGGAAGGGACCAGCCATTAGGCGGGGATGGCTTTTTTAATCTATTGCTTTTGAAGCAATATGAAATCTCTTGTTTGCCGTCTTCTCTTGGAGGGGGCGGTGCTCCGATGAAGGCTTGCCTGAGGGCTGATTTTGCTTCCTGGGTCTGCCCTCTCCGTGGGGCACGCGCTTGGGGGCGGTCTTGGCGGGGGCATCAAGGCTCGCTTGAAGATGCAGACAATCGGCTCCTCAGATAACTCCGGGCTTTCGGCGAAGGCCTGGAATAGGTCGGGGCTCCTGGTGCCCATGAGGTCTTGGCGTCCCTGTCGGGATAGGGGCAGGCCGGCTCCGGTCTAGCCGGAAGGCGGCCATGGGGAGTCCGGAGCTCTGGCTAAACGATGGTCAACTGGGGTTTCACTAGCCCCTCAAGGGAATTCCGAGGTCTTCCCTCAGGCCGGGGAGAGGAGGGCGTCCAGCGCTTCCGGGGAACGTACCAAATCCGCCAGGGTGTATTGGTCCAGAGTGGCGTACAGGGCCTCGAAGGCTCGTACCAGGATGCCCGTGAGGTGGCAGGCGGGGGCGATGCGGCAGCTGCCCCGATCTTCGGAGAGGCATTCCACGATGGGGGCGCCGCTTTCGCTGGCCCGTACCACGGCGCCGAGCCGGATATCCCCTGGGTCGAGGGCCAGGCGGACGCCGCCGCCCTTGCCCCGGACCGACTCCAGGAGGCCGCCCCGCACCAGTTGGTGCACCACCTTCATCAGGTGGTTTTCCGAAATGCCATAGGCGGCTGCAATTTCCGGGATGGTCGCCAGGCGGTCCCGGTGGATGGCCAGGTACATGAGGACCCGGAGGGTGTAATCGGAAAAAGAGGAAAGTTTCATGGTGCCCGGGCCGGTGGTTTAAGCGGTAAATAATATATTGCTTTAGATGTTGCCGGGTGCTATGGTTAACATGTAAAAATTATACAGCTTTAAGGCCGGCCATGACCACCACCCCTGTCAGCACTCCCAACCGTCCCTTGCCGGACGAACCGATGATTCGGGAAATTCTCAGCCGGGTTATGGACCCGGAGATCGGCATGAACATTGTGGCCCTGGGCTTGGTTTACCGGGTCCAGATTTCCCCCGAGCAGGTGCTGGTGGAAATGACCATGACTTCCCCGGCCTGCCCCATGGGGGACATGATCCATGACGAGGTGGTGACGGCGCTGACAGAGGCCTTGCCAGAAGACCTTTGGGTGGAAGTGCGCCTGGTCTGGGAGCCGCCCTGGAACCCTTCCATGATGACCCAGGCGGCAAAAGATCATTTCGGCTGGACGCCGGATTAACGCCCCTTGCTCCCCAAACTTTTTCCCCAACGACCGAAGAGGCCAACCATGAGCAGTAGTACCCAGAGTGTGAAAACCACCATCGATGTGCGGACCATTGAGCCCCGTCATCGCCATCCCCTGATTTTCGGTACCTTCGATGAACTGGCCCCGGGGGAAGCCCTGCTGCTGGTGAATGACCATGACCCCAAGCCCCTTTTCTACCAGTTTCAGGCCGAATCCCAAGGCCGGTTTACCTGGGATTATCTGGCTGCCGGTCCGGAAGTCTGGCAGGTGAGAATCGGCAAACCGGCAGGGAACGGGGATAGCTGTGCCTCGGGCCATTGCTGCGCCCACTAACATGGCCGACCTACGCCCCGCGGCCCGGTTGCCGCTCCTGGTGCTCGGCATGCTGTCCTTGCTCGCCGGAGTATTGGCGGGCCTGGCCCGGCTGGGCTGGGTAACGCCCCAGATCACGGCCGCTGCCGCCTCCGGGCACG
The DNA here is from genome assembly GCA_041907765.1 of Rhodocyclaceae bacterium. GTDB lineage: Bacteria > Pseudomonadota > Gammaproteobacteria > Burkholderiales > Rhodocyclaceae > Azospira. Next base: position 37,119 of record JAYRGQ010000012.1, on the reverse strand, counting down.
GGGTGTTGATGATTTCTGCTTTCCTGGGCACGGTTATCAGCCTGGAGCGGGCCGTAGCTCTGGCCCGGGGCTGGGCCTACCTGGCGCCCCTGGTGGCGGGCTTGAGCGGCCTGGCCCTGGTGGCCGGGGTGCCGGTCCTGGTGCCCCAGGTGTTGGCCATCGTCGCCGCTGCCCTCATGGTCGGGGCCAGTCTCCAGGTAATGAGGCGGGTGTTCGCCACCTTTACCGTGGTTTTGGTGATCGGCGCCGGGTGTTGGCTGGTGGGCTGCCTGGTCTGGCTCCTGGCGGGTTCCCTGGGGGCGGTAGTGCCCTGGTGGCTGGGCTTTTTGGTGCTGACCATTGCGGGGGAACGGCTGGAAATGACCCGCTTCCTCCCCACCCCGCCGGGAGCGGCCCAGCTCTTTCCCCCCATCGTGGTCACCATTCTGGTGGGGGCCGCCCTTGCTTTCTGGCAATTGGCGGGGGGACTGGCCCTGTTTTCCCTCGGGATGCTGGCCCTGGCCCTCTGGTTGCTGCGCTACGATCTGGCCCGGCGCAACGTGCATCAGCAAGGCCTGACCCGCTTCATTGCCGTTTGCCTCCTGGCCGGATACGGCTGGCTGGCCCTGGCGGGGGCCCTGGGCCTGGCCAGTGGCCTGGTGCCCGGGAATCCCTGGCGGGATGCCACCCTTCACGCCGTTTGTTTGGGCTTCGTGTTTTCCATGATCCTGGGCCACGCCCCCATCATTTTCCCGGCGGTGGTGCGGGTCAAAATTCCCTATACGCCCGTTTTCTACCTGCCCCTGGTGGCCCTGCACGCTTCCCTAGCCCTCCGGGTGCTGGGCAGCCTGGGGGATAGCTTTGCCCTGCGCCACTGGGGGGGCCTTCTCAATGGGGTGGCCCTGGCCCTGTTTATTGGGACCGTGCTCACCAGCGTGTTACGTGGGCGGAATCCCGCCCCCAAGGGGCGCTAGGGGGGGCTGTCCCTAGGGGCGGTGTATTTCCCTGCTGGGCTCTCTTGCAGCGATTTCGTGGGATAGAAAAAAATGAAACGACATCCGGAACTGCTCCAGCTTTCCCGAGAACACCACGGTGCCTTGAAACTGGCCCGGAATGCCCGTTTGGCCGCGGCCTCCGGCGCTGGGGAAGCGGTCCTGGCGGCGGCCCGGCAGGTGGCGGCCCAGTTTCCCCTAGCGCTGGACCCCCACTTCCTGAGCGAAGAGCTGAACCTGCTGTCCCTACTGGAAAAGGCCGGGGAGCATCTGCTGGTGGATCGCACGCTTGCGGACCATGGGCAACTACGGCGGTTTGCTAAAATCCTGGCTACCCAGCCGGACCAGGAGACCCTGGCCAGCTTTGCCAGCCTCTTGGCGGACCATGTCCGTTTCGAGGAACGGGAGCTGTTTGAAGCGGTACAAGCCCTGAAGCCGGTATGACCACCAAGAAAATACCCCTCCACCCCAAACACCCGGAGCGCATCTGCTGGGGCTGCGACAAATACTGCGCCGTCAATGCCCTCAGTTGCGGCAATGGCTCCGAACGGACGCCCCATCCCATGGAATTGTTCGGCGAGGACTGGTATGAGTACGGGGATTGGGACCTGGATTTGGAGGCCCCTGGGACCTCCTCCCGGGAGGAGAAGCCCTAAGGCGGGCTCCTCCTGGGGCCGGTGTCCTTCCCCTGGTGGTGCCCGAGGGGCGAGCTGGGTTTTGCCCCATAGGCCAGGGGCCCATTACCCCCTGACTCACTCCCGATCCGGTGACTCCCGGTCAGCGAATTTCCCTCTAGGCGAGGTTTCCCCAGGGGACCGTTCAGTCCTGTTGCTCGCCCCCGTTTTTCCGGGATCGGTACCCCATTTCCCGGCCTCTTCCCGATGAACGGTAAAATAGCCCCCTTTCTTTCTGGCGACCTCCACCGTGCCCTATCTGCAACTCAAGGATGCTTCCCTCGCTTTTGGCCATGTGCCCCTGTTGGACCACGCGGAATTCCAGCTGGATCCGGGGGAGCGGGTGGCTCTGATTGGCCGTAACGGCACGGGCAAGTCTTCCCTGCTCTCGGCCCTGGCCGGACTGAGCCATCTGGACGATGGGGAGGCCTGGCGTCAGCCGGGCATGCGCCTGGCCTATGTGCCCCAGGAGCCTCCCTTTGCGCCGGAGGACACCATTTACGAGGCGGTGGTGGCGGGCATGGGGGAAACCTCCCGGCTGCTGGGGGAATATCACCAGGTCTCCGTCCAGCTGGCGGAGGGCAAGGGGGACCAGGAAGCCCTGCTGGCCCGCTTGACCCGCTTGCAGGGCGAGCTGGAGACCCTGGGGGCCTGGTCCTACACGGCCCGGGCCGAGCAGGCCATGCAGCGCTTTGGCCTGGACCCGGAAGCCCGGGTGGGCAGCCTGTCCGGCGGCCAGAAAAAGCGTCTGGCCCTGGCCCAGGCCCTGGCCGGCGATCCGGAGGTGCTGCTCCTGGACGAGCCCACCAATCACCTGGACGTGGCAGCCATCGAATGGCTGGAAAATCTGCTCTTGGAATCCCGCCTCACCCTCCTGTTCATCACCCACGACCGGGCGTTCCTGGAACACGTGGCGACCCGCATCGTGGAACTGGATCGGGGCATTCTCACCAGTTTCCCCGGCAGTTTTTCCACCTATCTGGCCCGCAAGGAACAGATGCTGGCGGACGAGTCCGTGGTCAATGCCAAATTCGACAAATTCCTGGCCCAGGAAGAGGTGTGGATACGCAAGGGCATTGAGGCCCGGCGTACCCGGAACGAAGGCCGGGTGCGGCGTCTGGAGGCCCTGCGGCGGGAGCGGGCGGCCCGGCGGGATCGCCAGGGCAAGGTGAGCCTGGCGGTGGATGCGGGGGAAAAAAGCGGCAAGCTGGTGGCGGAGCTGGACCACGTGAGCAAAAGCTTCGGCAGCGGCCCCCAGCAACGCACCGTGATCCGGGATTTTTCCTGCCGCCTCATGCGAGGGGACAAGGTAGGCCTGATCGGCCCCAACGGGGCGGGCAAAACCACCCTGCTGCGCCTTATTCTCGGGGAACTGGAGCCGGATTCCGGCAGCGTGCGCCGGGGCACCAAGCTGGAAGTGGCCTATTTCGACCAGTTCCGGGTCCAGCTGGATGACGAGGCGGCCCTGGCGGACGTGATTTCCCCCGGGTCCGATTTTGTGGACATCGGCGGGGAAAAAAAGCACGTCATCAGTTATCTGGGGGATTTTCTCTTTGCCCCGGAACGGGCCCGCTCCCCGGTGAAATCCCTCTCCGGGGGGGAGCGCAACCGGCTGCTTCTGGCCCGGCTCTTCGCCCGTCCTGCCAATGTGTTGGTGCTGGACGAACCCACCAATGACCTGGACATCGAAACCCTGGAACTCCTGGAATCCCTGCTCCAGGACTATCACGGCACCCTGTTCCTGGTGAGCCACGACCGGGCCTTCCTGGACAATGTGGTGACCCAGACCATTGCCGCCGAAGGGGACGGCCTGTGGCGGGAATACGCGGGGGGCTACAGCGATTGGGCTGCCTATCACGCCAAGGTGAAGGCGGCGGAAGCCCAGGTCGCCAAGGCGGAGCGGGAAGCGGAAAAGGCCAAGGCGCCGATGGATGCGGGCAAAAGTGCCAAGCCCAAGGCGGTGAAGCTGTCCTACAAGGAAACCAAGGAACTGGAGACCCTGCCGGACCGGATCAGCGCCCTGGAGGCGGAACAGGCCAGCCTCACCCAGCGCCTGGAAGATCCCACCCTGTACCAGGCCAATCCCCAGGAAGCCCAGCGCTTTTCCGCCCGTCTGGGGGAAATTGACGAGGAATTGATGGCACTTCTGGAACGCTGGGAAGCCCTGGAAGCCAAGGCTAACGGCCAGGCGGGCTAGTTTTTCCTGGCCGGGGCGGGGCATAGGCCTCCGCCCTTTCCCCTAGCCCCCCGGGTAAAAATGGCGGGCCCAGGGAATGGCCCCCAGGCAGAGGAAAAAGACGCTCAGGTGGAACAGGGCCCAGAGGCCGTAGCGGCGCGCCAGGGCGCTTTGGGAATAATTGGAGAGCAAGTAGGGACGGCCATCCCGGGGCTTTTCTAAAATGTGAATCTCCGGCTGGGCCTGGACGGCCTGACGTTCCTTGGCCACTTCCCGCCGGGCCGCCTGGCGGGCCAGGGCCCATTCTTCCATGCTCAGTTCCCCGTTGCCGTCCAGGTCAAAGCGGCGCAGCAGGGTTTCCGGCTGTTTTTTCCATTCCGCCAGCAATAGCTTCACGTCTTCTGCCGGATCCAGCAGGCCGTCGCCCCCGGTTAGGGTGTGGAACTGGCCCAGGCCGTAGAGAGGGTCTCCGATCTGGAGCAGCCACTCGGTGGTGCGCTGATCTCCCAGGGTCCAGGTGTCCTTGTGCCGGGTGAGAATTTCCGCCCCCGTGGGATCCACCAGACATTGGCCCGTTTCGTCTTCCAGAATCAGGCAGGCGTCGCTGCGGCCCTGATCCACCACCTTCCAGTTGTTGTCCCGGTCCTTTTCCTCCACCTGATAGCGGTACCAGAGGCAGGGCAATAGGGAGCGGGGCGCCAGCAGGGGCTGGCCCTCCAGGGCCCGGCCCCGGCCTTCCAGCTCAGCGTAGCCCTGGGCGGCGGAGGCCACCTTGGCGGTGGGGGTGTCCCCAATGGCCCGGCGGCGGCTCAGGGTACTGCTCCAGGCCAGCAGGCTAAGGGCGGCCACCAGGGCCAGGATCACCGTCCAGCCCAGGCTGCTGTTGATTTTGAAACCGAAAATGACCAGCACCACCTGGACCCCGGAGGTGAGCAGTTGGGCGTATTGCTGCTGTAATTTTTCCTGGAGAGTTTCCAGCATAGGGGACGGGCAGGGCGATCCGGGCAGACCCGGGCCGCCGGGGGGAAAGGATCAGGATGACTTGAAGAGGGCGGCCATATTCACGTCCGCCTTTTCCGCTGAGGAAAATTCCAGCAGGGGCCGGGGGCCGAAATGGAACAGGGTGGCGATGAGGGCGTCCGGGAATTGCTCCACCCGCACGTTGTTGATATTCACTGCCTCGTTGTAAAGCTCCCGGCGGTCCGCAATGGCGTTTTCCAGGTTGGTGATGCGCTGTTGCAGCTGCATGAAATTGTCGTTGCTCTTCAGGTCCGGGTAGGCCTCGGCCACGGCGAACAGACGCCCCAGGCCTTGGCGCAGAGCCCCTTCGGCGCCCCCCAGGGCGGACAAATCCTGCTGTTCCCGGGCGCTCTGGACCTGGGCCCGGGCTTCAATGACCTTTTGCAGGGTGCTTTGCTCGAATTCCTTGTACTGCTTGCAGACTTCCACCAGCTTGGGCAGCTCGTCATGGCGTTGCTTGAGGAGTACGTCGATATTGGCCCAGGCCCGGGCCACGTTGTGTTTCAGGGTGACCAGGCCGTTGTAGAGGGTAATGCCGTAGAAAACGGCCACCACGGCCACGCCCAGGCCGATCATGGAGGGGATGCTCATGAAAACTCCCGATGCAGAGGGGGAAAGGAAAATCCCGGCCATCATACCGATCCCGCCCGGCGCCGTCTTGTTTCGGCCAGGGCGAATCGGAGCGGGCCTTAGGGGGCAGCTAGGGGGCGCCGGGGGGAAGGTCAGCGGGAACGTCCCCAGCGGCTGGGGATGCGGGGGCGCTCGGGGCGTCCAGGGGGGCCGGGGTGGTTCCGTCCGCCAGGGGGGGCTCTGGAGAGATATCCCCTGTCCCCGGGGCTGGCGCGGGGGGGACCGCCGTTGCGTCGGCGGGGGCGGTGCCGGGGCTAGCACCCGCCGGGGCCCCGTTCACCGGGACGGTGTCCGTTTCGGTTTCCTCCACCGCTTCCGGCACGCCGATGCGTTTTTTCACCGTGTCCAGGTTCAGGTGCAGGAGATTGGCGATTTCCTTGTAATCGTCGGGCAGGGCCGCGTCGTCCCAGCCGTTGGCGGAATGGCGGGCCAGATTAATGGCCAGGAGCACATTGCGCACCCGGGGGTGGTCCGCCTGCTTGTCGTCGGTCAGGGTAATCATCAGCTCCGGCAGGCGCCAAGCCCGGCACAAGGCCTGCTGGATGTCCGCCAGGGTGACCCCCAGGACGGCGTGCTGGGCCACGGCGCTGCGCAGATTCCGGTCCAGACGCTTCATGGCTTTGATGCGCAGGGCCAGGGTGGGGGAAAAGCACCAGATGAGAATTTCCGCCAGTTCGTGGAGCAGGGTGGCCACCACCACTTCTTCCACATTCATGTCGTGGCGCCAGTAGGCCCAGTCGTTGGCGTAGCGGGCCGCCCGCTGGGCCCGGCGCACCGTGTGCAGGAGCCCCAGGAGGGCTTGGGGATGGGCGCTGAGGCCGTCTTCCACCACCGGCAGGTTTTCAAAGCGGCGGAAGAAGGGCTCCACCCCTTGCATCACAATGGCCTGGTCGATGGTGGTGATGTCGTTGCGCAGGCGCTGATTGGCCATGGGCTGGATGTAGGCCAGCACCCGCACCGTAAGCAGGGGGTCCTGGAGCACGATAGCGGCAATGTCCCGGCCATTGATGTCGTCGATATTTTCCCGGGCAGCCGCCAGCTGCCGGGCGGTACGGCGCAGGATGGGCAGGTTTTCCTGACTGAAATAGCTGACCCAGGAATCCAGATTGGGCAGGGCTTGATCGAGCATGATGGCGTGGCGCTTAAAAAGTTACGCTAAGATTTGTCTCCAAGCTCCTGATTTAACGGAGCCCCCCGGGATTTCTTGAGCCTTTTCTCCATACTAGAGAGGCCCTCGGCCGGAAACAAGGGAATATTTCCGTAAATTTGCCCTTTATCCCTACTTGTGGGGATCATCCTACCCTAACCGCGCTTTTCCAGCAGGTTTCGCCCCCCTGGACTAGAATGGCGGCCTTTCCCGATTTTCCCCCTTGGTTCCCCATGGCCCAGAACGACAACCGCCCCTCCCGTCTCATCCACGGCTTTCACGCCGTCATCGCCAAGCTGCGCCACAATCCGGCCGCCGTTCAGGAAATTTACCTGGAACAGGGGCGTCAGGACGGTCGGGCCAAGGATCTGCTGCGCCACGCCCAGGCCCAGGATGTGCGGGTCATTCCCACGGAAGCCAAGCGCCTGGACGGCATGGCCCCGGGGATGCGCCACCAGGGCGTGGTGGCCCGGGTGGATGCCAATGAGCGCCAGCCCGCCCTGGACGACGTGCTGGATACCCTGGAAGAGCCGGCCCTGCTGCTGATTCTGGACGGGGTCACCGATCCCCATAATCTGGGGGCCTGCCTGCGGGTGGCGGACGCGGTGGGGGCCCACGCCGTGATTGCCCCCAAGGACCGGGCCGTGGGCCTGACCCAGACCGCCATCAAGGTGGCCAGCGGGGCGGCGGAAACCGTGCCCTACATTACCGTCACCAACCTGGCCCGCACCCTGCGGGAGCTGAAGGAACGGGACATCTGGATCATCGGCACGGACGACCAGGGCAGCGACGATCTCTACACCGCCCAATGGCCCACGGGCACCGCCTGGGTGATGGGGGCGGAGGGGGAAGGCATGCGTCGCTTGACCCGGGAAAACTGCGACCAGCTGGTGCGCATTCCCATGGCCGGAGCGGTGGAAAGCCTGAACGTCTCCGTGGCCGCCGGGGTGTGCCTGTTCGAGGCCAAGCGGCGTTTGGGGGGCTGAGTCCACCGGGCCGGTCTGCCGGCACAAGGAAAAAAGCCGATCGGTGCTGCCGGTCGGCTTTTTTGTGTCCGGATTTTGGGGGCTTCCGCCGGGGGAAAAAGCAGGGGGCGGACTGGTGCGGAGAAGGGGGCCGATAAGGGAATATTGGTACAAGCCCAAGCCCTCAGGTCCCAAGCCCCAAGCTCATGCCCGAGGCTAGGTTCATCCAGGCTTCAGCCCCGCAGGGACCGCCAGGAGCCTAAGCCCGCTTCAAGCCCGAGGCGGTCGCCGCTCCGGTGGCGCCATCCGTATTCCCAACGGGGGAAGCCGGGGGCTGGCCCACCGGATGGAGGCGCCGCAGGGCGTTGAAGGCGGCGGGGAGCAGGCAGGTTTGCAGGGAGCGCTGGGCGAAGAGGTAGCGGCCGTCGCAGACAAAGCCTAGTTCCTGCCAATCTACGGCCGTGTTGAGCAGGTGTTGGGCTAGCTCCAGATCCATGTCCGGGTCCTTGGGAAACAGGGCCAGGATGGAGCCGTCGTAATTGGGGCAGGGGTGGCGGAAAAAGGGCTGGGCCCGGCGGGTTTTCTGATTCACGTAGAGCCGGGGCCGGTCGCTCTGGTGATGGACCCGGCCCCACATCCACCAGTTGCTTTCGTCGAAAGGGCGGATTTTCCGGGCCAGGAGGCGGCGCTTGTAAGGCTCCAGATGGGGGTGGCGGATGCCGAAAATCATGGTCCGGGTTTCCCCCGTATCCACGGTTTTGGAACAGACAAATTCCGCATTGCCCTGGGGGTGGCGGAAGACCGGATCGGCGCCGGAAACTGCCCCCACCCTCACCTCAAACAGGTCTCCCAGGGGCACGGTGTAATCCCCCTTGAGGAACAGGAGCTGGCCATCCACGCAGTGGAATACCCGGCCATCTTCCAGGCGCCGGTCGAAGCAGTCTTTTTCAAAGCGGAACACGGCGCAGTTGGGCACCGCCCCCTCGAAAACCCGGGCGTCCCCGGTCTCGAAAAAGTCCGTGATGGTGCCCTGCTCGAAGAGGAAGCGGTTGAGCTTTTTGGCCGCCGTGAGCTTGATGAAATCCCGGGGCACGATGAAGATCAACTCCCCGCCGGGGTTCAGGTGGCGCACCGCCTTTTCCATAAAAAACAGGTAGAGGTTGGAGCGCCCGTCAAACAGGGTCCGGTCCAGGCGGCGCTTGGTCTGGGCCCGGATGTCCTGAAAGCGCACATAGGGCGGATTGCCGATGATGGTGTCGAAGCGCTCGGTGACCGGGTAGGCGAAAAAGTCCTGGATCAGGGCCCCGGGGGGCGCCACCTTGGGGTCCAGCTCAATGGCCACGCAGCCCGGCAGGCGGCAGCTGAAAGCCCCGGCCCCGGCGGAGGGTTCCAGCACCCGGCCCGTGCGTCGCCGCAGCTGGAGCATGCGCTCCACCAGACTGTCCGGGGTGAAAACCTGGCCCAGGCGGGCGACGTTGAGTTGATCCATGAAGGGCGGGCGATCCGGTGGGGCGGCAAGGGCAAAAGGGAAGCCGGGGTGGGGACGGCGTATCCGGCCCCTCCGGCAGAGCGGCGCTATTGTAGCGCCAAGGGCCGGTGGCTCCCAGGCGGCATGGCCGGGCGGGTAAACGGGGGGGAGGGGGGGCGGTCGGGGAGCCCTCGGGAACGGCGCTCGGGAAGGCTCCTGGCGCGGCGGGATAGGGGCCGCAGACGCAAAGGCAAAGGCAAAGGCAAAGGCAAAGGCAAAGGCAAAGGCCTCACCCTGGCCCCATCATTCCTATCTGCCTAGGCTTCCCCTTGCCGGGGGGGCGCTTAAAACAGGCTTTGCAGTAGGGCGTAGCCTTCCGGCCAATCCCCCAGGCCGCTGTCCGCGTTGATGTGGCCCAGGGGACCCACGGCCACGAAGCGGGCGTTCCAGGCGGCGGCGCAGTCGGCGGCGTAATCCAGGGAACCGTAGGGGTCGTTGCTGCTGGCCACCACCACCGTGGGAAAGGGCAGGGGCTGGCGGGGCGGGGCGCCAAAGCCGGAAATGTCCGGGGGAAAGTCCGGCCGGGTGGAATTGGGGGGGGCCACCAGCAGGGCGCTCTGCACCGGCAGCCGGGTTTCCCCGGCCCAGAAGGCGGTGAGCAGGCAGCCTAAGCTATGGGCCACCAGGATGGGGGGCTGGGGCAGGGCCGCCACGGCGGCTTCGAGCCGGTCCCGCCAGGTCCGGTAGTCCGGATGGGCCCAGTCGGCCTGTTCCACCCGGAGAAATTCCGGGTGCAGGGCCTGCCAGCGGGATTGCCAATGGCTGGGGCCGGAGCCCTGGTAGCCGGGAAGAATGAGGACGGGGGAATGGGAACTCATGGTGGCTTGAACGCTTAAAGTCGGGAAAAGGGCGGTGCTGTTTTTCGCTAAGGGTTAGGGGCGGTTCCCGTTTTGGGGGGATGGCCGCCAGGGGTTGCCGTCAGGAAAAGGGGCCAAGGGGCGGGCAAGCCCGGTTTCTGGCGCTCGGCCAGCCCTTTGGCCCCGGGCCCCCTGTTCTTTCTTTGGCCTGGATTGGCGCCGGGCAAGGAGGGAAAGCCTGGCCGCCCGGATAGGGCCGTGGGGCGGGCCTGGCTTCTTCCCTCGATGCTTTGGAGGGCTTCCAGTCCTGGCGTCTGCCTGAGGGCCCGGCGTACCGGGCCAGGGGACCGATACCCCAGCCCTTGCCTGGAGACTGGATACGCGGCGGCCCCTGCCTCGGTCCTGGCGCCCGGTTTTTGCGGCCCGGAGGTCGGCGCCCATTCTAGTCTTTTCCCCGGCGCGACGCATGGGATGGCGCCGGGGTATTGGGGCCCGGAAAGGGCTGGGAAGGACCGAAAAGGGGCGTGGAAAATCGGCGGCGGAGGCCTTGTCCAGATTGGGCGGGCCTGAGCGCCGGGAGCCAGGGGAAAAAAGGGGGCGAGGCTTGGGCTCCAGGTCCTCGGGGGGCGGTGGGGGACATCCCGGCCCCCGCCCCACCGCCCCCGGCCCCCGGTCGGGCCTTGCCGCCTCGTCGGACAAGGGGACTCAGCCATGGTCCGGGGCCAGGGCCTGGTCCAGGTCCCAGAGCAGGTCCTCCAGGGTTTCCAGGCCCACGGAAAGGCGGATCAAGTCCGGGGAAATGCCCGCCGCCCGTTGCTGCTCCTCGCTCATCTGGCGGTGGGTGGTGGAGGCGGGGTGTATCACCAGGGTTTTGGCGTCCCCGATGTTGGCCAGGTGGGAGAGAATCTGGACCTTTTCGATAAAGCGCTGGCCTGCCGCTGCTCCCCCTTTAATGCCGAAACTGAGCACGGCTCCGGCGCCCCGGGGCAGGTATTGGCGGGCCCGCTCCCGTTGGGGGCTACTGGCTAGGCCCGGGTAATTGACCCAGGCCACCCGGGGATGGGCTTCCAGGTATTGGGCCACGGCCAGGGCGTTGGCGCAGTGCCGTTCCATGCGTAGGGAGAGGGTTTCCGTGCCCTGGAGCAGGAGAAAGGCGTTGAAGGGGGAGAGGGCGGGGCCGAAGGTGCGCAGCACCTCCATGCGGCATTTGGCGGTGAAGGCGAAATTGCCGAAGGTTTCGTAAAACTTCACCCCGTGGTAGCCCGGGCTGGGTTCGGTCATGGTGGGGAATTTGCCGTTGTCCCAGGGAAATTTCCCCGATTCCACCATTAGGCCCCCCAGGGTGGTGCCGTGGCCGCCGATGAATTTGGTGGCGGAATGGATCACCACCGCCGCGCCCCAATCGAAGGGGCGGCACAGGTAGGGGCTGGCGAAGGTGTTGTCCACGAACAGGGGCAGGCCCGCCTGGGCGGCCACCCGGCCCACCCCTTCCAGATCCAGCACCTCCAGACTGGGATTGCCCAGGGTTTCGGCAAACAGGAGGCGGGTTTTGGGGGTGATGGCCCGGGCGAAATGCTCCGGGGTGTCTGCTTCCACAAAGGTGGTGTGGATGCCCAGTTTGCGGAAATTCACGTCCAGCTGGGAATAGGTGCCCCCATAGAGGTGGCGGCTGGCGACGATTTCATCCCCTGCTTGGCACAGGGCCAGAAGGGCCACGCTGGTGGCGGCCATGCCGCTGGCCGTGGCCAGGGCCGCCCGGCCCCCTTCCAGGGCGGCGATGCGCTCTTCCAGCACCGCCACCGTGGGATTGGACAGGCGGGAATAGACGTTGCCGAAGGTTTGCAGATTGAAGAGGCTGGCGGCCTGCTCCGGGGAATCGAAAACGTAGGAGGTGGTCTGGTAAATGGGCACGGCCCGGCTGCCCGTGGCGGCATCGGGAATGTGTCCGGCGTGGAGGGCGAGGGTATCGAAGCCGTAGGAGCGGTCGGCCATGGGGACTCCGGAAAAAAGGTCAGGTGGGGCGGCGGGAGGAAACGATGCCCGTATTCACCCCCATCCAGTTCAGGCCGCCAAAAAGCCGGGCGTATTCGATTTTGACGCAGTGGTCCATGACCACCGTGAGTCCGGCGGCCTGGGCAATGGCCTGGGCTTCCGGGCTCACCACCCCGAGCTGGAGCCAGAGCACCTTGGCACCGATGGCCACCGCCTCCCGGGCGATGGGAGGGCAATCCTCCGGCTTGCGGAACACATCCACCATATCCACCGGCTCCGGAATGGCGGCCAGGCTGGGATAACACTTTTCCCCCAGAATTTCCGGGTACTTGGGATTCACCGGAATAATCCGGTAGCCGTGTTCCTGCATGTATTTGGCGGCGAAATAGCTGGGCCGGTGCCATTCGGCGGAAAGCCCCACCACCGCCAGGGTATGGCAGGACTTGAGGACGGCGCGCAGGGTGGCAATGTCGCTCATGGGGCGTCTCCTGGAAAAACCTGGGGGGCAAGCCGGGGGCCCGGGCGGGGCCCCCGGTTCCTCAGGCGTGGCACCACACCGGTACCCGCTTTTCGATAAAAGCGTTAATGCCTTCCCGGGCGTCCTGGGCCTGGAGGTTGTCCACCATGACCCCCTGGGCGTAGGCGTAGGCCTGTTCCAGGGGCAGCTCGGCCTGACGGTAGAAAGCTTCCTTGCCCACCGCCAGGGTGAGGCGGGACTTGGCGGCGATCTTGGCCGCCAGGGCTGCCACCGTGGCGTCCAGAGCCTCCACCGGCACGGCCTGGTTAATGAGGCCGAAGCGCTCGGCGGTGGGGGCGTCGATCAGGTCCCCGGTGAGGAGCATTTCCATGGCGTGTTTGTGGGAAACATTGCGGGACAGGGCCACCATGGGGGTGGAGCAGAAGAGGCCGATATTGACCCCGGGGGTGGCGAAGCGGGCGTCGGCGGCGGCAATGGCCAGATCGGCGCTGGCCACCAGTTGGGCCCCGGCGGCGGTGGCGATGCCGTGCACCCGGGCGATCACCGGTTGGGGCAGATGAACGATGCGTTCCATGAGGGTGGCGCAGGCGGCGAACAGTTCCTCCGCGTAGGCCCGGCCATAGTCGGCCCCCTGCATCTCCTTCAGGTCGTGGCCGGCGCAGAAGGCCGGGCCGTTGCCCGCCAGCACCACCACCCGAATGTCCGGAGCAGCGGCAATGGCGTCCAGCTCCGTTTGCAGGGCGGCGATCATGGGCCGGGAGAGGGCGTTGCGGGCCCGGGGCCGGTTGAGGGTCAGGTAGGCGACGCCGTCGGCGTCCTGGCGCAGCAGGATGGGTTCTTCTTGGGACATGGGGTCCTCCGGAAAAAAGGGATGGGAAATAAATCCGGGGACGACGGTGGGGCCAAAGGCTGGGGGCGGGGCGTTGGTTTAGCCCCTTGCCCCAGGCTCCTCCGGCCCGGAAGCTGAGGGCCTAAAGCTTAGGCGCTCCCCGCTCCGGCCGGTTCCCGGCGGGGGCGGGCAAAGCCGCCGCCGGGCCCGTCGTCCCCAGTCCTCAGTGGGGCACCTGTTTCAGGGCCTGATCCAGGTCGGCGATTAGGTCCGCCACGTCTTCCACTCCCACGGAGAGGCGCACCAGGCCGTCTTCCACCCCGATGCGGCGGCGCTGCTCCGGCGGCACGGAGGCGTGGGTCATGAGGGCAGGCAGCTCGATCAGGCTTTCCACTCCCCCCAGGCTTTCCGCCAGGACGAAGAGTTGGGTGTGTTCGATCAGGCCCCGGGCCGCTTCCAGGCCCCCTTTCAGCACCGCCGACACCATGCCGCCGAAGGCCCTCATCTGGCGTTGGGCCAGGGCGTGCTGGGGATGGCTGACCAGGCCCGGGTAATAGACCCGGGCGATGGCCGGATGCCGTTCCAGCCAGCGGGCCACGGCCAGGGCGTTGGCGCAGTGGCGTTCCATGCGTAGGGCCAGGGTCTTCACGCCCCGCAGGGCGAGAAAGGCGTCGAAGGGGCCGAGCACGGCCCCGGCGGCGTTTTGCAGAAAGGCCAGGCGCTCCGCCAGATCGGCCCGGGCGGTGACCGCCACCCCGGCCACCACGTCTGAATGGCCGTTTAAATACTTGGTGGCGGAGTGGGTGACGATGTCGATGCCCAGTTCCAGGGGCCGTTGTATCCAGGGGCTGGCAAAGGTGTTGTCGGCCACGGTGAGCAGGCCCCGTTCCTTGCCGATGGCCGCCACCAGGGACAAATCCACCACCTTGAGCAGGGGATTGCTGGGGGTTTCCACCCAGAGCATCCGGGTTTCCGGGGTAAGGGCGGCGGCGATGCTTTCCCAGCTGGAAAAGTCCGCGTAGGTGACGGTCAGCCCGGCGGAGTGGCTGCGCACCCGGTTGAAGAGGCGCACGGAGCCGCCGTACAGATCGTCGGAGGCCACCACATGGCTCCCGGCGGGAAGCAGTTCCAGCACGGTGGCGGCGGCGGCTAGACCGGAGGCGAAGGCGAAGCCCTGGCGGCCCCCTTCCAGGTCCGCCACGCAGGCTTCCAGGGCTAGCCGGGTGGGGTTGGCGCTGCGGGCGTAGTCGAATACCGCCCCGTCCCGGGTCTTGGGCCGGTTCAGGCCGTCCTGGACGTAGGTGGAGGTGGCGTAAATGGGTACGGAAACGGCCCCCGTGCTGGGGTCCGGCGCCTGGCCGGCGTGAATGGCGCGGGTGGAAAAGCCGGGTTGGGTCATGGGGCAACTTTCAAACGAGGTCTGGGGTTAAGTGGGTTGTCTGGTTGGTTTATAGGGCTTAGGGGCGGATGGGGCTGGGGGCGACCAGCGGGTTCGGGGTGGGCAGGGGGAAGCCTGGCGACGGGGTGGGCGGTGGCAGTGGGGCCGGGGAGGAAACCGGGGATGGTGCTTCCTTTCCACCCTTTACCTTCCCGACCTCCCCAAACCAGGCGGGCCGGGGCCGTTCCAGCATCGGCCTGTCCCCCAGGGCGGGCCGGAAGGGGCCGAGCCGGGGCTAGGGGTGGCGAGGCGGGGAAGACACCCGTGGATTGGGCTTCTCCCCTGGGGCACCGCCAAGGTGCCCGTCCCTCGGCCCTTTCCCCCGGGGCAAAACCCGGAAGGCCGTCCTGCTTCCCTGTCCGGGCGATTTTCTGTCCCGGTTGGGGCCGAGGGGTTTGGCTTAAAGCAGCTTCACCCCAAACCCGGCCCCTTTTGCCTGTCCCTGGGTTTTCCCGTTTCCCCCTGGCGCCTATTTCAGCTTGCGCCGCAGGTGGTTCAACAGGTCGATGCGGGTCACCAGGCCCAGGAACTGGCCCCCGTCCATGACGATGGGCACCAGGCCCTGGTCAAAGAGGGGCAGCAGGTCGCTGATGGGGGCGCTGGGGGAGAGGGTGGTGAGCCGGGTGGTCATGAACTTTTTCACCGGCAGGCGGAAATTGGCCTGATCCTTGGCCACCGCCAGGAGCACGTCCGATTCGTCGATAATGCCCACGATCTTGCCCTCCCCGTTGATCACCGGCAGCTGGGAAACGTCGTAGAGCTTGAAGCGGCCATGGGCGGTGAGCAGGGCGTCTTCCGGGGCCACGGTGATGAGCCCGTCTTCCTCGGCCCGGCGGGCGATCAAATCCCCCAGGTCGCCCCGCACTTCCCGGGGCAAAAAGCCCTGGTCCGACATCCAGTAATCGTTGTACATCTTGGACAGGTAGCGGTTGCCGTGGTCGCACACCAGGCTCACCACATGTTCGGGCCGGGTGCGGGTGCGGCAGTAGCGCAGGGCGGCGGCCAGCAGGGTGCCGCTGGAGGAACCGGCCATGATGCCTTCCTTCTTGAGCAGCTCCCGGGCGGCGGCGAAGCTTTCCGAATCGGGCACCGTATAGGCTTCCCGCACCCCGGACAGGTCGCAGATGGGGGGCACGAAGTCTTCCCCGATGCCTTCCACCAGCCAGGAACCGGCTTCCTTGATGTAGCCGTGGGCCACGTAATCGGCCAGCACGGAGCCCGCCGGGTCCGCCAGGATCATTTTTACCCGGGGGGATTTCTGGCGGAAAAAGCGGGTCAGGCCGGTGAGGGTGCCACCGCTGCCCACGCCGCACACCACCGCATCCACCCGGCCCTTGAGCTGGGCCCAGATTTCCGGGCCCGTGCCCGTTTCATGGGCCAGGGGATTGGCCGGATTGCTGAACTGGTTGGCGTACCAGGCCCCGGGAATTTCCTTGGCCAGCCGTTCCGCCATGTCCTGGTAATACTCGGGATGGCCCTTGCCCACGTCGGAGCGGGTCATGATCACCCGGGCCCCCAGGGCCTTAATGGCGAAAATTTTCTCCTGGCTCATTTTGTCCGGCACCACCAGGATCACCTTGTAACCCCGTTGGGCTGCCACCAAGGTCAGGGCCAGACCCGTATTGCCCGCCGTGGCCTCCACCAAGGTGCCGCCGGGTTTTAGCAGGCCATCCCGCTCCGCCGCCGCCACCATGGTCCGGGCCACCCGATCCTTGATGGAGCCCCCCGGATTTTGGCTTTCCAGTTTAAGAAAGAGGCGGCAGGGGCCCGTATCAAAGTGGGTCACTTCCACCAGGGGAGTGGCCCCAATCAGGTCCAGGCTGCTGCGGGGGGGCGAGGCTAAAGCGGTTTCGGTCATGGTAGGGCTCCCGTGAGGGGCGTTGAAAAGACCCCAGCACTTTAGAACCGGATGCCATGGCTATAAAAGAATAAGTGGCGATAAAACGATAACAGACGGTTATATGAGGCCGGGAGAAAAACCGGGGAGAGGGGCTCTGGGCCCGGTTTCCCCGGGGCTTTGGGGCTGGCGAGAGGGGAGCGACCCAGCCTTTATGATAAGTTTTGGGTATAAAAAAATAATTAAATATAACTTCGTGAGCTATTGGCGCCGGGCTAGGATCATGTCATTCCTCTGCCCTTGGAGTGCCCCATGCCTCTCTTTCTTATCGAAAGCCATCCCGCCGCCGCCCGGCGGGCCGATCTGCCGGAACGGCTGGCCCGCATTCGCCGCCATCGGCCCGGTGCCCTGGTGGACGTGCGCCTGGGGGCCCGCCAGCAACCCCAGCGCTTGCTGGCCCTGGTCAATGCGGCGGATGCGGGGGACGCCCGGGCGGTGTGGGCCCTGGGCAGCCTGGCGGCGGGCACGGTGCGGCCTTTGGCGGAAGCAGGCGGTGGCTCGACCGGCAGCCCCCACCCTTTGGATAAAGCCGTGGGCCAGGGGGGCAACGCCGCCATCCGCCAGGTGCTGGGGGACGGCCTGCCCCTGCCGGAAGCCGCCGGCCCGGTGCGGGCGCCTATTCATCAACAAGGAGAGCGGGACATGGAAGAAGACATCATCCTGGCCCGGGCCCGCGCCCGGGGAGAAGCGGAACAACTGCCCTATGCGGGGGCCCTTTTACCGGAGGAAGCCTGGCTGCTGCTCAAACTTAGGCCCGACGCCCGGCTGGTGGACATCCGCTCCCGCCCCGAATGGGAACTGGTGGGCCGGGTGCCCGGGGCCCTGGAAGTGGAATTCATGGAATACCCGGACTGGACCGAACACCCGGACTTTCTCCCCCGCCTGCGCCAGGAAGTGGCTCCGGACGCCCTGGTCTTCCTCCTCTGCCGCTCCGGCCAACGCTCCCACCGGGCCGCCACCCAACTGGCCCGGGCCGGCTACCGGCAATGCTTCAATGTGCTGGAAGGCTTTGAAGGGGATAAGGATGGCCGGGGACAGCGCACGGTGAATGGCTGGCGGAATAAACAGCTGCCGTGGCGGCAGTAGGGGGTGCCATTCGTGTTTTGATATTGAAGGAATGGGAGAAAAACGGGGGCTTATCTCGGTGTTATCATGATAGAAGAATAAATATGGGATGCCATCATGATATTAAAGAGCCCGGAAATTGAGATAGATCAGGACGACCCTTTTAAATATGATGAGTTGGGTCGTAAGGAAAGCGCGGAAGCCTTAACGGAATTTGTGCTTTCCAGTGACAACTCTCTTGTGGTTTCCCTTGATGCTCCCTGGGGCCAGGGGAAAACCACTTTTCTGCGCATGTGGCGGCAGCACTTAATTAATAAAAATATCCCAACGATCTATTTTAATGCCTGGGAAAATGATTTCTCTGACAATGCCTGGGTATGCTTGATTGGCGAAATATCTGCCGCTATTTCTGAATTTTCGGAAATACAAGGAAAGGCGAAAGAATACCTCGAACGGGCTAAAAGTATCGGGGCGACTCTTCTAAAAAAAGCGGTTCCCGCTGCTGTGAAAATTGCAACGGCTGGCGTCATTGATGTGGATAATCTTGCAGATCAGACTATTGCGGGACTTGCGGAAGCCGTTGCCAAAGAAGAAATTGATAAATATGAGAAGTCGAAAAGCTCTTTGAAGTCTTTTCGTGAAAACTTGGAAAAACTGGTGGGGTGCTTTTCTTCGTCAGAACCACCGCTGCCGTTGGTCTTTATTATTGATGAACTGGATCGGTGTAGGCCTAATTTCGCGATTGAGGTTCTAGAAAAAACAAAACACTTTTTTAGTGTGAAAAATATTGTTTTTGTTCTGGGGGTTGATAAAGGACAGTTGGGCTCATCATTCAAGGCGGTCTATGGGGATGGGCTTAATGTAGATGGGTACCTTAGAAGATTCATGGATTTTGATTTTCTTCTGCCTGCACCAGGTAAGGGTGAATTTGCGAAAGTTTTATATCGGAAGCTGGGGTTTGCGGAATATTTCGAAAACACAAAATATCAAGGGAAAAAAGACGAGGGCCGGGAGTTGATGAACTCCATTTCTGAGTTGTTTGATACAGTGGGCCTTACATTGCGAGAGCAAGAAACATGTTGTTCGGTGTTAGCTAATTGTGTGCGAATCACGCCAGCTGACGGAAGGTTGGATTCTGTGGTTTTGTGTTTTTTGGTTTTTCTGAAAGTGAAATATAATGATTTGTACGTTGAGTTTATAGCTGGCAAGATTGATCCATTTGATTTATGCAATAAGCTTAAGGAA
This sequence comes from Rhodocyclaceae bacterium, assembly GCA_041907765.1. Taxonomy (GTDB): domain Bacteria; phylum Pseudomonadota; class Gammaproteobacteria; order Burkholderiales; family Rhodocyclaceae; genus Azospira. The sequence continues at coordinate 18,267 of JAYRGQ010000012.1, read as the reverse complement.
TCCCCCGGGGTGCGGGAATACTTCTCTAGTAATGTAGGATGTCATTTGGAAGCTTGCATTAATTGTAGTTTTTCTTATCCAGGGGATAGGGAAAAGGTTGTGAATAGATATATGGCTATATTAACGTCGGATGGTGTTGATGGATTTGAGAAAGAGAGGGCTGAAAAGATATTGCGTTTTGTGAATAGAGAGGATTTTGACCCAAGATCTTTTCTGCGCCTCGTTAAGAAAATTGAATTAGCATCTTATTTTAGGGGGTGATTTTTACGGCGATGTTTTGAAAAAAACCGCTGTCGGTATGATGTTTCTGATTCTGAACCTTTCTTTTTTCCCTCAGTCGAATATCCCCGCGTAGGGGCTCTGCTTCATAAACCCAGAGCAGATGGCTTAGTCTGTTTATGGGGGAGGGCTTCCCCCGGCGCCAGCGGGGCGAGTTCAGGCGCGGCCCCGCCCCTTGGCCCTCTAGGCCGAAGGGCCTAATATCACCCCAGCAGGACGGGCGGTTTCCTGGAGAGAGGGAGCCGTACGGGTGGTTGCGCCTGCGCCCGGTAACGGGTGTGTTGTTTCAATCTGGAGGCTTTGTCTGTGCAAAAAATAATAGAAGGGTTCTTGAAGTTCCAACGTGAGGTGTATCCCCAGAGAGCCGGCCTGTTCAAGACGCTGGCAGAGGGACAGAGCCCCAAAGCGCTGTTCGTGACCTGTTCCGACAGCCGGGTGGTGCCGGAGCTGTTTACCCAGCAGGATCCGGGCGACCTGTTCGTCATCCGTAACGCGGGGAATATCGTTCCCCCCTACGGTCCCGAGCCCGGCGGTGTTTCGGCCACGGTGGAATACGCGGTATCCGCCCTCAAGGTGGTGGATATCGTCATCTGCGGTCACTCCAACTGTGGGGCCATGGGCGCCATTTCCAGCTGCCAGTGTTTGGACCATCTGCCCGCCGTGGGCCACTGGCTGCGCTATGCGGATGCGGCCAAGGCCATTGTGGAGTCCAACGAGTACGCTTCCCAACGGGAAAAGGCGGACGCCCTGGTACGGGAAAACGTCATCGCCCAGCTGGCCAATATCAAGACCCACCCGGCGGTGGCCCTGGCCATCTCCCACGGGCGCTTGAATCTGCACGGTTGGGTGTATGACATTGAACGGGGCGTGATCGACGCCCTGGACGGGGAAAGCAAGCAGTTTGTGCCCCTGTCCGAAAACTACGCCATCAACGCCACCAAGTTCTGACGGCGCCTTGGGGCAGGGAACCCCCGCCCCAAAAAACAGCAGCCCGGGAAGCGATCCTTCCCGGGCTTTTTTGTGGACGGGTGTCCTGGGGGGGGCGCCCTATTTCTCCCGCCTTAACATCCCGGTTTCATCCACTTCCCGCAGCACTTCCAGTTCCCGGGGGGTGGGGGGCGGCACCATGTGGGCGTCGTTGGAGACCCGCAGGTCCCAGCCCGTGTTGGCCTTGATTTCGTCGATGCTGGAAAAGGGAAAATAGGCGTCCAGCCAGAATTCCTTGGTTTCCGGATGGGGCCGGAGAATGCCCAGGGTGGTGACAATGGCGGCCGGGCCTTGGCCGACGAAGCCGTAACGTTCCCGGGAATCTCCCCCCTCCAGGTAGCCGGGGGAGGTGAGGTAATCCACTTTTTCCACAAAGCGCTTTTTCTCGTGGCTCACCATAATCACCGTGCGCTTGGCGCCGCTGGCAATGTCGTTGGCGCCCCCGGCGCCCGTGAGGCGGGTCTTGGGGGGGCGGAAATGGTCGCCGATCTCCCCGTTCCAGATGCCCGTGGTATTCACGTTGCCGAATTTATCCACCTGGGCGGCGCCGATAATGCCCACGTCGCAGCGCCCGGAGGCCACGAGAAAGCCCAGGGCGTCCAGGCCGTTGGTGAAGGAGGTGGCGTTGGTGCACAGCCGGTTGCATTCAATGCCCCAGGGCAGGCCGCCGATGGGGGTGGCGCCATAGACGCCCCCTTCCGTGAGGGAGCGGATGTGGGGGCCGTGGTGGGCCTGGGCGAAAAAGCCGGCCAGAAGGGAGAGGCCGACGCCGAAAATGGCCATTTCCCCATCCTTGATTTCCCGTCCGGCGGCAATGGCCATCATTTCCTGACGGGTGTAGCGGCTAAGGCTGGGCTTTTCGGCCCGGGGGGCGAGGGAGGCGGTGGCAGTGGTCATGGCAATCTCAAAGGGGAGAAAAGGGAGAAATAAAGGGCCGGCGGGCGGCGCTCGGGCGGCGGGGCCCCTGGGCCGTTGCGGGCCGGGAAGGGTGTGCCAGCGGGGTCCGGCGGTCCGGCTGGGCGTCCTGGGCGGGGGCGGCGAGTTTCCGTGGGGCACCGGGGGCGACCAAGCCGGGCCCGGTGGGGCTGGCCGCCACGGGGGCGGCGGCAGGGGGGAGGGCCTTTCCTCGGGGCTCCAGGGGGCGTCCCAGCCAGGCAGCGAAGAGCCGTTGCCGGGTGTAGGCGTGCCAATCGGCTTGGGGCTGAAGGTGGGGCTGGTGGGGCCGGAGCTGGTCCTGATCGGCCTTGGGGGGCTGGGGCTTCGGGCGTGGGGGCGGAAGCTGGGCCTGGGACGGATACTGGGGGCGAGCCCCGGTCAGGGCCAAGGTCTCGGTTTGGGCAAAGGACCGGGCCTGGGGCTGGGGCGCCGGGCGCCGCTTCCCAAGGGCTAACCGGGAGCTGGCTTGGCGCCTTTCCCCTTCGGCCTGGGGCCCTTCTGGGAGACCCCGCTGGCTCCGGCCTCGGCTGGGGGACATGGCCCCTCTGGTCGGAACCGGGCCAAAACCCCGCCCCATGGTCCCAAAAATCGCCTGGAGGGTGGCGTGGATAGGCGATCTAGCTTTTGCCTCCCCCCTTAATGCCGTGGGGTGGCCTTGTCCGGAGGTGTGGCCGGGAGCAGTCCGGTTCATGCGGCTCTCCGCAGCACTCGGTTTTCCGCCAGCAGGGCTTCCACGTCCTGGCGGGGCAGGATCCATTGCCGGTAGGGGTCCAGGAGAAAGGCGCTGGGGGTGGCGGCCAGCTGGGTCAGGGTGTCCTGGCCGATGAGGGCCAGGTAATCGTCCACCGTCTGGTAGCTGAAAATGTAGTCCTGGATGTAGCGGTAGGTGCCTTCTTCCGTGGCCAGGGCCTGGTTCATGAATTTCATGTGGGCCTCGTCCACGTCATGGACCCCGGGGGAGGCGGCGGGCCAGGCGGAGAAGGGCCACCACACCACCGCATCCACGATCAGGCTGGGAATGCGGACCAGGTTGGGGTACTGGCGGATGCAGGCCCCATCCACGATGTGGTCCGCCACCAGCACCAGGCGCTTGGCCGCCCGGGACATTTCAAAGCGGCTCCATTCCGAGCCGATCATGATGGCGTTGCCCTCCGGGTCCGCCAGGGTGACGTGGATCACCGCCAGGTCCGGCTTCAGGGGGGAGAAGGCGCCGATGGTGCGGCCGGAAAAGGGGTCGGTGATGTCCGGGATTTTGGCCTGGGCCGGGTAGTCGTCCGGGGCGAAGGCGCTGCGGAACTGGATGTCCGAGCCGATGTTGGTGGTGGCGGGAACAAAGGGCCAGTTCAGGGCGCCGCCGAGGAAGCGCAGGGCAATGGCCAGATTGGAGTAATCCTCCAGGGCCAGCTTGCCCCCCTCCACGGCCCGGCGCAGGCCGTTGGCGAAGCCGAAACCCTCCAGGCCGGAAAAGCCGCATTCCGCCTTGCTCACCGTTCCGGCGGCGGCCAGCAGATTCAGTTGCTGGGTGTTGCAGTTAAAAATGGCGTGCAGGTCCCGGCGGCCCTGGCGCACCAGTTCCCGGCCAAAAACCGTGGGATCGGCGCCCACGGGCAGGGCGGCGCCGGAGGCGTATTGGATGCCGTCGGCGGCATAACGGCTGGCGGCTTCCGCCAGGGGAAGGAGTTTGTTCAAAGACATGGCAGGCTCGCTAAAGTGAAGGGCGTAAAAGTCCGAATCATTCCCGGCCCAGGGCGCTAAGGGCCCCGGGCCCGGTGGAGTGGGAGGACGGCCGCGTCCCGTTTTCCTGGGCGGTGGGGCCGGAGCGGTCCGCTGGGTGGGCTTCCGGGATGGCGGGCCGCGGTGCCCCAAGTCCCTGGGGCACCCGGGCTGTGGCGGCGCTGGCCGCTTGGGCGGCGGGGCTTCCGTGTTGGGCGGCCTTTACCCCAGGGGCTGTCGGGGCCGCCGGAGGGTGTCCGGCCCTGGGGGCCAGGGTTTTTCCCGGCGGGGCGTCGGCGGCCAGGGTGGCCAGATCGGCCCGGAGGTCCGCCAGGGCCTCGTCGTAGGGGGCCAGGCCTTGCAGCTTGCCCTGGGCGTCGATGAGGAAAATGCCCGCCGTGTGGTCCAGGGTGTAATCCATGCCCGGGGCCGGGCGTTTTTCCGCCACCAGGGAAAGCTGGTGGATCAGGGCCTGGGTTTCCTCCGGATTGCCTCGCAGGCCCAGGAAGGGCAGACCCCCCCGGGGGGCGAAGGCGGCGGTGTAGTCCGCCAGCAGGGCCGCGCTATCCCGCTCCGGGTCCAGGGTGGCGAAAATCACCTGGACCCGGCGGCGCAGCCTTTCCGGCAGGGCTTCCAGGGCGGCCTTGAGGCTGCTCAGGGTGGTGGGGCACACATCCGGGCAGCGGGTGTAACCCACGGCCAGGGCCACCACCCGGCCCCGAAAGTCGCTCAGGCGGCGGCTCTGGCCCTGGCTGTCCGTGAGGCGGAATTGGGGATGGCGGGGCAGGCTTGGGTCCGGGGCCTCGGCCCGCAGGGCCAGGGGCTTGCCGGTGGCCTTGGGGTTTTTCCCGGCGATGGTCTGGGGCGCGCTGGCTTGGCCCGGAACAAAGGGCCGTTCCTCATAGGCGGCGCTGGCTACGTAATCCCCCAGGCGTAGAAATTCGGCCCGGTCCAGGGTGCCCGTGTGGCGGTAGAGAAAGGCCCCCTGGTCATCGAAAAAGGCGAAGGAGGGGGTGGCGTAGGCGTGGAGGGACTGGGCGAATTCCACCCGGTTCCAGGACTGGCCGTCCGGCCCCACCAGGGGGGCGCTGGCGGCCAGGTCTACCTGGACGGTATGGAAACGACGGGCGAAGGCGGTCCGGGTGGCCGGATCGGGGAATACCTCCCGGCCCATTTCCCGGCAGCCGGGACAGTCGGGCAGGGTAAAGGCCACCACCAGGCGCCGCCCTTCCCGCCGGGCCGCGGCCGCCTCCGCCGCCAGATCGTTGCTGCTAGTGGCGAAGAGGGGGGCGGCTTCCTGGGCTTCCCCTGAGGCGCTTGGGGCGGCAATGGGAAGGGGAGCGGAAGCCAGGGCGGTGCCGGTGCTTGGGACCAGAGTCGCGGCCTGGGGCGTGGCCCGGGGGGCGGCCGTCACTGCTCCGCCGATGGTCGGCGTGGCGCTGACCCGGCTTGAGGACAGGGGGCCACCGGCGGTTTCCCGGGCAGTGTGGGTGCCGTTGGCGCCCAGGGCTTGGGTGGCCCCGGTGGCTGAGGCCGCTTCCGGGGCGGGACCGGACAGGGTCCGGGCCGGGAGGGATTCCCCGGCCCAGGCGGCCTGGATCAGGCCCACTAGTCCGGCCAGGAGCAGGCCCCGTCCCGCTCCGGGCGTGGGGCGGAAGGGGGGGCTGGCCGGGCGGCCTTGCCCCGGTTGGGGGGCGGCGGGCCGGGAGGAGCGGGGAGCGTGGGCGGACATGGGGGCCTCGGGTCCAGGACTCAGCGCAGCCAGAACAGGGCCCGGTGGCGCAGCTTGTCCAGGGCGGTCATGGCCAGGAAGGTGATCAGGCCGGTGTAGAGAATGCCCGCCACCATGCGGGGATAGTCGGCGAAGTCCGCGTAGTACTGGACGAAGCGGCCCAGGCCCGCGTTGGCGCCGAACAGCTCGGCCACGGTGAGGAGAATGAAGGAGAAGCCCAGACCCACGGCCATGCCGGAAAAAATATGGGGCAGGCTGGCGGGGAAGACTACCCGGCGCAGGCTTTCCCAGGGGGTGAAGCCCAGCACCCGGGCGTTGTCCCGATGGCGCTTTTCCAGGGCCAGAGCACCGGAGGCCGCATTGAGGAAAATGGGCCAGAAGGCGCCGATGAAGACCACGAAGGTGGCGGACAGGTGGAAAGTGGGCAGGACGGCGATGGCGTAGGGGATGTACACCGTGGGGGGCACGGGGGCCACCACCTTGGCGAAGGGGAACAGGGCCCGGCCCAGGCGGGGCACCTGGCCGGTAATGAGCCCCAGGCTGACCCCCAGGACCACGGCCAGAAGGTAGCCGGGGACCAGGATGAGCAGGGAGGAGAGGGTGCCCGTGCCCAGTTCGGGGAGGGATTCCCAGAGGGCATGGGCCACGGTCTGGGGTCCGGGCAGAATGGGATTGGTGCTTTGATCCACGAACAGGCTATAGACCTGCCAGGCGCCCAGCAGGGCCAGCCAGAGGAGGGCGGCTTCCCAGTTGAAGCGCCAGCCGCTGCCGTTTTTGGCGGCCCGGGGGGCGAGATCGCTTTCCGATTCCGCCACCAGGGCGGCCTCCTGATCCAGGGTTAAGGTTTTACTCATGGTTTTGCTCCTTGTTTCTCGTTAGGGTCGGGCTTTAGGCGGCGGCTAGACCGCTCAACACGTCCGTATCCAGGCGGTCGGATATTTCTTCCCGCAGCCGGTGGAAGACCGGGTCGGCAAAGAACTGGGCCCGGCCCCGGGGACGGGGGAAGGGCACGGCCAGTTCGGTGAGCACCCGGCCCGGGGAGGAGCCCAGGACCGCCACCCGGTCCCCCAGATAGAGGGCTTCATCCACGTCATGGGTGACGAAGACGATGGTGCGGCGGGGGCTGGTGCTCTGCCAGACTTCTAGGAGCAGGTCCTGGAGCTTGCCCCGGTTGATGGGGTCCAGGGCGGCGAAGGGCTCGTCCATGAGCAGAACCGGGGATTCCAGGGCCAGGGCCCGGGCGATGGCCGCCCGCTGCTGCATGCCGCCGGAGAGCTGGAAGGGGTATTTGTCCGCCGCTTCCGCCAGGCCCACCCGGGCCAGGTCGTCCCGGGCCAGCTTGCGCCGTTCCGCCCGGCTGAAATCCGGGTGGGCTTTGGCTACGGCCAGGGCCACGTTGTCCACCACCTTGATCCAGGGGAAGAGGGAGTAGTTCTGGAACACCACGGCCCGGGAAATGCCGGGGCCGGTGATGGGCTCCCCGCGCCAGCTCAGCAGGCCGCCGCTGGGGCTTTCCAGCCCGGCCAGGAGGCGCAGCAGGGTGGATTTGCCCGAGCCGCTGTGGCCCAGGAGGGTGAGGAAAGTGCCTTCCGGCACTTCCAGGGCCACCTTGCGGAGGATGGGATCCCCGTCGCCGTAGGCGAAGGACACCTGGTCGATGACCAGCCCTTCCCGAGGCGCAGGCGCGGCGGGGGCCTGATTCCAGTTAGCTTTGATCGGCTGGGCGCTCATAGCACATCCCTTTGCTTGAATTCCTTCAGACGGGTTTGCCAGAAGGGGTCTTTGGGGTTTTCCTTGGCCAGGGATTCCAGGGCCTTTTGGTAGAGGGAGAGTTCAAAAATGGGCTGGAGAGGGCGTTTGCCTTCCGCAAATTCGGAGGACACCATGGTCAGCCAGAACTTTTCCGTGCCCTTCACATTGGGATCGCTACGCTGATCCAGGTAGGGGGAGTAGTAGCCCTTTTCCAGCAGGGCCCGATCCAGCTTCACGTATTTCTGGATGGCGTCGATGGTTTCCTTGCGGTGGGTGGCGGTGTAGTGCTCCGCTTCCAGAATGGCCCGCAGGAAATGCTCCAGGGTGTCTGCGTCCTTCAGCTTGCCGCCGCTCACCACCAGCCGGCAGCAGGGGTGGCCGGGTTGGAGGGCGGTGGAGTGGAGCACTACCTTCAGGCCCTGCTGTTCCGCCCGCAGATCGTGGGGACCCCAGACCAAGCCCGCATCCACCTGTCCGGATTTCACCGCCTCAATGACGGCGGGGGGATTCTTCAGTTCGAAGATGTGCAGGTCTTTTTTCCAGTTGATGCGGGCGTCCTTGAGGGCGCCCCGCAGCACCGCGTCCCCGGAGGCCAGACGCACGGTGGCGATTTTCTTGCCCTTCAGGTCCGCCAGGCTGCGGAAGGAGGCGGCCACTTCCGGCTTCACCACCAGGGCCGCATCCCCCCCCATGATGCCGCCGATAATTTTGATATTGGCGCCTTTGGAATAGAACACCAGGGGGGCGGTGGTGCCGAAGGCCCCCACGTCCAGCTTGCCCGCCACCACGGCGTTCAGGCCGTCGGCGGAGTTTTGGAATTCGATCAAATCCACGTCCAGGCCTTCTTTTTTGAAGAAGCCCTGTTCCTTGGCGACAAAGAATTTGGCGTGGCCGGTGACCGGGAGATAGCCCACTTTGAGGGTTTCCGCCTGGGCGGTGGCGATACCGGCGGCGACCCCGAGGGCGGCCAGCAGGCGTTGGGCGAAACGACGAGAAATCATGGTTGCTCCTATTGATCGGTGGAATGGAGCCACTATAGGCAGATGGCAAATAACCTAAAAATAATGTTTTTGGATTTGTTTAGTTCGTAAGGTTATATATTGGTCGTAATTTGGCCCCTCCCGGGTGGGCCCGGGGGGCGCCTCGTTACGGCAGCGGGAAAGCTTTTCGGGTCGAAGCCCGCCCGTTCGGAGCGCCTAGCCTTTGGGGCCTGGGGCCCCTTGGGGCGGGGCTAGGCGGCGGCCTGCCAGGCGGACCGGATGTGGGGCAGGTCGTCCTTCCCCAGGGGCGGGCCGTCCTCGTCTTCCGGCAAGGCGGTGAGGAAGGGCAGCCGGATGTCCCGGTTCACCAGCTGGGCATCCACCGCCAGGCAGCGGGGGGCGGGGCGGGCCAGGTAAAATCCCTGGACCTGATCGGCGCCGGCCCCCAGGGCCAGGGCCAGCTGGTTTTCCGTTTCCACCCCTTCAATGACCACCCGGGCGTTCAATTCATGGACCAGTTCCACCAGCTTGGGCAGCAGGCGCCGGGCCCGGTCATCCTGTTCCGCCCGCACCAGCAGGTGCCGGTCGATTTTCACCACGTCCGGGGAGAGCTGCCAGAGCCGGTCAAAGTTGGAGCTGTGGCGGCCAAAATCATCCACCGCAATGCGATAGCCCCGGTCCCGGTAGTTGGACACCGCTTCTGCCAGCCGGGGGCTGTCGTCGATGGCGCTTTCCAGGATTTCCAGGACCACGTTATCCGGCGTCACGCCGCAGCGCTTGAGGATGGTCTCGAACACCAGACCGTGGTTGTCCCCCACGGCCAGCAGGTGGCGGGGATGGACGTTGAGATAGAGATAGCCGTTCTGGCGCTGGTTTTGCAGGAGGAAATTGAGGGTGTGCAGGGTGCGGCAGAGGCGGTCGAGAAAGACTAGTTCCGTGGCGTCGCTGGGCAGCACGAACACCGCTTCCGGCGACAGGGGCTGGCCCTGGGCGGTGTGGGCGCGGAGCAGGGCTTCGTGGCCGGACACCCGGCCGCTGCGGGTATCCACGATGGGTTGGAAAACGGAGGACAGGTTCAGATCGGCAAAGCGACCCAGAATGTGGTCGTGCCGGTTAATCAGGGCATCTTCCCGGGTCAGGGGCAGGCCGTATTGCTCCCGATTACGGGTGTTCAGGTAATGGACCAGATCGGTCAAGGGCATGGTGGTCTCCTCGAAGACGAAGGGCAGGAAGTTCCCGGGGCAAGGCCGGGCCAGAAACAGGGGCCGGGCGAGGGGACATTCGACAAGTCAGGGTGGGGGCGGGCATAAACAAGCTCCAAAAATTTTGGGAACAGGGGCACTTTAAGGAAGACGGAAAAGAAATGAAAAGAATAAATAGTGGTTTGGTTATGTCTTTGAGGAATATAAAACGACCCATGCCAGCAAGGGCCCGGGCGCCGATTGCAAGGGAAAGACGGCTGGGAATGGCGGTGCCAAAGGGGGGAGGGGGAAGGACGGCCCAGCGCCTGGGCGGTGGGCGGGGGAAAGAGCAGGGGCTTCAAGGTGGGGAAGCTTTAGGCTGATGTTGGCGGGCAACGGGCAACGGCGCCCGCCCGAGTCCAGAAGGAGGCGGGCGATTCAGATTTTTTGGGTGGGCGTGCTGGCCCCAACCGCCCACCCTGGGGGCTTGCACGACCTCCGGCCCCCTTTCCGGAGGCCGACGGCTTCACCCCCGCCGTTCCCTAAAAGGAATTCTCCACCGCCAGGGTGCCCGGCTGGCCCCGGCGGCCGGTGGCGAAGCCCCGCTGGGCGAGGCGTTGGCGGGTTTCTTCCACCATGGCCGGATTGCCGCAGAGCATGACCCGGGCCTGGTCCGGCGCCAGGGGAGCGCCCAGGGCCTGTTCCAGGGAGCCATCGGTCAGGAGGGCGGGAATGCGCTGGTGCAAAGCGCCGGGCGTGGTCTCCCGGGTTACCACGGGCTGGTAGCGGAAGCCCGTGGCGTAGTCCCCCACCAGGGGATGGGCGGACAGGTCGGCCAGCAGTTCCCGGTAATTCAGTTCCGCCCCGTAGCGTACGCTATGGACCAGAAAAATCTGGGGAAAGCGCTGCCATACCCCCGGGTCCCGGATCAGGGAGAGAAAGGGGGCCAGCCCCGTGCCCGTGGCCAGCAGCCAGAGCTGGGGCCCGCTTTCCAGGCGCCCGGGGACGAGAAAGCCGTAGGCCGTGGGGTCCAGGAGCAGGCTGTCCCCCACCTGGAGTTGGGCCAGGCGGGTGGTAAAAGCCCCCTCCGGCACCCGGATAGAGTAAAACTCCAGGGCTTCCTCATAGGGGGCGGACACCATGGAATAGGGGCGCCAGAGGCGGCCCCCCGCCCCGTCTTCCAGCCCCAGTCGGGCAAATTGGCCCGCTTCAAAGCGGAATCCGGCGGGGCGGGTGGTGCGGAGGGAAAAGAGTTTATCCGTCCAATGACGGACCTGGAGCAGGCTGACCGGGGTGGATTTGTCTGTGGGAGTTGTCATAAGTCGCCCTTTTCACCAAAAAAAAGGAAAAAAAGCGGAAATTTGTGTAAATCCCGGGTTTTTTCTTCATAAAGTTGACAGTTTTTGTCGGAAAAACGTTCCCGGGTGGGGTGGATGGATTTTTCTGCTCCCCGGGGCGGCAGGCAAAGGGGCGGGGGAGGGGCCTATAAGGGGCCGACTGACTGTTGGGGAGATAGGGGTGGCGAAGCTTAGCTTCTTGTTTTCCTTTGAAAAATAATACTGTGGCCGCCCACCGCCCACCGCCCACCGCCCACCGCCCACCGCCCACCGCCCACCGCCCACCGCCCACCGCCCACCAACCAGCCAACCAGCCAACCAGCCAACCAGCCAACCAGCCAACCAGCCAACCAGCCCAACCCAACCCAACCCAACCCACCCCAACCCAACCCAACCCAACCCAACCCAACCCAACCCACCCCAACCCAACCCAACCCAACCCAACCCAACCCAACCCAACCCAACCCAACCCAACCCAAGCGCGGGTCGTCGCGCTCCCTCCCTCCGCCCCTGTAACTCGCCCTTCCCCTATCCCCTTGTCCTCCCTCCGCCCCTGCCATCCGTTAACCCTGCCAGTGCCCGTCTCCGGGCCGGTCCCTGGTGTTGGGGACTGGGCCCGGGGCGGTGGAGCGCTTACACTAGCAGTCAGTTTGCTCGGCACCGGAACGGCGGCGACCGGCCCCCAGGGGCCCCGTGTCCGGTTTCTTCCCGCTTCGCCTGGTATTTCCTCCTATGACGACCGAGACCCCCCAGCCTAATTCCTCTTCCCCGACCCCTGCCGGTGAGCCGCCCCGGCAGCCCCATCCTCCCCGTTCCTGGTGGCACCGCTGGCGCCGCAGCCGGGCCGGGCGTTTCAGTCTTTATGCCCTGGCCACCCTGGTGGTGCTGGTGGCGGCCTTTGGCCTGCTGGGCTATTACTGGCTGCCCGGCTACGCCAAGGCCCAGCTGGAAGCCCAGTTGAGCGCTCAGCTCCAGCGGCCGGTGACCGTGGCCCGCATTGAGGTGGAACCCTTCGCCCTGCGGGCGGCGGTGGATGGCCTGGAAGTGAAGGATAGGGATGGGCGCCGTCTGGCGGGCTTTCAGCGACTGGCCCTGGACGTGTCCTCGGAAAGCCTGTTCCGCTGGATTCCCGTCATCAGCGCCGTGAGCCTGGAAAAGCCCTATGTCTACCTAAGCCGGGTGGCCCCGGGGCACTACAACATTTCCGATCTGATTCAGGCCTGGCTGGCCCGGCCCGCCGGGCCCACCCCGGAATTTTCCGTGGCCAATATTGAAATCAGCGACGGTCAGGTGGATTTTGACGATCGGCCCCTGGGGGAAAGCCACCGGCTCACGGACGTGGATTTGTCCATTCCCTTTATCGCCAACACCCCCTCGGCCACCAATATTGACGTGGAGCCCCGCTTTTCCGCCAAGCTCAACGGCGCCCCCCTGGTCCTGAGCGGCAAGCTGCGGCCCTTTGGCCCGGAACAGGTGGCTCGGCTGGAATTCCGAGTGCTGGACCTGGATTTGTCCCGCCTGGATGACTATGTGCCCGTGCCTTTGCCCTTCCAGCTGAAAAAAGCCTGGGCCGATACCCGGCTGGCGGTGGATTTTGCCCGCCCCACGGGCAAAAAGCCCAGCATTTCCCTGGCCGGGGATGTGAGCCTGCGGGACGTGAGCCTGGTTCGCCCCGCCGCCGGGGTGGCCCTGACCCTGGCCAAGGGGGAAGCCCATTTCCGGGATTTGCACTTGGAACAGCAACGCTTGGATAAGGCCGGTCTGGAACTGGATGATCTGGCCCTGCGCCGCAGCGGGGAAAAGGCGCCCTTCGCCAGTTTTCACCAACTGGCGGTCCAGGATGTGGCCGTGGATTGGGGCCGCCAGCGGGCCCGGGTGGGGGAAGTGGATTGGGATGGACCCCAGCTTTCCTTAAAGCGCCAGGCGGATGGCCGCCTGGATCTGGCCGCCTTACTAAGTGGGGCAGAGAAAGCCCCGGCCAAAGCGGCCCGGGCTCCGGCTCGGCGGGCTGCCCCTGCTGCTGCCCGGACGCCAGCCCCGGCTGCTCACGCTGCCCACGCCCGGTCCCAAACCTGGGCCTGGCAGGTGGATAAAATCCGGGTGACGGGCGGTCGGGCGGATTACGCCGATTTGAGCCTGGATAAGGTGCCGCCCCTGAAGGTGGCGGACCTGAGCCTCAAGGTGGATGGGCTGACCTCCTCGGGCAAGGCCGTGCCCCTGGCCTTGCAGGCCAAGGTGAATGACCGGGGCCGTCTGGCCCTGTCCGGCCAGGGCGGCTGGGCACCGGCTGCCGCCCGCCTCAAGCTGGATATGGAGCGGGTCAATCTGGTGGCCCTGCAAGGCTGGGTGGCGGATCGGCTCAATGTGGTGCTGACCCGGGGCGAGGTGAGCGTTCAGGGCCAGCTGGATTACCAGGCGGGCCGGACCCACTTTACCGGGACCACGGAACTGGCGGATTTCAATGTGCTGGACCGGCTCAATGCCACGGATTTGCTGCGCTGGAAGCGCCTGGCCCTGGCGGAAGTGACGGCGGATACGGGCCCGGGCGGGGTGCGCATCGGCCAGGTAACAGCCCAGGATTTCTTTGCCCGGATCATCCTCAATAAAGATGGCCGCCTTAACCTGCGGGACGTGCTCAAGGCCCCCGGGGACGCCCAGAAGGACCTGACCACCGCCCCGGCGCCGGATCGCTCGGGCCGGGCCGCTCCGGCCCAGGTTCAGGCCAAGGCCCCGGCCCCGGCGGCCGCCCAGGGCGGTGGCGCTGGGCTGCCCCTGCGCATTGGCAAGGTGGTGTTTAGCGGCGGCCACGTGGTTTTCTCCGACCGCTACGTGAAGCCCAATTACAACGCCAACCTCACCGATCTCACCGGCTCCCTGGGCACCCTGGCGGCGGGCACCCGCACCCCCGTGTCCGTGCGGGGCCGGGTGGATCGTTCCGCCCCCATGGAAATGAGCGGCCAGGTGGACCCGTTGGGCAAGGACCTGTTCCTGGATTTGAAGGGCAAGGCCCGGGGTATCGAAATGGCGGGCCTCACCCCCTATTCCGGCCGCTACCTGGGCTACACCATCGAAAAGGGCAAGCTCTCCATGGACGTGGCCTATCACGTGGAAAAGGGCAGCTTGCAGGCCGCCAATCACATTTTCCTCGACCAGCTCACCCTGGGGGACAAGGTGGACAGCCCGGACGCCATTTCCGGCCCGATTAAGCTGGTGGTGGCCCTGCTGAAAAATTCCCGGGGCGAAATCGACCTGAATCTGCCCATCCAGGGCTCCATTAACGATCCCCAGTTCAGCGTGGGGGGCATTGTGCTGAAAATGATCGGCAACCTGATCGTCAAGGCCGCCTCCGCCCCCTTCTCCCTGATTTCCTCCCTCTTTTCCGACGGGGCGGACCTCTCCTATCTGCCCTTCGATTCGGGCCGCTCCCGCATTACCCCGGCCATGGAAAAGCAGTTGGGCAATCTGGCCAAAGCCCTGCGGGATCGGCCCTCCCTGGACCTGGAAATCACCGGCCACGCCGACCCGGCCAAGGACGCGGATGGCCTCAAACAGGCCCTGCTGGAACGGAAACTCAAGGCCGCCAAAGCCGCCGATCTGGCCAAGGCAGGCAAGGACGGGGGCAGCCTAGCGGACATCACCCTGAGCCCGGAGGAATACAACCACTACCTGGAAAAGGCCTACAAGGCGGCGGACTTCAAAAAGCCCCGCAACCTCATCGGCCTCACCAAGAGCCTGCCCCCGGCGGAAATGGAACGGCTCATTCTGGCCAACGCCACCCTGGAAGAAGACGACCTGAAACAACTGGCCCAACGCCGGGGCGCCGCCGTCCAGGCCTGGCTCCTGGACAAGGGCGCCATTCCCCCGGACCGGGTTTTCCTCCTCTCCCCCAAGGTCGGCCTAGACGCCCCCCAAGGCGCCCCGGAAGGCGGCCGAGCAGACTTCGCCCTGAAATAGGAAGGGCAGGCCGCCCGGCAACGGGCGGCAGAAAAGAAAAACCCCGCCGGGTGGATTTGGCGGGGTTTTTTGTTGGGTGGGCAGTAAACGCCCCAAAGCGGAAATTGCTTGCTTGGAAAAGTAGACGTTTAACGTTGGAGGTAAGGAGCAGCCGGAGCGCGTAGCGCGGAGGGCACCTGAGGTGCCCCCGGATTTAGTGCCAAGGGTGTTTTAGTAAAAGTCCTTGGTTTGCACTGCTAAAGACGTCCTTCCCCGACTGGGTCATCGGGATCACTGGCTCGATGCTTGGCCGCAAATTTTGCAGGCGTCAGGTAATCCAGTGAGCTATGTGGCCGATGCTGGTTGTAGTCTCGGCGCCAAGCGGCAA
This sequence comes from Rhodocyclaceae bacterium, assembly GCA_041907765.1. Lineage (GTDB taxonomy): Bacteria > Pseudomonadota > Gammaproteobacteria > Burkholderiales > Rhodocyclaceae > Azospira. The sequence goes on along the minus strand of JAYRGQ010000012.1, from coordinate 3,049 downwards.
TCAGGATACGAGCCTGAGGCAAGCTCGTAAACCAATGGTCATTCAGGCACTCATCCCGAAACCGGCCGTTGAAGCTCTCGATGAAGGCATTCTGCGTCGGTTTGCCCGCCTGGATCAGCTTGAGCTGCACGCCGTGCTGGTAGGCCCATTGGTCCAACGCCTTGCCGGTGAATTCCGGTCCCTGGTCAGTCCGGATCGCCTTGGGATAGCCCCTGAAACGCGCCGCCTGATCGAGCACTCGGGTCACGTAATGTCCTGATATTCCGAAATCGACGGCGAGATCAATGGCCTCCTTGCTGAAGTCATCGACGATAGTCAGCACCTTGATCCGACGGCCATTGGCCAATGCATCACTGACAAAATCCATCGACCAGACCTGGTTCGGTGAGGATGGCAATTCCAGCGCCTGCCGTTCGACGGCCACACCATGTCGTTTCTTGCGGCGCCGAACCGACAGGCCGGCATCGCTGTAGAGGCGATAGATACGCTTGTGATTGACCTGGACGCCATCTCGGCGAACCAATGCATGCAGACGGCGATAGCCGAACCGGCGGCGCTCGCCGGCCAATTCAACCAGCCTTGCCTGCAATTGCTCGTTCTCTGGCTGCACCTTTGATTCGTAATGCAGGACCGTGCGCGACAACCCCACCAGCAGGCAGGCACGGCGCTCGGAAATCGTTGTCGATTCACGCATCACCATGACTGCCTCACGCTTTTGCTGGGGGCTCAGCGTTTTCGGCCTAGAGCCGCCTTGAGTGCCTCGGCATCGAGGATCGATTCGGCCAGCAGCCGTTTGAGCTTGGCATTCTCGGCTTCAAGATCCTTCAACCGCTTGGCATCCGGAACCGACATGCCACCAAACTTGGCTCGCCAGTTGTAGAACGATCCGTCACTGAAGCCATGTTGCCGGCACAACTCCTTGACCGGTATGCCGGCTTCCGCCTGCTGCAAAAAGCCGATGATCTGCTCTTCTGAAAACCGCTTCTTCAAGTCCATTCTCCTTCTCGAAAACGGACTTTACTAAATTCCCCGTGGCACTGTTTATGGGGGGCACCTCACACCTGCAAGCGCAGCTTGCAAGCTGTCCCTTTGACCGAGTTGTTAGGAGCGCGATGCTGCACAGTTTGGCCTTTCAACGATTTCCGCAATATCAGCAATGCTTCCGATTGTAAGCAGGACAGGCGCCAGCTCTTTAACTGGGGTGTAGGGGGCCCATGCAAAACGCCACTCGTGTTGCACGATGAATTGAAGCGGTTTGGAGAAAACTGCGCCTAGATTGCTTTTGCCGCTATACACAACGGCAGCATCAATGCCCGCCCACTGAGGCAGCGCCAGCTCTGCTGCAGAGTGAAATCTTTGGCAGAAGTCGTCTACACCATGGATGACGAGGCATGCATCCGTGCCAGGAAAGTCGTCAAAAAGATGTTCATCCCAGCGCTTGGAAAAGCAGATGGTTAAATAGTTAGTACCGACCTCTGATCGGTTGACGACATCGCCAATTGGTTTGATTGTTTGCCCTGTGCCCTCAATCGTGATTGTCACTGCGCTAGCCGGAGATGGGCTGGTGCGAATCAACTCATCATCGTGTCGTGCTGCGTCAGTCTCTTGCTGCTTGTAGTCGGTTGCCGGACGAAGACGAAACTCGCCTAGTTCAAGAGAGCGTTCTAGCCACTTTCTTTCTGAGTATCTATACAGCTTTGACGGACGTGTAAGGTCGATTTCCATAAGCTCCTAACGTCTGAAATCACCGGCGCTGCGCGGCTTTATTGCGCAGCGTCCGGTGGAACGCAGGGTTATGCATCATCGGCCTCGGTAGGAACTCTAAGCCCGAGACAGCGAATTACATCGAACGAAATTTTCTTGTTTTCGTCAATGGACATGGAGAGCCACGCAGTCATCTCGTTGAGTCCAGGCCAATGGCGCTCGATGAAATCCCCGACTTTATCTGTATCGAATACCACCTTACGAGTTACCTCCCTTGTAGAACGGCCCTCAGGCCAACTCACGCGCGTTTGGCACAGGGCTAACGTTTTAAGGGTATGAGTGGGTTCCTCTGTTCGCGAGAAAAAGAACAACTCAGGTAGCGCGGCGCAGAGCAAGGGAACGTAATTGCGCACTTCGTCTATTTCAAATAGCTCGCGAGCATCGCTTTCGTAGCCGTGGAAACTTATCTCGACCTTACCTTGGCATTGATAGGCCAACTCCTTTGTTGTTCGAAGGCGGTCAAAGAACTCCCTTGGGCGAACTACATCAAGTGCCTTAACTTCGGGACGATCAATAACGAAGTGAATGTATGACGACTCGACCATCAGGTTGTTGATCGCCCAATACGCTTGAAGGTCTGAAAGGTTATCTTGAAGGGGAGGGAGCATCTCCTCAATGGCTCCTTTCGCCTCGTGAAGCTTATTGCCGAAGGGAATTGTCATTTTCCACGCGGCTTCAGTTATCTGTGTCTGAGCGGGATCGAACCGAACCCAATAGCATTCCTCAGATTCGGGGTGGCAGATAACGATCAGAAACGGAACAGGGTAATTCGACAGATAGTTGAAATGTTTGAGTTCGCCACGGTAAACGTAACCCCAACGGTTCTTCTCTTGAAAGAACGACTGCCCATGCTTGATCTGCACAGCAAGCATCTGGCCAGTAACGGAACCGTCGGGCGTAATTACTTCGATTTGCCCATCAACGCCGAAGTCATGCTCCTGATGGTTCCGCTTGAAGAGCCAACCGAAAGTCTCGTTGACTATTCGCGAGACAACATTGACCCCGCGTTCGCCCATCTGTGCAGACCGGTGAAATTGAGGATAGCCGCTAGTCATGATGCATAGCGCTCTAGTTAACCGGCGCCGGAGCACGAAGTGCGGAGGGCGCCAACACTGGCCATAAAAATGGCGAAGCCATGGCCAGTGTTGGCGTCCGCGTTGCGGTGGTCCCGGTCGTTTGGACAGCCACCGGGCTGGAATAAGCTAAGGCCGGTGCCGGGGTTTTGGTTTTGACTTTCCCGGATTTTATAACGATTGGCTTGAGCACTGTGGAGCTTGTGGGCAGC
>JAYRGQ010000011.1:0-122888 GCA_041907765.1 Rhodocyclaceae bacterium | reverse complement strand
GCTGCCCACAAGCTCCACAGTGCTCAAGCCAATCGTTATAAAATCCGGGAAAGTCAAAACCAAAACCCCGGCACCGGCCTTAGCTTATTCCAGCCCGGTGGCTGTCCAAACGACCGGGACCACCGCAGGCCCAGGACACCGCTCCTGCCGGAAAACCAAGGGGCGCCTCCGACCGGGCCTCCAATTCCTCGGGCGCTCGGGGCAGTGGGGCCGGGTGCTGGCTCAATCCCACTCCGGGTCCGGCAGTTCGGCGAAGACCTGGCGCAGCCGTTCCCCCCATTGATTGCGGATCAGGGTGAAATAGGGGTTGTCCTGGCCAATCTTGATCTGGTGGGTAACCCGGAAGCCGTCCTTTTCATAGACCAGCAAATCCAGGGGCAGGCCCACGGACAGGTTGGAGCGGATGGTGGAATCCATGGAAATAAGAGCGCATTTGGCCGCCTCGTCCAGACCCACCACCTTTTTCACCACCCGGTCCACGATGGGCTTGCCGTACTTGGATTCGCCGATCTGGAAATAGGGGGTATCGGGGGAAGATTCAATGAAATTGCCCGCCGCGTAAATCTGGAACAGGCGGGGCGCCTCCCCCCGGATCTGACCGCCCAGGATGAGGCCGGCGGCGAATTCCACATTGAATTCCTGGAGGGCTTCCGCATCCCGCTTATGCACCTCCCGCAGGGCGTCCCCCACCAGGCGGGCGGCCTCGAACATATTGGGGGCGTTGTAGAGATTGGGCTTGTCCGGGGAGCCCAGGTGCTCGTTGAGAATATTCACCACGGACTGGCTGATGGACAGGTTGCCCGAAGTGAGGAGCACCAGCACCCGATCCCCGGGCCGCTCCCAGACGTTCATTTTGCAGAAGGTGTTGATGTGATCCACCCCCGCATTGGTGCGGGAATCGGAAAGAAAAACCAGGCCCGCATCGAGCCCCATGGCGACGCAATAAGTCATGACGGTGACGGCAGTAGGGAAGGAGGAATGGTAACGGCGGGCCGCCGCTCCGGCAATGGCCGGGCGGACAGACGCCGCCGCAAAGAAAAACAGCCCCCGGGCAAATCCGGGGGCCAGGGGCCTCAGGTGGCCGGCACCAGGAAATCCTGGGAAATGTGATTGCCCAGGTCGTAGATGGCGTCCATGAAATCCGTCAGGTATTCGTGGAGGCCGCCGGCCAGAATGTCCTCGGTACGGGCGTAATGGAGCCGGGCGTGGAGCAGGCCGGAGCGGCGGCAGGTCTCGGCGGACTGTTTGTTGGCCACCAGGCTCAGCATGTAATCCACCTTGTCCAGACAGTGGTGCAGGGAGCGGGGCATGTCTTTCCGGAGCATGAGCAGTTCCACCACCCGGGCCGGGGTAATCACATCCCGATACACCTTGCGATACACCTCAAAGGCCGACAGGGAGCGGAGCAAGGCGCCCCATTGGTAGAAATCCGTGACCCCGTTGCCCTCGTCCCCGTTCTGGAGAAAGTGGTATTTCACGTCCAGGATGCGGGCCGTGTTGTCCGCCCGTTCCAGCAGCCCTCCCAGGCGAATAAAGTGGGCCGCCTCGTCCAGCAGCAGGGTGCCCAGGGTAACGCCCCGGATCAGGGCGGTACGCATTTTCACCCACTCGAAAAATTCCGTAATGCCCCCGGCCCGGATCTGGTCAAAGCTCTGGTGGCGCAGCTCGATCCAGGTAGAGTTGATGGTTTCCCACATTTCCGAGGTCAGGGTGCCCCGCACCGCGTGGGCGTTTTCCCGGGTGGAACGGAGGCAGCTGTAGATGGAAGAAGGGTTGTCCTCGTCCCGCACCATAAAGCGCATCACATTGGCGGCGGTGGGCTCCCCGTAGGCTTCCGCAAAGGGCTTTTCCAGGCTGTTGAGAACGATCACGGCATGCCAGTTCTGGTTGGCCGCCGCTTCGCTCTGGGGCACCAGGGACATCTGGTAGGTCACGTCCAGCAACCGGGCCAGGTTTTCCGCCCGCTCGGTATAGCGGGACATCCAATAAAGGTGGTCGGCAGTACGGCTCAGCATCGTGTGCTCCGTTTTTTCGCGCTTGTTACAGATGGTTCGACCGGCGGCTTACACCGCCGGGCTCCCGTTTTCAGTCTTCCAGCACCCAGGTGTCCTTGGTGCCGCCCCCCTGGGAGGAATTCACCACCAGGGAACCTTCCCGCAGGGCCACCCGGGTCAGACCGCCGGGCACCATGGTCACTTCCTTGCCGGACAGGACAAAGGGGCGCAGGTCGATGTGGCGGGGGGCAATGCCCGCGTCCACATAGGTGGGGCAGGTGGACAGGGCCAGGGTGGGCTGGGCAATGTATTTGTCCGGATGGGCCTCCAGGCGCTGGCGGAAGGCGTCGATTTCCGCCCGGGTGGAGGCGGGCCCCACCAACATGCCGTAGCCCCCGGCGCCGTGCACCTCCTTCACCACCAGCTCGGGGAGATGGGCCAGGGTGTAGGCCAAATCCTCCGGCTTGCGGCACATGTAGGTGGGCACGTTGTGCAGAATGGGTTCTTCCCCCAGGTAAAAGCGCACCATGTCCGGCACGTAGGGGTAAATGGACTTGTCGTCCGCCACCCCGGTGCCCACCGCATTGGCCAGGGTCACCCGACCCGCCCGGTAGGCCCGCAGAATGCCCGGTACGCCCAGCATGGAATCGGGACGGAAGACCTGGGGATCCATGAAGTCGTCGTCGATACGCCGGTAGATCACATCCACCCGTTGGGGGCCTTGGGTGGTGCGCATGTACACCGTGTCGTTTTCCACGAACAGGTCCCGCCCTTCCACCAGCTCAATACCCATTTGCTGGGCCAGGAAGGTGTGCTCGAAGTAGGCGCTGTTGTAGGCCCCCGGGGTGAGCAGCACCACCGTGGGGTCGGACACCCCGTTGGGGGCCGAGGCCCGCAGGGTTTCCAGGAGCAGGTCCGGATAGTGTTCCACCGGGGCAATCTTGTTGCTGGCGAAGAGCTCGGGGAAGAGGCGCATCATCATCTTCCGGTCTTCCAGCATGTAGGAAACCCCGGAAGGCACCCGCAGATTGTCCTCTAGCACGTAAAACTCCCCGGCCCCGGCCCGCACCAGATCCACCCCGGCAATGTGGGCGTAGGTGTTGGCCGCCACATCCACCCCCCGCATCACCTCCCGGAACTGGGCGTTGTTTTCCACCTGCTCCCGGGGGATTTTCCCGGCCTTGAGGATTTCCTGGTCGTGGTAAATGTCGTGGAGGAACAGATTCAGGGTTTTCACCCGTTGCCGCAGCCCGGCCTTCAGGGTCAGCCATTCCTGGGAGGGAATGATGCGGGGAATGATGTCGAAGGGAATAAGCCGTTCCGTGCCCCCTTCCTCCCCATACACGGCAAAGGTGATGCCGACCCGGCGGAAGGCGATATCCGCCTCCACCCGCTTGCGGGCAATGCGGTCCGCCGGGGTATTGCCCTGCCATTGAAGATAGGAACGGTAGTGGTCCCGCACGGCGCCATCGCTGCCGCCGCAATACATTTCGTCGTAATAGGTGGGTTTGCTCATGGTTTTATAGCCGCTTCAGTATTGGCTGAGACTTACCTAGCAGAGGCCGTGCCAGGAGAGAAAATTCAACCGACTCATAGAGTTAATATGGCCACCAGCCCATGACCGGGGAATTTCCCGCCGGGATCGCACCAAAACCGAGCATGCCGCGCCCCCCTGGTGCGAACCTCCGCCCCCGGCCGCCGCCCCGGGAACCATGCCCCAAATCAGGCATTCCCCCATCCTCCTCCCTAAGCGTTGCAAGGCCTTTGCAAGCCGCCCCATGGCCCTCTTTGGTGGCCACCCACCCCTGAGGCAGCGACGCCCGGCCCCGGCCTGGCCGCTTCCGGCCATAAAAAAAGGCCCATCCGGGCCTTAAAGGACAGGGGGACGGCCCGAGCCGCCCCCGAAGACAAGGATCTAACCGACCCAGGAAGCCACGCCCAGCAACAGGAGTAGCAGCAGCCATAACACCAGGGCCCGCCACACCAGGCCCACGGTGCTTTGCATGAAATCCGCGTCCGCCTCTTCCCCCAGGCCCAGATCGGCCCGTTCCGTGAGTTCCCCGTTTTCCACCAGGGGCTGGCCCAAACGCACCCCCAGGGCACCGGCCCCGGCGGCCAGGATCACGCCCCGGTCCGGGTCTTCCCATTGGGCGGCCTGATTGCGCCAGCAGTAAATGGCGTCTTCGAAATCCCCCACGATGGCGAAAAACACCGCCGTAACCCGGGCGGGCACCCAGTCGATGAGGGCAAAGGCCTGACGGGGAAAATCCCCGAATTCGCCAAAGTCTTCCCGGCGCTGCCGTCCCCAGCGTTGGGCCAGGAGCGCCGCCAGGCGATAGACGATGGCGCCGGCGGGGCCGGGCAGCACCAGGAACCAGAGCACCACGGCAAAAACGTGACGGTGGGACGCCACCAGGGCTTCCTCAATGGACAGCCGGGCCACCTCGCTGGAGGACAGATTTTCCGCGCTGCGCCCCCGCCAGGCCCCCAGCAGCTGGCGAGCCCGGGCCAAATCCCCGCTGCGCAGGGCCAGGTGAATATCGGTGAAATAGTGGCTGAACTGGCGAAAGCCCAGGGTCAGATAAAGCACCGCCACATTCCAAGCCCAGGCCAGGAGGGGACTGATCCAATCCAGGAGAAAATAGATGGCGGTCACCACCACCACGGGCGGCAACAGGGCGGCGCACCAGCCCAGCAGGCCGTGGCGCCGTTCCCCCGCATTCAGGCGGTCTTCAAGGAAATCAGCCCAATGCAGGGCCGGGTCCAGGAACAGGCGGCGGGACAGGGGGCGCAGCTGTTCCAGCAACAAGGCAGCAATCAGGGAAAGTAGGCTCATCCCGGGTCAAATTCATCCATAAAGCGCGGCCCCAGGGCCGGGAAATCCAGCCTTCCGGACCGGGACTCTGCCCTGGTGTCGGCGGCCAGCGGGGGCACCAAGATACCACAAAACCCGAACGCCGGGCCCAGTCCCGCCACAAGGAGAGAACGTTAGCCGACGTTTATGAACTTTAGGCGCAGATCGTTACCATTTCACCCCATACCCGGGACCTGGATTTTCCCCGACTTTGGCCCCCGGCCTTTTCCCACCCCAGGCCTAAGGCCGGGCATCCCCTTCTTCCAAGAGCTGGGCCAGGGACAAAATCATGCCCGCCGTGGCACCCCAGATGAAATATTTGCCGTAGGGCAAAGCGAAGTATTCCCGCTCCCGGCCCTGCCACTGGACCCGGTGACGCTGCCGGTTGGCCGGGTCCAGGAGAAAGGCCAGGGGCACCTCGAATATTTCCGCCACTTCAAAGGGATCGGGCACCAGGTCCAGGGGCGGACGTAGGGCCCCCACCACGGGGGTCACGCGAAAGCCCGTACTGGTGCGGTATTCGGGCAAACAGCCGAACAGCCGCACCTGGGCCGGGTCCAGCCCCACCTCTTCCCGGGCTTCCCGCAGGGCGGTCTGATGGGGTCCCCCATCTTCCGGCTCCCAGCGCCCCCCGGGGAAGCTGATCTGGCCCGGATGGTCCTTGAGATGGGCGCTGCGCAGGGTGAGAAGCACGGACACCCCCTCGGGACGGCAAACCAGGGGGAAGAGCACGGCGGCGGGAGTCAATGGCCCGCCCTCTGCCACCCCCGCTTCCACCACGGGTGGCCGGGGACGATCCGTGGCCCCCAGCAGACGAACCAGGGGCTGGAGTTCCTCCGGCAGGGGAAAGGCTTCTGCCGTGCCGGGGCGGCCCAGCCCCACCTCCTCAAGCCCCATCAATGCTCGCCTGCACCGACGCCAGGGCGTCTTGCAGCAAATCCTCGGGCAAGCCGTTGATCAGGGAGGAAAGGAGATTGGCCGCCGCCATGGCGCCAGCGGGCAAACGGGTCGTATCCAGTTCGGCCACCAGGGCCGCCGCCGCGCCCACGCTTTGCAGCAGGGCTTGGCGTTCGGACATGAGCATTTCGATTTCCTGGCCGAGCATGACAGACTTACCCAGCGTTTTTTTCCCTGAAGGCATACCTTTTCCTAGTCGATAAATTTCAATAACGGCGGCGCAATACCATGCGCTCCCCGTCCCGTTGCATTTCCATGCGATTGAGGAAACTCATCCCCAACAGCACCACAGGCAGGTCCTTGTCATGGACCAGCCCTTCCACATTGGTCAGGGTCAGGCCACCCACGGTCACCTTATTCAGATTGACCCGGTAAGCCCGCACCGGGCCGTCCGCGGTCTGGATCATGGCTGGCGTCCCCTGGCTGGCATCCACGCCGGCACGGCGGGCGTCGCCCCGTCCCATGGACACCAGGGTGGCCCCCGTATCCACCAGGAAGCGCACCGTGGTGCCATTCACCATGCCCGTGGTCATGAAGTGGCCGTTGCCGTCGGCGGAAAGCACCACGGAAGCCTGTTCCCCGCCCCCCACGGAGACCACCTGCTGGCCCACCCGCAGATTGCGGCGCTGGCCGCCCACTTCCACCACCGCGCTATTGGAGCCCACGGAAAGGAGCTTAATGCCCCCGTCCCCGGTTTTGCCCACGCTAAAAATGCGGGGCGGCCCCCCATCCACGGAGAGCATGGCCTTGCCCGGCATCAACCCGGCCAAGGCCACATCCACGGCCTGTGCCCCGGCCGATGCCCCGAGGAGACATAGGCAGGTCACCAGCACCCGGCTAAAATGGCCCGGTCTTTCCTTTAGGCCCTTCCCCCACACCATGCGCCCCATTGCCATTTTTCGCCACTCCCCGACTGAAGGTCCGGGTTATTTTGCCACATTCCTGGAGGCCCACGGCCTAAGCTGGGAACTCATTCCGGTGGACGCCGGCGCCCCCATTCCCGCTTCCGCCCAGGCTTACAGCGGTCTGTGCTTTATGGGGGGCCCCATGAGCGTGAACGATCCCCTGCCCTGGGTAGCCTCGGCCTGTGCCCTGATCCGGGACGCAGTGGCCCATAACATTCCCGTCCTCGGCCACTGTCTGGGAGGCCAGCTCATGGCCAAGGCCCTGGGGGGCAAGGTAGGTCCCAATCCGGTGAAGGAAATCGGCTGGGCGGAGGCCCAGGCGGCGAATAGCCCCACCGCTACCCACTGGCTAGGCGCCCTGGCGGGACAGACGGTCACGGTCTTTGAATGGCACGGGGAAACCTTTTCCCTGCCCCAAGGCGCGGAGGCCCTCATGGGCAACGCCTATTGCGCCCACCAGATGTTTGCCCTGGGGCCCCACCTGGCCATGCAGTGCCACGTGGAAATGACCCCGGCCATGATCGATGCCTGGAACGGCCAGTGGGACGAGGAATGCGCCCATCTGCCGCCCCAGCCCTCCATCCAGACGCCCGCCCAGATGGGCGCGGAACTGGCCCAGCGCTTGCCCCAGCTCCATAGTCTGGCGGATCAAATTTACGGGGTGTGGATTCAGGGCCTGGCCCGTTAGTCCCTTTCCCGGCAAAGAAAAAGGCGCCTTCGGGCGCCTTTTTTATGGACCGGGTAACAAGGAACCGGGCTCAGTCCCGGAAATTGCCAAACTTGATGGGGAAATCCGCGATGGTCTTGGTCACCAGAGCAATGCAGGACTGCAATTCGTCCCGCTTGGCTCCCTGAACCCGCACCGTATCGCCCTGGATGGAGGCCTGGACCTTGAGCTTGGAATCCTTCACCAGCTTGACGATTTTTTTCGCCAGCTCGGTTTCAATGCCCACCTTGATTTTCAGGTCCTGCTTCACCTTATTGCCGGAGATTTTCTGCACCTCCTGGGCATCCAGGCGCTTGGTGCTTTCCTTTTCCTTCTTTTCCTTGGCGGGGAAAAGGATGTCCTTGATCTGGCCCAGCTGAAAGTCGGAATCCCCGAACAGGGTGATTACCTTGTCCTTTTCATTGAAATCCACCTTGGCGCTGGTGCCCTTGAAGTCGTAGCGGTTGGCGATCTGGCGGGAAACCACGTCCATGGCGTTTTTCAACGCCACCATATCCACTTCGGAGGAAAAATCGAAAGAAGGCATGGAACATCCTCAAAACAACGCCGGCCCTAAAGCCGGCGTCTGGTTCAAGCGGGAAAACGGCCCGGGAGAGCAAGCTCCCCCGCCTTGTTAGCCGTAATAGCAAACGTATTGGTAAGGCTCACCGCTCACTTCGATGTCGAAACTGGAATTGCCCGGGGCCTTGAAGGACTGGCCGGCGGCGTAGGTCTGCCATTCCGTCTGCCCCTGGAGCCGCACCCGGCAGCTGCCGGAAATGGTTTCCATAATTTCGGGCGCCCCCGTGTTGAAGGTCAGGCTGGAAGGCAGAATCACCCCCAGGGTCTTTTTGCTGCCGTCAGGGAAAAGGACGGTGTGGCTGACGCACTTGCCGTCGAAATACACATTGGCGGCTTTCAGCACGGAAACGTTATCGAACTGGGACATGCTTTAGATTCCTGCGACTTTTTCGAAAATGAGCTTGGCGACAAAGCCCAGCATGCCGAAGGAGAGCACGAAAAACAGCACTGCCGTTCCGTATTTGCCCGCCTTCGACTTGTAGGCCAGTTCACCGATGATGAACAACATGTAGATCATGAAAGCCCCGATCCCGAAGGTGAGGCCGAAGTTGGAGATTTGCTCCTCCGTGAACCCGAAGAGGGTTCCTTCCATATGAATTACCCCTTGCGTTGCGCCAACTTCGCGGCGATACGCAAGCGGAGTGCATTGAGCTTGATGAAGCCGCTCGCATCCTTTTGATCGTAAGCTCCCGCATCGTCCTCGAACGTGGCAATGGTTGAGTCAAACAGGGAGTCCGTCTTGGAATCGCGTCCCACGACGATGACGTTACCCTTGTAGAGTTTGACCCGCACCAGCCCATTTACGTTCAATTGGGTGTGGTCGATGAGGGTTTGCAGGGCCCGACGTTCCGGACTCCACCAGTAGCCGTTGTAAATCACGCTGGCGTAGCGGGGCATGAGATCGTCCTTCAGATGCGCCACTTCCCGGTCCAGGGTGATGGATTCAATAGCCCGGTGGGCCTTCAGGAGGATGGTGCCCCCCGGGGTTTCGTAGCAGCCCCGGGACTTCATGCCCACGTAGCGGTTTTCCACCAGATCCAGACGGCCGATGCCGTGCTTGCCGCCCAGTTGGTTGAGCTTGGCCAGCAGTTCGTGGGCCTTCATCTTTTCACCGTTGATGGACACCAGGTCCCCGTGGGCGAATTCCAGATCCAGATATTCGGCGGCATCCGGGGCCTTTTCCGGGGCCACGGTCCAGCGCCACATTTCCGCTTCCGGTTCGGCAGCCGGGTTTTCCAGGTAACGGCCTTCGTAGGAAATGTGCAGCAGGTTGGCGTCCATGGAATAGGGGGAGCCGCCTTGCTTGTGCTTCATTTCAATGGGAATGTCGTTCTTTTCCGCATAGGCCAGGAGCTTTTCCCGGGACAGCAGATCCCATTCCCGCCACGGGGCGATGACCTTGATGCCGGGTTTCAGGGCATAGGCGCCCAGTTCGAAACGGACCTGGTCATTGCCCTTGCCCGTGGCGCCATGGGAAATGGCGTCGGCGCCGGTGAGATTTGCGATTTCCACCAGCCGCTTGGCGATCAGGGGGCGGGCGATGGAGGTGCCCAGCAGGTATTCCCCTTCATAGACCGTGTTGGCCCGGAACATGGGGAAGACGAAATCCCGCACGAATTCTTCCCGCAGGTCATCGATGAAAATGTTTTCCGGCTTAATGCCGAACTTCAGGGCCTTTTGCCGGGCCGGTTCCAGTTCTTCGCCCTGGCCCAGGTCGGCGGTGAAGGTCACCACTTCGCATTGATAGGTGTCCTGCAACCATTTCAGGATCACCGAGGTATCCAAACCGCCGGAGTAGGCCAGCACTACTTTTTTCACGTCGCTCATGACTTCGCTTTCCTGCAATACGTTAAAGCATTAAAAATCTCGGCACGGCCGGGGCGGAACGCCCCGCCGGGCACCCTATTTGTCCAGGCGCCCCAGGAGAAGATATTCCATCAGGGCCTTTTGGGTGTGGAGGCGGTTTTCCGCCTCGTCCCAAACCCGGGACTGGGTGCCGTCGATCACTTCCGCCGTCACTTCCTCGCCCCGGTGGGCGGGCAGGCAATGGAGGAAAATGGCGTCGGACTTGGCCACCCGCATCATGTCCCCGTCCACCTGCCAATCGGCAAAATCCTTTTTCCGCTCTTCGTTTTCCGCTTCAAAGCCCATGGAGGTCCACACGTCCGTGGTGACGATGTCCGCCCCCCGGGCCGCATCCATGGGATCAGCGAATTGCTCGAAGTGGTCCGTGCCGTAAAGATTGGCCCGTTCCGCTTCCACCTCGTATCCGGGAGGCGTGGAGACATGGACGTTGAAGTCCAGCACTTCGGCGGCCTGGAGCCAGGTGTTGCACATATTGTTGGAATCCCCGATCCAGGCCACGGTTTTGCCCTGGATGGAGCCCCGGTGCTCGATCACGGTAAAAATGTCCGCCATGATCTGGCAGGGATGGTATTCGTTGGTCAGCCCGTTGATGACCGGCACCCGGGAATTGGCGGCAAAGCGCTCGATGATTTCCTGTTCGAAGGTGCGGATCATGACCAGATCGCTCATCCGGGAAATCACCTGGGCCGCGTCTTCCACCGGCTCACCCCGGCCCAGCTGGGAATCCCGGGTATTCAGGTAAATGGCGGTGCCACCCAGCTGCTGCATGCCCGCTTCAAAGGAGAGGCGGGTGCGGGTGCTGGCCTTTTCAAAAATCATCACCAGAGTCCGGTCCACCAGGGGCCAGTACTGCTGGTAGGACTTGAACCGGTCCTTGATCTGCTTGGTGCGCTGGAACAGGTAGTCGAACTCGTCCCGATTGAAGTCGTTGAACTGGAGGAAATGCTTGAGTTCAGCCATGGTCGTCTCCGTCTCAAGCGCCGAGGAAAGCGCGGATCAGGGGCGCAAGACGGCTCACCAGCTCTTCCCCTTCCGCCACACTGAAATTCAGGGCAGGCAACAGGCGCACCACCCGCTCGGCGGTCACATTGATGAGCAGCCCGGCATCCAGGGCCTGGGTCACCAGGCCGCCACAGGGCCGATCCAGCTCAATGCCGATCATCAGGCCCTTGCCCCGGATATCCACCACCCCGGACACCCCTTTCAGGGCTTCGGCAAAACCGTGGCGAATGCCATCCCCCACGGTGACAGCGTTTTCCAGCAGGCCCTCCGCTTCCATGGCGGCGATGGTGGTCAGGGCCGCGGTACAGGCCAGGGGATTGCCCCCGAAGGTGGAACCGTGATTACCCGGATGGAACAAACCGGCAGCCTTACCGGCGGCCAGACAGGCACCGATGGGCACCCCGCCCCCCAGGCCCTTGGCCAGGGAAACCACGTCGGGCAGAATGCCCGCGTGCTGGAAGCCGAACCAGGTGCCGGTACGGCCCATGCCGCATTGCACCTCGTCGCAGATCAGCAGCAGTTCCTTGTCGTCGCAGAGCTGGCGCAGGCCCTGGAGCAGTTCCGGGCTGGCCAGATGGATACCGCCTTCGCCCTGGATGGCTTCCAGCATCACCGCCACCACATTCTGATTGCTATTGACCACCGCTTCGATGGCCGGCAGATCGTTATAGGGCACCCGCACAAAGCCGGACACCAGGGGCTCAAAACCCGCCTGGGCCTTACGGTTACCCGTGGCGGACAGAGTCGCCAGGGTACGGCCGTGGAAGGCCTTTTCCATGACGATCACCACCGGGCTATCCACGCCCTTTTGGTGGCCGTAGAAACGGGCCAGCTTAATGGCCGCTTCGTTGGCTTCACAGCCGGAATTGCAGAAAAAGACTTCGTTCATCCCGGACAGGGCGGCCAACCGGTCAGACAGCTGTTCGGCCTGGGGAATCCGGTAAATATTGGAAGTGTGCAGCACCTTGGCGGCCTGGGCGGCGATGGCGCTCACCAGCTTGGGATGGTTGTGGCCCAGGGTATTCACCGCAATGCCGGACAGGGCGTCCAGATAGCGCTTGCCTTCCGTATCGATCAGCCAGCTACCTTCGCCGTGGCTGAACGCCACGGGCAGCCGACCATAGGTATTCATCAAATGGGGCATGGATTTGCCTTGAAATAACGACGGATCAGCCACCGAGTCCGATGGGTAGGGCGAAAACGCAAACGGCGGTCTAAGCCGCCGCTTCGCCAACTTTTTGAGACCGGGGCAAACAGCCGCCGGACGGACCCAGATTCGGTGCCGAATCTTTTTTAGTAAAGGTCGGATGTTAAGGGAAAAACAGGCCTTTGTATATAAGGCCGGGCCGCCCCCACCCCGGCTTTCTGCCCGGAATACCGCGTCAAACGGGGCCTTCCGCCCCTCCCACCCAAGCCACCGGGCAGACCGTTCCCCAGCACCCGCCCAGGCCGCCCCGCCCGGCCCCCTACGCGGCCCTGAGCGCTTTCTGTTAGAATCGGAGAAAAACATAATATCGACGCGCCCCAGCATCCCGTTCCGCCTTCCTCGGAGGCGCGCCAGGCATCACACATACAACAGCCGCAAACGTCACCGGTCACCGGCGTTCAAAACCGCAGCGGCACACACCAGAGAAGTGGAGACATGACAGACCAATCTGCGCAGAACTTCATTATCGTGGGGCTGACCCAGCAAGGGAAAAAGTTTCGTCCCAGCGACTGGGCCGAACGGCTGTGCGGCGTCATGTCGGCTTTCGGCGCCGAAAAGCGCATGAAGTACTCCCCCTACGTTTCCCCCTGCACCTGTCAGGGCGTCAAGGCGGTGTTCGTGGACGGCCAACTCAACCAGCTGGAGCCCCGGGCCTACAACTTCATGCGTAATTTTGCGGCGGACAACGAGCTGCAAATCACAGAAGGGGCGGGGCGCCCTCAGGATTAGGCCCCGACAGTTCCGACACTCCCATTAAAACTAGGCCTTAAACACTAGGACTGGGGGTAAAAGCCCATGGTCCTTCAGGCCAAAGAGGGAAATCCACCCCTGGCGAGCTGGCCAGGACCATCGGCCAAGGCCTTTCGCCTGATTCCCGGCCTTCCGCCCACTCCCCAAACCCCATCCCCAAGCATTTCACCCAAAGCGCCACCGGGCGGCAAATGACGGGCAATAAAAAACGGCGCCAAAGCGCCGTTTTTTACGGGAGCCCGAAAACGCTCAGGCGGCCATCGCCTTGATCGCGGCGGACAGGCGGCTCTTGTTACGAGACGCTTGGTTCTTGTGCACGATCTTCTTGTCGGCGATGCGGTCGATGACGCTGACGGATTCTTGGAACACGTTTTGAGCGGCGGCTTTATCGCCGGCGTCAATCGCCTTACGCACACGCTTGATCGCCGTGCGCAGCGTGGAACGCAGGCTGGCGTTGTGAGCGCGTTGCTTGTCGGCTTGGCGGGCGCGTTTGCGGGCTTGAGCGCTGTTGGCCATGGATTTGTCCTGATTACGGGTTGATCTAAAACGCGAGATTGTACCTACCGAATGGCGCCCTTGCAAGACAAAATTGCTCTCCCACCGGTCAGCGGCTAAGATTCAGGCCTCGCTTGCGGTCGGCGTCCCGGCCCCGCCTTAAAAGATTCCCCATGAACCTGCTGCGCGCCCTGGCCACTATTAGTGGCATGACCCTCCTTTCCCGCATCCTGGGCTTTGTCCGGGACTTTGTCATTGCCCGGGCCTTTGGCGCCGGCATGGCCACAGACGCCTTTTTCGTCGCCTTCAAACTCCCCAACCTGCTGCGCCGCATGTTTGCCGAGGGGGCCTTCTCCCAGGCTTTTGTGCCCATTTTGGGGGAATACAAAAATAAGCGGGGCGAAGCGGAAACCAAGCGCCTGGTGGATCACGTGGCCACCCTGCTGTTTCTCGCCATGACCGGGGTCACCTTCCTCGGCATTCTGGGCTCCCCCCTGCTGGTCTACATTTCCGCCCCGGGCTTTAGCGCCAATCCGGACAAATTCCAGCTCACCGTGAGCCTGACCCGGATCGCTTTCCCCTACATTCTCTTCATGTCCCTGGTGGCCCTGGCCGGGGGCATTCTCAACACCTGGAGCCGCTTCGCCCTGCCCGCCTTCACCCCGGTGATGCTCAACCTGAGCTTCATTTTCATGGCCCTGGTGGCGGCCCCCTGGTTCAATCCCCCGATTCTGGCCCTGGGCTGGGCCATTTTCCTGGGAGGCTGTCTGCAACTGGCCATCCAGCTTCCAGCTCTGAAAAAGATCGGCATGTTGCCCCGCTGGGGCATGGATTGGCGGGACCCGGGGGTGCGCCGCATTCTCAAGCTCATGGGCCCGGCCATCCTGGGGGTGTCGGTGAGCCAGATCAGCCTCATCATCAACACCATCTTCGCCTCTTTCCTGGGCACCGGGTCCGTGTCCTGGCTGTATTACGCGGATCGGCTCATGGAATTCCCCTCCGGACTCCTGGGGGTGGCCCTGGGCACCATTCTCCTGCCCTCCCTGTCCAAGTACCACGCCAGTGCCCAGCCCGAGGAATACTCCAAGCTCCTGGACTGGGGCCTGCGCCTCTGCTTCCTCCTCACCCTGCCCGCCGCCCTGGCCCTGGCCATTCTGGGCATTCCCCTGGTATCCACCCTATTCCACCATGGGGCCTTCGGCGCCGCCGACGTGCTGCATACCCGGGACGCCCTGGCCGCCTACTCCATAGGCCTGATCGGCCTGATCCTGGTGAAGGTGCTGGCCCCGGGCTTTTACGCCCGGCAGAACATCCGTACCCCGGTGAAAATCGCCCTGGCCTCCCTGCTGGTCACCCAGGCCATGAATCTGGCCTTTATTTGGCCCCTGCGCCATGCCGGTCTGGCCCTGTCCATCGGCTTGGCCGCCTGCTTCAACGCCACCCTGCTCTACCGGGGCCTGCGCCGCCACGGCATTTTTCAGCCCCAGCCGGGCTGGGGCCTGTTTTTCCTGCGCCAGGTCAGCGCCCTGGTGGTACTGGGGGCCGTGCTCTGGTTCGGCATGGGCAAGGAAAGCGCCTGGCTCACCTACAGCACCAAACAGTGCCTGCTCCACCTCACCCCCCTGGTGATTGGGGGCTGTCTGGCCTATTTCGCCACCCTGGCCGCATTAGGTTTTAGAATTAAGGACTTCCGGCGTCGCGCCGCCGAATAGAGCAAGAGGAAAAGGGCAAGGGAAACCGGACCGGCCTGCCGCCGGCCCCCTGTCCCCAGCCCCTCCGGCGCCGCCCGTTTCCACCCCCAGCACGGAGGCAGCCATGATTCTGACCAGCCCGCGTCTCACCGACGGCCAACGGATTCCCCCGGAATTCGCCTTCTGCATTCCCCACCCCACCCGCCATGTGGCCCTGAGCCAGAACCGCAATCCGCCCCTGATCTGGCGGGAGGTGCCCGAGGGCACCCGCTCCCTGGCCTTGATTTGCGTGGATCCGGATGCCCCCTCCGTGGGGGACGACGTGAACCGGCCCGACCGGACCGTGCCCGCCGACCTGGCCCGGGCGGATTTCTACCACTGGGTGCTGGTGGATTTGCCCCCCAACCTCAACGGGGTGGAAGAAGGGGCTTTCTCCAAGCAGGTCACCCCCCGGGGCAAGACCGGCCCCGCCGTCCCCCTGGGCGCCCGCCAGGGCCTCAATGACTACACCGGCTGGTTCGCCCGGGATCAGGACATGCGGGGGGAATACTTCGGCTATGATGGCCCCTGCCCGCCCTGGAACGATGCCCGGGAACACCGCTACCACTTCACCGTCTATGCCCTGGATGTGGACAGTCTGCCGGTGCAGGGCGGCTTTACCGGGCCCCAGGTTTTGGCGGCCATGGCGGACCACATTCTGGCCCAGGCCAGCCTGACGGTGACCTACACCCTCAATCCCGCCCTGCTGGGCTAAACGCCCGGGCCAGGCGCTCCAGGGCCCGGTCCAGGGTGGCCCGGGGGCAGCCGAAATTCAGGCGTAGGAAGCCGGGGGCGCCGAAATCCTTACCATCGGAGAGCCCCAGGCCCGCCGCCTCGCAGGCGGCGGCCGGGTCCGCCACACCGCTTTCCCGGGCGTCAATCCAGGCCAGATAGGTGGCTTCCGGCGCCACCATGGAGAGGCCCGGAATGGCGGCCACCGCCGCCACCACCCGATCCCGATTGCCCCGCAAATAATCCAGCAAGGCGTCCCGCCAGGGCTGGCCCTCCCGATAAGCGGCGGCGCAGGCCACCAGGCCCAGCACATTGACGTGGGGCACGATGCCCGCCATGGCGGCGGCAAATTCCCGACGCAGGCCCGGGTCCGGAATAACCGCAAAGGCGCAGGACAGACCCGGAATGTTGTAGGTCTTGGAGGGCGCCATGAGGGTCACGGTGCGTCGGGCCAGGTCCGGGTCCAGGGCCGCAAAGGGCTGGTGGCGGGCCCCGGGCTGCAACTGAAGATCCCCGTGGATTTCGTCGGAGCACACCCGCAGGTCATAGCGGCGGCAAAGCTCGCCCAGGCGTACCAGTTCTTCCCGGGGCCAGGCCCGGCCCACCGGATTGTGGGGATGGCAGAGGAGCAGAAGCCGGGGCCGCGCTGGCCCGGCCAGGGCCTGTTCCAGGGCTTCCCAGTCCCACCCCCAGTGGCCCGCCTCCCGTTTCAGGGGAACGGTGACCAGGGGCCGGTCGGAAAGCCGGGGGGCGGAGAGAAAAGGCGGATAAACGGGCACCGCCGTTAGAACGCTCTCCCCGGGTCGGATCAGGCCCCGGCAGGCCACGTTGAGGCCAGTGACCAGCCCGGGCAGCCAGACCAGCCAATCTTCCGCCACCGTCCAGTCGTAATCCCGGGCCAGGGCCGTCAGCACCGCCTCCGTCACCGGGGGAGTGGGCCCCCCGTAGCCGAAAACCCCGTGGTCTACCCGCTCCCGGAGGGCGGCCATGACCGCCGGCGGGGAGACAAAATCCATGTCCGCCACCCACAGGGGCAGCACATCCCGATCCCCGTAGTGGGCCCATTTCATACTGTCGCTAGCACGACGGTCCACGGGGGTATCAAAGTCGAAAGATTGGCGAGGGTCGCAGGGACTGGGCATGGCGTTTTTGAGGTGGAAAAAAATGGTTGAAAATAGGTGGGGACTGCCGCGCCACCGGGCACCAAGCAAGCGCCGGAGGGCGGAAAAAAGCGGTCCTTAACCGGGCGTGGCTGGGACAGCCTCCCCCGTATCCAGCAATTCCGTATCCTCGTGGGCGTAAGGCGGCGCACAGCAACAGAGCACCACCAGGGGCCCGGGACCCGGGTTTTCCAGGGCGTGGGGGGTGCCGGGGAGAATGGCCACCGTATCCCCCGCCGCGAGGGCAAAGCGCTCCGCCCCCAGGATCATCCAGCCCTGGCCCGCGGTGACGTGGTACAGCTCTTCGCTCTGGCCATGGCGATGCAGATGGGTGCGGGTGCCGGGAGGCACGGTGGCCTCCGCCAGGCTCTGGGCCCGGTTGCCGTGCTGGCTCGGATGCAGCAGCTCCCGAATCAGGGAACCGTCCTTGGTCACGTAGGGGGTCACTGCCCCGTAGCGGGTCTTCAGGGCCAACTGGGACACGGCGGCTCCCTTGCTAAAAGTCTTATCCTACCGCGTCCGCCACCTTTGCCCCAGCCCCCGGCCATGACAGGAAGCTACTAAAATGGCGCCAGAACGCCCCCTGGAGCCATTCCCCCTGGGCCAAGCCCCGGGGAGCGGGTTACAGGGGAACACCAAGGGAGATACAAATGCGGGATCTGAAAGAATTGGGCATGTTGCTCCTGGGCTTCATGCCCTGGCTGCTGTTTCTCTTTGTGGCGGGCCATACCCTGGCCGGGCTGGAGCGGGCCATCTGGCTGTGCTTTTTTGCCTCCCTGGTCTTCGGCTTCGACGAACTCCGGCGGGGCTTCATTCTCCAGTGGGGCTCCCTGTTTTTCTTCGGCGCCTGCCTAGTGCTGGTGAATTGGCAACAAAATATCTGGGTGGCCACCCACATGACCCTGATCGCCAATTCCGCCCTCACCGCCATCATGTGGCTGACCCTGGCGGTCAAGCGCCCCTTCGCCCTCCAATACGCCCGCCGGGATTTGCCCCGGGAACGCTGGAACGACCCCAAAGTGGTTGCCAGCTGCCGCTTTATCACCCAGGTCTGGGCCGGACTCATGAGTCTGGCAGTGGGGGTGGCGGCCGTCCATGAGGAACGCCTGGTGGCCTGGCCCGAATCCGTCTTTTTTGACCTGAGCCTGGTCATCATCGTCTCCGGGGTGGCCTTCACCACCCTGTACAAACGCCATCTCCATCGCCGTCAGGCCCAGGTTGGCGCCGCCTGAAGCCGGTTTTCCCCATAAAAAAAGGGCCGGAATATTCCGGCCCTTTGGGCTGGTGAGGCCCTCGGCCCCCGGTTTTAGATTTGGAAATCCGGCAGCTGCTTGGCCACCAGGCGGTTTTCCAGGGTCACATAGTCGGGCAGGCCGTTTTTGTAGGGGGGATAGTCTTCCCCCTCAATCAAGGGGGAGAGATAGGCCCGGCATTTTTCCGTAATGTGGAAGCCGTCCGGACTGATGAAATCCGTGGGCATTTTGCGTTCCACGTTGGCTACGTTCTTCAGCTCCGCCACCCCCACTTCCCAGCGATAGGGAGCGTCGGACAAGCGCTGCACCGTGGGCATAACCGCATTGCGCCCGGCCAGGGCCAGTTCCACCGCCGCCTGGCCCAGGGCATAGGCCTGATCCGCGTCGGTCTTGGAGGCCAGGTGGCGGGCCGCCCGTTGCAGGTAGTCGGCCAGGGCCCAGTGATACTTGTGGCCCAGCCGGTCCTTGATCAACTGGGCAATCCATTGCCCCGCCCCCCCCAGTTGGGAGTGGCCGAAGGCATCCTTGCCCCCTTGTTCAGCAACAAACTGGCCTTCCCCGTTTTTCAAGCCTTCGGAAACCGCCACGGTGCAATAGCCGTAGCGTTCCACACAGGCCTGGACCCGGGCCAGGAAGGCGGCCTCGTCAAAGGCCACTTCGGGGAACAGGAGAATGTGGGGCGCCGCCCCTTCCCGCTCCGCCGCCAGGCCGCAGGCAGCGGTAATCCAGCCCGCGTGACGGCCCATGACTTCCAGCACAAAAATCTTGGTGGAGGTCTTGGCCATGGAAGCCACGTCCAGTCCCGCTTCCCGGATGGAGGTGGCCACGTACTTGGCTACAGAGCCAAAGCCCGGGCAGCAGTCCGTAAGGGGCAGATCGTTATCCACGGTCTTGGGCACCCCCACGCACACCAGGGGATGGTCCATGGTTTCCGCCAGCTGGGACACCTTCCAGGCCGTATCCATGGAGTCGTTGCCCCCGTTGTAGAAGAAGTAGCCGATATCGTGGGCCTTGAAGACCTGGATCAGGCGTTCGTACTGGGCCCGGTGTTCTTCCAGGGATTTGAGCTTGTAACGGCAGGAGCCGAAGGCGGCCCCCGGGGTGGTGCGCAGCTTGGCGATCTGGGCGTCGCTTTCCAGGCTGGTGTCGATGAGCTCTTCCGTCAGGGCCCCCACAATGCCGTTGCGACCCGCGTAGACCTTGCCGATCCGGTCCGGATGGGCCCGGGCCGTCTGGATCACGGCACAGGCGGAAGCGTTAATAACGGCGGTGGGACCGCCGGACTGGGCATAAAAAGCGTTTTTCACCGACATGACAGACCTCGGA
Source organism: Rhodocyclaceae bacterium (assembly GCA_041907765.1). GTDB lineage: Bacteria > Pseudomonadota > Gammaproteobacteria > Burkholderiales > Rhodocyclaceae > Azospira. The sequence goes on along the minus strand of JAYRGQ010000011.1, from coordinate 103,369 downwards.
TTGAGAAAATTTTAGGAGCCGGGGCGTCCCCGCCCACTGCGCCCCCTGAACTCCCGGAGCCGTTGCGCACACCAAGCAGCAACCCGGGCCGGGACGCCGACTCCAAAGACAAAAACGCAGCCCCCAAGCCTTGGGTGGCTGCGTCTTTTCCTGGGGAGGCGGACCTTACTTCAGGGCCGCGAACGCCCGTTCCTTGATTTCTTCCACACTGCCCACCCCGGCGATTTTCCGGTATTGGGGGGCCTTGGCATCGCCGGTGGCGGCCCACTGGCCGTAGTAGGTCACCAGGGGTTCGGTCTGGGAGTGATAGACCTCCAGACGTTTTTTCACCGTGGCTTCCTTATCGTCGTCCCGCTGAATCAGGGCTTCACCGGTCACGTCGTCCTTCCCTTCCACCTTGGGAGGGTTGTACTTGACGTGGTAGGTGCGGCCGGAGGCCACGTGCACCCGGCGGCCGCTCATGCGATCCACGATGTCCCCATCGGGCACGTCGATTTCCAGGACGAAGTCGATGGGCACCCCGGCGGCCTTCATGGCTTCCGCTTGGGGAATGGTGCGGGGGAAGCCGTCGAACAGGTAGCCGGCCTTGCAGTCGTCCTGTTGCAGCCGGTCTTTCACCAGACCGATGATGATGTCGTCGGACACCAGACCGCCCGCATCCATGACCTTCTTGGCTTCCAGGCCCAGGGGGGTGCCGGCCTTAACGGCGGCGCGCAGCATGTCCCCGGTGGAAATCTGGGGAATGCCGAATTTTTCCCGGATGAATTGGGCTTGGGTACCTTTGCCGGCGCCGGGGGCGCCAAGAAGAATCAGTCTCATGAGTTCCTCGAAAGAGAAGCGATCCGTAGGATCGACGGCGGTTGATGGTAAGGGCGGCCCGGCTTAAAAAGCCGGAACTGCGGTGCTGTTCGGCGGCAGCGGGAGCTGCTTATGGTTGTTGTAAGGGGCTGGGTCCGACGGGCGACAAGCTGCCGCCCCCAGGGCCTTTTGCGGGTGGGAAATTACCCGCAAAACCCGGGCAGGTCAAACCGGGGAATTCCCTTCCCGGGCGAACCATTGGCGCATCCTTTCCCCGTCTTCCGGGGTGTCCACGCCAGGCATGGGCAGTGCGTCGGCCACGGTGACGCTGATCCGGTAACCGTGCCAGAGGGCGCGCAGTTGTTCCAGTTTTTCCACCTGCTCCAGGGGGGCCGCTTCCAGCCGTCCGTAGGCCCGCAGAAAACCGGCCCGGTAGGCGTAGAGGCCAATGTGCCGATAGGCGGCCAGACCGGGAGGCAGGGTCTGGCGTCCGGCGGCCTGGGCGAAGGCATCCCGATCCCAGGGAATGGGGGCCCGGGAAAAGTACAGGGCATCCCCGTCCTTGCGGCAGACCAGCTTCACCACATTGGGATTAAAAAATTCCGCCGCATCCTGGAGGGGATGGCCCACGGTGGCGATATCGGCGCCGCTGGCTTGCAACTGGTCGGCGGCCTGACGGATCAGCACCGGGTCGATGAGGGGTTCATCCCCCTGCACATTAACCACGATGGTCTGGTCGTCCCAGCCCCGCTGGGCCACCACTTCGGCCAGCCGGTCGGTGCCCGTGGGATGGTCGGCCCGGGTCATCACCCCCTGGAAACCGTGGTGTTCCACGGCGGCCAGCACCTCCGGGTGATCCGTGGCCACCCAGACCTCTTCGGCCCCAGAAGCCCGGGCCCGTTCCGCTACCCGCACCACCATGGGCTTGCCCCCCAAATCCAGGAGGGGCTTGGCGGGCAGCCGAGAAGAGGCGTAGCGGGCAGGAATGACGACCTTGAAGCCCATGGCGCTTATTCCTCGTCCGGCCCCAGGGTCCGGGCTTCTTCTTCCAGCATCACCGGAATGTCGTCCCGCACCGGGAAAGCCAGCTTGCAGGGCTTGCAGACCAGCTCCTGCTTATCCTTCCGATAGTCCAGGCTACCCTTGCAGAGGGGGCACACCAGGATGTCCAGCAGTTTCGCGTCCATGCAAACTCTCCAGAATAAAAGCGCTAATGTCCGGGGTCACCCGGGCTTCCACCGGCAACACCCAAGCTTCGCCCAGGTGGAGCCGGGCGCATTTTACCCCATCCTTTTCCGTGAGCAGGACCACCTCCCCGGGACGCAGGAAGGAAAAATCCTCCCGCCGGTAGGCGTGGTGGTCCGGGAAGGGGTGGGGCTCCACCGTCAGACCCAGATCCCCCAGGGTGCGAAAAAAGCGCCCCGGGTCGCCGATACCCGCCACCCCGTGGAGCACCTTGCCCGCCAGATCCTGGGCCTGGCAACGGCGCTGGGGCGCGTCCAGGGCGAAAAATTCCCCCGGCTCCAGACTCATCTGGAAGGCGGGCAAATGGCTGGTGCTGCGCAGGGCCAGGGCATCGGGTAATTCGTTATAGACCAGGGCGTGAGCCCGGGCCAGGCGGGACAGGGGCTCCCGCAGGGGACCGGCGGGCAGGAGGCGGCCATTGCCCGCCCCCCGGGCGTCGAAGACCACAATTTCCACATCCCGGGCCAGCCGGTAGTGTTGCAGGCCGTCGTCGCAGAGCAGCACATCCACTTCCGGATGGGCGGCCAGCAGGGCCCGGCCCGTGGCCACCCGGTCCCGCCCCACCCAAACGGGGACGCCGGTACGCCGGGCGAGGAGCAGGGGTTCATCCCCCACCGCAGCCGCCGTGGCCTCCGGAGAAACGGCCTGGGGCCCCAGCACCTCCGCCCCGTAGCCCCGGCTAACGATGCCCGGATGGCGCCCAGCGGCGGCCAGGTCCTGGGCCAGACGGGCCACCAGGGGGGTTTTGCCGGCCCCCCCCACGGTCAGGTTGCCCACCACCACCACGGGCACGGGCAGGCGCTCGGCCCGCAGCCAGCCCCAGCGGTAGGCCAGACGCCGGCTTTGCACCACCAGGGCAAAGCCCCAGGAGACGGGCAACAGGGCCAGGCCGGTGAGGCCATCCAATAAGCGGGAAAAGGGAGGGAGGGGAGCTTCCCGGCGCGGCGTCAGCCGACCGGGAAACCAGATGCGAAGCAGACGCCGCACCGAGGGCGAAGGGGGCATGGGGAAAAGGCGGAGTTACTGGGCGCTGCCCTGACCGCCGGAGGGGGTCTGGGTGGCAAAGGAGATATGGGGATAACCGGCCGTCTGGGCCGCCTGCATCACATCCACCACGCTCTGGTGGGTGGTCTTGGCATCCGCGTCGATAACGATGAGGGGATCTTTCTGGGTCCCCGCCGCCCGATGCAGGGCTTCCGCAATCCCAGCCACTTCGCTGTTGGCCAGGGGTTCCTTATTCACCAGCACCTGCCCCGCCGCCGTAATGGCCACATTGACCTCATTGGGCTGGTCCGGGGACTGGGTGCTGTCCGCCGTGGGCAGATTGATTTCCAGACCGGAGAACTTGGCGTAGGTGGTGGTGAGCATGAGGAAAATAATGATCACCAGGAGTACGTCGATCATGGGGATCAGGTTGATTTCCGGCTCTTCCCGGGGCTGACCGCGACGAAAGTTCATGGCTTAGGCCCGATCTCCGTGAACAATTTCCACCAGGCGCACCGCCTGCTGTTCCATGTCGATGACGAAACCATCCACCAGGGCGCGGAAATGGCGCCAGAAAATCATGGAGGGAATGGCCACCACCAGACCGAAGCCGGTGTTGTACAGGGCGATGGAAATACCGTGGGCCAGCTGCATGGGGTTGGCACCACTGGGGGACTGGGCGCCGAACAGTTCGATCATGCCCACCACCGTGCCGAACAGGCCCATCAAGGGGCTGATGGAAGCGATGGTGCCCAGGGTGGTGAGGTAACGTTCCAGGTCGTGGGTGACGCCCCGACCGGATTCCTCAATGGCTTCCTTCATCACTTCCCGGCTGGAGCGGGCGTTGCGCAGACCGGCGGCAAACACCCGGCCCAGGGGAGAATTCTGTTCCAGGGCGGCAATGCTCTGGTCGGTCAGGGTGCCTTGACGGAGTTCCCCCACCACCCGGGCCAGAAGGCCGTCGGGCACCACCCGGGTACGGCGCAGGGCCACCAGGCGTTCGATAATCAGGGCTACAGCGATGATAGATGCCAACAACAGGGGCCAGATGGGCCAGCCAGCGGCCTGGATAATGGAAAACACGCGAATCTCCGAAAGAGCGTTAAGCGTGGAACTTTAGCCTGCCCCCTCGGGTCCGGCAAGTCCCCGGTGGAACCGGCCTGGGGCCGAGTTCCCCACGCTTATCCACAAAATCTGTGGATAAGTCTGTGGATTGCTTGTCATCAGATTGTCTAACTCCCGGGGCCGCAAGGCTTTTTCTTACTCTGCCGCGAAATAGGGCAACCACACAAATCCATTAATAATCATATGGTTATATGCAAACCCAGGGCCCAGGCCGGGGCTTTCCCCGGCAAAGTCCCGGGGGGCCTGACGGAGTCGGGTAAAATCACCGCCATGCAAGCCCAACTGGATTTTTCCGCCCCCGCCGCCCCGGCGACCGTTATTCCCGTCTCCGCCCTCAACCGGCAGGTGAAACGCCGCCTGGAAGAGGCCTTTCCCCTCTGCTGGGTCTCCGGGGAAATTTCCAATCTCACCGTGGCCGCCTCGGGCCACGCCTATTTCTCCCTCAAGGACGACCAGGCCCAGGCCCGCTGCGTCATGTTCCGGGGCCGGGCCCAGCTCCTCGGCTTTCGCCTGGAAAACGGCATGCATGTGGAAGCCCGGGTGTTGGTGGGCCTCTACGAGCCCCGGGGGGAATACCAGCTCAATGTGGAAACCCTGCGCCGGGCGGGCCAGGGCAATCTTTACGAACAGTTCCTGCGCCTCAAGGCCAAGCTGGAGCAGGAAGGCCTTTTTGCCGCCGAGCGCAAACGGCCCCTGCCCCCCTTCCCCCGCTGCCTGGGCATCGTCACCAGCCCCCAGGCCGCCGCCCTGCGGGACATCCTCACCACCCTGGCCCGGCGGGCGCCCCATGTGGCCATCCGCCTCTATCCCACCCAGGTCCAAGGGGACGCGGCCCCGGCCCTGATTGCCGCCGCCATCCATAGCGCCGCCCAGCGCCGGGAATGCGATGTGCTGCTGGTCTGCCGGGGGGGCGGCAGTATGGAAGACCTGTGGGCCTTTAACGACGAAGCCGTGGCCCGGGCCATTGCCGCCTGCCCCATGCCCGTGGTGAGTGGGGTGGGCCATGAAACGGATTTCACCATCGCCGACTTTGCCGCCGACCTGCGGGCCCCCACCCCCACCGCCGCCGCCGAACTGGCCAGCCCGGACCGGGACGCCCTGCTGGATCGGCTGGACGAACTGGCCGCCCTCCTCAGCCGCCGTTGCTGGCAAGCCCTGGAATACCGGCAACAGCAACTGGACTGGCTGGGCAAGCGCCTCAAACACCCGGCGGAACGGCTCGCCCAGCAGGCCCAGGCCCTCAACGCCCTGGGCCTGCGCCTGGCCGCCGCCCAGGCCCGACGGGTGGGAGAAAGCCGGGAACGGCTCACCCGCCTGAGCCACCGCCTGGCCCTGGCCCGGCCCCGGCCGGAAAATTTTAGGGAACGCTTGGCCGGACTTGCGGTCCGAATGCACAGCGCCCAGCAACAAGGGGTGGAACAACGCCGCGCCCGTCTGGACAAGCTGGCCGCCGGGCTGGCCCACCTCAATCCGGAGGCGGTGCTCTCCCGGGGCTACGCCATCGCCTTTGACGACGAAGGCAAGGCCGTCCGGGACGGCGGCGCCCTGCAAGCGGGCCAATCCCTGGTATTACGTCTGCATCGGGGCGACGCCCGGGTGGAAGTGCGCCAGGCCCGGAGCGCGCCGGTTGTCACCCCCGGGGATCGTGACTAGAATTTTCCTTTACCTACAACAAACCCACGGAGAATCACAATGGCTTTTGAATTGCCTGCTCTGCCCTACGCCCAGGATGCCCTGGCCCCCCATATTTCCAAGGAAACCATCGAGTTCCACTACGGCAAGCACCACCAAAGCTACGTCACCAACCTGAACAACCTGATCAAGGGCACGGAATACGAAGCCCTGAATCTGGAAGCCATCATCAAAAAGGCCCCCGCCGGCGGCATCTTCAACAACGCCGCCCAGGTCTGGAACCACACTTTCTTCTGGAGCAGCCTCAAGCCCAACGGCGGCGGCGCCCCCACCGGTGCCCTGGCTGACGCCATCAACAAAAAGTGGGGCTCCTTCGACGACTTCAAGAAAGCCTTCACCGCCTCCGCCACCGGCAACTTCGGCTCCGGCTGGACCTGGCTGGTGAAAAAGGCCGACGGCTCCCTGGACATCGTCAACACCAGCAACGCCGCCACCCCCCTGACCGGCAGCGACAAGCCCCTGGTCACCATCGACGTGTGGGAACACGCCTACTACATCGACTACCGCAACGCCCGGCCGAAATTCGTGGAAACCTATCTGACCTCCCTGGTCAATTGGGATTTCGCCGCCAAGAACTTCGCCTAAGGCGAGGAAGGCTTATCTCGGGGTTAAAAGCTCGTTAGATAAGCCGGAATAAAAAAAGGGAGCTAATTAGCTCCCTTTTTTTATTCCATGGATAGGCGAGTGAGCGGTATAACCAGTCGCGGACTTCTTCCGTAAATTCGCAATTACAACGGTCTAATTTCGACCCGAAGCGGCAGTTGACAGATGGGGGAAGCGGACTTTAGCAACGCTGGCCATAACCGGCGCGCAAAAGCGGAGCGCGGTTAAGATTTTGCGCGCCCGAGTTAATGGCGTTGTTAGCCGCCATGAATTCCTTCCTCCGGCCTTTCCATACTTCAAAACGGGAAATGGGTTACCTGCTTTTCTGTCGGAATTTCTCTCGAAAATACAAAATCCACATGAGGAAGGACTACTTCATCCTTCTCTATGCAGCAGCTCGCGAAGGACTTCTTGCTACCGCACGGGCAATTGCTGTCAGGATCTACGTGGGAAAACTTTTCGATTGGAAATGCCTTTGTTGTCCATTTGGCATCCCACTCTTCGAATGCATTTTCTAGCACTTCGAAGAGGTGATCCAAGAGGGTGAAATTCAGTGTTTCATCATTGTGAACCACGGAATACTTCTGAACTGGGTTAGCAACCAGCGATATCCCTCTAACTTCCACGTCGTGCGCAATGTGAACGCATAACTCGCCATTGTACACCTTGCCCTTTTTGTGCCCACAGCGTGATCTTGGCGTAATCCTATGACCACATATACTGCAGGCGTAGTAGCCGACGATGAACTCTGGGCTGGCAAAAACACAATACGGATATAAGGACTGAAGTTTTTTTACCTTCTCCGCAATAAAGCCAATCCGCAACCTTTCTAAAAACTGCGGATCGCTGTTGGCTTCGATGAACTTACATTTGATCTCGCACTGCTCCAGCTCAACCCATGCTTCCCTATACATCTTCTGCTTTATCTTGTCAAAAGCATTTATGTACAAGGAATTCAGTTGAAGCGCCTCTAGTTCCCGCCAACAACGATTTGCAATCTCTCCGTGCCCCTTGGCTACGGCTTCTTCTTTTGTCTTATTCAACCCCTCTAGCAACCGTTGTAACTCAGGTTCCTGGGTGTCGGCAACAGTTACCAAGCTAAGATTCATCGCAAAATTCCTTTACGGCATCAATGGCTTTACTCAAATCTTCGACTTTTCCATCAAAACTCACAGACGCTGTTCCGCCGTCCTTTTTCTCAACAATGAACTTCAGCGAAATCTTGTCACTAGGTTTTGCTTTTAATGAGTCATATATGTAATTTGCTATGACGCTACAGAATAATGGAATTACGAAATTTTGTATGAGAAATGTTCCTAGCCAAACGTCTGCGCCGTGGAGGCTGAGTTCTTTGTATTGTTCGTCTGACGCCAATATTTCGGCGTTTATGTTGCCATCCTTTAGGTAGTCCAAGATGTCGAGGCTTCCCCTGTAGAACGAATCACTTGTCCCATGCGACGGGAGAATTATCACGTCCTTACCTGTGACTAGGTCGGCAACTTCTCTCGGGGCCTGTCCGACCACTTCGCCAAAAGTCATCCCAACATCGTCTTCCACCAGAAATTGCTCTTTGATTTCAAAAATTGACATTTTTTTATGCCTTCATTGAGGGAGATTTCTCAGACGCCGCGCGGCTAACAGTTATTCAGGCGCAGAAATGTGAGCGTTATAGCTAATAATACGGACACAGATGAATCGCACCTAAGCTCTTATTCGCACTGAGATTATACCGAGTGGATGTCGTTATCAATCCTCAATCATACGGATAGAAACGACGTCTGCTATGTGGCACAGGCCTGATAGACCGCTCCTGGCCGAAAACAGTCCCCCCTAACATCCAAGACATGCGGCACCCACAACATATAGCGCTCCTTCCCCTGCTTCCTTAAATACACAGGGAAATAGACGAGCAAATAGTTTTAAATTCCGACTTTCTTAGCCGGTGCCAGAATACGCAAAAGACCTCTCCCCAGGTGCCACCACCAAGCCTCGGTCCCTGGCCGAGGCAAAATCAGCCTCGCCACTGCAACCCAAGCCCGAGGAAGCATCTCCAAGGCTCAGTTCTCAGGCCTAACGATCAACAATAAATTACTGTAAAACATAAATTTATTGTTGCAATACATCCATACCAGCGATATGATCGGCCATCTTTTCAAGGAGCCCTCCATGTCCCCTAGCCCCGCTTCGCCCCAACCCACCTCGCAGCAACGCATCCGCAAGACTAGCCGGGTGCTGGGGTATTTTTGTCTGTTGCTGACCTGGGGCCTGCCCCTGGCGGCGGTGTTGATCTGGTTGCTGGACGATCCGTCCAACCTGGCGGCCCGGGTGGGTAACGGCATTGCCATTACCCTGGAACAGCCTCTGACCACCTGGCAGCGGCTGGGGGGCGCCGGGGTGGCCCTGGCCCAGTTTGGTTGCCTGTCCGTGGGGCTGTGCCATGTGCGGCGCTGTCTGCTGGACTTTGCCCAGGGGGTGTTTTTCCATCTCCGGGTGGTGGTCCATCTGCGCCGGTTTGCGGCCTGGGTCTGCGCTTCCAGCGTGGTTAGCCTGATCAGTCAGCCCGTTTTGTCTGTCTTGCTCACCATTAACAATGGGGTGGGCCACCGCCAGTTGAGCGTGGGAGTGAGCGGCCATGAGCTGTTTGCCCTGTTTATCGCCGGTACCCTGTGGCTGATTGCCTCCGTGATGACCCACGCCAGCGCCCTGGCGGACGAAAACGCCCAATTTATCTAAAGCCCGCCATGCCTATTGTTGTCCGCCTGGATGTCATGCTTGCCCTGCGCAAGGTGAAGTCGAAAGCCCTGGCCGAATACGTGGGGATTACGGAGGCCAATCTGTCCCTGTTCAAGTCGGGCAAGGTGAAAGGGGTGCGCTTTGAAACCCTGGAAAAAATCTGCGCCTACCTGAACTGCCAACCGGGGGATTTGTTGCAATATGTTCCGGAACCGGCGGCGCCCCCGACCCCGCCGCCGGCCGAGAATCCCTAGGTTTTATGGGGCTTTCCCGCCCTTTTTAATCTTTACACGCTGTTACACCGTCATAACCCAAATTTGCCGAAGGGGGGCCTAAAGTTTGACCCATGGATAGGGCGCCGGGCTTGCCCCCCCCCCTTCCCCGGACAAATTATCCAAGAGGAGTTGACCATGAACAGCAAAACCCTGGTGGCGGCCCTGACCGCCGGTATTCTCTCCTGCTCCGCCGGCCTGAGCCTGGCCGCCGAACCAGCCCCCGCCCCGGCCATGGGCCCCATGGGGCACCACATGAACTTCAATCCGGAAGAGCATCTGCAACGGACCCTCAAGGACCTGCAAGGCAAGCTGGCCTTGAGCGCCAGTCAGCAAGGCGCCTGGCAGACCTACAGCCAAGCCCAGTTGAGCCGGGTGAAGCAGATGGAAGAACGGTTCAAGGCCCTGCGGGATGAGGGCAAGGAACCGGCCAAGCTGACCACCCCGGAACGGATGGATCAGGCCGCCGCCCACATGAAGGAAGGGGCGGAACGGATGGCCCAGGAAGCCAAGGACACCAAGGCTTTCTATAGCGCCCTGACGGCCCAGCAAAAGGTCATCTTCGACCTCTTCTGGCAGTCCCATCACCCCCATTGCTTTGGCCCGGGCCACGAACACGGCTTTGGTCACCACTTTGGCCCCATGTCCGGGCCCCGGGACTAAGCCCCCCGTCTCTCTCGCTTCCGGCCGCCCTTGGGGCGGCCTTTTTTTGTCGTCCCCTGCCCCCTCAGCCCCTCTCCGCCATGACCAAAGCCAATACTCCCCTCGCCGCCCCCATGCTGGCCCTGTTGCTGCTGGTGGGCGCCTGTTCTGGCACCACGCCCCCCAAGCCCAACGAATCCCAGGTCAGGCTATTTACCGGCAAAGGCTATCTCACCGACGACCAGTACAGCATCACCACCCACCCTCTTTCCTGGAAAGTGGGGGACCAGTTCATGGACCTTCTGCTGTCCCTCCCCAGCCGCCCGGGGAAATATCCCCTGGTGCTTTACGTGCCCGGCCTGGGGGAAAACCGGGAGGCGGGGGAAGCCTGGCGCACCGCCTGGGCCCGGGCAGGTTATGGGGTAATCGCCCTCCAACCCCTGGATAAGGATGGTCGGGCCTGGTCCTCCCCCCAAGCCCTGGCGGGGGATTTCAGCCATCTGGCCCGGGAACGCTATGCCGGGCAGGCCATGGGCCAACGCCTGGAGCGCCTGGCCCTGTTGCTGGCGGAGTTGAAACATCGCCAACAGCAAGGAGACCCCCTGCTGGCCTCCCTGGATACGGATCAGGTGGCCCTGGCGGGCTACGACCTGGGAGCCTATACGGCCATGGCCGCCGCCGGAGAAAAGCTCAAGGCCATGGCCGAACCGGCCCCTCCCCTGCCCATTCGGGCGATCATCGCCCTTAGTCCGGTGGCCACCTTTAACGGCCTGGCCTTTACCGCCCGCTACCCCAATATCCGCGTCCCCGTTCTCAGCATTACGGGGGATCAGGATGGGGATGCCCTGGGCCTGGTGGATACCCCTTCCCTGCGTCAGGCGCCTTTTCAGTACATGCCCAAGGGGGACAAATACCTGCTGCTGCTCCAAGACATGCCCCATAGGCTTTATTCCGGTGGTCCCCTGGGCCGGGGAATGGAGGCCCAGGAAAGCAATGCCGCGTCCCGGGATACCGAAAGGGGGGGCATGGGGGAAGGGCCGGAAGGTGGTGCCGACGCCGGTATGGGGCCCGGCCCGGGAGGCGGCATGGAAGAGGGACGCAGCGGGGGCATGGGCGGCATGGCAAGACACCGAGGCCAGTCCGCCGGGGGCGGGCGGGGCGCTTCCGACCAGGAAGGCAATCAGAGCCTCACCCGTCAGGCCCTGGCCGTCGCCGCCATCCAGGGCGTCAGCACCGCCTTTCTGGACGCCTATCTGAAACAGGACGACACGGCCCGGGAATGGCTGACCCGGGACAGTAACCGTTGGCTGAAACAGCAAGGCCACCTGGACCGCAAATAGACCGCCCCGGGCGGAAACAAAGCCTTACAAAAAGCCCCGCCCCGGACACACCTGGCAAACATCTGAATGGTTCAATGGGGCCATGAATCTGGGTGATGGCCCCCGGAAGGAATTTCCATGAAAACCCTCAAATCCCTGCTGCTTTTTCTTCTCCTCGGACTAGGGGCCGCCAGTGGCGCCTGGGCCGACCATTGGCACCACCACGCCCATGTGGGCATTTTCATTGACCCCTGGGGCCCGCCCCTGATGTACCCCTACCATCCCTACCCGGTCTATCCCTATTACCCCCCCGCCGTGGTGGTCACCCCGGCGCCCCAGCCCCCGGTTTATGTGGAGCAGCAACCGGCCCCGGCGGTCCAGGAGGATCAGGGCAACTGGTGGTACTACTGCCCGGAAGCCCGGGCCTACTACCCCTACGTGAAACAGTGCGCCAAGGGCTGGCAGCGGGTAGCGCCCCAGCCGCCCCAGTAGGCCCCAAGCCATTCCCGGGGGTGGCCCATGGGCCGCCCCCGCCGTCCCTCCCTTCCTCCCTTTTCCCGACCTGTCGAGTTCCCCATGACTAACGCCCCCCACTTCCCCCTCCGCAGCCTGCCGGCCCTGGGCCTGGCCGCTGCCCTTTTGGCCGCCTGCACCACCGTGCCCACGGGCCCCAGCGTCATGGTGCTGCCGGGCACGGGTAAAACCTTTGAGCAATTCCGGGTCGATAACCAGGATTGCCGCAACTACGCCCAGGAACAGATCGGTGGCAGCGACGCGGGCCAATCCGCCGCCTCGGCGGAAATGAAGAGCGCTGCCCTGGGCACCGCCGTGGGTGCCGTGGCCGGCGCCGCCATGGGCGGCCACCAGGGCGCGGGCAGCGGCGCCGGGGCGGGCCTGCTGATGGGCACCATGGTGGGCATGGGCACCGCCGACAGCTCCGCCCGGGGCACCCAGCGCCAATACGACGCCGCCTACACCCAGTGCATGTACGCCAAGGGCCACCGGGTGCCGGTTTCCGGCAATTTAAGCAGCCAGCCCCAGGGAGCGCCCCGGGGATCCTCCGTGACGCCGCCGCCCCCGCCGCCGGATAGCCGTTACGCTCCCCCGGATTACGCTCCCCGCTAATCCCCTCCCCCTGCCCGCTGCCCGGAACCCCGCCCCTGGCGGCGCTCCGGCCCCTGCATTAAGATGCCCAGGCCCCAGGCGTTTGCCGGGGCCTGATTTTTTCCCGGTCGGCGGGGCGCCCTTGTTCCCGCCGATCTTGCCGCCCCGCCCAAGCTCCCAGGAGATTGTCGTGCTGCCAGCCCAAGCCACCCCCAGCGCCATCGTCCGTTATCTGGACCAATACGTGATCGGCCAGGAGGAGGCGAAAAAAGTGCTCGCCGTGGCCATCTACGCCCATTACAAAAAGCTGGCGGCGGTGCCGGCGGGGGGCGCCCTGGCGGACAAGAGCAATGTGCTCATCATCGGCCCCTCGGGCACGGGCAAGACCCTGCTCTGCGAGACCCTGGCCCGCTGGCTGGACGTGCCCTTTGTCACCACGGACGCCACCTCCCTGGCCCAGAACAAGTACGTGGGGGAGGAAATCGAGGCCATTCTGGAACGGCTGGTGGATAAGGCCGGGGGCGACCTGGACAAGGCCCAGCGGGGCATTGTCTTCATCGATGAAATCGACAAGCTCAAGGCGGATGGTCAGCAGCGGGCGGTTTCCGGGGAAAGCGTGCAGCACGCCCTATTGAAGATTATGGAAGGCTACCCGGTGCGCCTGGGCCAAGACCGGTACATCGACACCTCCGCTATTCTCTTCATCTGCGGCGGCGCCTTTGTCGGCCTGGACCAGATCCAGGCCCGGAGCAAGAGCTTCGGCTACATCGCCACCTCGGGAGACGACAACCAGACCATCCTGGACCGGCTCAACAACCGGGTGAAGCCCGTGGATTTGTTTGAATACGGCCTTATCCCCGAATTCACCGGCCGCCTGCCCATCATCGCCCGGCTCCAGGACCTGACCAAACCCCTGCTCATCCGGGTCATGGTGGAGCCGAAAAACTCCCTCTACCGCCAGTTCCGCCAAATGCTCCAAGACCTGGGGGTGGAATTACGCATCGCCCCGGAAGTTTTCGACCAGATCGCCGATCTGGCCATTGAATACAGCACCGGCGCCCGCAGCCTGCGGGGCATTTTCGAGGAACTGCTGACCCCGGTGCTCTACGCCGTGCCCGACCACCCGGAGGTGCGTCAGGTGACCTTCCGTTCCCTCTTTGAAAATCCGGTCTTCGGCACCGACCCGGCGGGCGCCCCCCGCCCCGCCCCCTGACCCGGCCGGGCCCTTTACGGAGTAAGCCCATGCCCACCCCTAGCCCTTCCACCGTCGCACTAGCCGTCGCCGCCCACAACCGGGGGCGGGACCCGGAACGGCTGGCCATGAAATACGCCAAAATGGCCCAGAGCCCCTTCATTTTTCTGCGGGGCGCCTGCCACCTGTTCTACGCCGCCCTGCCCAAGGAGGGCCCTTTCCGGGAGGCCCCCACGGCCTGGGCCTGCGGCGACCTGCATTTTGAAAATTTCGGCAGCTACAAGGCGGACAACCGGCAGGTCTATTTCGACATCAACGACTACGACGAAGCCGCCCTGGCCCCCTGCACCTGGGATCTGGTACGCCTCCTCACCAGCCTGGCCTGCGGCGCCGACGAACTGCACACGGACGAAAAGCAGAGCCGGGCCCTGATCCAGGCCTGCCTGGGGGCCTACCGCCAGGCCCTGGCCCAGGGCAAACCCCTGTGGATGGAACGGGAAACGGCGGAAGGCCTGGTGCGGGAACTGCTGGAGGGCCTGGAACAGCGCAGCCGGGCCGAGTTTCTCGATAAGCGCACGGAACGCCACGGCCACCAGCGCCACCTGCGCATCGACGGGGAAAAGGCCCTGGCCGCCAGCCCGGCCCAGGGCACCCTGGTCACCGACTTCCTCGCCACCTTGAGCGCCCCCCCCAGCCACCCGGACTTTTACCGGGTGCTGGATGTGGCCCGGCGCATTGCGGGCACGGGCAGCCTGGGGGTGGAACGGTACGTGGTGCTGGTGGAGGGCAAGGGCTCCCCGGACGGCAATTACCTGCTGGATTTAAAGGAGGCCCTGCCCTCCTGCCTGGTGCCCTATCTGGAACCCCTGGGTCTGGCCCAACCGGCCTGGGCCCGGGAAGGGGAACGGGTAGTGGCGGTACAGAAGCGGATGCAGGCGGTGGATCACGCCTTTCTCCAGGCCGTGGAACTGGGGGGCAAATCCTTTCTCCTGAAAGGCCTCCAGCCCCGGGAAGACCGGGTGGACATGGCCGCCTGGGGCCACAAACTGGCCCGTCTGGAAGAAGTGGCCGCCACCCTGGGTCGGCTCCTGGCCTGGGATCAGCTCCGGGCCTCAGGCCACCAGAACGCCGCCACGGCGGACGCCCTCATGGCCTTCGCCCAACGGGACGACTGGGCCGACACGCTGGCCCACAGCGCCCGGGACATGACCCGGATCACCCAGGAGCAATGGCAGGAATTCCGGGACGTCTGGCAGGCCGGGCAACTGAAGCCGGAATAGGAGGCATCCGGCAAAGGCCGCCCCCGAACCGTCCACCGGTCACCGGTGCGCCGCCCCGCCGCCCTATTCGGCGCCCTGGGCCTGACGGCGCAACATTTCCCGCACCAGGGCGGAAAACTGGCTGGCAATCTGCTGGCGCATGGCCGCCGGGCCCACCAGGGGCGGCAGCCAGGTATCCGGCACCACCACCGCATGGTAATGGAAGCGGGTTTCCCGCCCTTCCCCGCTCAGTTGCATGTCGCTATCCAGACGCTTGGCCGTGCCGGAAATGGCGTGGGCCTGGATGCGCCCGGGCAGGAGCAGAATTTCCCGTACCGAGGCGTAGTCCTGGCTGAAGGGTCCGTAGCGGGCCACCCCGTGCTGTTCCACCTGCCACCGGTTACCGTTGCGGGATTGGATATGGCTTTGTTCCAGATTGGGCACAAAGCGGCTCATGTGGTCGAAATCCGTGAGCACCCCGTAGGCCAGGGGCAAGGGCACGGGGGCGCGAAAATCCGCCTCCACCGCATAGCCCTCCTCCAGGGCCTTCACCGTCACCGCCTCACTGCTCACCGGCCCCAACTCGGTGGCAGTCGCCCCAGGATTCGCTGGCGCGGAAGCAGGGGCGGCCCCGGCCCCAAGGGGCACCAGGGGCAGACTTAAGGCCAGAAGGGCGGCGGCAAGGCGGTGGGAACAGTTAAGCATGGGCATTTTTAACCCTGGGGACCTGACCGCCGCCTGACGGCCCCCCCCGGGTCAGCCCCGGCCTTTTCCCCTTTGGCGCTGGCCAGGGGAAAGCCCCCTCAGGCGGGCAGTTCGGGGAGAAAGACCTCGGTGACCAGCACCCCGGTGCCCCCCTTCCGGTGCAGGGCCCGGCGGGCGTAGCAAGGGGGCTGGAGCCTCTGGCCGGTGGCCCGGACCAGGGCCTGGCCCAGGGGATGGCGGGGGGAAAGGGCGCGGAAGCTTAAGGGGCCGTGACTCACCCGGGCATCCACAAACAGCAGGCTGGTGCCCAGGGAGCGCCCCCCCAGGCCCTGAAAGCTGCGGCACAGGGGGGAAGGACGGCGGCTCACCAGCACGGAATGGGCAAAGACGGCGGGGCGGCCATCGCAGCAGAGCAGCACTTCCCGCACCCGGGCCCGTTGCCCGGGGCGCAGGCCCAGAAGCCGCCGTTCATCCCCATGGGGCAGGGCCCAGCCCTGGTCCAGCACCCGGACCTGAAAGTGGTGGCAGCGGGCCTTCAGGCGCAGGGTCAGGGAACCCCGCTCTTCCAGCCAGGAACGCAAGTCCGGGGGCGTCCCCGGCGGCGGCAGGGCCAGCCAGCCCGCCCCATGAGTGCGCCCCCTCATCGGGGCGCCGGCACCCGGTTCAGGCCCCCCAGGGGCAAACCGGCTTTCAGACCCCGGGCGGTAAACCAGCCCTGGTTCATTTCCAGGGCGTAGCGGGCATTTTCATCGGCACAGTGGTTGTTTTCCGTCTGGGGCTGCATGTCCCGAATGTTGATGATGCGGCCCTGTTCATCCAGAAAAGCCACGGACAGGGGCAACAGGGTGTTTTTCATCCACATGCAGTGGCGGGCTGCCACGGGGAAAACGAACAACATGCCCTGATTGGCGCCCAGGCGGCTGCGGCCCATGAGGCCCTGCATCCGATCCTCCTGGGTATAGGCCACTTCCGCCTCAATGCGGTAAAAGCCCGCGCTCAGATCGGCGTGGCCCATTTCCGCCTTGGCGTGGGCGGCCAGGGCCACCAGGGGCAGCATGGACAACCAGAGAAGGGGTTTCTTGGACATGGTCCCTCCAATGCGTTTAAGGACAGGGGCAGGCCCGTTTCAGGGCACCCCCCGGGGGAAATTAAGCTTAAGGATGACCGGCCCGGTGTTTAGCCGCCCCGGCTTTGTGGGGGGCACCGTGCTTGTTTCCCGGGGCCTTGGCGCTCCCGTGGCCACTACGGGCGTGGGCGGACGGAGCTTTGCCCGGAGTCTTACCCTTAGCCTTGGCCCCAGGGTGATGGGCCGTGCCCTTGCCCCCATGGGTGGCTATCGCCTTCCCATGTTTAGCGCCGGGTTTGGCGGCACCGTGATGAACGCCATGCTTGGCGCCCGCTTTGGCCCCGGAGGCCGGAGCGGCGTGGCGGGCGCTAGCGGGGGCCAGGGGATCG
This sequence comes from Rhodocyclaceae bacterium, assembly GCA_041907765.1. Classification (GTDB taxonomy): domain Bacteria; phylum Pseudomonadota; class Gammaproteobacteria; order Burkholderiales; family Rhodocyclaceae; genus Azospira. Next base: position 86,241 of record JAYRGQ010000011.1, on the reverse strand, counting down.
GCGCTCTTCTTATGGGGCGCGGCATGGCGCAGGGGCGGCACGGTGTGGGTGTCCGGGGTGACTTCCACCGGATCGTCCGGGTCTTCCGCCGCCCGGGGCGCGGCGCCGGCAGTCAGGGAAAACAGGGCAAAGCCCAGGGCGGCCCAGAACGGGGCGGTAGTTTTCATCGTTTGCCTCCAGCAATGGGGGAAGGAGAAGGGGGAGCGGAACGGGCCCGGCCCGGCTGGGGGGCCAGGTCGCCGTAATCCCCCATAAAGCTGCGATAGGTGCCCGGGGCCAGATTTTCCAGGCCGAGACGGCCAATGGCGGCCCGGATCAGACGCAGGGTAGGATACCCCACCGCCGCTGTCATGCGTCTGACCTGCCGGTTGCGCCCTTCCCGCAGCTTGAGTTCGATCCAGCTGGTGGGAATGGCTTGGCGGAAGCGGATGGGGGGATTGCGGGGCCAGAGCCCGGGGGGCTCGTCCATGAGCCGGGCCCCGGCGGGGCGGGTGAGGCCGTCCTTAAGCGGCACCCCCCGGCGCAGCTGTTCCAGCGCCGCCTCCGTGGGCAGGCCTTCCACCTGGGCCCAGTAGGTCTTTTCCAGCTTGTAGCGGGGATCGGCGATTTTGGCCTGGAGCCGCCCGTCATCCGTGAGCAGGAGCAGGCCCTCGCTATCCCCGTCCAGGCGCCCGGCGGGATACACCCCTTTTTCCGGAATGAAATCCACCAGCCCCCGCCACCGCCCTTCCGGGGTGAATTGGGACAGCACCCCGTAGGGCTTGTTAAAGAGGACGATGCGGGCCATGGCGAAAGAATGGGTAGGGGAAAACAGGATCTGGCGCCGTTCCGAGCCGGGGCTGGACAACGTCCGGCTGAGGCGGCAGTTGCAGCGGCGGTCGGCGGTCGGCGGTCGGCGGTCGGCGGTCGGCGGTCGGCGGTCGGCGCGGAGCATACCCTTTCCCCGGGGCGGGAGAAAGTCCTGGCCCAAGGGGGCCTGGAGGGCGTTTCCTGGCGGAGACCCCGCCCTTGGCCCGCCGCCCCGCCCCTATCGGCTGTCCGCCCTCTGCTACCTGCTACTAGCCATCCACTTTCCGCCGCCCTCCCCCTTCCCCCCTCTTTCCGGCCCAACCGGGCGACCCCATTGGGCCAGGGCGCTACCCGGCTGGTCCGCGCCGCCTCTTCTGGCTCAGGGCAAGGCCCCCTCCCCTGCCGGGGGAAAACGGCGGCAGAAGCGCAGGGCTTCCGGGTAGGGGAAAAAGTCCTGGACCTGGCCGGCCCGGATGGTGTCCTGGGCCCGGCGCCAGAATTCCGGGGTGAGGAGATCTGGGTGATATTTCATGAAGGCGGCCCGCACCCGGGGGTCCCCCAGGAGAAAGGTAGCGAATTCCTCGGGGAAAACGTCGTGGCGGCCCACGGAATACCAGGGTTCCCCGGACAATTCCATTTCCGGATAGGGGGCTGCCGGGATGGCCCGGAAGTTCATGTCCGTCATGTATTCAATTTCGTCGTAGTCGTAGAACACCACCCGGTTGTAGCGGGTGACGCCGAAGTTTTTCCACAACATGTCCCCGGGGAAAATATTGGCGATGGCCAGTTCCCGAATCGCGTTGCCGTAATCCTGCACCGCCTGGTCGATCTGCTCCGGGGTAGCCTGATCCAGATAGAGATTGAGGGGCACCATGCGGCGCTCGATGTAGAGGTGTTCGATCACCACATCCCCCCCCTCCTCCTCAATCATGGAAGGCACCTGGCGACGTAATTCCTCCAGCAGTTCGGGAGCAAAGCGGTGGCGCGGCAGGGCGGCGAAGGAAAACTCCAGGGTGTCGGCCATGCGCCCCACCCGGTCCACCTGCTTCACCAACAGATACTTGGCCGCCACTGAGGCCCGATCCCCTTCCTTATTGGGGCCGAAGCGGTCCTTGATGATTTTGAAGACGTAGGGAAAGGAAGGCAGGGTGAATACCAGCATCACCAGGCCCCGGATACCCGGGGCCACTACAAATTTATCTTCCGAGTGGCGCAAATGGGCCAGCAGGTCCCGGAAAAACAGCACCTTGCCCTGCTTGCCCAAGCCCAGCATGGTGTAAATCTCGGATTTGGGCTTGTGGGGCATGATGGTGCGAAGGAACTGGACGTAGCCCGACGGGACTTCCATATCCACCATGAAATAGGCCCGGGACAGGGAAAACAGAATGGAAATGCGCCAGGGGTCCAGGAGCACCGTGTCCAGGTAGAGCTTGCCCTCCGGGGTATGGAGCACGGGAATGGCGAAGGGGTATTCCCCGTTGCCGTTAATGGCCTTGCCAATAATGTAGGCGCCCTTGTTGCGGTAGAAGGCGGAATAGAGCACCTGAATCTGGCAATTGGCCTCCCGCTTGGGCCAGACGCCCCCTAGATGGTCCAGGACGCTGCGGTAAACATGGTCGATGTCCCGGGCCAGATTCTCAAAGGGCCGCTGCCAGTCGAAATCCTGGACGATGCGCCCCAGGGTGGCCGCCAGGCCCTCTTCCCCCGGGTAATAGCTGGAATAGGCGGGGGGAGTGGATTCAATGTTCTCCGTGGCGATGGCCGCCCGGTAGAAGATGAAATCATTGTTGAAATAGGTGCGGTGCAGAATGCGGCAGCAGACCGAGTTGAAAAAGGTTTCCGCCAGCTCCGGCTGTTTGTGGTTGAGTAGCAGTCCGATGTAGAAAAGCTTCACCTGCTGCCAGGTATCGTCATCCAGGGTGTGGGCGTGGAACTCGTCCCGCAGCCGTTCCACGCATTCCCGCACCCGGTCATCGTAAAAGCGGATACGGTCCTTCACCGCCCGGTGCACCGCCGGCCAGTCCCCGGCCTCAAAGCGGCTCTTGGCCTGGCGGCTGGTTTCCCGAAACAGCCGGTAATGCTTGTTGAAGCCCTCGATCAGGGCCACGGCAATGCGCTGGGCGGTGGGCGACAGGTCCATGGGCCCTCGGGGAAGGATAGGGGGAGGGGAAAATCTTAGCATTGGGGCTCCCCTTTGGGCGGTCGGAGCGCATTGGGAAGGGAAGGCGGGGACACGGCCTGGGGTGGTGCCGCTTAGGGAACGCCGCCCCAAGCTGATCGCCACCTCAATCACGCCCTCGTTCCAAGGCGGCCCGCCTCGGCCCAGGGCATCCGCCACTTGCGACCCCACGCCCCGCTAATCCCCAATTCGCCGCCTGTGCCAGTGCCGACTGCCGTAGCCGTAGCCGTAGCCGTGGCCGTAGCTCTGGCTTGGGCTTGGGCTTGGGCTTGGGCTTGGGCTTGGGCTTGGGCTTGGATACGGATGCGGATGCGGATGCGGATGCGGATGCGGATGCGGATGCGGACAGGGAGCCTAGCCCCGGCCCATTGCACCAGGCGCAATAATGTTCCGTTAGGTGATATATAATATATAAGTTAGGTCTCAACCCACTCCACACACATCGCGAGGGATAACATGGCTGGTAAGTCGAAGATTATTTACACGCTCACGGACGAGGCGCCCCTGCTGGCGACCAGTGCCTTCCTGCCGGTGGTTCGCACCTTTACCGCCGCCGCCAACATTGACGTGGTGGAAAGCGACATTTCCGTCGCCGCCCGCGTTCTGGCTGAATTTCCCGACTACCTGCGCGATGACCAGAAGGTCACCGACACCCTGGCTGAACTGGGCCGCCTGACCCAGGACCCGGACACCAACATCATCAAGCTGCCCAACATCAGCGCCTCCGTGGCCCAGCTGATCGCCTGCGTCAAAGAACTCCAGTCCAAGGGCTACGCCCTCCCCGACTATCCGGAAAATCCCACCACCGATGGGGAAAAGGCCCTCAAGACCCGCTACGCCAAGTGTCTGGGGTCCGCCGTAAATCCGGTGCTGCGGGAAGGCAACTCCGACCGGCGCGCCCCCGCGGCGGTGAAAAATTACGCCAAGAAACATCCCCATTCCATGGGCGAATGGAAGCAATGGTCCCAAACCCACGTGTCCCACATGGAACACGGGGATTTCTACCACGGGGAAAAATCCCTGACCCTGGACAAGGCCCGGGACGTGAAGATGGAGTTGGTCACCAAGAGCGGCAAGACCATCGTCCTGAAGCCCAAGCTGGCCCTGCAAGAAGGGGAAATCATTGATTCCATGTTCATGAGCAAGAAGGCGCTCTGCGACTTCTACGAAAAGGAACTGGAAGACTGCCGGGAAGCGGGCATTCTCTTCTCCCTGCACGTCAAGGCCACCATGATGAAGGTGTCCCACCCCATCGTTTTCGGCCACTGCGTCAAGATTTACTACAAGGAAGCCTTCGAGAAACACGGCAAGCTGTTCGACGAGCTGGGCATCAACGTCAATAACGGCATGGCCACCCTCTACGAAAAAATCGCCGCCCTGCCCGAATCCAAGCGGGACGAGATCATCCGCGACCTGCACGCCTGCCAGGAACACCGGCCCCGTCTGGCCATGGTGGATTCCGCCAAGGGCATCACCAATTTCCACTCCCCCAACGACGTCATCGTGGATGCCTCCATGCCCGCCATGATCCGGGCCGGGGGCAAAATGTGGGGCGCCGACGGCAAGCAATACGACTGCAAGGCGGTCATGCCCGAATCCACCTTCGCCCGCATTTATCAGGAGATGATCAACTTCTGTAAATGGCACGGCAATTTCGATCCCCGCACCATGGGCACCGTGCCCAACGTGGGGCTCATGGCCCAGAAGGCCGAAGAATACGGCTCCCACGACAAGACCTTTGAAATCGTGGAAGACGGGGTGGCCAACATTACGGATCTGGCCACCGGGGAAGTGCTGCTCTCCCAAAACGTGGAACAGGGCGACATTTTCCGCATGTGCCAGGTGAAAGACGCCCCGATTCGGGATTGGGTCAAACTGGCCGTCACCCGGGCCCGCAATTCCGGCATGCCCGCCATTTTCTGGCTGGACCCCTACCGTCCCCACGAAGCCGAACTGATCAAGAAGGTCAGCCGCTACCTGAAGGACCACGACACCACCGGTCTGGACATCCAGATCATGTCCCAGGTGCGAGCCATGCGCTTCACCCTGGAACGGGTGGCCCGGGGCCTGGATACCATCTCCGTCACCGGCAACATCCTGCGGGATTACCTGACCGACCTGTTCCCCATCATGGAACTGGGCACCTCCGCCAAGATGCTGTCCATTGTTCCCCTGATGGCGGGCGGCGGCATGTACGAAACCGGGGCCGGCGGTTCCGCCCCCAAGCACGTGCAACAGCTCCTGGAAGAAAACCACCTGCGCTGGGATTCCCTGGGCGAATTCCTGGCCCTGGCCGTCTCCCTGGAAGACCTGGGCCTCAAGGAAAACAACGCCCGAGCCAAGCTCCTGGCCAAGACCCTGGACGAAGCCACGGGCAAGCTGCTGGACGAAAACAAGTCCCCCTCCCGCCACACCGGTGAGCTGGACAACCGGGGCAGCCAGTTCTACCTGTCCCTGTTCTGGGCCCAAGCCCTGGCCGCCCAAAACCAAGACCCGGCCCTGGCCGCCCAGTTCGCCCCCCTGGCCAAGTCCCTGGCGGACAACCAGACGGCCATCCTGGCCGAAATGAAGGCAGTGCAAGGCCAACCGGCGGACATCGGCGGTTACTACCTGTCCGACCCGGCCAAGCGGGAAGCGGTGATGCGTCCCAGCGCCACCTTCAACCGGATCATCGACGCCGCCCGCGCCGCCTGATCCCCGCCCACTCCGGCCAACCGGACACACCGCCTCCCGGCGCGGTCTGTCCGGTTTTCTTTTGGAGGAACGGGAAAGGGAGGCTGCATGGATCGCCCGCTGTTTTCCCTCTTCCCCATCCTTTCCCCCCTCCCGACCTTCCTCCCTTAGCCCGCCCCAACGCCGCGCCCTTGCCCCCCCAAGACAGCGCGCCACCCCGCCCCACCAATGGCTTTTTAGCCCCCTCCGCCCCCTTGCCCCTCCGGGGCTTTTTTCCTCCATAATGAGTTAGTTACGGCAAGGGTTGCGGGCCTGAAACCCGCCGTACTCCGGACCTCAACGCAAGGCGCCGGCACCCATAACATCCTTCATCACCTCATCTCTTATGGAGCTATAGAAATGAGTTCCCACATCAAAGTCCCCGCCGGCGGAGCGCAAATCCAACCCGGCCAGCCCATTCCCGATCAGCCCATCATTCCCTATATCGAAGGGGACGGCATCGGGGTGGATATCACCCCGGTCATGATCCAGGTGGTGGATGCCGCCGTGGACAAGGCCTACGGCGGCAAACGGAAAATCCACTGGATGGAGGTCTATGCGGGGGAAAAATCCACCCGCCTTTACGGGGCCGACGAATGGCTGCCCCAGGAAACCTTCGACGCTTTAAAAACCTACGCGGTGTCCATCAAGGGCCCCATGACTACCCCGGTGGGGGGCGGCATCCGCTCCCTCAACGTGGCCCTGCGCCAGGAGCTGGATCTCTACCAGTGCGTGCGCCCGGTGCGTTACTTTGCCGGGGTGCCCTCCCCCCTCAAACACCCGGAACTCACGGATATGGTGATTTTTCGGGAAAACACGGAGGACATTTACGCCGGCATCGAATGGGCAGCGGAATCAGATCCGGCCCGCAAGCTCATCGATTTCCTGCAAAACCAGATGGGGGTGAAGAAAATCCGCTTCCCGGCCACCTCCGGCATCGGCATCAAGCCCGTCTCCATCGAAGGCACCCAGCGCCTGGTGCGGGCCGCCATCCGTTACGCCATCGCCAATGACCGGAAATCCGTGACCCTGGTGCATAAGGGCAACATTATGAAATTCACGGAAGGCCTGTTCCGGGACGTGGGCTATCAGGTGGCCCGGGAGGAATTCGGCGCCCAGCCCGTGGAGGGCGGCCCCTGGTGCCAATTCACCAATCCGGAAAGCGGGCGGACCATCGTGGTGAAGGACGCCATTGCGGACGCCTTCCTCCAGCAAATTCTCCTGCGTCCCGCGGAATACGACGTGATCGCCACCCTGAACCTGAACGGGGATTATATTTCCGACGCCCTGGCGGCCCAGGTGGGGGGCATCGGCATCGCCCCGGGGGCCAATATTTCCGACCATTACGCCGTTTTTGAAGCCACCCACGGCACGGCCCCCAAATACGCGGGCCAGGACAAGGTGAATCCGGGTTCCCTGATCCTGTCGGCGGAAATGATGCTGCGCCATCTGGGCTGGAAGGAAGCGGCGGACAAAATCATCCAGTCCATGGAAGCCGCCATTCGGGACAAGGTGGTGACCTACGACTTCGCCCGGCTCATGGAGGGGGCCCAGGAAGTCTCCTGTTCCGCCTTCGGCGCCGCCATGATTCAGCGCATGTAAGACGGCGCCCTGCCCAAGCCCCGCTCCGGCGGGGCTTTTTTGTGCCCAGGCCCGACCGACGGGGCTTTCCGGCTCCTCTGCGACAAAATGCCGCAGCCTGCCCCACCCCGCCGGGCATACACTCTCCCCCGCTTTTTCCCGTCCTGTGCCGGGAGCGCCGACTTGGGCGACAATGGCGCCTTGCCGTTGCGTCCCGCCCCTATGAAAAAAACCTATTTCTACGATTTGCTGATTGTGGTGCTGGTTCTGGCCTTGGGCTATGCCGGTTACCGCCTGGCCCCCCTGCTCCATCCCCAAGCCGATCTGAGCCTACCCATGAGCCACTGCGACCTAAACCGGAATGACTGTAGCGTCGCCCTTCCGGCTGGCGGCCAGCTGCGCTTCCGCATCACCCCCCGGCCCATTCCCAGCCTGAAAACCCTGGATCTGGATGTGCAGCTCACCGGCACCCCGGCCCAAAAGGTGGAAGTGGACCTAGCCGGGGCGGACATGGAAATGGGCTACAACCGGCCCCTGTTGCAGGAAGTAGCCCCGGGCCATTACACCGGCACGGGGAGCCTGCAAATTTGCATTACCGGCCCCATGCGTTGGCAAGCCACGGTCCTGGTGGATACGGGGCGACAGCATGTGGCCGTGCCCTTCCGTTTCCTCAGTGGAGCCGCCTCCCAATGACCCGCCCCCGCCTGATCCTGCTCCTCCTCGCCATGCTCGCCCTGCTCGCGGGTCTGGGGCTCTGGCTCGGCCAACGGTCCGGGTCCGGCCTCCCCCTGGCGGCCCCGCCCCGGGGCGGGGATTTCACCCTCCTGTCCGCCCAGGGCCCGGTCTCCACCCAGGCCTTCCGGGGCAAGGTAGTGGTGGTCTATTTCGGCTACACCTACTGTCCAGACATCTGCCCCACCTCCCTCGCCACCCTGGGAGCCGCCCTGGGCCAGCTACGCCCGGCTGAACTGACCCAGGTCCAACCCCTATTCGTTTCCGTGGATCCCCAACGGGACACCCCGGCCCGTCTGAAGGAATACGCGGCCTTCTTCCACCCCAAGCTAATCGGCCTCACCGGCAGCCCCCAAACCCTGGCGGCCGCCGCCAAAGCCTATGGGGCCAGCTACAGCTTCCAGCCCCCGGACGCCCGGGGCAATTACGTGGTGGATCACAGCGCTTTCACCTATCTGGTGGATACCCAAGGGCATCTGGCCGACACCCTGCCCCATGGGGCCTCCCCGGAAGACACGGCGGCGGCCATTCGGCGCCTGCTGCCCCACTAACCCTTTTTTCCTCAGCCAAGGAGTTGCCATGCATTATCCGAAAATTCTCCTCGCCGCCGCCCTCAGCTGCGGCGCCTGGTTTGCCGCCCCGGCCTGGGCCGACAGCCCCATCACGGTGGAAAATCCCTATGTGCGTCTGATGCCTCCCAACATGCCCAATACGGGGGCCTTCATGGTCATCAAAAACCACAGCAACGCGGACCGCAAGCTGGTGAAGGCGGAAAGCCCGGTGGCCCAGACCGTGCAACTCCACACCCACGTCCATGACGGCAATGTGATGCGCATGCGGGAAATCCCCGCCGTGGATATCAAGGCCAACGGGGAAGCGGTGCTCCAGCCCGGCAGCCTGCACATCATGCTCATCGGCCTGAAGCAGCCCCTCAAGGAAGGGGAACGGGTGCCCCTCACCCTGAATTTCGACGACGGCTCCAGCCTCAAGGTAGAAGCCCCGGTACAACGCATCCAACCCATGGCCATGCCCATGGACGGCCACGGCAAAATGCACGAAGGCATGCAGCACTAAAGCCTTCCCGCCCCCACAAGCCCCGGCTGGTCCGGGGCTTTTTTATGCCCGAAGCAAGGGCCTCCACCACCGTGTTTGGCGGACCAAACTCCAGGAATGACGCCCTTCTCGGACCGGAGCCCGGCCCCTAGTGCCTATTCTCATGAAAACGGCTACCCAGTGACATCCTCAAGTTGCCACCCTGGGGCACACCAGGCAGCCACCTTGTTGCTCTCAAACTGTCTGGGCTAGGACTTCGTCGGTTGTCGGCCAGAAGCTGGCCAGCAGTCGAATCGCCCAACAGCAGTCATATAATGCCATTGGCACTCTTTAGGATCTTGCAGGGTTTGACGAAATATTTAGTACTAGATGCAAGCCACCTTTTTCACAAAAAGCAATTTAAAAACAACTGATTGAAAAAATGATAGCCGACAAGCTACCCATCATAATCCCAAGAAACCCTGCAAATTTGCTGTCTACTTTACGTTGGGCCCCGGAATGAAACCGCTAGCTATCTTGCTCGCCTGTATTGCATTCGCCGCCTGCGGTTTAGCTATTAGTGGCGAATTCCAGCCGGTCGAGGCGGGCATCGCTCCGCTGAAGGTCCGTTTAGCTGAAGTGAAGACCGAATCGGTTTCCTTGCATACAGCGCTCGCCGCAGCCGAGCCGACGGAAAGGCCACGGCTTGAAAGAAGGCTTGCGGCACTCAAGGAAGAAGAGAAGCAACTTATGGCGGAAATTGAAAGTGCAGAAAGACAGAGCCGCTCTCCGTACGTCAATTACGCCGCACCGCCACCGCACGAGACAAGATGAAAATCATGCAAGAAATCGCCGGCTGCTCGACCTTCACTTTTCGCGATCCCTCGGTCCCTGTCAGCCGCCGTGGCCCAACCCTGCAGTCAACCGGACCTGTGCGAAAAGCCGCGCAGGCCGGTTACTTTGAACGTTAGCGGTCACTACATGCGCTTGCTCGGATTCCTTGGCCTTGTTGCCCTCGTGTTAGTCAACCTCTTTGGTTTAACCATCGCGCTCCAAGAGCAAGACTGGAAGGGCATTTTTCTCATGCTCTTTATGGCTGCGCTCTTGACGTTTTTTGCTGTCACTCTTTGGCGAGGCGCAAAACTTGAGCGAGGTTCTGCCCACGGAAGGCTTGCGGACGGCTGGGCGGGCGAGTCGGTCACAACATTCTTAAAAGCTGTGGTGGCACGAACTCTTGAGGGCAGAATCTTCGTCGTTGGAGCAGCCGTCTCTGTCCTGGTCGCCGTTTTGGCGCTAGCTTGGCCGGACGCGATTGGGATGTCGCCCGCAAAAAGTTCCAGCCATGCCGTGTTGTTCGGCTTGTGGCCAATCATTAGTTTTTTGCTATTTGTCCGCATTTGCGGGCCGCATTACCAAACAAGCGCAATCACGGTGCTCCTCACGCTTGCCGTTACAGCAGTTCCCTTCTATGTCGCCTATTGGTAACGCAGTGACGGCTAACCCCACGGTGCAGGGGCTGTCCTAGCGGCCGTGGCGTTCGCACTACTGTTCGGTGTTGGGGTTACGGTAGTCTCACGCTGGCAAGTCATTATTTTCCTTTCCGCGCTTGCCACATGCAGCTTTGCCGGTGGAGTACTGTTGCCATGGGCGTGCATCAAACTCCGCGTTCTAACCCTGCGCTCAACCGGACCTGCGCGAAAAGCCGCGCAGGCCGGTGAATTCAAACGTTGAACGTCTGCATTCCCAAGCCAGCAACTTCCGCTTTGAATCGAAAGCCCACATAAAAAAATGGCCGGTCTGTAACCAGGGCCGGCCATTTTTCGTCGATTACGCCCCCCAAAACAATCACTCGCTTAAGCGTCCGTAGGGCAGCCCTGAAGCCATGGCGAGGCAAGTTTGGCACGCCATAACCGGCCGCCCTTGGACGGGGCTGGATGGCAACATTGGGGGAAACACTCGCCAAAACCGCCCCCCTTTTGGTGACCCTGGGGAGGCACGGGTAAAATCCCGCCATTCTGCTTTTTTCAGGAAATCCCCCGGTGTCTTCCACGCCTCCCCCCAATCTTCCCCTTCAAGACATGGCGGCCTTGCTGAACCGGGCCCACGGGCATTGGCAGGCCGGACAGGCCGGGCAGGCGGAGCAGCTCTGCCAGCAGATTTTGGCCGCCTGGCCGGGGCAGGCGGATGCTCTGCATCTGCTGGGCCTCATGGCCCATACCTACGGCAATGCCCCTCTGGCCCTCCAATATATGCGCCAGGCCCTCCAGCCGCCCCCGGGCATGAAGCTCCTGGCCCTGGATAAGGAAATCCGGGATTTCGATGACAGCGCCGCCCTGCTCAGTCTGGCGGACCTGCTCATTACCGTGGACTCCTCCCCCGCCCATCTAGCCGGTTCCATGGGGCGCCCGGCCTGGGTCCTGCTCCCCCTGGTGCCCGACTGGCGCTGGCTCATGGATCGGTCGGACAGCCCCTGGTATCCCAGTCTGCGTCTTTTCCGCCAGAGTGCCCGGGGCGACTGGGCCGGGGTCATGGCCCGGGTGGCCGAAGCCCTGGACACCTGGAAGGGCACCCACTGATGGGGCGTTGGCACAGCCTATGGCGTTGGCTCCCGCTCCTGAGCGCTGGCCTCAGCGCCTGTTCCAGCCCCGGCATTCCGGGGGACCAGCTGGCCCAGGAGGGCCATCTGCTCCGGGAGCAGGTCGCCACGGTCCCCTTTCTGCTCACCGCCTATGGGCGCCTGAGCCGCCCGGATCGCCCCTTGCGCATCTACATTGAGGGAGACGGCAAGGCCTGGATCAACCGCCACACCCCTTCCCTGGACCCCACACCGGAAGACCCGGTAGGCCTAGCCCTGGCGGCGGCGGACCCGGGGCCCAATGTGCTGTATCTGGCCCGTCCCTGCCAATACACGCCCCGGGATAGTGATCCCGCCTGCACCACCGCCTATTGGACCGGCAAGCGCTTCGCCCCGGAAGTGATTGCCAGCCTGAATCAGGCCATCGACCATTTCGTCGCCCGCACGCCTGGGCAAGGCATTGAGCTGGTGGGCTATTCCGGTGGGGGCGCCGTGGCCGCCCTGCTCGCGGCCCGGCGCCAGGATGTCCTCAGCCTGCGCACCGTGGCAGGCAACCTGGATACGGAGGCCGTCAACCGCCTGCACCGGGTGTCCCCCATGCCGGATTCCCTGAATCCCATCGCGGAAGCGGCCCGCCTCCGGCGCCTACCCCAGTGGCACTTCAGCGGCGGGGCGGACCGGATCGTTCCTCCCCCCATTGCCGCCGCCTTCGCCGCCGCCGTGGGAGGCAGTTGCGTACACCTCAGCATCCAGCCGGACATGAGCCACAACGGAGACTGGGCCCAAATCTGGCCCACCTTGCTGGCAAAAACGCCGACCTGCACCCCCTAAAGCCTGGCGGGGGTGACCTCCGCTCTCAGCGAGGTTCGTCAAACCTTGGGCCAGGCCAGTCCTCACTTTTGTGCCCTACCCAAATACAAAAGCTTCCGGCCTATGGGGTAAGTGCAGGCACCGATTTCCCAAAAAGAAATCCCGCACTAGGCGGGATTTCTTCAGGCTTGGCCCAGGGGGGCTCGCCCCCCCAAAAAACCTAGTTACACACCGCGGCCTTTTGCTCCACTTCCCCGTGGCTACCTTCAAATTCGTACTTGAGAATGCCGGGAGCGCCCCAGTTGGGCACCACCAGCATGCCCTTGAGGCCCCGGGCGCCGGGAGCGCTGGAGAAGTCAAAGCGGAGGGAACAGGACTTCATGGTGCACATGAAATACCAGGGGCCGCTGATCTGCGCCTTGATGGGCTTGAAGGCCGGGCCCAGGGAACCCCAATTCACCGTCCCCATCCCCACGGCTTTGCGTTCTGGGGCGGAATCCACCACTACGTCCAGTTTTAGCACCGGAGCGCCGGGCTTGGCCTTGGCCGTGCTGTAGCAGGCTTTGAAAGCATTAACTTCCTTGGCCGGTGCCTCATCGGCGGCCAGCACAGCGGCGGGCACGGACAAAGCGAAAAGGGACAACAGGGCTGCACAGGAATGCTTGTTCATCACAACCTCCATGGACAATCTCAATCCATTTTTTGGAAACCGGGCCCCGGCACCGCAGGGCCGGAACACCGGCTGCTAGGCACAAACTTCCGGTCCCCGAAAGAGAACCGGCCTTCCTCCGCCCGGCAAAACCGGATACGGCGATGTCATCGACATGTTTTGACAATAGCATAACACCGGTGCTTGCCCTAGCCGTAAATGGCCCCCTGTGGCACTCGGGTTCCAGGAAGCGTTTTCGAGCCCTCCTTTCCGGCAACGGCAAGCCGCCCCCAGCCCATTCCCTCCGGCAAGCTTCCTCTCCCCGCCCCCAAAAAACAAAAAACCCCGGCAGGGGCCGGGGCTCTCTTGTCAGGCTCAGGGGAAAACCGGAGCAAAATGCGCTGGTGCCGCTTGTCTGAATCGAACAGACGACCTACCGCTTACAAGGCGGTTGCTCTACCAACTGAGCTAAAGCGGCGCCTTCCCAAACAGGGGCCGGCGCATTATAGCCGAGGACCGTCCCGGCGTGCCGCCTTCGGTTAAAATGACCGTCTACTCAGCGATGTCGTGGAAGGCTTTATGCCGGCTTTAACCAATCCCTCTGAAGTCGCCAGGGAGGTCTTACGCCTCCTGGCCGTACGCCGCATCACCCCAACCCCGGACAATTATCAGGCCCTATACAACGAAATTGCCGGGCTGGACAGTGATACCCCGCCTTTTCCAGAAAAACAGTGTCGCGGTCTGTTGGATAATCTGGAACGACAACGACCGGAGCAACTGCGCCTGTCCCGGGAGTTGGATCAAGCAGTCACAGACAAGGATTGGGAAAGTTTCCAGGCCACCCTGCTGGCCTGGCTTAACCGGGAGCCTCCCGCCTGGGCCGCCCTGATCGGGGAATTACTGCGCCAATGGGAAACTCGGCACAACGGCCTAACCACCAGCAAGAAGCGGGAGGCACTGGACCATGTTCTGTCCAGCGCCAGCCAGGACGTGGACATTCTCTTCACTCGCCTGAACGGTCTAATCGCGTCCTGGGCACAAACCGGCCGGGCCGGAGCAGATATGGAACTGGTGGCCGAATTTCCAGAGACGGCAGAGACTAGCTCCACCATTACCCCGACAGTCTTCCCGGAAGAAACGCCCTGCCCAGCCAACGAATTTCTCGCCGAACTGCGGGAGTTATTCGCTTTCACCCTGGAAACGGCCATCGCTACCCAACTGGTGGAATTTCCCGAATTGTCCCTGGAGGCCACCCATCTAGCGGGAGAAGTTCGCCAGGCCCGCAATACCCGGACGTTGAAAAAGCTCCTTGCCCGGTTGAAAAAGTTTTCCTACCGCCTGGAATTACTGGCAGACGACCAGCGGGAATTACGTCAGGGACTCCTGAACCTGCTCCAGTTGCTCATCGAAAATGTGGGGGAATTGGTGGAGGACGATCAGTGGCTCAACGGCCAGATCGACATGGTCAAGGAAATCGTCGGACAGCCCCTCTCTCTGCGCATGATTGACGATGCAGAACACCGCATAAAAGAGGTTATTTTTAAGCAGAGCCAGCTGAAATTCAGCCTCAATGAAGCTAAGGAAGCCCTTAAATCCATGCTCGCCGGCTTTGTTGACCATCTAGCCAACTTCGCCGACAGCACCTCGGAATACCACGACAAAATTGAGGTATGCGCCCAGCGCATTGCCAAAGCCAGCAATATCGCCGATCTGGGTAATGTGGTGGATGAGGTCATGCGGGAAACTCGCAGTATCCAACTCAATGCACAACGCTCCCGGGACGAACTGCGCCTTACTCAACAGCGGGTTCAGGTCGCAGAACAGCGCATCAGCGAATTGCAGCAGGAACTGGATAAAACCAGCCAGCTGGTGCGCCATGACCAGCTCACCGGCGCCCTCAACCGGAACGGCCTGGAAGAAGCGTTTGACAAGGAAATGGCCCGGGCAGAACGACGCCGCACTAGGCTCTGCGTCGCCCTATTGGACATTGATAATTTCAAAAAACTAAATGATAGCCAGGGGCACGATGCGGGGGATGCAGCCTTGATTCACCTCATCGGCGTCATCCGCAGTACCCTGCGCCCCACAGATGTGGTGGCTCGCTACGGCGGAGAAGAATTTGTCCTACTTCTCCCCGAAACCTCTCTGGAAGAAGGCGTACACGCTTTGGAAAGGTTGCAGAGGGATTTGACCCGACGCATTTTTCTCCACAACAACCAGAAGCTGCTGATCACCTTTAGTGCCGGCATCACCGAATATCTGGCCGGAGAGACCCAAACCACAGCCATCAAACGAGCGGACGAAGCGATGTATGCGGCCAAGCGATCGGGGAAAAACAAGGTAGTCCGAGCGGAAGGTCCCCTCTGAGCTTGCCCCGGGTTAATGTATATCTAGCACGAAAGATGCTTTATTCTCTTAACATCCCCCCTCCATCCGGTGCCACGCCGACCAGGAAAGGGGGCATACTGGGGAAACAATGACACTACCGCTGCTTGAACTGCCCGACTCCCTCAATTACATCGGTCTTTTCCTGACCCTGGACTGCAACCTGAATTGCAGCTATTGCATCAACGACCCGGAACAGGCCGGACAACGAGCCACCCTGTTCAAGATTCAGGCTCGGGATACCCGTCACCTTTCCCCAGAACAGTGGATCACCGCCCTTAAGCGTATTCCCTATCGGCAAGATTTGCCGGTCACCCTGCAAGGGGGGGAACCCACCCTGTATTGGAAAACCCGGGGACTAGGCCCCCTGCTGGGGGGCACAGAGCACTATTTCGACCTGCTCACCAACTTCGCCCTCAAGCCCCGGGATTTCGTCACCTCCCTGGATGGCAATCAACGCAAATTGCAGCGGGATGCTCCCTACCCGTCTATCCGGGTTAGTTACCATGCGGCGGAAATGAACCGTACTTGGCACGGCCGGGGCTTTGCCGAACTGGTGGAACGCTGCGCGGCCCTGAAAGATCTAGGGTTCCGGGTCGCTCCAGAAAAAGCCAACAGCGATGTGGGCATCTATATGGTGGCCCATCCAGACAATCAGGTAACCCCGGAGATGGAAGTCCTCTATCAGGGGCGGGTCCCCTTCGAAACCAAGGAATTCCTTGGGGTACATCAGGGGCAGCTTTATGGTCATTACCTCTACCCCTATTCCACCGACCTCATCGCCCGGCACTTCGCCTCCAGCACCCTAGCTTGCGAATGCCGTACTACCGAGCTACTCATCGATCCCCTGGGCTTTGTCTGGGGCTGCCATTACTACCTTTACGCCAACTGGCAAAAAGGCGGTCCGGAAGCCCAGTTTGCCAAGCTTGCCGCCGGTGATTTCCGCTATCAGCGCCTGCAGGACGACCTGTTTGATCCAGAGCAGATGCGCCCCATCGGCCACCTACTGGACCCGGATTTCACCATGGCCGCCCTCACCGAATTCCGTCCCTGCCGGGAATACGGACGTTGCATCGGCTGCGATACGAAAATTAAGAACGACCGCTTTCAAAGCTATTACGACCAAGGCATTCCCCACACCTCGGTTCAGATGCGCAGCATTCAGCTGCCTCCGGCGCTGCGCCGCTCTCTGGCGCCAGAAGTACTGGACCGGGTGTCCTCCTGCCTGGCTCCCCAGAATGGAGTCACCCCATGAATCCGCCCCCGTTCATCGCCCCGCCTCCCCATGGCCGCAAGCGGGTGCTGATCCTCAAACCCGGTTACAGCGAAACCCTGGATCCGGATGAAGGGGGCGTGGTCAGCCTGGGGGACATCCTGCGCAGCACGGTCATTCTCCACCTCTTCCCCCCCGAGGATTTCGAAGTCACCTGGGTGGTGGATCAGAAGGGGGTCCCCCTGCTGCGGGGCAATCCCTATATCAGCCGCCTACTGGTCATTAATCCCTTTACGCCCCACCTCCTGCTCTCCGAATGGTTTGACATCGTCATTAATTTCGAAAAGGAACCGGGCATCTGCGCCGTAGCAGACCGAATTCCAGCTTGGCGGCGCTACGGCTTCCGCCTCGACCCCACCACCCACCGGCCCCTGGCCTACGACCTTTCCGACGAAGCCCTGTCCTACACCACCGACCTCCACGCCAAGCGGCGCAAGGCCAAATCCTGGTCCAGCATCCTCTATGAAATGCTCGGGGAAAACTATCGGGACCAGTCCTATATCCTGGGCTACCAGCCGCGCAGCCGGGTGTGCCACGACGTCGGGCTAAACCACCTGATCGGGCAGAAATTTCCCTTGAAACGCTGGCCGGAAGAACGCTGGCACCAGCTCCACGACCGTCTGGCGGAGAAATTTCAGGTGTCCTGGCAGGAGGGGGCCAACGATATTGAAGACTATATCGACTGGATTCATAGTTGCCGGGTTCTGGTCACCAATGATTCCCTTGGCCTGCATATCGCCCTGGCCCTGGGCAAGCCGGTGGTGGCCCTGTTCGGACCTACGGTGGCAACGGAAGTCACGGCTCCCAATCTGGTCAACTTGACCCCGGAAGTCGACTGGGCCTGCATTCCCTGCCTGGAATCCCGTTGTCTCCAACCCGTGCCCTGCATGGAGCACATTTCCGTCGCCACCGTAGAAGCGGCCCTGCGGCGCCAACTCCAGGCCCTGGAGGTATCCCCATCGTGAATCTGTCCTTAGCGGACCAGCAACACCTGTACCGGGAAATGTTGCGCATCCGACTGACCGAGGAGGCCATTGCCACCCGCTACGGCGAGCAGGAAATGCGCTGCCCCACCCACCTGTGCATTGGCCAGGAGGCCATCTGCGTCGGGGTTGCCCATGCTCTACAGCGAGAGGATTACGTCTTCAGCAACCACCGGGCCCACGGCCATTACCTGGCCAAAGGCGGGAATCTGACCGCCCTGATTGGGGAACTCTATGGCAAGAGCAACGGCTGCTGCGGCGGTATGGGAGGCTCCATGCACCTCATCGACCCGGAAGCCGGTTTCATGGGAGCGGTCCCCATTGTGGCGTCCACCATTCCCCTGGCAGTGGGCGCAGCCTGGGCTGCCCAGCTAAAAAATAGCGGCCAGGTGGCCGTGGCCTTTTTCGGCGACGGGGCTTTCGAAGAGGGAGTGGTCCATGAATCCCTCAATTTCGCCTTGCTGCACCACCTGCCTATGGTTTTCGTCTGCGAAAATAACCTGTATTCCGTCTATACCCGCCTGGACCAACGCCAGCCTGACCGGCCCATTCATGGGGTAGCGGCAGCCCATGGCTGCCGGGTGGCCACGGCGGATGGTAACGACATAGCCGCCGTAGTGAACACCGCCGCCCCAGCCATCGCCCAGGCCCGCCGGGGAGATGGCCCCGTATTCTTAGAATTTTCCACCTACCGCTGGCTGGAACATTGCGGCCCCCATTACGACGATGACCTAGGCTACCGTCCCTCGGGGGAATTGCAGGACTGGCGGCAGCATTGCCCAATACAACGGCTGGCGGACCAGCTGACCGCGGCCGGAACCGACGCCGCTTTTTTCCTAGAGGCCCGGGACATCATCGACGCCGAAGTAGCCTCCGCCTTCCAGGCTGCCCTCAACGCCGCTCCGCCCCGTTACGACGATTTACCAGGATTGCTCCATGGCTGACACCCAGCGTTGCATCTCCCAAGCCGAAGCCATCCGAGAAGCGCTGGCCCAGGCCATGGCCGCCGACCCCCGAGTGATTCTGCTCGGCGAAGGGGTACCCGACCCCAAACATATTTTTGGTACCACCGCCGGACTCCGGGAACAGTTTGGCCCTCAACGGGTGTTTGATACCCCCCTGGCGGAAAACGGCATGACCGGCATCGCCATTGGCGCCGCCTTGGGAGGGATGCGCCCGGTCATGGTGCACCAGCGTATCGATTTCATGCTGCTGTGCGCCGACCAGATCATCAACAACGCGGCCAAATGGCGCTACGTCTTTGCTGGACGAGCCCAGGTGCCCCTGGTCATTCGTACCGTGGTGGGCCGGGGTTGGGGCCAAGGGCCCCAACATGCCCAGGCCCTGCACAGCCTGTTCGCCCATATTCCCGGTCTGCGGGTCGCCCTGCCGGTCACCGCCCAGGACGCCAAAGGGATGCTCCTGGCCGCCATCGCCTGCGACGACCCGGTGCTGTTCATCGAACACCGCTGGCTCCACGCCCTGGTAGATGAGGTGCCGGAAGCCCCCTATACGACCCCCCTGGAAAAGGCCGCCATCCGCCGCCCCGGTCGGGACGTCACCGTGGCCGCCTTTTCCTACATGGTGGTGGAAAGCCTGCTGGCGGCGGAAGCCCTGGCGGAGCAGGGCTGGGAGGTTGAGGTACTGGACATGCGGATGGCCCGCCCTTTGGACGTGGCCGGAGTAGCGGCCTCCGTGGCCCGCACCGGCCATCTGGTAGCCGCTGACATCGGTTGGAAGACGGGGGGCATCGCCGGAGAACTGGTGGCAGCCATCACCGAACAATGCTGGGGACAACTGTATGCGGCCCCAGCCAGGGTCACGCTGCCCGATCTGCCCGCCCCCACCTCCCATTTCCTGGCGGCGGATTATTATCCGGACGCCACCAGCATCGCCCTGGCCGTAGCAGCCCAGCGCCCAGATAAGGCCCTGGACCGGGAGCGACTCAAGGAACGTCTGCGCCGTACCACCCCGGCAGACGCCCCTCAGAAAGAATTTACCGGTCCCTTCTAATGCCCCGTCGCCCTTTTTTTCGCGCCCTATTCCGGAGTCCCCAAACGGGGGCTATCCTCCCGAGGTAAGTATGTCCGATCAATTCGCCATCGACAGTCACAAGCTGGTGTATCACCCCCGCCGGGTCAGCCAGTTCCTTGAGGCCGGGGAAGACTGGGAAAAATTCAAGCACCTCTATCCCCTCTACGTGGAAATCGCCCCCGTGGGCGCCTGCAACCATCGGTGCACCTTCTGCGCCGTCGATTACATTGGCTACCAACCGGTACGTCTGGATCTGGCCGTGGTGCAACGCACCCTGGCAGACATGGGGCGTCTCGGGGTCAAAAGCGTGATGTTCGCCGGAGAAGGGGAACCCATGCTGCACACGGACATTCACCGCATGGTCCTGGCCGCAGCGGCAGCGGGGATGGACTCGGCTTTCACCACCAATGCCACCGTAGTAAGCCCCGCCTTTGTCGAAGAAGCCCTACCCCATGTGTCCTGGATCAAGGTTTCCCTCAATGCGGGCAGCCCGGAAACCTACGCCAAAATCCACCGAACCAAGGCGGAGGACTTCAACAAGGTAGTGGGCAATCTAAAACGTCTAGTAGCAGCCCGCCAGCGGGATGGGGGCAACTGCACCCTGGGCGCCCAGATTCTCCTGCTGCCGGAAAACGCCGGAGAAATCACCCAACTGGCTCGCCTCTGCCGGGATGAAATTGGTCTGGATTATTTGGTGGTGAAGCCCTATTCCCAGCACAACGCCAGCGTTACTCAGACCTACCGGGACCTGGACTATTCCCGCTTTCTCTCCCTCCAGGAAACTCTGGCAGAGGAAAACCGGGACAATTTTCAGGTGGTATTCCGCAGCCACACCATGAAAAAACATACGGAAGGGGAACAGGACCGTTACCCCCGTTGCCTTTCCACCCCCGCATTTTGGGCTTATGTCATGGCCACCGGTGCCGTATACGGTTGTAGCGCCTACCTCCTGGACTCTCGCTTCGAGTATGGCAACATCAACCAACAAGATTTCCAAAGCATTTGGGAAGGTCCCAAGCGGCAGGCAAATTTCGCCTTCGTGCGCCGGGAACTGGATATCCACCAGTGCCGGGTCAATTGCCGCATGGACGAAGTGAACCGCTATCTGGACAAACTGGTCCGGGGCACCGTTCCCCACGTCAATTTCATTTAGGAAACCGCCGTGTCCTCTGCCCTGCCTGAACACACCCAGCTCATTCTCGACGGCACCAAAATACCCTGGCACCTGGATCGGGTGCAGGCCTGGGAGCGGGGCGAGCGCATTGCCCCCATCACCATCGACATGGCCCTCACCCGGGCCTGCAATTACGCCTGCACCTATTGTTACGCCACCCTCCAGGAAAATGACCGGAAGACCATCACCCAGCAGGTAATCTACGATTTTCTCGAGGATGCGGCGGATATTGGGGTCAAGGGCATCAGCCTGGTGTCAGACGGGGAAAGCTCCGTCTCCCCCGTATTTGCCGACGCCATTGTACGGGGTGGGGAATTGGGGCTATCCATGGCCACCGGCACCAACGGCTTTCTGGTCACCCCAGACATGGCGGAACGCATCCTGCCCCATCTGACCTATCTGCGCATCAACATTTCCGCCGGTGAACGGGACCGGTACGCAGATATCATGGGGGTCAAACCGGCCTTCTATGATCGGGTGCTAGAGAATATCCGGGCCATGGTACGCATCAAACGGGAGCGGAATCTCCCGGTCACCCTGGGTCTGCAAATGGTGCTCATGCCCCAGTTCGGCGACCAGGTATTGCCCCTGGCCCGGCTGGGCCGGGAACTGGGGGTGGATTACTGCATCTTCAAGCACTGCAGCGATAACGAAGACGGGGATCTCCAGGTGGACTACAGCGGCTACGGAGACCTCTTCGATACCCTGCACCAGGCAGAAGCCCTATCCACTCCGGAGTACCAAGTCTCGGTCAAGTGGTCCAAGATTCTGGCTGGGGAAAAACGCAGCTATCAGCGTTGCTACGGCCCACCTTTCATTATCCAACTGTCTGGTTCCGGCCTGGTGGCCCCTTGCGGCATGCTTTTTAACGAGCGCTACAAGAAATTCCACCTGGGCAATATCTGCGACACCCGCTTTAAGGACATCTGGCAAAGTGATGCCTATTGGGAGGTGATGAATTATCTGGCCTCCCCGGACTTCAATGCCCAGACCATGTGTGGCACCCTCTGCCTGCAACACAAGGTCAATGAAACCCTGGACGCCTATCGGCGTGGCGAACTCCAGTTGCGCGCCCCCCAGGGTACGCCGCCCGACCACCTCAATTTCATCTGACACCATGGCTACCCTTCCTTATCGCCAGTCCCTCCAGGAAAGCGCCGCCTGTCTGGCCGCTCTCCCAGCAGAAACATCCGCCCCCCCAGCCAACGCCCGTCTGCTGCCGCCCCTGAATTCGGCGACGGATGCCCTGGGGCTGCGCCTATGGCTGGCTGCCGATACCGACCAAATCCAGGCGGCCCGCTTCACCTCCGTCCCAGAAGCTGACCGGGATTGGCTGGAAATCCTGGCCCGCCTGCTCCCGGGGCTAAGCCTGGAAGAAGCCGCCGCCCAGGCTGCGGCCTATGCTTTTCACCTAGTCAGCCGTGAAATTCCCGCCCCGGCGGACCGAGGCATTCTCAATCCGGCTCAGGAATGCCCCGTCTTAGGCCAGGCTCAAACTGCTTTACGCGCCTATCGGCAACAATATCGCCCCGCCGGTGAACCCCCGGCACTTTCCCGCGCCGCCTTTCTCGCCCTGCCGGAAACCTGGGTCCAAGCTTCCCCGGAAGCCCGCTTGGCCCGTTTGCGCCAGATCGTGGCCCATACCCTCCAGGCCCGGAACCTGGTGCCAGACCTCCTGGAAGTGGACCGGCTGGAAGATGACATTCGAGGGCGCCCGGTACGGCTCATCCTCAATTATGAAAAAAGCGCCGACTCCGCCGAACTACCGGCTCTGATGCGCGCCCTGGAAAAAGCCTTGCGCCTCCAGGCCGCCCCTTGGCTGGAGGTCTACGGGGAAGAGCGGGTGGACCGGAACGCCCTGCGCCGTACCATCCTCGTCGATCAACGGAAAGCCTGACCCATGTCCGTCGCCCCCCTTATCTCTGTCGTCATCCCCGCTTACAACTACGGACGCTATCTGCCCAAAGCCCTGTCCTCCGTGCAAGCCCAGGATTTCCAGGACTGGGAACTGGTAGTGGTCGATGACTGTTCCACAGACGACACCCCGGAACGCCTTCAACCCTTCCAGACAGACGCTCGCATCCGGGTGATCCGGAATCCGGAAAATCTGGGGGCAGTCGCTAATGTGAATAAAGCCTTTGGGGAAGCCCAGGGAGAATTCGTCCTGCTCCTGGGAGCCGATGACTTTCTCATGCCCGGCTGTCTGGGACGTCTGCACAACGCCTTGCGCCAATATCCCCAGGCCGGGTTCGCTTACGCCAACTACGTCATGGTGGACGATCAGGACCGACTCGTCGCCACGGTGCGCCACCCGGGCCACCTCCCCTGTTATCTGCCCCCGGGCCGAGACGACTTTCCTGATCTGTTGCGCTTCGACGAATACATTTACATGGGCGCCACCCTGTTCCGCTCCCAGGTCATTCGAGAACACGGAGCCTTCGATCCAGCACTGACTGTTGACGACCAGCCCGGTCGCTTTTTCCGGGCCACAGACTGGGATATGGCCCTACGCCTTTCTTTGAGGGGCGTACCCTCCACTTTTGTCTATGCCCCCCTGGGCGCCTTCCGCATCCACGACAACCAGGCTTCCATAGGCCGGGATTTTGACGAGCAAGGCATTGGCGCCCGGGAATTCGCCGTGCTGCTGGACCGCTATCTTGTCCCGGAAAACCGGGCCCGGCTGGCTGGTTACGAAGCCGGGATTCTGGACACGCTAAACCGGAAACGGGAAGCCTATCGCCACGCATCCCTCCCGGGGCGCAACGGGGATCCCGCCCGGGTTCTGGCTGCCTACGAGCGAGGCGAGACCTATTTGCGGGAACTTCAGAACGATCCCCTGGACGGCCACTTGGAAAATCCTACCCTGACCATCGTCCTGCCTCTCATGGACACCCCGGAAACGGTAGATCAGGTGTTGGCCAAGCTGGATTTGCAGCAATTCCCTAACTGGGAACTAGTAGTAGTCAACCGGGGGCGCATGGATTGCGCCAACCTGGGGGACGACCCGACCCGCAGCCAAGCGGTCCGCTACCTCCACCTGCCCGGGGTAGGACTGGCCACCGCCTACAATCTAGCGGCCCAGGTGGCTGCCGGGCAACTGCTGTATTTCATGGATCCCCAAGGGGATCTGGCTCCGGACTTTCTCGCCTATCTAGTCCAAGCCCTCAGCCAACCGGGCTGCACCACGGTCCAATACCCGGTCGCCACCCGAGAACCAAAGGAATGTGCCGGCCTGCATCCAGCCTGGAGCAGCCTCTTGCGTATGGTCCTTCCCGTAGGCCATCCCTGGCAGGGTCAGATACCACCTCTCGCCGCATTTGCCTTGCGTCGCGCCCTGTTCCTGCGCCAGGGTGGTTTGGACCAATCCCTCCCGCTTTTGGCCGACCTGGATTTCATCCTTACCTTGGAACGAAACTTTACCGTCCACCAACTGGCTTCCCAGGGAACGGCCCTGGTAGGTTCCATGATCGCCATGATGTTCCAGGAAAACGCCCTGGGCCTCACCGACCGAGGAATCGAACACGCCCTGCAAATGGTAGTACGTAAATTCGCACTCCCTTTCACTCAACGCTGACGCCGTACCGGAAGCCCAATTGACACCTTACCAACGCGTCCTGATCCGGGCCCCCGCTCGAACGTTCTTCTACATCAACCTATCCCTCGCCCTGCGCCGAGCCTTCATGCGCACCGGGGCGGACTGCCTAATCCAGGTAGCAGACTTAAACGAAGGGGCGGAAGGGGCTCTGTTACAGGGTTATGCCCCGGATTTAGTGTTTTCCATCAACTGCCCCCGCCCGGTCCAAAGAACATCCACTTTCCGCCATGTCCTTTGGCTTCAGGACAATATTTTCAACGGACGGGATCTTCGCCATACAAGGTTCGAATCAGAACAAGACGATTTGGTCTATGTGGTGTGCCAGCGATTAAAAAATCTTGTCTTTCCTGACAACCCTAATGTCGGAATCCTACATTTTGCGACTCAACCACTAGAGTGTGGGAACGAAAAACCTGAAATAAAAACTGACTTTTCCCTGATTGGTTATATACCATCGGTAAATTTATTAACCAACCAGTACTCTCTTGGCAATGGTCGTCAGTTCACCGGACGGGATTATTTTAATTTTTTAAGCTCAGCCCTTGGCGACGAAATCGACTATCCGCTAGAGTTACTCGATGACATCGTTGAAGTATTTTTCAATACCTTGGGAAGCACAACCAAGGGATTACCTACTGAAGCATTAGGTATATTTAAAGAAGAATATATCCGGGCCTTTAACCGTTTTCGTTTAGCAGACACTATTTTACACAATGGTCACTCCTTACGCTTATATGGCCCGGACACCTGGAAAGGGTGGCCTCATTTAGAGGCCAACTACCAGCGAGAATTACCTGGTTTCAATGATCTCACCCGCGCTTTCAAAACCAGCGCCTTTAATTTACATAATGGTGGAATGATCATACATCCGCGCGTCTTTGATTGCATGGGAGCAGGAGGTGGCCCGATCTTCGCGAATCGAAATACTATAACCGGCGAAGAGGCAAACGAATTCATTCCGGGAACTCACTATATAGAATATTCTTTATCCAATCTTAAAGAGGTCACTAACCATTACCTCTCTAGTCCAGAGGCAGATGCAATTCAAAAGAATGCGTACGATCTCGTACGAGAAAAACATACCTGGGACCATCGGGTAGCTCAAATCCTCAATGACTTGGAGGAATTATCGTGACCATTGATTTCTCGAATCTCGGATTTGATGATTTTCGTAGAATGGCCCTAGATCATACGCTCAGCAAAAACGAAAAGATTGGTTTCCCCGACTCCTACAGAGAAGGATTTGAAGAGCTTATTTTCGAAGACATAAACAAAAAACTCACCAATATAGAACTCGAAAAAAAAACGATTCTTGATATCGGCCCGGGATGCGGGCCGTTGGCTCAGATCCTCCAAGAAAAATGCAAAAGCCAAGAGCACCACCTAATCTTGGTTGATTCCGAGGAAATGCTATCCCAATTACCGGACAACGAAAACGTCGAAAAAATAGCCGGTCACTTCCCAGAATGCAAAGCAAAGTTTCAGACTTATGCAAATAGCGTTGACGTAATCCTGTGTTATAGCGTTTTGCACTATATATTTAACGAGTCATCATTATTTAGCTTTATTGATACCTCTATAGAATTACTATCCCCTGGTGGGCAAATGTTAATTGGAGACATTCCAAATATATCGAAGCGAAAACGCTTTTTTTCAAGTCAATCTGGAATAAATTTCCATCAGAATTTCACAGCAACAAAGGAAATTCCATCTGTAAGCTTTACCACTATTGAGCCGGGAAAAATAGACGACGCCGTGATCTTATCAATCATAATGCGGGTTAGAGCTCAAGGATGTGATGCTTATTGGGTACCTCAATCTTCGAAGTTACCCATGGCGAACAGAAGAGAAGACATACTCATCTTAAAACCATAGGATGCACTGATCATGGATAAAACAAAAAATCTAGTTATTGTTGGGGATTCTGCTTTTGCAGAAATCGCTTATGAATATTTCTTGCACGATTCAAACTATTCAATAAGTGCTTTTTCCGTGGAAGAAAAGTTCATCAAAAAGGAACATTTATTTGGGATACCGGTTGTACCGTTTGAGACCCTTCCCCAAACCCACCCTTCCAAATCCTACGATGTCTATGTTGCGATACCGTACACCCAGCTCAATCGCCTAAGAACTCGACTCGCCGCATCGGCAAAACAACAGGGATATCATCTAGCTTCTTATATAAGTTCAAAATCATTTGTATGGTCTAACGTAAAAATTGGTGAACATTGTTTTATTTTTGAAGACAACACAGTTCAACCTTTCTGTGCCATAGAGGATAATGTAATTTTATGGAGCGGGAATCATATTGGCCATCACTCTACCATTAGAAAGAACTGCTTTATTTCTTCCCATGTAGTTATATCTGGATTTTGCGACATAGGAGAAAACTCCTTCCTAGGGGTAAATGCAACGTTAGCTAACAATATTACTGTAGGAAAAAATAACTGGGTTGGGCCTAGCACGACCATTATGAAGAACACTCCAGATAATGCTTTTTTCAAAACAGAAACCGTCACACCCCATAAACTGAGTTCCTTAGAATTCTTTAAGCTATAGCGAGATATTCATCGTGAGATGGAGAAAACTTGGACTTATCTATGGGCCTGATGGCACTCTTTCATGGGCGCAATCCCATGCAATGATCCCCACCCCCTACAAAATCAGCCGGGAAATAATTCGTATTTTTTTCAGCGGTTGCGATCAATATGGGGTAGCTCGTCCGAGTTACATTGATGTAGCGGGAGATGATCCCACCCATATTCTATATATTCACGACCGTCCGTTATTTGATATCGGTGAGCCAGGTACTTTTGATGAAAACGGCATTATCCCTTGTTCTGTCGTATCCGGCCTTCAGAATCAGCTTTACATGTACTATGTCGGTTTTGAATTAGGGACAAAAATTCGCTATAGATTATTAACAGGTTTAGCCGTAAGTCAGGACGGGGGCGCTTCATTTAACAAAGCCTACACCACTCCAGTTTTGGAGCGCTCGCCTCATGAACTTTTTTTTCGATGTGGCCCATATTGCCTTCATGACGAGGGTCATTTTAAACTGTGGTACGTAGCTGGTAGTCATTGGGAAGATATCAAAAAAAAGCCTTCCCCTATTTACGATATTCGCTATGCCGAATCAGAAGATGGAATCCATTGGCCGCCACAAGGGAAAACAGTTATCCCAATATCAAAACCCGATGAACACGGTTTTGGGCGCCCTTGCATCATAAAGAAACCCAGCGGGGGCTATCGCATGTTTTACTCTATCCGCCGCCGTTCTCTAGGCGCCTATCGGCTGGGATATGCAGAATCCATAGATGGCATCCTGTGGAAACGGCTAGATGAAAAACTTAATTTAGACGTAACGCCAGGCAGCTTTGACTCCGATACAATAACTTACGCCGCCCCCTTTGAAATAAATGGAAAACTATATTTATTTTATAATGGCAATAACTTTGGGGAATCTGGGTTTGCTGTCGCCATATTGGAAGACGAATGACGCTCAAAGTTCGGCTATTTACAGAAAATGACACTGAGGCCTGGGATAAGTTTTGCAGCGAGGCACTTCAAGCCACCTTGCTTCATACCCGGCGGTATTTATCCTATCATGGCGAAAAATTCTCTGATCAATCATTAATCCTCGAAAAGGGCAATCGTATCATAGGCCTTTTTCCTGCAGCAGAATCAACTTCCAACAGCAAAATAATAATTTCTCACCCGGGCATTACTTATGGTGGGTTATTGCATAAAGGGGAGTTACATGGAGAAAATAGCCGGGACGCTTTACGATTAGTTATGCAGCATTACAAAGACGCCAATTACAATAATTTAATATATAAAGCCACCCCATCCATCTATCACAGATCACCATCTCAGGATGACCTGTATTCGCTAGTCAGCTTTAACTCCAAGCTTATAAGGCGCGACCTTAGCTGCACGATAGACCTTGCTAACCAAGGGAAACCCAGCCAGAGAAGAGTCAGGGGATTAAAAAATGCCGATCGGCATGGCGTTTCTATTCTTGAAGGGAATTGCCATTTACCTGAGCTATGGACAATATTAACGGAAAACTTAAATACTCGACATAGTGTCCAACCTACGCACTCCATCGCAGAAATCGAGTTCCTCGCCAATCATTTCCCCGACAATATACATTGCATTTGTGGCGCTGCCGATGGAATTATTTTGGGGGGCATAGTTTTATATATATCGCCCACCTGCCACCATACCCAATACATCACTTCCTCTCCGACTGGAAACGCAGTTTCCGTATTAGATAAAATCTTCAACTTTGCAATCGCTCACGCAAAACAAAAAGGAGTACGCTGGTTTGATTTTGGCATCAGCAACGAAAACAACGGAAAGGTTTTAAACAACGGCCTCTATCAGTTTAAGAGCGAATTCGGTGGCGGCGGCACCGTCCACGACTTTTATGAACTTGACTTGCGGTGTTCAACATGACCATCGACGACTGCATACTTATCGAACTCCCCAAAATCTCGGATCCAAGAGGCAATTTAACTTTTGTGGAAGGGAATCGCCATATTCCCTTTGACATTAAACGCACTTATTACCTCTACGATGTCCCTGGCGGCTCTGTGCGTGGTTCCCATGCCCACAGAAATCTTCATCAATTTATTATCGCCATGTCAGGAAGTTTTGACGTTGTGCTCAGCGATGGCATTTCTGATCACCGCTTTCATCTCAATCGCTCCTACTACGGTCTTTATGTCTGCCCCATGATGTGGCGAACGCTGGATAATTTCTCTTCCGGGGCCGTTTGCATGGTGCTGGCTTCTGCTCCTTACGAAGAAGAAGACTACATCCGAAACCATGAACAGTTTCTCCGAGAAGTTCAGCACCCATGACCCCGTCCCCCCATGTGCCATTTCTGGATCTGGGCGCCGCTTACCGAGAACTCCAGCAGGAGATTGAGGCCGCGGTATTAGAAGTATTACGTTCCGGCCACTACATCGGGGGCCAGGTTGTAGCAGAATTCGAGGAGAAATTTTCCCTCGCCACGGGCGCCGCTCATTGCGTCGGCGTAGGTAACGGACTGGATGCCCTTCACTTGACCCTGACGGCCCTGGGTATTGGTCCCGGGGACGAGGTGCTGGTACCCAGTAACACCTTTATCGCCACCTGGCTAGCAGTCAGTCATTGCGGTGCAACGCCGGTTCCCGTGGAGCCAGACCCCATCACCTACACGATGGACCCCACCCGGCTGGAGGTAGCCATTACCGCGCACACCCGAGCCATTCTCCCCGTCCACCTCTACGGCCATCCGGCGGATTTAGACCCCATCATGGCGGTGGCCCGGCGCCACAGCTTAGCTGTGGTGGAAGACGGAGCCCAGGCCCACGGCGCCCGTTATAAAGGGCGCCCCATCGGTAGCCATGGTAATCCGGTGGCTTGGAGCTTCTATCCAGGAAAAAACCTGGGGGCGCTGGGAGATGGAGGAGCCGTGACCACAAACGACCCGGAGTTTCAGGAACGAATCCGGACTCTGGCAAATTATGGATCCCGGCAGAAATACGTTCATGAGCGGATAGGTTTTAACAGCCGGCTAGACCCGGTGCAAGCCGCCGTCCTGGGCGTCAAACTAGCCCATCTGGAGGCTTGGAACAAGCGTCGCAGCCAGCTCGCCCAACGCTATCAGCAGGCCCTGGCTGACACGTCCTTAGTCCTACCCACCGTCGCGCCCTGGGCCGATCCCGCTTGGCACCTGTTCGTCATTCGTCACCCCCGCCGGAATGCCCTGCAACGCTATTTAGCCGACCAGGGAATCGCTACCCTGATCCACTACCCCACCCCGCCCCACCGGCAGCAAGCCTATGCCCGAGATTTGGCAGGACGCTCCTTCCCCCTGGCCGAACAGCTGGCCGGGGAAATACTCAGCTTGCCCATAGGCCCCCAGGTGACCAAAGCCCAGCGCGAACGGGTCATTCAAGCCCTTTCCGAAATGGGAGAAATGCGCTGAAAGCCGCGCCAGGACTGACGGGAGCGGAGTTTTTCCGCCCCTGCTGGCCGTTTGCAGGCAAAATAGGGCCCCCACGCCTTTCCTGACCGGAACAATGGAACGCACCATGAAAATTTCCCTAATTCCCGCCCAAAACGCGGACAACGCCAGCAGCCGTACCCGGGTCTTCCTCCTAGCCCAAGCCTTACAGGCCGCCGGTCAGGAGGCCCGTATCCAGCCCATGGCGGATGCGGATCTGTTGTTCATCCAGAAAAAGATCACCCCGGACCTGTTGGCCTATGCCCGTCTGGTGAAAGCTCGGGGCGGTCGGGTGATTTATGACCTGGACGAGAGTCAGGAAGAAAAGCTGGCGGAATTGGATATCCGCCCAGAAGACTGGCAAACCATGATGGGCCTGGTGGACCTGGTCACCACGGACACCACGGAGCGGGCTCAGCTCCTGGCCCAGCGTTTCCCCCAAGCCAAACTGGCAGTATTGCCTGGGGGTATTGACGCCGACCCAGGCCAATCCGTGCCCGCCCCCGCCCACGACGGACTAGGCATCGTCTGGTTCGGCCAGGTGGGCAACCTTTACCAGATCGCGCCCCTGGTTCCCACCCTGCGGGCCCTGGGCGCCCAGCTCCATGTGATAACGGACGGGGCCGCCTTGCCCGAGCTAGAGGAAATGCTGCCCGACTTCCAACTCCATCCCTGGTCCCAGGAAGACCTGCCCGCCCTGCTGCGAGAGGCGGATCTGGCTTTGCTCACCCAGACCGGGGATGCGCATGAAGACAGCAAGAGCAACGGCAAAATGCTCACGGCCATCGCCAATGGTTTAGTGCCCCTGGTCAGCTCTTGCCCTGCCTACCGTGAACTGGTCCAGGCCCTGGGAGCGGAAGACAGTCTCTACACCTCGCCGGAAACCCTGGTCCAGGCGGTAGCGGCCTATCTGAACCGGGAACAACGTCAGGCCTATCTGGACCGAGCCCAGCCCTACATCCAGAAACATTATGGTTCTGCCGCCCTGGCCCAGCGCTTTTTACAATTGCTAGACGCCTTGCCCCCCCGGGAGAGCGCTCCAGTCCCCGTCTCCCAAGTAACGCCCCCCACACCGGCGACCAGTCCGAAAAAAATACCCGTCGCGACGCCGGACCGCACCAGTCGCACTCCCCGTTGCTCCGTCATTATTCCCACCAAGGACCGCCCCCACCTACTGGCCCAGGCCCTGGAAAGCCTAAAGCACCAGACGAATCAGGATTTCGAAGTCATTCTGGTCAATGACGGGGGCTGCGACCTAGGGGCCTTGGTAGCCTATTACGGCCAGTCGCTGAACATCGCCTATATCCGTCGCCCCCAGTCCGGAGGTGCAGCGGCTGCCCGCAACACCGCCCTAGGCTTCGCCCGGGGCCAATGGATCGCCTATTTGGATGATGACGACTGCTTCCGGGCAAATCACCTGGAAGTCCTGGATCATGCCCTGCAAGACCCCCAGGTCGGATTTGTCTTTTCGGATGCGGAATATGTAGTTTATGAACTGAAGGACGGTCTGCCCGTGGAAGGTCTACGCAGCCGTCCCTATCAGGACAAAGACTACGACTCGGACGAACTCCTCATCGCCAATTACATTCCCACCCCCACTTGGGGACATCGCCGACAGCTTATCCAACAGGTGGGTCTCTTTGATGAATCTATGCCGGTAATGGAGGATTGGGACTACTTGATCCGCCTCTCCCGGAACACTCGCTTTAAAAAAATTCATCAATGCACGGTGGAAGTCCGCCAAGCCAAGTTCCGCACTGACCACACCTTACCGGCGGTGAGCGGCCAACTGCCCGGCTTCCAGCAGATATACGGCAAGTATCCTGTCACCGACACTAATCTCCTGGCGCTACGGCAAAGACTGCTCCAACAGGTTATTCAGGGCCAACCAGAAAAGCCTCAGATGCCCGCAACGTACGTGCGAGATTACAGTCTGTGGCAACAAAAGCACACCCTGGAGCCGATCCACGCCCAGATTTACGCCGAGCACATGATGGCCTGGACCAAGCGGCCCCGGTTCACCGTGGTGGTGCCCACCCGGCAGGAAAACCTGACCCAGCTGGCGGCCACCTTAACGGCCATGGAAAGCCAGCTGTATAAGGACTGGCAGTTTATTGTGGTGGCGGACTATGAGGCCCCCAGCCCCCTGTTTCTCCAGTCCGACACCCTGGGCTGGTTGCAGATTGACGATCTGAATGACGATGCCCAGCTGGCCGCCGCCTATAACGGCCTGGTGGAGCTGGGGGGGGATTGGATCGGCATTCTGCCCCCGGGGAGCGAATTGGCGCCCCACGCCTTCCTGGCCCTGGGGGATTACGCCCAGGCCCATCCCCAGTGGTCCGCCATTTACACCGACCACGACCACAAGGATGAGCAGGGTCAATACGTCCAGCCCTGGTTCAAGCCGGATTTCAACCTGGATTACCTGCGCTCCATGGATTACGTGGGCGCCGCCCTGTGGTTCAAAGGGGAAGCCCTGCAACGGCTGGGGGGCTTTCAGCCCTTCCCGGGCGCCTGGCTCTACGATGCCCTCCTACGCCTGCTGGATGGGGAGGGAGGGGAAGCCATCGGCCATATCGCTGAGCCCCTGCACCATTTCCCCGCCCAACGTCAGCCCCATCCCCTAACCCAGGCCTCCCGCCAGGTGGCCTTGGAAAACCACCTGCAACGCCGGGGTACGGCGGCCCAGATCACCGCTGGCCTGGTGCCGGACACTTTCCACGTCCAGTACCAACGGTCGGACACGCCCCTGGTGTCCATCATTATTCCCAACCGGGACTTCGTCTGGTTCCTGCGCCCCTGCCTGGAATCCCTCTTCGCCAAAACCGACTACGGCAATTACGAAGTGGTGATTGTGGATAACCAGACGGAAGACCCGGACACCCTGGCCTATTACCAGCAGCTCCAGGCCACCCAAGGGGAACGGGTACGCATCGTCCCCTATGACCAGCCCTTCAACTTTTCCGCCCAGTGCAACCTGGGGGTCGCCCAGGCCCGGGGCGAGTACGTGGTGCTCCTCAATAACGATACGGAAATCGTCCAGGGTAGCTGGCTGACCCGCATGGTGAGCCACCTGGCTCGGCCGGAAGTGGGCATTGTGGGCGCCCGGCTGGTGTATCCGGAAACGGGCAAAATCCAGCACGCCGGGATTATCCTGGGCATGGACCAT
Organism: Rhodocyclaceae bacterium; assembly: GCA_041907765.1. GTDB lineage: Bacteria > Pseudomonadota > Gammaproteobacteria > Burkholderiales > Rhodocyclaceae > Azospira. The sequence goes on along the minus strand of JAYRGQ010000011.1, from coordinate 52,571 downwards.
CTGGCCTCCCACGGCTTCATGCGTACTCCCATGGAGGAATCGGGTTACATGAACCGGCTCCAGGTAGAACAGGACTACAGCGCCGTCACCGCCGCCTGCCTGCTGGTGGCCAAGGCAACCTATCTGGCCGTGGGAGGCATGGACGAAGACCACGCCGCCGTGCTCTTCAACGACGTGGATTTTTGCCTCAAGGTCCGCAGCCTGGATAAACTGGTGGTCTGGACCCCCTTCGCCACCCTGGTGCACCACGCCAGCGTCTCCCTGAAAAGCGAGATGGAAGAAATCAAGGCCAAGGCTCGGGCCATGGATCGGGACCGGGAAACGGCCAATGTGCTGCACCAGCGCTGGAAGGAATGGCTGCGGGAAGACCCGGCCTACAACCGGCACCTGGCCCTGCACACCAGCCTATCCTTCCGGGTGGAAGGGGAACTGGTGGCGGACTGGGATGCCAATTTCCGGGATCGGCCCCGGGTGCTGGCCCTGCCCCCCGCCGGAGGCGTGGGGGAATACCGGTTCTGCGCCCCCCTGCGGCGCCTGGCCGAAGCCGCCAAGGTGCAAAGCACCATCGTCCAAACCAAGCGCTATCACGATAGCCGCTATCTCACCCTTTCCGAAATGGAACGGCTGGGTCCGGATGTGCTCATGGCCCAGGCGGCTTACGCCCCCGTTTTCCAGGACTGGCTGGAACGTTACCGGGAAATGCTCCCCAAGCTGCGCATTAACCTGATGATCGATGACCTGATCACGGAAATGCCCCGGGACAACCCCAATTTCAAGCGCATCCCCCGGGATGGCCGCTATCGCCTGCGCAAACTCTTCAAGCTGGCCGACTCGGTCATTGTCAGCACCCAGCCCCTGCTGGACCTGGTGAGTGAACTCACGGACAAGGGGGTATTGGTACCCAATACCCTGCGGGACGAACTCTGGCTGCCCCTGCAAAGCCGCAAGCGCACCGGTCCCAAGCCCCGGGTGGGCTGGGCCGGGGCCCAGCAGCACAAAGGGGATCTGGCCATTATCGCCAATGTGGTGAAGCGCACCGCCAGCCAGGTGGATTGGGTCTTTTTCGGCATGTGCCCGGAAGAAATCCGCCCCTATATTGCGGAATTCCACGATTTCGTCGTGGGAGTGGAAGCCTATCCGGCCAAGCTGGCCAGCCTCAATCTGGATCTGGCGGTGGCCCCCCTGGAGCAGCACCCCTTCAACCAGGCCAAGAGCAATCTGCGCATTCTGGAATACGGCATTCTGGGCCTGCCCGTCATCTGCACGGACATCTATCCCTACCGGACCGACGACGCCCCCGTTACCCGGGTGCCCAATGAGGAACAGGCCTGGGTGGATGCCATTCTGGAGCGGGTAAACCATCCGGATCAGGCGGAACGGGAAGGGGCGGCCCTGAAACAGTGGGTGCAACGGCATTACCTCCTGAGCCAGGTTCAAGACCTGTGGTTCCAGGCCATCACCGGCCCCCGGGCCTGATCCGGACAAGGATGTTCATGAAGGCTTCTCCTCCGGACAACGCCACCCTGGGCGCCTGGTTTTCCCAGGCCGCCCAGGCCCAACAACAGGGCCAGGGGGCGGCCGCCGAAACCCTGTACCGACGCATTCTGGCCGCCGTGCCAGGCCACCTGGACACGGCCCACAATCTGGCCGTGCTCCTGGGGGACCAGCAACGGCACGGGGAAGCCCTGCAACTCTGGCAGACCGTACTCCGGGCCCAGCCCCGGAGCGCGGACGCCCGTATTGAGGCGGCCCTGGCCCGCATACGCATGGGAGACAGCGCCGGGGCCAAGCAGGATTTGCTGCTGGCCGCCCAAACGCCCCCGGCGGATGACGACACCTGGCGTCGCATTGCCAGCGGTCTGGTGCTGTTACGGGAATTTCCCGACGCGGTGGACGCCTACACCGCCGCCCTCAACGCCAATCCGGGGGAACCCCGCAATTACACCGCCTTCGCCTCCCTTTGCTGCCACCTGGGGGAATACGGGGTAGCGGAGGAACTGGCCACCGCCGCCACCCAGTTGGCTCCCCAACTGGTCTGGGCCTGGGTGGAACAGGGCAACGCCCGCATGAAGCAGGGCAAACGGGAGGAGGCCGCCGCCAGTTTCCGCCAGGCCATCCAGGTCGCCCCCCAGGAGCCCACCGGGTACTGCAATCTGGGCATTACCCAAATGGAAGCCATGGATCTGGAGGCTGCCCTGGCCTCCTTTAACCAGGCCCTGGCCCTGGCCCCCGAACATCCCCTCTCCCGCTGGAACCGGGCCCTGGTGCTGCTCACCCTGGGACGGCTGGCGGAAGCCTGGCCCGACTACGAATTCCGCCGCCAAGCCAATATCCAGGGGGTCATCTACCGGCCCGCCACGCCCCAATGGCGGGGCGAGTCCCTGGAAGGCAAGCGCATTCTCCTGCTCTGCGAACAGGGGCTGGGGGATTCCCTCCAGTTCATCCGCTACGCCCCCCTGGTAAAAGCCCGGGGCGCTTGGGTGGCGGTGCGCATCCAACCCGCCCTGAAAGCCCTGTTCGCCTCCGTACCCGGGATTGACTGCCTCATCGACGAAACAGAACCGGTGCCGGAAACGGACTGCCACTGCCAGCTGCTCTCCCTGCCCCTGGCATTTCATACCGATACGGACCACATTCCGGCCCAGGTTCCTTACCTGGCCCCTCCGGAAAACCTCCGGCAACACTGGGCGGCCCGCCTGGCGCCCCTACCCCGGCCCCGGGTCGGTCTGGTGTGGGCCGGAGGTCGGCGCCAGCACATGGCGGACGCCCGCCTGCTGGACAGCCGGCGCAGCCTGGAGCTGGCCCAGCTGGCACCCCTGCTGGCCGTACCCCACATCCAGTTTGTCAGCCTGCAAAAGGACGAAGCCGCCGCCCAGATTCACGCCCTGGCTCCCGAGCTCCGTCCCGCCCTGGCCTTGCTGGATGTGAGCGGGGAGCTGACGGATTTCGCCCAAACCGCCGCTGCCGTGGAACAGCTGGATTTAGTTATTAGCGTGGATACGGCGGTGGCCCACCTAGCAGGCGCCCTGGGTAAGCCGGTGTGGCTCTTGAACCGTTGGGACACGGATTGGCGCTGGCTCCTGGAACGGGAAGATTCCCCCTGGTACCCCAGCCTGCGCCAATTCCGCCAGCCGGCGCCGGGGGACTGGGAGGGCGCCATCCAAAACCTGGCCCAGGCCCTAGCCGCCTGGGCCGACCAGGGCAACGCCCCTTGAGCCAGCAGAACACCCTGGACGCCCTGCTGGCGGAAGCCGGGGGGCATTTTGCCGCAGGCCGTTTCCAGGAAGCCGCCGGCGCCTACAGCCGGGCCGCGCCCCTAGCGCCCCAGGATTGGACCATTCCCTATCACCTGGGCCTCTGCCTGACCCACCTGGGCCAGGGCGAACTGGCCCTAAAAACCTATCAGCTGGCCCGGCGTCTAGCCCCCCGCCAGATCCCCGTCCTCAGCCAGCTGGCCGCGGCAGCCTACGCCCAGGAAAACTGGGCCCTAGCCCAGGAAGCCACCCTGGCCCAAATTGACTGCACCCCGGAAGATGGCCTGGCTTACGACAATCTGGGCCTGATTTTCCAACGCCAGGGTCTCCAGGAGGCCGCCCTGCTGGCCTTTCAGAACGCCCACCTGCTGGCTCCTGACCAGGTCGGCCCCCTGCTCCATCTGGCCCAGACCCACCTGGCCCTGGGCCAAGCGGCCGAGGCGGAGGCCCTGGTCCGCCCCCATCTTTCCCAATATCCAAACCAGGCAGCGCTTCGCCTCACCCTGGGCCAGGTGGCCTTAGCCCAAGGGAACCTGGAGGCTGGGGAAGCCTGGGGCCGCCAGGCATTGCCCTTGGCCCAGGACAATGGCCCCCTGCTCCTGGAAATTGGCCTTTTGTTTAAGGCCCTGGTCCGCTACGACCTGGCCGATCAGGCCGAAACCCAAGCCCTGGCCCTGCAACCCCAAAATCCCCGCGCCCATTGGAATCACGCCCTGACCCTGCTGGTACGGGGCCGCTGGCCGGAAGCCTGGGCCGAATACGAATGGGGACCGGCGGTCGGTACCCGCAGCGGCTTTTCCAACCGCCTGCCCCGTTGGCAGGGAGAGCCCCTGGAAAGCCGCCGCCTGTTGCTGCGCAGCGAGCAGGGCCTGGGGGACACCCTGCAATTTCTCCGCTTCGCCCCCTGGGCCAAGGCCCGGGGCGGCCAAATCGTGCTGGAATGTGCCGCCCCCTTGGCGGAAATTGCCGCCACCGCGCCGGGTATCGACCAAGTGGTCATCCAACAGCCGGATCTGCCAGCGGACGGCTTCGGCTGCCAGGTTTATGCGCCCCTGATGAGCCTGCCCCATTTGCTGGGCCTGACCCTGGATCAGTTGCCGGGCTGCCCCTTCCCCTATTTGACCATCCCCGACCCCGCCCGGGAGCGCTGGCAGCACCGGCTCCCAGGCACCAGCAGGCCCAAGGTGGGACTGGTGTGGGCCGGCAATCCCCGCCATCCCAACGACCAGCAACGCTCCTGCCCGCCCCAAGCCCTGGTCGCCCTACTGGACCGGGCCGGGGTGGATTTTTACAGCTTCCAGGCCGACCGGGAGATTCCGGCAGAACTCCCCGGCCTCCGCCCCCTGCCCTTACCCCTGCAAACCTTCAGTGACAGCGCCGCCGCCTTAAGCCAACTGGACCTGCTCCTCTCGGTGGATACCTCCATGGTCCATCTGGCGGGAGCCCTCCATCTCCCTACCTGGCTCCTGCTGCCCTACAGCGGGGACTGGCGCTGGTTGGAAAACCGGGCCGATAGCCCCTGGTATCCCGGCCTGACCCTTTACCGGCAAAAAATGCCGGGGCAATGGTTGCCGCTGGTGGAAATCCTGGCCCGGGACCTGGATCGCCGCTTTTCCTGATAGCAACAAAACCGCTCTGCCCTCGGGAAACCCAGGAAATTAGCGGCCTTGACAAACTCCTCCGGGACGGCATAACGGGATGGCACACTCCATGCTTTAGAAGAGCCATCATGGCACGGCTCTCTAGAGCGGCGCCAAGTCGAACCGAAAGCCTCTCTGGTAAGGAGTGATCATGCCACTTGTCGTCAACACGAATCTTGCGTCGCTTAACGCCCAGCGCAATCTGTCCACCTCCCAGTCGTCCCTGAACACCTCCTTGCAACGGCTTTCTTCCGGCTTGCGGGTAAATAGCGCCAAGGACGACGCCGCCGGCCTGGCCATTTCGGAAAGCCTGACCAGCGCCATCCGGGGGAATACCCAGGCGGTACGCAACGCCAACGACGGGATTTCCGTGGGGCAAACGGCGGAAGGCGCCCTGGGACAAATTTCCAATAACTTGCAACGGATTCGGGAAATCTCGGTGCAGGCCGCCAACGGCTCTGTCAGCAACTCCAACCGTAGTCAGCTGCAATTGGAAGTGGACCAGCTGACCCAGGAAATCAGCCGTATTGTCCAAACCACCCAATTCAACGGCACCAGCCTGCTGTCCGGCCAAACCACCATCACCTTCCAGATTGGTTACAGCGGCACGGCGGACAACCAGGTGTCCGTCAGCACCACCGACTTGGCCCAGACCGGCGCTGCCGGCCTGTATTCCTTTAGTGGCAGCTTAACGGCCACAGGCACCATCAATATCACCACTTCTGGGGGGGCTTCAGCGGCCCTGGCCGCTCTGGACCAGGATATTGCCCGCGTCACCAACATCCGCTCCACCTTTGGTGCGGTACAGAACCGGTTCGATGCGGTGATCGCCAATCTGAATAACTACGTGGAAAACCTGACCGCCTCCAAGAGCCGGATCATGGATACGGATTACGCGGCAGAAACCGCCAATTTCTCCAAAGCCCAGATCTTGCAGCAGGCTGGCACGGCCATCCTCAAGCAGGCGAACCAGATTCCCCAGCAGGCCCTGACCCTGCTCCAGTAAAAAAGCCTCACTTTTTACTCAAAAACAGGCCCTTATGGGCCTGTTTTTATTTGCTTATTCCTTCTCCACACCCGTCCCCATTTTTCCCCTCCCTTTTTTGCAAAAATTTTCTAAAGTTTCCCCCTAGGAGACCGATAACCAGTCAGAAGGAAGCAATTAGCCGTTTCCTGACTGTTTGTCCTTCGGGACATCCTGACAATAGGTTCTAGGAGAAAACCATGTCCATCGTCGTCAATACCAACATTGCGTCCCTCAACGCGCAACGTAACTTGGCTACTTCCCAATCCTCTTTGAACACCTCCCTGCAACGCCTGTCTTCCGGCCTGCGGGTTAACAGCGCCAAGGACGATGCGGCAGGCTTGGCTATTTCCGAAGGCCTGACCAGCGCCATCCGGGGTGGCAACCAAGCCGTGCGCAACGCCAACGACGGGATTTCCGTCGGTCAAACGGCGGAAGGTGCTCTGGGCCAGATTTCCAACAACCTGCAACGGATTCGGGAAATTGCCGTGCAGGCTTCCAACGGCTCCGTCAGCGACACCAACCGTAGCCAACTGCAATTGGAAGTGGACCAGCTGACCCAAGAAATCAGCCGGATCGTGCAAACCACCCAATTCAACGGTACCAGCCTGCTGTCCGGCGCTTCCACCATCACTTTCCAAGTCGGCTACAGCGGTTCTGCTGACAACCAAGTAAGCGTATCCACCACTGACTTGGCCACCTCCGGGAGCAGCGCGCTCCACGCCTACAGCGGCAGCCTGACCGCCACCGGCACTATCAACATTACGACCTCCGGCGGCGCTTCTGCGGCTCTGGCCAACCTGGATGCGGATATCAAGCAAATCACCAACATCCGCTCCCGGTTCGGCGCTGTGCAAAACCGGTTCGATGCGGTGATTTCCAACCTGAACAATTACGTGGAAAACCTGACCGCCTCCCAAAGTCGTATCATTGATACGGACTACGCTTCTGAAACGGCAAACTTCTCCAAGTCCCAAATCCTGCAACAAGCGGGTACGGCCATCCTGAAGCAAGCCAACAATCTGGGGCAAAGCGCTCTGACGCTGCTGCAGTAAGCCAGTTAAAAGGCTGAACACAGCCGAGGCCGGGGAGTTTGCGATGTTCCGCGTGAGCTCTCCGGCTTTTCCTTGTGGAGGATAAACCATGTCTATCCAACCCATCGATACCGCAGGTTCCAACCTATGGGCATACGCTAATGCCGATGGGAGTGAGCCCCGATCCTCCCCTACCCCCAGTTCTTCCGTGGCATCGGCCCAAACGCCGAAGCAAGTCCCCGGAACCAATGGGGATGTGGCCGCCAAAAACGGGCAGGAAAAAAAATCATCGGCTAATCCCTTGGATGAATCCGCTTTGAAAAGAGCGACGGACGCCGCCAATCAGGCCGTCCAGCAAATCCGCAACACCGATCTCAGCTTTTCGGTGGATAAGGGAACGGGCACCATTGTGGTCAAGATTGAGGACACCAAGACTCACCAACTCATCAAGCAGATTCCGGCACAAGAAATGCTTGAGTTAGCGAAGCGTCTTAAGGAAGTCACCGGCATTCTGATCAAGGATCAAGCCTAGACTTCGCTTCAATCCGACACACCTCTTCGCAACAAGGAGTTCCCGTCATGACCACGGTTACCAGTCTGGGTGCCGCCTCTGGCATGGATCTGGAAGGGCTGCTGACAAAATTGATGTCAGCCGAATCCACCCATCTGGACAGCCTGCAAACCCAGCAATCCACCTACAACAGCGAAATCAGCGCCTACGGCCAATTAAAAAGCGCGCTGGACTCCTTTAATACGGCAACCCAGGCCTTGCAGGATAGCTGGGATTTCAACGGCACCACGGCGACCTCTTCCAACACCACCGCCTTCACCGCCACGGCGGCGGACGGGGCCTCCACGGGCACCCATACGGTGGCCGTGAACAATCTGGCCCAACAGCAAATTCAGTACAGCAAAAACGCCGCCTTCAGTTCCACCACCACGGCCATGGGGACTTCCACGGTCAGTGGCAGCAGCAGCCTGTCCGGCTCGGATACCCTGACCTTTACCCTCGCAGGGGATGCCACTAAGACTTTCTCCGTCACCGCCAACTACGATACGGACTCCCTGGAAACCCTTAAGAATTCCATTAATTCCGCTTCCGGCAACACCTTCCTGACCGCCTCTATCCTGAACGACGGCACGGGCAATCGTCTGGTGGTGACAGCCAAGGCCACTGGCCTTTCCAACGGCATCAACGTCAGCGAATCCCAGTCCGGCAGCCCCTTGAATTTCACGACCTCCCAGGCGGCAAAAGACGCATCCCTGACGGTGGACGGCATTGCCGTTACTTCGGCCTCCAATACCGTCACTAACGTAGTCGACGGCGTCACTCTGAACCTCCAAGGAACAACTTCCAGCGCCGCCTCTCTCGTTGTCGCCCATGACGTTGCCGGCATTACCACCAAGGTTCAGAATTTCGTTTCCGCGTACAACAACCTGGCTTCAGCCGCCAATACCCTCCATAAAAAAGGCGCCACCCTGGATGGGGAAAATACGGTCACCCAGGTTATTACCCAGCTAAAATCCGTGTTCAACACACCGGCCAACATCTCCGGGAATTCCTATAGTTACATGGCCCAGCTGGGTATCACGTTCAGCAAAGATGGCACCCTGTCCTTGGATACCAGCACCTTCCAAAACGCGCTATCCACCAACTTTAGTCAGGTAGTCAGCGCTTTTACGGATGTCAAAGAAGGGTTTGCCCAACGCCTGAGCCAAACGGCCACAGCCATGATGAACACCAATGGCTTGCTTTCTGCACGGATTGACGGGTTAAATACGTCATTGACCAACATCGGCGACGATATCACCCGGGAAGAAACTCGGTTGTCCAACGTATCCGCCACTTATCGCGCTCAGTTTTCCGCACTCGATACCCTCGTGGGCAACCTCAACACTTCGCTGAGCTACATCAGCCAGCTAACAAAATCCACCAGTAGCTAGGTTTAATCAATTTTGATGGGGTATCTGTGATGTTCAGCCAAGGGGCGAAAGCCTACGCCCAAGTCAATGTGGAAACTGCCGTTAACACGGCCACCCCCATTCAGCTGGTTGTTTTGCTGTATGACGGAACGGTTTCCGCCCTTTCCTCCGCCAAGCTGGAAATGGCTAAGGGGAATATTGCCGTCAAAGCCCGGCGGATTAATCAGGCCATCAACATCATTACGGAGCTGCGTCACGCTCTGCGCTTTGACGATGAAGGGGTAAAGAGCGACGAACCAGATCTGGCTGTGTCCTTGAACGATCTCTACGTCTATATGATCAAGCGCATCTGCGAGGCCAATCTGCACAACGATCCCAAGATTCTGGACGAAGTCATTTTCTTGATGAACGATCTGGGCAGCGCCTGGAAAACCCTGGCGAAAAACCAGGAGCAGGCGGAAGCCGCCAGCGAACCCACCCCCTCCTCCGGCATTTCCAGCCATGCCTGAAAACACGCCCAACGGGCAAAGCCAGGTCAATCAACTCATTGGCGAACTGGCGCTCCTGTCCCGGAACATGCACACCCAGGCCGCCCAGGGAAATTGGGACGCCTTGTTGCAAGAGGAAAGCCGGCGCCGGGAAGGACTGGCGCGGTTGAACGCCCTACTCGGCCCTCAGGGCAATCAGGGCGACCGACTCAGCCCGGAAGCCCGCCAAGTTCTGGACCACATGGTGCGCCTGGATGAGGAAACCCAAAAGCTGGTCCTGGCCCAACGTAACGACCTGGAACGGCGCCTCAACAGCATCAACAACACCCATTCCCTAGCCAAGGCTTACCACTCTTTCTAACGCCCTACGCCGGACAGGAAGGCCGGACAGGAAAACGCCATGATTCCTTCCGATGTACTCACTGCCCAGCTCCGCCCCTCCGTCCAAACGGATCGGGTGGGCCCCGTCCAGCCCGCCCAACCCGCCGATGCAGTCAATGACCTACTCAGCAACCTGAGCGCAGGGCAACGGATCACGGCGGAAGTTCTGGCCGTACTACCCAACGGCGCCTATCGGGCCATGATCGCCCAGCGGGAAGTCACCCTGGCCCTGCCCTTTTCCGCCAAGAGCGGTGACGCACTGGAGCTGGAAGTCGTAGAAAACGACGGCAAGCAGGCCCTGGCCGTCCGGGTCCCCGCCAGCGGCGCCCAGCCCCAGGAAAGCACCCCGGCCAACCTGAGTTCCACCGCCAAGCTCATCGCCTCCCTTTTCTCCCTTCCCGAGCAGGGGAGCGGCAATGGCAAAGCCCCCTTAGCCCAGCTCAATGACGCCCAGCCCATACTGAACGGCAAACCGCTGCTGACGGGCGGAGACCTGGCGCCCCTGCTGCAACAAGCGGTGAGCAAAAGTGGCCTGTTTTACGAAGCCCATCAGGCCCAGTGGGTCCAGGGCCAGCGCACGGAGGCAGAGCTGCGCCAGGAGCCCCAGGGCAAGCAAGCGCCCCTCACCTACCTGGCGGCGCCCCATACCCCAGCCAATGCCTCTGGAAGCACCGCCCCCCTGGCCCCGAACGCTGCCAACAACGAAATCCTCAACAGCGGCGCCCAGCACAGTACCAAGGCGGGAGAAAGCCAAGTCGCCCAGGGAAAAATTCTCGCCCCCGAAACTACCAACCTGGTTCGCCAACAGTTGGACAGCCTGGCCAGCGGCAATTTTGTCTGGCAAGGCCAAATCTGGCCCGGCCAGACTATGGAATGGCGCATTGAGGAAGAGGAGCAGGCGCCGAAGCGTCAAGGGGAGGATGGGGAAACCGCCCCGGGCTGGAAAACCTCCCTGCGCCTCCATCTCCCCAGGCTGGGCACCCTGGATGCCCAATTGACCATACAGGACAACCAGCTGGCCCTGGACATCGCCACGGATAGCAGCCAAACCGCCGCCAGGCTTGAGGAAGAAAAAAATGCCCTGGTTAGCCAGCTGTCCGCTGTGGGGCTCCAGATCACCACCCTGAACATCCGGGAGGAAGGAGCCCATGGCTGACACCAGCGGGGCCATGCGCAGCGCCGTAGCCCTCACCTACCAGGAAACAGACGTTGCGCCCCGTATCGTGGCCAAGGGCAAAGGCTTTGTGGCGGAAGAAATTATCGCCAAAGCCCGGGCCCACGGGGTCTATGTCCACGAATCCCCCGAATTGGTGGGTTTATTGATGCAGGTGGATCTGGATGAACGGATTCCACCCCAGCTTTATGTGGCGGTGGCAGAGCTATTAGCCTGGGTTTATCGCCTGGAACAGGGCAATGAATCCCTCCCGCCCCAGGAAAATAGCCCCTTATCCCTAATCTTAGGGAAATAATGCCATTCTCAGAATGCGGGCTTTTGATTACACTTCAGGCTTGTCGCTGCATGCGGAAACCCAGGACACCCAATGACTGACAAGGCTCCCGAGCCGACGGCCACGCCCAACACCCCTCCGGAGAATTCTCCCCACAGTATCCATGCGGAAACCGAGGACGATTACAGCAAGTATCTCCTCTACTCCCGTGCGGAAATACTGTTCGTGTTGCGTGCCCTGTTGCAGAAAGGGGCCATGATCACGGTCTATTTCGACAACGGCAACGCCTTTCTCCTGACCGCTTTAAACCAGATCACCAAAGGGGGTCAGCTCATTTTCGACATGGGCAGCGACCAGGAAATGAATCAAAAAGCCCTGGTGGCGGAAAAGCTGATTTTTATCTCCAGCCTGGACAAGGTAAAAATCCAGTTCAGCCTGAAGGGGCTACGCTCCACCAGCTTTGAAGGCCGCCCGGCTTTCCTGGGGGAACTACCGGAGACCCTGTTGCGCCTGCAACGCCGGGAGTACTACCGTCTGGTCGCCCCCATTGCCAACCCCATCAAATGCCTGATTCCCGCGGATCCTCCCATGGAAGCGCCCATTCTGGACATCAGCGGGGGAGGTATCGGCCTCATGCTGCCCATGGATCAGAAGGAACGTTTCGCCCCCGGCACCACCTTCCCCAATTGCTGTTTTGCTCTGCCGGAAGAAGGGGAAATTGAGACCACCCTGACGGTACGCAATGCCTTCCCCGTCACCACCAAAACGGGCAACGTGTACCTGCGGGCGGGCTGTGAATACGTGGATTTGCCGGGCACCCGCCTGAGCATGGTGCAGCGCTACATCACCCGCATCGAGCGGGAAAGAAAAGCCCGCTTGAGCGGGCTGGACTGAGGGTAAAGAGGGGGAAAGCCCCGGGCCTCACGCCCGGGCGGGGACCGGCGGAAGGCCGGTCCGGGGAAGGCAATCACACCTGGATGTTCATCACATCCTGATAGGCGGTCACCAGCTTATTACGCACCTGTACCATTTCCTGGAAAGACACATTGGCCTTTTGCAGGGCGATCATGACTTCGTGAAGATTGGCGTTGGAATTGCCGGACGCGAAATCCTGGGAAATATTCTGGGCTTCCTGCTGGGCCTGATTGACCTGGTCGATGGTGGACTTGAGGACTTGGGAAAAATCCACGCCCCCCGGCGCCGCAGAGCCAGACGTACCGGTCGCCCCAGCAACGCCGCCAACTTCCCCGGTTTTACCCGAAGAAGCGAGGGCGGAAGCGGCCCGCAACTGACTCAACATGCTATCAATGCCTTTGGTGTCCATGACTTTCTCCAACCGATCAGAGAAATCTAAGCAACTATTGCGCCAGATTTATTCTTCCAGGTAGCCGGCCAAACGATACTGCCTGAGCTTATGACGCAAAGTGCGCTCGGAAATTCCCAAGCGCTCCACCGCCTTTTTCCGGGAGCCCCCTACCGCTGCCAGGGTTTCCAGAATCAATTCCCGCTCCCAGTCCTTAATATTATCGGCTTTTTTCTCGCCGACTTGAAGGCCGTTAGCTTCTTCCCCCAGGGGGGGATTCCGAATTTCCCGCTCGCCCGAGGCCACAGTGGGCTGGGGCGCCAGATTCAGGGGCGCCACCGTCATTCCGGGGGCAAGGCCAGGCCCGGCCATTCCGGTGCTAGGCAAATGAAGGCAAAGCCCATCTACCTCGTCCCCAGGCGCCAGGATCAGGGCCCGCTGCACCACGTTCACCAGCTCCCGCACATTGCCGGGCCAGGGATAGGATTTGAGGGCCGCTTCCCCATCCGCCGTGAAGCGCAGCCCGGGGCGGCCGGATTTGCCGCCCTGATCGGCAAGAAAATGCCGGGCCAGGGGCACGATATCTTCCGGACGCTGGCGCAGGGAGGGGATCAGCAGGGGGAAGACGTTGAGCCGATAGTACAAATCCTCCCGAAACACCCCTTTGGCCACCGCTTCCCCCATGTCCCGATTGGAGGTAGCCACTACCCGGATGTCCAGCTGCACGGGCTTCTTGCCCCCCACCCGCTCCACTTCCCGTTCCTGCAAGACGCGCAGGAGCTTGGCCTGGAGGCTGAGGGGCATTTCCGTCACTTCGTCCAATAACAGGGTGCCGTTCTGGGCCTGTTCAAATTTCCCTGCCTGGGCCTGGGTGGCGCCGGTGAACGCGCCTTTTTCATAGCCAAACAGGGTGGCTTCCAAGAGGCTTTCCGGAATGGCGGCGCAATTGATGGCCACAAAAGGCCCTTGGCGGCGCCCGGAATGGTTGTGGATGTAGCGGGCCACCACTTCCTTCCCCACGCCGGATTCCCCGGTGAGCAGCACCGTGGCGTCGGTCTGGGCTACCCGGGCGGCCAGGGCAAACAGGTTGCGACTGGCCGGATCCACCGCCACCACCTCCCCGTCCTCTCCCATGGGAGGTAGGCGGTAGCGGGCCACGTGTTCCAGCAGGGCCTTGGGCTCAAAGGGTTTCAGGAGGAAATCGCAGGCCCCGGCCCGCATGGCCTCCACGGCCCGATCCACATCAGCAAAGGCGGTCATGAGCACCACGGGCAGATGGGGATAGCGGCCCCGGATTTCCTTAAGCAGGATAATGCCATCCATGGGGTCCATGCGCACGTCGCTAACCACGATGGAGACGGGACGGGCGGCCAGCAGCTCCAGGGCCTCCGGCCCCGATCCCACGGACAAAACCACCTCTCCGGCCAATTCCAGGGTGTCGCATACCGCTTCCCGCAGATTGGGATCGTCCTCCACCACCAGGATGGGAAAATTGCTCGCCATTCGCTTGTTCCTTAATCGGTCAGGCTTTTTTGCCGACCGGCAAATCCAGGGTAAATTCAGAGCCCACGCCGACTTGGGACTGGACATCGATAGTGCCGCCGTGGGCCCGGGCCACGCCCAGGGCAATGGCCAGGCCCAGCCCCGTGCCCTGGCCTCGGGTAGTAAAAAAGGGCTCGAAGATTCGGGCCTGGGCTTCCGGGGCAATCCCGGGCCCCGCATCCTTGACCCGGATCAGCACCCGGCCGTCCGCCACCTGGGCGTCCAAAGACACGGCCCGACCCGCTGCCCCGTCGGCCTCGCACACCTGCATGGCGTTTTCCAAAAGATTGGTCAAGGCCCCGGCCAGGGCTTTGCGGCCCCCCATAATTATAAAGTCATCCACCTGGGAGGACGCCTGAAATACCACCCCATGCTCCCGCATCAGGGGTTCTACGGCCTGAATGGCCTCGGCCAGGAGGGCGGAAACCGGGATAACTTCCCGGCCAATGCTTTCCCCCCGGGCGAAAAGCAGCACGTCCTGGATCAGGCGTTCCAGGCGGCGCAACTGGTCGGCCGCCTTTTCCGCAAAGCGGCTGCGGGCTTCCGGCGCCAGTTCCGGGGTCCCCAGATTACCGCAATACAGCAGGGCGGTGGCCAGGGGCGTGCGCAACTGGTGGGCCAGGGAAGCGGCCATTTCCCCCATGGCGGCCAGGCGCTGATTGCGCTCCAGGCGAGCTTTCATGTCATGGGCATGGGTAATGTCGTGAATCACCAGAATCCGCCCACCCACCGAATCCAGGGAGCTTTCCGCAATGCTGATGCGCCGCCCGCCGAGGAGCCATTCATGGGGGGATTCGCTGGCGGCCAGGCGGTTCTCCGTCAAGGCCTCCCAGGGCTGGCCCAGTGCATTGGCGCCAAACATGTCCCGAGCCACCGGATTGGCCTCGGTCACCTCTCCCTTGGCGTTAAGCACCATGACCCCGGCAGGCAGGGCGTCCAGGAGCACGGAAAGGCGCTCGGACAAGGCCTCCTTTTCCCGATACTGGCGGCGCAATTCCCCGTTGGCCACCGCCAATTCCCCGGTCAGGGAAGTGACCCGGGCCTGGAGAGCCTCATAGGCCTGGGTCAGCTCCTGGGAAACCTGATTGAAAACATCAAAGGCCTTTTGCAGTTCCTGGGCTTTATGATCGGGGGGAGTAATTGGGGGTTCAGACATGCGGGGAGCCAAAGAATATGCGGGATTGAAAGGCGATTAGCGGATACAATATAGAATATTTCACGAAAATTTTCGCTTTTACTCATTTAACCGCAAGGTTGCGCAAGACGAGACACTCTACTGATGGCGGCGACTCAGGAAAACGACGCAACCGGAACCCCTCCCGGAAACCAGCCTCCCGGTGCGGCCACCGGCCTGGCCGGGGTCTCGGGGCGACTGAAAGAGGGGCTCGCCCGGCTTAACAATCAGCAGAAAATTGCCTTGATGGTGGCGGTGGCCGCCATTTTCGCCCTGGTCATCGGCGCCTTTCTCTGGAGCCGCCAGCCCGATTACAAGGTGCTCTTCAGCAATCTTTCGGAACGGGACGGGGGCGCCATCATCACCGCCCTGGAACAACTCAACGTTCCCTATAAATTCACCGACGGCAGCGGCGCCATCCTGGTGCCGGCGGATAAAGTCCACGAAGTACGCCTGCGCTTAGCCAGCCAGGGCCTGCCCAAGGGCGGCTCCGTCGGCTTCGAACTGATGGAAAACCAGAAGTTCGGCATCAGCCAGTTTGCCGAACAGGTCAATTACCAGCGGGCCCTGGAAGGGGAGCTGGCAAAAACCATCCAGTCCATTTCCACGGTCCAATCCGCCCGGGTGCACCTGGCCATTCCCAAGCCCTCCGTCTTCGTCCGGGAAGAGCAAAAGCCCACCGCCTCCGTGCTGCTCCAGCTTTATCCGGGACGTAACCTGGAACCGGCCCAGGTGGCCGGGATCGTCCACCTGGTGGCGTCCAGTGTGCCCCAGCTCAATGCGGCCAATGTGACGGTGCTGGACCAGGACGGCAATCTGCTCTCCCAGTTGAAGAGCAAGCTCATGGAAGCCGGGCTGGATCCCACCCAGATCAAGTACGTGCAGGAAGTGGAAGCCAGCGTCATCAAGCGGGTGGAAGACATCCTCTCTCCCGTGGTGGGGCCGGGCAATGCCCGGGTACAGGTAGCCGCCGACGTGGACTTCGCCCAGAGCGAACAGACCGCCGAAAGCTACAAGCCCAATACCACCCCACCGGACATTTCCATCCGCAGCCAGCAAAGTTCGGAAACCGCCTCGGTGAATCCTCCGGCCCAAGGGGTGCCCGGGGCCCTCACCAATCAGCCGCCGGTGCCCGCCACCGCCCCCATTACCAGTCCGGCCGTACCGGGTCAGCCTGCTAATGGCGCTCCGGCCAACGGCCAGCAGCCTCCGGGCCAAATCAACGCCGCCGGGGTGCAGGCCCCCATTTATTCCGCCGGCCAGCCCATCAATACCCGCAAGGACTCCACCATCAATTACGAGGTGGATAAGACGGTCAGCTACACCAAGCAGAATGTGGGCAATATCAAGCGCCTGTCCGTGGCGGTGGTGGTTAATAACAAGCAGGATGTGGATAAGTCCGGCAAGCCCACCAGCCGCCCCTTGAGCGATGCGGAAATCAAGCAGATCAATGACCTGGTGCGGGAAGCCATGGGCTACAACCAGCAGCGGGGCGATACCCTGTCCGTGGCCAATACGGCCTTTAATCTGGGGGAAAAGACGGACAATTCCCTGCCCTTCTGGAAGGACCCGGACAATATTTCTCTGGGTAAGGAACTGCTCAAATATCTGGTGATCGGCGCCATCGTCGCCTATATCCTTCTCGCCGTGGTCCGTCCTATCATACGGACCATGTTCCCGCCCCCCGTCAGCCCGGAGGAAGAAGAAGAGGAAGCGGGCGAAGCCGCCCGGGAAGGGGAAGTGGGGGAAGATGGCACGATCGTGGAACTGACCGGCGACGACGGCAAGCAGATCATGGCCACCTACGAGGCCAAGCTGCACCGGGCCCGGGAAGTCTCCAAGCAGGACCCCAAGGGGGTAGCCAACATCATCAAGGACTGGATGGGCGTCAATGCCGGGTAACGAAGAAGGACTGGAAAAAAGCGCAATCCTCCTCATCGCCTTGGGCGAAGAGGGGGCGGCCGCCGTCCTTCAGCAGCTGGGCCCCCGGGAGGTGCAGAAGCTGGGCCACGCCATGGCCGCCCTGCGCACCGTGCCCCGGGCCCGCATTGAGGAAGTGCTGGAGGAATTCCACAAAGTTTCCGAAGAACATGCGGCGGTGCACGTGGATACGGACGCCTAC
Organism: Rhodocyclaceae bacterium; assembly: GCA_041907765.1. Lineage (GTDB taxonomy): Bacteria > Pseudomonadota > Gammaproteobacteria > Burkholderiales > Rhodocyclaceae > Azospira. The sequence continues at coordinate 35,238 of JAYRGQ010000011.1, read as the reverse complement.
ATCCGCAATGTGCTGACCAAGGCCCTGGGGGACGACAAGGCTTCCAACCTGATTTCCCGCATTCTCCAAGGCGGGGAAACCTCGGGCATTGAAGGGCTGAAGTGGATGGACGCGGCCACCGTGGCCGATCTCATCAAAAACGAGCACCCCCAGATTATCGCCACCATCCTGGTGCACCTGGAACACGACCACGCCAGCGAAATCCTCAGTCTCTTTCCCGAGCGCCTGCGCAACGACGTCATCCTCCGGGTCGCCACCCTGGAAGGGGTCCAGCCCGCCGCCCTGAAAGAATTGAACGACGTCATGCTGCGCCTCCTGTCCGGCTCCGCCAATATCAAAAAATCCGCCATGGGCGGGGTACGTACCGTGGCGGAAATCCTCAACTTCATGGGCACCGCCAACGAAACCTCGGTGGTGGATTCCATTCGGGAATATGACCCGGATCTGGCCCAGCGCATCCTGGACGAAATGTTCGTCTTCGAAAACCTGCTGGATCTGGACGATCGGAGCATCCAGCTGCTGCTCCGGGAAATCCAGTCCGATTCCCTGATCCTGGCCATGAAAGGGGCTTCCGAAGCCCTGCGGGAAAAGATTTTCAAAAACATGTCCCAACGGGCAGCGGAAATGCTGCGGGAAGACCTGGAAGCCAAGGGGCCGGTACGGGTCTCCGAAGTGGAATCGGAACAAAAGGAAATTCTCAAAATCGTCCGCCGTCTGGCCGACGAAGGGCAGATCGTGCTGGGCGGCAAGGGCGACGACCAGTTCGTCTAAGCCCTTAAGCGCAATTGCCAACCGCCATGGATAGTTACATCCCCAAGGAAAAACTGACCGCCTACCAGCGCTGGGAACTGGCCGCCTTCGACGAGGAGGAGCGGGCCCGGCGCCAGGATAGCCAGGAAGCTCCCCCGGTCCAGGAAAGCACCGTGCCCATGCCCGCTCTGCCCACAGCGGAGGAAATCGAGCGCATCCACACGGAAGCCCAGGAATCCGGCTTTCAGGCTGGCTTTCAAGCCGGGGAAGCCGCTGGCCGGGCTGAGGGTCTGGCCGCCGGCAAGGCGGAAGGACTGGAAGCGGCCAAGGCGGCCGCCGCCCAACTCCAGACCGTGGTGGAAAGCTTCACCCTGGCCCTGGGGGAAATGGAGCAGAGCGTGGCGGACCAGCTCCTGTCCATGGGCTTGGAAATCGCCCGGCAAATGACCCGGGCCAGTCTGAAGGCCCACCCGGAACAGCTCTTGCCCATTATCCGGGAAGCCCTGGCGGCCCTGCCCGTCTCCCACGCCCACCCGGTACTCCACCTCCATCCGGAAGACAGTCAGCTGCTCCAGGAACAGCTGGGGGACCAGATCGCCCACGGAGGCTGGCGCCTGCTGGCCGACTCGGAGGTGGAACGGGGGGGCTGCCGCATTGAGGCCGGATCCAGCGAAGTGGATGCCACCCTGCCCCAACGCTGGAAAAAAATTCTGGAAGCCATCGGCGTCCAGCAGGATTGGTTAGCCCCATGACCGATCCCCTGCCCGGCGCCGCCGCCCACTGGCGGGATTTTCTCCACAGCTGCACCGAGGCGGCGGCCCACGCCCCCGCCCTCACCGCCTCCGGCCACCTCACCCGCATCAACGGCCTGGTTATGGAAGCCGCCGGACTCAAACTGCCCCTGGGCAGTTCTTGCCTGGTGCTGCCCGCCGGGGGCAGCCCGGTGGAAGCGGAGGTGGTGGGCTTTAACGGGGAAAAGATTTATCTCATGCCCTCGGACGACGTCTATGGCCTGTCCCCCGGTGCCCGGGTGGTGGCCATGGAACCCCTGGCGCCGCCTCCCAAGATCGGCGCGGCCCGGCCTTTCCGGCGCCGGGCGGCAGACCGGACCAAGCTGGTCCCGGTCGGGCAGCGCCTCCTGGGCCGGGTGGTGGATGGGGCGGGCCGCCCCCTGGATGGCCAGGGCCCCCTGCGGGTGGATGCCCTGCGCCCCCTCCACAGCCGCCCGGTCAATCCCATGTCCCGGGCCCCCATCGAGCACACCCTGGACGTGGGGGTGCGGGCCATCAACGGGCTGCTGACCGTGGGTCGGGGCCAGCGGATGGGCCTGTTTGCCGGGTCCGGGGTAGGGAAATCCGTGCTCCTGGGCATGATGGCCCGGTATACGGAAGCGGAAATTATCGTGGTCGGGCTGATCGGCGAACGGGGCCGGGAAGTGAAGGAATTCATTGAACAAATCCTGGGGGAAGAAGGCCGCCGCCGTTCCGTAGTGGTAGCCGCCCCCGCCGACACCAGCCCCCTCATGCGCCTGCAGGGGGCGGCTTACGCCACGGCCATTGCGGAATATTTCCGGGACGAGGGCAAGCAGGTGCTGCTCATCATGGATTCCCTCACCCGTTATGCCATGGCCCAGCGGGAGATCGCCCTGGCCATCGGCGAACCCCCCGTGACCCGGGGCTATCCGCCTTCCGTCTTTGCCCGCCTGCCCCAGCTGGTGGAACGGGCCGGGAACGGGCCCGACGGGGGCGGTTCCATTACCGCCTTCTACACGGTGCTGGCGGAGGGGGATGACCAGCAGGATCCCATTGCCGACTCGGCCCGGGCCATTCTGGACGGCCACATCGTTCTCTCCCGCCAGCTGGCCGATGGGGGCCATTACCCGGCCATCGACATTGAGCAGTCCATCAGCCGGGCCATGGTCAGCCTCATTCCCCCGACCCAGTTCGATCTGGTGCGGCGCTTTAAGCAGCTCTATTCCCGCTACCAGCGCTCCCGGGATTTGATTGCCGTGGGGGCCTATGCGGCCGGTTCCGACCCCCAGCTGGACCAGGCCATCCAGATGTACCCGGCCCTGGAAGGTTTTCTCCAGCAGGACCTGGGCCAATGCGCCCTCTACGGGGAAAGCGTGGATAGCCTCAGCGCCCTATTCCCCGAGCTACCCCATCCGTAAGCACCGTGACTTAGGCCAGGTCCCGGCCTAGAATCAAGCCTCCCTGCCCCGTCGTCCGCCCCTTGCCATGGCCAAACCCTTTCCCCTCCGCCCCCTCCAGGATCTGATGCAGAACCGGGTGGATGATGCGGCCCGGGCCCTGGGCTTTCTGGTGGCCTCGGAAAAGGACAGCAAGGACAAGCTGGCCATGCTGGAAGACTACCGGCGGGATTACCTGGAACGCTTCAAAGCGGCTTCCCAGAACGGCCTGACCCCCGCCGCCTGGCGCAATTTTCAGGATTTTATGGACAAAATCGACGCCGCCATCGAGCAGCAGAAAAAGAGCGTCCATCTCTCCCAGCAGCGCACCGCTCAGGGACAGGCGGAATGGCTGGCCCAGCACAACAAGCTAAAAGCCATCGACACCCTGGCGGAGCGCCACATGAGCGCGGAGCAATACCGGGAAGCCAAGCGGGAACAAAAGCAGCAGGATGAATTCGCCTCCCGCAAAAGCTGGGACAACAACCCAGACTTTAACTAGATTTACAACTGGCACGATGCTTGCTGACTATGGTCCAAACATAGTCGCTGAAGGATCCTGCCATGCCCAGCACCGCTGTCGCCAATACCACTGCGGCCTTGCTCAATACGGTCGCCTCGGCCGGAAAATCCCCCACCCCCACCACCGTGGCCACCTCGGCTAACGGCAACGCCACCGGGGCCAAGGGCAATACGCCGAAGACCGCCGCCAGCACGTCCACGCCCCAGGCTCCGGAAAATAGCGGCAGCGGCAACGAGCAGGATAACGGGGGCGGCATCACCACCAATTTCGCCGCCCTGCTCCTCTCCCATCTGGGCAACGCCAAGACAGGCAAGGCCCAGGAGGCGCCCCAGACCACCCCGGGGACAACGGACAAGAGCGATGTCCCCAGCGCCGATACGGGCAAAACAGACGACAACAGCGCCCTGCTGGCCGCCCTGGGCCTGGTCAACGGCCAGCTGCCCCCGGCCCAGACGCCCCAGCCCCAAGCGCCCACCACCAATGGTGGCACCGAGCTGGGAGCCGAAGCGCCCCTGGCGGATAGCGGTCAAACCCAGACCAATCCCCTCCTCACCGCCGCCCAGGAAAAAGCGGCCAAAACAGCGGTTTTGACCCAGGATACGGGCGGCAAGGAAACGGCAAATCTTGCCGACTTTCAGGATAAGCTCCTGGCGGCCACGGAAGAAAACGGCAACAAGGGGGACGTTTCCGCCGCCGCCATTAACATGAACGCCCCGACGCCCACGGGCACCAACGATGGGGCCAAGGTGGCGGATAAGAATCTCCAAGTCCAGACCCCGGTCAATAATCCCAACTGGGGCAACGAGGTGAGCCAGAAGGTGGTGTGGCTGGCGGGACAGGACAAGCAGACCGCCCAGCTCACCCTCAACCCGCCCCACCTGGGGCCCCTGGAGGTCACCCTCAACATCCACGGTGACCAGGCCAACGCGGTCTTCGTCTCTCCCCACGCGGAAGTGCGGGATGCCCTGGAAAAGGCCCTGCCCCAACTGCGGGACATGATGCAGGATGCGGGGGTACAACTGGGCCAGGCCAATGTGAGTAGCGAATCCTCCCGTCAGGCCTGGAACGACGGCGCCGCCAGCCAGGGCAGTTCCAACGGACGCAGCAGTAGCGGCTTTAGCGGTGGCATGGGGGACGACGGGGAAGTGGCGCCCCTGCCCAGCCGCAGCCTACGCAGCAACCTGGGCTTGGTGGATACCTTCGCCTGAAGAAATGCTGTAGGGACTTTACAGCCGTAATAGAATTGAACGCTATCTATCCCACAAGGAGTCTCACCGATGGCTAAAGCCGAAGCCAAGCCGGAAGCAGGCGAAGAAGCGCCGAAGAAAAAAGGCAAGCTATTGATCATTATTGTGGCGGTGGTCTTTCTCATCGTCGCCGGCGGCGGTGCCGCATTCTTCATGATGAAATCCCACGACGGTGGGGATGATGAAGATGCGCCTTCCGAAACCGTGAAAAAGAAAAAGAGCGAGAAGGAAGAACCGCCGGTCTATGTGGCCCTGGATGCCTTTACCGTTAACCTGGTGCCCGACGCGGATGCGGGGGATCAGTACCTTCAGGTGGGCGTTTCCGTAGAGCTGACGGACGTTCCTGCCGGGGAAAAGATGAAGCTGCACATGCCCCGCCTGCGTAACGCCGTCATGCTGCTCCTGTCTTCGAAAAAGGCCTCGGACCTCATGTCCACGGAAGGTAAGGAAGCCCTGGCGAAAGACATGAAGGACCAGATGAACGGTATTCTCTCGCCGGAGACCAAGGGCAAAGACGGCCCGGTCAAGGACGTGCTGTTCACTTCCTTCATTATTCAATAAGCGAAAACCGCCCTCACCATGTCCCAGGATTTTCTCTCCCAGGAAGAAGTTGACGCCCTGCTCAAGGGCGTCACGGGGGAAAGTGACGAGCCGGACACCCCCGAGGAGCAACAGGGGGCGGTCCGCAACTACAACCTGGGCACCCAGGAACGTATCGTCCGTGGGCGCATGCCCACCCTGGAACTGATTAACGAGCGCTTTGCCCGTTATCTCCGCATCGGCCTGTTCAATTACATGCACCGTAATGCGGAAATTTCCGTAGGCCCCATCAAAGTCCAGAAATACAGCGAATTCATCCGCAATCTGGTGGTGCCCACCAACCTCAACCTGGTGGCGGTCAAGCCCCTGCGGGGCACGGCCCTGGTGGTCTTCGACCCCAATCTGGTCTTCCTGGTGGTGGACAACATGTTCGGCGGCGACGGCCGCTTCCACACCCGGGTGGAAGGGCGGGATTTCACCGCCACGGAACAGCGCATTATCCAGGGCATGCTCCACGTGGTGTTCGCCGAATACGAGCGCTCCTGGAAGCCGGTATACGAGCTCAAGTTCGAGTACATCCGCTCGGAAATGAACTCCCAGTTCGCCAATATCGCCACCCCCTCGGAAATCGTGGTGTCCACCAATTTCACTTTGGAATTCGGCGGCGCCACGGCGGACATGCACATCTGCGTCCCCTATTCCATGGTGGAGCCCATCCGGGATTTGCTCTATAGCTCCATGCAGAGCGACCAGTTGTCCACGGATAAGCGCTGGGTCGGCACCCTACGCCGCCAGCTCCAATCCGCCGAGGTGGAACTGGTGGCCACCCTGGCCCACGCCACCATTTCCCTGCGCCAGGTCCTGAAAATGAAGCCCGGGGACGTCATCGGCGTCAGTCTTGAAGATAAAATCATGGCCCAGGTGGACGGCGTACCCATCATGGAATGCGAATACGGCCAGCAAAACGGCCAGTACGCCATCAAGGTCAAGGAATTCGTCAACGCCGACGGAACCGAACTAAATCTGGGAGACACCCATGTCTGAAGAAGAAAACATGGCGGCGGACCAACCGGCTGAGAACGAAGCGCAAGCCGCTGCCGACGCCATTACGGAGGATGACTGGGCTGCCGCCATGGCCGAACAGGAGGCGGTGGAACCGACCCCGGCCGCTGCCCCCGCAGCCCCGGAAGCCAAGCCTGCCAACATTTTCCAATCCTTCGCCCCTGCTGGCGGCGAAGGCGGGATGATGCATGAACTGGACATGATCCTGGATATCCCGGTGCAGCTCACCGTGGAACTGGGTCGGACCAAGATCACCATCCGCAACCTGCTCCAGCTGGCCCACGGTTCCGTAGTGGAACTGGATGCCCTGGCCGGGGAGCCCATGGATGTGCTGGTGAACGGCACCCTGATTGCCCAGGGGGAAGTGGTGGTGGTCAATGACAAGTTCGGGATTCGCCTGACGGACATCATTACCCCCGCCGAGCGCATGCGCAAAATCAGCCGCTAGTCCCCACGGCCACCAAGCCGCCCCAGCCATGGGGCGGTTTTTTATTTGCCCCGCATGGATTAAGATAGCCGGGCTTTTTACCCGGATTCCGCGCCCTCCGTGCCCTCCTTCTCCCGATTTTTTCACCCCCTTGCCGCCCGTGTCTTGCCCGGTGTGCTCGCCCTGTCGGCCCTGACGGCGGGTGCCGCGCCCGGCAGCAATCCTCCGCCCCCGGCCCCGGGCCTGTCCTTCGCCAATGTGTTCCAGGCCTTTCTCGGCCTGGCCATGGTGTTGGCACTGCTTTTCGGCGCCGCCTTTCTCATCCGCCGCCTGAACGGGGGACGGCCTTTTGGCAGCGGCCCTCTGAAAGTGGTGGGGGGCATTGCCATCGGCAACCGGGAACGGATCGTTCTGGTGGAGGTGGAGGAAACCTGGCTAGTGGTGGGCGTGGGCCCGGGCCAGATCCGCACCCTGCACACCCTGCCCAAGGGCCAGCTGCCGCCGCCACCGGCCTCCCCCTTACCGCCCGCTTTCCAACAGTGGCTGGATCACTTTTCCCGCAAGCATGAACGCCCGTAAGCTGTTTTTCCTGATCGCCCTGCTTCTGCCCCTGGGCGCCCTGGCCCAGGCCAGTGGCGGCATTCCCGCCTTTACCAGCACCCCGGCCCCAGGGGGGGGACAGAATTACACCCTGTCCATCCAGACCCTGCTCATCATCACCGGGCTGACCTTCATTCCGGCGGCCCTGCTGATGATGACCGCCTTCACCCGGATTGTCATTGTGCTGTCCCTGCTGCGCCACGCCATGGGCCTGCAAACCACGCCGCCGAACCAGATCGTCATCGGCCTTTCCCTGTTCCTCACCTTTTTTGTCATGTCCCCGGTGGCGGACAAGATTTACACGGACGCCTACCAGCCCTTTTCCGCCAACCAGATCAGCTTTCAGGAAGCCCTGACCCGGGCCGAGCAGCCCCTGCGGGGCTTCATGCTCAAGCAAACCCGGGAATCGGACATCGCCCTCTTCGCCCAGATGGCCCATATCGACAAGCTCTCCGGCCCGGAAGCGGTGCCCTTCCACATTCTGGTGCCGGCCTTTGTCACCTCCGAATTGAAGACCGCTTTCCAGATTGGCTTCATCATCTTCATTCCCTTCCTCATCATTGACATGGTGGTGGGCAGTACCCTGATGGCCATGGGGATGATGATGATGTCCCCCACCATGGTGGCCATGCCCTTCAAGATGATGCTGTTTGTGCTGGTGGACGGCTGGCATCTGATCCTGGGCTCCCTCGTGCAGAGTTTCGCCACATGACCCCCGAAACCGTCATGGATATTGGCCGTCAGGCCCTGGAGATGACCCTCCTGATTTCCGGCCCCCTGTTGCTGGTGGCCCTGGTGGTGGGTCTGCTGGTGAGTATTTTCCAGGCCGCCACCTCCCTGAACGAGGCCACCCTGTCCTTCGTGCCCAAGCTCATCGCCATGTTTCTTACCCTGGTGTTTGCCGGCCCCTGGATGATTCAGCTGTTTACCGACTACATCCAGCGCCTGTTCAACAGCATTCCCAATCTGATCGGGTAAGCGGGTGATCACCTTCAGTTCCGCCCAACTGGACATCCTGCTGGCCGCCTATTTCTACCCCCTGGCCCGCATCCTGGCCTTTGCCGCCACCGCCCCCATCCTCAATAACGCCGCCCTGCCCCGGCGCATCCGCCTGACCTTCGGCCTGGCCCTAACCCTGGCCATCGCCCCCACGGTGACCGTGCCCCAGGACATTCCCCCGGGCTCTGGCATCGGCCTCCTGATCCTGGGTCATCAAATTCTCATCGGGATTGCCCTGGGCTTTGTCATGCGCCTCATTTTTTCCGGCATCGAACTGGCCGGGGAACTGATCAGCTCCCAGATGGGCCTGGGCTTCGCCACCCTTTACGATCCTTCTAGCGCCGGTCAGACCGGGGTGATTTCCGAATTCACCAATCTCTGCGCCAGTCTGGTATTTCTGGCGCTGAACGGTCATTTGCTGATGATTGGCACCCTGGCGGAAAGCTTTCGGGTGCTGCCCCTGGCCCCCAATACGGTCACCGCCGGGCTGTGGCTGAATCTGGCGGAGGCGGGGGCTCGGATTTTTTCCCTGGGCCTCTTCCTCTCCCTGCCCGTGATCATGGCCCTGCTCATCACCAACATGTCCCTGGCCATCCTGTCCCGGGCCGCACCCCAGCTCAACATGATGGCCATGGGCTTCCCCATCACCATGCTGGTAGGCTTTGTGGTGCTGGCCCTCTCCCTCTCCTACTGGGTCACCCCTTTGAGCCGGATTTTCATGGATGGCATCCAGCAGATGCTCACCATTTTTCCGCCTCCCACGACTAGGGTCGGGCCCTAGCTGGACCTTTCAGCGCCCCGTGCCCGGGGGCACGGTTTCCCCGGCCTTGACGAGCTGAATCAGCCCTTGGGAAAAGCGCTGGGGAATGGGGGTGGAAGATTGGATGCCTTCCTCGTAGGCCACAATGCGGTAGGAAGCGTAGCCGCCGCTATGCTGCAAGACTTCCGCCCGCTGCCGCAGCAGCCACATGGCTTCCCCGTCCCCCCCGTTATGGAAGCGCTTCATGCGCAGATTGATAACGTAAAGGCCGTCCCCCACCTTGGCCTCATCCAACTGCCAGTTGGGCGCCAGGGGCTCGAACACCTCATAGGCCAGCCAGGCCCCCGCCGCCGTCATCACCAGATTATCCAAGGCATAGGACACCTTGGAGGTCAGTTGGATGGAAGCCGTGGGCACCAGGGGGCCGGAACTGGGATAGGTCCGGTTATTTAGGCTGCTACAGCCCGCCACCAGGGCCACCAGCCCCCACGCCCACACCCACCGCAAAGGTCGCACCGTCACCCCCTAAATGAGCTTGAAGAGGCTCAGGCTGGAAACGGTGACAAAGGCCTTTTGGGCCGCCTGAAGCTGGACCTGCTGCTTGCTCAGGGACGAAATGGCATCGGCGTAATCCAGATCCTGGAGATTGGACAGGGTGGTCTTGTACTGGAGATTGATGGCCGAGGTGGCCGTGGAAAGGGAATCCAGCTCGGAACGCCGAGCCCCCACGGAGGTTCGCACCTGCACCACCGTATTCAGGGCGGCGTGGAGCTGGTTAATGGCGTCGCCCACCTTGGTGGGCAGGGCAGCGGCGGCCGCCGCGTTATTGGCCACCGGGGTATTCAGGGTGTCGATGGCGTTTTTCAGGGTATCGAAAACGCTCTGGCTAATCACATTGCCATTGCCGTCCTGGATGCGCATGAAAACGCTGGCCCCGTTATCCGACACCGCCATTTGCCGGGACGCATCCACCTGGAGGGTGATGGTGCCCTGATCCCCGTTATAGCTCACGTAGGGATTGGTGTTGCTGTAGGGCCCGGTGACGTTATTGACGGAAAAAGGCCGGGTATCGGACTGATAGCCGGAAAAAACGTAGTGGCCGGAGCCGTCCTGGCTATTGGCGATGGACACCATTTCGTCCAGCCGGGTCTGCAATTCCTGGGCGATGGAGGCCCGGTTCACGTCGCTCAGGGAGGTGTTGCCCGCCTGGACTAGCTTATCCAGTACCGCCTGGATGGTGTCCCCGGCGGATTGGAGCTGGGTTTCCTCCAGAGTCAGGCGATCCTGGGCATTGCCCTGATTGGTGGCGTAGTTGGCGGTCACCGACTGGGATTGCTGCACCACCAGGGCCTGGGCCGCCGCCACCGGATCATCGGAGGGGGTCAGGACACGCCGGCCCGTGGCGATCTGGTTATAGGTATCCAGTTCGCTGGCCTGGGTGTTCTGGATGCCGGACACGCCGGCATCGTAGATCATGCTGGTACTGATGCGCATCGCCTTATCTCCTTAGACGGACTGTCAACCGGGGCCTCAACTACTGATCTGCAAGACCGTGTTGAAGAGCTGGCTGGCAATCTGAATCACTTTGGCGGAGGCCTGATAGGCCTGTTGGTACTTGATCAGATTGGTGGCTTCCTCATCCAGATTTACCCCGGATTGGGACTGGAGGGTGGCGGACGCCTGGTCCGTCAAACTCTGCTGGGTTTTCTGAATGGTGTTGGCGGTCCGGGTCTGGTTACCGATCTGGCTCACCAACTGGGCATAGGTGTCGGCAAAGGACGCGTCCCCGCTCTGGGTAGTGCCCTGGGTTTGCAACTTGTTGAGCAGGGTAATGTTGCGGGAATCGGAAGTCCCTTTGGTGTTCTGGCCGATGGTAAAGCTGTCCCCGTTGGCCGGCGAGCCACTCAGGGAGAAGGTCATGCCATTCACCGTATAGCTGGTGCTGGGATTGGTATAGGGAATGGTGTCCGTAGTGGTATTCAGGGTAATGGTCTGGGTACCGGACGAAGTGGTTACGGTCACCGTGGCGGGCAGGTTGCCTGCATCAAAGGTGAGGTTGCCCCCGTTGTAGCTCATGGTCAGGGTGGAACTGGGCACGGTGTAGCCCGCCGACACGCTTCCGGCGGAAATGGTGCCGGAGCCCGTATTGGTGGTGGTGGCCGCCGTGGCAAGGGGGGCGGCGGCGGCAATCAGCCGGGGATCGGCAGCAATGGCCGAATTCACGGAAATATTGGCCGCCGCGTAACGGGTGGGCTGAACCAGGAAGGAATCCCCCGCGTTCATGGTCCCGGCGCTCAGGGAGAAGGTAAAGCCTTCGCTCTTGGACACGGTGGAGGACAGGTTGGAGAGACTGGTGTCCGTCCAGCGCTTGCCGTCCGAAGCCCGGGTCACGGCGTAATTGGTGCCATCGTAGGAGACCGTGTAATCGCTCCCCGTGAGCTTGGTGGCGTAATTGCCCGTGGTCATGTCCAGGGAGGTGCCGGTAGCCGTATACACGCTCTGCATGACGCTATTCAGGCTGGTGCCGGTCCATTGGCTACCGTCGGACTTGCGGGTGATGGTGTAGTTCCCCCCCGCATAGTCCATCTGGAAGGCGCCGTTGTTCAATTCCAGGGTCGGATTGGTAAAAGTGGCCGACAGGGTGCCGCCCCCCGTATTGCCCCCGTTGGCCCAGGCCTGGGGCTGGGCGTAATTGAAAATGTTCTTGGCGAAACTGCTGCTGGTGGCCGTATTGCCCAGCATGTCCTGGCCCAGGGACTGCTGGGCGTTAAAGGTCAGAGCTACGGAAGTGGCGATCTGACCCAGGGTGTTGGCCGCGCTATCCAGGCTTTCGGAGCGGAAACTCATGAGCCCGGCCAAAGCGCCACCGGAAAGCAGATCTTCCGGTAATTCCAGGTAGCTCTTGTTGGCCAGAATGCCCACCGTATAGCGCTGGGGATCGCTGGCGGAAGGCCGGGCGTCCAGGGTCTGGGAAGAAGTGCCCACCACCAGTTGCTGGCCGGTACCGATAAACACATTCATGGCGCCACTGGAATCCACCACCGTGGTGGTCCCCACCAGCTTATTCAGGTCGCTGACCAACTGATCCCGCTTATCCAGCAGGTCATTGGCCGGCTGATTGGTGGACGCCTGGGCAACGATAATCTGCTGATTCAGCTGGGCGATCTGGGAAGCGTAGGCGTTGATGGAGCTCACCGTATTCTGCAACTGGGTATTCACCCCGTCGTAGAGGCCCTGCAATTGGGATTGGAGGCTCTGGAAGCGGGACACCAGGGTCTGGGCCCCAGAGGCCATGGATTGGCGGGCGGACACCAGGGAAGCATCGCTGGCCACCTGCTGCATGGCGGTGAACAGGCTGCTCAGGGCCGGGGAAAGCCCGGCGGAGCTATCCGCCAGGGTATTGTTGATCTGGGAAATTTGCCCGTAATAGGTGGAATACTGGCTGGCCGCCGTCTGGAATTGATTGACCTGATTGGCGATGTAGCTGCTGTATATCCGGGTGACCGTGGTCACCGTAGTGCCCTGGCCGACAAAGCCGGAACCGGTGGCAATGGGGTCCGACGAGGTCTGCCCGATGCGCTGCCGGTTGTAACCGGACGTGCTGGCATTGGCAATGTTGTGGGAGGTGGTACTCAAGGCCACTTGAGCGGCATTGATCCCGGACATCCCGATATTGAGCATTCCTACGGACATGGCTTACCCCAATCTGCGCCGTGATTCTTTAACGGCACAAAGCAAAGATTGTTGAGAGCCGGTTAGCCGAGCAGCGCTTGTCGCAGAGTTGCGCCGTTGATGATGCGGGACAATTTGTCCGCGTAGAGAGGATCGGTGGCATAACCGGCCTGCTGCAAGGATCGAGCAAAGTCCGTGCCACTACGTTGATTGAGGACCCCGGCGAAGCGGGGCTTTTGCAGCAGATTGGCGTAATCCTGGAAGGCTTCCGCGTAGGAATTGTAGGCCCGGAAGCGGGCCCGCACGGTCTGGGGCGAACCGTTCACATATTCGGTGGTGGTGGCTTCCACGGAGGCTCCCGCCCAGCTTTTACCGGCCTTGATACCGAACAGGTTGTAGCTGGGGCTGCCATCCGCCTTACGGATTTCCGAGCGGCCCCAGCCCGTTTCCAGGGCCGCATGGCCCACCATAAATTGGGCCGGAATATTGGTAGCCCGGGAAACGGCCACCGCGTCGGGCCACAGCCGATTGACGAAATCCCGGGCGGAACCCGCCCCCCGACCGCGAAAACCGCCCACGGCCACAGGCGCCGCTTCCATAGCCCACTCCTCATCCCCGTCCACCTCGCTTGCCGGGGCGGCATCTTTTGCCGCTTCCAGACCCGGCACCTGGCCGCGCAAAATGGCCCGCACCGCCGAGGGGGAACTGAGGATTTCTTCGGGAGACGCCACCAGACCGTTACCCAGGGCCGGCGCCACGCTACTTAGCCCGTTAAGGCCATTGGTGGCGTTGGCGGCCGGATTGGTGGGCATATTGGCCCCCAGCTGTTTTTCAATGAGTTTGGCGAAACCCAGCTGGCCGGAGGTAGAAAATTTCTGGGCCAGCTGCTGATCCAGCATGGAGGTATAGAGACGGGTCTGTTCACTGTCCATGAGCCCGTCCTGGGGCGTGGCGTCCCGCATGCTCTTCAGCACCATTTGCAGGAACAGGGCCTCGAATTGCTGGGCGACCCGATGCAGGGCCGCCTTGGGGTCCTTGTTGGCCTGGGAACGCAAATCCCCGAGGGAATTGGTGTCAATGGCCAGTCGGTTGGAAGCGAGATCGTCAGCTTTCATGGCACCGCCAGTTTACGTTGCCCCCGCCGCCCTGACCAGCCCGGGCGGATTAGATGACTTCCAAATCGGCCCGCAGGGCACCGGCAGCCTTCATGGCCTGGAGAATGGACATAAGGTCCTGGGGATTGGCCCCCAGGGCGTTCAGGGCCTTCACCACGTCCGCCAGGTTGGCGCTGGCCTTGAGGGTGCGTAGGGCGCCGTTTTCCTGTTTCAGCTTAATGTCTGCCTGATTGGTCACCACGGTGGAACCACCGGACAGGGCATTGGGCTGACTGACGTTGGACTGGTTGCCGATGGTCACATTCAGGTTGCCGTGGGCCACGGCGCAGGCATCCACCATCACGGACTGGTTCATGACCACGGAACCGGTGCGGGAATTGATCACCACCTTGGCGGGCAACTTCATGGGCTGCACGTCCAGGTTTTCCAGACGGCCCAGGAAGGCCACCCGGGCACTGGGGTCCTGGGGCGCCTGGACCTGGATGGAGCGGCCATCCAGGGCCCGGGCCACGGGGCCCATACCCCGGTTGATGGCATCGGCCAGGCGCTGGGCCGTGCCGAAGTCCGCTGTATTCAGTTCATACATGACGTAGTTGGCGTCCCCCACGGGGGTCGGCACATCCCGTTCCACCGTGGCCCCCCCGGCAATGCGGCCGGAAGACAGCTGATTCACCTGGGCGCTGGAGCCCCCGGAGGAAGCCCCGGCACCGCCGATCACCACATTGCCCTGGGCCATGGCATACACGTTGCCATCCGCCCCTTTCAGGGGGGTCATGAGCAGGGTGCCGCCCCGCAGGCTCTTGGCGTTCCCCATGGAGGAAACGGTCACATCAATCTGCTGGCCGGGCCGGGCAAAGGGCGGCAAGGCGGCGGTGACCATGACGGCAGCCACGTTCTTCAACTGGAGGGAGGTGCCGGCGGGCATGTTAATGCCCAGCTGGGCCAGCATGTTGGCGATGGACTGGGTGGTAAAGGGGGTCTGGGTGGTCTGGTCACCGCTGCCGTCCAGGCCCACCACCAGACCGTAGCCGATCAATTGGTTGTTGCGCACCCCCTGGACACTGGCCAGGTCCTTGATGCGCTCCGCCCGGGCCGGGGCCGTCCAGGCCCCCAGCAACACTAGGCTCAGGCAACCCAGCACGCACCAGCGCCCCAGGCTCCGGGAAAGTTTTCGTCCTTGATCAAACATGTTGCCACTCCTCCCGGGAGCCCCAAGACCGGCTCAAATCGGCAGAAAAGATAGGAAAAACCGTTGCAGCCAGCCCATCACCTGGGAGTCGTTGATGTATCCGGACGACTGGTATTCGATGCGGGCGTCGGCCACCTGGGAAGAGTTTACCGTGTTGGCGGTGGTCACGGTGGTGGGATTCACCACCCCGGAGAAGCGGATGTATTCCTTGCCCTGACCGATGGCAATCTGCTTTTCCCCGGACACCAAGAGATTGCCGTTGCCCAGGACTTCGATCACGGTGCAGGTAATCACCCCGGTGAACACATTGCTGCCCGTCACCCCGCCCTTGCCTTCAAAACTGCTGGAACCGCTGCCCGAGGAGGTCAGGCCTTGCAGCCCCTTCAAGGGCAGGCCGGCCAGGGCGGTGATGGAGGAATTCATGGCAGAGGTACGGGAGGCCGTGCTATCCGAATTGGTCTTGGCCTGGGTGTTTTCCACGATATTGATGGTCAGGGTATCCCCGGGATAGCGGGCCTTCCGGTCCTCGAACAGGGGCCGGTTGAAATTGGCCTGATAAATGGCCCCATTGCCCGGATTGCTCAATTGCACCTGGGGCCGCACGGTCATGGGCTGATGCACGGCGGTGGGCGGGGTGGAAGCACAACCGGCCAGTCCCAGAGCCAGGACTAGCAGGGCAAGGGCGCGTTCGCAAAGGGACCGGATCATGATATTGCCTTCAGAAAACTAGAGTTGGGTGAGACGGGAAAGCATGGAGTCAGAGGCGGAAATCACCTTGGTGTTGAGTTCATAGGCCCGCTGGGTCTGGATCATGCTGACCATTTCCTCCGCCACATTGACGTTGGAAGTTTCCACGTAATTTTGCTGCAAAGAGCCCAGGCCGTTGGTTCCCGGGGTGTTGGGGTTGGGCGTGCCGCTGGAGGCGGTTTCCAGGTAAAGATTGTCGCCAATGCTTTCCAGACCGGCGGGATTGATGAAGCTGGCGGTTTGGATGGTGCCGATCTGGGTGGAGGCGGTGGTACCGGCGGTGGTAATGCTCACCGTGCCGTCCGTGCCGATGGTCAGGGTCTTGGCGGTGAGGGGAATGGTGATGGCCGGTTGCAGGGGATAACCGTTGGCGGTGACGATTTGGCCCTGGTTGTCCTTGTGGAAGGAGCCGTCCCGGGTATAGGCGGTGGAGCCGTCCGGCATCAGCACCTGAAAGAAACCGGCGCCGTTGATGGCCACATCCAGGGGGTTGCTGGTTTCCTGCAAATTACCCTGGGTCTGAATGCGTTCCGTGGATACGGGCTTAACCCCGGTACCGATCTGCAAGCCGGAAGGAATCTGGGTCTGCTGGGAGGACTGGGCCCCCGGCTGGCGCAGGGTCTGGTAAATCAAATCCTCAAACACCGCCCGGGAGCGCTTGAAACCATTGGTGCTGGTGTTGGCCAAGTTATTGGCGATCACATCCATCTGGGTCTGCTGGGCGTCCAGGCCGGTACGGGCTATCCACAGGGAACGAATCATGGGGTTTTCCTAGTCTCTGGCTATGTTGCTCGGTTAGGCGACCGTCAGTACCTGATCGGCGGCCTGGGCGTTGGTGTCAGCCTTCTTCAGCATTTCCATCTGCATTTCGAACTGGCGGCTGAGGGAAATGAGGCTGACCATGGTGTCCACCACATTGACGTTGCTGCCTTCCACCGTCTGGGGCGCCACCTGAATATTGGCGTCAAAGGGCGCCGGCTGGCCGGATGCCTGGCGGAACAGACCATCGTCCCCCCGCACCAGCTGGTCTTCCGGCGGATTGACCAACTTCAGGCGGCCAATGATGTTGGAAGTGTTGGGAATGCCGTAGTTCTGCACCACGGAAATGGTGCCGTCCGCCCCGATTTCAATATTGGAATCCTGGGGGATGGCCAAGGGGCCACCGTCCCCCATGACCGTGAGACCGGTTTTGGTCTGCAACTGGCCGTTGGCATTGACCACAAAGCTGCCGGCCCGGGTGTAGGCTTCCTGGCCGTTGGCGTCCAGCACGGCGAACCAGCCCTTGCCCTGAATGGCGGAATCCAGGGAATTGCCGGTGAACATCATGGGCCCTTGATCGAACACGTTTTTCACCGAGGCATCCACCACAAAGGCCCGGGTGGGCAGACCGTCCCCTTGCAGGGGCACGGCCCGGAACCGGTGTTCCTCCGAGCGATAACCGTTGGTGGAAGCGTTGGCCAGGTTCTGCGCCACCCCTGCCTGTTGCAGGAAGGTGTGCTTGGCGCCGGTCATGGCGGTGTAGATCAGGCGATCCATGGTTCCCTATCCGTCCGTGGCTATCGATCAGGACTTAGCGGAGATTGACCAGGGTGTTCATGATCTGGTCCTGGGTTTTGATGGATTGGGAATTGGCCTGGTAATTCCGTTGCTGGGTAATCATATCCACCAGCTCCGCCGTCAAATCCACGTTGGACTCTTCCACCGCATTGGACTGAAGCGTCCCCAGACTGCCCGTATTTGGGGTCCCCAGGGTAGGCTGGCCAGAGGTGGAGGTTTCCGCCCACTGATTGCCCCCCAGGGAGGTGAGGCCGTTGTTATTGGGGAAATTGGCCAGCACGATCTGGCCCATGTTCTTGGTCTGGCCGTTGCTGTAACGGCCTTGCAGAATCCCGTCAGTACTCACCGACAGGCCGGTCAGACGCCCGGAGGTGTAGCCGTCCTGCTTCAAGGTGGTGTTGCTGAAGGAACTGCCGTACTGGGTAGTCCCCGAAAAATCCATTTTGAAGCCGGTGGCACCGCCGATGGGGCTGTTGGCCCCGTTGGTGGCCCCCAAATCCGTTTCCACCCCGTTCAAGTCCACCTTGATATTGAACACGGAGGTGGTGGAACTCAAGGCCCCGTTGGTATTGAACTGGAGCACCGGCGGATTGACCGGCGTACCGGCAGAATTGGTAAAGGTGACGTGCTTGTCCGTGGTGCCATCCACATTGGCATGGACTTCCCACTGACCGGACGTGGTGTTTTTCACGAAATACATAGTCAGGTTGTGGGAATTCCCCAGGGAATCATAGATGTCCAGGGAAGTGGAGTAGTTGTAAGTGTTGGCCAGGGGGTTCCAGGTCCCGGTGGTAGGCCCTGCCGTCCAGGCATTCCCCGCATTGACGTAACCGGTAGGTGAAGTTTTCCGGGAATCCAGGTTCAGCACCGCCTTCAGGCCCGTGTAGTCGCCCCCCACGCTGGTACCGGTTTCCACCGGGGCGATATCGGAGGTATTCACCTGCAAATCCGTCGGCGTAGAAGGCACGATCAGGCCGGTGGCATCCGCCTTGTAACCGGTCAGACGGGCGCCCTGGTCATTAATGATGTAACCGTTTTTGTCCTCGTGGAACTGACCATTCCGGGTATAGGTAATGGAGCCGTTGGTGCTCAAGCGGTAAAAGCCGTTACCGTTGATGGCAATATCCAGGGGGTTGTTGGTGGTGCTGATATTGCCCTGGGTGTATTGCTGCATGATGGCGGAAATGGAGGTCCCGATCCCGATCTGGGAGGCCCCCGCACCGGACAGGGCGGAAGCGTACATATCGGCAAAGTGGGCGTCCGACGTCTTGTAGCCCACCGTGCTGGAGTTGGCCACGTTGTTACTGATGACGTCCAGGGATTTAGAGGAGGCGTTCAGTCCGCTGAGACCTTGTTGGAATGCCATGGTGAATTACCCCTTGAATACTTAGATGATTTGATAGACGTCGTCGTAGCTGACCAGGGTGCCATCCCCCAGCTCCAGCTGCATGCCACTGGCCCCCTTGACCACGGCGGAGACCTGATTGACCGACAGGGCCTTGGCGGTGACCGTACTGGAGCCCTGGGTGGCCGCTACGGAAATGGTGTAAGTGCCATCGGTGGCCTTGGTGCCGTCGCTGTTCGTCCCATCCCAGGCAAACAGGTGGCTGCCCGCCTTCACCGAGCCCACATCCACGGAATTCACCGTATTGCCGTTGGCGTCCTTGATGGTGATGACCACCTTGTCCGCATCCCCTTCCAGGTTGTAGCCCCCAATGGCTTGGGAGGTGGAGGTATTGGTGGTGGAATCGGTGGTGGTGACCAGGTTCATGGAAGAACCGGAGACCAGGACATTTTTGCCGATCAGGGCCGCCGCCTGCATGGACTGGCTGTTGTTGTAGGCGGAGAGCACGGTTTGCAGGGTGCTGTTGAGCTTTTCGATGCCGCTCACCGTACTGATCTGGGCCAGCTGGCTGGTCATCTGGGAGCTGTCCATGGGATTCAGGGGATCCTGATTTTTCAGCTGGGTCGTCAGCAAGGTCAGGAAATAGCTCTGAATTCCCGCAGCGGTACTGGTATCCGAGGAACTGGCGCTGGAGGAACTGGTTTTCTGGGCCGCCGCCAGGTTGTTCCAATCCGAGCTGGTGACATCCGGTGTGGAAGAAGTGCTCATGGTGTTCTCCTAAGCGTTACTGGCCCATGGTCAGGGTCTTGGTCATCAGGGTCTTGGCCGTAGCCATCACGTCCGCGTTGGTTTGGTAGGAACGGGAGGCGGAAATCATGTTCACCATTTCCTCCACCACATCCACATTGGGCATGGACACATAGCCCTTCTCGTCCGCCGCCGGGTTATGGGGGTCGTAAATCATGCGCATGGGGGCGGCGCTTTCCACCGCCTGCTTCACCCGCACCCCTTCGGCGCCGTCACTGGCCACCGGGGTGGCCTGAAACACCACCTGTTTGGCCCGGTAAGGCTTGCCGTCCGGCCCGGCGATACTGTCCGCATTAGCCAAATTGCTAGCAATGGCATTGAGGCGGGCGGACTGGGCGGTCAAGGCACTGCCGGCCACGTTAAAGACGCTGAACATGCTCATTTAGGTGACTCCTTACTGGCCCTGGATGGCCAGGCGCATGGTCTTAAACTTGTCGCCGATGAACTGGACCAGGGCTTCGTACTGCACCGAGTTTTCCGCGAAGCTGGAACGCTCCACGTCCATATCCACCGTATTGCCGTCCGCAGAAGGCTGATAGGACTGGCGATAAAGCAAATCCGCCGGACCACCGGACTGGGCCCCGTTGAGATGGCGGCTGGAGGTGGTCTTAAGGGCCAGGGAAGAAGGCTCCCGTCCCGCCAGGGCCGCCCCCAGGGCACTAGAAAAATCGATGTCCCGGGCCTTGTAGTTGGGCGTATCCGCGTTGGCGATATTGGTCGCCAGGATCTGCTGACGGTAAGCCCGCAGATTCAACGCTTGATGCTGGAAATTAATTTCCTGATCCAACTTGCTCATCATGATGGAAGGTCCCCGAAGCAGTGCCAAACGGCTTTAAATCAATTCGGGCTTCTAGATGCACTTTCCATGCCACCGCTGATACCAAGCCTCTTCTCCCGTCTTTCCCTGGGTTTCCGCCCCCCGGCCCCTGCCTGCTCGGCAATGTTTGCCGCCCTTTGCCGCCCCTTTCCCCGGGCCTATTCCCTGAACCGGTCGGGCGTGCAAGAATGCTTCCATGAACTCCCTCCTGCGCCTGTTTGCCGTCCTGCTCCTCATTACCGCCGCCGGGTCCGGCAGCGCCTCCGCCGCCACCTTGCAGCAGGACATCAATCGCACCGTGGAACACTTCCTCCACGCCCAGACCCGGGGCCTGCCCGGCAAAGCCAGCTTCGTCGTCTCCCCCTTAGTCCCGGGCACCCAACTGACTCCCTGCCCGGCCATGGAAGCCTTTCTGCCTGCGGGCGGGCGGCTCTGGGGCCGTATTACGGTGGGGGTGCGCTGCCAGGTTCCCGGGGGCTGGACCATTTATGTGCCGGTCAATGTGAGCGTGGAGACCAGCTATGTGGTCAGTACCCACCCCCTTTACCCGGGCCAACCCATCGGTGCCGGGGATATTTCCCTGCAACGGGGGGATCTGGCCAATCTGCCCAACGGGGTGGTGACCGCCCCCGAACAGGCCAT
The DNA here is from genome assembly GCA_041907765.1 of Rhodocyclaceae bacterium. GTDB lineage: Bacteria > Pseudomonadota > Gammaproteobacteria > Burkholderiales > Rhodocyclaceae > Azospira. The sequence continues at coordinate 14,251 of JAYRGQ010000011.1, read as the reverse complement.
GGGAAAGACGGTACGCTCGGGTATCGGCGCTGGCTTTCCCCTGCGCATGGATATGCTCACCGCGCCCCTGGTGGTCCAGCAGGGCCAGACCGTCCGGGTCATTTCCACCGGTCCCGGCTTTTCCGTCACCAGCGAAGGGCGGGCGCTGAATAACGGCGCCGAAGGCCAGGTGGTCCAGGTGCGCCTGCAAAACGGTCAGGCCGTGAGCGGCATCGCCCGCAGCGGCGGTGTGGTGGAAGTGGCTTTTTAAGCCCTTGCCAAAGGTAAATCCTGCTCTCGATTTCCCCGGCACTCGGGGAAGACGTTAAAATACTTAAAGAATTCTGTTTTATTTCCGTAAACCCAGGTGAGACACATTGTGTAAGAGGTAATACCGTGAAAATCGACGCTCTTAGCCCGAGCCTCACCGCGGCCAACTTATCCGGGAATAGTCGAGGCAAAGCTGTTTCCAGCGCCCGCAGCGACGCCGCTTCCGCCAGCGAAGGCAGCGAGGTGCAACTCAGCCCCCTGTCCTCCCAACTCCAGGCCATGGACGAGGCGGAAGGCTCCAATGGCAGCGGGGAAATCGACACCGCCAAGGTGAATGCCATTAAACAGGCCATCGTGGAAGGTCGTTTCTCCATCAACGCCGGGGCCATTGCTGACCGGCTGCTGGGGTCCGCCCAAGAATTGCTCTCCGGGCGCAAGACCGCCTAACACGTCCCCAGCTCCCGTGATGGCCGCTTCCCTCGCCGAATTACAGGACAAACTCCGGGAGGAAGCCCGGTTAATGGCCGACTTCCTGGCTGTGGTGCAGCGGGAACAGGAGGCGATTCAGTCCGGTACGGCGGAGGTTTTGGATGAACTCACCCCCCGCAAGCTGGAATTGGTTACCGCCTTGAACGGGGCCGCCAACGGGCGCAATCAATGGCTTTCCAGCCACGGCTTTGCTGAAGATAAAGTGGGGGTGGAAGCCGCCCTCCAGGCCCTGCCCTCCCCGGCCGTCAAAGCCGCATGGGAAGAACTCAAAGCCCTCACGACCCAGGCCAAGGAAGCCAACAGCCTGAACGGCAAGCTTCTGGGCATGTGGATGCAGCACAACAACCAGGCATTGGACATTCTTTTGTCCGCCAGCGGCCACAGCAAACTCTACGGCCCGGACGGTCAGCCGGATCAGCTCGCTGCCCGGCGCATTATTGATTCCGTCTGATTTCTGCCCCTCACTGGCCCGCCCCTCAGGCACCAGTTCCCCGCCCCGGCTTCCGGGTACCTGTAGTACTTCCCGTTACTTCCCCATCACCCGCCGCGCTCTTCAAGGAGCAGGGGCTGGCGTTCCTTTGCCCTCGGCCCCGGCGGGAGTCCCGTTGTCATGCTCCAACTGCACCGGCCGTTCCGCCTGCATGGAATCAATCAGGATACTCACCCGCCGATTCCGCGCCCGACCTTCCGGCGTGTCATTGGGCTCCACCGGATGGGTCTCCCCGTAGCCAATGGCGGTGAGGCGTTCGGGGGCCACACCGCTATCCACGAACAGGCGTAGGACGGTGGTGGCCCGCACGGCAGACAATTCCCAGTTGGAGGGGAAATAGGGGGTACGAATGGGGATGTTGTCCGTATGGCCTTCAATGGTAATGGGGAAATCCGTGGGGGCCAGCACCTCTCCCACCGCCCGCATAGCCTTGATGGACTGGGGTTCCAGCATGGCCTGGCCCGGGGCAAAAAGGACGCTGTCGTTGATTTCGATGGTCACGCCCCGGGAGGTTTCCAGCACCCGAACCTTGCCCTGCTGTACCAGGGGCGCCAGGACGGCAAAAATGTCCTTGGCCACATTGCGCATTTTTTGCCGCTGCTGTTGTTTGACGGCGGCGGTCTTGGGGTCGTCCTGGGCCACCACCTGCTTCAGGGTATCCCCAGGGGATTTGGCGGGCACCACCATAATCTGGCCGCCAGACACCACATTGACGTTGCGAAAGGCGCTCACCAGGGAATCGGACAGCACCCGGTATTTGCCCTCATTGACGGAGGAAATGGCGTACATCACCACAAAAAAAGCGAAGAGCAGGGTGACGAAGTCCGCGTAGGAGACCATCCAGCGCTCCAGGTTTTCGTGCTCCTCCGGTGCTTTTTTCCGCCGTCCCATGGCTCATTCCCCGGATCAGGCCACGTAGCCGGCCAAGCGGCTTTCGATAATCCGGGGATTGTCCCCGTTGGCGATGCCCACCAGCCCATCCACCAGCATTTCCCGGTAGGCCACCAAGCGCCCCACATGGGATTTGATTTTGCCCGCCATGGGCAAATAGACCAGATTGGCCAAGCCAACCCCGTAAATGGTGGCCACGAAAGCCACCGCAATCCCGGCCCCCAATTTTGAGGGGTCGGACAGGTTTTCCATGACGTGAATCAGGCCCAGCACGGCGCCGATAATACCGATGGTGGGGGAATAGCCGCCAGCGGATTCCCACAATTTGGCGGCGGTCTTGAGTTCCTCTTCATAGGTGCCGATCTCCACTTCCAGCACCTCCCGCAGCCGTTCCGGCTCCGCCCCATCCACCAGCAGCTGGAGCCCCTTTTTCATGAAGGGGTCCTTCAACTGGGCAATGTAGCTTTCCAGGGCCAGCAGGCCTTCCCGACGGGACACATGGCTCCATTCCGTCACCCGGTCGATGAGCCATTTGTAATCAATAATGGGGGGGCGAAACACCCAAATGACGGACTTCACCCCCTGCACAAACAGGGGCAGGGGGCTCTGGACCAATACGGCCCCCCAGGTGCCACCACAAACAATGAGAAAGGCCGTGGGCTGGAGCAGGGAGCCCAAATGGCCACCTTCCAGGACCTGACCGCCGAGAATGGCGGAAACACCCAGCAACAAGCCGATGACACTGATGAAATCCATGTTATTTCAGCTTCTTGTCAGTTTTAATGCCCAGGACTTTAGCACGTAATCTGGCAATGGCCTGGCTGTGGAGCTGGCATACCCGGGATTCCGTCACCCCCATGACCGCGCCGATTTCCTTGAGATTCAGGTCCTGCTCATAGTACAGGGCCATCATCAGTTTCTCCCGTTCGGGTAGGGTTTCAATGGCGCCCACCAACTGTTCCCGGAGGCTCTTATCTTCCAGAATGCGGGAGGGATCGGCGTCGCTGTCGGAGAAATGGCGCTCGAGAAAATCCTCGCCCCCCTCTTCCCCAAAATCCTCGAAATAGACCAGCTGATGCCCTCGAGCCTCCCCTAGCACCTTCTGGTATTCGGCCACGGACATACCCAGGCATTCGGCCAATTCCGGCTCCGTAGGCGCCCGGCCATTAACCTGCTCCAGACGGCTGATGGCCTGCTCCACCCGGCGCATGTCCCGCCGCAGCCCCCGGGGCAACCAATCGTTTTCCCGTAAGCCGTCCAGCATGGCGCCCCGGATCCGTTGGGCCGCATAGGTCTCGAACTGGGCGCCGTGCCCGGTTTCAAAGCGGGAAACGGCGTCCAACAAACCCATGGTGCCATTTTGAATCAGGTCTTCCACCTCCACGCTAGCGGGCAAACGGGCCATGAGGTGATAGGCAATCCGCTTGACGAGGGGGGCGAAACGTTGCACCAGCTGTTCTTTATTAAGCTGCCCAGCTGCGTTGTACATTATGTATGGTTGGCGCTATCCCAGATGCATCACACTCGGTGAAATACGTTGGCTCAAGTGTAGCAGCTGTTGCACGAATTGTTCGAGGCCGGCGCCTTCCTGATCTCCCGCTGGCCATTGGGACAATTCCCCCGCCAAAAGACGAAAAGCCCGGGCCGAAGAGGCTTCCGGGAAGGCCGTCCCCACAGGCTGGCCCAGGGCATCGGCCCGTTTAATGGCCTCATCCAGGGGAATATAGCCCGCATAGTCCAGGCGGGCGTGGAGCCGCTGCCCCGCCACCTGGGCCATATTGTCAAAAATGGACTGGGCGTCCTGGGCCCCTCTGACCTTGCTGACCAGAATGCGGAAATTGCGCCGGGCAAAGCCCAGACTCATTTTTTTGATCAGGGCATAGGCTTCCGTAATGGCCGAGCCCACGCCGGAAAGCATGACCACGGTTTCCTGAGCCGCCAGGCTCAAGGGAGAAAAGCCCAGGGGATGGTCGATGGCCGCATCCACCAGAATGACGTCGGCGGGCCGTTCCAGTTCCCCCAGGCCATCCAGCAGGGCCTGTTGCTGGCGCAGGGTAAGCTTGCCCAGCTTTTTCACGGCCTGGGCTGCGGGCAGGACATGGACCCCAGGGGCCACCTCGACCAGCACATCCGCCAGACGGCGCTCCTGATTGACCACCTGGAGCAGATCGTGGGAAGCCGGGGCGCCAAACCAGGCGGCCACGTTGTCGTGGCCGGTATTTTCGTCCAGCACCAACACCTCTTTCCCCAGCTTGGCCAGGGAGAGGGCCACATTGGCCACCACCAGGGTACGCCCCACGCCGTTACAACCGGCGGCAAAGGTCACCACCTGGAGCTTTTCCCGACCGAAGAGCCGCCTCAGACCGGCGGCCTGATCCCCATGGAAATCAGCCACGGCGGCCTCCGTAGGTTCCGTTGGCGACCCCGGCATTGGCCATCATCAAGCCCGGTTCCAACCCGGACAGACGGTGGGGGGAGGTTTCCGGCAAATCCTTGAAGGCCCGGTGCAGCAGATAGGCCCGGTTGGGCAGATGCAAATCCTCCGGCACCCGTTGGCCGTTGGAAACGTAATGGAGGCAAAGCTGATGGCGCATGACCGCATCCAGGGGCGTGGCCAGGCTGGCCGCTTCATCCACCTTGGTAAGGATGCAACCAGCCAGATCGTCCCCCTGGTAGGCATTGATCACGTCATCCAGGGTATCCCCCCGGCTGGTGGCGGAAAGGCACAGGAGACGGCGCACATGGCCGCCGCTGCCCACCAGCATGGAAATCTGTTCGCTGACCAGCCGATCCTTCTGGCTCATACCCATGGTGTCGATAAGCACCATGTGCTTGTGGGACAACTCTTCCAGGGTGTTGTGCAAATCCGCCGCATCTTTCACCAGATGCACGGAAACCCCCAGGATGCGGCCGTAAATCCGCAGCTGCTCATGGGCGCCGATCCGATAGCCGTCCGTGGTCACCAGGGCCAGTTTGCTGGCCCCATGGCGTACCACGCATCGGGCGGCCAGCTTGGCCGTGGTGGTGGTCTTGCCCACCCCGGTGGGTCCCACCAGGGCGAACACGCCCCCCTGGTCAATCACGTCGCTGTCGCTGGTAATGGTCCGCAGGCAGCGGTCCGCCGCCCCTTTGACCCAGGCCAGGGCTTGGGGCATATCCAGTTCGTGGGGCAGATCCAGGAGCATTTCCCGGGAAAACTGGGGAGAAAAGCCCGCATCCAGCATGTGGCGCAGCATTTCCGTCTTCACCGGCTCCAGCCGGGCGGCTTCGCCCCAGGCAAAACCGGCCAGATGCTGTTCCACGATTTTCCGCAGGGCCCGGATTTCATCCATCATCACGGAGGGCGGAATGTCATCCTCTTCCCGGACCGGGCGCCGCACCTGGGGAATGGGCTCAGGGCGAGGAACGGCGCGGGTCACCGCTGGCGCCGCCGTGGGGGCCGCCTGGGGCGCGGGATTTTCCCGCAAGGGAGGCATGGCCCGGCGGGGCGCCATGGCGGGGGCGGCCGCGGCCGAACCCCGCCCCACTCCGGCCAGACTAACTTTGTAATCTTCCACCGCCACCTCGTGGCGGGCTGGAGTCGGCACGATCATGGCCATGTCCCGGGAGGCCACCGCCATGATTTCCACCCCACCGGGCACTCCCCGGTTGGAAAGAATGATGGCGTCGGGCCCCAAGGTTTCCTTCACCTTGCGGAGCGCATCCCGGGCGCTGGCGGCAATAAACTTTTTCACATTCATGCTCTACCTCCGATGATCGAGGTGACTTTGATCATTTTTGCTTCCGGTACCTCGCCGTGGGCCAGGACCTTGAGTTGGGGGATGTTGCGCCGCAGGAAGCGGGACAACAGGGTTCGGATAGCGCTGGGCACCAGCAGGACGGGGGGCAGGCCCTGTTCTTCCTGGCGCTGGGCCGCACCGGCGGTCTCCCGCACCAGGGTTTCGGCCAGGCCGGGCTCCATGGCCCCTTCGCCGCCGCCGGACATGGCTTGTACCAGAATCCGCTCCAGTTGGGGATCCAGGGACATGACTGCCATTTCGTTGCCGCTCGGATAAAGCTGTTGGACGATGGCCCGGCCCAGGGCCACCCGCACCTGACCGGTGAGGAATTCCGGGTCCTGGTTGTGGGAACCGTGCTCGGCCAGGGTTTCGATAATGGTGCGCATATCCCGGATATGGACCCCTTCGTCCAGCAGGTTTTGCAGCACCTTTTGCAGCACGCCCAGGGCAATGGTCTTGGGCACCAGATCCTCCGTGAGCTTGGGCATTTCCTTGGCCAGATGGTCCAGCAGCTGCTGGGTTTCCTGGCGCCCCAAAAGCTCGGAGGCGTGGGATTGGATCAGGTGATTCAGGTGGGTAGCCACCACGGTGGAAGTATCCACCACCGTATAGCCGAAACTCTGGGCCTGTTCCCGGAAGCCCATTTCGATCCAGATGGCGGGCAGGCCGAAAGCCGGGTCCTTGGTGGCATTGCCCGGCACCGTACCGGCCACCCGGCCCGGGTTGATGGCCAGGAATTGGCCCGGATAGGCCTCGCCCTGACCGATTTCCACCCCTTTGAGCAGAATCCGGTAAGCGTTGGGGCGCAATTCCAGGTTGTCCCGAATATGCACGGGGGGCACCAGGAAGCCCACTTCCTGGGCAAATTTTTTCCGGATGCCCCGGATGCGGCGCAGCAATTCCCCGTCCTGGCTCTTATCCACCATGGGGATCAGCCGGTAGCCCACTTCCAGGCCCAGCACATCCAGGGGCGACACATCGGCCCAGGTGGCATCCAGGTTTTCCGGGGCCGGGGCGGCCTGCACCGGTACGGGAGCTTCCTTCACCGCCATCTGGCGCTTGAACAGCACATAGGCGTAGCTCCCCAGGGCAGAAGCCAGCAGCAGAAAAACGAAATTGGGCATGCCCGGGATCATCCCCAGGAGCCCCAGAATCCCCGCCGTAATGCCCAGCACCCGGGGATTGGCGAACATTTGGGCGAGGAACTGCTGGCTGATGTCCTGGCCATCCCCCACCCGGGTCACCACCATACCGGCGGCGATGGAAATAATCAGGGAGGGAATCTGGGCCACCAGGCCGTCGCCGATGGTCAGCAGGGTGTAGTTCTTGGCAGCGGCTCCCACGTCCATGTTGTGCTGCAACACCCCGACGATGAGGCCGCCGATGATGTTGATGAACATGATGACCACCCCGGCCACCGCATCCCCCCGCACGAACTTGGAGGCACCGTCCATGGAGCCGTAGAAGTCCGCTTCTGAAGCTACCTCGGCCCGCCGGCGCCGGGCGTCGTCCTCACCGATCAGGCCGGCGTTAAGGTCCGCGTCGATGGCCATCTGCTTGCCGGGCATGGCGTCCAAAGTGAAGCGGGCCGACACTTCCGCCACCCGGCCAGCCCCCTTGGTAATCACCACAAAGTTGATGACCACCAGGATGGTGAAGACCACGATACCTACGGCCGTATTGCCCCCCACCAGGAAGTGGCCGAAGGACTCGATCACCTTCCCCGCCGCATCCGGCCCGGTATGGCCTTCCAGCAGTACCACCCGACTGGAGGCCACGTTCAGGGACAGGCGCAACAGGGTGGTCACCAGCAGAATGGTGGGGAAAATGGAAAATTCCAGGGGTTTCACCGTATAGATCGCCACCAGGAGGACGATCACGGATAGGGCGATATTGAAGGTGAACAGCACATCCAGGACAAAGGCCGGCAATGGCAGCACCATCATGGCCAAAATCATCAGGATGAGGATCGGCCCGGCCAGCTGGCGCGGGTTCAGGCGTCCGAACATGCCTTGCAGGCTCATGGCGGCGGGGCTAGCCATTTAGGGGCTCCGGCACCAGTTCGGGGGGTACCGCAATATCCCGGGGCGCCACGGGCATGGAGCCCCCGGCTTCCTGATAGCGGTTCAGCTGATAAACGTAGGCCAGCACTTCCGCTACGGCGGTGTAAAGGGCGGCGGGGATTTCATCCTCCAGCTCCGCATGGCGGTACAGGGCCCGGGCCAGGGGGGGCGCTTCCAGCAAAGGCACGTTGTGTTCGGCGGCGACCTTACGAATATTCAGGGCCACCGCATCCACCCCCTTGGCCACCACCTTGGGAGCCTGCATCCCGGTTTTATAGGACAGGGCCACGGCAAAGTGGGTCGGGTTGGTCACCACCACATCGGCGGTGGGCACAGCGGCCATCATGCGGCGCCGGGCCGCTTCCCGTTGCAGGCGACGGATACGGCCCTTGACCTCCGGACTCCCTTCCATTTCCTTGTGTTCCTGCTTCACCTCTTCCCGGGTCATCTTCAGCTTGTCGTAGTACTGCCAGAGCTGGAAGGGCACATCCGCCGCCACGATGAGGAACATGCCCGCCACGATGACGAGGAAGCTCCAGGACATCATCTGGCCCGCCGAGGTCAGTCCCTCTTCCAGGGGCAGGTTGAGGAGGCCAAAGAGCTGATCCTGATCCCGCCAGATCACCCACAGGGCCACGCCGCCGATCACCGCCGCCTTGAGCACGGCCTTACCCATTTCCATGAGGCCATTGACGGAAAAAATCCGGCCCAGGCCAGTAAAGGGATTGAGGCGGGCGAAATCCGGGGAAAACGCCTTGGGAGCAAAGTTCCAGGCATTGAGAAGAAAGGGGGAAGCCAGGGCGGCCACCATCAGGGCCAGCACCAGGGGAGCGAAGATCAGCAGGCCGTTGGCGGACAATTCCATAAACCAGGTCAGGCCCCGGCGGGGTTCCTTTAAGAGCACCGGATCCCAGGTAAACGCCTGATGAAACAATTGGATAAGCTGCTGCAGGAACCAACTACCCATGAACCAGAAAATCCCGGCGGCCACAATTAGGACAAGAAACGACCCCAGCTCCCGGGAATGGGGAACCTGCCCTTTTTCACGGGCTTGTTCGAGACGTCGGCCTGTGGGGGCCTCTGTCCGCTCGAGATCGCTTTCTTCCGCCATATCCGGACTTTGGTTGAGTTAGGCCGTATTATAGAAAAAAACAATAAAAATTAAATAGGTAAGCGCGTTTTTTTGTGAACAATCTGAGCTTGTAAGGTTTTTTACCCAAGCTTTCCCCTGGCCCAAAAACAAAACCGGGAGGCTAAGCCTCCCGGTTTGGGGTTCGGAGCGAGACAGGGCTAGACGAATTCCAGAGCCCGCATGCCCCCCGCGCCGGAGTCCAGGTGTTGCCCTAGGTCCGCCAACAGTTCCTTCATGTCCAGAATCAGCACAATCTGGCCATTGGACAGGGTGGTTACCCCTGCCACGCCCCGGGGACGGAAATCGTCCAGGGACTTGATCACCGCGTCGTCCCGACCGGCGAAGCTATCCACCGAGAGAATGAAGCTGCGTTCCGCCGTCTGCATGAGCACCCCGTATTCCGGATAGCGCTCTTGGGACCAGCCCAGCAGGCGGGAGAGGGAAATGACGGGGAGAATTTCGCCCCGCACCACCAGGGTTTCCTTGCCCCCCACTTCCTGGACCTTGTCCTTTTCGATGGGCAGGATTTCCCGAACCATGGACAGGGGCAAAGCGAAGGGCTGGTCTTCCAGCAGCACCAGGAGCACCGGCAGAATGGCCAGAGTCAGGGGCAGAGAAATGAGGAAGACGGAGCCCTTGCCCGGTTCGGAACGGATTTCCACCGCCCCGTTGAGCTTCTGGATATTGGTCTTCACCACATCCATGCCCACGCCCCGACCGGAAACGTCGGAAATCTGGGTCTTGGTGGAAAAACCGGGGAGGAAAATCAGGTTCAGGCTTTGGCGCTCGTCCAGGGTGTTGGCCTCTTCCTCAGAGATCAGCCCCTTTTCCACCGCCTTGGCCCGGATGCGTTCCGCGCTCATCCCCCGGCCATCGTCGGCCACGATCAGGACGATGTGATCCCCTTCCTGACGGGCTTCCAGGCGCACCACGGACTTAGCGGGTTTGCCGGAGGCGGCCCGTTCTCCCGGGGGTTCCACCCCGTGATCTACGGCGTTACGGATCAAGTGGATAAGCGGATCGGCCAGATCTTCGATCATGGTCTTATCCACTTCCGTTTCTTCACCGGCCAGCACCAGCTCCACGTCCTTGCCCAGTTGGCGGGCCAAGTCCCGGGCGATGCGGGGATATTTCTGGAAGAGCCGACCAATAGGCTGCATCCGGGTCTTCATCACCGAATTCTGCAAATCGGAGACCAGCAAATCCAACTGGCTCACCGCCTGATCCAGGGCGTGCAGGGTTTCCGCATCGGTCTTGCCCGCCAGGATGTCTGCCCGCAGGCTGGTAAGGCGGTTTTTGGTCAGACCGATTTCCCCGGACAGGTTAAGCACCTGATCCAGGCGGGAGGTATCCACCCGGATGGTGGTTTCCCGAGCCGCGGCCCGTTCTTCCACCCGGCGACCGGCAGGGGCCCGATTCACCCCAGGCTTATCCCCTTCCCGACGCCCATAAGCAGGGGCTTGGGGCTGCACTTCGGCCACCGGAGCCGCCGCCGGGGCGGCCACCGCCGCGGCTCCATTGGCCGCGGGCGCTGGCGCCGGTTGTCCGGTCACCACCGCATGGAGCGCATTCCAATCCGGTTCCCCTGGCGCACCGGCAGGAGCGGCGGCAGGGGCCGGAGCCGCCGCTGCAGGCGCAGCGGGAGCGGCCGGAGCAGCGGCGGGGGCCGCCGGGGCAGCAGCCCCAGGCGTGGCACCGTTGTTATCCAGCGCATGGCGCAGGGCGGAGAGCAGGGCATCTTCCGCCGGATGGGGCTGGACCCCACCGGACAGGTCGCCGAACATGTCCCGCACCCCTTTGGTGGCAGCCATGATCAAATCCATCAGTTCCGGATTCAGCTGCATCTGGCCGTTGCGCAGGCGGTCAAAGAGGTTTTCCGTCAGGTGGCACAGGGTCACCAGTTCGGAGGCGTTCAGAAAGCCCGCCCCGCCCTTGATGGTGTGAAAACCACGGAAAATGTCATTCAACAGGCTACGGTCATCCGGGGTCTTTTCCAGATCGACGAGTTTGTTGTCCACATCCGACAACAGATCGCTGGCCTCTTGCAGGAAATCCTGCAACAGGTCTTCCATTCCGGCAAAATCGCTCATTTCGCTCTCCCCCTAGAAGCCCAGGCTACCGAGCAGGTCATCCACCTGCTGCTGGTTCACCACCACGTCCGTGCGGCCTTCACCGCTGATGACCGGGCCATTGATCAAGCTATTGACGTTATCGTTGCGCCGCGCATCGGGAATCACATCCACCAGGACCTGCACCAGCTGGTTCTCCAGATTCTGGGCCAGGCCGACGATTTTCTTGATCACCTGACCGGTCAAATCCTGGAAGTCCTGGGCCATCATGATTTCCAGTAGCTGTTCGTTGGTCGCCGCCGCTTTCTGGGGTACCTGATCTTTCAGGAAAGCCCGGGTCTCATCGGCCAGGGCCTTGAATTCGGCCACGGACAGCTTGTTTTCGTAAAGGGCGTCCCAGCGGGCAGCCAGGGTCTTGGAAGACGACTCCAGTTCATCCTGCAAAGGCTTGGCAATATCCGTGGCGTTCAACACCCGGCAAGCCGCCTGTTCCGTAAGATTGGCCACATAGGCCAGCCGGTCCTTGGCGTCCGGAATGGCATGGACGGTCTTTTCCAGCAGCTTGTCGTAGCCCAACTCATGGAGTGTGTCGTGGAGTTCCCGGGCCATGACCCCGATACGCTTGAAGACCCGATCCTGGTTGCCTTCCCCGGCAGGCGCCCCCTCCACCGGCAGAGCCGGGGCCGGGGCAGCGGCAGGGGCTTCCTCCTCGTGGGTGGCGGTGCTAGCCACGCTATCGAAAAGGGCCTGCAATTCGTCGCTATCCCCCACTTCGTCGGAACTTGCCGCCGCAGGAGCAGGGGCAGGTGCCGTGGCCGCTACGGGAGCAGCAGGGGCGGGGGCGGCAACCCCTTCATCCCGGGTGGCGGCAATACTATCGAACAGGGCTTCCAGATCGGCGGAGTCGCCGGTGCCGGTGATTTCGGTGGTCTCGTTCATGTCAGACCCCCATTTTTTCGAAAATCTTTTGCAGCTTCTCGTTCAGGGTCGCCGCGGTAAAAGGCTTCACAATGTACCCGCTGGCCCCGGCCTGGGCGGCAGCGATAATGTTTTCCTTCTTCGCTTCCGCCGTAATCATGAGCACGGGCAAATGCTTCAATGCCGGGGTGGCCCGCACGGTCTGCAACAGGGTCAGGCCGTCCATATTGGGCATGTTCCAGTCCGACACCACAAAGTCGAAGCCCCCGCCCTGGAGCTTTTGCAAGGCAATGGCACCATCCTCGGCTTCATCCACATTGGTGAAGCCCAGCTCCTTGAGCAGGTTGCGGACAATACGCCGCATCGTGGAAAAATCATCCACTACCAGGAACTTCATTTTCGGATCAGGCATGCTTTACTCCAGCTTTCTTTATTGTTTTTCCAGCAACGGCCGCAGGGTATCGGCCAAAACTTCCGCATCGAATTTCGCCACATAGGCATCCACGCCCACCGCCTTGCCCATGGCCCGGTTGGCCTCGGAGGACAGGGAGGAGTGCATGACCACGGGGACGCCCTCGAAGCGGGTATCCCCCTTGATGTTCTTGGTGAGAACGTAACCGTCCATTTCCGGCATTTCCGCGTCCACCAGGATGAGGCGGATTTCGTCCTTGACGCTGCCCCCCATCTGCTGGGTGTGAGCCGCAATGGCCTGCAACCGGGTCCAGGCTTCCATGCCATTGGTGGCATGTTTGTGCTTGACCCCCAGTTTATCCAGCACTTCCGTGATTTTCTTCCGGGCGACAATGGAGTCATCCACAAAGAAGACGCTGGATTCGGTTTCTACCCGGGCCGGGGGAATATCCACAATGATGGCTTCGCCAAAAGCGTTGGCCAGAATCTGTTCCACGTCCAGGATGGAGACCAGATGGCCTTCTTCCAGTTCGATGACGGCGGTAATCAGGCCCTGATTGGAGGCCAGCACCGTTTCCGGCGCCTTCACCCGTTCCCAATCCACCCGGATGATCCGATCCACATCGTGCACCAGGAAGCCCAGGGTGCGCTTGGAATACTCGGCCACCATCATGCTCTTGCCCAAGCCTTTGGGCGGATTGTCCAACTCCAGGAAGGAGGACAAGGAGAGCACGGGAATCACATTTCCCCGCAGGGAAATGAGGCCTTCCACGCCCCGGGGCATGTTGGGGGTTTTGGTGATGTGGGGTGTGCGGCCCACTTCCCGCACCTTGAAAACGTTAATACCGAAGGTTTCCTTGGTCCCCAGGGAAAACAGCAGGATCTCCATTTTGTTGGAGCCCGCCAAACGGGTGCGGGCATCCACGCTATCCAGGAGATTTTTCTTTTCCGACATATCCATGGTTTAGGACTCCCTCTATCCGGTTAGGCTTCAGCCGTGGCGGGAACGGCCCCCAGGCGGCGGGACAAGGTCTCAGACAATTTCTGAGGCTCGAATTTCGGCACATACTCATCCACCCCCACAGACAGGCCCAGTTTCTGATTGGACATGCCGGACAGGGAGGAATGCATGATCACCGGGATATTGGCAAAGCGGGGGTCGCTCTTGATTTTCTTGGTCAGGATGTAGCCATCCATTTCCGGCATTTCGATGTCCGTCAGCACCAGATTGACGTAATCGGACACGGGCTTACCGATGGAAGCCGCGTAGGAGGCCATTTTTTCCAGCTCATCCCAGGCTTGGCGGCCATTCATGGAACCCACGTATTTGACGCCCATGGCGTCCAGGGTCCGTTCAATCTGTTTGCGAGCTACCACGGAGTCATCGGCAAAGAAGACGGTGCAGCCCGGCTTGTTAATCTGGGGAATGCTGCGGAAGACCAGATCGTCGTCGTACTTGGACGTCTCGGCCAGGACCTTTTCCACGTCCATCATCATCACCAGACGGCCATCGTCCAACTCGGTGACGGCGGTCACCAGACCGCCCATCTGGGCCAGGAGCATTTCCGGCGGCACCCGCATCATGCTCCAGTCCAGGCGCAGGATGGTGTCCACCGCCTCCACCAGGAAGCCCTGCGGCGGTCACGCTTTTTCGGACAGTTGGCTAAGCTAATGCTGACCGGTTGAAAGGGAAGTGAAAGATGGGAACGAAACGCAAGCAACACAGTGCGGAATTCAAGGCACAAGTGGCGATGGCGGCC
>JAYRGQ010000010.1:0-133310 GCA_041907765.1 Rhodocyclaceae bacterium | reverse complement strand
GGCCGCCATCGCCACTTGTGCCTTGAATTCCGCACTGTGTTGCTTGCGTTTCGTTCCCATCTTTCACTTCCCTTTCAACCGGTCAGCATTAGCTTAGCCAACTGTCCGAAAAAGCGTGACCGCCGCACGTTGAACGATCAGTTAGGCATTGCTTGTTAAGTGCGGATTTGTTCATGTTGAATTTTCTCAAGCTTTCTGTAGTGCTTGGCAAGTTGAAATGATTGATCTGTCAGGTCAGGCGCCAGCCAAGATACATTTGCGGTGAACGAGGAAACGAAGGCAAGAAACTCGACTGCAGCGATGATTTTGTAGAAGTTGATTGGCTTGCCGTAGTCGCTGTCTCTGTAAAAGCCATGAGCCATGCCGTGACGGTTTGTATTGTCAATAAACCCGTGCGTTGCGGAGTCGGCGAACAATACATTTTTTGAGAACCAGGCGAAGGAATTCATCATTGATTCAACCTCGCCTGCATGTCCCGCTTGGCCCATACGTGACTGCATCTTGCAATAGACCGCTAGTTCAACGATTACATCCTTGATGGATTGATTTGAGGCTACAGGCTGAGCTACGCGTGATTCAAGCAAGCGACGTCCGGCGCCTTCCACAACAGGAACAAGTCCTGTTGCGGCCACATGATGTAGTCCGAGAAAGTGGGCTTCGATAGACTCGCCGATCGTTTGCTTGTATTCAGAGAGTATTGGAACGATCGGGTAGCGGCTGCATACCATTGCAGCAAGGTTGTCAGCGGAGTAGAGCGGTGAAAGTTCGACTGATAGCTCGTCGGGCGTAAGTGGTTGGGGGTGATTGAGTATGTTTGTGGCTAGCTGACTTATGTAACCCATTTGAGCGTAGGGCGGAATGAACCAGCCGACCGATTGAAACGCTTTGTCGAAGTGATCCAGGTTGTGCATGGTGCTCGCTCAGATGCCTAACGTCGAAGGTAAGGGGCGCTGCGCGGTGCTTTATCGCGCAGCGCCCCAGCGACCGGAGGGAGCGCCTTGACCGAAATGTTAGGCTTCTTGCGCACTGCCCTCAGTCTTCCTTAGTTAACATAGTTTCAATTACCACGTCACGCTTATACACAATTCCCTTATATGACGTTTGAATTTGGTTGCGGAATCGCATCTCCGCGCCCCATGACTGCGTTGGGGTTGCGCACTGGTAGCGACCAAGCCAGCGCAGTCTTTCCGCGTTGTCGATGGCTGCACGAGTTTCTTGATCTGGTGCATTTTTTATCGCCGTCATGGTTGCGGCGAATACATCTCTGGTAACGGCTTGTTCGCTGGCCTGGACTGTGGTTGCTAAGTTCTGTTGTGTTGCGGGAGCCTTAAGCGACGGAGCAATTACCGATGGTACTGAGTTTCTCACCGAATTGGGGATTGCTCCTGGGCGAGATGGTGGCCCCAAGTACTCCCAATTTCCGCCTTGGTAGGAACACAAGGCAGATAAATCGGCAATTCGATCCTTCAAGAAACTTAAGCGGTCGTGAGGAACGGTAGTTGTGATGCTGCTGTTCTGGCCAAACTGATACTTGGGGATTTTCCAGTAAGTCTGAACGAGGTCATCAATTGACGTGGCACGCGGAGGGACGTGAGGCGTTGCACAGGCAGCAAGTGCTGCTATAGCTGTAGCAAAGGTGAGTGTTGGCAGTTTCATAAGCGCGAAAGTTTAGTTGTCAGAGAAGCCTAACGTCTGAATTCACCGGACCTGCGCGGCTTTTCGCGCAGGTCCGGTGGAATGATGGTAGCCCTATGCTGGCAGCCTATGTTGGATAACAAATGGAACCTCTTTGTCATTGTGCTCGGGTTGGCGAAAATAGTAAGCCACGCCGCGTGTTTCGATTTTTCGGCAAATGAACTTCCCATCTGAAGCGATACGGTAAGAAGCTGTTTCAAGAGTTGCAGATGGCCATCTTTCCTTACATGAAGCCAAAAGCGCTGAGTATTCCGGAGCTGCACCGAAGGTCATTTCCAAAGGAGGAACGAGAGACACTTCGTCGTCTGCCTCAATCGCAAGATCCAGCACTCGGCAAATGGCTCCAGGCGATGTAGCCCAGATCACGTGTGTTACTTCACGTTCGGAAAGCGCCGAGAGATCAGGGCCGAATTTGGTAAGTAAGAGAAATACATTCGAATCGATTTGAGCGACATTTCCCTTCAGTTGCGTGAAGGAAAATCTCAACGATGAAATCGGCGCGCGTCTCAGGGCAAGTAAAGAGGCGATTTGCATAGGGCTAACGTGAAGTAGACGTCAATTTTGCAGGGTTTCTCGGATTCGAGATGGATAACCCCGCGCTACATCATTGATGCAATCAATTGTTTTTCAATTGGGTTTTATCATTGTGCCCGCCTGCATCTATTACTAAATATTCCGTCAAACTCTGCAAGCGTTTAAAGAGTGCCAATGGCATTATAAGGCGGCATTGGGAAGGCGCGACAACCGGCCGCTTGTGGACGACAAGCGTCTTCTAGGCCAAGCAATACGGGGAGATTTCGAAGGAGGGTACTGCACCAGCCAGAACGGCCAGAAGGAAGGGGCTACAGAGGGGGGGGCTACAGATGGGAGCTACAGGCCGGGAGCGGGGGGCCAAGGCCCGGCGCTTCCCGGAGGCCAGGAAGAAATTATTTCTTCTTGGAGACGGCAGCCTTGAAAGCGGCGCCGGCGGTGAACTTGGGGCTGGTGGAAGCCGGAATCTGGATGGTGGCGCCGGTCTTGGGATTCTTACCGGTGCGGGCGGCACGCTTCACAGACTTGAAGGAACCGAAACCGACCAGGGTGACGCTATCGCCCTTGGCAACGGACTTGGTGATGGCTTCGATGGCGGAATCCAGGGCGCGGCCGGCAGCGGCCTTGCTGATATCAGCACCGGTGGCAATGGCGTCGATCAGATCGCTTTTGTTCATTGACTAATTCTCCTTGGTTTCGAAGTTGGCGCGGAAATCCGTACCAGGGCGGCATTCTGGCATAACCAATTCGGCCTGCCTAGCCTGAAATAGGGATAAATGCTGGGTTTGCGGACCATGGCCCTGTTTCTTGTAGGGGTATTTCTCCCGGACAAAAAGGGACGCTTGGGAACCGGGTCGGGAGGGGCCAACCCGGGGGGCGGGGCCGGGGCCTGGGGTTCCCCAGGGAAATCATGGGCTTAAGCCGGGTTGGATGGGGCCGGTATGGCCCGGAGAAGCCCCGGAAATCGGGGTGGAACGGGGCTTGGCGGGGGGGCCAGGGGGACGGCCCCGGGGCGGGGAACGAAATGCAAGGGCAGGTAAAAATTGTGGCGGGCCCTTACAAAAAACGGCGGGTCAGGCCCGCCGTTGGTCGGTGTAGGGAGGCGGGAACGGGGCCGTTCCCGCCCCCGGGCCTTAGCCGATCATGCCTGCGCCCACGGTGTTGTTGGTGCTTTCGTCTATGAGGATAAAGGCGCCGGTGGCCCGGTTGGCCCGGTAGGGATCGGCAAAGACGGGCTGGGCCAGCTTGAAATCCACCCGGGCGATGTCGTTCATGGCCAGCCGGTCCGCCGGTAGGTGTTCCAGACTGTTGATGTCCAGCTTATGGACGATGGCTGCCACCTTGGCTTTCACCTCCCGGGTGGTGTGGCGGATCAGGTAGGTGCGGGCCCGATCCAGGGGCGTTTCCCCTAGCCAGCAGACCACGGCCTGGATTTGCTTAGCGGCGTCGGGCCGGGCTTCCGCCGGGGCGGCGGGGACGATCATGTCGCCCCGGGAAATGTCGATTTCGTCTTCCAGGAGCAGGGTTACCGATTCCCCGGCAATGGCGTCAGGCCGGGATTCGCCCCCCAGCTGAATGTCCTTGATGCGGGTTTCCCGGCCCGAGGGCAGCACGGCCACCGGGTCCCCCACGGCCACGGCTCCCGTTTCCACCCGGCCCATGAAGCCCCGGTAGTCGTGGAGCTCCGGATTGGCGGATTCCTGGGGCCGGCATACGTATTGGACGGGGAAGCGGAAGCCGGCGGCGGCTTCGCTATCGGCGGTGCCCGCCGCTTCCAGGATGTCCAGCAGGGTGGGACCGTCGTACCAGGACAGGGCGTCGCCCCGATCCACCACCATGTCCCCGTTCAAGGCGGAAAGGGGAATGAAGCGCACCCCCTGGATGCCCAGCTGTTCGGCAAAGGCCAGGTAATCCTCCCGGATTTTGTTGAACACGGCCGGGTCGTAATCCACCAGATCCATCTTATTCACCGCCACCACCAGTTGGGGAATGCCCACCTGGTGGGCCAGGAAGGAGTGGCGCCGGGTCTGGGTGAGCACCCCTTTGCGGGCATCCACCAGAATAATGGCCAGATCGGCGGTGGAGGCGGCGGTGACCATGTTGCGGGTGTATTGCTCGTGGCCCGGGGCGTCCGCAATGATGTATTTGCGCCGCCCGGTGGAAAAATAGCGGTAGGCCACGTCAATGGTAATGCCCTGTTCCCGTTCGGCCTGGAGACCGTCGGTGAGGAGGGACAAATCCACCGCCGTCATGCCCCGCTTGTGGGAGGTGCGCTCGATGGCGTGGAGGGTGTCGGCCAGAATGGCCTTGGTGTCGTAGAGCAGGCGCCCGATCAGGGTGCTTTTGCCGTCATCCACGCTGCCGCAGGTGAGAAAGCGCAGCAGGCCGTGGTCTTGGGTGTTTTGTTCGGTGGCGGACATGAAAAATCCTCTGGAATGGTCGGTGGCGGCCCGGAGGGCCAGGGCGCTCAGAAGTAGCCTTCCTTTTTGCGTTGCTCCATGGAAGCTTCGCTGGTCTGGTCGTCCAGGCGGGTGGCGCCCCGCTCCGTAATGGTGGTGGTGGCGGTCTCGTCGATGATCTTTGCCACCGTATCCGCGTCCGATTCCACCGGGGCGGTACAGGTAATGTCCCCCACGGTACGGAAACGGACCTGGAGGGTTTCCACGGTTTCGTCCGCCTTGGGCTGGTTGATCACCGAGCCATCCGCCAGGGGCACGCCCACCGGGAAAATGGCGCCCTGGCGGCGTACCACGGGCCGTTCATGGGCGAAGTAGATACTGGGCAGTTCCAGGTTTTCCCGTTCGATGTATTGCCACACATCCAGCTCGGTCCAGTTGGAAATGGGGAAGGCCCGGATGTTTTCTCCCTTGAAGGCCCGGGCGTTGTAGAGGCTCCACAGCTCGGGGCGCTGATTTTTCGGGTCCCATTGGCCGAATTCGTCCCGGAAGGAAAAAATCCGTTCCTTGGCCCGGGCCTTTTCTTCGTCCCGCCGGGCGCCACCGATACAGCAGTCGAAGCCGAATTCCTCAATGGCTTCCAGCAGGGTGACGGACTGGTGCTTGTTGCGGGATTCCCCGGGGGATTTGAGTACCACCGTGCCCCGGGCCATGGAATCTTCCACGGAGCGGACAATCAGCCGTTCGCCCAGCTGGGCCGCCCGCTTGTCCCGGAAGGCCAGCACTTCCTGGTAATTGTGGCCCGTGTCGATGTGCATCAGGGGAAAGGGGAAATGGCCGGGGCGGAAGGCTTTTTCCGCCAGGCGCAGCAGGCAGATGGAATCCTTGCCGCCGGAGAAGAGCAGCACCGGATTGGCGCATTGGCCGGCCACTTCCCGCAGGATGTGGATGGCTTCCGCTTCCAGCCGGTCCAGGTGGGAGAGGGTGCGAGGGGGGATGGTTGCCATAATGGTCTCGTTTCAGGGTTGTTCTGGGCGGCTCAGCCTTTGACGTGGAGGCCGCATTCCTTGGTGGCAGGGGCTTCCCACCACCAGCGGCCGGAGCGGATGTCTTCCCCCGGGGTCACGGCCCGGGTGCAGGGGGCACAGCCGATGCTGGGGTAGAACTGGTCGTGGAGCCGGTTGTAGGGCACCTCATGGTCCAGGAGGTAGGCCCAGACTTCCTTTTCCGTCCAGTCCGCCAGGGGATTGAATTTTTCCAGGCCGTGGGTTTCGTCCCGCTCCCGCAGAGGTAGGCCCTGGCGGGTGGCGGATTGCTGGGCCCGCAGGCCGGTGATCCAGGCTTGGCGGCCCGCCAGGGCCCGGCTCAGGGGCTCCACCTTGCGGGCGTGGCAGCAGGCCTTGCGCAGTTCCACGGAACGGTAAAAGCCATTAATGCCTTGGTCCCGCACATAGCTTTCCACCGCCTCGTGGCGGGGGTAGTAAACCTCCAGGTGAAAACCGTAACGTTCTTCCACGGCAGCCATGAGGTCATAGGTTTCCGCCGGCAGGCGGCCCGTGTCCAGGGAAAAGATGGTGATGGGGAGCTGGTCCTGGCGGATCAGGTCGGTGAGCACCATGTCTTCCGCCCCCAGGCTGTTGGCGAAGGCCACCGGGCTGAAATCCCGGGCGATGTCCGCCAGCAGGCGGCGGGCGCTCTCCGCCTTGGCCGCCACGGCGGCCTTTAGTTCCGGGCTGATTTTGAATTGGCTGGGAATGACGCTCATGGGGCTTATCTCCGGCGGAAAAGGGGAACAGGCCGGTCCGTACCGGTCTGGTAGGCGTCGTGGAAGGTGTCCAGGAGCGCCAGGGCGGTGTCCGGGTTGCGGCCTTCCTTGAGGGCGAAGGCGTCGATGCCGCAACGGCTCATGTAAAAGAGCTGATCCGGCAGTACGTCCCCCACCGCCCGGATTTCTCCCTGGTAGCCATACCGTTCCCGAATCAGGCGGGCGCTGGAATAGCCCCGGCCATCGGTGAATTTGGGGAAATCCACGGCCACCAGGGCCAGTCGGTCCAGGTCCGGGGCCAGGGCTTCCGGGTCTTCCCCGGCGGCCAGCCAGACGCCGATTTCTCCGGCGGCGGCCCGGTCCGCCAGTTCGGCCCGGCGGGCCTGCCAGACGGGCAGGGGCAGGAGCAGGGGGCCAGGGGGCAGGGCCACGGTGGCCGCCGTTTCCCCTTCCGCCAGAATCAGGCGTTGCCAGGCGTCTTCCACCAGGCGGCGATTTTTAATGATGTGTGCCATGGGGCTTCCTTGTCTCAAATCCGGTTCAGGCCGTGGGCCCGGCATTGACGCCCTTCAGACGGGCGCCGAAAAGGGTGTCCTTGAAGAGCCCGGAGCCGATCCGGTCCAGGGTCTGGAGAAAGCTCTCCCCCTCCAGGCGATGGTCAATATAGAGGCGGATGATGGTTTCCACCGCATCGGGCACGTCGGCCCCGGGAATGGAGGGGCCCAGCACCTTGCCCAGGCGGGCGTCGTTGCCTTGGCGGCCGCCCAGGGTGATCTGGTACCACTCCTCATTGCCCTTATCCACCCCCAGAATGCCGATGTGGCCCACGTGGTGGTGGCCGCAGGAATTCATGCAGCCGGAAATGTTGAGTTCCAGGTCGCCGATGTCGTAGAGGTAGTCCAGGTCTTCAAAGCGGGCTTGCAGGGCATTGGCGATGGGGATGGACTTGGCGTTGGCCAGGTCGCAGAAATCCCCCCCGGGGCAGCAAATGATGTCCGTGAGCAGACCAATATTGGGGGTGGCCAGGCCGGCGGCCCGGGCTTCCCGCCACAGGGCCGGGAGTTGGTCCCGGGCCACGTCTGCCAGCACCAGATTCTGTTCGTGGGTGACCCGCAGTTCGCCAAAGCTGTAGCGTTCCGCCAGGTCTGCCACCTGGTCCATCTGTTCCGCCGTCACGTCCCCCGGGGCCCGGCCCGGGGCTTTCAGGGACAGGGTCACGGCGGCGTAGCCCGGCACCCGGTGGGCGGCCACATTGCGTTCCAGCCAGCGGGCGAAGGCTTTGTCCGTGGCGGCAAGTTGTTCCTGGGCGGCGCTGTGGGCGGGCAGGGTCTGGTAGGCCGGGGCGGCGAAGTCCCGGGCCACCCGGTCATATTCTTCCTGGGTCAGGGTGCAGGGGCCTTCCTTCAGGTACTGCCATTCTTCGTCCACTTCGGCGGCGAATTTTTCCACTCCCAGGGCCTGGACCAGAATCTTGATGCGGGCCTTGAAGGCGTTGTCCCGGCGACCGTAGCGGTTGAAGATGCGGACAATGGCTTCCAGGTAGGTGAGCAGGTGGGCCCAGGGCAGGAAGGCTTTGACCTCCTGGCCCCGGATCGGGGTGCGGCCCAAACCGCCCCCCACGATCACCTGAAAGCCCGGTTCCCCCTGGGCGTTTTCCACCAGACGCAGGCCCACGTCGTGGAACCAGGTCAGGGCCCGGTCTTCCCGGGCGCCGGAAATGGCGATCTTGAATTTGCGGGGCAGGAAGGCGAATTCCGGGTGGAAGGTGCTCCACTGGCGGATGATTTCCGCGAAAGGCCGGGGGTCCAGGATTTCATCCGGGGCCACCCCCGCCAGCTGGTCGCAGGTCACGTTGCGGATGCAGTTGCCCGAGGTCTGGATGGCGTGGAGATTCACCTCCGCCAATTCCCCCAGGGCGTCGGGCACCCGTTCAATGGGAATCCAGTTGAACTGGAGATTGTGCCGGGTGGTGAAGTGGCCGTAGCCCTTGTCGTAGTCCCGGGCGATGCGGGCCATGCGGCGCAGCTGGCCGGCGGCCAGGAGGCCGTAGGGCACGGCAATGCGGAACATGGGGGCGTAGCGCTGCACATAGAGGCCGTTTTGCAGGCGCAGGGGCTTGAACTCGTCGTTGCTCAGTTCGCCCGTCTGCCAGCGTTGCACCTGGCCCCGGAACTGGCTGACCCGTTCCTGGAGAAAGCGTTTGTCGTCTTCGTTATATTGATACATGGGGGCCTCTTGGAGGTCGTTGGGGTGATTTATAGCGTTAGGCCGGGATTTTAGGCGGCGATCAGTTTGGTGCCCACCAGTACCAGGGTACCGGCCAGCAGGGGCCGCAGTACCCGTTCCGGCACCCGGGCGGACAGGGTGCTGCCGAGCCAGATGCCGGGCAGGGAGCCCAGCAGAAGGGTGCCCAGCAGATGGAAATCCACGCTGCCGATCAACCAGTGGCCAATGCCCGCCACCAGGGTCAGGGGCACGGCGTGGGCCACGTCGCTGCCCACGATTTGCTGGGTGGGCAGGCGGGGGTAAAGGAAAAACAGGGCGGCGGTGCCCAGGGCCCCGGCGCCCACGGAGGAGAGGGACACCAGAACCCCCAGCAGGGCGCCCACGGCCACGGTGATGGGGGTCAGGTGGCGGAGGGGGGCGCTTTCCCCTTGGGGTTGGCTGCGTTTTTGGCCCAGGGCCTGAATCTGCTTGCGCAGCAGAATGGCGGCGGCGGTGCCCAGCAGGGCCAGGCCCAGACCGATGGAAATGAGGTGGGCGGCGGCCGGACCCTGTTTGGGTAGTTGGGCCAAAATGGTGAGGGTCAGGGCGGTGGCCGGAATGCTGCCAGCGGCCAAGCGGCCCACGATGTCCCAGCGCACCTGACCCTGGCGGGCATGGACCAGGGTACCGCCGCTTTTGGTCACGGCGGCGTAGAGCAGGTCGGTGCCCACGGCGGTGCTGGGATGGACCCCGAAAAGGAGGACCAGCAGGGGCGTCATCAAAGAGCCGCCACCCACGCCGGTGAATCCGACAATGGTGCCGACGATGAAGCCTGAAAGGGTGTAGAGCCAGTCCATTTGCGCCGTCCTTATATCAACGGGGCGCATCCTAGCAGGGGTAAATTTGCCACAAAAGAATATTGTGGTATCTTGTTATAACTTAAAGTTATTACAAGGCCGCTGTCATGAAGCTGCAACAGCTACGTTACCTGGTGGAAGTCTCCCGGCGGGGACTGAATGTTTCCGAGGCGGCGGAGGCACTTTACACCTCCCAGCCCGGGGTTTCCAAACAGATCAAGATGCTGGAAGACGAGCTGGGCATTATCGTTTTTGAGCGCAGCGGCAAGCGTCTCACCGGCATTACGGAGCCGGGCAAGGCGGTGCTGGAAATTTCCAACCGCATTCTCCGGGAAGCGGAAAATCTGAAGCGGGTGGGGGAGGAATTCGCCGGCGGGGATTCGGGCAGTCTGGTGGTGGCCACCACCCACACCCAGGCCCGCTACGCCCTGCCGCCGGTGGTAAAGCGCTTTACCGAGCGTTACGCCAAGGTGCGCCTGCACATTCACCAGGGCAGCCCCTCCCAGATTGCGGAATGGACCTCCAGCGGGGAGGCGGATCTGGCCATCGCCACCGAGGCTTTGGACAATTTTCCCCAGCTGCTGACCATGCCCTGCTACCAATGGACCCACTGCGTCATTGCCCCGGACGGCCATCCGGTGCTGAGCCAGGGGCCCCTCACCCTGTCCCTTCTGGCCCGCTATCCCCTGATTACCTACGATCCGGCTTTCACCGGGGGCGGGCGGATCAGCCAGACCTTTGAACGCCAGGGCCTGACCCCCAACATCGTTCTTTCCGCCATCGACGCGGACGTGATCAAGACCTACGTGGGCCTGGGGCTGGGCTTGGGCATCATCGCCCGTATCGCCTTCGATCCGGCCCGGGACACGGGCCTCCAGGCCCTGGATGCGGCCCACCTGTTCCCTTCCAATACCACCCGCCTGGGCCTGCGCCGGGGCACCTATCTGCGCCGCTACGAATACGATTTCATCGAATTCTTCGCCCCCCACCTGACCCGCAAGGCCGTGGAGCGCTCCATGCAGGGCGCCCTGACCGGGGCGGACGAGTACCAGTTGTAGAAGAAGGGGGGGGGGGGGGCGGCGTTGACCGCCCCAGCAAAGCCAAAGGCCGGGAAATCCCCGGCCTTTTTTATGGGCATGTTTCCTGGGGACTAAACCAGCCGGGCGGCCCGCAGTTCCGTTTTCAGGTAGGCGTAATAGACCGGGGCGGCGATGACTCCGGGGACGCCGAATGCCGCTTCCATGGCCAGCATGGCGATGAGCAGCTCCCAGGAATGGGCGTCGATCTGACCGCCCACGATGCGGGCGTTGAGGAAGTATTCCAGCTTGTGGATGAGGATGAGGAACACCAGGGAGGCGGTGGCCACGGGAACGGAAACGCTCAGGCTGACCACCACAATAATGGTATTGGTGACCAGATTGCCCAGCACCGGAATCAGGCCGATGAAAAAGGTGAGGACGATGAGGGTCTTGCTGAAGGGCAGGTCGATACCGCTCAGGCGCAGGCCCCCTTCCAGGTAGAGGCCGGTGAGGCAGGCGTTCAGGGCGGCGATGCGTACCTGGGCGAAGACGATGCGGCGGAAGGCGTTGCCCAGGCGGGCGGCCCGCAGGGTCAGGGCGGCGGCCAGGGGGCGGCTGTCCTTGGGGGGACGGGCCTGATGCAGGGCCACGATGGCTCCCACCACCATGCCTAGGAGAATATGGACCAGGCCCCGGCCCGCGTCCTTGCCGATGCCCTGCAATTCCGTGGCGTGGTTGCGCAGCCAGTCAATGATGTAGCCCTTCAATACTTCCGGATCGCTGGGCAGGCTGCCCCCCAGCCAAAGGGGCAGGTGGGGCCGGGTGCCTTCGATAATGTCCGCCATTTTTTGCAGCAGGGCGGCGGGGGAGCCTCCCTCCTGGGCGATGAAGGTGGTAATGCCCATGGCGGCGGCCACCAGAATGGTAATGATCAGGGTGGCCAGGAGAATGACCGCCACCATCTTGGGGCGCCCAGCCCGGGAAAGAAAAGCGGGCACGTGGGGCGCCAGCAGGTGGGTCAATTCGTAAATCAGCAGCCCGGCCAGTAGGGCGGGCAGTAGGTGGAGGCAGAGCACCAGGGTCAGGGCCAGTCCGGCCAGGATTAGGGCGCCGATATCAACGGGGGAAAAGTGGGCTTGGGGGCGGAGGGGAGCGGACTTGGGCATGGGCGGCACGAAGGTCGGCGGTGTTCCGGTCGGTCGGAAAAACGGAGCCCAGGTTGCTTGGACGCCCCGGGGACGATCTGGTGACACCAGAAGCTTGGCTGCCCGGATCGGCGCGGTGGCCGAGCACGGCTCAGGCCTGACTGGGTGGCGTGGGAAGCGCCCCCGTCCCGGTTCCCGGAGGGGCAGGGGCCGGATGGAAACCCGGGAAATCAGCCAAACACATTGATTTGCGGCGGATTCTACGCTAGAATGCCCGCCTTTTCCAACCTTGCCCTACCGTAATCCGCATGGCGGAGGGTTTTTTGCCAAAAGGAGAATACATGCGCCATTACGAAATCGTCTTTATCGTCCATCCGGACCAAAGCGAGCAGGTTCCGGCCATGGTCGAGCGTTATCGGTCCATCGTCACCAGCCGCAGCGGTCTCATCCACCGTCTGGAAGACTGGGGCCGTCGCCAACTGGCCTACCCCATCGAGAAGGTGCACAAGGCTCACTACGTGCTCATGAACATCGAGTGCGATGCGGAAACCCTGGCCGAGCTGGAACACTCCTTCAAGTTCAACGACGCCGTGCTGCGTCACCTCATCGTCAAGATGAAGGCTGCGGTGACCACGCCTTCTCCCATGATGAAGGAAGAAAAGTCCAAGTCCTTGCTGGAAGCGAAGGGCGAGGTCAAGGCCGAAGCAGCCGCTCAGCCCGCCGCTGAGCAGCCCGCCGCCTAATCGGGCGTTGGCTGCCTCCGCGAACCGCGTCGAAATCTCCGGCGTTCTTATCGAACGCAAGGCCTTGCGTTATACGCCGGCCGGAGTCCCGGTCTCGGAAGGGCGCTTGCGCCACGAGTCGGAATTGACGGAAGCGGGAAGACCACGGCAGGTCGAATGTGAAATCGGGGTAATTGCCCTGGGAGATTCGGCTCAGTGGTTACAAAGCGCGGCGGCCGGCGGGCGGATGAAGATCATCGGATTCCTCGCCTCCCGAAGCCGCAACAGTCGGCAGCCCGTATTGCATGTAGAACGAATCGAATTTTTGGAAGGAAACGAAAATGGCTAGACCCTTTTTCAAGAAAAAGGACGATGACAAGAAGAAGCGTCGTGGTGGTGGCATGTTCAAGCGTCGGAAATTCTGCCGCTTCTCTGCCGAAAAGGTGGAATGGATTGATTACAAGGACGTGGACGTGCTGAAGGATTTCATCGCCGAAAACGCCAAGATCATGCCCGCCCGCCTGACCGGTACCAAGGCCCACTACCAGCGTCAGCTGGGGGTTGCGATCAAGCGCGCCCGTTACCTGGCCCTGCTGCCCTACACCGACAACCACGCCTAATCGGGAGACCGTAACATGCAAATCATTCTTCTGGAAAAGGTCGTCAACCTGGGCGAACTGGGTGACGTGGTCAAGGTCAAGGACGGTTACGCCCGTAACTTCCTGATCCCCTCCGGCAAAGCCAAGCGGGCCACCCCCGCCGCCATGGCCGAGTTCGAACTGAAGCGCGCCGATCTGGAAAAGGCCCAAGCTGACAAGCTGGCCGCTGCCCAGGCCCAGGCCGAACAGCTGAACGGTCTGATGGTGCAAATCACCCGTAAGGCTGGCATGGACGGTCGCCTGTTTGGTTCCGTGAGCAACTTCGACATCGCCGAAGCTCTGGAAGCCCAAGGCCACAAGGTGGAAAAAGCCACCATCCGTATGCCCCTGGGTCACCTCAAGGCCATTGGCGACTACACCATCGATATCGCTCTGCATACCGATGTGATCGCTCAAGTGACCGTGTCCGTCCTCGGCGAACACTAAGCTTTTCCGTTCAGGAAAAACAAAACCCCGGCTACGGCCGGGGTTTTTTTATGGCGCTTTCCGGCGACGGATGGGCCGTGGCAAATTCCCTTGTCCTGCCATGCCCCTGTCGTTACCATAAGCCCTTCAAATAATAAGGGGGGTAGTATGGCGCTGGTTATCAAGTCCTGGTCGGTGAAAACTTCACCGGCTGCAAATGAGCCCTATGTGCGTATTCTGGGGCGGGAAAGCGGTCTGCTTTCCTTTCTGCTTTCCCTGGTGGGGGTGGATGCCACCACCACCCTGGTCATTACCCACACCCACATGGAATTTGAAACCGGCTCCCTGTCCGGCTTCATCCGCCGTATCACCCCCTTCGCCCATATGAGTTCGGCCTTTTACGGTCGCTTTAAGCCCTGGAAGACTGCTGGCGGCCTGCTGCTGTTTACCCTGTTTGTGAGCGGCTCCCTGGTGGGCAAGGGAGGCATGTTGAGCACCTTGGGGTTGCTTCTGCTCCTGGTGGGCGGCGTCGGCGCCCTGATTTATTACTTCCTCAATCGGGAATTGACCCTGGGTTTCCATGAGGACAGCGGGGCGGCCCTGGGCATCACCTTTAAGCGTTCCGTCATCGAAGGCCAGGAAATCAACGAGGAAGCCCTGCGGCGCATTATCGCCATTGTGGAACACCTGCTGGCGGGGACTCCGGTGCCGGCCCAGGTAAGTCTGGGTGGCGCCCCGGCCAATCCCCGTCTGGCGGAAGCGGCGCCCACCTCCTTCCGGGAAGTGCTCCAACCGACCCGGCCCAGCGTCTGTCCCGCTTGCCACCAGCCCGTCGGGCCGGAGGATACCTTCTGCGGTGGCTGCGGGCGGCGCCTGGATTAGGCCGGGTTTCCTCTTCATCCGTTTTTTTTTCTCCGTTTTAAGGCCCTATGTCCACCTGTTCCGCCTGCCGCGCCGAACTCAAGCCCGGCGCTCAGTTTTGTCCCCATTGCGGGGCCCGTCAGACCCCTGCCCCTGCGCCCGCCGATCCTCACCCTCCAGAGGCAGCCTGTCCCGCTTGTGGCCATCCCCTGAAACCCGGTGCCCGCTTCTGCGGTGCCTGCGGTCAGGCCTTGGAGGTCGCCTCTCCCGTGGTGGCGGAGGTCCCGGTAGCCCCTGGGGAAGCTATTCCCGCGGCCGCTCCCCCAGCGTCTCCGGCGTCGGAAGTCGGAGACGCTGGCGAGCCTCCGGCGGCCGCTGCCGTTGTTCCCCCCCTGACCTTTTTCTCCGAACCTACTGGGAACCCGTCCCCGGAGGTGCCGCCCCGGACCTTCCAGATGGCCCCTCCGGAGACTCCCTCTACCCCAGGGGCAACTGCCTCTGTGCCAGGGGGAAGCACCGGGCCAGCCGCCGCCCCTGGGGATAGGGGAAGCAGGGGAAACGCTACGTCCCAGGATGCTAGCGCCGAGGAGGCCGCACCGCCCCGGAAGTCCGCCTTGCCCCTGTTGCTGGGGGCCGGGGTCAGCGTCATTGCCCTGGTGATTTTTGGCGCCGTGGTGTGGTATCTCCAGGCCAGCAGGACGGCTCCGGCGGAGGCCAATGTGCCTGCTGCTCCGGCGCCAGCCCCTGAGGCTGCCGTTCCTGCGCCGGTCCAATCCGCCCCGGTGGCCGCGCCTCAGCCTGCACCAGCGCCTGCGCCCCAGCCGGTTCCGGCACCCAGCGCCCCGGCGGCAGCGCCGGAGGAAACCCCGTCCCCCGCCCCGGCGGCCATCCAGGAAAGCAAAAAGGCCAGCCACAAGGGCACCAAGGGGACGCGCAAAGAAAAGTCGGAGACGACGGCTAAAAGCGGCGCCAAGGATGGGGACGAAGCCGCCTATATCCGCAAAATGAATGATCAACTGGAACGGCAGATCCGGGATCTGCAACAACACTGACCTGAAGGAATCCACCATGGATATGAAACTTTCCCTGAGCCTGGCGGCTCTGCTCACCCTGTCCGCCTGCGCTTCCAACGGTAACGGTACGGCCACCGGTTCCCACGCCGGGGACAAGGCGGCCATGGGGGCGGTGATCGGTGGGGGCGGCGCCTATCTGGGCTGCAAGCTCCTGGGGGGCTCCAATGTGGCCTGCCGCAATCTGGCGGTGGTGGGGGCGGCGGCTGGCGGTTACATTGGCTGGAAGCAGGGTAAGGAGCAGGATCTGGCGGAAGCCCAGGCGTTCGCGGACAAAATGCGCCAATCCAAGGTGCCGGTGCAGACCGACACGGGCACGGTGCGGCACCAGGACGACAAGGGCCAGCCCGTGGCCTATACGGCCTGGCGGGGCACCAATGTGGGCCTTCCTCCCAAGGCCCTGGCGGCGGGGGACCCGGATCTGCAACATAGCGTGGAACTGGCGGGCCAGCTGGCCGTGTCCCGCCACGAGCCCACCACGGTGATTGTGAGCGTCCCGGCGAAGCAGCGGGAAAATGTGCTGTTCTGGCTCAACAACGGCTTCCAGCAAGGCACGGCGGCCAATGACACCACGCCCCCCAAGATTCAGGAAGTGCCCTACAAGAAGGGCAGTCTGCCCTATCTTCGGGTCCAGCCTACGGATCAACAACAGTTCCACGCTTGAGTTAGGCTCACCCGCGCCCATTCCCTTGGGCCGGAAAGAGGGGGATGATTCCGCCTGGGCGCTTGGCCGCCCCCGCCGGGTCATCCCCCTTGCGGTTCCGGTGCCTCCCCTTTCCTTTTTCCATTGCCAGCCCCCTCCGGGAGGGCTGTTTGTTTGCCCCCATGAGCTACGAATACAACCCCAATAGTCCCCGTCTGGAATTACCCAATCCCTATTCCATCCAGAATCTGGCCCTGGTCCTGGCCGGTGGCGTCGGCATCATCGCCGGTGTGCTGCTCCTGCTTTTGATCCGCCACCATCTCCAGACCGACGGGGTCCATGCCGGGGAAGTGGCGGCCCTGGTGGCCTCCCTGGGGCTACTGGTGCTGGGCCTGCTGGCCGTGGCCCTGGCCGCCACCCAGCTGCGCTTCTACTTTGGCCGGGGTAAACCGGTCAGTCTGGCCCAGGAACTGGCTTCCGACGCCACCGGCGCGGGCCGGGGGGCGGACCGGGTCAAAGACATGCTGCGCCAGAGCGCCCTCACTTACGAAGAGCCCAGCGGCCCCATCAACGGCCTGCTCCACGCCTGGCTGCGGGATTTGATCTATGCGCCCCAGCCCTTGCGCTACGGGGCCGAAGCCCAGTTCCACAATCTGCTGGTGGTGCTGGCCACCCTGGCCAGTTTCCTCCTGGCCTGGTTTTTCTTCGCCGGTTCCACCCACGGCGCCTGGGTGGGGATTTTCTACGGCCTCTTTGCCACCCGCACCATCCTGCGGCGCCTGTCCGTGGGGGGCGCCACCGCCTCCGCCCAGGTGGGTCTGGGAGGCTTTGTGGTGCTGATTCTCCTGGCCATTCTTCTACCCGCCATCATCGGCCTGGTTTCCCACGTCCTGCCGCCCCTGGAAAGCGTTTCCGTGAACGGCCAGGTGCTGGCTACCCTGCTGGCCATTCTGGTGGCCACGGGCCTCTTTTTCGGCGCCATGATGGCCCAGCTCGGTTCCCGTCCCCAGATTACGCCGGTGGCCTGCGACCAGCGCACCCTGACCATGAATGCCCATCCGGCCCAACTGACCGAAGAGATGGAACGCCAGTTGCAGGCCCAGTGGCAGGAACAGATTCCCAATCGGCGCTATGTGCGCCAGCCTCCGGTGATCGGCGCCAAAGGGGCCTTTGGGGCGGAGCTGCTGGAAGAAACCCAGCCGTTCCCCCAAAGCAATCACCTCTATCCCAGCTTCGCCAATTGCCTGGAAGCCAATCCCTTCCGCTGGCTCACCGCCCTGAGCTTCTACGCCGCCCTGCTGGCCCTCCTGGGCACCCTGGGGGTGGCCCTTTTTGCGGCCCGGCTGACGGATGGGGACAGCCCCTGGGGCTTCCTCACCTTTGGCCTGGGGATGCTCATGGCCAGTGCCTACGCCTTCCGGGGCAGCCAGTTTCTTTGGGGCCGCTTCGATTTCACCTCCACCCTGCTGTGGATTGAAATGCGGGGCAGCTGCCAGTCCGCCCGGGTGGATTACGGCAACCAGTTCCAGGATCGGGTGAAGACCGCCAAGGAATTATTCAATATTGAAAACATGACCCTGCGGGTTTGGGCGGCGGAAGTGGATAGCATCATTTACGGTCGCCAAGGCGGCCGTACCGTGATGGCCATGCGGGGCCGTCCCGATCTGGCCAAGGTCTATGGGGAACATCTGGAACGCTTTGCTGCTGGCCAAAGCCTGCTGGTGGCCCCCACGTCCACGGAAGATTTGCGTCGGGCCACGGCCCTGGGGGCCATTAACCGGCTCGGCGGCGAAAGCGCCGGGGTCAAGCTGGAAGATGCGGTGAAGGCGGTCCAGGCTGGCCTGCTGGGCACGGAACCCGCCGCTCCGGCCCCCGAAGCCACGCCCCAGTGCCCCAAGTGCGGCGTGACGGTGGAAGCGGGCCAGCGTTTTTGCGCCGAATGCGGCGCGTCCCTGCAAAACCCCTGATCGGGGTGGGGGGAGGGCGTGTAAAATCGTCCCCCTCCCGATTTGAAGACCACCATGAGCAAGCCTGATTTCCCCCGTAAAAAAGATTCCCCTTCGGCCGTCGATCCGGCGGTAGCCCAACTGCGGGTGCCGCCCCATTCCGTGGAGGCGGAGCAGTCCCTGTTAGGCGGCCTGTTGCTGGACAACCAGGCCTGGGACAAGGTGGGGGACCTGATTAACGAAGGGGATTTCTACCGGGACGAACACCGGCGCATCTTCCGCCAGATTGTCCGGCTCTTTACTACGGGCAAACCGGCGGACGTGGTCACCGTGGCGGAAGCCCTGGATGCGGCGGGGGACGGGGAACATAGCGGCGGCCTGGCCTATCTGGGGGAACTGGCCGCCAATACCCCTTCCGCCGCCAATATCCGCCGCTATGCGGAAATCGTCCGGGAACGGGCCATCCTGCGCCAGCTGGTGAGCGCCGGGGATGAAATTGCCACCAATGCCCTGAATCCCATGGGCCGGGACGCCAAATCCCTCCTGGACGATGCGGAATCCAAGGTCTTTGAAATTGCGGAAAAGGGCGCCGCCCATCAGCAGGGCTTCGTCCACATCAACCCCCTGCTGACCCAGGTGGTGGAACGCATCCAGGAACTCCACGACCGGGACAATCCCTCCGATATCACCGGGATTCCCACGGGCTTTTTGGATCTGGACCAGAAAACCTCCGGCCTTCAGCCCGGGGATTTGATTATTGTGGCTGGTCGGCCGTCCATGGGGAAAACCGCTTTCGCCCTGAATATCGCCGAATACGTGGCGGTGGAGCAGGGCTTGCCCGTGGGGGTGTTTTCCATGGAAATGGGGGGCGCCCAGCTGGCCATGCGGATGCTGGCTTCCCTGGGGCGTCTGGATTCCCACAAGGTGCGGACTGGTCGTCTCAACGACGACGAATGGTCCCGCCTGTCCTTCGCCCTGGGCAAAATGCACGAAAAGCCCCTTTATATCGACGAAACCGGCGGCCTGAATCCTCTGGATCTGCGCGCCCGGGCCCGGCGTCTGGCGCGCCAGTTCGGCGGCAAGCTGGGCCTGATCGTCATCGACTACCTGCAATTGATGGTCTCCGCCCGTTCCGGGGGCTCGGAAAACCGGGCTACGGAAGTGTCGGAAATTTCCCGCTCCCTGAAGGCCCTGGCCAAGGAGCTGGAAGTGCCGGTAATCGCCCTGTCCCAGCTCTCCCGGAAGGTGGAAGAGCGTAACGACAAGCGCCCCATGATGTCCGACTTGCGGGAATCCGGCGCTATCGAACAGGATGCGGACGTGATCATGATGATGTACCGGGAGGACTACTACAAACCGGACACCCAGGACAAAGGCACGGCGGAAGTGATTATCGGCAAGCAGCGGAATGGCCCCACGGGCACGGTACGCCTGGCCTTCCTGGGGGAATACACCCGCTTCGACAACCTGGCCACGGGCAGCGAATACTGAGCCTGGGGCAGGGGAAAGCCGGCAGCACCCCCAAACGGCGGGGCGGCCGCAAAAGAAAAAGGACGGGAAACCGTCCTTTTTTTATGCTGGCTAATGGGCTTGGGGGAGATCGGTGCCGTTCCGGGGCGCCGTCTGGGGCGGAGTGGCAACCCTGAGGTGCCTCGGGTAAACCGCCAAGCCCCACCTGTGGGGGCGGGGCTTGGCGATTTACCCGGGGCTCGGGAGCGTATCCCTATGGGCTGGCTCAGGCGTCCGTTGGCCGGGCTTCCAGGCTCAGACTGGTGGGGCGGGCCAACATGCGCACCTGGTTGCCGCTGACGGCGGCGGCCAGTACCGGGCTGTTGAGCAGGTAGGACTGGTCCGGGCCCTGGGGCAGATGGACGCTGTCCGCGTTGCTGTAGGCGATCCAGTTCATTTCCCAGAAGCCGAAGAGACGGCGGCGCAAGGCCGCCCCTTCCCCGTTGTTCCGATCCAGGACGGCGACCCGGGCCGCATCCGCCGGGTCCACCGGAACCCAGCCGTAGTAGGGGGCGTAGAACTCCGCCCGTACGTGGAAGGCCCGGCTCACGTCGCCGCTGCGACCCAGGGCGGGGGATTGGCGGGACAGACCCAGGCGTTGGCCCACCACGATGCGGGCCGGAATCCCCGTGGCCCGGCAGAGGGCCACGAATAGCCCGGCAACGCCGTGGCCGTCATCCTCTTCCCGCACGCTGCAGAGGGCCGGAGCGACGCTTTCCGGGACTTCTCCCCCCTTGCAGCTGCTGCCGGCGGCTCCCGCATGTTCGGTGACCCAATTGAAAATGGCCAGGGCCTGGGGCATGGGTTCCCGGATGCGACCGATGATGGTGTCGGCCAGCTCGGAAATGACCTCGTCGGACCAGGGCCCGTAGGGGTCCAGGAAGGGGGACAGGGTGTCTTCCGTTTCCGGAGTGGGGGCCCGGCGGGTGATGTCGAACAGGCGCTGCCGGGTGCCCACCTTCATGGTCAGGGTCAGGCTGGGATTGGCCGTGCCCGGCTTCCAGTCCCCGAGAAAGGTGAGCAGGCCGGAATCGTTATCCCGAAGAATGCCGCCGTGGCTGAAATTGCCCAGCCATTCCAGGCCTTCCAGCCGCTGCCAACGGGTTTCCATGGGCATGGGCATCCACAGGCGCAGGGCGTCGCCCTGGGCCGGGGGGGTGACCTTGAGGGTCAGTTCATAGTGGCGCCAGGGTTCATTGTCCTTGCGTACCGGAGCCGGTGCGGGAGCGCCGAAGCCGCCGTTGGACAGGGGGCGTAGACCGGTGGGAGGGGCCCGGTGGGCTGCGGCCCGGGCGGTGGCGATGCGTTCGGAACGATCCGCCTTTTCTACGCTGCCGTGCCGTTTGCTGGAGCGACTCCCTTTGGCGGAGCTTTTGCTGCCCTTGCCGGAAGCCTTGGCGGCGCCCCCCGCTTTGGCGGAGGACTTTGAGGATTTGGCGGCACCACCGCCTTTTTTCTTACCGGCCAGTGCCGGTACGGGTGCCAGGGCGAGGCCGCCGGCAAGCGCGAGGAAAGCGCGGCGTTTCATCGTCGTCCCTCCGGGGAAAAAAACAAAAGCCGCGCCCGCGACGGGTGCGGCTATAAAGAATGACTAACGGGGAAAATTATAGCACTTCGGCCGCATGGTCCGCTAAACGGGAGCGTTCACCCCGTTGCAGGGTGATGTGACCCGAGTGGGGCCAGCCCTTGAAGCGGTCCACCACGTAGGTGAGGCCGGAGGAGCCTTCGGTCAGATAGGGGGTGTCGATCTGGGCAATATTGCCCAGGCAGACCACCTTGGTGCCTGGCCCGGCCCGGGTGATGAGGGTCTTCATCTGTTTGGGGGTGAGATTCTGGGCCTCGTCGATAATCAGGTATTTGTTGATAAAGGTGCGGCCCCGCATGAAATTGAGGGATTTGACCTTAATCCGGCTGCGGATCAGGTCCATGGTGGCCGCCCGTCCCCAGTCACCGCCGTAGGAGCCCGGTTGTTCCTCGGTTTTGTTGAGCACATCCAGGTTGTCTTCCAGGGCGCCCATCCAGGGGGCCATTTTTTCCTCTTCCGTCCCCGGCAGAAAGCCGATGTCTTCCCCCACGGGAACGGTCACCCGGGTCATGATAATTTCCGAGTAATGCTTGGTTTCCAGCACCTGGGTGAGGCCCGCCGCCAGGGTCAGCAGGGTCTTGCCCGTACCGGCCTGGCCCAGGAGGGTGATGAAATCAATCTCCGGGTCCATGAGCAGGTTGAGGGCGAAGTTCTGCTCCCGGTTGCGGGCGGTGATGCCCCAGACGTTGTTCTTGGGGTGGGTGAAGTCGATCAGGGTTTCCAGTTCCGCCTTTTTCCCCGCCACATTGCGCACAATGGCGTGGAGGGGCTGGGGGCCTTCCTGGAAGACGAATTCATTGACCAGCAACTGGGAGCAGAGGGGGCCTTGCAGGCGGTAATAGGTGCGCCCTTCCTTCTTGCCCGATTCCATGCCCTGACCGTGCTTGTCCCAGAAATCCGGGGGCAGTTCCCGGACCCCGGTATAGAGCAGGTCCGTGTCTTCCAGCACCTTGTCGTTGAAGTAATCCTCCGCCGCCAGGCCCAGGGAACGGGCCTTGATGCGCATGTTGATGTCTTTCGACACCAGGACCACGGAACGCTTGGGATAGCGGCGCTGGAGGTGGATGACCACGGCCAGGATCTGGTTGTCGTACTTGGTCTTGGGCAGCGCCGGGGGCAGTTCCGAATTAATGGCCTCCGTTTGCAGGAACAGGCGGCCACTGGCCAGCTTGTTGGAAGGCCCCTCCAGGGGAATGCCTTCCTCGATGTTGTCGTCTTCCAGGTGGGCCAGGATCTCGTCCAGGGTCCGGCTGCATTGCCGGGCGTTACGGGCGATTTCCGACATGCCTTTTTTGTTGTTGTCCAACTCCTCCAGGGTCATGATGGGGAGAAAGACATCGTGTTCCTCAAAGCGGAACAGGCTGGTGGGATCGTGCATCAGCACGTTGGTGTCCAGCACAAAAAGCTTGCCGGGTTCGGGGGAGGTTTCCTTTTTACTACGCGCGCCGGTTTTACGGACCATAGTGGGAGGTTTCCTGGTGGTTGGCTGAAATTACAGGGTTTTAACGAAATCCAGCACTTCCTGGGCATGGCCGGGCACTTTCACGCCCCGCCATTCCCGTTGCAAGACGCCCGCGCCGTCAATGACGAAGGTGCTGCGTTCAATGCCTCTTACCTCTTTCCCATACATTTTTTTCAGCTTGATGACCCCGAACTGCTGGCAGAGGCTTTCTTCCTTATCGGAAATGAGGGGGAAAGGGAGGTTTTGCTTGGTTTTGAAATTTTCGTGGGATTTCACGCTGTCCCGGGAAACCCCGGCCACCACCGCCCCCAGGGCTTGAAATTCCGGATAGAGGTCGCGGAATTGCTGGGCCTCCGTGGTGCAGCCCGGGGTGCTGTCCTTGGGGTAGAAATACAGCACCACGGGATGACCCCGGTGGGCGGAAAGGGTGAAGTCGCTGTCGCCCGTGGCGGGCAGGGAAAAGTCGGGGAGGGTTGCGGCCATCGAGGGCTCCTGTTGTTGTTAAGGTGATGGGGAATTGTTGGGGCAAAGGCCCGCCGGGTCAAGGGTCGGCGGGGCCGGGGGCGCCGTCAGGAAAGCGGCAGTCTGGCACCGGATAATTGTAAAGATGAGTAAATCCCTCTTTCTGGCCGGCGGTCCCCGGGGCGTGTTGTTGCTCCATGGCCTGTGCGGCAATCCCCTGGAAGTTCAGCCCGTGGCCAAGCGCCTCCATCGTCAGGGCTACACGGTCTATGCCCCCTTTCTGGATGCCTACGGAGGCAATCTGGACGGGCGTCACCAGGCCCCCTGGCCGGTGTGGGTGGAGCGGGCCGAGCAGGCCCTGGCCCGCCTGGAAAAAAGCTGCACCCAGGTGGCGGCGGGGGGACTGTGCATGGGCGGGGTGGTCTCCCTGGCCCTGGCGGCCCGGAACCCGGGGCGGATCAAAGCCCTTTTGCTCATTTCCACCACCCTTTTTTACGACGGCTGGAATATTCCCCGGCTGCAACGCTGGCTTCTGCCCCTGGCCTGGATTCGTCCCCTGCGGGAGCGCTGCCGGTTTAAGGAAACCGAGCCCTTTGGCCTGAAAAACGAACGGCGTCGCCAATGGATCGCGGCCCTCATGGCCGGGGAAGGGGATTCCCCCGCCGGGGCCGCCAGTATGCCCGTGTCCGCCGTTTTTGAGGCTTCCCACCTGATGCGCCGGGTGCGGACCGATTTGCCCAATATCAAGGCCCCGGCCCTGATTCTCCATGCGGAGGAGGACGAGGTGGCCAGTCCCCGCAATGCCCGCTATCTGGCCCAGTACCTGGGCAGCCCGGCCCAGGAGCTGCACTGGTTCCACGACAGCTATCACATGCTCACCCTGGATAATGACCGGGAGGCGGTGGAGGCCCATTGCGTGGATTTCCTGTGCCGCCACCTCCCCCTTCCTCCCCTGCAACACGTGGCTTAAGCCCGTGGATTAAGGCCCCTTTCCCATGAATACCCTGGAAACCATCAAGCAATTGGCGGCGGACCATTTCGGCATCGATCTGGTCGGCGTTACCCCCGAAACCCCCTTCGATCAGCTGGGCATCGACTCCCTGGCCCTCATCGACTTCATCTTTGAGCTGGAAGACGCCTTCCACATCACCATTCCCCCCACGGCAGACGAGCCCCTCACCAATCTGGCCCAACTCACCGCCTATGTGGAAGGGCTGCAACAGAAAGCCGGTGCCTGAGGTGGAAAAACCGGTTTGTATCACCGGTATGGGGGTGCTGTCCCCCTGCGGCAACAGCCCGGAAAGCCTGGTAGATGCCCTGCTGGCGGGCCGTTCCGGGGTGACCCTCTACCCGGGGGATGAGACTCTAGGCCTGGCTCCCGCCGTGGTGGGCGCTTTGCAGGAAGTCCCGGAATGGGGACTGTCCAAGCCCCAGCAGGCCTCCCTGGACCGGTGCAGCCGCCTGGCCCTGGCCGCCGCCCATCAGGCCATGGAAGATGCGGGACTCAGCCTTTCCGGAGATCAGGGCTTGGGGGCGGGCATCGCCTGGGGTACGGGCATGGGGGGCATTCACAGCCTGGAAGACGCCTATCGCCAGCTGTTTGAACGCCAGAGCCGGCGCCTGCGGCCCCTGACCGTGGTCATGGCCATGTACAACGCGGCCGCCGCCCACATCGCCATGGCCCACGGCCTGCGCGGCCCTTCTGTCACCTTCTCCAATGCCTGCGCCTCGTCGGCCATGGCCATCGGGGAAGGGGCCCGCTGGATACGCCAGGGGCTGGCGGAGGTGGTGCTGGTGGGGGGCGCGGATGCGCCCCTGACCCCCGCTACCCTACGGGCCTGGCAGGCCATGGCCACCTTGGCCACGCCGGACCCCGAAGCGTCCCAAACCAGCTGCCGCCCCTTTGCCGCAGACCGGAGCGGTCTGGTGCTGGCCGAAGGGGCTGGGGCCCTGGTCCTGGAATCCCGGGACCACGCCCGGGCCCGGGGCGCCCGGGTCCATGGGGAGTTGCTGGGCTATGGCAGCAGTTGCGATGCCAGCCATCTTTCCCACCCCGCTGTGGACGGTCAGGTGCGGGCCATGACCCAGGCCCTGGCGGAAGCCGACCTGGGACCGGAGGCGGTGGGCTACGTCAATGCCCATGGCACCGCCACCCGGGTGGGGGACGAGGTGGAAGCGGCGGCCATTGCCCAGGTCCTGGGGCGCCAAGTGCCGGTGAGTTCCACCAAGGCCCTCCACGGCCACTGCATGGGAGCCACCGGCGCCGTGGAATTCATCGCCAGCCTCACCGCCCTGGCCCAGGGGCGCCTGCTGCCCGCCTGGCATCGGGAACAGGCGGACCCGGCCTGCGATCTGGCCTTGGTCGCCCCGGGGAGCAGCCAGGCCCCGGCTTCCCCCATTTTCCTTTCCAATTCCTTCGCCTTTGGCGGCAGCAACGGGGTACTGGTGGCCCGGGCCGGAACGGGGGCTGCCGGGGGCGCCGTTTAATTCCGGGCATCCCTACCCGGCAGGGGCTGGTGTTTTCTCCCTGAAGGCAAGCTCCGCCGGGACGGATGTGTCGAGGGGCAGGGGGATCGGGCCCTATGGGGCCATGGGGGGCCCCGGAAAATGGGGGACGGCTAGGGAATTTGGCTCCGGGCTGAAAGACCGGGGGTGAAGGCGCCTGTCCGGTGGGGGCCGCCAATGGGCCCCAGGAAAGCGGACGCCGGGAAAGCCTCAAGGGAGAGGGGGGATTCACCGGCTGCGAAGATATCCGGTCAGGCCGTCGAGGTGCTCCCGTAATTCGGAAACGTTCCCTCAAGAAGCGCTTCCCCCCATAACCCGAAAACGTTTTACCCGCCAGCCCGGGGCCGTGGCCCAAAGGGCAACGAAGCCAGGGCGGTGAGGCAAGAGGTGCGGGAGACGGAGCGGGAACAGGGGGCGTCAGAGCAAGCGGCTGGTTGATCCGCCCCGCCCCGGTCCGTTTGGATCGAACCGGAGCCCGGGGCGCGACCAGCTTGGGCCTTAGCGGCCCGGCAGAAATTCCGGGCCCTGGACCATGAGGGTGCCGGAGCGGCCCGGGATTTCCCCCCGATGCATTTCGCAGCGGGGCAGGGTGGCCTCATTCAGATCGGCGGCCATCTGGGCCAGGGACACCAGTTCATAGCCCTGGGCTTTCCAGCCTGCCAGGAGCTTTTCAAAGACCGGGGCCAGCTTCATGCCTTCCAGCTCCGCGTGGAGGGTGTAGACATGGCCATCCGGGGCACCGCCTGCGGTCATCTGCAACAGGTGGTCGGCCACATTGTCCGGAGTGATGCCATCCACCCCGATGAGTTCATCCAGGGTGGGCAGGGTGCTGGGCAATTCGGGGCAGCGGATGACTTCTCCGTTCACCACCGGAATAAAGGGTTCCCGCCCCGCCCGGGCGTTGGACACGTATTGCAGACCCAGGCGCTGGGTGAGGCGCAGGGCGTGGGCGTTCATCTGCCAGCCGGCGGCGCCGAAGGTGTGGGGCCGGGCGCCGAAAATGTCTTCGTAGCGCTGCACCGCTTTGGCCATTTCCACTTCGGTCCATTCGTTGTCCGCTTCCGTGACCCGGTCCTGCCACAGCACGTGGTCCCAGCAGTGGATGCCCGTGTCAAAGCCCGCGTCCCGCACCGCTTGCATGATGTGGGCGCAGCGTTTGCCGATGTCCGGCCCGGGCAGCAGGGTGCCATACATGAGGGTGAGCAGGCCGTAATGCTCGGTCACCGAGGTGCGCTTCACCTTTTTCATGAAGCCGGGGCGGAAGGCCCGCTTAATGGCCCGCCCGGTGTGATCCGGGCCCAGGGAAAAGAGAAAGGTGGCCTGGGCCTGGTGTTGTTGTAGCAGTTCCACCAGCCGGGGCACGCCGATGCGGGTACCCCGATAGGTATCCACGTCGATTTTCAGGGCAAGCTTCATGGGGGCGAGGGACAAAGGAAAAATGTAAAAGGGAGGGGGCGGATTTTAACCGGTGGGCCCCGATCCGGGCGTTTTGCCGTCCCTAAAACGCCGGGAGCGCAGGGGATGGGACCGGCCCGTCTCCCTGCGCTCCCGGCGTGGGACCGATGCTTTTAGTCTACCAGCTTGCGGGCTTCCGCCACTTGCCCCCGGTAGGCTTCGAAAATGTGCTTCAGGGCATCTTCGAAGAGCACCTTGGGGGCCCAGTCCAGGTCCGCCATGGTGTTGTCGATCTTGGGCACCCGGTGTTGGGTGTCCTGATAACCCTTGCCGTAGTATTCCCCGGAGGTGGTTTCCACCATCTTCACCTGGGCCAGGCTTTCCGCGTATTCCGGGTAGTCCTTGGCCAGGTTGAGCATGAGGGTGGCCAATTCACGCACGGAATAATTGTTGGTCGGGTTGCCGATGTTGTAGATCTTGCCCGTGGCGATGCCGTCCTTGTTTTCGATAATCTTCATCAGGGCGTCGATGCCATCGGTGATGTAGGTGAAGGCCCGCTTTTGGCTGCCCCCGTCCACCAGCTTGATGGGTTCGCCCCGGACGATGTGGCCGAGGAACTGGGTGATCACCCGGGAAGAGCCTTCCTTGGGGGTGTAGATGGAGTCCAGGCCCGGGCCGATCCAGTTGAAGGGGCGGAACAGGGTGTAATCCAGACCTTCCTGTTGGCCGTAGGCGTGAATCACCCGGTCCATCATCTGCTTGGCGCAGGAGTAAATCCAGCGGGGCTTGTTGATGGGGCCCAGGATGAAATCGGAAGTTTCCGGATCGAACTGGGGATCCTTGCACATGCCGTACACTTCGGAGGTGGAGGGGAAAATCACCCGTTTCTTGTACTTTACCGCTTGGCGGATGATGGGCAGGTTGGCTTCAAAGTCCAGCTCGAAAACCCGCAGGGGTTCCTTCACATAGGTGGCCGGGGTGGCGATGGCCACCAGGGGCAGGATCACGTCGCACTTGCGCACGTGGTACTCGATCCATTCCTTGTTGATGGTGATGTCGCCTTCGAAAAAGTGGAACCGGGGATGGTCCAGAAGATCGGCGACCCGCTCGGAGTTCATGTCCATGCCGTACACCTCCCAGTCGGTGGTGTTGATGATGCGCTGGGAGAGGTGGTGGCCGATGAAGCCATTGACGCCGAGGATGAGTACTTTTTTCATGGGTCAGTCCAGAAAAGTCGGAAATGCGAAAAGGGTGAGCCGGCCAAACCGTCTGGTCGAGACGCCCGGAAATCTTTAACGCGCTATTTTCCCACGCCCGAAGGCTTCCGTGAAAGCTTCCGCCGTCAAAAGCCCGGTGAGGCCGTCCACGGTGCGGGGCTGGTCCGGGGCCAAAATGGCCGCCAGCAGGCGTAAAACCTGACCATCGCCGCAGTCCGCATAGAGCCGTTCCCCGTCCCGGTAGAGGCCAGGGCCGCCGGGCAGAGGGCTGCGCTCCGGCAGGGGCAGGCTCTTCAGCACAAAGAGGCGCCGGGCCCCTAGGTCGGTAAAGGCTCCCGGGTAGGGCGGGGCCACGGCCCGGATCAGGTTATGGATGTCCCGGGCGGATTGGTGCCAGTCAATGCAGCCGTCCTCCGGTTTGCGTCCCTTGCAGTAATTGCCCCGGTGGAGATCCAGGGGGGTGGGGTGGGCGCTGCCGTCCAGGATTTTGGGCAGGGCCCGGTCCAGACAAATTTCCGCCGCCACGGTGACCTTATTGAACACGTCCAGGGCCGTGTCGTCGGGCAGGATGGGCACGGCCTGTTGATCCACCAGACGGCCCGCATCGGGCTTTTCCACCATTTCGTGGAGGGAAGCGCCGGTTTGCCGTTCGCCCCGGATAATGGCCCAATTCACCGGTACCCGGCCCCGGTAGTGGGGCAGCAGGGAGCCGTGCATGTTGTAGGCGCCCTTGGCCGCCAGGGCCAGGAGCTCGGGCTTGAGCATTTGCCGGTAGTAGAAGGAAAAGAAGTAATCCGCCCCCACTTCCCGAAGCCGGGCCAGCACCTCGGGCTGATTGGCGTCTTCCGGGGTAAGGACCGGAATATCGTGATCCCGGGCCAGTTGGGCGACGCTGCCAAACCAGATGTTTTCCCCCGGGCTGTCCTGGTGGGTGAGTACTAGGGGCACTTTCACCCCGTGGGCCAGGAGGGTGGCCAGGCAGCGCACCCCCACATTGTGGTAGGCGAAGACCACCGCCGTAGCGCTCATCGGGAACCGTCCTCCGCATTGCCCGGATGGACCGCCGGTTCATCGGGCAGGCCCAGCACCGCTTCTAGCCGGTAGCGGGGGCGGTGGCGGACCTGCATGTAGATGCGGCCGATGTATTCCCCCAGCAGACCCACGGAAAAGAGCAGGATGCCGATCAGGAAAAAGGCGATGCCGAAGAGGGTGAACAGGCCTTCCGCCTCCGGTCCCACGATGATGCGGCGCAGGGCCAGGAAAACCACGAACACGGCGGAAACGAAGGATAGCCCCATGCCGCAGACGGAAACGAACTGGAGGGGCACCAGGGAAAAGCCGGTCATCAGGTCAAAATTGAGCCGAATCAGGCTGTAGAGGGAATACTTGGATTCCCCCGCGTGGCGTTCCTCGTGGGCCACCCCGATTTCCGTGGGGCGGCGGGCGAAGGTGTAGGCCAGGGCGGGAATGAAGGTGGCCACTTCCTGGCAGCTGTTGATGGCGTCGATGATGGAGCGGCTGTAGGCCCGCAGCATACAGCCCTGGTCCGTCATCTTGATGCGGGTAATGCGTTCCCGCAGCCGGTTCATGGCCCGGGAGGCGTAGCGGCGGAACGCCGTGTCCCGGCGGTCCTGGCGGATGGTGCCCACGTAGTCGTGGCCCGCCCGCATGGCGTCCACCAGCTTGTGGATTTCTTCCGGGGGATTTTGCAAATCCGCGTCGATGGTGATGACTATGTCGCCCCGGCAATGCTCGAAGCCCGCCATGATGGCCATGTGCTGGCCCGCATTGGCGGCGAAGAGCACCACCCGGGTCACGTCCGGGCGCTGCTGCCACTGCTCTCGGAGCAGGGCGGCGGACCGGTCCCGGCTGCCGTCGTTGATGAAAATGACTTCGTAGGTGGTGCCCAGGGCGTCCAGGGCGGGGTAGAGGCGGTCGAACAAGGCGGCCAGGCCGTCTTCCTCGTTATAGACGGGAACGATGACCGAAAC
Source organism: Rhodocyclaceae bacterium (assembly GCA_041907765.1). Classification (GTDB taxonomy): domain Bacteria; phylum Pseudomonadota; class Gammaproteobacteria; order Burkholderiales; family Rhodocyclaceae; genus Azospira. The sequence goes on along the minus strand of JAYRGQ010000010.1, from coordinate 103,265 downwards.
TTCCGGATGGCTCATTTTTGCGCTTGTTGGAGAAGTTGGGAAAGGGCCAGGCAGACGCGATCCACGTCGCTATCCGCCATGGCGGGGAAAAGGGGCAGGGTGATGGTACTGCGGCCAATGCGTTCGGCCACGGGGAAATCCCCGTCCTGGTAACCCTGGCGCCGGTACAGGCTAAAGAGGTGCATGGCCGGGTAATGGACGCCGATGCCGATGCCCTGGGCCTTCATGGCGGCGATGAAGTCGCCCCGGCTCATGGTCATTTGGTCCACGGGCAGCAGGACCTGGAACATGTGCCAGTTGGACTGGCTGAAATCCGCCACGGGCAGTTCCAGACCCAGGTCCCGGGGCAGCCGCTCAAAGTAGCGCCGGGCCAGTTCCCGGCGCCGGGCAGTGAAGTGGTCCAGATGGGCCAGCTGACCCAGGCCGATGGCGGCGGCCACGTCGGTCATATTGCCCTTGTCCCCCGCCACCGCCACGTCCATGGTGCCGTCGGGGAAGCGTTGCACCCCTTGCAGGCGCAGCCGTTCGCAGCGGGCTGGGTCCACGTCCGGGGGTAGCACCAGACAGCCCCCTTCCGTGGTGGTGATGTTTTTGTTGGCGTGGAAGCTGAAGGAGACAAAATCCCCCTGGGCGCCGATGGGCTTGCCCTGCCAGGAGGCGCCCATGGATTGGGCCGCGTCCTCAATGACCCGCAGCTGGTGGCGCTGGGCGATGGCATAGAGCTGTTCCCGGTCCACGGGCAGCCCGGCCAGATCCACGGGAATAATGGCCTTGGTGCGGGGGGTGATGGCGGCTTCCAGCCGGTCCAGGTCCAGATTGCGGCTGTCCGGCGCCACATCCACGAATACGGGCCGGGCCCCTACGTGGAGAATGACGTTGGCCGTGGCCACCCAGGACAGGGGGGTGGTAATGACCTCGTCCCCGGGGCCGACTCCGGCCAGTTTCAGGGCGATTTCCAGGGTAATGGTGCCGGAGCTGAAAACCCGCACGGTGCGCCCGCCGAAATAGCGGGACAGGGCGGCTTCCAGTTCGGCGCACTTGGGGCCGGTGGTAATCCAGCCGGAGCGGAGCACATCCGCCACGGCGGCAATGGTGGCCTCGTCGATGGCGGGGCGGGTAAAGGGCAGGAAATCAGCGGACATGAATAGGCCTGGTTGCCTGCGGGGCCCGAGGCCACATTCCCCTAGGGGCGGCCGGGCGGCGCAAGGACATGGAAAAGTTCAGGATTTTGCCACCAGAAAGACGCCGACGATAATGATCCCGATGCCCAGGAGCTTGGGGGCGGACAGGGCTTCGCCGAACCACTGCCAGGCGATCAGGGCATTCACCACGTAGCCGATGGAGAGCATGGGGTAGGCTACGGATACGGGCACCCGGGAGAGGGCCATGATCCACACCACCACGCTAATCACGTAGCAGCCCAGGCCCCCCATGATGTGGGGCTCGAAGGCCAGCTTCAGGCCCATGGGCAGGGCGTTTTCCAGGGTGAAGGCGAAATGACCCACGGCGGTGGTGCCTGCCTTGAGCAACAGCTGGGCGGCGGCGTTGAGCAGCACCCCGGTGAGAATGAGGGCGAAACTGATGGCGTTCATTGGGGTTTCCTGACGATCACCCGGTCATGGTCCCGGGCTACCACTGCCATGGGCAGTTTGCCCTGGAGTTGTTCATAGGTGCCCGGCTCCATGACGGCCAGGGCCTCCCGGTCTTGCTTCCAGCGGGCAATGAAATCTTCCTGGGTGGGCAGCCACTTGTCCGGCTCCTGACCGATGCCGAAGGCCAGTTCATCCTTGAAATCCACCAGGGTGACAAAGCGGTCCAGGTAGTAGGGCAGGGTTTGTTCGTACATGCCCACGCTGTAGAAGGGAATGTCACCCTTGGCCAGGGGGCGGATCTCATTGGCCAGGTCGTAGGCGGAGTAGGAGCGGCCCAGGATGTCGTGGCCCAGCAGGGCGATGTTGCCGCTCAGAAAGGTGCCCATGGCCAGGGTCAGCACCGCCCCCAGGGGCCGATGGCGCAGGGTCTGCCAGAGGGCGGCAATGCCCGCCACCAGCCACAGGGCGGCGGCCACGGTGAGCCAGCGCATATAGCGGGGCACCAGGTCCGCCGGGGCATTTACCGTATTCAGGTGGGCGGCCTGGGGCAGAAGGGCCAGGGCAGCGGCGGCCAGGGCCGTGGCTACCAGCAGGTGGAGCAGCAGGGCCCGGCGGGAAATGTTGGCCAGGGTGTCCCCGGCCAGGATGGCCAGGGCCGGGAAAATAGGCAGGATGTAGGAGGGCAGCTTGGAGCTGGAGAGGCTGAAGAAGGCGAAAATCACCAGACTCCAGAGGGCCAGCAGGCGCCGGGGCTGGAAGTTGCCGGGCTGGAAGGAATGGAAAATGCGGCTGCCGTCTTCCCGGCCCGGGCGGCCGAAGAGATTGGCGAACCAGGACTGGACCACGGCCAGGGACCAGGGCAGAAAGCCGATGAGCAGAATGGGGATGAAATACCAGTCGGGCTGATAGCGCCGATGCACCTTGGTGAGAAAGCGCTCCACATGCTCATGCCAGAAAAAGAACCGGGGAAATTCCGGGTTGGCCAGGGACACGGAAACAAACCAGGGCACGGCGATGATCAGGAAAAGGGGCAGGCCCCGGAGGAGTTCCAGGCGCCGCCAGGGCTTCCAATCCCGGGTGAGGAGGCTATAGGCCACCAGGGTGGCGCCGGGCAGGACCAGGCCGATCAGGCCCTTGGAGAGCATGGCCAGGGCCAGGGCCGCCCAGGTCACCAGCATCCAGGGGCGCCGCCGGTTTTCCGGGGTGTCCTGGGCGTTGGCGAAAAGTACCCCGGTGAGGGCCAGCTGGAGGAAAAAGCTGGTGCCCATGTCCAGGGTGGCGATGTGGCCGATCAGGTTGTGCCAGAAGGCGCTGCCCAGGACCAGCATGGCCAGGAGGGCGCTACGCCCGCCGAACAGGCGCAGGGCGGCGAAGCCAGCCAGGAGAATGCTCAGATAGCCGGTCAGGGCCGGCCACAGCCGGGGCACCCAGTCATGTTCCCCAAACACCTCGAACGCGGCGGCAGTGGCCCAGTACTGGAGCGGCGGCTTTTCAAAATATTTGAGATTGTTCAGCCGGGGGGTGGTCCAGTCCCCGGAGGCCACCATTTCCCGGGGGATTTCCGCATAGCGGCCCTCGTCCGGGCCAATCAGCTTGCGGTAATCCAGGGTGCCGAACCAGACGGCGGTGAAGCAGACGAAGAGGAAGACCAGGAGGCCTCGGGAGATATTGTCGCGGTCCGGCATGGGGTCGGGGGCAGGGTCAGTGGTTGGGGTGGCGGGGGAAAAAGGGCACCGGCGGCAGGGACGGTGAGGGGGTCACAGCAACAGGGCGCAGGCCACTTTGCGGCCTTCGTCCAGCAAGATGTTGTAGGTGCGGCAGGCCGCCCGGGTGTCCATGACCTCCAGCCCCCGATTCAGGGCGATCAGGGGGCGCAGCAGTTCCGGGGCGGGAAAGCGCAGGGTGGCGCCGGTGCCGAACAGCAGCACCTCCGCCTCCAGGTCTGCCAAACGCTGGAAATCTTCCACGGTCAGGGTCTCGAAGCGGGCTTCGGTCCATTGGGGAAACACCTGGGTGGGGGTGACGATGACGCTGGCCTTGTGGCGCACCTCGTTGATCGCCACATAGTCGTCGCCGTAGCCGGTGAAGGCGTAGCGGCCGGAATTCTGGGCGAGGTGGAGTTTCATGGCGGATCGGTGGCAGTGGGGCTGGGTCAAAAAAGAGGGCGTTTTCCGGCCCCGGAGCGGGGCGAAAAGGGGCGGAAAGCGGCCTCCCGGGGCCCGGTCCGGGTCATGCACAAACCGGGGAAGAAAGAGTAGCATTATAGCCTTTTTAACCGTCCTGCCCCAGGCGGCCCAGAACGCCGGGGCTCAGGTTCGGCTTCACCGCCACCCAACTATCGCCGTCGCCGCCATGAAAGACTTCCCCCGCATCAAGCGTCTTCCCCCCTACGTTTTTAATATCACCGGCGAACTGAAGATGGCCGCCCGGCGGCGTGGGGAAGACATCATTGACATGTCCATGGGCAATCCGGACCAGCCCACCCCCCAACACATCGTGGATAAGCTGGTGGAGGTGACGGAGCGGGGCAACACCCACGGCTATTCCGTTTCCAAGGGCATTCCCCGGCTGCGCAAAGCCATTTGCGACTGGTATCAGCGTCGCTACGGGGTGAGCTTCGACCCGGACAAGGAAGCGGTGGTCACCATCGGTTCCAAGGAAGGTCTGGCCCACTTAATGTTGGCTACCCTGGACAAGGGGGACACGGTGCTGGTGCCCAATCCCAGCTACCCCATCCACATTTACGGGGCCATTATCGCCGGGGCCGACATCCGCTCCGTGCGCATGACCGATGATGTGGATTTCTTTGAAGAATTGCAAAAAGCCATCCGGGAAACCATTCCCAAGCCCAAGATGATGATTCTGGGCTTCCCCAGCAATCCCACGGCCCGCTGTGTGGAGCTGGATTTCTTTGAACGGGTGGTGGCCCTGGCCAAGCAGCACGACATTCTGGTGGTCCATGACCTGGCCTACGCGGATATCGTCTTCGACGGCTACCAAGCCCCCTCCATCATGCAGGTGCCCGGCGCCCGGGACGTGGCGGTGGAATTTTTCACCATGTCCAAGAGCTACAACATGGCGGGCTGGCGGGTGGGCTTTATGGTGGGCAACCCGGAACTCTGTGCCGCCCTGGCCCGGATCAAGAGCTACCACGATTACGGCACCTTTACCCCCATCCAGGTGGCCTCCATCATTGCCCTGGACGGTCCCCAGGACTGTGTGGAAGAGGTGCGTCAGATGTACCAGCTGCGCCGGGACGTGTTGGCCAAAGGCCTCCATGAGGCGGGCTGGATGGTGGAAGTGCCCAAGGCTTCCATGTATATCTGGGCCAAGATTCCCCCGGCCTATGCCCATCTGGGTTCCCTGGAGTTCGCCAAGAAGCTGCTCCACGAAGCCCATGTGGCCGTTTCCCCCGGCGTCGGTTTCGGGGAATACGGGGACGATCATGTGCGCTTCGCCCTGATCGAAAACGAAGAACGCACCCGGCAGGCTGTCCGGGGCATCAAGGAAATGTTCCGCAAGGACGGTCTGCTCTAGCCGGAGTCGGCGCCCCGACCGGGCGCCGGGGCCCTAACCCGCCCCACCGTTGCTTGCCTCTGGCCCGCCGGCGATCCCGGTGCCGCGCCTGATCCCTTTTGGGGCCGTCCGCCGGTCCCTTTCCGAATCCCTTCCGAGAGGAAACCATGCAACCCATACTGAAATCCGCCAAGCTCGCCAATGTCTGTTACGACATCCGGGGGCCGGTGCTGGCCCACGCCAAGAAAATGGAAGAGGACGGCCAGCGCATCATCAAACTCAATATCGGCAATCCGGCCACCTTCGGCTTTGAAACTCCGGAAGAAATTGTGGAAGACATGATCCGCAATCTTCCCGCCGCCTCCGGCTATTCCGATTCCAAGGGCCTGTTTTCCGCCCGCAAGGCGATCATGCATTACTGCCAGCAGAAGGGCATCGCCAATGTGAAGCTGGACGACATCTACGTGGGTAACGGGGTGTCCGAACTGATCGTCATGGCCATGCAGGCCTTGCTCAACAACGGGGACGAAGTGCTGGTGCCAGCTCCCGACTATCCCCTGTGGACCGCCGCCGTGAGCCTGGCCGGGGGCACCCCCCGGCACTACATGTGCGACGAGGAAGCGGGCTGGATTCCCGATCTGGACGACATCCGGGCCAAGATTACCCCGGCGACCCGGGCCATTGTGCTGATTAACCCCAACAACCCCACCGGCGCCCTCTATCCCACGGACTTCCTCCAGGAAGTGGTGGAAATCGCCCGCCAGCACCAGCTCATCATTTACGCCGACGAAATTTACGACAAGGTGCTCTACGACGGCCGCAAGCATGTTTCCATCGCCTCCCTGGCGGATGACGTGCTCTTCGTCACCTTCAACGGCCTTTCCAAGAATTACCGGGCCTGCGGTTACCGGGCCGGCTGGCTGGTGGTGTCCGGGGAAAAGCGCCATGCGGGGGATTACATTGAGGGCCTGAACATCCTTTCCTCCATGCGCCTGTGCGCCAATGTGCCCGCCCAGTTCGCCATTCAGACTGCCCTGGGCGGCTATCAGAGCATTGACGATCTGGTGGCTCCCAGCGGCCGCCTCTGCAAGCAGCGGGATCTGGCCTGGCAGATGCTCAACGACATTCCCGGGGTGTCCTGCGTCAAGCCTCAGGCGGCCCTGTACCTCTTCCCCCGCCTGGATCTGAAGATGTATCCCATCACCGACGACCAGCAATTCATCCTGGATCTGCTCATGGAAGAAAAGGTGCTCCTGGTCCAGGGGACGGGCTTCAACTGGCATGAACCGGATCACTTCCGGGTGGTGTTCCTGCCCAATGTGGATGACCTGCACGAAGCCCTGGGCCGCCTTGGCCGCTTCTTGGACGGTTATCGGCGGCGGGGCGGCAAGCCCGCCGCCAGCCTGGCCGGATAGGGCGTCAAATGGACATCCTGCCCGTGACCGATGACCGGGGAGCCCTCCTGGCGCCCCAGTGGCTGGCACGGGCAGAGCCCGTACACCGGCAGTTGCGTGATAAGCTACCGGCCGATTACCGGGGCCGCCTGACGGAAATTTTCGCCACGGGCGGCCGTTTGGTATTGGCGGTGGACGGGGACCGGGTGCTCGGCCTGGCCCTGTGGCGGGTGGTGGACAACACCTATGAAGGCCGACGTCTCTACGTGGACGACCTGGTCACCGACGCCGCCTGCCGCTCCCGGGGCGTGGGCCACGGCCTCCTGGCCTGGCTGGAAATGACCGCCGGGCGCCTGGGGTGCGCCGTGCTGGCCCTGGATTCCGGGGTGCAGCGGGGCGACGCCCATCGTTTTTACTTTCGGGAAGGCTTTTTCATCCCTTCTTTCAGCTTTAGGAAAAAACTTACATGAAACCGATCAACGTAGGGCTTTTGGGCATCGGCACCGTCGGTGGCGGCACTTTTACCGTTCTTACGCGCAACCAGGAAGAAATTACCCGGCGCGCCGGCCGGCCCATTCGCATTACGATGGTCGCGGACCGGAACGTGGAAAAGGCCCGGGAAATCACCGGGGGCGACGTGCGGATCACGGACGATGCCTTTGCCGTGGTGACCGATCCGGAAGTGGATATTGTGGTGGAACTGATCGGCGGCTACGGGGTGGCCAAGGATCTGGTGCTCAAGGCTATTGAAAATGGCAAGCACGTGGTTACCGCCAACAAGGCCCTGATCGCCACCCACGGCAACGAAATTTTCGCCGCCGCCCGGGCCAAGAATGTGATGGTGGCCTTTGAAGCCGCCGTGGCCGGGGGCATCCCCATTATCAAGGCCCTGCGGGAAGGTCTGACCGCCAACCGCATTGAGTGGATTGCCGGGATCATCAACGGCACCACCAATTTCATCCTCTCCGAAATGCGGGACAAGGGCCTGCCCTTTGACGTGGTGCTCAAGGAAGCCCAGCGGCTCGGGTATGCGGAAGCCGATCCCACCTTTGACGTGGAAGGGGTGGATGCGGCCCACAAGCTGACCATTATGGCGGCCATCGCCTTCGGCATTCCGGTCCATTTCGACAAGGCCCACGTGGAAGGCATTACCAAACTCCACGCGGAAGACATCAAATACGCGGAACAGCTGGGCTACCGGATCAAGCTCCTGGGCCTGACCCGGCACACGCCGGAAGGGGTGGAACTGCGGGTCCATCCCACCCTGATCCCCGCCAAGCGCCTCATCGCCAATGTGGAAGGGGCTATGAACGCGGTACTGGTGAAGGGGGATGCGGTGGGCGCCACTCTTTACTACGGCAAGGGGGCTGGGGCCGAACCCACGGCCTCCGCCGTGATCGCCGACCTGGTGGATGTGACCCGCATGCATACCTCCGACCCGGAAAACCGGGTGCCCCATCTGGCCTTCCAGCCCGACGCCATGGTGGATCTGCCCATCCTGCCCCTGGCCGAGGTGCAAACCAGCTACTACCTGCGTCTGCGGGTGGAAGACCGGCCCGGGGTGCTGGCGGATATCACCCGCATCCTGGCTGACCAGTCCATTTCCATCGACGCCATGATCCAGAAGGAACCGGGGGAAGGGGAAGAGCAGACCGATATCATTCTCCTCACCCATCTCACCCGGGAAAAGCATATCGACGCGGCCATCGCCAAAATCGAATCCCTTCCCGTGGTCAAGGCCAAGATCATCCGTCTGCGCCTGGAAGAACTGCTCTAAGCGGCCGTCATCGCCCTTATCCGAAAGCCCCCGCCCGGTGCGGGGGCTTTTCTTTGGGGCGGGCGGGAAGGGATTTTTGCCGGTTTTTCAATCCCTTGCCCAACCAGAAAAGGGGCGGGGAGGGTAGGAAAAAGGGAATCCCTCTCCCCCAAGCCTCGGCGCCCGGGGGGGCGGCGTGGTATCCTTCCGCCCTTGCTCAAGTCTTTGAACCCTCCGATTTTTCCCATGCGCTACATTTCTACCCGCGGCCGTGCGCCGGCTCTTCCCTTCTGTGACATCCTGCTAGGCGGTCTGGCTCCCGATGGGGGCCTCTATCTGCCGGAAACCTATCCCCGGGTGACCCGGACGGAGATGGAGGAATGGCGGACCCTGCCCTACGGGGAACTGGCTTTCCGTATTCTCTCCAAGTTCATCGACGATATTCCGGCGGAAGATCTCCACGCCATCTGCCTCAAGACCTACACCCCCGAGGTGTATTGCAATGTGCGGGAAGGGGAAAACGCTCAAGAGATCGTGCCCCTGCGCTGGCTGGAGCCCAATCAGAACGGGCGGGGCGGTCTGGCCCTGCTGGAACTGTCCAATGGCCCCACCCTGGCCTTCAAGGACATGGCCATGCAGCTCCTGGGCAATCTCTTTGAATACGTGCTGGCCAAGCGGGGCGAAACCCTGAATATCCTGGGGGCTACCTCCGGGGATACCGGCTCCGCCGCCGAATACGCCATGCGGGGCAAAAAGGGGGTGCGGGTCTTCATGCTTTCCCCGGAAGGCAAAATGAGCGCCTTCCAACGGGCCCAGATGTACTCCCTCCAGGATGCCAACATCTTCAATATCGCCATCCGGGGCGGCATGTTCGACGAAGCCCAGGACATCGTCAAAGCCGTGTCCAACGACGCCGAATTCAAGGCCAAGTACAAGATCGGCGCGGTGAATTCCATTAACTGGGCCCGGGTCGCCGCCCAGGTGGTTTATTACTTCAAGGGCTATTTCGCCGCCACCGAGCGCAATGACCAGCGGGTGGCCTTTGCCGTGCCCTCGGGCAATTTCGGCAACATCTGCGCCGGCCACATTGCCCGCCAGATGGGCCTGCCCATCGGCAAGCTGATTCTGGCCACCAACGAAAACGACGTGCTGGACGAATTCTTCCGCACCGGGGTCTATCGTCCCCGCCGCCTGGATGAAACCGTGGTCACCTCCAGCCCCTCCATGGACATTTCCAAAGCCTCCAATTTCGAACGCTTTGTCTTCGATCTGGTGGGCCGGGACCCGGCCATTGTGCGGGAACTTTGGGCCGAGGTGGACAAGGGGGGCAGTTTCGACCTGAAGGGTACGGAACCCTGGTACGCCCTGGCCGACTACCGCATGGTGTCTGGTTCCAGCCGCCATACGGACCGGCTGGCCACCATTCGGGATGCCTGGAAGCGCTACAACGTGCTCATCGACACCCACACGGCGGACGGCCTCAAGGTGGCCCGGGATCACCGGGCGGTGGAAATTCCCACCGTGGTGCTGGAAACCGCCCAGGCCGCCAAATTTGCCGACACCATTCGGGAAGCCCTGAATCGGGACCCGGATATTCCCGCCAAGCTGACCGGTCTGGAACAGCTGCCCCAACGGGTCCAGTCCATGGACCCGGATGCAGCGGCGGTCAAAGCCTATATCGCCGCCAACGCCGGAGCCTGATCCGGCGGCCGTAGCGACATTCCCAGGGGCGCATATCCGCGCCCCTTTTTCTTGGGTTGCACCTTGGAGTTCCCATGAATCAACATGAAGCTTTCTGGAGCGAACGTTTCCGGGCCGCCGGGGAAGATTACCTGTTCGGCACCGCGCCCACCCGTTTCCTTTCCGCCCACAGCCATCTTTTGGAAGTGGGCCAGAGTGCCCTATCCGTGGCCGATGGGGAAGGGCGCAACAGCGTCTGGCTGGCAGAGCAGGGCCTGACCGTGACCGCCGTGGAAATTTCCCCCGTGGCCGTGGAAAAGGCCCGCAAACTGGCGGCGGGACGCCATGTGGGGGTGGATTTCCTGGTGGCCGACACCCTCAACTGGGAATGGCCGGAAAGCGCCTACGACTTCGTGGTGGCCATGTTCATCCAGTTCGCCGCCCCGGCGGAGCGGGAGCGGTTGTTCCGGGGCATGGTAAAGGCCCTCAAGCCGGGAGGCCGTCTGCTGCTCCACGGCTATACCCCGAAGCAACTGGTGTATGGCACCGGCGGCCCCAAGGCGGTGGAAAACCTCTACACCGCCGACTTGTTGCGTGAGGCCTTTGCCGACCTGGAAATCGAAGAACTGCGAGAATATGAAACCCTGATGCAGGAAGGGGAGGCCCACCGGGGCCGTTCCGCCCTTATCGACCTGGTGGCCCGCCGTCCGGCGGACTGAGGGGCGCCGGTTTTTCCTGGGGCCGTTGGGGGAAAAACTGGGTAATCGGTCAGTAAAAGGCCGGGAAAACCCGGCCTCTATCCTCCTTGTCACCCCGGCCTTGCTATTCCATGGCAGCTCGCTGCCATGGGACAGGGTAGGGAAATAAGCCGGTGGGGCGGGCCCCAAGTCTGGGGCGTTTGGCCTCAGCTCCCCAGCTTGGCGGCCTCAGTCCGCCTTAAAGCGCATGGACAAATCCAGGGCCCGCACATCCTTGGTCAGGCTGCCGATGGAAATCCGGTCCACCCCGGTTTCTGCAATGGCCCGTACCGTGTCCAGATTGACCCCGCCGGAGGCTTCCAGCACGGCCCTGCCCTGATTGCGCCGGGCGGCTTCGGTCATGTCCGCCAGACTCATGTTGTCCAGCAGCACCATGGTGGCGCCCGCCGCCAGGGCCTCATCCAGTTCCGCCAGACTTTCCACTTCCACTTGAATAAAGGTGCAGCGCTCTCCGGCAGCCGCCGCCGTGTTGCGGGCGGCGGCCAGGGCGGCGGTAATGCTGCCCGCCGCCAGAATATGGTTTTCCTTGATGAGAATGGCGTCGTAGAGGCCGATGCGGTGATTGGCCCCGCCGCCGCAGGTAACCGCGTATTTTTCCGCCAGACGCAGGCCCGGCAGGGTTTTCCGAGTATCCACAATGCGCGCCCGGGTGCCCGCCACCGCATCCACGAACTGGTGGGTGCGGGTGGCCACGCCGGAGAGGAGCTGGAGGAAGTTGAGGCCGGTGCGCTCCGCCGTGAGCAGGGCCCGGGCCGGGCCGGTGATTTCGCACAGCAGCTGATTGGGAGCCACCTGTTCCCCGTCCTTGACGTGCCAGTGCAGGGTGACGTTTTCACTGACCCGGCGGAAAGCCTTATTGAACCAGGGAGCCCCGGCCAGCACCGCCGGTTCCCGGGAGATGACCGTGGCTTTGCCCATTTGCCCGGCGGGAATGAGCTGGGCGGTCAAGTCTCCGGCCCCCACATCTTCGGCCAGAGCGGCATCCACATTGCGATCAATTTCAGCGGCAGGGGGCAGGATCAGTTCCACGGCGGTCTTTCGTCATGCTAGATTGGCTGGGAGCGCATTCTAGCATCGGCCGCAGGCCGGGGGAGGACACATGGTAATGGTCTGGCTACAGGTGCTGTGGGTGGGACTGGGGGTGCTGCTGGCCTTTGGCCTGCTGTTCTGGGTGGTTTATTGGTACGTGCAGGACATCACCCAGAAGCGCCACACGGTGCTGCGCAATTACCCGGTGATCGGCCATCTGCGCTACTTTTTCGAGCGCCTGGGGGAATATTTCCGCCAGTATTTTTTCCTCAATGACCGGGAGGAGCGCCCCTTCGATCGGGCCACCCGGCGCTGGGTCTATCGCTTGGCGAAAAACGAAGGGGGCATGCTGGGCTTTGGCTCCACCTACGATCTGCAGCAGACCGGCGCCATTCTCTTCGTCAATGCCCCTTTCCCGGTGCTGGAAGAGGACAAGCTGCCCACCCCGCCCCTGGTCATCGGAGAGGGCTGGTGCCAGCACCCCTTCACCGCCCGTTCCCCCTTGAATATCAGCGGTATGAGCTTCGGCGCCATTTCCAAGCCGGCGGTCCAGGCCTTGTCCCGGGGCGCGGCCCAGGCCGGGTGCTGGATGGATACGGGGGAAGGGGGCCTGTCCCCCTATCACCTGGAAGGGGGCGGGGACATCATTTTCCAGATTGGCACGGCTAAATACGGCTGCCGCAACGAGGACGGCAGCCTGTCCCTGGAAAAGCTGCGCCAGCTGGCCGCCCACGAGACGGTGCGGGCTTTTGAGATCAAGCTTTCCCAGGGGGCTAAGCCGGGCAAGGGGGGCGTTTTGCTGGGGGCCAAGGTGACCCCGGAAATCGCCGCCATTCGGGGCATCGCCGTGGGCCAGGATTCCTTATCTCCGAACCGGCACCGGGATATTGCCACCATGGACCAGCTGCTGGACATGGTGGAGCGGGTGCGGGAGGTGACGGGCAAGCCGGTGGGAGTGAAGACCGCCATCGGCGGCTGGGAATTTCTCCATCTCCTGGGGGAAGCGGTGCAGCGCCGGGGCCTGCACAGCGCTCCGGATTTTCTCGCCATCGACGGGGGAGAAGGGGGCTCGGGGGCGGCGCCCCAGGCCCTGGCGGACCATATGTCCCTGTCCATCATGGAAGGCCTGCCTCGGGCCGTGGATGCTCTGATGGAGGCGGGGTTGAAGGAGCGCATCCGGGTGATTGCCGCCGGTAAGCTGGTGACTCCGGCCAAGGTGGCCTGGGCTCTGGCCTGCGGGGCGGATTTCGTCAATACGGCCCGGGGTTTCATGTTTGCCCTGGGCTGCATCCAGGCCTTGCGCTGCCACAGCAACACTTGCCCCACGGGCATTACCACCCATGATCCCCGGCTCCAGCGGGGGCTGGTGGTGGAGGACAAGGCGGAGCGGGTGGCCGCCTATTGCCGCAACATGGGCCAGGAAATCGACATGATCGCCCACGCCTGCGGCCTGCACCATGCCCGGGAATTCCGCCGCCAGCATGTGCGCCTGGTCCAGCCCAACGGGGACAGCGTGGCCTTGAGCTCCCTCTATCCCTATCCCCTCACCGTTCCCCTTTAGGCCCCGGCCCGGGGGCGGGGCCGCAGGGCCAGCCAGAGGCCGCTGGCGGCGATGATCACCATTCCGGCGGCGGCGCTCCAGGGGGGTAGATGGTCGAAGAACAGCCAGCCCAGGAGGGTGGCCCAGGCCAGTTGCACGTAAAGAAAGGGGGAAATGACCGAGGCCGGGGCGTAGCGGAAGGAGGCGGTGAGGAGAAAGTGACCCAGGGCCCCCAGTACCCCGGTGGCGGCGATGAGCCAGGCCTCATTGCCCTGGGGAGCGTGGATGGGGCCGGCCCAGGGCAGGGTCAGGGTCATGGCGAAAAAGCCCACCAGGGCGCTGTAGAAGAGCATGGTCAGGGTGTTTTCCGTGGCGGAAAGCTGGCGGGTGAACATCTGGTAAAAGGTGTTGCTCACCGCCGCCAGCAGGGCGAAGCCCAGGCCCAGGGCATTGAATTGGGGGGCGCCGTGACCGGTGGGCAGGGCGATGAGTAGCACCCCCAGGAAGCCAGCAGCGGAGGCCAGCCAGTGGCCCCGATCCACCTTTTCCCCGAGCCAGGGACCGGCCAAAAGGGCCACCAGCAGGGGGGAAATGTTGATGACGGAAGAGGTCTCCGCCAGGGGCATGGTGCGGAAGGCGGCGATGGCGAAACAGGTGGTGCCCACCAGCATCAGGGAGCGCAGCACATTGAGGCCGGGCCGGGCGGTGAGCACCAGGCGCCGCCCCATGCGGGGCCCCAGAATGACGGCCATGAGCAGGCCGTGGAGCAGGTAGCGGGCCCAGGCGATGAAGGTCACCGGATAGGTCTTGGCCAGTTGCTTGGTGGTGGCGTCCAGGAGGGCGAAGAAAAACACGGCGGCGAGAATGAGGCAGACGCCGCGCAGGGGCTTGGAGGAAGTCATGAACCGTGGGGAAAAATGCCCCGGCATCCGGTGCCGGGGCTAGTTTTAATTATGGGGGGTACGGGGAGGGGCGGAAAGCCTGGGCCCCAAGGCTTAGCGGGGGCCGGACAGCCAGCGATTGAAGACCCGCCGGGCCTCGTCCCCCGTTTCCCCGGCGGTGAGCCCCGCCGGGCCGATGTTGCGCCGTACCAGGGCATCCCCCGCCTTGCCGTGGAGATAAACGGCGGCCAGCAGGGCGGCTTCCGCCTCCCAGCCCTGGGCCAGAAGGGCCACGGTGAGGCCGGTGAGCACATCTCCCTGGCCCGCGGAGGCCATGCCCGGGTTGCCGCTGGTATTGATCCACCAACGGCCGTCCGGGGCGGCCACCACGGTGCCCACTCCCTTCAGGGCTACCCAGGCGTTGAGCCGGGCGGCCAGGGAGCGGGCGGCGCCGATCCGGTCCTGCTGAATTTCCGCCACGCCGCAGCTTTCCAGCCGGGCCGCTTCCGCCGGGTGGGGGGTAATCAGGGTGGGGGTTTGGCGGGCGGCGCAGGCCGCCGCCAGGGGCTCGTCTTCCGCCAGGAGATTGAGGGCATCCGCGTCCAGTACCAGGGGCAGATCCGTGGCCACCGCCTTTTCCACCCAGGGTTGGGCGGCGGGGGCCATGGATAGGCCGGGGCCACAGGCCAGGGCAGTGAGGGGGGCGGCGAAAAGGGCTTCCGGGCTGCGCAGCATGAGCTCGGGCTGGGCCGGGTCGAAGGCCGGGCGGCTGGAGGCCAGAAGGCCTAAATAGACCCGCCCGGCGCCCAGCTTGAGGGCCGCCCGACCCGCCAGGATGGCCGCCCCCACCATGCTTTCTGCGCCCCCCAGTATGCCCACGGAGCCGTAGCTGCCCTTGTGGCTGTTGGCCTGGCGGGGATGGAGGCGATGGGCGAACAAATCCCGGGCGATGCTCCGTCCCGAGGCGGCGGTAATGGCTTCCGGATTCAGCTCCAGACTATCCACTTCCAGGCGTCCCACCTGATCCGGCCCATCCAAGGTCAGCAGCCCCGGCTTGGCGGCGATGAAGGTGAGGGTATGGCTGGCCCGGATGGCGGTGCCTCGCACCACGCCCCGATCGCTATCCAGGCCCGAGGGGCAGTCCAGGGCCAGGAGGGGGCAGGCATGCTGCTCCGCCAGGGTGTTGGTGCTCTCGATCAGGCGGGCAGGCTCCCCTTCGACGGCCCGGCCCAGGCCGATGCCAAAGAGGCCGTCCACAATCAGGCCCCAATGCTGGCCCTGGGGAATGGTGCCCAGGGGCCGGAGGCCCGCTTCCTTGCAGCGGGCCAGGGCGGCGGCCGCCTGGGCGGGCAGATTGGCTTCCGGGCCGTGCAGCACCAGGCGTACGTCCTGGCCGTGGCCCGCCAGGTGACGGGCGGCTTCGCAGGCGTCGCCTCCGTTGTTGCCCGGTCCGGCCAGGACCAGGATCGGCCGTCCGGGCAAAGCCAGCTTGGCCGCCAGCTTGGCGGCGGCCTGGCCGGCCCGTTCCATGAGGGGGAGTTCCCGGGCCGCCTGTTCGATCTGGCGCAATTCCCGGGACAGGTAAAGGGGGAGGGAGCTTTGGGTATTCATAGTTGCCTATTGTAATCGGCCCGGGGAAGGAGGGGGATGGGGCATGGGGGCCGGGTAGGGGTGGGATTTTTCCTGTGATAGGACTTTAAAATATGCTAAAAGGAGCGGTCGGAAATCCCGGGAGAGATAGCGCCTACGCCACGGGCCTATGGGGCATTTTCCGCCAGCGACGAAAAATGGAACATAATTGACAAATGCATAAATCGGGAGCGTTTCCGCTGTTGCTGCTGGCCCTGTCTGCCCTGGCCCATGGGGCGGAGGGGGACGGGGGCGGGTTGTCCGAAGAGGATTTGCTAGCCGACGTGCCCACGGTGCTCACCGCGTCCCGCCTGGAGCAGCCGGTGAGTGAGGCCCCGGCGGCCATGACCGTGATTGACCGGCAGATGATCCGGGATTCGGGGGCCTGGGACATTACGGATGTGCTGCGCCTGGTGCCCGGCATGTACGTGGGCAACAGCGCGGACAAGGGGGCTTTTGTCCCCAATGCCACGGTGAGTTATCACGGCCTGGCGGACTCCTATTCCCGCCGCATGCAGGTGCTGGTGGATGGCCGTTCCATTTATACCCCCCTGTTCGGCGGCCCCATCTGGAGCGCCCTCCCCGTGACCCTGGATGAAATCGAGCGCATTGAGGTGGTACGGGGACCGGCCTCGGCGGCTTACGGGGCCAACTCCTTCCTGGGGGTGATCAATATCATCACCCGCTCTGCCACGGACACCCAGGGCCAGCATGTTTCCCTGGCCGGGGGCACCCCGGGCCTGACCGGTTCCTACCGTTACGGCGGACGCCAGGGGGATCTGGATTACCGCATTACCCTGGGCTACGTCAAAGACAAGGGGGTGACCGACACTCCGGATCAGGAGCGGGGGCGGAGCACGGTCTATCCCCGGCACGACGACAAATACATCAATACCCTGGCCTTCCGGGGGGAATATCAGATCAATGACCTGGATTCCCTGGAAGCCCAGCTGGGGCTGTCTGTAGGCCAATATCAGGCGGGGGTGCGGGAAGACCCGGGCTCGGGCAACCTCAACCCGGAACGGGAAAACCGGCTGCAAAGCCAGTACGCCATGCTCAAATGGCAGCGTAGCGACGGCCCGGATCGTCAGCTGTCCCTGCGCTTCTACCATAACCGGGATTCCCTGGACATGGACGTTTCCCGGAACGCCACCATGGACCCGGGCTTAAGCATGTTGCCCCTGCCTGCGCCCTATAACTCCCCCCTTTCCAGCTGGGCGGAGCGGGATGATTTTGAGCTGCAACACACCTTTGCTCCCACGGAAAACACCCGCCTGGTGTGGGGCGGCGGTTTCCGCTTGGACCGGGTCAGCGACCGCCTGTATTTGGGCACCTCCGACCCCCGCAACTACCACCAGTCCGACCTGTTCGCCAATCTGGAATGGCGGCCCTGGCACGATCTGGTGATGAACGGGGGCCTCATGGTGGAAAACAACAGCTATAACGGCACCCACGCCTCCCCCCGGCTGGCTGCCAATTACCGCTTTCTTCCCGGCCAGACGGTGCGTCTGGGCCTAAGCAAGGCCACCCATTCCCCGGTGATCCTGGAAGAGGCGGTCCATTCCCAGATTGACTTCACCCCTTGCCCCAGCCTCCTGCACCGGGGCAACACCTGTTCCGCTCTGAGTTTCGGCACCACCCAGCAGCTGGATTCGGAAAACATCTATTCCCGGGAAATCGGCTACCTCTGGGAAATCAACACCCGTAGCAGCCTGGACCTGAAGTATTCCCTGGACCATCTGGACCACCTCATCGAAACCACCCGTTATTTGCCTTCCTCCGTGGATTACATCAATGCCTTGTTTGCCCGACCGGGCAGTGACGCGGGCAAAGCGGTGACCTTTGTGGGGGGCGGGGAGGCGGACGTGCGTTCCCTGGAAGCCCAGCTGAAATGGTATTGGGGAGAGAAAACCCGGATTTACTGGAGCTGGGCCTACACCAAGGTAAATGGCCAGTCCGTGACCGGTAATTTCAATTACGGGGAATCCACTCCCCGCCATACCTCCAATCTGCTGGTGGCCCAGGATCTGGGCACGGATTGGACCTTGAGCCTGTCCCGCTACGATATGGACCGGGTGCGGCCCTTGAGCGACGGGGACGCCCTGCCCGGCTATTTCCGCTGGGACGGCAAGCTGGCCAAGCGCTTCCGGGATAGTGTCTTCCGTGGCGAAGTGGCCCTGACCATCCAGAACATGGGCAACCGGGCCTACCAGGAATTTTTCTACGAAAACCAATACAGTCGCCGGGCATTCCTGAGCCTGACCCTGGATTTTTAGGTTTTCCGGCCATGGTTTTCCCTTCCTTCCCCGCCCTTTTGCGCCGCCTGGCCTTTTGTCATATTTTTATGGCATTTTCCCTGGTGCTCCTGGGCATGCCCCGGGTCTGGGCAGGGGACGGGGTGGCGGTGGTGCTCTCCGATCGGGGCGGGGTGTATGGGGAATTTTTTGATGCCCTGAACGCGGCTTTGGCCCAATCCGGGGTGCGGCGCTCGGTGAAACTGGCCGGGGTGGCGGGCCAGCATCTGGATGGGGCTGAACTGGGCAATGCGGCCCTGGTCCTGGCGGTGGGGGTAAAGGCGGGGCAGGCGGTGAACCACATGGAGCTGGGGGTGCCCGTGCTCCATGTGCTGGTGCCCCGCCAGGCCTACGAACATTTGGAAATGGGGCGGCGCCACGGGGGCCAGTCGGCCATTTATCTGGATCAGCCCCTGGGGCGCCAGCTGGGCCTGATGCGCCTCATTATGCCGGGCAAGCACAAGGTGGCGGTGCTGGTGGGGCCGGATTCCGCCGCCCAGCAGGGCCATTTGCGCAGCGCCGCCGCCCACCTGGGCCTGGAAGTCCAGACCGAACAGATCAGCAATGGGGCCGACATTGTGCCGGTGCTGAACCGGCTTCTGCCCCTGTCCGACATGCTTTGGGCCCTGCCGGACAGCATGGTCTACACCCGGGAGACGGCCCGGCCCATTCTGCTCACCACCTACCGCTTCCGTCGCCCCGTGTTTGGTTTTTCCCAGGCCTATGTGGCGGCGGGGGCCCTGGCGGCGGTCTATTCCTCACCCCAGCATATCGCCCGCCAGGTGGGGGATTGGCTGCGGGCCATGCCTGCCGGGCGGGTGCAATTGCCCGCGCCCCAGTATCCCGCCTATTTCAACGTGGCGGTGAATCGGAGCGTGGCCCGCTCCCTGGGCCTGGAAGTGGGGGATGAACACAGCCTGGCCGAGGCGTTGGCGAAAGGCGGGGACGGGGAATGACCCCCACCGGCTGGACCATCCGACAACGGGTGCTGCTCCTGGCCCTGGTTCCGGCGGCGGTAATTGCGGCCCTGCTCACCCTCTATTACGCCATCAGCGGTCTGGATGGGCTGGACGCCCAACTTCGCCAGCGGGGCCAGGCCACGGTCCGTTATCTGGCCCCCGCCTGCGAATACGGGGTGATCGCCGGGGACCGGGTGGGGCTGCAAGCCCTGGCCCAGGCCGCCATGCAGCAATCCGACGTGCGGGCGGTGATGGTGCTGGACATGGAAGGCCAGCCTATGGCCCTGAGCGGCCGGGCCACCCAGAGCCCCAATCAGGTGGCCTCCCAGGGCCGGGGCGGCCTGCTCCAGTCCCAGGGGAAGGGCTGGATCGGCTTTGCCGCCCCCATTCGCCGGGCGGAGGTGGCCCTGGACGACCTGGATCTGAGTGCCCCCACCGGGGCCCGGTCCCCTGGGACGGAGGCGGGGGGAGAACGGATCGGCGTGGCCTACGTGGAAATCGGTACGGACGATCTGGCGGCCCAGAAACATCGCTTCCTGCTCCGGGCCGTGCTGCTTTTTGTCCTGGTGATGGGGGCCACCAGCCTCTTCGCCCTGCGGGTGGCCCGCTCCTTTTCCCGCCCCGTGACCCGTCTGGTGGGGGCCGTGCGGTCCATGGCCGCCGGTTCCCTGGAAACCCGGGTGCCCAATGTGTCGGAAGGGGAACTGGGGCAACTGGAACGGGGCTTCAATCACATGGCGGAGCGCCTGGAAAACAACTACCACATCCAGCAGGAGCGGATTGCCGCCGCCACCACCCAGCTGGCCTACCAGGCCAGCCATGATCCCCTCACCGGCCTGGTGAATCGGCGGGAATTCGAGCGGCGCATTCTGGAAGTGCTGGGCACCGCCTCCCCAGATAATTCCCATGTGCTCTGCTACCTGGATCTGGATCGCTTCAAGGCGGTGAATGACACCTGCGGCCACGGGGCGGGGGACGAGCTTTTGCGCCAGATCACCCGCCTGCTCCAGGAACGCCTGCGGGAGGGGGATGTGCTGGGCCGCCTGGGGGGGGACGAATTCGGCATTCTCCTGGAAAACTGCCCGGTGTCGGACGCCCTCCAGGTGGCGGAAAACCTCCGCTGCCTGGTTCAGGATTTCCGCTTCCAATGGAACCAGCAGCTCTTTTCCATCGGCGCCAGCATCGGTCTGGTGGCCCTGGACGGCACCCTGGGCACCCTGGAAGAGGTGCTCTCGGCGGTGGATAACGCTTGTTATGCGGCCAAGGCCCAGGGCCGCAATCGGGTGGTCCAATTCCAGCTGGACGGGCGGGAACTGATGCAGCGTCAGGCCGACATGGGCTGGGCCAGCCGCTTGCAGCGGGGCTTTCAGGAAAACCGCTTCCTCCTTTTTGCCCAGTCCCTGGTGCCTCTGCAAGGGGCTCAGGACGGGGATCTGCGTTACGAGGTGTTTCCCTGCCTGCTGGAGGATGGGGGCACAGTCATTCCCGCCGCCGCCTTCCTGCCTTCCGCCGAACGCTTTGAATTGCTGGCGCCCCTGGACCGGTGGCTGATCGAAGCCGCCTGCACCGGGCTGGAGCGGCTCAAGGAACGCTTCCCCGGGCGCCGGGCTTGCTGCTGCATTGACCTGTCCCTGCAAAGCCTGGAACAGACCCAGCTGCTCACCTTCATCCGGGAACGGCTCACCAGCCACGGTCTGGAGCCAGCCCAGCTGTGCTTTGAAATCAGCGAAGACTTGGTGGGGCGGGACGGCCCCCGGGTGCGGGACTTTGCCGCCCAGGCCCGGGCCCTGGGCTGCCAGCTGGCCCTGGACGACTTCGGTTCCGGCCTTTCCTCCTTCGCCTATCTGAAGGAATTGCCCCTCTCCTGGGTCAAGCTGGACGCCAAACTGACCCGGGAGCTGAACACCAACCCCATTAGCAGCAGCCTGATTCGGGCCGTCCAGTCCATCTGCCGCACCCTGGGGCTCCAGGTGGTGGCGACCCGGGTAGAGGGGGAGGGCACCTTCCTGGCCTTGCAAGAGGAAGGGGTGGATTGGGGCCAGGGGGACTGGTTTGGCCCGGCCCGGCTTTTCGACGACTGGCTGGTGGATTTGGAAGGCCCGGGCCGGGACGGAAGCAGCGCCGCCTGAATCCGCTTGCGGCGCCCGGTGGCCTGTCCCCGGGGGGCAAGCTTCCGGGGGAAGCTGGTGGGGCGAGGGGCGGGGAGGCCGGGTATAATCTCCCCTTTTCGCTCCTCCTTCTCCCAAGATTTCCATGGCCGATATCCTTTTCCTGCGGGGGGCTCCCGCCTTTTCCGCTTTCCGTCTGCAACGCCTGCAAGCCCGCCTGACCCAGGCCGTGCCGTCCCTGGCCGCCCTCCAGGCCGAATACTGGCATTTCGTCCAGCTCGACCAGCCTTTGACGGAAGGGACCCGGGCCCAGCTGGGACGGCTTCTGGAAGAACGGGCCCCCGAGGCCAAGGGGCAGGGGGACCTGTTCCTGGTTACGCCCCGGATCGGCACCATTTCCCCCTGGTCTTCCAAAGCCACGGATATCGCCGTCAATGCGGGGCTCACCGGGGTGGGACGCATTGAACGGGGCATCGCCTATTATTTCCAGGCCAAGGCCAAGCACGTCTTTACGGAAGGGGAGCGGCGCCAACTGGTGGCCCTGATCCACGACCGGATGACCGAGTCGGTGCTGGAAGACTTCTCCCGTACCTCCGACCTGTTCCAGGACTTTGATCCCCGCCCCCTGGCGGCCGTGGATGTGCTGGCCGGCGGCCGGGATGCCCTGGTGCGGGCCAACGGCGACCTGGGCCTGGCCCTCTCCGAGGACGAAATCGACTACCTGCTGGACATCTACCGCAAGGCCGGGCGCAATCCCACGGACGTGGAATTGATGATGTTCGCCCAGGCCAATTCGGAACACTGTCGCCACAAGATTTTCAACGCCTCCTGGGTGGTGGATGGGGAAGCCCGTCCGGAAACCCTGTTCGGCATGATCCGCAGCACCCACCAGGCCCATCCCCAGGGCACGGTGGTGGCCTATTCGGACAATTCTTCCATTATCGAAGGGGCCGCCGTGCCCCGCTTTTATCCGGACGGGGAAGGCCATTACCGCTATCGGGAAGAGCTGACCCATATCCTGGCCAAGGTGGAAACCCACAATCACCCTACCGCCATTTCCCCCTTCCCTGGTGCCGCCACCGGCTCTGGCGGGGAAATCCGGGACGAGGGGGCCACGGGCCGGGGCTCCAAGCCCAAGGCCGGGCTCTGCGGCTTTACCGTGTCCAACCTGCTCCTGCCCGATGCCCAACGGCCTTGGGAACAGACCGTGGGCAAGCCCTCCCGCATCGCCTCCGCCCTTTCCATCATGCTGGAAGGGCCCATCGGCGCGGCGGCGTTCAATAACGAATTCGGCCGTCCCAACCTGACCGGCTACTTCCGTACCTATGAGGAAAATCTGGGCACGGAGGTGCGGGGCTATCACAAGCCCATCATGATCGCCGGGGGGCTGGGCAACATCGCCGCGGGCCAGTCCCACAAGGCGGAGGTGTTCCCCGCCGGCACCCTGCTCATTCAGCTGGGGGGGCCGGGGATGCTTATCGGCCTGGGGGGCGGCGCCGCCTCCTCCATGGCCACCGGGGCCAATGCGGAAGATCTGGATTTCGCCTCCGTGCAGCGGGGCAACCCGGAAATCCAGCGCCGTGCCCAGGAAGTGATCGACCGTTGCTGGCAGCTGGGTACGCCCCGGCTGGACCCGGCCACCCCGGGGGACGGCAATCCCATTCTTTCCATCCACGACGTGGGGGCGGGGGGCTTGTCCAACGCCTTCCCGGAACTGGCGGATTCGGGCCAGTGCGGCGCCATCTTCGATCTGCGGGCGGTGCCCGTAGAAGAGGCGGGCATGAGCCCGGCGGAAATCTGGAGTAACGAATCCCAGGAACGCTACGTGCTGGCCGTGCCCCCCACCCGGCTGGACGAATTCCGCGCCCTCTGCGAACGGGAACGCTGTCCCTTCGCCGTGGTGGGGGTGGCCACGGATGACGGCCGTCTCCAGGTGAAGGACGCCCTGCTGGGGGCCGATCCGGTGGATATGGACATGGAAGCCCTGCTGGGCAAGCCCCCCCGCATGACCCGGGATGCCCAGCATCAAGCCCCCGTTACCCTGGCCTTCGACCCCTCGGGGGTGGATCTGAAAGAAGCCGCCTACCGGGTGCTGCAACTGCCCGCCGTGGCGGACAAAACCTTCCTCATCACCATCGGTGACCGGTCCGTGGGCGGCATGACGGCCCGGGATCAGATGGTGGGCCCCTGGCAGGTGCCCGTGGCCGACGTGGCCGTGACCCTCATGGGTTACCAGGGCTACCAGGGCGAAGCCTTCGCTATGGGGGAACGGACCCCGGTGGCGGTGGTGGATGCCCCTGCCTCCGGCCGCATGGCCGTGGGGGAAGCCATTACCAACCTGGCCGCCGCTCCGGTGGCGGACCTGGGCCAGGTGAAGCTGTCCGCCAACTGGATGGCCGCCGCCGGTTACCCCGGGGAAGATGCCCGTCTTTTCGACACCGTGGGGGCGGTTAGCGACCTGTGCCGCCAGGTGGGCCTGTCCATCCCGGTGGGCAAGGATTCCCTCTCCATGCGCACCGCCTGGGAAGGGGACGGGGCCAAGCATCAAGTGGTGTCCCCCCTCTCCCTTATCGTCACCGCCTTTGCTCCCAGCCCGGACGTGCGCCGCACCCTGACCCCGGTACTGCAACTGGATCAGGGGGAAACGGAGCTGGTCCTCATCGACCTGTCCGCCGGGCAAAACCGGCTGGGCGGTTCCGCCCTGACCCAGGTGTACAACGCCACCGGGGATCAGGCCCCGGATCTGGACGAACCCGCCCGTCTGGCGGCCTTCTTCCAGGTAATCCAGGCCCTGAACCAGGAGGGCAAGCTGCTGGCCTACCATGACCGCTCCGACGGCGGCCTGTTCGCCGCCGCCTGCGAAATGGCTTTCGCCTCCCGCTGCGGGGTGAGCCTGAACATGGACATCCTCACCTACGACACCCTGATGAACGACGTGGATGGCTACGAAAAGCAGCCCGACGTGCTGGGGGGCCGGTCCCACGAATTGCTGGTGAAGGCCCTGTTCAACGAAGAACTGGGGGCCCTGATCCAGATTCGCCGGGAGCAGCGGGACGAGGTTTGCCAAGCCCTGCGGGACGCCGGGCTGGGCGCCTGCTACGCCCTGGTGGGCTATCCCAACGACCGGGATCAGATCCGGGTGATCCGCAACGCCAAGGCGGTGATTTCCGAAAGCCGGGTGGATTTGCAACGGGCCTGGTCCGAAACCTCCTTCCGGCTCCAGTCCCTGCGGGACAATCCGGCCTGCGCCCAGGAGGAATACGACCGGCTCCTGGATACCCAGGACACGGGGCTTTCCGCCCAGCTGGGCTTCGATCCCGCCGAGGATGTGGCCGCGCCCTTCATTGCCACCGGGGCCCGGCCCCGGGTGGCGATCCTGCGGGAGCAGGGGGTGAACAGCCAGACGGAAATGGCCGCCGCCTTTGATCGGGCGGGCTTTGCCGCCGTGGATGTGCATATGAGCGACATCCTGGGCGGCCGGGTGGATTTGGCCGACTTCAAGGGGGCCGTGGCCTGCGGCGGCTTCTCCTACGGGGACGTGCTGGGGGCCGGTCAGGGCTGGGCCAAGACCATTCTCTTCAACGCCCGGGCCCGGGACCAGTTCGCTGCCTTCTTCGGCCGTCAGGACACCTTCGCCCTGGGGGTTTGCAATGGCTGCCAGATGATGAGCGCCCTGAAGGAAGTGATTCCCGGCGCCGACCACTGGCCCGCCCTCAAGCGCAATACGGTGGAGCAATTCGAGGCCCGCTTCGTCATGGCGGAAGTGACCGCCTCTCCTTCCCTGTTCTTCGCCGGCATGGCCGGTTCCCGCATGCCCATCGTGGTTTCCCACGGGGAAGGCCGGGCCGAGTTCGCCACAGCGGAAGATCAGGCCCAGGCCCTGGTGGCCCTGCGCTACGTGGATCACCAAGGCCAGGCCACGGAAGCTTATCCCTACAACCCCAACGGCTCTCCCGCCGGGGTGACCGGCTTTACCACGGCGGATGGCCGCTTCACCATCATGATGCCCCATCCGGAGCGGGTCTTCCGTACCGTCCAGATGTCCTGGCACCCCGCCAATTGGGGGGAAGACAGCCCCTGGATGCGCATGTTCCGCAACGCCCGGGTGTGGGTGGGTTAAGTCCTTTTCCCCCGGCCCCCGAAAAACCCCGATATGCATCGGGGTTTTTTTATGGGCGCGGGGGGGTAATAATGGGGCCGCCGGGGGATGCCTCGGGTAGAATCAAGAAAAACACATCGCATATATACCGCGAGGGAGGAAAGCCATGGCGTTTATGCCCTGGACCCAGGACCTGGAATTAGGCCTGGCTGAGATTGACCGCCAGCACCACTGGCTGGTGGATTTGACCAACGCACTGTACGACGAAATTTCCCGCCCCGACCCCCGCCCCCAGGTGGTGGGGCAGGTTCTGGAAGGCCTGGTGGATTACACCTACAACCACTTTGTGGCGGAAGAGGTGCTGCTGCTCCAGTACGGCTATCCGGAAACGGAAGAACACAAGACGGAGCACGACGCCTTCACTTCCACTGCCACCAAGCTGCTCCTGCGTTTTGAGGCGGGGGAAAAGGTGGGGCAGGAAGCCCTGGAATTTTTAAAGCAATGGCTGGTGCACCACATTTGCCAGGTGGACCGGGCCTACGCCCCCTTCCTCAAGGCCCAGGGCGTCAAATAGGGCTCCGGGCCCCTTCCTCTGGGACGGGCCCTTCTCCCCGGCTTAGAGGGCGGGGAGAAGGGCTCCGGGTTTGCGGCGTTCGATGAAAAAGGAACTGCCCGCCTGCTTTTTCGCCTGTTTCTTGGCCTGGGCGGCGGCGGCCGCGATTTCGTGGTGGGAAGCGTAGCATCCAGGGTCCACCCGTAGGGCACCAATGGACAGGCTGGGCAGGGGATTAAAGACCCGGCGCCCTTTCCGATCTTCCCCGACGAAGCCCCCCCGGGCCATGTCCGGGGCGTCGATCAAATCCACCAGACAGTCGTCAAAGCGCCGCAGAATGCGGGCGCAGCGGCTTTCCCAATCCGGACTCTGGAACAGGACGATGAAATCGTCGCCGCCAATGTGGCCGATAAAGTCCAGGTGGGGGTCCCCCTCCGCCGTCAGCACATTACCCAGGAGCTGGATCAGGTCGTCCCCCCGGCGGTAGCCGTAGGCGTCGTTGTAGGGCTTGAAATTATCCACGTCGCAGTAGCAGGCGGCGAAGGAGGTGCGGTTTTCCAGCAGCCGCTCCGTGTGCTCGTTAATGGGCACATTGCCCGGCAGCTGGGTCAGGGGATTGGCGTAGCGGGCGGCGGAAATTTGCATTTCCGTAATCAGGGCCATCAGGTCCTGGCCGCTGCCCACCCCCAGATAGGTTCCTTGCGCCGTGACAATAAAGCCGTCGTAGAGATTGTGTTGGGCGGCCCGGGAAATGAGCAGACCCACCTCCTGGACCGACAAATCCTGATCCACGATCAGGGGGGTGGGGTCCATGAACAGGGTGCAGGCCTTGCGCCCGTACAGCTCCCGCCGGTAGGGCCGGGCGAAGCGGTCGATCAGGTTATGTCGATTGATGAGGCCCAGGGGCTGGCCGTTGCCGACCACGGGCAGGACGTGGAGCTGGGGGTCCTGCTCGAAGCGCTGGTACACCGCGTCGTTCAAGGTTTCCGGGGGAATGGGCAGGATGGGCTGGGCCAGATGGCGGGCGGTTTTTGCCCCCCGACCATGGGCGTCCTTGGGAAACACCGCGATATGCCGATCCCGCAGGGCGTTCAGGGCCGCCAGGGGCGGTTGGGACGCCGGCGCCGGGTGGGGGCGGGCGATGAAAAAGCCCTGGCCGCAGGCAATGCCCAGATCCCGTACCGTGGCGAAATCCTCTTCCGTTTCGATGCCCTCGGCGATGATGAAGGCGCCGCAGGCCTCCGCCAGCTCGTGCATGGAGCGGACCAGCTGGAATTTGAGCCCGTCCTGGGCGATGCCGGCGATGAAATGCCGGTCGATTTTCACGTATTCCGGGCGCAGTTCCGACCACATGCGCAGATTGGAAAAGCCTTCCCCCAGATCGTCGATGGCCACCTGATAGCCCTGGCCCCGGTAATACTGGAGGGCGTCGTGAATTTCCCCGAAATCCTCGATCTGCTCGTTTTCCGTGATTTCGATAATGATGCGGGAGGGGCTGAGGCCCAGATCCCGGAGCAGGCCCGTGGTCCGGCCATTGCGAAAGGCCGGGTCCTGGAGACAGCCCGGGCTGGCGTTGATAAACAGTTTGCCGGGCAGCTGGAGTTCGGCGAAGCGGCGGAATATGGCTTCCCGGCAGGCCCGCTCCAAGACCATGGTGAGCTGGTGGCGGCGGGCGGCCTCGAAAAGGGCCAAGGGCATGTGCCAGGGGCTGTCCTGGGGGCCCCGGATCAGGCCTTCGTAACCGATGTAGGTGTGGGAGCGGTAGTCCAGAATGGGCTGGAATACCGGGGTGAGGGCGTCTCCATCGATCAGGGCTTGCAGGGCGAGGGCTTCATCCACGGGCAAACTATCCTCTTTGAGGAAACTGGAAGCGAGACGTTGAATCAATGCGGCGGCGGTCATGGGCGCGGGCGGCCGAAAACGGGGCCTCAGACTATAAGGGGGGGAGGTTACAGGGACGTGAAGCGCTGCTTAGGCCGCGGGGTGGACAAAAAAAGGGGAAGGCTAAGCCTTCCCCTTTTTGGGTGTTGCTACCGAATTGTCGGATTAGTTCACCCGGGCTTTGGCCCGCAGGTTTTGCACCATTTGTTCCACCAGTTGTTGCTGAGCCCGTTGTTGCAGCTGGGGCTTCACTTGGTCGAAGCTGGGGGGGGTCAGGGGACGGGTGTCTTCCAGTTCAATCACGTGCCAGCCGAATTCGCTCTTCACCGGAGCATCGGTGAATTGGCCCTTCTTCAGCTGTACCAGGGCATCGGCAAAGGGCTTCACGTAGCTGGCCGGAGTGCTCCAGCCCAGATCGCCGCCCTTGTCCTTGGAGCCCGGATCCTTGGATTGCTTGGCCAGGTCTTCAAACTTTTCGCCCTTCTTCAGCTTGGCGATGATGGCTTGGGCATCGGCTTCGTTTTCCACCAGGATGTGGCGAGCCTTGTATTCCGTGCCGCCCAGCTTGGCCGTAATGGCTTCATAGTCTTTTTGCAGTTGGGCGTCGCTCACCGGATGGGTGCGCAGATAGTCCTGGATATAGGCCCGGATGAGCACGGCCTGGGAGGCCAGAGCCATCTGGGAGGTCACCGCCGGGTTCTTTTCCAGACCTTGGCGGCGGGCTTCTTGGCTGAGGATTTCCCGGCGGATCAGTTCTTCCTTGACCGCGTTGCGCAGTTGGGGCGAGTCCTGGGTGCCTTGGGCTTTTTGTTCGTTGATGAAGGACTCAGCGTAAGACTCGGGAATGGCCACGCCATTCACCGTGGCCACGGCCGGGCCCTTGGCACTCTTGCCGGCGGCGAAAACGGGAGCGGAGGCCAGAACGCCGGCCAGCAAAGCAACGGCCAGCTTGGATGCGCTATGCATGGATGATCCTTTTCGATAAAAGGGTGTTGAGGAAAGGGTAATTATAGCGAAGCTTCTTCCGGTGTCATGGCCTTTATGGCAAGCGCATGAACCGGTCCTTGCAGCAGTTCCCCCAGGGCCGTGTAGACGAGCCGGTGCCGGGCCAGAGTGGAAAGCCCGGCGAAAGCAGGGGAAACGATTTCCAGACGAAAATGGCCGCCGCCGCCATGGGCGTGACCCGCGTGGCGGGCCGATTCGTCCCGGAGTTCCAGATGGGTAGGGGCCAGGGCCGCCAGCCGGTCCTGAAGCTGGGCCAGCAGGGCCGCGTTGGCGGCGTCCCCGGTCATGCGGGAAAGACCCGGCGGAAGGGTTTGACCGTAACCGCCTGATAGACCCCGGCGGCCACGTAAGGGTCCTGGTCCGCCCAGGCCTGGGCCGCTTCCAGGGAGGGGAATTCCCCCACCACCAGACTGCCGGTAAAGCCCGCCGGCCCCGGGTCCGGGCTGTCGATGGCCGGGCAGGGGCCGGCCAGGATCAGCCGGCCTTCGTCCTGGAGCACCTGGAGCCGGGCCAGATGGGCCGGTCGGGCTTCCAGGCGCAGGGCCAGGGAGCCGGGACGGTCTTCACTGATAATGGCGTAGAGCATCAGGATTTTTCCTCCTCTTCCTTCAGGTAGGGGGCCAGCATAAGGCCTTGCAGCAGGGTGAAAACCAGCATCAGGCCCATGCCGCCGAAGAGCTTGAAATTGACCCAGGTATCCAGGGAATAGTGGAAGGCCACATAGAGATTGGCCGCCCCCATGAAGGCGAAAAAGCCGCCCCAGGCCAGGTTCATCTTGTGCCAGGCGGCGGGAGGCAACTGAATTTTTTCCCCCAGCATGGCCCCCATGGGATTGCGGCCCATGACCAGGGTGGAAAACAGCAGAATGGCGGCGAACAGCCAATACAGCACCGTGGGCTTCCATTTGATAAAGGTTTCGTCGTGGAGCAGCAGGGTGGCGCCGCCGAAGACCAGAATAATCACCAGGCTGACCCAGAGCATGCCGTCCACCTTGCGACCCCGGTATTTGACCCAGGCGATCTGGGCAATGCTGGCCAGGATGGCGGCGCTGGTCGCGGCGTAAATGCCGCCGAATTTGAAGGCAACGAAAAAGAGGAGAACGGGGAAAAAGTCGAATAGAAACTTCATGGCAAAACCTGGCAAAGGGAACGGGGATTATGGCCCCTTTTCCTGACCACTGTCCATGCGCCCCCGCCCGGAAAACCCCGGTGGGCCGTGGCTGTGGGGGCGGCCCGGGGCGGGGGCCCCGCGTTCCCCGGAGTCTAGGTGAAATGCTAGGATGGGCGTCCGCCCCCGTTTCCCGGGGCCCGCCCCGTCCCGTTTTCAGGCCAACCATGGACGCCCCTTCCTTTCGCCGCCGTTTTTTCCCCAACCGCCTCAGCGCCCAGATTGCCCTGCTGGTGTCCCTGCTGTTCATGGCCACCGTGTTCGGCTACACCTGGTACACCGCCGGGGAACAGGCGGAGATGGCCCGGCAGGCGACCCTGGAGCAAAGCCGGGCCATGGCCCGGGATCTAAGCCGCTTGCTGGACGCCCTGCCCCAGGACATGGATGGGGCGGCCCTCTTGAGCCGGGCCGTGCAGAGCCCGGAGCTCCTGTCCCTGGCCCTGGTGGGGGAGGATGGCCGGGTGCGCACGGGCACCTGGAGCGGGAGCCAGACCCCCGCCCGGCTGACGCCCCCTGGGGGGCGGAGCGGCTGGGAAGAGGATCGGGGGGGCGCCCTGGTGCTCTGGCAGCCCCTGGCCGCCGGCGCTGGCTGGCTGCGCCTGGAAGTCAGCCTGGAGCGGGTGGTGGCCCTCCAGGCCCATATTTGGCGGGATAGTGTGGTGGCGGCCCTGGCGGCCCTGGTGGGCAGCAACGGTCTGCTTTTCCTTTTCCTTGCCCGACCGCTGCAAGCCCTGGACCGGGCCACGGAATTTGCCGCCCGCCTGGAAACCCGACGGGGGGACCGGCTGCCCGACTACCGGGGCAATGTGGAAATCCAGCGCCTGGTGGCCACCTTGAATCGGGTTTCCCGGCGCCTGAAGGACCAGGAAGACACCATTGAGGAAAACAACCGCTTTCTCACCAGCGTGACGGATACCCTGGGGGAAGGGGTGGTGGCGACAGACGGGGAGGGCCGCTGCACCTTTGTGAACGGGGAGGCGGCCCGGCTCCTGGGTTGGCCCCGGGAGGCCCTCCTGGGGCAGAACTTCCACGACAAGGTGCATTTCCAGACCGCCACGGGCCTGCCCCTGGCCCAGGCGGATTGCCCCCTCCACGGTCCGGCCGCTGCTGGCCACGCCTACCGTTCCGACCTGGACGCCTTTACCCGGCAAGACGGCAGTATTTTCCCCGTCTCCCTGGTGTCCGTTCCCCTGCTGGAAGGGGATCGGCCCCACGGGGCGGTGCTGGCCTTCCAGGACATTACGGAGCGCAAGCGGGACGAGGACTTCCTTCTGGCCACCACCTCCCGCCTTTCCGCCCTCATTGAAAGCATGCAGGCGGGCATTCTGGTGGAGGATGAAAATCGCCAGATTGTGCTGGCCAACCAGGCCTTGGGGGAATTGTTCCGCCTGGAAGTGAATCCCCAGGAGCTGATCGGCGCCGATAGCCGTCGGGTCCAGGCCCATCTCTGGCCCCTGTTCCAGGACGAGGAAGGCCACGCTTCCCGGGTGGAGGCGGTGGTGGCCGCCCGCCGTCCCGTGGTGGGGGAAGAAATCCGCCTCAAGGATGGCCGGGTGCTGGAACGGGACTGCATTCCCATTTTCCTCTTTCCCCTGGTGGCCCAGCCCGAGGACTACCGGGGCCATCTCTGGCTATTCCGGGACATTACCCGGCGCAAGCAGGAGGCGGCGGAATTGCACCAGGCCAAGGAACAGGCGGAATTGGCCAACCGGGCCAAGGGGGAATTTCTGGCCAACATGAGCCACGAAATCCGCACCCCCATGAACGGCATTTTGGGTATGACCGACCTGGCCCTGGAAACGGACCTGAGCCCGGAGCAGCGGGAATACCTGGAAATGGTCAAATCCTCCGCCGATGCCCTGCTGGGCATCATTAACGACATCCTGGATTTTTCCAAGATCGAGGCGGGCAAAATGGAGGTGGAAAAAATCCCCTTCCCCTTGCGTCCCCTGGTCATGGATACCCTGAAACTCCAGGCCCTGCGGGCCGAAGATCGGGGCCTGGAACTGGTGGCGGACCTGGACCCGGCCCTGGGGGAAGAGTACCGGGGGGATCCGGGGCGGCTGCGCCAGGTGCTCCTCAATCTGGTGGGCAATGCCATCAAATTCACCCACCGGGGCCATATCCGGGTGTCCGTGGCCCCGGACCGGGAGCAGCCGGACTGTCTCCATTTCGCCGTGGCCGACACGGGGATCGGCATTGCGCCGGACAAGCAAGCCCTGATTTTCGACGCCTTTTCCCAGGCCGACACCTCGGTGACCCGGCGCTTTGGCGGCACCGGCCTGGGGCTGGCCATCTGCGCCCGGCTGGCCGGGCTCATGGGGGGGCGGCTGTGGGTGGAAAGCGAAGTGGGGAAGGGCAGCGTCTTCCACTGCACCGCCCGCCTGGAAGCCTTGCCCGGAGCCGGTCCCGCCTTTCCCTCCCTGGCCGGGGCCACTCTGCTCCTGGTGGATGACAACCCGGCCACCCGCCAGGCCCTGGAAGCTACCTTGGCCTATTGGGGCGTGTCCGTCACTGCCCTGTCCGACGGGGGGGATGCCCTGGTGGAACTGGCCCAGGCCCGCCGCCGGGAGGCGCCCTACGCCCTGGTGCTGGCGGATGGGGACATGCCCCTGCCCGACGGCTTTGCCCTGGTGGAAGCCCTGGCCCGGGACGGGGCCCACCCGGAACGCACGGTCATGATGTTGCCCGCCGCCCGTCTGGCCCGGGACGGGGAACGCTGCCGCCAGCTGGGGGTGGATGCTTATTTGTCCAAGCCCGTCTCCCCCTTCGATCTGGGCCAGGCCCTGTGCCTTGCCTTGAGCGGGGAAGAGGCCCCGGCCCGGCCGGACCCGGCGGCGCCCCTGCGGGCCGCCCAGGCCTGGGGCCGTTCCCTCAAGGTGTTGGTGGCGGAAGACAATCCGGTGAATCAGCGCCTGGTGGCCCGGCTCCTGGAAAAGGCCGGACATCGGCCCGTGCTGGTGGATAACGGCCGGGAGGCGGTGGCGGCGGTGGCCCGGGAGCGTTACGATCTGGTGCTCATGGACATGCAGATGCCCGAAATGGACGGCCTGGAAGCCACCCGCCGCATCCGCCGGGAAGAAGCCATTCGGGGCGCCACGGCCCCCCTGCCCATCGTTGCCATGACCGCCAATGCCATGGCTTCGGATCGGGAACAATGTCTGGCGGCGGGGATGGACGGCTATCTGGCCAAGCCCTTGCGTCAGGCCGACTTTTTCGCGGTCATCCAGTCCTGCGTGCCGCCCGAGGCGGGTTTGCCCCGGACGACGGCCAAAGAAAGGGAAACCATGACCCACCCTGTCGCCCCCTCCACGGAAGAGGCGGGGGACGCCACCCCCGCCACCCCTGCTGCTCCGGACCCCACGCCCAATAGGGCCCCCGGTTCCCAAGGCTTGCCCCCGGCGGATCGCCAGGCGGCCCTGGCTCGCCTGGACGGGGATGCCCAACTCCTGGACACCCTGGTGCAGATGTTTGCCACCAATGTGCCGGGCCACTGCCAGCGCCTGGAGGCCAGCCTGGCCCAGGGCCGCTGGGACGACCTGTCCCGGGAAGCCCATACGGTAAAAGGCCTCCTGGCCACCTTCTCCGCCGATGCCGGAGCCGCCCTGGCCCTGACCCTGGAACGGCAGGCCCGGGACACCCCCGCCGGTACCCCGGTTGCCGATTCGCTCCGGGAGCTGGTGGTCGCCCTCTGCGCCACCATCCGGGCGGTGGCGGAATATCTGGGGCGGGGCGCTTGAGGGGAAAGGCCGCCTCCGGGCGGAGCCGGTGGCCCGGCGCTTTGGGGGAAAAGGGCCCAGGGCTTCTATCCTTCGTCCCTGAGCCCTCCGAAAAAAATCCTCATCTCAGGCTTTAAGGTCACCGTTACGAAAGCCAGGGTCCGGGGCGGGCTGAAGCCGCTTTCCTCTGGTGATCCGGGTGAATATCCTTAAGCGGGGACCGGGCCGATGCCCCCGGTGGGCAGCAACCTTGGATGGACATCGATGGCGGGGCGGCGGAATATTGGGTCGCTCCCTGCCCCATTATTGGCGCGACGGTGCCATAGTGAACCCTTAGGGGCTGCCCCATTGAAGCCCGGGCCGCTCCGGAGCGACCCCGCCCCTTGTCTTTCCAACCCTGTTAGCCAATGCCGAACCAGACCCAGGACGAAACCCTTACGGCTTGCCCCGAGTGCGATTTGCTCGTGCATGACCGGGATGGCCGGGCCCAGCCGCCCTACAGCAGCCTTTGTCCCCGTTGCGGGGCCCTGCTTTACCGGCGCGATCGCCACGGCCTGGAACACACCCTGGCCCTGGCCTGGGCCGCCCTGGTGGTGCTGATTATCGCCAACGCCTTTCCCGTGGTGGGCATGAAAATCCAGGGCCAACGCATCGACACCACCATCATCGGGGCGGCGGTGCAGCTCTGGCGGGACGATATGCCGGAGGTCTCGGTTCTGGTCCTGGCCACCACCACCCTCATGCCCCTCCTGGAAATTCTCGGGGTCATTTGGCTCATGCAGCCCCTCCTGCTGGGGCGCCGGCCCCCGGGCTTTGCCCCGGTCTTCCGGGCCATGCAGGCGGCCCATCCCTGGGCCATGGTGGAGGTGTTTATTCTGGGCATACTGGTGGCCCTGGTGAAGCTCTCCCACCTGGCGGACGTGCTGCCCGGCCCGGCCATGGTGGGATTTGGGGTGTTGATGCTGCTGCTCACCACCATGACCTCCCTCATGGAGCCCCGGGATATCTGGCAGGCGTGGGAGGGGGCCCGGCCATGAGTCAGGTTCAGGCGGCCGACGTGGGCAAGGCCCTTTGCCCCACCTGCGGATTGCTGGGGACCCCCGCCGAAAGCCCGGTCTGCCGCCGTTGCGGCACCCCCCTCCATTTCCGCAAGGCGAAGAGCCTGGAACGTGCCTGGGCCCTGCTCATCGCCGCCTACGTGCTCTATCTACCCGCCAATTTGCTGCCCATTATGGAGACCCGTTCCATGTTTGGCGTACAGCGGGACACCATCATGAGCGGGGTGATCTATCTCTGGGGTAGCGGCTCCTGGGTGCTGGCCCTGGTGGTTTTTATCGCCAGCATTGCGGTGCCCCTGCTGAAACTGCTGTCCCTCACCTTGCTTCTGGTCAGCGTCCAGCGCCGCTGGCAGGGCCAGACCCAGCCCCGGGCCAGGCTTTACCGTTTGCTCGAGTTAATCGGTCGCTGGTCCATGCTGGACGTTTATGTGGTGACCATTCTGGTGGCCCTGGTGCAAATCCAGACCCTGGCCTCCATTCGCCCCGGCAGCGGCGTCATCGCCTTTGCCGCCGTGGTCGTTCTCAGCATGTTGGCCACCATGGCCTTTGAACCGCGCCTGATCTGGGACGCGGCCCATTCCCCCGCCGCCAAGGAACCCTCACCGTGAGCCAAGACCTGCCGGAGACCAAGATCGTCTCCCGACTCCATTCCCCCATCAGCCTGATCTGGATCGTGCCCTTGGTGGCCGTGCTCATTGGCGCCGGGCTTGCCATCCATGCCATGCTCCAGCGGGGGCCGGAAATTGAGCTGCGCTTTGCCTCGGCGGAAGGGTTGGAAGCCAACAAAACCAAGCTCAAGTACAAGGACGTGGATATCGGCACGGTCGCCGCCATCGCCCTTGCCGACGACCGGCGCACGGTCAAGGTCACGGTGCAGATGGATAAGCAGGCCCAGCCCCTGCTGGTGGAAGACAGCCGCTTTTGGGTAGTGCGTCCCCGCATTGCCGCTGGCGGGGTTTCCGGCATGAGCACCCTGCTTTCCGGGGCCTATATTGCCCTGGACCCGGGCAAATCCACCGAGGCCCGGCGCCACTTCGTCGGCCTGGAATCTCCCCCCCTGGTGGTGGGGGATATGCCCGGGCGCCAGTTTGTTCTCAGCGCCGAGGACCTGGGCTCCCTGGACATCGGCGCCCCCCTTTATTTTCGCCACATTCCGGTGGGCAAGGTGGTGGGCTACGCCCTGCGTCCGGACGGCAAAGGGGTGGATGTGCAGGTGTTTGTGGATGCTCCCTATGACCACTTCGTTACCGGGGCGACCCGTTTCTGGCACGCCAGCGGTATTGACCTGTCCGTGGGGGCGGACGGCATGAAGCTGGAAATGCAGTCCCTGCTGTCCGTGGTGGCCGGGGGCATTGCCTTCGCGGGGGGCGACGGGGGCCAGGCCGAGGCCGCCGCCGGGGCCCGTTTTACCCTGTTCCCGGATCAGACGGCGGCCTTCCGGGTGCCGGACAGCGTGGTGCAGAAGTACGTGCTGTTCTTTAACGAATCGGTGCGGGGCCTCACGGTGGGCGCCCCGGTGGATTTCCGGGGCTTCCTGGCCGGGGAAGTGTCCCGCATTGACGTGGATTTCAACCGAAGCTCCAAGGGCGTGGCCATGGCGGTGGAAATCAACCTGTATCCGGAACGCTTTACCGGCAAGGGCCGCTACCGCCCGGCGGAACTTCCCAATCGCCAGGTGATGCGCAAAATGCTGGACGACATGGTGGCCAAGGGCTTCCGCGCCCAGCTGCGCACCGGCAACCTCCTCACCGGCCAGCGCTACGTGGCCCTGGACTTCTTCCCCAAGGCCAAGGCCGGGCGCATTAACTGGAAATCTTCCATCCCGGAACTGCCCACCCAGCCCGGCAGCCTGGATTCCCTCCAGGAACAGCTGCTGGCCGTGGTGGAAGCCTTGCAGGGCACCCTGAAACGCACGGATCAGCTGATTAAGCATGTGGATGGGGACGTGGTACCCGAACTGGCCCCCACCCTGCGGGATGCCCGCCAGACCCTGGACCGGGCCAACGCCGTGCTGGATAAGGACTCCCCGGCCCAGAGCGAATTACGGGACACCCTGCGGGAAGTGACCCGGGCCGCCACGGCGGTGCGCAATCTGGCCGATATGCTGGAACAGCAACCCCAAGCCCTCATTACCGGAAAGAAGCCCAACCCATGAAAAGCGCCACCCAACTATTGTGCCTGGCCGCCCTCCTGACCCTGGGGGCCTGCGCCGGAGCGCCCCCCGCCCGCTACGTCACCCTGGAAGATGACCGGGCGCCCCAGGCCGGAACCGGCACCACCCCCGCCATTGCCGTGGTTCGGGCCAATGTGCCCGAACTCATCGACCGGCCCCAACTGGTGCTGCGCCAGGACCACAACCATGTGGTTTTAAGCGACCAATATCGCTGGGCCGAACCCCTGCGCCGGGAAATTCCCCGCCTCATCGCCCAGGATCTGGGGGAAATGCTCAACTCCCGCCGGGTCGCCGCCGTCCTGCCGGACGACGCGGGCTTTCCCATCGACTACAGACTCACCCTGGAAGTCCAGCAACTGGACGCCGTGGTGGGCCTGGGCGTGGATGTGGATGTGCTCTGGCGCCTGGAAGCCCGCAACGGCAAATCCCTCACCGGCCGCAGCACCTTCCGCCAGCCCCTGGCCGGTGCCCCGGAAGACCAACTTGCCCTCGTCACCGCCCAACGCCAAGCGTTACGCCGGGTGGCGGGGGAGATTGGGGAAGCGCTTGGGGGAGCGGGGAAGCGCTGAGCCGGTTGGGCACAGTTAGGCGTGGGTGCGATGCAATAAAGGACGCTAGATCCTTCTAAAACGGGGGAAGGAATGGTGAAATTCCCAACCTTTCGTTGCGGGAGGGCGCCTTGACTATCTGCGCCTCTCGCCAGAAGAACCCAATCTTTAGGACTGTCATGCCCCGTATTCTGCTTCGCTCCCCCACCCTTGCCGATCAGGACGAGTTCTTAGCGCGCTCAAAAGCCAGCCGGGCACTGCACCGGCCCTGGGTGTCCGCACCATCCACACCAGAAGCCTTTCGTGACTATCTGGAGCGCATGTCTCAACCAGAAAATGTGGCTTTCCTGGTTTGTTCCGCCCGCTCTGGGCAAATCGCCGGGGTGATTAATCTCACCAATATGGTGCTTCGCGTATTTCGCAGCGGTTATCTGGGTTACTACGCCTTTGCTGGCTTTGAGGGCCAAGGGTTCATGGGCAGCGGCTTGCGTGCGGTGGTGCGCCACGCTTTCACCCAACTCAAACTCCATCGCCTGGAAGCCAACATTCAACCAAGCAATGTTGCGTCTATCGCCCTGGTTAAGGCCTGTGGTTTTGCTCAGGAGGGGTACTCACCGCGCTACCTCAAGATCGGCAACCGGTGGCGCGATCATGAGCGTTGGGCCATTCTTGCCTCCTAGCCCCTTGATAAATTGCCGAGGCATAGGCGGCATTTGCTGGCTTCCCCCCATTCCCGGCCTAAGCCGGGAATCCCTCCCTTAAGGCAAACGCAGCAACGCCCCCGCTTCTGCGGGATTCAATTGGTTCTGGAAGGGCAGGGTGCCCAGGCGGGGGGCGTTAAGGCGGGATTCCAGGGCGGCAATGTTTTCTTCCCGGCGGGCCATGGCTGGGTCCACGCAGTTGGCGACCCAGCCCGCCAGGGTCAGGCCCCGGGCCCGGATGGCTTCGGCGGTGAGGAGGGCGTGGCTGATGCAGCCCAGTTTGACCCCCACGGCCAGGATCACCGGCAGGCCCAGTTGCACCGCCAGATCGGCGGCTTCGATCTGGTCTCCCAGGGGCACGCGAAAGCCGCCCACCCCTTCCACAATGACCACTTCCGCCAGGGGCTGGAGCTTGGCGTAGGCGTCCAGGATCACCGGCAGTTCAATGGGGCGCCCGGCTTCCTGGGCCGCCACGTGGGGGGCGATGGGGGGATCGTAGAGGTAGGGATTGACCCAATCCCGGGGGGCGGCCACGGAGGCGTTGGCCATGAGGCGGCGTACATCTTCGTTTTCCCCGTCGGCTTCCACCCCCGCGGCGATGGGCTTCATGGCCAGGGCGCTGTAACCGGCCCGGCGGGCGGCGTGGAGCAGGGCGCAGGCGGTGAAGGTCTTGCCGATTTCCGTGTCCGTACCGGCGATGAAAAAGCCTTTTTGCATGGTTTGTCCTTTCTAAAAAGGGCGGCGGGCGTCGGGTGCCGGGCCGCAGTGGGGCGGCCGACGGGAGGCGTCGGGGCCCGTAAAAAAGGGACGGGATGGCGGCAGGCGACCGGGCGGCCTAGCGCCCGGGCCTGGGGGCCGGAGCCCTATTTGTGGCCCGTGAGCAGGACCACGTCGTAGCTCAGGGGCAGGCCCTGGGCGGTGCGGCAGCGTTCATAGGCCGCTTCCACGGTGCGCCAGGCGGCCTTGCCCATGAGCACGGGGCGGCGCGGGCCGCCCACCTGATTGGCCCCCACGTCCTTGATGGAGCGGAGCAGCTGACGCAGATTGGGGTAATGGAGCCGGATTTGCAGGCGCTCGGCCCGCACTCCGTAAAAGCCGGCGGCTAGAGCGGCGGCGGCCCCCGCCGGGGCATCCCGGAAGGGCAGCACATGACGGTGGGGGTCCACCCCGGCGAAGGCCTGGCGCAATTCCTGGAAGGTGCCCGGCCCCAGGGTGCTCACCGCCAGCCGTCCCCCGGGGAACAGCACCCGGTGGGCTTCTCCCAGGGCCCGGGGCAGGTCGCACCATTGCAGGGTGAGGCTGGACCAGTACAGGCCCACGCTGGCGGATTTCAAGGGCAGACTTTCCACGTCGGCGCAGACCGGCAGGCCGATGGGGGCGCCCTCCGGGGCTTGCAGGGCCGCCGCGTTGCTGGCCGTGGGCTGGGCCTGCCGGGCCAGGCGCAGCATGGCCGGGGCGAAGTCCGCCAGAATCAGGGGATGGTCGGGAAAGCGCCGGGCCAGAAGCCTGGCGCCGTAGCCCGTGCCGCAGCCCGCATCGAGGAAAGGGCCTTCCGGGGCGCCGTCCAGGCGGGCGGCCAGGGCTTCGCAGACCTGACGCTGTAACTGGGCGGCCCGGTCGTAGGTGGCGGCGGCCCGGTCAAAGGAGCGGCGCACCAGGGTTTTGTCGGCGGGGCGGATCACGGCTGGGGCGCCTCCTGCAGGACCAGGTCCGCCAGGGCCTGGGCCGTGGCTTCCGGATCGGCCAGGAAAGGCACGTGGGCGGCCCCGGGCACGGTCACCAGCCGGGCCTGGGGCAGGTGGTGGGCCAGCCAGGCGCCAGCCCCCAGGGGCATGAGAGGGTCCTGGTCCCCGTGGAGCACCAGGGTGGGCTGGGCAATGCGTCCCGCCAGGGGGCGCAGATCCAGGTCCTTGAGCCAGTTGAGACCCCGGGCCAGGGCGGGGGTGGCGGGCAGGGGGGGATGGGCCAGGGGCGCCAGTTGACGGGCTAAAGCCCGCTGCTGGTGGTCCCCCTGGTTAATCAGGGCGGAAAAGCGGGGCAGCACCCCGGCCGGGTCTTCTTCCACGGCGGCGGCAAAGGCGGCCAGCAGGGCGGCGGGTTGGCCGTGGGGCCAGCCTTTTTTCCGGACAAAGCAGGGGGTGGTGGCGATCAGGGCCAGCCGGGCCACCTTGGCCGGGTCCCGCACCGCCATGAGCTGGGCCACCAGCCCGCCCAGGGACCAGCCCGCCACCACGGCCCCCAGGGGCACCTGGGCCAGCAGGGCATCCACGCTACGGGCGATGGGGTCGTCCAGATCCGGACGGCCCTGGTAGCCGGGCAAATCCAGGCACAGCAGGGGAAAGTCGGCGCCCAGTCGGGCCTTCAGGGCGGGTAGCAGGCCCTGCCAGACCCGGCTGTCCAGGCCCCAGCCGTGGAGCAGGACCAGGGCGGAGGGGGCGGAAGGGGAGGCGGGTCCGCTCACGCCTTGGCCCCTGCGGGCGCCGGGGCGGCGTGGTGGGCGGCGATGTCCGTCAGGGCGTCCGCCAGCCGATCCACCTGCTCCAAGGTATGGGCGGCGGAGAGGGAAATGCGCAGGCGGGAATGGCCCTTGGGCACGGTGGGGGGGCGAATGGCGGGCACCCAGATATTGCGCTCGTCCAGGGCTTTGGCCACGGCCAGGGTTTCCTGGTTGCCGCCGATGATGAGGGGCTGGATGGCGGTTTCTGAAGTCGCCAGCTCCCAGCCGGCGGCCTCCGCCAGGGGGGCCAGACGCTGGCGCAGATGGGCGATCAGGGTTTGCAGGTGGGCCCGGCGCTGATCCCCTTCCTCGCCCCGGATAATGTCCAGGCTCTTTAACAGGGCACAGGCCACGGCCGGGCTGGAGGCGGTGGTGAAAATATAGGTGCGGGCCCGCTGCAAGAGCCATTCAATGACCCGGGCGCTGCCTGCCACAAAGGCCCCGGAGACCCCGGCGGCCTTGCCCAGGGTGCCCATGTAGAGCACCCGTCCCGAGGGGGGCAGGCCGAAGTGGCCCGTGGAGCCTTGGCCGTGGGGGCCCAGGACGCCGAAGCCGTGGGCGTCGTCGATGACCAGCCAGGCGTCGTACTTTTCCGCCAGCTCGTAAAGGGTGTCCAGGGGGGCCATATCCCCGTCCATGCTGAACACCGCGTCGGTGACGATGAGCTTGTGGCGGGCGTCGGAGGCGGCCAGCAGCCGTTCCAGGGCGGCCATGTCCCGGTGGGGGTAACGGTGGCTGTCGGCCCGGCAGAGCTGCACCGCGTCGATGAGGGAAGCGTGGTTCAGCTTGTCGGCGAACACCGCGTCCCCCCGGCCCACCAGGGTGGGCACCAGGGCCAGATTGGCCATGTAGCCGGTGGAGAAGTAAATGGCCCGGTGCCGGGCTTCAAACCAGGCCAGGGCCTCTTCCAGCTCATGGTGGGGGCGCAGGTGGCCGCTCACCAGGTGGGCGGCGCCGGACCCGGCGCCCCAGCGCAGGGCCCCGTCCGCCATGGCCTGGGCGATGCGGGGATCGTTGGCCAGGCCCAGGTAATCGTTGGAGCAGAAGGCCAGGAGCAGGCGGCCATCCACCACCGCTTCCGGCCCGCAGTTGGAATCCAGGATGCGGCGACGCCGGGTCAGGCCCTCGGCGTCGATGGCGTCCAGTTGGGGGCCCAGGTCTTCCCAGATCATGACAGGGCCTCGTCCAGGGCGGCGGCGGCCCGTTCGCTGAGGAAGGCCAATTCTGCTTCTTCCACCACGTAGGGGGGCATGAAATAGACCGTGTTGCCGAAGGGGCGCAGGAGAATTTCCCGGGCCAGACAGGCTTTGTAGAACCGGCGGGAAAAATCCGCCGGAGCGTCGGCCACGTCAAACGCGAAAATCATGCCCCGGTGCCGGTAGTGGCGCACCTGGGGATGGTGCTTGAGGGGGGCCAGGAGGGCGTCGAAGCGGGCGGATTTTTCCCGGTTGCGCTCCAGCACCCGGTCTTCCTTGAAAATATCCAGGGTGGCTAGGGCCGCCCGGCAGGCTAGGGCATTGCCCGTGTAGGAATGGGAGTGGAGAAAGGCCCGGCTCACCTTTTCGTCCAGGAAGGCCTCATAAACCTTATCCGTGGTGAGCACCACGGAAAGGGGCAGGTAGCCCCCGGTGAGGCCCTTGGAGGTGCAGAGAAAATCGGGAACGATATCCGCCTGCTGGTGGGCGAAATAGGTGCCGGTGCGGCCATTGCCCACGGCGATTTCGTCACAGATGAGATGCACCCCGTAGCGGTCGCAAAGCGCCCGGGCCAGCTTCAGGTACAGGGGATCGTGCATGGCCATGCCCCCGGCGCACTGGATCAGGGGTTCCACAATGAGGGCGGCCAGTTGGGCGTGTTCCTTTTCCAGCCGGGCTTCCAGGGCGGC
Source organism: Rhodocyclaceae bacterium (assembly GCA_041907765.1). GTDB lineage: Bacteria > Pseudomonadota > Gammaproteobacteria > Burkholderiales > Rhodocyclaceae > Azospira. The sequence continues at coordinate 60,843 of JAYRGQ010000010.1, read as the reverse complement.
GGCGGCGCGGCGGGCCACATCCGCCGCCGTTTCCCCGGCTTCGGCCCGGCGCCAGTCCGGACTGGGCACGGTGCCCGCGGGCCGCACCAGGGGCGCGTAGGCTTCCTTGAAGAGGCTCACGTCCGTGACCGCCAGGGCCCCCACCGTTTCCCCGTGGTAGCTGTTTTCCAGACACAGGTAGCGGTCTTTTTCCGGATGCCCCGTGTTGCGCCAGTAATGGTGGGACATTTTCAGGGCGATTTCCGTGGCGGATGCCCCGTCGGAGCCGTAGGAGCAATGGCCCAGGCGGCCCCCGGTGAGGGCGGCCAGCCGTTCCGACAATTCCACCACCGGTTCATGGGTGAAACCGGCCAGGATTACGTGTTCCAGGGTGTCCAGCTGGGCTTTGAGGGCGGCGTTGATGCGGGGATTGGCGTGGCCGAAAAGATTGACCCACCAGGAACTCACCCCGTCCAGGTAGCGCCTGCCGTCGAAATCGTAGAGCCAGGGGCCTTGGCCCCGGGCGATGGGAATGAGGGGCGTGCCGTCCCCATCCAGGTGATGCTGCATCTGGGTGCAGGGATGCCACACGGCAGCCAGGCTGCGTTCCAGGAGACGTTGATTGGCGGACATGGATAGACGGAATGCAGGGGACAAAAAGATAACTTTTTATTTTACTCGTTCCCCACCCCCTGCTGTAAGCGCCCGGGGGGAAATCCAGGGAAATCCCTAGTATTGACGGGCGTTTCCGGGCAGGGATGGGGCCCAGGGAGGCGGGCGCGGCCCGCTTTCCCCCGATGAGCCGGTGACTCAGTGCAGCAGCCGGGGCGGTTGCTGCTCCATTTCCCCTTCCGGCAGCTCGGCGTGCATCAATTCCCCTTCCCCGTTGGGGTAGAGGGGGGCGCCGCAGTCTTCGCAGAATTCAAAGGGAAAGCGGTGTTCGTGGCAAACCAGGTGGGTGACGCCGCAATCCTTCAGGGTGGCTTCGATTTCCGCCGCCACGTCCGTGTTTTCATCCTCGTCCCCCAGGAGGGGCCAGACCACGCCGTGCACCACTTCGGGCCGATCCTGGAAGGAAAAGCCGATGCGGTATTCCTCCAGGCGCTGGTCGTGGAAGGGGCCCATGGCCACGTGGAGCTGGTCCGCCGGGGCGTTCAGCACGGTTTGCAGGAAGGCCACGGAGGCCCGCAGGGAATAGGGGCGGGAGAGCCGATCCGCGGCCCGGCAGGCGGCGTGATAGGCGTCGGGCAGGACCATTTCCCAGGCGCAGCCGGGCATCAAAGGCTCCAGGGTGGGGCCCGCCTGGCTTTGCCATTGGCTGAGGGCCACTTCCCGGCTGCCGTCGTTTTCGTTCCAGAAAAACAGCCCCTGGCCCCGGGGCACCACCACGGCCCCCAGCAGGTAGCGGGTGTCGGAAAGAAAACGGTTGGTTTCCGGCAGATTCCGGGTATCCACCGCCAGGTCTTCCCCGGCCAGGGCCCGGAGCCCCAGCTGGGCCACCAGCTGGCGGGTGTCGGCAAAGCTGCGGGGCAGCTGGTCCGGGCTGAACAGGTAGTCGCACAGGGCCAGCCGGGCCCCGGCGGCCAGCACGTGGGCGCCCAGATGGACTTTCAGGGTGGCCAGGGCCGCGGCGGGCAGGGTGGCGGTGGGGATGGTGAAGCGGGACCAGGACAGGATGGGGGCGGCGATGAGCAGCACATCGAATTCCTGGCTTTCCTGGCGCAGGATGCAGGATTCGGCCCGGGATTCCACCATATCCGCCAGTTCGTCGTGGGCCCGGGGCTGGGTTTCATAGAGCCGATCCAGGGCCAGGGTAATGTCCTCGTCCCCGCCACTTTCCAGAAGGCCGTCCACCAGGGCCGCCAGTTTCGGCTCCCAGAAGGCGTCTTCCAGCCGTCCCCCGGATTCGGCCAGGCCGGTGGCCAGCCAGCACAATTGGGTAACGTCACGGGAGAGACGGGAGCGGGAACCGAAGCGGGGTCGTTTCATGGGAAGCCTAAAGAGTGGACCGGGGGCAACCCGGCGGAGAAGGGCCCATTCTAGCAACCCGGGAGCGGGAGGGCGAAAAAGCCTGGCCCGCCGGGCCGGGGGCCGGAACGGAGAAGGGAAGAAAAAGGGGGAAGTCGGGCCCGGTGGTCAAGGCCGGGCCCGTTGGACTTCAATCCTTGGGGGGCAGGAAAAATTCCCGGGGATGGCGGCGCAGCCGTTCCCAGAGCAGGCGGGCCAAATCCCGGCGCTGGGCAAAGGACACCTGACGGGCCTTGAGCCCCACGTACAGGGCCAGGCCAAAGCTGACGCTGAGATTGGCCAGCCCCACGGCCAGCACCCCGAGAAAGGCGGTGGCCAGGGCGGCGGTGGGCACGGCGAAGTTCAGGGCCACTTCCCCAAAGCCCAGGTAGGCGGAGGAAAAGGCAATGTGCCGGATATCCAAGGGCAGGCCCAGAAGGGTGCCCAGGGCGGTGACGCCCCCTAGGAGAAAGCCGAAAAAGAAATTACCCGCCAGAGCCCCCAGATTGTCTTCCACGTAGGTGGCCACCCGGTCCAGCCGGGCTTCCCCCAGCAGGCGGCGCAGCCAGCCCAGCTGGCGCAGGCGCTGGGGAATGCGGTTATAGGCGGCCAGATTGTCGTAATACCCGGCGATGAGCCCGGCCAGGAACAGGCAGACCCCGGCGATGCCCGCGTAAATAATGGCGCCGCTGGCCCAGGGATGGACATCGGCCAGCAGGTGCCGGGCCTTATCCGGGGTAATCAGGGCCTGGCCTGTGCCGAGCTGGTAGAGGTAGCCGATGGCCATGGCCATGGGGATGGCCAGGCCCACGTTGCCCGCAATGGCCGCCATTTGGCTGCGGCCCAGGCGGGCGATGAGGGACACCAGATTTTCCAGATTGCGGGCCTTGGCATTGCTGCCGTTGGCGCCGCTGGCCTCGTCCATACTGGCGGCAATGGCGTTGGCGGTCATGGCGGGCTGCTTGGTGGCCACCGTGCCGTGGAGAATGTGGATCAAGACAAAGCCCAGGCCGTAATTGAGGCAAAAGCTCAAGGCCTCGGTGAGGGGGGGCAGGTGGAGTTTGGCCAGCTCCAGCTTGTTCCAGGCCATGAAGGCGATGACAAAGCCCCCCAGCAGGGCGGAGCGAAGCAGGGCGAAGTAATCCCGGCGGCTTTCCGTAATGTAGTGTTCCCCGGTGCGCCCCGCGTTGTCCGCCACCCGGCGGGCCAGCAATTCCACATTCTGGCGCCAGTAATCCCCCAGGTTGTTTTTGCGGCATTCGGCCTGGACCAGTTCCTTGAAAAAGGGCACCAGCCGGGGTAGCACCCCGGCCAGACGGGGGTTTTGCCGCAGGTCTCCCAATATACCTAGAAGGGTTTCCGCCCGTTCCAGGTGTTGGCGCAGCCGTTGTAGCAGAAAGGTGAGGGAGAGGCTGGTGCCTTCCCTTCCGGCCCGGGTGCGAATCCGTTCCCGGATGGTGCGGCACTGGTCGAAGAGCACCAGAATCTGCCGGTCATCTTCCGCCGGAAAATCCCGTTCCTGCCACCAGCGGGAAAATTGGCCGACAAATCGCTGAATTTCCACATTCTGGGCCAGGAAGGGGGATTCAAATTCCTCGATCACCGGCTCCACCCGGAGCAGTTCCGGCTCCAGACCGATGGCGGAAATGCGGTAGGACAGCACCCGCAAGGCTTCCAGGAGCTGGGCCAGGGCCGGGGGCAGGGCGCTGCCCGGGGCGGCTTCCTCCGTCTCCAAAAGGCCCAGGGCGTGGATCAGGCCGATCCAGTCCCCGTCCCCGATGTGGCTCACCCACAGGTGGTCGTCGCCCCGCCGGAACATGAGGCCCAGCACGTCTTTCAGATAGGCGGTGTCAATCACGTCCGGCAGCAGGGAGCGGGACAGGCGCCGGGCGGTTTCGGAAAAAAAGCCGGTGGCGGGAAATACCCCGCTATCCACATAGAGGGACACCTGTTTCTTTTGGGCGAACAGGTCCAGCACCCCGTGGCGCAGGGCGGTTTGCAGCTCGGGCCGGGTTTCCAGGAGATAGCACAGGGCGTGGAGCCGTTCCCGGGCGGCGTTGCCGTCCTCGGGCCGCTCCGGGCGCAGTTGATCCGCCAGATCGGCGAAGAGGGCGGTGGTGTCCCGGGGCCCATGGCCTTCGCTCCGGGGCTGCTCGTAGGCCTCGGCGAAGCGCAGCAAAACGCTTTCCAGGGATTCCCGGCGTGTCATAATTGATGCTCCATTGCGAATTCTTCTCAGCTGGATTGAACCATGATTTTAGTCCTCTCCCCCGCCAAGACCCTGGATTTTGAAACCCCGCCCCAGGTCGCCGACTTCACCCTGCCTGCCTACCTGGACCAGTCCGCCCTGCTGGTGGAACGGCTGCGCCAGCTGACGCCGGCGGACTTAAGCCGGCTCATGGGCATCAGCGACGCCCTGGCCGCCCTGAACACGGCCCGCTTTCAGGAATGGTCCCCGGAAATGGGGCCGGAAGCGGCCAAGCAGGCCATTCTGGCCTTTAACGGGGATGTGTACGAAGGTCTGGCGGCGGCCACCTTGAGCCCGGCGGATCTGGCCTGGGCCCAGGACCATGTGCGCATTCTATCCGGTCTTTATGGCCTGCTCCGGCCCCTGGACCGGATTCGCCCCTACCGGCTGGAAATGGGCATTCGCCTGGACAATGTGCGGGGCAAGGACCTCTATGCCTTCTGGGGCGACCAGCTGACCCTGGCCCTGAACGACCAGCTGGCGGCCAATCAGGATGCCCCCGTGCTCATTAATCTGGCCTCCGAGGAATACTTCAAGGCCGTGCGGCCCAAGCTCCTGAAGGCGGATGTCCTGAACTGCGTTTTCGAGGACTGGAAGGGCGGTAAATACAAGATCATCAGCTTTTACGCCAAGCGGGCCCGGGGCCTCATGGCCCGCCACATCGTCAGCCAGCGCCTGACCCGGCCCGAAGGCCTGCAAAGCTTTACGGCGGAGGGCTACGCCTTTGTGCCGGAAGTTTCCGACGCCAAAACCTACGTATTCCGTCGCCGTCTGCCGGAGGCCCAATGAAATTCGAGCATCTGGTGGAAATCAACGACGGGGACAATCCCCTGATTTTTTCCCTCTCCCGGGACCAGCTCTGGCAGGGCCTCATGCGCCGGGTGGAAGATTCCCGGCCCTTCATCAAGGGGCTGGAAGAATGCCGCATCCTCTCCCGGGGAGAAAATCTGGTGGAGCGCCTGCTGGTCTTCGGCCCGGTCCAGGTGCGGGACCGGGTGACTTTCGGGGAAGGGCGCTGGGTGTGCTTTGAAACCCAGGCTACGGAACACCACGCCGGGGGCAGTCTGACCATCCTCATCGAGGAACCGGAGCCGGAGCGCCTTTTCCTGCGCTTTACCTACCAGACCTCCTTTGCCGAAGGCCCGGACCCGGAAGCCCGGGCCTACGTGGGCTATCTGGAATCCGCTTACCACGCGGCGGACCTGGATACGGTGGCCGAAATCCGGCGCCAGATGGAGCGGGGCCTGGCCCATTGAGGGACGGGGGGCGTAGGCGTTGCCCTACGCTCCGGAGGCGGACTGCTGAGGGCCGCTGCGCTGCTTCTCTGCCCTAACTGCTTGTCCGCGCTTCGCCCGAAGCCTGAAGCCTGAAGCCCGAAGCCCAGAGCCCAGAGCCCAGAGCCCAGAGCCCAGAGCCCAGAGCCCAGAGCCCAGAGCCCAGAGCCCAGAGCCCAGCCCAGCCCAGCCCAGCCCAGCCCAGCCCAGCCCAGCCCAGCCCTAGCTCCGGCTCCGGCTCCAGCTCCAGCTCCAGCTCCAGCTCCAGCTCCAGCGGCAGACACCGAACGGGGGCGGCAGGCCGCCCCCATCCTCCTTCAGCCGATTTTCCAACTCAGTTCCACTTCCTCCGTCAGGGGAATGGAAAGGTAGCCGTTGGCCGGGGCGCGGACCCGGGCCAGGTAGTCGGGGCAGAAATCCACGTTGTCCGCCAGAATCAGGGCCCCCGGGCTGAGGTGGCTTTCCACCAGGGAAAGAATGTCGTTGTAGAGGGCCTTGGCCCCGTCCAGCAACACCAGGTCGATGCGGGGCGGCAGGTCCCGGGCCAGGGTTTCCAGGGCGTCGCCGCAGCGCAGCTCCACCAAATCCAGCAAGCCTCCGGCTTCCAGGTGGGCCCGAGCCTGGGCCACCTTGGTGGGCTCAAATTCCGTGGTGATGAGCTGGCCGCCCCCGTTGTCCCGCAGGGCGGCGGCCAGGTGGAGAGTGGAAATGCCGAAGGAGGTGCCGAATTCCACCAGGGTCCGGGCCTTGCCCAGGCGGGCCAGCACATAGAGCAGGGTGCCCGTTTCCTGGCCCACGGGCAGCCAGAGTTCCTTAATGCTGCCGTAGAGCTGGCGGTATTCGGTTTTGCTGCGCATCAGCCGATCCACTTCGGCGGCCGGGGTTTGTTCCAGCAGGGGGCTGGTGGTGGCGGCGGCCTGGGCGTAAAGGCGGGCCAGCAGGTCGGCCACGGGGGCGGTGGTGAGGGTTGTCATGGGGAAACTCCTTGGGGTTGGGGCGCCCGGTTGGGCTTAAAATGTGACGAAATCGTCGTGTTAAAAGATACGATTAATTCGTCACATTTTCTATTCGCATTCCCACCCCTGCCGGAGCCCCATGATGGCCAATGCCCCCAAGCCCCAGATCGCCACGCGCAAAGCGCCCCAACAGGCCCGCTCCACCCAGCTGGTGGCCGCCATTCTGGAAGCGGCTATTCAGGTTTTAGCCAAGGAAGGGGCACCCCGTTTCACCACCGCCCGGGTGGCGGAAAAGGCCGGGGTGAGCGTGGGCTCCGTGTATCAGTACTTTCCCAACAAGGCGGCCATTCTCTTTCGTCTCCAGGCCGATGAATGGCGCCGCACCGGCGATCTGCTGGGCCGCATTCTGGGGGAGGCAGGCCAGCCGCCCCTGGCGCGCCTGCGCCGTCTGGTCCATGCCTTTTTAGAATCTGAATGTGCGGAGGCGGAAATGCGGGGCGCCCTGGACGACGCGGCGCCCCTCTACCGGGATGCGCCGGAGGCCCGGGAGATTCGGGCTGCCAGCCGCCGCACCCTGGATCACTTTTTGCAGGAACTCCTCCCCCAGGCAACGGCGGCCCAAAGGCAGGTGGTGACGGAGCTGATTACCACCACCCTGGGGGCGGGGGGCAAGGCCTTTTCCTCCCAGCCCCGCAGGGCGGCGGAAATTACTTCCTACGCCGAGGCCATGGCTGATATGTTTTGTGCCTATATCACCGCCCGCCTGGGGACCACCGATGGGCAAGACCATTCCCCGGCGGGCGGCGACACCCCGTCCGGGAACGCCCCGGGGCCGGATCAGCCCTAACCCGGGCATTTCCCCCGTGCCGGGCCCGGGAAAGGGACAACGGGGACAACTCGGATAACGGGGATAACGAAAGGAGACCGCACCATGGTGGGTTTGCGTCAGGATGTGAGCTTGGACCAGTTGAATGCCGCCGGTAAGGATTACCTGCCCGGCTATCTGGGGGTGGAAGTGGTGAGCCTGGCCGAGGGCCGCCTGGAAAGCCGTATGGTGCTTCAGCCCCAGCACTTCGCCCCCAACCAGTTCCTCCACGCCGCCAGCATCGTGGCCCTGGCGGACACCTCCTGCGGCTACGCCACCATGGCCCACCTGCCCGAGGGGGCGGAATCCTTCACCACTATTGAACTGAAGAGCAACCACCTGGGCACCTGCCGGGAAGGCGCCATCCGCTGCGTCGCCACCCCCCAGCACCTGGGCAAAACCACCCAGGTCTGGGACGGCGTCGTCACCGACGAAACCACCGGCCGCCGTATCGCCTTGTTTCGTTGTACCCAGATGATTCTTTGGGGGCGGGGGTGAGGGGGCTCCGGATATAAATAAAAGTCCATGAAGGGTAATCTTCTGGGACTTTATTTTTTTAAAAAAGAGGGGTGTTTTGTCGTGAATTCGTACAAAGAAGTCATGCTCCCCCGCATAATTTCTATGACGGGTATGTATTTTGCGAGAAGAAACTAATTTTTTATTAGAGCTCGACTAAATGTATTTTCTGTCTAATAGCTGCGGGACCGCGTTTGAATAACAGAAGGATTGATTAACTCGGTCTATAAGTGAGAACAGCTGACCCTCCATCTCGAAAAAGTCATTTCTTGGACACAAAAAAACTTCGATGCCAGCTTTTTTTAGTTGGTCACGTATTCTTTCTTGATGTGGCTTATACCTAAAGGAGCCCTCAGTGGCTTTCTCTGCTTGCGTATTTGACTTGGTAATTAAGTCGTTTAACTCTTTAACAAAGCTGATGTATGTAGAGGAAACATCAGTTTTTCCACTTCGGGAAGTGGCGAAAATAAGGTTGTACCAAACCAGTGTGTCAACCGACGTGACGGAAATCCGTTTTCTCTTCAGGATTTCGTTGGTCACATAGTTTTGGAATATGGAAAAGTGTGCAATGTGATTTGTCAGAGCAGCTGTGCTTGCACTATTTAGATAACTCAATAGTGCAACAACAATGCCGCCAGCTGTTGCCAATGCTACCAGCAGGTCAAGAGTAGCTTTGGCTACAACAAACGACTGGTCGAAATTTTCGGTAAATCTTTTGATGCATTCGTTCCTTAGACACAATGGTAAATTAAAGGTTTCAGTCGTAACGCCTGTAATAAGGAAGCCACCCAGCGCAATGCAGAATCCAACTGCTGCAACTATTAAGAGGGACAGAGTCAGATATCGTACTGGCCTCATTAAAATAGCCTTATGAGTTGTGTGGCTATAGACTCTAAAGTTAAATTAGTCATATGTTGGCTTCAGTTGTTTAAGTTTTAGTCGCATTTCTGAGGCTACCTTTGGAAACGACCGCTGGACGATAGTTAAGCGCTCGTAAGCAAGGTAGAAGCGTCGCCAGTACCAATATGTGTCCCGCTTAGACGCTCGGTCAACCTCAAGTTTTGCGATAATTTTTTTTACGCGCTCAATGTCTTTTTTGGACGGTAGAGGGAATACCTTCTTTAGTCGGTGAAGCAGGTTTTTGTGTTGTTTGTGCCCAATACGACTAAGTTTATTAACTCTACCCATGCAGCGATTGAAGTCGTGCCTATATGCGTGAGTTGTCCGATAGCTATGCTCTGATGAAAGAGTTTCAATGTTTTTTACAGCTGACCGGATTCGTTTTACTTCGTCTGAAGGTAGCCTGGGTTCCTTGAATGCAACACGCAGACCATGGACCGTTAACGGCTGAGTGGAAATGTACTGAACATTTGTCTTTTCACGATTTACTGGTAGGCCTTTTTCGGAGAGCATGTCTTCAATAAGGTGGGCCGCATACGAGAAATCGTAGTCTGATACCTTGGAAGAGACGTTTATATCATCTACCAACCGGGTGTATACGAGTCCTTTGTGGGCCAGCTTATTCACCACACCGCCTTCAATGTCATATAGGCAGAGGCTGGCGATATAGCTTGACGTAAGCGCGCCCTGTACAACGTGAGAGTTCAAGCAGCAAATGTTACTGAGTACCTCTGCTACCGATGGATCATAATTTAGAAAAGTACTAAATATATCAGTAACGTACGATTGGTGGATGTTGTCGAAAAAGTTTCTAATGTCCATTGTTAATATACTTTTCGACCCGCAGTGCAAGCGCGCGCAACTAATATAGTCCTTGGGGACTTCAATGCCATTTTCGTCGACTTGGTTAGGTACTGAACCGAATATATGATCCGGCCATGCTATGACGTCTGGATTGGAAAATATCCGTCTATTTATCCTGCGTTGTATTTTTCTAATAAGATAGTGCGGATTGTGCACTTGGCGGGTAGAGCCATCTTTCTTTGGCTGAGTACCAACGGTATACCGCTCTGCATCACTAAGTTTTAGGGCTGCATTAAGCTCATCCAGCTTAATGTCAAGAACCGTGCAAAGGTTGCTTGTACTGGCAATAGAGCCTTTTGCAATCTTTATAGGGTTAAGCTTGGTCAAAGTTTCGTCGGCCTTAGATAAATATAGGTTTAGCCAACCCATGCAATAGGGTGCAGGAAAGGATGTTGCATTCATCGACAAGTCGCTGGTAGCTGCCATCCTTTCCATGGCTAAACCTACCGACCTTCTCTCCTCCGAGGGAGGAGGCGGAGGGTGTGACCCCCCTCCCGACAAGCCTAGTCCCCCAAGGGGGTTCTAGACGCTCGTATCCGAGCACGCCCAACGACTCTGTATGTCGACTGCAGCAAGTAGGCGATACGCCCACGCACCTATGACACTAGCACCCACTTAAACAGGTTGCAACAAAAGAGGAAATTTCAATGCAGACTTGCATTTATTTCTGCGGTTGTGGGTGGAATTAAGGCATAGAAGTCTGCACATGCCTATACAGAATGCAATGTCAGACTAGCTTGAAGGTAAGAAGATATGTGTATACAAAGAAGTGTAATAAATTCAAATGGTTGTGCAAACATGGCATGGCTGGCGGAGTTCGATAAGCCCTACCGCTAGCGCATTGCTGACTGAATCAGACTACCCCTACAATGGCCGCTCCGGCTGGAACCCCGCTAATATCTAAAAAAAGCCCCAAGACCAACGATCTTGGGGCTTTCTTTTTGCTGCTAGCTTCTGCTGGAACGTCCTTCCAGCACCGGGCCTACCCGGCTAACCGGTTTAGCCGCAGGAGCCTACGGCGCCGCAGGCGGTGCAGAATTCGCAGCCGTCTTTTTTGATCACCGTGGTGTTGCCGCATTCCTTGCACAGCTTGCCTTGCATGGGTTTGGCGGCGGTGCCGTCCTGGGGCGTTTCCAGGATGCCCATTTGTTGCAGGGGCATGCCCTTTTCGTCCAGGATGCCGAGCATGGCGTAGCGGTGGATGACCAGCTGGGCCACGTAGGCGACGGTGGAGGGGTAGTTGGTCTGGCGCCGGGTGCCGGGCACGAAGGCCATGAAATCCCCCAGGGGTTCGGAGTAGTCCAGGAGCTTGCGCAGCTTCATGCCGATCCAGGCCGGGTCCACCACCCGCATGTCCAGGGACATGAGCTTGCACAGGCCGTCCAGGGCCCGGGGGTAGTTGCCGGAGAGCCACATGGAGTAGGGGCGGGTGACGCCGTCGGGCAGGGTGATTTCTTTCAGGCCCAGGACGAAATCTTCGCTGGTGGTGGGGTTGATCACATCCACGGTCCAGGAGAGGGTGCCGTCCGTGCCGGTCTTGGGCTCGCTGGTGCTGAACATGGCGTCCATCACCGGGGTGGTTTCTTCATGTTCCGGCTTGCCCAGCTGGTCGATGCGCCAGCGCACTACCTGGGCCATGGCGGCGGTGATGGAGGGCATGCGCTTCCGTTCCCCGTGGGGCGGGAAGGGCATGTCGAAGGCGTCCCCCGGCACCTTGGCCAGGATGTCCAGCTTGGCGTTCAGGAGGCCCCGGTCATTGGCCCGCATGTCCATGGAGAGGGTTTTGGCGATGGCGCCCAGGCCCCGGGGTTGGTCCGGGCCGTTGACCCAGATTTCAAAGGGCCAGGAGTAGGGGTGGCCCGCGTCGTCTTCCTGATCCACATGGCCGACGAAAATGGCGAACTTGCCTTGGGGGTACTCCAGCATGTAGGTCCAGGCCATGTTGCCGTCGGGCAGGGTGGGGCGGCCGGGCCAGCGCAGGGAGGAGAGCACCGGGGCGGGCAGGTTTTTGATGGACAGGCGCCGGTTGGCGTCGGAGACGAAATCCTGGGGCGACTGCTTGTTTTCGTCCGTCTTGGGCTTGCTGGATTCCACGGACAGCACGGAGCCCAGCACGCTGTTGGGCCGGTAGGTGGCCAGGCCCTTCAGGCCGGACTTCCAGGCGGTCAGGTAGAGGTCCTGGAAGTCGCTGTAGGGGTAGTCCCCGGGCACATTCACCGTCTTGGAGATGGAGGTGTCGATGTAGGGGGCCACGGCGGCCACCATGTCCTTGTGGGCGGCGGCGGAGATTTCCAGGGCGGTGACGAAGTAGTCGGGCAGCTTTTCCCCATCCCCGCCCAGGTGCTTGTAGAGGCGCCAGGCGTAGTCTTCCACCGCGTATTCCTTCAGGGTGCCGTCGGGCATGCGCTTCTTCCGGTTATAGGTCCAGGAGAAGGGGGGCTCGATGCCGTTGGAGGCATTGTCGGCGAAGGCCAGGGAAATGGTGCCGGTGGGGGCGATGGACAGGAGGTGGGAGTTGCGCAGCCCGTGCTGACGGACTTCCGCCTTGATTTCCGCCGGCAGGCGGGAGGCGAAATTGCCGCCGGAGAGGTACAGCTCCGCGTTGAAGAGGGGGAAGGGGCCCCGTTCCTTGGCCAGTTCCACGGAGGCCAGGTAGGCCTGGTCCCGCATGAATTCGGAAATGCGGGTGGCCATGGCCTTGGCTTCCGGCCGGTCGTAGCGCAGGCGCAGCATGGCCAGGGCATCCCCCAGGCCGGTAAAGCCCAGGCCCACCCGGCGCTTGTTGGAGGCTTCTTCCCGCTGCCGTTCCAGGGGCCAGTGGGTGGCGTCCAGCACGTTGTCCAACATGCGCACGGACACCTTGATGACTTCGGCGAAGGCGTCAAAGTCAAAGTCCGCCCCTTCGCTAAAGGGCTGGGAGACGAACAGGGTCAGATTGATGGAGCCCAGGCAGCAGCAGCCGTAGGGGGGCAGGGGCTGTTCGGCGCAAGGATTGGTGGCCTCGATTTCTTCGCAGTAATAGAGGTTGTTGTCCTTGTTGATCCGGTCCAGGAAGAGAATGCCCGGTTCCGCGTGGTCGTAGGTGGATTTCATCACCTGATCCCAAAGTTCCCGGGCTTGGACCTTGCGATAAACCCACATGCCGTCTTCTCGCTGGAAGGCGCCGGAGGCTTTCATTTCGCTGTTGGGTTCGGCCTTATGCACCAGTTCCACGGTGCCATCCCCTTCCACGGCTTGCATGAAGGCGTCGGTGACGGCGATGGAAATGTTGAAATTGGTCAGATCCCCTTTGTCCTTGGCGTGGATGAAGTCTTCCACGTCCGGGTGGTCGCAGCGCAGCACGCCCATTTGGGCGCCCCGGCGGGCCCCGGCGGATTCCACGGTTTCGCAGGAGCGGTCGAAGACCCGCATGTAGGAAACGGGACCGGAGGCCCGGGATTGGGTGCCCTTGACCTGGGCGCCCACGGGACGGATGGAGGAGAAGTCGTAGCCGACCCCGCCGCCCCGCCGCATGGTTTCAGCGGCTTGGGCCAGGGCGGTGTAGATGCCGGGACGGCCATCCACCACTTCCACGATGGAATCGCCCACGGGCTGGACGAAGCAGTTGATCAGGGTGGCGGCCAGGTCGGTGCCGGCGGCGGAGTTGATGCGGCCCGCAGGAATAAAGCCGTTTTCCTGGGCCCAGAGGAATTTTTCCTCCCACTTGCTGCGTTCTTTTTCCGGCTCATTGCCGGCCAGGGCTCGGGCGACTCGACGGCGCACGTCGTGCACGTCCAGTTCCTTGCCCTTGGCATATTTCTCCAGCAACACCTCAGTCGAAATCTCCTGATCGGGCAGGGGGGTGACTTCCGGTGCGTCGGGGATGGCGGACAATGAGAGTTGTTCTGCAACCTGGCTCATGGTGAGCATCCTTTTAAGGTGGGTATGAAAGAGGTCATATCTCCCCGGGACAGGATGGGCCCGGAGAAACGAAATCGGCGTGTAAGCTACTACATCTAGTGGGTAGTGGCAAACAGTTGACTAAATATAGTTGTCGGTGCTCCGGGCCGGAAACATGCCCCTGTGCTCGAAAACAGGGCGTTTCCCCCCTTTTGGGGCGGGGGCCGGAAGGGTGCCCGAAGAGGGGGCCGAAAGGGGCGGTCCGGGCGACGGGGGGCGGAGTATAGACCCGGGATGGGGCGGGATGGAAACCCTTGACGGGAACAAAAAAGGCGGTGCACCGGGACCGGTGCACCGCCTTGGTGCGGAAAAAATTTACAGATTCAGCAGGGTAGCCGTGTGGTGGGCGATCATCCACTCTTCGTTGGTGGGGATCACCATCACATCCACCGCGCTGCGGGGGGCACTGATCCGGTCCGAATGGCGGGAATTGGCCGCCTCGTCCAGCACAATGCCCATCCAGTCGGCGGCCAGACAGACCCGGCGGCGGATTTCCGCCGCGTGTTCCCCAATGCCGCCGGTGAACACCAGGGCGTCCAGCCCGCCAGCGGCGGCGGCCAGGGAGCCCAGTTCCCGGTTAATGCGGTAGCAGAACAAATCCACCGCCTCCTTGGCCTCGGGCTTTTCGCTGGCCAGGAGGGTGCGCATGTCCTGGGACAGGCCGGAAACCCCCAGGAGGCCCGATTCCTTGTAGATCAGCTTGGTAATGGCCTTGGTGTCCATGCCCTTGCTTTCCTGGAGGAAGAGAATCACCCCCGGGTCCAGGCTGCCGGTACGGGTGCCCATCATCAGGCCATCCACCGCCGTGAAGCCCATGGTGGATACCTTGCTCTGGCGCCGTTCCATGGCGCACATGGAGGCGCCGTTGCCCAGGTGGGCCACCACCACCCGGCCATCGGCCCGGCGGGTGTATTCGGGCAGGCGGCGGGCGATGTACTCGTAGGACAGCCCGTGGAAGCCGTAGCGCTTGACCCCGGCGCCACTGATCCAGCGGGGCAGGCCAAACATCTGGGCCACTTCCGGTTGGGTGCGGTGGAAGGCGGTGTCAAAGCAGGCCACCTGGGGCGTTTCCGGCAGGAGTTGGCGGAGGGCGGCCACCCCGTCCAGGTTGTGGGGCTGGTGCAGGGGGGCCAGGGGGATCAAATCCACCAAATGCTCGATGATGTTGTCGTCCAGCACCATGGGGCGGCTGTAGCGTTCCCCCCCGTGGACCACCCGGTGGCCCACGGCGACGATGCGCCAGCCCTGTTCGTGGGCGTGGAGCCAGCTCACCAGGAATTCCAAGGCCTCGTGGTGCTGGCTGTCCATATCCCCGGTGAGGGGGATATCCACGTTGTCCAGGGAACGGCCTTCCCCATTGACGGCCTTGATGTGGGGCTGGCTGCCAATGCCGTCGATCTGGCCGGACATGACGGGGCCGGCGGCAATGCCGCCCTCCGGCAGCAACTCGTAAAGGGAGTATTTGATGGAGGAGGAGCCGGCGTTAAGGGTCAGGATGCAGTCGGTCATGGAGTTTGTTTCCGATAAGCGTGGGCCATGATGGCGGCGATGGCGCAGGAGGCGGTGCGGGCTTCCGCCGTGTCAGCTCGGGAGGTGAGCACGATGGGGCACTTGGCCCCCAGCACCACCCCGGCGGACAGGGCATTGGCCAGGTATTCCAGCTGCTTGGCCACCATATTCCCCGATTCCAGATCGGGTACCACCAGAATGTCTGCCTGACCGGCCACCACGGACTTGATGCCCTTGGTTTTGGCGGCCACGATGGACACCGCGTTATCAAAGGCCAGGGGGCCGTCCAGAATGCCGCCCTTGATTTGGCCCCGATCCGCCATTTTGCACAGGGCGGCGGCGTCCAGGGTGGATTGAATCTTGGGATTCACCGTTTCCACGGCGGAAAGAATAGCCACCTTGGGTTCCGGCCGTCCCAGAATATGGAACAGGTCGATGGCGTTCTGGATGATGCTCACCTTGTCTTCCAGGCCCGGGGCGATATTCACCGCCGCATCCGTAATCATGATGGGCTTGGGATAGGTGGGCACGTCCATGTAGAAGACGTGGGAAATACGCCGTCCGGTGCGTAGGCCCGTGGCCCGGGAGACCACTTCCCCCATCAGCTCGTCGGTATGCAGGCTGCCCTTCATCAGGGCTTCCGCATCCCCGTTGCGCACCAGGGAAACGGCCATGGCGGCGGATTCGTGGCTGTGCTTGGTATTGACGATGCGGTAGGGGGAAATATCCAGCCCCAGGTCCTCGGCCAGGCCCCGGATTTTGGCCTCCGGCCCCACCAGAATGGGGTCGATGAGCCCGGCCTGGGCGGCGATCACCGGCCCCTTCAGGGATTCGGCGTCACAGGGGTGGGCCACGGCCACGGGCACCGCATCCAGGCCCTTGGCCAGGGCCAGCAGGGCCTGGTAACGCTCTTCCTTGTCGGAAATGGTGAACTGGGGCATGTGGATGCGGGGGCGGCGGATTTTTTCCGTGGGCGCCAAAACTTCCGCCGTGCCGCCTACCACCTGCAAGCCTTCCTGATTGGTGCAGACGCAGTCAAAGAGGATGTGCTTGTTGTGCTCGAACTTCTGCTTGGCGGTCACCGTAATGGTGATGGTGTCACCCAGGGTGACCGGGCGGGAGAAGTGCAGGGACTGGTCGATGTAGATGGTGCCCGGGCCGGGGAACTGGGTGCCGAGCACGGTGGAAATGAGGGCCCCGCTCCACATGCCGTGGGCCACCACCTCCCGGAAAATGCCGCTATGGGCAAATTCCGGGTCCACCACCGAAGGATTCACGTCACCGGACATGACGGCGAACATCTTGATGTCCTCCGGCCGCAGGGTGCGGGACAGCTGGGAGGAATCGCCGATCTGAATTTCGTCGAAGGTCCGATTTTCGATGAATTGGTCGTTGTTATGTTCCGTATCCATAGGAACTCCCTGAAAAGAGATTGATCCGGGTCTAACCGCCGACGATGTGGAAACCGCCGTCAATGAAGATCGTACCCCCGGTCAGGGTCTTGGCCACATCGCTGCACAGATAGGCGGCCAGGGCGCCCACGTCGTCGATGGAGACCAGCCGGTGCAGGGGCGCCCGTTCTTCCGCTTCCCGCATCAGATTGTCGAAGTGGGCGATGCCGGAGGCGGCCCGGGTGGCCAGGGGCCCCGGGGAAATGGCGTGCACCCGGATGCCGTTGGGGCCCAGTTCGGAGGCCAGGTAACGGGTGGACGCCTGGAGGGCGGCCTTGACCGGGCCCATCATGCCGTAGTTTTCCACCACTTCATCGGCGCCCAGGTAGCTCATGGTGAGCAGGGTGCCCCCGTTGACCATCAGGGGTTCGGCCAGCTTGGCCATGCGCAGGAAGGAGTGGCAGGAAATGTCCATGGCCCGCATGAAGCCTTCCCGGGAGCAATCCACCACCCGGCCGTGCAGGTCTTCCTTGGGGGCGAAGGCGATGGAGTGGACGAGGAAGTCCAGATGGCCCCATTTTTCCTTGATGGCCTCGAAGACCGCTTCCAGCTGCCCTTCCTGTTCCACGTCCAGGGGCAGGATCAGGGGCGCGGCCAGGAGTTCGGCCAGGGGACGAACGTGGGGCTCGGCTTTGGCGTTCAGGTACGTGATGGCCAGCTCGGCACCGCAGATGTTGAAAGCCTTGGCGCAACCATAAGCAATACTGTGGTTGTTGGCGACACCGACAACCAGGCCTTTTTTGCCATTCAGGTTAAACATGGCGAGGACTCCCGTAATGTGTTTTTGGAAAAATGGCTAACACGCTCCCCCCGAGAGGGCGTGTTGCGATGCAGCATAACGGCTTTTCCCCGCCCCTGGCAATACATCGGTCATTTTTCCGAAAACTTCCGGAAAAGGCTTCCGGACGGGCTGCCAGGCCCATTGGACACCCATCGATTTGCAAGGCTGTGACAATCCGGTGCCGGGAAAAGGCCCACACTCCCCGCCGCGAGTTTCTATGACGGATGAGCTGGCCATGCCTATAATGCCCCACCTGTTTCCGTAGCGGGAGGTCAACGTGGCGTTCGGTTCGGAAGTGTCTTTGATTGAGACCCTGGAAGGCATCCTGGCCCGGCATCACCGGGACCCTTCCCGGTTGTTGCAGATTCTCTTGGCCATTCAGGACCAGCTGGGCTATTTGCCCCCGCCGGCCATCACCTTTGTGGCGGAGCGGCTCCAGCTGCCCCGGGCTCGGGTGGAAGGAGTGGCCGGTTTCTACTCTTTTCTCCATCTGGAGCCGGTGGGGGAATACCGGGTGTTGTTTTCCGACAATGCCACGGACCGGCTGCTGGGCAACCAGGAACTGATGGAAACCATGTGCCAGAAGCTCTGGGTGGAGCCGGGCAAGGTTTCCGAAGACGGCCTGGTTTCCGTCACCACCACCTCTTGCACGGGCATGGGGGATCAGGGCCCGGCCCTGCTGGTGAATGGTATGCCGGTGACCATGATGAATCACCAGCGGGTCAATGAAATCAGCGAACTGATCCGCCATCGCAAGCCCTTAAGCCAGTGGCCCAGCGAATTTTTCCGGGTGCAGGACAACATCTGCCGCCGGGATTGGCTGCTCAATAGCGAACTGATTCCCGGCGCCGCCCTCAAGGTGGCCGTGGAAAAAGGCTCGGCGGGCTGGTTGGCCGAGGTGCAGAAATCCAATCTGCGGGGCCGGGGCGGGGCCGGTTTTACCACCGGGGTGAAGTGGGAAGCCTGCCGCAATGCCCCCGGGCGGGAGCGGGTGGTGGTCTGCAACGCGGACGAAGGGGAGCCGGGCACCTTCAAGGATCGGGTGCTGCTCACCTCCTATGCGGACCACGTTTTTGAAGGCATGACCCTGGCCGCCTACGCCGTGGGCGCCCGCCAGGGCTTTCTCTACCTGCGGGGGGAATACCGCTACCTGCTGGACCATCTCCTTTCGGTTCTGGCCCGGCGTCGGGAAAGCGGCCTTTTGGGCAGCGCCATCCTGGGGGAAACCGGTTTCGACTTCGACATCGAAATTCACCTGGGGGCCGGGGCCTATGTGTGTGGCGAGGAAACGGCCCTCATCGAATCCCTGGAAGGCAAGCGGGGCACCCCCCGAATTCGCCCGCCTTTCCCCGTGACCAAGGGCTATCTGGGGCGGCCCACGGTGGTGAATAACGTGGAAACCCTGGCCAAGACCGTCCTGGTGGCCCTGGAAGGGGGTGAAACCTTCGCCGCCGAGGGCACGGCCCAATCCACCGGTACCAAGCTGCTCTCCATTTCCGGGGACTGCGCCTATCCGGGAGTCTATGAATACCCCTTCGGGGTGGAAATCCGCCGCATCCTGGACGACTGCGGTGCCACGGATGTGCAGGCGGTGCAGGTGGGAGGTGCTTCCGGTACCTGTATTTCTTCCTACGAATTTCACCGCTCCATCGCCTACGAAGATGTGCCCACGGCGGGAGCCTTCATGATTTTCGATTCCAGCCGGGACATGTTTGAAGTGGCCCGCAATTTCATCCACTTCTTTGCCCATGAAAGCTGCGGCTTCTGTACCCCCTGCCGGGTGGGCACCTCCCTCCTGAAAAATTTCATGGACAAGCTGGCGGTAGGCCGGGGCGCTAAATACGACCTGGTGGATATCGAATGGGTGAATCGGCTGCTCAAGGGCGCTAGCCATTGCGGCCTGGGGGCGGCGGCAGCCAATCCGGTGATCGACACCCTGGTGAAATTCCGGCCCGCCTATGAGCGGCGGCTCCAGACCCTGGATTTCGAGCCTGCCTTTGATCTGGACCAGGCCCTGGCCGAGGCCCGACAAATGACGGGCCGGGACGATGCGGGGGCCCATCTCACTTCCCTGGAAGAGGAATAGGTCATGAGCGACGGTAAAAAATTTGTCCTGGACGGTCAGCCTGTGCCCTTTTTCGAGGGCCAGACCATTCTGGAAGCCGCCCGGGCGGCGGGGCATTACATTCCCCACCTGTGCTGGCATCCGGATTTTCCGCCCCACGGTTCCTGCAAGCTGTGCATCGTCAAGGTGGGCGGCCGCCATGTGTCTTCCTGCGCCACGCCGGCCAAGGAAGGCATGGAAGTGGAGAGCAACACCCCGGAAATGAACGGGGAGCGGCGGGCCCTGCTGCAAATGTTGTTTGTGGAGGGCAACCATTTCTGCCCCTCCTGCGAAAAGAGCGGCAATTGCCAGTTGCAGGCCCTGGCCTACGACCTGGAAATGCTCTCCGCCCACTTCGCCCATTTTTTCCCGGATCGTCCCGTGGATGCCTCCCATCCGGACATCCTGCTGGATTTCAACCGCTGCATTTACTGTGAGCTGTGTGTGCGGGCCAGCCGGGATATGGACGGCAAAAATGTCTTTGCCCTCACCGGCCGGGGCATCCACAAACATTTGACGGTCAATGCGGAAAGCGGCCGTCTGGCAGACACGGATTTCAGTGCCGAGGACCGGGCCGCCCATATTTGCCCGGTGGGGGTGATTTTG
The DNA here is from genome assembly GCA_041907765.1 of Rhodocyclaceae bacterium. Taxonomy (GTDB): domain Bacteria; phylum Pseudomonadota; class Gammaproteobacteria; order Burkholderiales; family Rhodocyclaceae; genus Azospira. The sequence goes on along the minus strand of JAYRGQ010000010.1, from coordinate 40,844 downwards.
CCCAAGCGCCAGGGCTTCCAGGTGCCCATCGGGGAGCGTCGTTACGACCGGGCGCCCATTAGTGTGGTGGCCATGGCCGGGAATAAGGGGGAAAAATGACCAAGCGCCAGCAAACGGCCGCCAACGGGCGGTGGGCCCATCGCCCGTTGGCGGGGCAGGGGAATCGGGCGGGGGAGGGGCGGCCATGAGTCCGACACCTGCACCGAAGAAAAAACTGCGGGTGGCCACCACCTCCTTGGCGGGCTGTTTCGGTTGCCACATGTCCTTTCTGGATATCGACGAGCGCCTTTTGCAGCTGCTGGAATTGGTGGAGTTTGACCGCTCCCCCCTCACCGACATCAAGCATTGCGGCCCCTGCGACATCGGCATTATTGAAGGGGGCATCTGCAACGGGGAAAACGTCCACGTGCTCCGGGAATTCCGGAAAAACTGCAAAACCCTTATTGCCCTGGGGGCCTGCGCCGTCACCGGCGGCCTGCCCGCCCAGCGCAACCATGTGGGCCTGGGGGCCTGTTTGCAGGAGGTGTACCACTACAGCCTGGGGGTGGAGAACGGTCAGATTCCCAATGATCCGGAACTGCCCCTGCTGCTGGACAAGGTGCGGCCCCTCCATGAGGTGGTGCGGGTGGATTATTTCATTCCCGGCTGTCCTCCTTCTGGGGACGCCATCTGGAAATTCCTCTCCGATCTGATCGCCGGGCACACGCCCCGGCTGACCCACGGTTTGCTCCATTTCGATTGAGGCGGAAAGCCCGGCTTCGGCCGGTCTTTCCCATTTTTGGCGAAGAGGTTGCTCCATGGCTTTTCAATTGGAAACTGCCGCCCATCCGGAAAAACTGCGTCGGGTGGCTATTGATCCGGTGTCCCGGGTGGAGGGGCACGGCAAGGTGACCCTGTTGCTGGACGAGGCCAACCGGGTACATCAGGTGCGTCTGCACATTGTGGAATTCCGGGGCTTTGAGAAATTCATCCAGGGCCGTCCCTATTGGGAAGTGCCGGTAATGGTGCAGCGGCTCTGCGGCATCTGCCCCGTGTCCCACCATTTGGCGGCCTGCAAGGCCATGGATTTGATTGTGGGGGCCCACAGCATTACCCCCACGGCGGACAAAATGCGGCGTCTCATGCATTACGGCCAGATGCTCCAATCCCACGCCCTGCATTTCTTCCACCTTTCTTCCCCCGATCTCCTCTTCGGCTTCGAGGCCGAGGTGGAAAAGCGCAATATCGTCGGAGTGGCGGCGGAATATCCGGAGGTGGCCAAGCAGGGGGTGCTGCTGCGCAAGTTCGGCCAGGAGGTGATCCGGGTCACGGCGGGCAAGCGCATCCACGGTACGGGCGCCGTGCCGGGGGGCATTAACAAGCATCTGGCGGTGGAAGACCGGGACCTGCTGCTCAAGGACGCCTATCAAATGGTGGCCTGGGCCCGGGAGGCGGTCCAGCTGGTGAAGCGCCTGCATACGGCCAATCCGGGCCTTTACGACGTGTTTGGTACTTTCCGCTCCAATCTCTTGAGCCTGGTGCGGGCCGACGGGGCCCTGGATTTCTATCACGGGGTGCTGCGGGCCCGGGACGGGGACGGGAAGATTCTGGTGGATGGGGCGGATTACCAGGGCTACGCCCAGCTGATCCGGGAAGAGGTGAAACCCTGGAGTTACATGAAATTTCCCTACCTGACCGCCCTGGGCAAGGAAGAGGGCTGGTACAAGGTGGGGCCCCTGGCCCGGGTGCAGAACTGCGATTTCATCCCCTCGCCCCTGGCCGAGGCGGAGCGCCGGGAATTCATGGACTATGGCCAGGGTTCCTTGATCCACGCGCCTTTGGCCTACCACTGGGCGCGCATGATCGAAATGCTCCACGCCGCCGAGGTCATTAAGGAACTGCTCCACGATCCGGACCTGCTGGAAGGGGAATGTATGGCCACGGGCCCCCGGGGTCGGGAAGGGGTGGGCCTTATCGAGGCGCCCCGGGGCACCCTGATCCACCACTATCAAGTGGGTGATGATGACCTGGTGACCATGTGCAATCTGATTGTGTCCACCACCCACAATAACCAGGCTATGAACGAAGCGGTGCGCCAGGTGGCGGTGCGCTACCTGGATGGCCAGAATCTCACGGAAGGCCTGTTGAACCATATTGAAGTGGCGATCCGGGCTTTCGACCCCTGCCTGTCCTGCGCCACCCATGCCCTGGGGCAAATGCCCCTGGCCCTGGAACTGCGGGACGCCCAGGGAGAACTGGTGGATCGTCTGGTCCGGGAATAATGGGTGGTCTGATCGTCTTCGCCGTGGGCAACCCCAGCCGGGGGGACGACGCCCTGGGGCCCCTCCTGTTAAGGCGTGTGGAAAGCCTGTTTCCTGCCCTGGTCACGGTGGAGGATTTCCAGCTCCAGATTGAACATGCCCTGGATTTGCAGGGGCGGGACTTGGCCCTGTTCGTGGATGCGGCGGTGGGTCTGGGCCGCCCCTTCCGATTTGGGGCGGTGGGGGCCACCCGCCACCCGGTACACAGCAGCCACAGCCTGGAACCGGCGGAGGTGTTGGCGGTGCATTGCCGGGCCCTGGGCACCCCGCCTCCCCCCGCCTATGTGCTGGCCCTGGGGGGCGTGGCCTTTGAACTGGGCCATAGCCCCAGCCCCACCGCCTTAAAGCATTTGGAGGCGGCCTGGGCCTTTCTTCAACCCCTGTTGGCTACGCCGGACCCGGCTTTCTGGGCCCGGGAAGCCCGAAATTTTGCCCTGCGCCTGGGAGCTTGAAGGGCTCCAAACCTAGCCTGGGGTGGCGCCGGGAATGACGAAGGAATGGTCGCCCCGGGCCCCGCATTTTTCCTTGGCGTAACACCCCCTTGGGGGAGGGGGCAACGTGGTAAACTAGCAAGCTGTCACATAAAATTAATCTATATATGTTCGGTCGCCTGATGCCCAAAGAGGGCAAATTCTTCGATCTGTTCAATGCCCACGCGGAGCAGATCGTCGTAGGGGGAAACGCGTTGGTCAGCTTCATCGCCAATCTGGGCAAAGACGAACAACTCGCCGCACAAGCTTCGGATGCCGTGGATACCGCTGAAGCCCAGGCCGACAAGATCACCCACGACACCATCTCCCTGCTGCACAGCACCTTCATTACGCCCCTGGATCGGGACGAAATCCATTCCCTGATCAATGCTCTGGACGACATCCTGGACCTCATCCAGGACGTGACCCAGACCGTCTCCCTTTACGATATCCGCGAATCCACCGCCGAAGCGGTACAGCTGGCCGATCTCTGTATGGCCTGCTGTAGCGGGGTGCAGCAGGCCGTCAGCCGCCTGCGTACGGCGGAACAGCGGGTGGCCATTCTCAAGACCTGCGAGGAAATTGATCGCCTGGAGTCGGAAGCGGATCGGGTGATGCGCTCCGCCATGTCCCGGTTGTTCCGGGATGAGCCGGACGTGCGCCAGATCATCAAACTCAAGGCCATGTACGAATTATTGGAAACGGTGACGGATCGCTGTGAGGATGTGGCCAACATCCTCGAAGGCATCGTTCTCGAAAACGCCTGATCCCGAGCCTCTGCCATGAGCAGCATCCATATCAGCCTGGGCATGATTGTCCTTCTGGTGGGTCTGGCCCTAGCCTTCGATTTTATGAATGGCTTCCACGACGCCGCCAACTCCATTGCCACCGTGGTTTCCACGGGGGTCCTGAAACCCCATCAGGCGGTGGCTTTCGCCGCCTTCTTCAACGTGGTGGCCATTTCCATCTTTCAGCTTAAGGTGGCGGCTACCATCGGCAAGGGCACCATCGACCCGGCCATCGTGGACCACGTGGTGGTCTTCGGCGCCCTGGTGGGCGCCATCGCCTGGAATGTGATCACCTGGTATTACGGTATTCCTTCCTCGTCCTCCCACGCCCTGATCGGCGGTCTGGTGGGGGCGGCCCTGATCAAGTCCGGGCCCCAGTCCCTCATTGCCAGCGGGGTGTGGAAGACCATTGCCTTTATCTTCATTTCCCCCCTGCTGGGCTACATCCTGGGGTCCATCATGACCCTGATTGTGGGCTGGACCTTTTTCCATACCCCAGCCCGCAAGGTGGATAAATGGTTCCACCGCCTCCAGCTGTTTTCCGCTTCCCTCTACAGCCTGGGCCACGGGGGCAATGACGCCCAGAAAACCATCGGTATTATCTGGATGCTGCTCATCGCCGCCGGTATGTCCGATCCCCACGGCTCCGTGCCCATCTGGGTGGTGGCCTGCTGCTATGTGGCCATCGGTATGGGTACCCTGTTCGGCGGCTGGCGCATTGTGCGCACCATGGGGCAGAAAATTACCAAGCTCAAGCCCGTGGGCGGCTTCTGTGCCGAAACCGGGGGCGCCATGACTCTGTTCCTGGCCACCGCCCTGGGGATTCCCGTTTCCACCACCCACACCATTACGGGCGCCATCGTCGGGGTGGGCTCCACCCGGCGCTTTTCCGCCGTGCGTTGGGGCGTGGCCGGGGGCATTGTCTGGGCCTGGATTCTCACCATTCCAGGGACGGCCCTGATTTCCGCCGCCGCCTGGTGGGTGGGCAGCCGGATTCTGTAAGCTTTATCGGAGCCGGGTGCCGTTATGTTGTGGTTGGGATTTTGGGGCGTCACCGGGCTGCTGGCCGTGCTTATCTACCATTTCCCCTTTTTGTGGGAAATCGGGGTGGCGGCGGTAATCGGTATGATCGCCTACATCCTGACCCGTCCCCCCAAGGTCCAGGAGGAAGTCTCCCGGGATGGGGAATCGACCTAGGCTTCACCCTTGGTTAGGGACAAAAAAAGGCAGGCACCGATCACGGGCCTGCCTTTTTTATTGGGCTTGGGGGGTGAGCCGAAGGGCCTCAGTCCTGAATCGCCCGGGCATTGGTGGTGAAGGAAATGGCCCGGGTGCCGTACATATCCACATGGACCGCCTCCACCAGGGGGGCGTTGGCCGTGCCGTTCCCTTCGCTTTGCCAGCGGATGAGGAAATTGGCCCCGGAGCCGCCGGCGGTTTCCTTCCGTTCCACGAATAATTCCAGGGTGCCCAGGGGCGGAATGACCCGGGGGGCGGCCAGGTATTCCTGAATCAGCCGTCCGGCGGTGTCGTAATAACGGGCCGAAGTAACCCGAATGGGGGTGCGGGGGTCCGTATTACGGATGCTTACCAGGGCGGAGAGCAGGGACATTTCCGGATTGCCCGCCTTGTCCCGGTTGCCGTGCCAGAGATGGGAATAGATGGGCAGGTAGAGGGTCTGCCCCCGGCTGCGGCCAATATCCTCAGCGGTGGCGGGGAGGGCGGCCCCCAGCAGGGCCGCGGCCAGGGCCAGGGCCGGCAGGCGGGGCAGTGCCCGGGGGCGGAACAACGGAATTGGGGAAATCATGGCATGCCTTTCACGAAATACCGAACGGGGTGACGCTGGAGTCCCTGGGGTTGGTTTTTCCCCGTTGCCCCCTTGGGCACCGGTGGCCGCTGTCCAAGTTGGGACCAAGTCCGGGGGCGGGGCCGGGAAGGGCTCCGCCCGCCAGTTTACAGCAGGAAGGCCCGCAGGGCGTCCAGCACCCGATCCGGCTGTTCCCCCTGCATGGCGTGGCCGCAGGTGGGAATTTCCGCCACCCGGGTTTGGTCCCCCAGGACGGGGAGCAGGGCCCGGGCCGCTTTGGGGGCGGTCATCAGGTCATTTAAGGCGATGATCAGCAGAGTGGGGCAGCGGACGGCGGCGGCTGCTTCCAGACCGTGGGCGTACTGGCGGCAGTTGAGGAGATCCTGGTAGATCAGCCCCGGATGGGCGTGGCGCAGCAGGGCCAGGCCGCAGCCCGGCTGCCACAGGCCCGGGGCCGGATTGCCCCCCAGGGGGCGGCCATGGGACCACTGGTTAATCATCCGATAGGCCTGGTCCGGATCATTCTTGGCGGCGTCTAGCAGGGCGTCGGAAACGGCCATGGGGGCGGCGGTGCCGAGCAGGGCCAGGGTCTTGATCCGCTCCGGATAACGGGCGGCGGCTTCCAGGGTGACCAGGGAGCCCATGGAATGGCCGATAAGGCCCGCTTCCCGGGCGCCGGCGGCGTCCAGTAGGGCGGGCAGCCAGTCCGCCAGGGCTTCCACCGAATTCAGGGCGGTGCCCTGGGAACGGCCGTGGCCGGGCAGGTCGGGGGCCAGCACGTTGTAACCGTGGTTGGCGAAATAGCGGCTTTGCAGCCCCCAGACCCCGTGGTCGTTGGCGGCCCCGTGGACGAAAACCAGGGTGGGCTTGGCTGGGTCAAAGATTTTGCCGCCGGTGTAGGCGTAGGTGGCTTGGCCGAGGACATTCAGTTCCATGGTGTCCTCCTAGGCCTGGACCTTGGCGGCGGCCCGCAGGCCCCGGTTCAGGTCTTCCAGCAGGTCTTCCGGATCTTCCAGGCCCACGGACAGGCGGATGGTGCCCGGGCCGATGCCCGCCGCCAGCAGGGCCTCGTCGGTCATGCGGAAGTGGGTGGTGGAGGCCGGGTGAATCACCAGGGATTTGGCGTCCCCCACGTTGGCCAGGTGGGAGAACAGTTTTAGGCTTTCGATAAACTTTTTCCCGGCGGCCCGGCCACCCTTGAGGCTGAAGCTGAACACGGAGCCGCAGCCCCGGGGCAGGAGTTTTTCCGCCAGGGCATGGTCCGGGTGGTCCGGCAGCCCCGGATAGGAAATGTGTTCCACCCCGGGATGTTCAGCCAGGAAAGCCACGATGCGCCGGGTGTTATCCACATGCCGGGCCATGCGCAGGGGCAGGGTTTCAATGCCCTGGAGAATCTGGAAGGCGTTCATGGGGGAGAGGCAGGCGCCGAAATCCCGCAAGCCTTCCCGACGGGCCCGGAGGAGGAAGGCGGCCACGGTGGATTCTTCGGTGAAGTCCATGCCGTGGAAGCCGTCGTAGGGTTCGGTGAGGGTGGGGAATTTGCCCGAGGCGTCCCAGTCGAATTTGCCCGAATCCGCCAGCACCCCGCCTACCACCGTGCCGTGGCCGCAGAGAAACTTGGTGGCGGAGTGGTAGACCAGGTCCGCCCCGTGTTCAAAGGGCTTGATCAGGTAGGGGGTGGTGAAGGTGGAATCCACCAGCAGGGGCAGGCCGTGTTCATGGGCCAGATCGGCCACCCGGGGAATATCCAGTACGTCCAGGCCCGGATTGCCCAGGATTTCCCCGAACAGGAGCCGGGTGTTGGGGCGGATGGCGGCCCGCCAGGCATCCAGGTCCCGTGTGGGGACGAAGGTGGTTTCAATGCCGAAGCGGGGCAGGGTGTATTCCAACAGATTGTGGCTGCCGCCGTAGAGGGCCCGGGAGGCGACGATGTGTCCGCCGGCCCCCATCAGGGTGGCGATGGCCAGATGAAGGGCGGCCTGGCCCGAGGCGGTGGCGATGGCGCCCACCCCCCCTTCCAGGGCGGCCAGCCGCTCTTCCAGCACCGCCACGGTGGGATTGGAGATGCGGGAATACACGTGGCCCGCCCGTTCCATGTTGAACAGGGCGGCGGCCTGGTCCGAATCCTTGAAAACAAAGGAAGTGGACAGGTAAATGGGGGTGGCGCGGGCGCCAAATTGGGAATCGGGGGATTGCCCGGCGTGCAACGCCAGGGTGTCCAGGTTAAAGCCGTCCGTACCGGCCATGGCAGACTCCTTGTGAATTTAGCCCGGATCGGGCAACACAAGCTCAGGCGGGGACGTCGGGCACCAGCAGCCGTTCCAGCTGGTCCATGCGGTCTTTCAACAGCAACTTACGCTTTTTCAAGCGGCGGACCAGGAGCTGATCGGGGGGCGGGGAAAGGATCAGGTGTTCGATCACCAAATCCAGATCCCGGTGTTCCACCCGCATTTCGTGGAGTTGCCCCCGGATGGCAGCGACTTCCTCTTCCGTCAGTTCGGTCATGATGGCTGGGCCCGGCCTCCCACGGGGGCTGGCGCGGTGCGTCTGCCGACGCCCGCGCCGGAATTTGAGCTTAGAATGGATGAACAATTCTAACCGAGAGAGGAGACCATGTCTTATAACGTTATCGTAGCTTTCGGTAAGCATCAGGAATATGGAATCGGCCTCACCGAAAGCGAATTGGCCGGCCATACGGCGGAGGAAGCACGGCGCTGGTTCGAAACCCAGTATGAAGAACTGGCCTGTGAACCTTCCAATCCGGTGGGTAAGGTCCTGGTGCTGGACCGCATTCTTGGCATTGCCCGGGCGGTCGGTCCGGAAGCCTTTGCCCGGGGCGACACCTGGGCAAAGCGCTATGCCCTTTATGCGGTCCTGGTGTTGGGTAAGGATGTGTTGCGCATCGACGTGGAAGGGCTGACGGTGGATGTGTGACCCTGGGTTTTCCATCGGGGATTTTCCCCGGTGGAAAACGTGGGTGGCGGCGGGAAGTGCAAGGCTTCTCACCGGGAAAGGGGGACGGACCGGTTCACTGAGAGATTGCTTACCGGTCTGATAACTAGGTTTACACTTGTGTGACCTAAGCTACAAACAAGTTTTCGCTTTTGTGTCATGACAGTGGGAAACTTGTAATTAATCTAATGAGTTATGTCTTATAGATGACTGTGGCACGATTCTTGTATAAGAGCTAACCCGAGGGTGCGGAGATCCCGCGCCAGATTCGGAAAACCCGGCCACCACCGGGACCTGGACAGAGGGTTAGTCATGCAAGAACAAAAATTCGAATTGCTGGAAAACGACAGCAATATCATTGCCGCCGCGGACCGCTTGGAAATGTCCCGGCGGGATTTCCTCCGCTTTTGCACGGCGGCGGCAGCCACCCTGGGTCTGCCCGCTGGCGCGGAAGCGGCCGTGGCCGAGGCGGTGGCGACCAAGCCCCGTCCCTCCGTGATCTGGCTGCACTTCCAGGAATGCACGGGCTGTACCGAGTCCCTGCTGCGGGCGGAACACCCCACCCTGGAAAAGCTGATTCTGGACATGATTTCCCTGGATTACCACGAAACCCTGTTCGCCGCCGCCGGTCACCAGGTGGAAGCAGCCCGGCTCCAGGCCATGGAAAAGCACAAGGGCCAGTACATCCTGGTGGTGGAAGGGGCCATTCCCGCCAAGGACGGCGGCGTTTATTGCAAGGTGGGGGGCAAAACCGCCATCGAACTGGTGCGGGAATGCGCGGCGGATGCGGCGGCGGTGATCGCCATCGGCTCCTGTGCCTCCTGGGGCGGCATGCCTTCCACCGGTCCCAATCCCACTGGCTGTTCCGGGGTCAATAAGGTTATCGACAAGCCTGTCATCACCATTCCGGGCTGCCCCCCCAATCCCTACAACTTCCTCACCACCGTGGTCCATTACCTGACCTACGGTCGCTTCCCGGCGGTGGATGCCCTGGGACGCCCCAAGTTCGCCTATTCCCGCCTGATCCACGAAAACTGCGAACGCCGGGCCCACTTCGACGCCGGGCGCTTTGCCAAGGAATTCGGCGACGAAGGCCACCGCAAGGGCTACTGCCTCTACAAGCTGGGCTGCAAAGGTCCGGAAACCTACGCCAACTGCTCCGTCATTCTCTTTGGTGATGCGGGTGCCGGCACCTGGCCCGTGGCCTGCGGCCACCCCTGCATCGGCTGTACGGAACAAGGGGTGGGCTTTGCCAAGCCAATCCACCAAACGGCCCACATCAAGACCTTCTCCCCCCCCGCCACCTTCCCCCGCATTGTGGAAGAGCAGGGCAAGGGGGCGACCCTGGGGGCCGCCGCCGTGCTGGCCGCCGTGGTCGGGGTGGCTGCCGGGGCTGGCGCCCGGGTGGCGAAAAACCTGGGCCTGTCCCACGAGGCGGAAGAAGCCCGGCTCAAGGCCGAAGCGGCCAAGGCTGAGGCGGAAAAACCGGCGGAGCGGGTGTAACCATGACCAGCCGGCGTAATTTTCTCAAAGGGGCTTTGCTAGGAGGGGCGGCCGCTGCGGCGGTGAGCACCGTCAGCGAACCGGCCTGTGCCCGGGGCAACAATCCCCAGCCCAAGAATGCGGTGGGTCTGCTCTACGATGCGGCCCTCTGTGTGGGCTGCAAGGCCTGTGTGGCGGCCTGTAAGGAAGCCAACAATCTGCCTGCCGAATTCACCACCCCTGACCAGTTGTGGGACACCCCGGTGGATACCACCGCCAAGACCTTCAACGTGATCAAGATGTTCCGCAGCGGCACCATGGAGACGAAGGACGATCCGGATAACGGCTACGCCTTCATGAAAACCTCCTGCCTGCACTGCAACGATCCTTCCTGCGTGTCCGCCTGCCCGGTCTCGGCCATGACCAAGAATCCGGAAACGGGCATTGTGGGCTACGACCCCAATATCTGCATCGGCTGCCGGTATTGCGTGGCGGCCTGCCCCTTCGGCATTCCCAAGTACGACTATTCCTCTCCCACGGGCCAGATCGGCAAGTGCCAGCTTTGTCGCCATCGCATGCAGGATGGCCACTACGCCGCCTGCGCCGAAGTGTGCCCCACGGGGGCCACCCTGTTCGGCAAGGCCTCCGATCTGCTGGCCGAAGCCAAGCGGCGCCTGGCCCTGAAGCCGGGCACCACGGCCGTGTTCCCTCGGGGTGAGCTGGGGGGGAAGGACCAGAGCTACGAAAATGTGGTGGGTCATTACCAGCAGCACGTCTATGGGGAAAAGGAAGTGGGGGGCACCCAGGTGATCAAGCTGTCCGCCGTGCCCTTCGACAAGGTGGGCCAGCGGCCCCTGCCGGAGGAATCCTCCTCTTCCAAGTCGGAAACCCTGCAACACACCCTGTACGGCCATATGGCCCTGCCCCTGGTGGTGCTGGGGGGGATGACCTATTTCGCCAAGCGCAACGTCAAGCCGGAGGACCAGGACGACGGCGACCCAACGGACCGGTCCGGTCGCTAAGGAGGCATTCATGTCCGTTCATTCCCATGCCGCGCCCGCCCCGGTGGGCGGCCGCATCCTCAACCCGGTCACCTATGTGGCCCTGACCCTGATCGGGGTGACCCTGGCGGTCCTCCTGGTGCGTTTCCTCTTCGGTCTGGGGGCCGTCACCAACCTGAACGATGGCTTCCCCTGGGGCCTCTGGGTGGTGGGGGATGTGGTTATCGGTTCCGCCTTCGCCTGCGGTGGCTTTTCCGTGGCCATGCTGGTCTATATCTTCAACCGGGGTGAATACCATCCCCTGGTCCGACCGGCCCTGCTGGCCTCCCTCTTCGGCTATACCCTGGCCGGGGTGGGGGTGATCTTCGACCTGGGCCGCTGGTGGAATTTCTGGCATATCCTGACCCCGGGCTACGCCTCCCCCAATTCGGTGATGTTTGAAGTGGCGGCCTGTATCTCCATCTACATCTGCGTCATGTGGATCGAGTTTTTCCCCACCTTCCTGGAACAATGGGGCCTCCATGTGCAGCGCAAGAAGTTGAACAAGGTCATGTTCTTCTTCATCGCCCTGGGCACCGTGCTGCCCATGATGCACCAGTCCTCCCTGGGGTCGTTGCTGGTGGTGCTGGGGGTGCAAATCCATCCCCTCTGGCGCACCCTGGCTCTGCCCCTGATTTACCTCCTCTCCGCCGTGACCATCGGCTATGCGGTAGTGCTTTTCGAGTCCTGCCTGGCGGCGGCCGGTTATCGGCGCAAGCTGGAAATGCACATCCTCACGCCCCTGTCCAAGGTGATGCTGGGGCTGCTCTGCGTGTTCCTGGCGGTGCGCTGGGGCGACCTGATTGTCCGGGGCGCCTGGGTGGAAGCCTTTAAGCCCACCCTGGAAGCCTTCATGTTCTGGCTGGAAAACGGCTGCTTCGTGGCGCCCCTGTTCATCCTGGGGCGGGAATCTTCCCGCCGCAATCCGGCCCGGCTCTTTGTCGGAGCCATTCTTTTGATGCTGGGGGCGGTGCTGCTGCGCATCAACTCCTACCTGATCGGCTACGAAACCGGGGAAGGCTGGCATTACTTCCCCTCGGTCCCGGAAATGCTGGTGACCCTGGGCATGTTTGCCATTGAGGTCTTCGGCTACATCGCCATCAGCCGCCGCTTCCCGGTCCTGCCCCGGGAAGACGGGGAGGCCGCCTGAGCCCCATGCCCTGCCGGACCTGCTCCGGCGCCCTTACCGAATTTAAGAAAGCAAGGAATTAACTATGACCAAGCGTGTAACGATCGACCCGGTGACCCGTATTGAAGGCCATCTGCGGGTGGATGTGGAAGTGAATGGGGGCAAGGTTTCCAAGGCCTGGGCCTCGGGCCAGATGTGGCGTGGGGTGGAAAATATCCTCATCGGTCGGGACCCCCGGGATGCCTGGGCCATCACCCAACGTATTTGCGGCGTGTGCACCACGGTGCACGCCCTGTGTTCCGTGCGGGCCGTGGAAAACGCCCTGCAACTGGAAATTCCGGTGAACGCCCAGTACATCCGCAACATGATTCTGGCGGCCCACTCCATCCATGACCACGTGGTCCACTTCTACCACCTCTCCGCCCTGGACTGGGTGGATGTGGTCTCCGCCCTCCAGGCCGATCCGGGCAAGGCGGCGGTGCTGGCGGAAGGGTTGTCTTCCTGGAACCGGAATTCCAAGGCTGAATTCACCAAGGTGAAGGAAAAGCTGGCGGGCTTTGTGAAGGGCGGCCAGTTGGGCATTTTCACCAACGGTTACTGGGGCCATCCGGCCATGACCCTGTCCCCGGAAGAAAACCTCATCGCCGTCACCCACTATCTGCAAGCCCTGGAATACCAGCGCTTCGCCTCCAAGATCGTGGCGGTGCTGGGCTCCAAGTCCCCCCACATCCAGAACGTGGCGGTGGGCGGTGTGGCCAATCCCCTGAATCTGGATTCCCAGTCCGTGCTCACCCTGGAACGGCTCCTGGCGGTGAAGGAATGGATCGCCAAGCTGGACGACTTCATCAAGAACGTCTACATGCCCGACGTGGCCCTGATCGGCGCCCATTACGCCGAATGGACCAAGTACGGCCGGGGCGTGGTGGATTACCTGTCCGTGCCGGAACTGGCCCTGGACGGCAAGGGCACTAAATTCGCCACTCCCGGGGGCTATATCCAGCACGCGGACATTGCCACCTTCAAGCCCATCAGCCAGTACGGGGACAAGTACTTCCAGGACGGGGTGGCGGAAGGGGTCAAGCACGCCTGGTACACCTACAAGGATGGGGACGATCAGGTGCTCCATCCCTACAAGGGGGAAACCACGCCCCATTACACGGACTTCCAGGACGAAGGTAAGTATTCCTGGCTCAAGTCCCCCACCTTCTACGGCAAGCCCGCCCAGGTGGGGCCCCTGGCCCGGCTCATGGCCATGGTGGCCACCAAGCACGAAACCGGCATGAAGTACGCCACCCAAACCCTGGACACCGTGTCTTCCCTGGCCAAGACCAAGGTGGGCCTGGAAGCCATGCACTCCACCATTGGCCGCCATGCGGCCCGGGCGATTATGGCGGCGGTGGATGTGGATAATCTGGCCCAGCAATGGGAACTGCTGGTCACCAACATCGGCAAGGGGGACGTGAAGACCTTCAACAAGCCGGTCTTCCCCAAGGACGAAGTGGCCGGGGTGGGCTTCCTGGAAGCGCCCCGGGGCGTGCTTTCCCACTGGATCGTCATCGACGACGGCAAGATCAAGAACTACCAGGCGGTGGTGCCCACCACCTGGAATGCGGCGCCCCGCAACGTCAAGGGCGACATCGGTGCCTACGAGGCCTGTCTCCTGGGCAACCCGGTGGCCGATCCGGAACGTCCCCTGGAAGTGCTGCGCACGGTCCACTCCTTCGACCCCTGTCTGGCCTGTGCCGTCCATGTGATGGATAAGGAACAGGGCGCCGCCGTTTCCGTGAAGGCGGTCTAACATGACCAGCGCGGTACTGGGGGTCGGCAACGTCCTCCTGAGCGACGAAGGCATCGGCGTCCGGGTGGTGGAAACCCTGGGCCGGGATTACACCTGGCCCCAGGGCCTGGAACTCCTGGACGGGGGCACCACGGGCATGGAATTGCTGGAGCCCCTGGAAGGTCTGGATTGCCTGATCATCGCTGACGCGGTGCGGGTGGGCCAGGAACCGGGCAGCGTGGCGGTGCTGCGGGGCGATCAGGTGCCGGCCTTTTTCCGCACCAAGCTGTCGCCCCACCAGATCGGCCTGTCCGATGTTCTCGCCACCCTGGCCCTGACCGGCCAGTATCCGGGCCAGGTGGTGGTGGTGGGCCTGCAACCCGTGTCCCTGGCCACGGGCATGGAATTGACCCCCGCTGCCCAGGCCGCCTTGCCCCTCATGGTGCGCGCTGTGGTGGCCGAACTGGCGGCCCAGGGCATTACCCCCTTGAGCGGACCGGTGTCTGGGACCGTGGATGCTGCCTGTCACCTGGAAGGGGCCGTCTGATGTGCCTCTCCATACCCATGCAGGTGGTGGAAGTGGAAGGGGACGGGGAATTCGCCTGGGTGGAACGGGGCGCCGGGGACCAGTTGCGCCGGGAACGGCTTAACATGATGCTGGTGGGCCCCCAACCCCTGGGCACCTGGGTCCTGGCCTCCCTGGGCCTGGCCAAGGAAGTGCTGGATGAGGAAAACCTGAGACTCATCGAAGACGCCCTCCAAGCCCTGGCCGATTCCCTCACCGGGGATTACCGGCCCGCCGATCACTTCGCCGATCTGGCCTGACCATGCATCCCCTGCGCCGCCCCGCCTGGACCCCGCCGCCGCCCCTGGCCGGAGTGGCCTGGGATCAGGACCCGGGGCCCCGGCTGGTGGCCTATTATCAGGAGGTGGCGGCCAACATGGCCGACCTGCCTTTTTACAATCCCCAACTCACCGTGGCCGCCCTGCCGTTTTGCCGGGTCGGAGGGGATTGGCTGGGGGTGGTGTGGACCCCCTGGTTTCTCAACGCCTTTCTCCTGCCCGGTGGCGGCACCCTGTGGCAGGACCTGTCCCAGGGAGAACGGCGCCGGGTGGCCCTGCCCGTGGGGGAAATGGATTTCCTCGGAGATCAGGCACAGGATTTGGGGCCGTTCCAATATTGCCCCCTGGTGGCCCCGGTGGAAGACCTGGAAAGCCAAGCCGCTGCTGCCGCTGTGGCCCGTCAGGCCTTGGAAACCCTGCTGATGCCCGTGGCGGCAGAGGCGGCGGCAGAACCCGAAGCCTGCGCCCCGGCCCAGCCCTTCCTCTGCCCTGAGGGCGCTACCCCCCCTGCGCCGTCCCCTGAGGCCGAGGAAAAATCCCCGGCTCCCAGGGCGACGGAACCCGCCCGGCGGGGCTTTCTGAAGACCTTTCTCGGCCAGGGCCACTAGGCTTTTTCCAGGTTTTCCAGGCTCTCCGCCCGGGGTCGGGCTGGGCGAGGGGAAGGGTTTGCTCTATCATTCCCTGCTTATCGGGATAGGTAGCTATGAATAAGGCCTTCACCAAAGAAAACGACGACGCGGAAGACGAGGAGCTCCCCGCGGCTTTCCATTTGCCCCCGGGGACCAAGAACTACATCACCCCCGCTGGCCACGCCAAGCTCAAGGATGAGCTGGAATTCCTCATCAAGGTGGATCGTCCCAAGGTGGTGGAGACCGTGGCTTGGGCCGCGTCCAATGGGGACCGGTCGGAAAACGGGGATTACATCTACGGCAAAAAGCGCCTGCGGGAAATTGACCGGCGCATCCGCTTCCTCAATAAGCGCCTGGACATTGCCCAGGTGGTGGACCCGGAATTGCAACAGAACCAGGCCCAGGTCTTTTTCGGCGCCACCGTGACCATCAGCGACGAGGCGGGGGAATGCCAGACCTTTGCCATTGTGGGGGTGGATGAGGCGGACGTGACCCGTAACCGCATCAGTTGGATTTCCCCCCTGGCCCGGGCCCTGCTCAAGGCCCGGGAAGGGGATCAGGTGCGTTTTGCCAGCCCGGTGGGCCTGCGGGAAATCGATGTGGTGGAAATCGCCTATCTGGCCCTGGAAGCCTAGGTTATGCATTATGACCAGCCCTTAAGCCGCATTCTTCATCACGACCTGCTGGAGTGCTCCCCCCAGACCTCGGTGGCGGAGGCGGCGGCCCGAATGCATGTGGCCCGCTGCGGCTCCATTTTGGTGGTGGATAAGCGGGAGGTGCAGGGCATCTGGACCGACCGGGATGCCCTGAAACTGGACATCGCCGATCCGGAAAGCCTGAAACAGCCCATCGCCCGGGTCATGTCCACCCCGGTGAAAACCATTCTGGATGTGCAGACCGTGGCGGAGGCGGCCATCCGCTTCAAGCAGGAAGGCATTCGCCATCTGCTGGTGGTGGATAGCCATGGTCGCCGCCTGGGCATTGTCACCCAGACCGACATCGTTAATCACCAGGGGGTGGAATTCTACGTGCGCATGCGGGAAGTGAATTCCGTGGTGAAGGATTCCCCTCCCTTGGTGCCCGCGGACATGCCTATGGTCCAGGTTCTGGTGGCCATGAAGGAGCGCAAAAGCGATGCGGTGATTGTGCAGGACGGGGAACGCTGGGGCCTGCTCACCGGCCGGGACGTGCTGCGCCTGATCTGCGAAGGGCTGCCCCACCGTACGGCGGGGGACATGGCTACCTTCCCCCTCATGACCGTGCCCCGCCGTTCCACCCTCTACCACGCCCGCAAGCTCTTTGACGAGCACCGCATCCGGCATCTGGGGGTGGTGGATGCCCAGGGCCAGGTGGTGGGGCTCCTCTCCTACGCGGATATTCTGGAAAGCGTGGAGCAGGAATATGTGGCCGAACTCCAGGCCGCCCTCCAGGAACAGAGCCTGCGTCTGGAACGTTCCTACCACGCCCTGCTGCTGGCGTCCAAGGTGGCGGAAACCAGCCACCAGGCCATCATGATTGTGGATGAGGATAACGTCATCCAGTCCGTGAACCCGGCCTTCACCGCCATTACGGGCTATCTGGCGGACGAAGCGGTGGGCAAAAAAAACCGCCTGCTCAAATCCGGGCTCCACGACGACGCCTTTTATCAGGCCATGTACGCTTCCCTGAAACAGCACGGCCTGTGGAACGGGGAGGTGTGGAACCGGCGCAAGAACGGGGAAATTTTTCCGGAAAGCCTCACCATCACCGAAGTGCGGGGCAGTAACGGCAAGCTCTTGAGCTATGTCTGCGTCTTCACCGACGTCACCGAGCAAAAGCGGGTGCGGGAGGATCTCCAGCAGAGCAAGGAAAAGCTGGCCCAGCAGTCCAGCCTTACGGAAATGATCCTGGATACCCTGCCCGCCATGGTGTTCGTCAAGGACGAGGGGGGCCGCTATTTGATGATGAACCAGGCCGCGGCGGATTTTGTCGGTCGCAGCCGGGGGGAAGTGGCGGGCCTGAGCGACTTTGACCTGTTCCCGGCGGAAATGGCCGCCCGGGTGCATCAGGGGGATTTGAACGCCCTGGCCTCTCCCCAGGTGCAGGAAGAGGAGGCGCTGCACCGCACCGTGGGCGGTCCCCGCTACCTGCTTACCCACAAGCGTTCCGTGCAGATCGGCGACAGCCGTTATCTCATCAGCTCCTCTGCTGACGTGACGGAGCGGCGCCAGACGGTGAATCTGCTGGCGGCGGAAAAACATGTGCTGGAACTCATTGCCGGGGATGCTTCCCTGGCCGTGGTGCTGGACGCGGTGTGCCGCAGCATTGAATCCCTCATTGCCGACAGTCGGGTGGTGCTGCTCTTTTACGATGGCCTGAATGAAACCATGACCCTGGGGGCGGCCCCCACCCTGGGCCGGGGCTGTTGCCGCATTACCGAGCAATGCCCGGCGGCGGGCCAGGGCTGCGTCTGCGCCCAGGCCGCCCACAGCGGCCAGCTGGTGGAAGCGGTGAATTTGCAGGAAGACCCTTCCTGGAATAGCAGCCAGGCCTTTGCCCGGGCCAAGGGCTTTAACAGCGCCTGGTCCAACCCCATCCTGGCGGCCAACCGGGAGGTGCTGGGCACCGTGACCCTGTTTTTCCGGGGCCAGCGGCGCTTAAGCGGCGGGGAAGAGGAGGTGATTTCCCACCTCAGTCACCTGGCCAGCATTGCGGTGGAGCGGGATCGGGCCATTGGTTCCCTGCAACGCCTGGCCACCGTGGATACCCTTACGGGCCTGGCCAACCGGGCCCATTTCCTGGAACAGGGGGAAGGGGAGCTGAACCGGGCTTATCGCCTGGAACGGCCAGTGGCTGTGCTCATGCTGGACATCGACTATTTCAAGCGCATCAACGACACCTGGGGCCATGCGGCGGGGGATTTGGCTCTCAAGGCCATTTCCGGCCTCATCGCCCAGGAACTGCGGGCCGTGGATTTGTGCGGCCGCATGGGGGGGGAGGAATTCGCCGTGCTGCTGCCGGGCAGCGACGCCCAGGGCGGCCTGGAGGCGGCGGACCGGCTGCGCCGGGCGGTGGCCAAGGCCCAGGTGAAAATCGGCCCGAGCCAGACCATTCCCCTCACCGTGAGCATCGGGGTGGCCGAATTGCAGCCCGGGGACCGGAATATCGACCGGCTACTGGGCCGGGCCGACCGGGCCCTGTATGAGGCCAAGGGGGCGGGGCGCAACCGGGTGTGCGTGGATACGGGCCCGGCGCTGGGGGCGGAAGACAAGCGGGTGTAAATCAGCTCTTGAAATAACGCCCGGCGCCCCCATGTGGAGGCCCATACGTTCATCGCATGGAGACCCACATGGGCGCAAACAACAAGGAAACCCTCGGCTTTCAAACGGAAGTGAAGCAGCTGTTGCAGCTGATGATTCACTCCCTCTACAGCAACAAGGAAATCTTCCTCCGGGAACTGATTTCCAACGCTTCCGACGCCTGCGACAAACTGCGTTTTGAAGCCCTGAACAACGCCGCCCTCTACGGGGACGACGGGGAACTGAAAATCCGGGTGTCCTTCGACAAGGACGCCAAGACCATTACTATTTCCGACAACGGTATTGGCCTGACCCGGGACGACGCTATCGCCCATCTGGGCACCATCGCCAAATCCGGCACCAAGGAATTTTTCCAGGCCCTCACCGGTGACGCCCAGAAGGACGCCCATCTGATCGGCCAGTTCGGCGTGGGCTTCTATTCTTCCTTCATCATTGCCGACAAGGTCACGGTGGTGTCCCGCCGGGCTGGAGTGGCCAAGGATCAGGCCGTTCAATGGGAATCGGAAGGGGCCGGGGACTTTTCCGTGGCCATGGTGGAAAAGGAAGGTCGGGGCACGGATGTGACCCTGCACCTGAAGGACGGGGAAGAGGAATTCCTCTCCGCCTGGCGCCTCAAATCCATCATCCGCAAGTATTCAGACCACATTACCCTGCCCATTGTGATGAAGCAGGAAAAGTGGGATGAGGAAAAGAAGGAGCAGGTGCTCACCGACGAAGATGAAACGGTGAACCAGGCCAGCGCCCTGTGGACCCGCTCCAAGAACGACATTACCCCGGAACAGTACCGGGAGTTCTACAAGCACGTGGCCCACGATTTCGAGGACCCCCTGGCCTGGACCCACGCCAAGGTGGAAGGCAAGCAGGAATACACGGAACTCCTCTATCTGCCGAGCAAAGCCCCCTTCGACATGTGGGACCGGAACACCCGCCACGGGGTCAAGCTCTATGTGAAGCGGGTCTTCATCATGGACGACGCGGATCAGCTCATGCCCCAGTACCTGCGCTTTGTGCGCGGGGTGGTGGATGCGGCGGACCTGCCCCTCAACGTTTCCCGGGAAATCCTGCAACAAAGCAAGGACGTGGAACACATCCGGGGCGGCTGCGTGAAAAAGGTCCTGAGCCTGCTGGAAGAAATGGCCAACAGCGACGACCAGGAGCAGAAGGACAAATACACCACCTTCTGGAAAGAATTCGGCGCCGTGCTGAAGGAAGGGGTGGGGGAAGACTTCGCCAACAAGGAACGGGTCGCCAAGCTCCTGCGCTTTGCTTCCACCCATAACGACACCCCGGATCAGACCGTGTCCCTGGCGGACTACGTGGGCCGCATGAAGGAAGGCCAGGACAAGATTTACTTCGTCACGGCGGAAACCTTCCTGGCGGCCAAGAACAGCCCCCACCTGGAAATTTTCCGCAAAAAGGGCATCGAAGTTCTGCTCCTCTCCGAGCGGGTGGATGAATGGGTGGTGGGCCACCTCACCGAATTCGACGGTAAGCCCCTCCAGTCCGTGGCCAAGGGTGGCCTGGACCTGGGCAAGCTGGCCGATGAAACGGAAAAGCAGGAACAGGAAAAGGAAGCCGGGGAATACAAGGACCTGGTGGAAAAGGTGAAAAAGTCCCTGGAAGCCCGGGTGAAGGATGTGCGCATTACCCACCGGCTCACCGAATCCCCGTCCTGCCTGGTGTCCGACGATCAGGACCTGTCCGGCAATCTGGCCCGGATGTTGAAGGCCGCCGGCCAGGCTGTGCCGGAAGTGAAGCCCATCCTGGAAATTAATCCCCACCATCCGGCGGTGCAGCGCCTCAAGTACGAGGAAAGCCGCTTCGACGACTGGGCCAACCTGCTCTTTGAACAGGCCCAGCTGGCGGAAGGCGGCCAGCTGGAAGACCCGGCGGGCTTCGTCAAACGCATCAATGACCTGATGCTGGCCCTGTCCCTGGGCGGTAAATAAGGGCTAGCCCCCGGTTTCCGGGGGAGGGGCCGCCAGAAAAGCCGGAAATCGGAAGATTTCCGGCTTTTTTATGGCCTAGCGGAACACCCGTTGCCAGGCGATGACCAGGGCCAGACCCAGGCCGGCGACAAAAAACATCTGGTAAAAATCCAGGCAGGACATTAGCTGGGTCTGGCGCACCAAGGTCTGCTGCCACAGGCCCACCACCTGTTCCAGGGAAAGCTGGGGCAACAATTCCCGGGTGCGGCGCACCAATTCCAGGAAAGTGTCGTCCAGCAGGGAAAAGCGCTCCCGTAGCCGGTTGTAGTGGAGGCTGTTGCGGGACTGGAGAAACACATTGGCGGCGGAAACGGAGAAGGAAAGGGCGGTCTGGCGCAGCACGTTTTTGGTGATATAGGCGTGGGCAAAGGCTTCCGGGCGGATTTCCTGAAAGGTGCCGATGGCCACGGCGGAAATGAAAATAGAGAGAAAGCCCCCGTTGAGGACCAGTAGGGCAGCGATCTGGCCCGTGGTGGCCGTGTCGTCCAGGTGGGCCATGAGGTAGCCGTAGGCGGCCAGGAGCAGGGTGGCGAAGGCCATGGCGTGCTTGAGCCCGGGGCGCCAGGGGGAGAGCAGGATTTTGGCGTAAATGGTGGCGCAGACCATGCCGGAGAAAAAGCTGACGGAGAGCAGCAGCCCGGCGGTGGGCACATCAAAGCCCATGGACTGGAGCAGCTGGGGCAGCACGTAATTGTTGCCCGCCACCAGCACGTAGAGCAGGAGATAGGCGCTGAGGCCGAACAGATAACGCCTCTGCACCAGGTGGTCCCAGTAGGGGGTATCGCTGGCGCTGCGGCGGTAGCGGAAAAGGAAGATCAGGCCGCTCACCAGCCACAGGCCGCCCAGGGCCAGGAGGAGGCCAGGGCGGCTGAAAAAATCGTAGGGCGTTTGCTGGAAAAGGAACTGGAGGGCGAAGGCGCTCACCAGCAGCCAGACCATGGCCCCCGGGTGGTATTCGATGGGGGGATCCACGGGGGGAATATCCTGCAAGCGGGGCAGACAGGCGGCGGCCAGGAGAACAAAGGGCAACACGCTCCAGAACACCCAGCGCCAGCTGTAGCGCTGCAACATGTAGCTGCCCAGGAGGGGGCCCAGGGCCGAGCCAATCATCATGGTATAGCCGAAGACCAGCAGGGCCAGGAGCCGGTCCTTGCCCTCAAAACGGTTGAGCTGGAGGCGGGCGGCGGTGAAAAAGGTGGCGCCCCCTACCCCCTGGATGGCCCGGGCCAGGATGAATAGGGGCGGCCGTTCCGCCAGGGCGCAGAGGGCGGTGCCCAGGGTGTAGATGACCAGGGAAATGGCGACAAAGCGCCGCACCCCCAGCCGGTCGCTCAGCCAGCGGTGCTTGAAAATGGCCACCACGGCGCAGGCCCCGTAGGCCATGGCCCCGTAGCTGTATTCCTCCGGCGTGGCCCCCAGGCCGCCCATGACGTAGGTGGCGGCGAAATTCAGCTGACTGTTCTGAAAAAATTCCAGCACCGTAATGCTCATGATGCTGAAGAGGAAAAGCCCGGGGGAGGGGAGGCGGGGGGAAGTGGCCATGGGAGGGGGCAGCTAAAACCTGGATTTTATTTTTCCCGGGGCCAACAATAAAATTGATAAATCGATAGGGAGCCATTACTTTGGATAATATCAACGCCCTGGGCCTGCGCCGCCTGGATCTGAATAGCCTGGTGGTCCTCCACAGCCTGTTGCAGACCGCCAGCGTCAGCCTGACCGCCCGCCAGCTGTGTCTCAGCCAACCGGCGGTGAGCCATGTGCTGAAACACCTGCGGGAATTGCTGGGAGACCCTCTCCTATACCGCTACGGTCGGGGGATGGGCCTCTCCCCCTACGGAGAATCCCTCAAACAGCCCCTGGCGGAATGGCTCATGCAAGCCCAGGAATGGCTGGTAGCCCGGGCCCCCGTGGCGGTGGCGGAGGTGCACCGCTGCTGGCGGGTAGCCATGCCGGACCTGCTGGAATCCTGGCTCCTGCCCGACCTGGTGAGCACCTTGCAGGCCCGGGCCCCGGGCATTTCCCTGGCGGTCATCGCCATGCCCGCCAGCGCCGTGGAAGAGGCCCTGGAATCCGGCACCATCGACGCCGCCGTGGGCTATTTCCCCAGCCTCACCCGGCCCCTTTCCCGGGCGCCCCTGCTCACCACGGATTTCCTCGCCTTCTTTGATCGCCGCCCCTGGCCGGAGGCCCCCCAAACCACCTGGGCCGCCCTGGCCACCTACGCCCACGTGCACACCTCCTACCTGGGCAACAGCGCCGGGGTCATGGACCGGTTCTGGGAAAAACAGGGCCTTGCCCGAAACATTCTGGTGTCCACCGCCAACCTGCTCACCATCCCCGCCCTGCTGGCCAAACTCCAAGCCGTGGCGCTGTTGCCCCGCTGCATCGTCTCCGAATGGGCCGCCGCCCCCCTGCCCAACCTGATCAGCCTACCCCTACCGCCAGACTGCCCCCGCTTCACCATCGAACTCCTCTGGCACCCCCGCCTGGATTCGGACCCGGTACAAACCTTTATCCGGCAGGCGGTGCTGGAGGTGGCGGGGGCGAGTGCCGAGGATGGTCCTGGGACAGCTGGGCCGATATCGTAGAAAGGCAGGGGAATAGGTTGGAGAGAACGAGGTGGTTTCAGTCCATCCTGTGTGCACTTGCTGTACGGCTGGGTAAAAACATTAGTGTTAACATGACGCACGCAATTTTTTTGAGGTGCGCTAATGGCAGCGAAACAGAATAATCGGTTACAGGCAGCTAAATGGCTACTCGAAAAACACTCTAGTCCAATTGATTCGACCACTTTGTTCAATGGGATGGTAGTGGCCGGATTAGCTGAATCGCGTACTTACTTATCCTCAACCGGTAGCGGCGAGATCAAGCAATTCTTGGCTCTTACGGAAGCTGGTTTGGCATATGGTATCAACCAAGCTTCGTCGTATTCAGAGCGTACCGAATTGCGCTTTTTTGATGAGACCTTTCCCCAGTTATTGGTGCTAGTGTCAAAAGCCATATTGGCGCACTCGGTCGCTCTTCTTTAGCAGCATTCGCTTTGAGAAGGGTTCCCTATTGTTTGGGGACGGGAAGATTCTGCAATGAAAAAGGCTACGAATAAGCCGAGGTACTGGATGTATGAATTTGAATTTTCCGCCACCTAGTTTTTTAATGTAGTTTGAAAAAAAAGGCCGGACGCCCTAGGGGCGTCCGGCCTTTTTGGCGGTTCGGCAAAAGCCTTAGTCGCCGATGATTACCCGCAGGTGGGATTTTTTCCCGGCGGAGAGGCGCCATTCCCGTTTGTCCTGGGGCAGGGGGGATTCGGCTTGGGCCACGGGCTGGCCGTCCAGGCGCAGACCGCCGCCGGCGGCCAGGCGCCGGGCGGCGCTGCGGGAGGCGGCCAGTTTGCCTTCCACCGCCAGTTCGGCCAGGGTGACCCCGGCTTGCCAGCGGGCGGGGCTCAAGGTCAGGGTGGGCAGGCCTTCGTCGCTCTGGGCGGCGCCGAAGGCGTTGCTGGCGGCTTGGGCGGCGGCCTGGGCGGCGGCTTCCCCGTGGGCCAGGGCGGTGGCGGCGTTGGCCAGAATGATCTTGGCGTCGTTCAGTTCCGCCCCTTCCAGGGCGCCCAGGCGGCGTACTTCCTCCATGGGCAGTTCGGTGAACAGGGCGAGGAAACGGCCCACGTCCCGGTCATCCGTATTGCGCCAGAATTGCCAGAAATCGTAGGGGGAGAGGCGATCTCCGTTGAGCCACACGGCCCCGTTGGCGGACTTGCCCATTTTCTTGCCGTCCGAGGTGGTGAGCAGGGGCATGGTGAGGCCGTAGAGGGGCACCCCGTTTTTGCGCCGGGACAGTTCGATACCGTTGATGATATTGGCCCACTGGTCGGCGCCGCCGATTTGCAGGGTGCAGCCGTAGCGCTTTTGCAGTTCCACGAAATCGTAGGCCTGGAGCAGGGTGTAGCCGAATTCCTGGAAGGAGAGGCTGTGTTCCAGCCGGTTGCGGATGGCATCCAGACTCAGCAGCCGGTTAATGGTGAAGTGGCGCCCGGTCTGGTTGAGGAAATCCAGATAGCTCAGGTTGTCCAGCCAATCCGCGTTATTCACCAGCTTGGCGGCGTTGGGGCGATTGGACTGACCGTCCAGGTCCAGGTAGCGGCTGAAGGCCTGGCTAATGCCCCGGATATTGGCGCCGATGGTGGCTTCGTCCAGCATGGGCCGGCTGGTGTCCCGAAAGCTGGGATCGCCGATCCGGGTGGTGGCGCCGCCCACCAGGAGCAGGGGCTGGTTGCCAGCCTTTTGCAGCCAGCGCATGAGCATGAGGCCTTGCAGATGGCCCACGTGCAGGCTGTCCGCCGTGGCATCGAAGCCCAGATAGGCGGTGACGGGACCTTCCGCCAGGGCGGCGGGCAGGCCTTCGGTGGCTTGATGGACGAAACCCCGTTCCTGCAACAGCTGGAAGAGATCGCGGGTCTGGGATGAAGCTTCGGGCATGTCAGTTTCCAAGGGATAGGGGGCGAAGGCCCGGGAGAGACTGGAACGGGGCCAGTCCGCACCTCGGGCGGACTGGGATACCTGCTTCCCTACCGCCGCGAGGCGCGATAGGCGTAATAAGGGGGTAGGGAGAAGGGGCAGGATTGGCGCATAGCGGGCGAAATGATAGCACAAGCCCCTGTCCCTCGCCCCCACCGGGCCTCGCTCCCTGGCCGCCGGACACGGCGGCCAGGGAGGCAAGCTCAGGAGGCGGCTTTCGGAGCGGAGCGGGGCAGACCGGGCGTTCCCCGGGCGGCCTCGGCGCCGCCCCCTTGGCCCTCCTGCCCCGTACCGGCCCTATTGCACCTGAAAGTGCACCACCAGCTCCTCCGTGGTGGCCACCGGTTTGCCGTTTTTGATGGCGGGGAAAAAGCGCCATTTTTTCAGGCTGTCCAGGAGCAGGCGGTTGAGCCGGGGATTCTGGGTGGGCTTCACCAGTTCCACGGTGACGCTGCCGTCTGGGGCCACGTGGAAGCGGGCCAGGGCCGCGGCGCTGAAGGCCTCGTCCCGCAGCTCGTCCGGAATGGTGGGCATGGGCTTGGAGACGGCCCGGGCGCCGCTACTGGCCTGGGCGTCCGCATGGCTGTCCCGGGGCTCCGCCGGGGCCGCCGGAGCTACCGGTGTGGGGGCGGGGGCCGTTTTGGCGGGCGCCGGAGGCAGGGCGTTGGGGCTAGGGGCGGTTTTGGGCAGGGGCGCCGGGGCGCTGTGTACCGGTGGCGTGGGGCTGGGCCGGGGCGCGGCGGGGGCGGCCCGGGGCGCCGCTTGGGGCGTGGGGGTGGCCTTGGGCAGGGGAACTGGGGGCGGCGGTGGCTCTTCCATGAGCTGGGCATCCACCGGCGCCAGGGGTTCCGGGCTGGGGGGCGGGGGCTGGAGTAGGCCGGTGAAGGCGGCCAGGAGCAGGAGCCAGAAGACCAGGGCGGCCCCCAGGGTGTAGGGCAGGCGCCGCCAGGGATTATCCAGGCGGGTCAGGCTGGGGAGGGCCGGGATCGCCAGGGGATTGGCCAGGGGATTGGCCAGGGGATTGGCCAGGGGGTTGGCCAGGGGGTTGGCCAAGGGGGCGAGGGTGGCGTCACCGGCCTGGGCTTGGAGGGCTGTACCACCGGCCACCCCTTGGGGGACGGCGCTCTCCGGCCCGGCGGCCCGGGCCGTTGGGTTATTCCGACTAGCCTGGGCGCCCGGGCCGGCGTGGCTACCCGAAGCGGCCCGGGTGACCTGGGGCGCCGAGGCGGTCTGGGCGGCTTGGGTCGCCCATGTGGCCTGCTCCCCCGGGCCCGGCTTGGGAGGAAGAATGGGCTTATTGGCCATGTTTCACGGCAATGAGAAAGTGCTGGGCACCGGCGGCCCGGGCCTGGAGCATGGCCCTCACGGCCACTCCGTTGGGGGCGTCGTTGTCGGCGGCGACGATGACGTTCGCCTGGGGCTGGAGCCGGGGTTTCAGGGTGGCCGCCAGGGTTTCCAGGGTGACCGGGGTGCTGTCCAGGAAAATCTTGCTGTCCTTGGTGACCGTGAGGGTCACGGGATTTTTCCCATGCAGGGGGGCGGCCTGGCCCTGGGGCAGGTTCACCGGCAGGGAATGGAGGTTTTGCAGGGACAGGGAGGCCAGCATGAAGGTGGCCAGGAGAAAGAACATGACGTCGATCATGGGAATGATCTCGATGCGCCCCTTGGGCGCACTGCGGGTTTTACGCAGCTTCATGGTCCAGCGCTCCTTCCTGACCCAGGCGGATGTTGTCGATGAGCCGGGTGCCCAGGCGCTCCATTTCGTCCAGGGCCTGGGCCTGGCGGCGGGAGAAGAAGTTGAAGGCGAAGAGGGCGACGATGGCGATGAGCAGGCCCAGGGCGGTGGCGATCAGGGCCTGGGCCACGCCCCCGGTAACCCCGGTGGGGTCCACCAGGCCGTTGCCGCCGATGACCTTGAAGGAATGCATCATGCCCGCGATGGTGCCCAAAAGGCCCAGGAGGGGGGCGGCGGTGACCACGGTTTCCAGCACCCAGAGGCCCCGGCTGAGGGATTTTTCAATCACCTGGGCTTCGTCCCCGGCCCGGGATTCCACCCACCAGGCGGGTTGCTGCCGGTTGTCCGCAATGGTGCGGAAAAAGCGGGCGAAGTAGTTGCGGGGGCCGATGGCGGCGAGGCGGGCGTTCAGCTCGTCCCAGGAAAAGGCGTAGGTTTCCGCCAGCCGCTGCAATTCCCCGGGGAGGCGCACGAAGTGCCAATAGACGTAGGCTTTGTCGAAGACGATGGCCAGGGCCACCAGGGCCAGGACCAGGAGGGGATAGACCATGGCGCCGCCGAAACGGAGGGCTTCCAGGATTTCATTGAGGTTTTCCACGAATTTTTTCCTCGTTAGGGGTGGGAGTAGGGTTGGGGAATCCGGGTAAGAGTCAGGGTAAAAGGGCTGGCTGACGGCCAGCGGAAAAAGGGGGCGAAAAGTGGCGCCCCTTGGCGAAATGGGCCCGGTCTTAAGGCCCTCGGTGCCAACCCCCGTGCCTTAAGCTTCTGCAAGGGGAGGGGGTGGAGAGGTCCGTAAAACGGCCCGGTGCCGGGGGCGAAAAGGGAGAAGCCCGATCCACGGGCCTCTCCGCCGGTTTTTTAGCCGACCGGGCGAAAGGTTTGCCTTAGAACAGTTTGCCCACCGTGACGTAAATGCCCCGGCGCGGCCCGAATTGGGGGGCGCCCACGCCGATGCCGCTGCCGTCTCGCAGTTCATAGACCTTGTCGAAGAGATTCACCACCGCCACCCGGGTTTCCACCTTGCCGATGCCCGGAGTCAGCCATTGCCGGGACGCCCCCACATTGACCTGGGTGTAGGCGGGCAGGTGATCCGTGTTGGCGAAGCCGCGCCGCAGGCCGCTGCCAAAGAAGGTGTCGGCGCTGTAGGTGGTGGCGCCCCAGCGGTAGGAGACCCCGGCGGAACCGGTGAAGGCCTGGTCGTGGTCCGTGTGCACCCAGTGGTTGGCGATGTAGTTCAGCTCGTCCTGGTCAAAGTTGAACTGGCCGGAGGTGACTTCCTTGGCCAGGCTCACGGAGCGGGACAGGTTGGCGTAGGCCGCCAGATTGTCCTGCTTGTAATTGGCGGACAGCTCCAGGCCGTAGATCTTGCCCTTGGCGTAATTGAAAGGGGTGAAGATCAGGGCCTGGCCGAATTGGCCCTCATCCAGCAGATTGGTCACTTCCTTGTAGTAGGCGTCCACCCCCAGGGTCAGGGCCGGGCTCCAGCGGTGGCTGATGCCCGCGTCAATGTAGTGGGAACGCTCGGCCTGGACGCTGGAATTCAGGTCATTGGCCCCGGCGTTGGTGGTGCCCGCAAAGCGGGAGAGGGAGCCGGAGGACACCAGTTCCGTGGGGGGCGGGGTGAAGTAGCGGGCGTAGGCGGCGTGGAAGGTGGTGGCCGGGGTGAGCTGGTAGATCATGCCCAGCCGGGGGCTCAGCTGGCCCGCCTTGATGTAGGCATCCACCTGGTCCGCCCGCAGGCCGTAATTGACCGTGAGCCGGTCCGTGGCTTTCCACTCATCCTGAACGTAGAGGCCCAGGAGCCGGTTGTTGTTGCGGGGATTGTTATCCACGATGGTGAAGGGGCCGCTGGTCACATTGCCGCTGCCATCCACGGCGAAAACGGTGGAACTGTTGTTGCTGCGCACGTCCTCCGTGCTGGCGAAGAGGCCGAAGCGCAGGGTGTGCCGGTCGTTGGCCCGATAGCTGGCATCCCCCTGAATGCCGCTGCTGTTGCTGCTGCGCAGGATTTTGGCGGATACCCCGTTAAAGACCAGATCCCCCACCGGGTCCGGGTTGTAGCGGGTTTCCGTGTAGCGGTTGAAGAGGGAAATCTGGTAATCCACGTCCGGCCCCAGGGTGCTTTGCAGGGTGAGGATGCCGTAGCGGTTGGATTCGTGCTGGGTGGCCCGGAGCTTGGCCGAATCCACCGAAGTCACCCCGGCGGCGGCCATAAAGTTGGGATCGGCGCTTTGCCCCGGATTGTTGGGAATCTGGAAGCTGCCGTCGTAGGTGCCCACCATGGCGCTGATCCGGGTTTCCGGATTCACCAGGTAGGAGAAATAGCCAAAGCCCTTGCTCTGCTGGGTGCGGTCGTGGAGGGGCGTGGTGCTGCTGGTGGGGTTTTCAATGCCCACCTGGTTATCCAGGAAGGAGCCATTCACGTAGTAGCTGAAATTGCCCACCGTATTGCCGTATTCCAGGCTGGTGTTGCCCGTGCCCCGGCTGCCGAAGGTGTAATCCACCCGGCCCCCGGATTCAAAGCGGTTTTTGGTGTCGATTTCCACCACCCCGGCGGTGCGGTAGCCGTACTGGGCGGGCAGGGCGCCGGTGACCAGATCAATGCGCTGGGCGAAGCGGGTATCCAGGGATTGGCCAAAGCCGCTGATGCCCTCGGGCAGAATGACCCCGTTAATGCGGTACTGGGTGTTGCCGTGGTCGCCCCGGATGTGGAGCTGGCCATAGGAATCGTTGGCCACCCCGGGGGCCTGGAGCAGGACCTGGTTAAAGGCCGTGTTGCCGCCCTCCGGCAGGGCTTCCACGTCCTCCGCGCTAAAGCGATAAACGCTGCTGCCGGTGCGGGGGGAAAGGGCGTTGCGGGCCCGGTTCAGGCGCTGGGCGCTCACCGTCACTTCCAGAGCCTGGCTGGCGGCCAGGGTCAAATCCTCCGCCGTGCCGGTTTTACCGGCGGCCACCTGGACAAAGGTGGAACCGGACTGGAAGCCGGTCTTGTCCCCCAGCACCAGATAGGCGCCGGCGGGCACGGTGAAGTGATAACGGCCCTGGGCGTCGCTGCGGGCCTTGGCCAGAGTCTTGCCTGCGGCGTCTTGCAGCACCAGGGCGGCGTCCGCCAGGGGCCGGCCCAGGGCGTCCTTCACCTGGCCTTGCAATTCTTCCGCCCCGGCGGGCAGGGTGTAGAAAAGGGCCGCCACGGCCAGGGTGAGGGGGGCTAGGGCGCCGGGCAGGGGCGGATGGCGCTGAGGGGTACGGCGGGCGGGTTGGTGGGGTGCGTGAAAATCCATGGTTTTATCCAAATCCGGGCATTGGCGCCGGGCGTCCATGGGGGCGCCGGGGCGACAACGCATTGCTGCATCAATCAAAGCTTCCCGGGGGGAAGGGCGATAGGGCGGGGATTGGGAAAAGGAAGGGGACCGGGCTCAAGGCGCTGGCGGATGCTGGGCTCAGGTCCTGGCGGAGCGGTGATCTGCCCGGTGGGCCCGGCAACAGGCCCTGACCGTGCCTCCCGGGGCTGGCCCCGCCCCTTGCCACGGCGGGAAGCAGGCTTCCGGTCCGTGGTTGGGGGTGGTGAGGCTAGGGGGAGAAGCTCGAAGCTCAGGGCTCAGGGCTCAGGCTCAGGGCTCAGGGCTCAGGCTCAGGGCTCAGGCTCAGGCTCAGGCTCAGGCTCAGACTCAGGCTCAGACTCAGACTCAGACTCAGACTCAGGCTCAGGCTCAGGCTCAGGCTCAGGCTCAGGCTCAGGCTCAGGCTCAGGCTCAGGCTCAGGCTCAGGCTCAGGGGCGCCCGGGGGCGGATTCAGTGGTCCGATCCGGCTTCCGATTCCTCGGCGCCGGCGGGCGGTCCCCGGGGATGGGGACGGAGTAGGAGAAAACTTTCCCGCCGCCCGGGACGGGGCAGGGGGGGCAGGCAATAGCACAGAAAAAGCAGGGCCAGGGCCGCCGTGGGCAGGGGCGGCGGGGTGTCCAGGGCAGGCTGACCCGCCATCTGACACACCGGGCAATCCCGCTCCAGGGCGTCGCTTAAGTGCAGGTGGGTGGCTTCCACCAGGCGCAGGCCCACCAGACACAGGAAGACCAGGGCCACCAGCCAGAATACCCAGGGCGCCCGGCGGCCACTGGCTAGGGCGGGCACTTGGGCGTGGGCGTGGGCCGAAGCCGAAGCCGGTCGGGCGGAGTCCGTTTGTGCCCTTTTCCCCCAGGCAAGGGGGAAGAGGCCTTTCCCCGGCGCCGGGAAAAGGGGGCCGGAGGGCATGGAAAAATGGCGGGAGAGGCCCATGGCGTCTCAGTCTTCCACCAGAGCGGCGGGAACGGCGCCCGGCGCCTGGGCGGGCCGGGAATCCAGGCGGGCCGGGGCGTCCTTGCTGGAGCGGGCAGGGGCCGGGGCGGCGGAGGCCGTCCCTTGGGCGTCTTCCGCCCCCAGCACCGGGGCCGCTGCCGTAGCGCTACAGGCCGGGCAGCTACCGTGCAAATCCAGGCTCATGCCGCTTAGGCAAAAGCCCGGGGGCAGGGCGGGGGCCACCGGGGCGGGCAAATCCAGGCAAAACACCCCGCCGCAGCGGGTGCAGCGGAAATGGACGTGGCGGGCGTGTTCCCCGTTTGGTTCCTGGGCGGTGAAGCGGAAGACGCCCCGGGCGTCTGCCGCCTTGCGGGCCAGCCCGGCGGCCACCAGCCAGTCCAGCACCCGGTACAGGGTGACCCGATCCACCCCGGGCCCGGTTTCCCGGCCCAGGGCGTCCTCCATTTCCCCATGGCTCATAGGGGTGGGCGTCTGCCGCAGGAGCCCCAGCACCCGCAGCCGAGCCGGCGTCACCCGAGCGCCGGTGGCCCGGATGGCGGATTCCAGAGGGGAAAGGGAAGGGGCGGACATGGGGGCGAATGAAAACACAATCGGGTTGCAAATGCAACGGAGTTTCATCTGTAGGCTAGCTGCCGAACCGGCGAACTATTGAGGCGCTCAGTAGCTGAATCGCAGCCGATACTTCCGCGCGTCTCCGTCTCCGTCTCCGTCTCCGTCTCAGGCCCAGGCCCAGCCCAGCCCAGCCAGCCCAGCCAGCCCAGCCAGCCAGCCAGCCAGCCAGCCAGCCAGCCAGCCAGCCAGCCAGCCAGCCAGCCAGCCAGCCAGCCAGCCAGCCAGCCGCCCACGCTTTTCCCCGACCCGAAGCCCACAGGCCTTAGGAAAAGCGGGGAAGGGGGCCGAGCCCAGGTGCTTCCGCCCCAGCCGGACGGAGGAACCGGCCTGGTTTCCCCGCGCCCCCGGGCCCCGGGGCGCCCCTTTCCCGGTTCGGCTTCCCGGTGGAATGGTGCGGCGCAATAGGTTACATTAGCGGTTTCCATACGCGACGGTATGGCCGGCGCGTTCTGTTTCAACTCCTTGGAGGGTTTTTCGATGGAACTGAAGAAAATCGGCGTCGTCGGCGCCGGCACCATGGGCAATGGCATTACCCAGGCGTTTGCCGTGGCAGGCTTTGACGTGACCATGACCGACATCGCTGATGCGGCAGTCGAAAAAGGTCTGGCCACCATCACCAAGAGCCTGGACCGCCTGATCAAGAAGGAAAAAATGACCGAGGCTCAGAAGGCCCAAGCCCTGAGCCACATCAAGACCAGCACCGACGTGTCCGTGCTGAAGGATGCGGATCTGATCATTGAAGCGGCCACGGAAAACCTGGGCCTGAAGCTGAAAATCTTCAAGCAGCTGGACGAACTGGCTAAGCCGGAAGCCGTGCTGGCCTCCAACACTTCCTCCATTTCCATCACCAAGCTGGCCGCCGATACCAGCCGCCCCAGCCAAGTGATCGGGATGCACTTCTTCAATCCGGTGCCCATGATGGCCCTGGTGGAAGTGATCCGGGGCCTGCAAACCTCCGACGCCACCTATGCTGCCGTGGAAACCGTGGCCAAGGCCGTGGGCAAGACCCCGGTGCAGATCAAGAACAGCCCGGGGTTCGTGGTGAACCGCATGCTCTGCCCCATGATTAACGAAGCCATTTTCGCCCTGGGCGAAGGCCTGGCCACCGCCGCCGAAATCGACGACGCCATGAAGCTGGGCGCCAATCACCCCATTGGCCCCCTGGCCCTGGGGGATTTGATCGGTCTGGACGTGGAACTGGCCGTGATGCAGGTGCTCTTCGAAGGCTTCAAGGACCCCAAGTACCGTCCCGCTCCCCTGCTGGTGGAAATGGTGGAAGCCGGTTACCTGGGCCGCAAGACCAAAAAAGGCTTCTTCAACTACGATTAAGCCCGACGTTTCGCCCTGGGGGCGAAGCAAAAAAGGCAGCCTACGGGCTGCCTTTTTTTTGTGCGGTGGTGCGGTGGTGCGGTGGTGCGGTGGTGCGGTGGTGCGGTGGTGCGGTGGTGCGGTGGTGCGGTGGTGCGGTGGTGCGGTGGTGCGGTGGTGCGGTGGGCGGATGGTCCGGCCCGCCGGGCCATCCTAGGGCGCGCTCCAGAGAATCTGGCTTTCAAACAGATTGCCCGAGCCCCGGGCGCTACAGGTGTGGCCCCCGGTGCCGTGCCAGGCCGGTAGGCCGAAGGGTAGGTCGTAGCGGGGAATGTCCGTGGCGGGCAGGGGGGCGCTGGTGTTGTAGGGGCTCACATCCACCGGGGCCCCCGAATCCGGGGCAATGGCGGCGTGGGCGGCGGCCAGCTTGCCGTTCCAGGAGGCGGCCACCCCGTTGGGGGCGGTGGGGTGGGTGAGTTCAAAGACCGGCAGATTGCCCTTGCCCGGCCAGTTTTGCACGCTCAGGGCCCCGTATTTGCCGAAGGTAATGATGGCTTCCAGCTTGTTGGTGGCCCGGGCCCGATCCAGAAGCTTGTTCCGGTAGGCCAGAAGGGCCGGGCTGGTGACCATGTCCTGGGACAGGGAGGCGCTCTGCACCCCGTAGAGAAAGGTGTTGAACATCAGATAGGAGCGGGTCAGGCCCAGCTTGGTGAGGAAGTTCTGGGCCAGCTGCCCGGCCTGGCCGACGAAAATACGGGCCGCCAAAATTTCGTCCGTGGCCGGGTCCTGGCCCACCACCAGCACCCGGGCCGAGCCGTCCAGCCGCCCCCGGTAAAAGACCGGGCCGAAGCGGGTGTGGAAGGGGTGATTGGGGTAATTGAGGTAGTCATTCACCGGGGCGGCCTGAAAAAGCTGCTCCCAGGCGCAGCCCGGGCCCCGGTCATATTGGGGATAGAACAGGGCGCAGATTAGGCCCTGGAGCAGGTCCGGATCGATTTTCAGGGTTTTGACCTGGTCCAGGTCCTTGAGGCTGGCCAGATCCTCCATGGTTTTCAGCCCTGCCTGGTTGAGCCGCCCCAGCTGGTCCGCCGTCAGGCCCTGAAGGCCGGTGAGGGGCGTGGCGGCCAGGGCGGCCGGGGGGCGGCCCTGGAGTTCCCGCAATACGGTGGGTTTGAGCAGGGCTCCCAATTCTCCCAGTGTCTTTTCCATGATCTTTCCCCTTGGTGTGGTGGATGTCCCCATGCCCCGCCCGGCGGGCGGCGGCCCGGGGGAGCCGGGGTAATGGCTCGGCTCCTGTCTATGTTTATGGCATAAATCCGGGGCTTTGCCCAGGAATAATCGGGGCGAGGGAAAAGGGGACCCGGGCGGGCAAATGGGCCGCCGGGCAGGTGGGGAGGGACAGACGGTGTAGGACCGTTGGCGCTGGGGGCTAAGCGGGCCGTGGCATTCCGCTGTTCCAGGGCTTAGCCCCGGCTTCAGCGTTGTTAAGGCTTAAGCCTGGCGGGGTGGGTGGGCGTCCAGCCAGGCTAGGGCGCCCAGGCCTGCGGCCCGGCCCGTGGCGAAGCAGGCGGTGAGGAGATAGCCCCCGGTGGGAGCTTCCCAGTCCAGCATTTCTCCGGCGCAGAAAACCCCGGGGAGCTGGGTGAGCATGAGCCGGGGGTCCAGATCGGCGAAATCCACCCCGCCGGCGCTGGAAATGGCCTCCGCCAGGGGGCGGGGGGCGGTGAGGCGGAGGGGCAGGGCCTTGATGGCGGCGGCTAGCCGTTCCGGGTCCTGGTAGCTGTCCCGGTCCAGGCACTCCCGTAACAGCCCGGCCCGGGGCCCTTTCAGGCCCAGGCGGCTGGCCAGGTGGCTGGATAGGGAGCGGGAGCCCCGGGGGCGCAGCACCTCCTGGCGCACCTGCTCCAGGCTGTGGTCGGGGAGCAAATCCACGTAGAGGGTGGCCTGGCCGTCGCTTTTGATGGCCCGGCGCAGGGGGGCGGAAAGGGCGTAAATCAGGCTCCCTTCCACGCCGCTGGCGGTGAGGAGAAATTCCCCCCGGCGGGCCTGGGTCGGGGCTGGGGCCTGGGCTCCCTCTTCCCCTTCGGCAAAGGCGTGGGGGCTGGGGGTGGCTACCCAGGCGGCCACATTTTTCACCGGCTGACCGGCGAATTGTTCCTGAAAATAGGGGCTCCAGGGGCCTTGGGGGCTGCCCCCGTCAAAGCCGCAGTTGGAGGGCTCCAGGGGATGGACTTGGACCTGCTGTTCCTGGAGATAGGGCACCCAGGCGCCATCCGAACCGAGCCTGGGCCAGCTGCCGCCCCCCAGGGCCAGGACGGTGGCGGCGGGGCGCAGGCTCAAGGGCCCTTCCGGTCCCTGGAAGCGCAAGGCCCCCGCCGGGTCCCAGCCCTGCCAGCGGTGACGCATACGGAAATCCACCCCCAGGGCCCGCAGCCGTTGCAGCCAGGCCCGCAGCAGGGGTGCTGCCTTCATGTCCAGGGGAAAGACCCGGCCCGAGCTGCCCACAAAGGTGTCGATGCCCAGGCCCCGCATCCATTCCTGCAACTGGGGGGGGCCGAAATCCCGCAGCAGGGGTTCCAGCACCGGGCGGCGGGGACCGTAGCGGTCGAGAAAGCGCTCCATGGCTTCCCCGTGGGTAATGTTCATGCCTCCCTTGCCCGCCAGGAGAAATTTGCGCCCGACGCTGGCCATGGCGTCGAACACCTTGACCGGCCAGCCTTCCCGGGCCAACACCTCGGCGGCCATGAGCCCGGCCGGGCCTCCGCCGACGATGGCAATCCAGGGATGGGCGGGGGGCTGGGGCGGAGTGGCAGGGGACATGGGACCGGCTTGAGAAAGGTGGCCCTATTCTACCCGTTCCCGGGCCGGATACCGGGAACGGGGGCGCCGGGGGCCGGTCTGAAGGCCTGAAAGGGGCGAAATCCAAGGCTTATAACCATCGGTTTATTGATAATAATGAAACATTCTATTTTCGTATAAGTAACCGGGCTATAGTGCTTTCCACGCTTTGCCGCTGCCATCGGGAGCCTTCCGCAGCCTTCCGACGGCAGCCGCCCCAACACCGAACCCTTTGAGGAGAACACCATGTCCCACTGGTATGCAGACAATTCCCTGTCCATCGGCCATACGCCCCTGGTGAAGCTGAACCGGATTACGGATGGCGCCGGGGCCACCGTGCTGGTCAAGGTGGAAGGCCGTAATCCGGCCTATTCCGTGAAATGCCGGATTGGCGCGGCCCTGATTTGGGACGCGGAAAAGAAGGGGCTGCTTGGCCCGGGCAAGGAAATTGTGGAGCCCACCAGTGGCAATACCGGTATCGCCCTGGCCTTTGTGGCGGCGGCCCGGGGCATTCCCATTACCCTGACCATGCCGGAAACCATGAGCCTGGAACGGCGCAAACTGCTCATCGCCCTGGGCGCCAAGCTGGTGCTCACGGAAGGGCCCAAGGGCATGGTGGGGGCGGTGGCCAAGGCGGAGGAAATCGCCGCCTCCGATCCCAATAAATACGTGCTCCTGCAACAGTTCAAGAATCCGGCCAATCCGGCCATCCACGAAGCCACCACCGGCCCGGAAATCTGGGAAGACACGGAGGGCAAGGTGGATGTGCTGGTGGCCGGGGTGGGCACCGGCGGCACCATTACCGGGATTACCCGCTTCCTGAAAAAGACCAAGGGCAAGGCGATCCGCAGCGTGGCCGTGGAACCTGCCACCAGCCCGGTGCTCACCCAGGCCCGGGCCGGTCAGGAAATCAAACCCGGACCCCACAAGATTCAAGGGATCGGCGCCGGTTTCGTGCCCGAGGTGCTGGACCTCTCCCTCATCGACGGGGTGGAGCAGGTGAGCAATGAGGACGCGGTGACCTACGCCCGCCGTCTGGCCAAGGAAGAAGGCATTCTCGCCGGTATTTCCTCCGGTGCCGCCGTGGCCGCCGCCGTGCGCCTGGCCCGCCAGCCGGAAAATCAGGGCAAGACCATTGTGGCCATCCTGCCCGACTCCGCCGAACGTTATCTGAGCTCCATTCTCTTCGACGGCATTTTCACCGAAGCCGGTTTGCCTGCCTGAGGATGGGTGACCGGGGCGACCCGGTGATCCTCTGAAGGGCAGAGAAAACAAGGGCGCCCACCGGCAACGGTGGGCGCCCTTTTGTTGGCGGGGGCCTGGGGCGGGGACGGCGAATAGGTCCGCCCTGCTGGGGCTGGAAGGTAGCCCCTGGAGGAAGGGGCTTGGGCCCTGTTGCTCCGGCCCCTGGCGTTTTTAACCTACGGCTCCCGTGGCTTGGGGCGGAGCGGGCTTAGCCAGCCTCCATCGCTCAGGCCATCCTTAATCCTCAGACCTCAGACCTCAGAGCCAGAGCCAGACCCAGAGCCAGACCCAGACCCAGAGCCAGACCCAGACCCAGACCCAGACCCAGACCCAGACCCAGACCCAGACCCAGACCCAGACCCAGACCCAACCCGGCCCGAATCAGGCCAGCACCGGGCCGGTGACCCCGTCAAAGCCCAGTTTTTCCAGCCATTCCATTTCCGCCTGGGTTCGGGTGTTTTCCCCGATCACTTGTAGGCCGATGCCGTGGGCGATGCCGCACAGCCCCTTGAGGAAAATCTGGTTGCCCGGTTTGTTGTCCAGTTCCTGGATAAAGCTGCCATCCACCTTGATGTATTCCAGACCGGTTTGATAGAGCTGGCCGATATTGCTGAAGCGGTGGCCGAAGTGCTCAATGCCCAGGTGGCAGCCCAGGGGCCGGATCAGGTGGCAAAAGGCGAGGAAATCCAGGAAGTTTTCAAAGGCGCCGGTTTCCGAAATTTCGATCCACAGCCGGGGGGCCAGGGTTTTGTGATTGGCCAGGGTCTTATAGAACTGGTCCTGGAACTGGGGACTGCGGAGGGATTCCCCGGAAAGATTGATGGCCATGGCCGGACTTTCCTCCGTGAGCCGTTCCAGCACCAGTTGGAGGGTGAGCAAATCCAGCTGATCCGTGAGCCCCAGGCGCACCGCCATGGGCATGAATTTCCCGGCCACCAGCCAGTCTTCCCCGTTGGGAGCGCCCAGGCGCAGGGGGCATTCCAGATGCAGGAGCTGGCCGCCGGCAAAGGCCTGGACCGGGTATTCGGCCAGCTTGGCCCGCTTGTCCCGCAGGGCCGCTTCGATGAGAGCTTTCCATTCCCCGTGATTGGTCAGGGGCAGGTCGATGGGATTGTCCGCCCGCCGCCAGACCTCATCCTGCTGCCATTCCGCCGTGGCCAGGGCCTGATCCAGCCGGGCCAGCAGATGGCTGGCGCTTTGCCCCTGGAGGTAAGGGCAGCTGCTCAGGTGCCAGGTGCCGGAAATGTCCTTCCAACCCGTGTCCCCCAGGGCCTGGAGGGCGCCCATCAATTGCTTTACCGCCCCTTCCGGGTCTTCCTGGCTGGGCAGCAGGAGAATGAAGTCGGAGCCGTTCAACCGGGCCGCCGCGCCGTGCTGATCCCGGGCCGTGGTGCTCAGGGCCGTGCCCACCTGGCGCAGCAGGTCATCCGTGGCTTCCCGACCGTGGTGCCGGTTAATGTCCAGCAGATTGGTGATGCGCAGCAGCACCAGACTGCCCGTGGGAGGCAGATCCTCCTGGCCCCCCAGGACGTTGTTCAATTGATCGAGAAAGTTTTCCCGGTTGGCCAGACCCGTGAGCTTATCCAGCAGATTTTCCCGGCGCAGTTCATCCAGGTGCTTGGCCTGTTCATTGAACAGGGTTTGCAGGGAGCCCACCATGGCATTAAGGGCTTTGACCACGGTGCGCAGTTCGGGGACCTTG
This sequence comes from Rhodocyclaceae bacterium, assembly GCA_041907765.1. Lineage (GTDB taxonomy): Bacteria > Pseudomonadota > Gammaproteobacteria > Burkholderiales > Rhodocyclaceae > Azospira. The sequence goes on along the minus strand of JAYRGQ010000010.1, from coordinate 2,096 downwards.
GGCAGGGGCAGGTGAATGAAATTGCGCTGGCCAATGGCCTTGGCCTGTTCCACCACCGCATGGAGGGGGCCCTTGATGCGCTTTAACAGGGCCGTGCCCAGCAGGCCCACCACCAGGCCGGAGAAAAAGAACAGATAGGCCAGCTTAACGCCGCCCCGCCACAATTCCCCATAGGCGAACTGGGTGCTGCTCACCACTTCCACCGTGCCGAACTGCTTCCACCCGGCGGAAACCTGGGCGTAGCCGGGCTTGGATTCAATGGGGAAGAGGCGGATAAACCAGGCGGGCACCTTGGCCACGGCGCCGCTGCCCCGTTTTTCCATCAGGGTCTTGCCCGTGGGGCTGATGAGCTTGACCAGGCTGTACTGGCCGCTGTCGAACACGGCGGCAATTTGCAATTCCGTGGTCACCGGGTCCTTGTCCAGCTGGGACATGGACAGGGCCAGGGAAGCCGCATTGTCATTGTTTTTTACCGCCAGTTGATATTCCAAATATTGGCGGGCGGTGACCAGGCTGATGGCAAAGCTGCCGAGAAAGGCGATCAGGGTGCTGGCGATAATGGTGAGCCAGAGTTGGCGGATGAGTGACATGGAATATCCCTTCAGAAACCTTCGGCGTGGACCCGTTTCAACAAATCCTGCCAGCGGGAGAGATTGCTCTGGGTGGCCAGATTGCCGGTGCCGAACCAGACGCCGGCACTGTTAAAGCTGAAAATGGGCTTCAGGTCCGGGCGCTGGGAAGCGGACAGAATTTCCCCATTCAGGCTGTCCAGAATCAGGGGCTCCCCCTCCGGGTTTTTGTAATAGGCCAGCACCATGTGGGGCTCCTGGTGCCGGCCGGAAAAATCGCTGATGGTGATCTTGACGTAAACGATGCGCAGCTTTTGCAGGGGAATGCCCAGGTTGATGAGGGAAAAATACTTGGCGATGGCGTAGTCCTCGCAATCGCCCCGGGCCAGGGCCAGGGTTTCCAGGGGCGTGGCCCAGTAATCGTTTTGGCCCCAGATATTCTGGTCGGTGTCGTAGCGGACGGTGTGATTGAAAAAGTCGTTAATGCGGTGGAGCTTTTCCGACTCCCCCGCCTCCCGGCTGTCCAGCAGCAGGCGGCGCCAATCGTCAAAGCGCCTCAAGGGGGCGCTGCCATGGGCGACGTTGAAATGGGTGATGAAAGAGAGGCGCAGCTTGTCCAGATCCAGGTCGGCCGTGGCGAAAAAATAAAACACCAGTCCCACCACCACGGCACACAGGGCGCGTAGTTTTTGGTAGGAGAAAGGGCTGACCGGAGGCAAGTTGGGCTCGGGTAAAGGGGGCGGAAAATGTCCAGAGGGCGCCGGGGCGCGGTTTTTCGGCAAGGGGCCTGCCCCTATTCCGGGGCCATCCAGGTCCATCCTGGTCCATGGGGGCCCCGCCGGGCACCCCATCCCGGCCCCCATTATGCCCTATAACCCGGGGGGAACAGGGGCCGGGGAAGGCCGGGGAAGGCCGCCGGGCGCCGTTCTTTGCCCGCTGGGGCGGGGACCTCAGCCCGCTTCCGCCAGAGCCTTTAGGGCGGCCAGTACCTGGGGGAAATCCCCGGTGACCAGGGGGCCGAAGCGGGAGGCCTCCGGGCCGGTGATTTCTGTGGCATAGGTGATCCGGGTGCCCTGGACCAGGGGGTCCAGCCGGTGGTGCACCAGCACCCGGGTGTCCCCGATCCAGGTTTCATCGGTGAAGCCCCGGTTTTCCTCCACCGTCAGGAGGGTGCTGGTAAAGCCTTCTTCCCCCGGGGGCTCCATGAAAAACTGGGTGCCTGCGGCGAAGGGGCCGTGGATTTCAATGCGGGCAATGCCTGCGTTCCAGCGCTGCCAGCCGGGAATGTCAGCAAAAAACTGCCAAACGGTGGCCGGGGCGGCCAGGGTGTCGATGCTGTCTTGGTGTGTCCACATGGGGCGCTTTCGAAAAAAGTGAGGGTGGGGGGAAAGGGTTACGGGTGCGGCGGTCACGCTTTTTCGGACAGTTGGCTAAGCTAATGCTGACCGGTTGAAAGGGAAGTGAAAGATGGGAACGAAACGCAAGCAACACAGTGCGGAATTCAAGGCACAAGTGGCGATGGCGGCC
>JAYRGQ010000009.1:0-146256 GCA_041907765.1 Rhodocyclaceae bacterium | reverse complement strand
GGATGGACGTGGTGAAACGGGAAATCACCGGGCTCCGGGGCAATGTGGAAATCGACACGGAGGCGGGGAAGGGCACCACCATCCGGCTGCGCCTGCCTTTGACCCTGGCCATTATCGACGGCTTCCTAGTGCGGGTGGGGGGCGTGCCCTTCGTCCTGCCCCTGGAAGCGGTACGGGAATGCGTGGCCCTGCAAGACATCGGCAACGACCGGCGGCACTACACCAACCTGCGGGGAGAAGTCCTGCCCTACGTGCGGCTACGGGAACTGTTCGGGGTGGAAGGAGAAGTGCCCCGGCGGGAAAACATCGTGGTGGTGCATTACCTGGGCCGGCGCATCGGGGTGGTGGTGGACGAACTGCAAGGGGAATTGCAGACGGTGATCAAACCCCTGGGCCAACTCTTCCGGCACCTGCGGGGCATCTCCGGCTCCAGCATCCTGGGTAGCGGAGAAGTGGCCCTGATCGTGGATGTCTCCGCCCTGGCCCAGATCGCCGCCGCCCATGAAAAGACGGTGGATGGCTCCCACCACAACCAATTTGCAGCACCTGCTTCTGAATCCTCGAAGACTTCTTTTGAAAGGAATCTCCCATGTTCAGCAATTTGAAAATCGGCCTGCGTCTGGCCATCGGCTTTGGTCTCGCCATTCTTCTGACCATTGCTATTGTGATGATCGCCTTGTCCCGGCTCGCCGGCTTGAATGATCAGGTGCAGGATTTAAGTACTCGGCATTGGAATGCTGCCCAAGCTTCCAATCGGGTGCTGGGTAATTTGACCAAATTCCAAACGGCGTTTCAGGCGTTGGTGTTGACCAACGATAAGGAAATGGAGCGCAAGCAGGTTGAGGAAATTGATCGGTTGCGCAAAGACAACGCGGAACAGTTCGACAAGCTGACCCAATTAGTGAAGTCGGAGGAAGGCAAGGCTTTGCTGAAGACGGCTCAAGACGTGCGTACTCGTCTTGGTGGGCCTTTGGCTACCTTAAAGGCTTTGGCGGATACCAGCTCTCCCCAATACAACGCGGCCAAGGCTACCGAATACTTGTTTGGACCGTTTACCCAAGTGGTCAACGAAGAAGCTTCCGTCTTGCAACAAATGCAGGATCACGAAGTGGAGGCATTCTCCGGGGCCGCCAAAGCGGCGGAGGAATCCAATACCCAGAGCCGTAACCAGCTGATCATGATTACCTTGGCTCTGGTGATTGTCTCCTCCGGCTTAGCTTTCTGGATTACCCGCTCCATTACCAAGCCGGTAAATGAAGCCCTGGGGGCGGCCAATGCCCTGGCGGAAGGGGATCTGAGCGTGCGGCTGGTAGCCAGTTCCCGGGACGAAGTGGGCCAGTTGATGGAAGCCATGGGCAACATGATTGCCAAGCTGAACCAGATCATCGGGGAAGTGCGATCGGCGGCGGACAATTTGTCCAGCGCCTCCGAACAGGTGTCCTCCACCTCCCAATCCCTGTCCCAATCTTCCTCTGAGCAGGCGGCCAGCATTGAGGAAATGAGCGCTTCCGTGAATCAAAACACGGAAAACGCCAAGGTCACCAATGGCATGGCCTCCCAGTCCGCCGGTCAGGCCAACGAGGGCGGGGATGCGGTGCGGGAAACGGTGACCGCCATGAAGCGCATCGCGGACAAGATCGGCATCATCGACGACATCGCCTACCAGACCAATCTGCTGGCCCTGAATGCGGCCATTGAAGCGGCCCGGGCCGGGGAACACGGCAAGGGCTTCGCCGTGGTGGCGGCGGAAGTGCGCAAGCTGGCGGAACGGAGCCAGGAAGCGGCCCAGGAAATCAGCGAAGTGGCCAGCGGCAGCGTGCAACTGGCGGAAAAGGCGGGCAACCTGCTGGATCAAATGGTGCCGGCCATCCGCAAGACTTCCGATCTGGTCCAGGAAATTACCGCCTCTTCCCAAGAACAGGCCACCGGGGTGGGCCAGCTGAATCAGACCACCCAGCAAAATGCGGCCGCTTCCGAAGAGCTGGCGGCCACCGCCGAGGAAATGAGCGGTCAGGCGGTGCAACTGCAAGAGCTCATGTCCTTCTTCAAGCTGAAGAACGATGGCAAGGCAGGCCAAGGGGAAACCAAGGCCGTCAAGCGCAGCGGTACCACCAAGGTGCTGGCCCGGCCCTCCGCCGAGGATAAGGACTTCGAACACTTCGAAGGAGGTGCGGCATGGGTGCGCTCGTAACCACCAAACAGCCGGGCCGGGACCCGGCCCGGGATGGGGGGCCGGTGGAGCAGCAGCAGTTCCTCACCTTTCAGCTGTCCGGGGAACTGTTCGGCCTGAGCATCCTGACCATTAAGGAAATCATCGAGTTCGGCAGTCTGACCCCGGTGCCCATGATGCCTGCCTACATGCGGGGGGTAATCAACCTGCGGGGTTCCGTGGTGCCGGTCATCGACCTTTCCGTGCGCTTTGGCCGTCCCCCTTCCCAGGTCACCCGGCGCAGTTGCGTGGTGATTGTGGAGGTGGAGACGGAGGTGGGCCAGCAGGTGCTGGGGGTGATGGTGGATGCGGTGAACGAGGTGCTGGATATTCCGGCGGATCAGATCGAGCCGCCCCCCAGCTTCGGCGCCCGCATTCGGGCCGAATTCATCGCCGGCATGGGCAAGGTGGCTAAGGGTTTCGTCATTCTTCTGGACGCGGATCGGGTGTTGTCCGTGGAAGAACTGGCGGCCATTGGCGGCCTGGCGGATGCCTCTCCGGCCCAGACCATGTAGGGGAGGGCTTTTGGCAAGGAGATGGGTCATGTCGTTACCGTTTTTGCGCCATGGTGTTACCCGGGGTGTGGCGGACTCCCTGAGCCATTTGCTCCTGGCTCAGGTGGGTACGCCCGGCCTGGTGTGCGACGAGCAGGAGTGCATTGTTACCTGCAACGGCGCGGCGGAAAGCCTGTTTGGCCGACCGCTTCATGAATTGCGCGGCCAAAGCCTGGATGCCTTGATGGAGGCCCTGGAAGGCAGCCGGGTGGCGGTATTGCGGGGGGACGGGGGCCGGGAAACGGCCCAGGTCCAGCGCACCCCGTTTGCCGGTGCCCACGGTAAAGGCGCCCTGTGGTTGCTGGCCCCGGAGAAGGTGGAAGGGGGCCAGCGGGAGCGCATCGGCCAGCTGGCGGAATTCGCCGGGGAAGCCATGCTGGTGGCCGGGCCGGACCGGCGCATTCAGCACATCAACACCGCCGGTTACCGGCTCCTGGGCATGCCGGAACAGCAGCCCCGGGAGCTTTTCCTGGACCGGCTTTTTCCGGACTGGCTGCAAGGTCTGGACCCCTTGCATCAGGGGCAGAATTTCCGCGCCTGGCAGGGAGATGCCATCCTGCTTCGCCCGGATGGGGAAAAGGTGCCGGTGCGTCAGGTGCTGATGGCCCATTTTGACCAGGGGGGCGGTTGGAGCACCCTGCTCACCCTGCGTCGGGACAAGTCCCGCTGGAAGGAAGAATTGCGCCGCTGGCAGCACCACGATGTGCTTACCGGCCTGGCCAATCGGCGCTATCTCAACGGCCTGCTGGAGGCCACGGTGGGCATGGCGCGCCAGCAAAAGCGCCGCATGGGGGTGATCTGCATGGATCTGGATCACTTCAAGGACATTAATGACACCTTCGGCCACCGGGTCGGGGACAAGGTGCTGAAGGCTTTGGCGAAGCGTATCAGCGACACGGTGGGGCAAGACAATCTGGTGGCCCGCAGCGGCGGCGACGAATTTACCGTGATCCTGCCCCATCTGCGGGATACGGAGGAACTGAAATTCCTGGCGGACCGCCTGCTCCAGGCGGCCCACGGGGCCTTGCGGGAGGACGGGGCGGAGATCAAACCTTCCCTGAGCCTGGGCATGGCGGTGTTTCCCGAGGACGGCCAGGGGGCCGAATCCCTCTTTGCGGCGGCGGACATTGCGGTGCGCCGGGCCAAGGAAGACGGGCGGGACACGGCCCGCTTTTTCAGCGCCGAGATGAACCGGCGGGTGCGGGATCAGGTGCTCCTGGAATCCCATCTGCGCCGGGCCCTGGCGGAGGGGGAAATGTACCTCCACTATCAGCCCCAGGCCTGTCTGAAGACCGGCACCATTGTGGGGGTGGAGGCCCTGGCCCGCTGGCGTCATCCGGAATGGGGGGAGGTGACCCCGGACCGGTTTATTCCGGCGGCGGAGCGGAGCGGCTTGATTCTGGAACTGGGGGAATGGGTGCTGCGCACCGCTTGCCGCCAGTATCGGGCCTGGTGCGACGGGGGCAATCCGCCCCTGCGCCTGGCGGTGAATCTGTCGCCTCGCCAGTTCCGTCAGCACAATCTGGCCACCCGGGTGGAGGCCATTCTGGCCGAAACCGGGGTTTCCCCCCGTTCCCTGGAACTGGAGATTACGGAGGGCTCCCTGATGCACGATCCGGGCCGGGCCGTGGCCGTGCTGCAACATTTTTCCGATCTGGGGATCCGGGTGGCCATTGACGATTTCGGTACCGGCTATTCTTCCCTGGCCTATCTCAAATCCTTTCCCCTGGACCGGATCAAGATTGACCGCTCCTTTGTTCGGGGCGTGCCCGGGGATGCGGACGACATGGCCATTATCCGGGCCATTCTGTCCCTGGCCCGCAATCTGGGGCTACAGACCATTGCGGAAGGGGTGGAGACGGAGGCCCAACGGGAGTTTCTCGCCCGTCAGGGCTGCGAGGAAATGCAGGGCTTTCTGCTGAGTCGGCCCATTGCGGGCAAAGCCCTGCGGGAGCTGGTGCTCCAATGCAATTTGGAGGGGAGTGGCCAGTTTTCCAGCCTGGCGGCCATGGCGCCCCTGGGACGGGGTTAATAAAAGGAGGCGGTGTGGAAAAAGCCCGTCGGGGAAACCCGGCGGGCTTTTTTTTTAAGACCGTGGCAGGGGCGGCCGTGGTAAGCCGTTGCGGGCTTAATCCCGTCCCATGCGCCGCAAGTAAAGGCCGACGGAGAGCTGGGCGCCAAGCCAGCCCAGGAAGGCTCCCGCCAGTACCAGCAGGACGCTGCCCACCGGGTCCAGCCCTTGGAGGCGGAAATTGGCCCCGTAGAGTCCGGCCAGTTCGGTGACCGAGGGGCTCAGGGTATGGACCCCCAGGGCCACCAACCCCAGGGCCAGCAGGCCTCCCAGGGCGCCCTGGATGGCGCCGAAATAATAGAAGGGCCGGCGGATGTAGCCGGAGGTGGCGCCGATGAGCTGGGCCACTTCGATTTCCGCCCCCTGGGCCAGGATTTGCAGGCGGATGGTGTTGAAGGTAATGGCGGCCAGGGCCACGGCCAGCAGCCCGGCCAGCATGGCCATGGTGAGCCGCCCCAGGCGGAGGAAGCTGTCAAAACGGTGGGCCCAGGCCGAATCCAGCTGCACGTGTTCCACCCCCGGCCAGGTGGCTATTTGCTGGGCCAGGGCTTCCATGCGGCTCGGGGTGGTGTCCCGGGGCTCCAGCACAAAGGCGTCGGGCAGGGGATTGCGGGGCAGGCTGGCGAGCAGGTCGGCCATGCCCTCGTTGTCCTGCAACTGGGCCATGGCCTGCTCCTTGGAGACAAAGCTCAGATGGCCTGCCCGGGCCTGTTCCAAACGGCTCTGGACGGCCAGTTCGTCGTCCCGGGTGGCGCCGGCGGCGAGAAAAATGCTGATCTGCTGCACGCCGGAAGCCCGGGCGGCGGCCTGGCTCAGGTTGTCCAGGGCGATCCACCCGGCGGCGGGCAGCACCAGGGCAATGCCGATCACCAGCAGGGACAGGAGGGTATTCAGGGGGGCGGTGGCCAGGCGGCGCAGGGCGGCGGCCTGGGCGTGGGCGTGTTGTACCAGCCAGGTATGCATTAGTTTTCTCCCTCCGTCGGCACCAGCTTGCCCTTGTCCAGCCACAGCAGGCGGGGATGGAGCTGGTCGGACCACTGGGTGTCGTGGGTGGCGAGAATGACCGTCACCCCCACCTGGTGGAAGGCCTTGAACAGGGCGATGACCTCGGCGGCGGATTCCGTATCCAGATTGGCGATGGGCTCGTCGGCCAGGAGCACGGCGGGTCGGTTTACCACCGCCCGGGCGATGGCCAGACGCTGCTGTTCCCCGCCGGAAAGGGCGATGGGATTGGCTTTTTCCCGGGGCAGCAGCCCCACCTTATCCAGGGCCGCCCGGGCCCGTTTCAGAGCCTCCTTAGGGGGCGTGCCCACAATGGCCAAGGGCAAAAGCACGTTATCTAGCACGCTGCGGTCGAACAGCAATTTCTGATCCTGGAAAACCAGGCCGAAATTGCGACGCACGTAGGGAATGGCGCTGGGGCGCAGGGCGGCCAGATTCTGGCCGTTCACCACCACGCTGCCGGAGGTGGGCTTTTCCAGGGCGGCGGCGATTTTGCACAGGGTGCTTTTGCCGGCGCCGGAGGGCCCGACCAGGTAGATCATCTCCCCGGCCTGGATGTCGAAACTCACCCCTTTCAGGGCTTCATAGCCCGTGGGGTAGCGTTTGGTGACGCTTGAAAAGGAAATCATGGCGGGTACGTCTCAAAAATGCGGACCGGGGAGGGCCCACGGGCCGGTGGGCCGGTGGGCGGGGCGGAACGCAGAAAGGGGCATGGGAGCCTTAGTCGCCCAACAGGGCATCGACAAAATCCCGGACCGCGAAGGGGCGCAGATCGTCGATGCCTTCCCCCACGCCGATAAAGCGGATGGGCTTGGGGCACTGGCGGGCGATGGCAGCGATGACCCCGCCCTTGGCGGTGCCGTCCAGCTTGGTCAGCACCAGACCAGTGACGTTGAGGGATTTGTCGAAGGCCTTCACCTGGGCCAGGGCGTTCTGGCCGATATTGGCGTCCAGCACCAGGATGACCTCGTGGGGACCGGTGGGGTCGGCCTTCTGAATCACCCGGCGCACCTTGGCGATTTCTTCCATGAGGTGGAGCTGGGTGGGCAGGCGTCCGGCGGTGTCCGCCAGGACCACGTCAATGCCCCGGGCCTTGGCGGCGGCAATGGCGTCGAAGACCACGGCAGCCGGATCGCCGCTTTCCTGGGCGATGACCGTGACGTTATTCCGCTCCCCCCAGGTTTGGAGCTGTTCCCGGGCGGCGGCCCGGAAGGTGTCCCCGGCGGCCAGCAGCACGCTCTTGCCCTGGCTCTGGAAATACTTGGCCAGCTTGCCGATGGAGGTGGTTTTCCCCGCCCCGTTTACCCCGGCGATCATGATCACGAAGGGGCGGTGACCGGAGATGTCCAGGGGCTGTTCCAGGGGCGCCAGCAGCTCGGCCAGGCAATCCCCCAGGGCGTGCTGGATGGCTTCCGGGGTGTCCAGCTTGTCCTGCTTGGCCCGGGCCTTGAGGGCGTTGAGCAGGTGTTCCGTGGCTTCCATGCCCACATCGCTGGTGAGCAGGAGGGTTTCCAGCTCCTCCAGCAATTCCTCATCCACCTTGCCCCGGGCGAACACGGCCTTGAGCTTGCCCCCCAGCTGGGCCCGGGTGCGGGCCAGGCCTTTAAACAGGCGTTCCCGCCAGGACAGGGCGGCGGGGGTGGCGTCCCCTTCAGCTTCCGGCGTGGCGGGAGAAGTATCGGTGGCGGATTTTTTCAGGAAACCAAACATGGGCGTTCCGGGACAAAGAAGATGAGCCATGAACCGCCGCCAGGGGGACTTGCGCGGAAGCGGAGCCTCGGGGCGGGCGGGGATGGACGGCGCCTGGGGCGCCGCGAGTAGAATGGCGATTTTATCGTAACCGACCTTCTTTTGCCGGATTCCGCCTATGCGACGCTTGCAATGTTTCCGTCCCCTGGTCTTGGCCTGGGGCTTGATGGCCGTTGCCACGGCTTTCGCCAATCCCTTTGAAACCACCCTGCCCAACGGCCTTAAGGTGGTGGTGAAGGAAGACCATCGGGCGCCCACGGTGGTGCACATGGTCTGGTACAAAGTGGGCAGCATCGACGAGGTGGATGGCACCTCCGGGGTGGCCCACGCCCTGGAACACATGATGTTCAAGGGCACCCCCAAGGTGGGTCCGGGGGAATTCAACCGCCGGGTGGCCGCCGCCGGGGGCCGGGATAACGCCTTCACCAATTACGATTACACCGCCTACTTCCAGCAGGTGCCCAAGGCCAAGCTGGGGGAAATGATGAGCCTGGAGGCGGATCGGATGCGTCACCTGAATCTGGACCCCAAGGAATTCGCCAAGGAAATTAAGGTGGTCATGGAAGAGCGGCGCATGCGCACCGACGACCAGCCCCAGGCTCTGCTGTTTGAAAATCTCAACGCGGTGGCCTTTCAGGCCCACCCCTACCGGCGCCCGGTGATCGGCTGGATGCCCGATCTGGAGCGCATGACCGCCGCCGACCTGCGGGACTGGTACGACCGCTGGTATGAACCCAATAACGCCACCCTGGTGGTGGTGGGGGACGTGGATCACCAGCAGGTGTTCCGCCAGGCCCGCCAATACTATGGTCCCCTTAAGGCCCGGGCCCTGCCTCCCCGCAAGGTGGTGGAAGAGCCGGATCAGAAGGGGGAACGGCAGGTGACGGTCAAGGCGCCCGCCGAACTGCCCCAGGTGCTGCTGGCCTGGAAAGCGCCAGTGATCCGCAATGTGGCTAAGGATGAAGATCCCTATGCCCTGGATATGCTGGCGGCGGTGCTGGACGGTTACGAAGGGGCCCGGCTCAATCGCCATCTGGTGCGGGAAAGCCGGCTCGCCACCGAGGTGGGGGCCGCCTATGAAGACACCTCCCGGGGGCCTTCTCTGTTCTACCTCCTGGGCACCCCCGCCGAGGGCCATACCCTGGCGGAAGTGGAAGCTGGTCTAAAGGGAGAAATCGCCCGCATCCAGAAGGAAGGGGTGGGGGCTGATGAACTGGCCCGGGCCAAGGGCCAGCTGGTGGCCGGACAAATTTACAAGCGGGATTCCATGTTCGCCCAGGCCATGGAAATCGGCCAGCTGTCCGTGCTGGGGCTTTCCTACCGGGATGTGGAACCCATGATCGCCAAGCTCCAGGCCGTCACCGCCGCCGATGTGCAGCGGGTGGCCCAGCGCTACTTCAACGACGACCATTTGAGCGTGGGCCGTCTGGACCCCCTGCCCCTGTCCGGCAAACGGCCCCAGCCGGCGGATCTGGGCCCTCTCCATTAATGTCCGTTCCCGTCTTTTCTGGAAGCGACTATGCGTAAATTGAATCTCTCTCTCCTGCGTTCCGCCGCCGCCCTGGTGCTGGCTGGCACCGCCGCCCTGGCCCAGGCCGGGCTGCGCATCGACCACTGGCAAGCCCCCTCCGGGGCTCAGGTGTACTTTGTGGAAACCCATGTGCTGCCCATTCTGGACGTGCAGGTGGATTTCGCCGCCGGGGGCGCCTATGCCCCGGCGGACAAGGCTGGCGTGGCTGGCTTGACCCACGGTCTGTTGGACCTGGGGGCCGGGGCCTATAGCGAGGATGCCCTGGCGGACCGGCTGGCGGACCTGGGGGCCCAGCTGGGCGGCAGCGTGGATCAGGATCGGGCCAGCCTCACCCTGCGCACCCTGTCCGCTGCGGACAAGCAGGAAGGGGCCCTGGCCGTGCTCCAGGCCGTGTTGCAGCAACCCCATTTCGGCGCGGCGGAATTTGGGCGGGAAAAGGCCCGGGCCATCCTGGGCCTGAAAGAAGCCCTGACCAAGCCGGACGTGCTGGCCAGCCGGGCCTTCTGGCAAACCCTGTATCCCCATCATCCCTACGGCATCCAGGTCACTCCGGAAAGCCTGGAAAAGGTCAGCCGGGAAGACGTGCAAGCCTTCTGGCGGGACCATTACAGTGCCTCCCGGGCCACCGTGACCCTGGTGGGGGACCTGACCCGGGCCCAGGCGGAAGCCATCGCCCAGCGCCTTACCGCCCAGCTGCCCGCCGGTACGCCCCTGACGCCCCTGCCTCCTGTGACGGCGCCCGCTGCGGCCCAGGTGGCCCTGCCCCATCCGGCGGCCCAGGCCCATCTCTACCTGGGCCTGCCTGCCATTGCCAAGGGGGACCCGGACTACTTCCCCCTGCTGGTGGGCAATTACACCCTGGGGGGCGGGGGCTTCATGTCCCGGCTCATGCATGAGGTGCGGGATGAGCGGGGCTTAGCCTACAGCGTCTATAGCTATTTCATGCCCATGCGGGCTACCGGCCCCTTCCAGATTGGCCTCCAGACCAAGCGGGATCAGGCCGGGCAAGCCCTCCAGGTGGTGGATAAGGTGCTCAAGGACTTCCTTGCCCAGGGCCCCACGGCAGCGGAATTGCAGGCGGCCAAAGCCAATCTGGCGGGCAGCTTCCCCCTGCGCCTGGATAACAACCGGAAAATTCTGGAAAACGTGGCGGTGATCGGCTTCTACGGCCTGCCCCTGGATTACCTGGATACCTATGTGGCCCAGGTGAATCGGGTCAGCGCCGCCGATATCCGGGCCGCCTTCGCCCGCCACGTGCCCCTGGATCATCTGGTGACCGTGAAGGTGGCGGCAGATTGAGGCCCCCCCTGCAGAAAGGGGGCGCCGGGGGGAAATCTGGCCCCCGGCCCTCCCCCAAAGGCAACAACACCCTGCGCATTATTGGCGGGGCTTGGCGGCGCCGCATTCTCCATTTTCCCGACAGCGAGGCCCTGCGGCCCACCCCGGACCGGGTGCGGGAAACCCTGTTCAACTGGCTGGGCCAGGATCTGGAGGGTTTGACCTGCCTGGACCTCTTTTCCGGAAGCGGCGCCCTGGGGCTGGAGGCCGCCTCCCGGGGCGCCCGGCAGGTGGTGCTGGTGGAACGGGCGCCCCGGGTGCGGGCGGCCCTGGCGGACAACGCCCGGCTCCTGGGGGCGGAAAATGTGGAGATCGTCCAGGAAGATGCGCTAAAATTCGTCGCCCTGACCGACCGTCGTTTTGATGTGGTGTTTCTCGATCCCCCCTACCATCAGGGCTGGATCGAACGCCTGGCTCCCTCCCTGCCCAGGATACTGGCGCCGGAGGCGGTTATCTACGCGGAGGCGGAAATGCCTCTGGAACGGATCGGTGATTGGGTAACGGTGCGCCGCGGACAGGCGGGGCAAGTGTTTTACCACCTCTTGCGGCGGAGCGAGGCCGATGCTGAATAACCGTTTGGCCATATATCCGGGCACCTTCGACCCCCTAACCAAGGGGCACGAAGACTTGGTGCGCCGGGCCGCCCGGCTTTTCGATCGGGTGATCGTGGCCGTGGCCAACAGCCAGGGCAAGGGCCCCTTTTTCACCATGGAAGAGCGGGTGACCATGGCCCGGGAAGTGTTGGGCCCCCTGGAAAACGTGGAAGTGGTGGGTTTTTCCAACCTGCTCATGGATTTTCTCCACCAGCAGGGCGCCAAGGTCATCCTCCGGGGCCTGCGGGCGGTATCCGATTTCGAGTACGAATTTCAGATGGCCGGGATGAACCGGAATCTTTACCCGGAGGTGGAAACCGTGTTTCTCACCCCGGGGGAGCAGTACATGTTTGTTTCCGCTACCATGGTCCGGGAAATTGCCCGGCTGGGCGGGGACATCAGCAAGTTTGTTCAGCCTTCGGTAGAAGCCCGGCTGAAGGCAAAATTCTAAAAATTCAACCCAGGAAGAAGGAAGTGCTGCTATGGCTCTGATGATTACCGACGAGTGCATCAACTGTGACGTGTGCGAACCCGAGTGCCCCAACGAGGCCATTTCCCAGGGCGATGAGATTTATCAAATCGACCCGAACAAATGTACCGAGTGCGTGGGTCACTACGATACCCCCCAATGCCAGGAAGTCTGCCCCGTGGATTGCATCACCAAGAACCCGGAAAAGGCGGAAGACAAGGATCAGCTGTGGGCCAAGTACGAAAAGCTGACCGGTAACAAAAAGGCCTAAGTTCGGCCGCCCGGGCGGGTCCCCTTGGGGGAGCCGCCGCCGGAATGAAAAAAGCCCCGCTTGCGGGGCTTTTTCTTTGCCGGTTTCTCGTGGGTCTTTTCGCCAATCGGCCTAGCTACGCGGTGCCCGGCTGCATCCCGGGGAAGGGCCGGGGCACCTGAGGGCCCAACCGACAGCTTCAGCCCGCTTAAGCCGCCACCTGGGCCGCCGGGGTGTCTTCCGGGTGGAGCAGGCGCTGCAATTCCCGCCCCAGGGTGTGCAGGGCCTGGAGCTGGTCCTGGAGGGTGGCTTCCACGTGATTCAATTCCCCGATCCGGTCTTCCAGGGTGTCCGTGGCTTGGTGGATGCGCTTGATGCTTTCCAGGCGCCGCTTCAACTGCATCTGGTGTTCCCGGATCTGGGTTTCCATGGGGGCCATCACCGCCTTGAGCCAGATTTCCACGTCCCGGTTGGCGTGTTCAAAGGCCTTGCGCACCTGGACGGCCACTTCCTCGAAAAACTTCTGGATGAGCTTGTGCTTTTCGTGGGTGAGGAGCTGGAACATGGTGTTCAGATGGTCGTCGCACCATTGCTCCAGGCGCTCCAGTTCCTTTTCGTAGCGCAGCAGATTGAAGGGGGTGGGGTTGCCCAGCTTGAGCCCGTGTTCCACGGCGAATTTCTTGTAGATGGCGTCCATCATGTCGAGAATTTCGCCGATTTCCTTGCCGGAATTGATCAGATTGTTGCGGGCGATGAGGAAAAACTGGGTCATGGCCTCGGACAGGCCCCGGGAGAAGGTGGCCTCATTCATGGCCTCCCGGGTGTTCTGGGTGAGGCTACGCAGGGCGTCCAGCCCCAGGTGGCCGAACAGGTTGTTGGTGAGGGAAGAAAAGACGCTGCGCACCGCGTAGTAGCGTTGCAGGGCCCCTTCAAACTCTTCCTTCTCGGCCTTGACCTTGGCCATCATGTATTCCACCACGCCCTTGTTTTTGCCCTTCAGCTCCATGAGTTCGGTGAGCTGTTCCTTCAGGCCGTTGAGGCGGGAGTCCAGCAGGCTTTGGATGCGGGTCTGGAGATCCTGGAGTTCCTGTTCCGTGTTGTCCCGAACAATGTCCTGCTTGGCCGGAATGAGTTCGGCGGACAGGGCGTATTCCAGGGCCGGCAGGCGGCTTTTTTCCAGCAGGGCCTGATCCCCGTTGATTTTGGCCACCAGGCCTTTCTGGGCCGAGACTGGATAGACCTGGGCGGCGGGCAGGCCCAGGATGTCCGCACAGGACTGGGCCTGACGGCTGATTTCCCCGTCGATTTCCGCTTCGGTTTTGAGTTCGTCCCAGAGACCGTCGATCTTGTTCATGACCACCATGCGGCCCGCTTTCCGACCGCCCCGGTTGCCGATGTGCTCGTTCCAGATTTCCAGGTCGGACTGGGTCACCCCCGTGTCCGCCGCCAGAATGAAGAGCACCGCATGGGCGTTGGGCAGCAGGGACAGGGTCAGTTCCGGTTCGGCGCCGATGGCGTTGAGCCCCGGGGTGTCCAGAATCACCAGCCCCTGTTGCAGGAGGGGATGGGGGAAATTGATGACGGCGTGGCGCCAGCGGGGGATTTCCACCTGGCCGTCCGGGCCCACCTGATAGGCGGCCTGGCCCGGTTCCCCCACGGCGAAGCCCAGCTTTTCCGCCTCTTCCCGGGGCACCCGGATGACTTCGCTGACGTGGTGCAGGGTTTCCTGCATGGCTTCCGGGGAATCCACATGCAAATCCACCCGCTCCCAGTCCTGGGGAAAGCGTTTGTATTCGCTGATGCTGGCGTTGTTGCCCCGGGTCTGGATGGGCAGCAGGTCGATGCAGGGGGGGCGGCTGGGGTCGAAGAGCAGTTCCGTGGGGCACATGGTGGTGCGGCCGGCGGAAGAGGGCAGCATGCGGTTGCCGTAATCGGCAAAGAATATGGCGTTAATCAGCTCCGATTTGCCCCGGGAGAATTCGGCCACAAAGGCCACGTTGAGCCGATCTTCCTGGAGTTTTTCGGTGAGCTGGGTGAGGCGCAGGTCGGTCTGGGCGTCCCCCAGTTCATTTTCCGCAAGCCAGTTGCGAAAGCCCTCGATGGCGGTGGAAAGGTCAGCGCGCCATTGGCTGTAAGCGGCAAAATTCTGGGCGAGGGAAGCGGTCATGGAGGCACCTGGGATTTCAAGAAAACCGGTAGCTTTCACTCTATCACATATATTCAAATCGAATCAGGGACCTAGCCGGACAAGTTCATGCACCTTGCCCGGTTGCCGGGTGGGGCAGCTTCAAGGGCGCTGGCAACGGGGGCAGTAAAAGCTGCTCCGTCCACCCTGGCGCACCACCTTAATGGGCTTGCCGCAGACCGGACAGGCTTCCCCTCCCCGGCCATAGACGGCGCAATGGAGCTGGAAGCTGCCCGCTCCCCCATCGCTATGCACGTAGTCCCGCACACTGGAGCCCCCTGCGGCAATGGACTCGGTCAGCACTTCCCGTACGGCGGCGGCCAGCCGGGCGCACCGTTCCCGGCTTAGGCGGCCAGCCGGGGCGAGGGGGGAGATGCGGGCCCGGAACAGGCTTTCCGCCGCATAGATGTTGCCCACCCCCACCAGCCGATGGGCGTCCATGAGCAGTTGCTTGATGGGCTGCTGGCGGCCCCGGGTGGCTTGGAATAGCCAGTCCCCATGGAATGCCTCGGTCAGGGGCTCGATCCCCAGGGAGGCCAGAAGGGGATGGTTCAGCACCTGGGAGCCCCGCACCCAGATCAGGACGCCGAAGCGGCGCGGGTCTTTGAGGCGCAGCACCTTATGGGGGAAGACCAGATCCACGTGATCGTGCTTGCCCGGTGGGGTGCCCGGCGCTACCAGGCGCAGGCTGCCGGACATGCCCAGGTGGAGGATGAGCCAGCCGCCCCCGGTTTGGCTGTCGAAATCGAAAAGCAGGTATTTGCCCCGCCGGGCGATGCCTTGCAGGGTGTGGCCCGCCATTTCCTCCGCCCAGGCGGGGGAGAGGGGCTGACGCAGCTTGGGGACGCGGAACAGGGCGGCCTGTAGGGGCTGGCCGGGCAAATAGGGAAGTAATCCCTGGCGGCTTACTTCAACTTCCGGAAGTTCTGGCATGGTGGGGAAAAGGAGGGGATCCTGGCTTGTGGGTTGGGGGAAAACTGCCTAACATGCGGGGCACTTATCTTAAGCGAAAGCCTCCAATCCGGTAGCCCGTCTTTCCTTTGGAGGCCCTCACCCTATGCGAAACATCTACCTTGCGGCCTGGTTTGCCGCGCTGGCGTTACCGCTGGCCGGCTGGGCCGAAGAGGCCGCTTCCGCCAAAACCCACCCGTCGGTGGGCAAACCCGAACACAGCGTCAAAGCGCCCAAGGCCGCCCCCAAGCCGGCCCACTCCACCCTGCATCTGGCCGATCCCGGGCCTCTGGCTCCCGGTCAGGTGGTCTATCAGGTGCTGCTGGCGGAAATCGCCTTGCAGCGGGGCCGTAACGACCTGGCGGTGAGCGCCTACGCCAATCTTTCCTACCGGACCCGGGATCCCCAGATTCTCGCCCGTACCGTGGAAGTGGCCAGCTATGCCCGGCGTTTCGACGTGGCCTACGAGGCCGCCCGGGTGTGGGTGGAGGTGGCCCCCGATTCCACCAAGGCTCGGCAAACCCTGGCCGGTCTGATGGTGGTGATGAACCGGGTGGATGATCTGGCCCCCGAACTGGGCAAGCTGCTGGAGGATGACCCGACCCATCTGCCGGACAACCTGGCCCAGCTCAACGCCCTCTTTGCCCGCTACCCGGATAAGGCCGCCGTGCTGCGCCTGGTGCAACGGGTGACCACCCCCTATCTGGCCATGGCCGAGGCCCACTATGCCCTGGCCCAGGCCTCCCTGACGGCGGGGGGTCGGGCCCAGGCCCTGGCGGAAGTGCGCCGGGCTCGGGAATTGAAGCCGACCTGGGACGCCCCCGTGCTCCTGGAAGCCCAGGTGGTGTCCGGGGATTCGGTGCCCCAGGCCATCAACCTGCTGGAAACCTATCTGGTGGCCCATCCCCAGGCCCAGGACGTGCGTCTGACCCTGGCTCGGGCCTATGTGCTGAATAAGCAGTTCGACCAGGCCGCCACCCAGTTTCGCCGCCTCCTCCAGGACAATCCGGACAATCCGGAGGTGATTTATCCCGTGGCCATCCTGGCCCTGCAACAGGGGGATAACGCCATGGCGGAAATCCAGTTGCGCCGCCTGTTGGCCCTGGATTTCAATCGTCCGGATCTGGTTCATTTCTACCTGGGCCAACTGGCGGAAAGCGATGGCCGCAATGACGAGGCCCTGGCCCAATACGCCGCCATTACGGCGGGGGACCAGTATTTCCCCGCCCTGGGTCGCCGCGCCCAGCTGCTGGCCAAAACGGGCCACCTGGGGGATGCCCGGACCCTGTTGCAGAATGCCGCCGTGCGCAGCGAAACGGAACGGGATCAGTTGGTGCTGGCGGAGGCCCAGTTGCTGCGGGAAAACCAGCAGCCCGAAGAAGCCTTCCGGGTCCTGGAAGCCCGTCTCAAAACCCAGCCGGACCAGACCGATTTGCTCTACGACGCCGCCCTGCTGGCGGAAAAGTTGGGCAAGCTCCCCGTCACCGAGGCCTATCTGCGCCATCTGGTGAAGCTCCAGCCGGATAACGCCCATGCCCTCAATGCCCTGGGCTACACCCTGGCCGACCACCGGCTCCAGCTGGACGAGGCCCGGCGTCTCATCGCCAAGGCCTTAAGTCTGGCCCCCGACGATCCTTTCATCATGGATAGCATGGGCTGGGTGATGTTCCGTCAGGGGGATATGGCGGGGGCCCTGGACCAATTGCGCAAGGCCTACGGGGTGCGCCCCGATCCGGAAATTGCCGCCCACCTGGGGGAAGTGCTCTGGTCCATGGGGCGGCAGGACGAAGCCCGCCAGACCTTGCAGGATGCCCAGCGCAAAGACCCGGGCAACGAGGTCTTAAGCGCCGCCGTGCGTAAATTTGCTGCTCCCTGAAATGTCGGCCATGGAAACGGGGCGCCGGAGTCGGCGCCATTTCCTCGGCCTGGGGCTGGGATTGGCCTTGGGACTGGCCGGTTGCGCCCAGACCGGTCCCACGGTCCAAGGTGCGGTGGGGGAACGGGGCCGCATTCAGGATTTTTACGTGGAAGGCCGCTTTGCCCTGCGTCAGGAAACGAAAAGCTACGCGGGCAAATTGACCTGGGACCATCGCCAGGGCCGGGATGAGGTGTTGCTCATGTCTCCCCTGGGCCAGGGGGCGGCGGAAATTGTTCAGGACAGAGACGGGGCCCGGCTCACCACCGCCGACCACCGCTATTACCAGGCGGCGGACGGGGGCGCCCTGGTGCGGGATGTGCTGGGCTACGAATTGCCCCTGGCCCACATGTCCGAATGGCTGCTGGCCCGCACCGTGCCTGGCACCGGGGTGCGCCGGGACGCCGTCGGACGGGTGCGGCGCTTTACCGAATCGGGCTGGGAAGTGGAATACGGCTATGGGGACGAGGGTGGGGCGGACGCCTTGCCCCAGTCCATGACCGCCCGTTACGGGGACGCCGTGGAATTGCGCCTCCACTTCGACGCCTGGCGTCTGGACGGAGACGCGTCGTGAGCGCCCCGGCTCGGAGCGACGCCAGCCCGTGGGGCTGGGACAGTGCCTATCCGGCTCCCGCCAAACTCAATCTCTTTCTCCATGTGGTGGGGCGCCGTTCGGACGGGTACCACCTGTTGCAGACCGTATTTCGCCTGCTGGACCGGGGGGATGTGCTCCGCTTTGCGCCCCGGCAGGATGGCCGCATTGTCCTGGACACGCCCCTCCCCGGGGTGGCGCCGGAGCAGGATCTAACCGTTCGGGCCGCCCGGCTCCTGATGGAGGCCGCTGGCCCCGGGCGCTGCCCCGGTGCCCATATTCGCCTGGAAAAGCATCTGCCCCTGGGGGGCGGTCTGGGGGGCGGTAGCTCGGATGGGGCCACCGTGCTCCTGGCCCTCAATCACCTTTGGGGCCTGGGCTTTTCCCGGGCCCGCCTGCAAGCCCTGGGGCTGACCCTGGGGGCGGATGTGCCCTTTTTCATCTACGGCCGCAGTGCCTTTGCCCAAGGGGTGGGGGAGGACTTCACCCCGGTGGCCGTGGCCGATCCCTGGTATCTGGTGCTGGAACCGCCGGTGGCGGTGCCCACGGCCACCATTTTCACCGACCCGGATCTGGTGCGGAATACGCCTTCCGTACGTCCTGGGGACTGGCGGGAAGGCTGGGGCCACAATGATCTGGAGGCCGTGGCCTGCCGCCATTTCCCGGCGGTGGCCGAACATCTGGCCTGGCTGGGTTCCTGGGGGCCTGCCGCCATGAGCGGCTCCGGCGCCTGTGTTTTTGTGCCCCTGACCAGCCGGGAACAGGGGGAACAGGCCTTGGCCCAGTTGCCTGGGGGCTGGCGCGGCTGGCTCAGCCGGGGACTGGCCCAGCACCCCCTCTACGCCTTGGCCTCAGACTGAGAAGCCCGTCTTTCCTGGCGTTGCGCCGGGTTTATGCCAAAAGTCCAATAGGTTTTTGCTGCCGCTGTCGTCATAATGTAAAGCCACGAGCGTAAGTTCGCCGGTTTTTGATTTTTGGCAGAGGGTGGTGGCAATGTCGGTGCAGGTTTCCAGTGAATCCACGTGTGGCGGGGAATGCCGGATGGTGTTTGATGGCCCGCTGACCCTGGATCAATCCCGCCAGCTGGAGGATCGGGTGTTTGACGCCCTGCGCCGCTACCGCCGTTTCCGGGTGGATTTGTCCGGGGTGTCGGAAATTGACGCCAGCGGCGCCCACCTGCTTCTCACCTTCCTCCACCTGGGGGGCGACGGGGTGCGCCTGGCCCGGATCAATGAGCTGGTACGCCGGGCCCTGCCGGAAACGGTGCTGTCCCCCTTTGTGACCCCGTCCGGGAAGGGACTTGGGAGCGGGCGTAGGTCCTGAGGGCGGGGCTTCTGGCCCCCGGTGCGGCGAAATTTTTTGCCAAAGGGTTTGCCTCTCGGAAAAAAGTTCGGTAATATGCGCGCCTCGCTGGTGTTGAGCTGCTTTCCCTTCACCGGCTTCGATTTCCAGCCTGGGCACCCAGCAAGATTTCACGGAGTGTTCAGCCGGTTGTGGTTACTGGGGAGTCGCCAAGTTGGTTAAGGCACCGGATTTTGATTCCGGCATGCGAAGGTTCGAATCCTTCCTCCCCAGCCAAAGAACTTTGCGATAAAAAAAAACGGGCAGGAATTTCCTGCCCGTCTTGCTTTTCTAGGGGCGCCCCCAAATGAGCTTCGATAGCTTGATGGTCTTTACCGGTAACGCCAATCCGAAGCTGGCGTCTCATGTTGTTGATCGTTTGGGCCTGCCCCTGGGGCGCGCCAAAGTGGGCCGCTTCTCCGACGGGGAAGTGAGCGTGGAAATTGAGGAACATGTGCGGGGCCACGACGTCTTCGTGCTCCAATCCACCTGCGCTCCCACCAACGACAATCTGATGGAAATTCTGGTGCTGGTGGATGCCCTGAAACGCGCCTCCGCCCGCCGCATCACCGCTGCCATCCCCTATTTCGGTTACGCCCGTCAAGACCGCCGTTCCCGTTCCGCCCGGGTGCCCATCGCCGCCAAGCTGGTGGCCGATCTGCTCACCGCCGCTGGGGTCAGCCGGGTCATGACCATGGACCTGCACGCGGAACAAATCCAAGGTTTCTTCGACATTCCGGTGGATAACATCTACGGTCTGCCGATCATGCTTGAGGACATCCGCAAGCACAGCTACGACAACCTGATGGTGGTCTCCCCCGATCATGGTGGCGTGGTCCGGGCCCGTTCCCTGGCTAAGCGCATGGAATGTGATCTGGCCATTATCGACAAGCGCCGTCCCAAGGCCAATGTGGCCGAAGTGGCCAACATCATCGGCGACGTGCGGGACCGCACCTGCCTGATCATGGACGACATCGTGGATACGGCCGGTACCCTGTGCAAAGCCGCCACGGCCCTGAAGGAAAAGGGTGCCAAGCGGGTGCTGGCCTACTGTACCCACCCGGTGCTGTCCGGCCCCGCCGTGGAGCGGGTGAATAGCTCCGATCTGGATGAACTGGTGGTCACCGACACCATTCCCCTGCGGGATGAGGCGGCCAATTGCTCCCGCATCCGCCAGCTTTCCGTGGCGGACCTGCTGGCGGAAACCATTCGCCGCATCAGCAACGAAGACTCCGTGTCTTCCCTGTTCATCGAATAAGTTTTTTTCAACCCCTTGCCTGGTCGCGGGCAAGGTCAATTACCTGGAGTCTTTATGACCATCGATATCAAAGCTGAAAAGCGTACGGATCAGGGTACCGGAGCGAGCCGCCGCCTGCGCCGTGCCAAGAAGGTCCCCGCCATTGTTTACGGTGCCGGCCTGGCCCCGGAAACCGTGCAACTGGACCACAACGACATCTTCCTGAACCTGCGCAAGGAAGCTTTCCACTCCTCCATCCTGAATCTGGATGTGGATGGTCAAAAGCAAATGGTTCTGCTGCGTGACTCCCAAGTCCACCCCTACAAGGCCATCGTCCTGCACGTGGATTTCCAACGGGTTGATCCCAAGCAAAAGCTGCACATCAAGGTGCCCCTGCACTTTGTCAATGCGGAAATCGCTCCGGGGGTGAAGGAATCCGGCGGTATCGTGTCCCACACCATGACCGACCTGGAAATTGCCTGTCTGCCCGCCGATCTGCCCGAATTCGTGGAAGTGGATCTGAAGGATCTGCACGCGGGTCACTCCCTGCACGTCAGCGATCTGAAGCTGCCCAAGGGCGTCAGCGCTGGTCTGCACGGCGAAGACCCGGTGGTGGCCACCATCCTGTCCGTGCGTGCCACGGCTGAAGACGAAGCGGCCGACGCTGCTGCTGCCGCTCCTGCGGCTGAAGGCGCCGCTCCCGCTGCTCCCGCGGCCTGAGTTTCGTCCGCCCATTGAACCGCCGCCTGGCACTTCGGTGCCCGCGGCGGTTTGTTTTTGTAGGAAGCCTGTTCCATGGCAACTGCCTGTCCTCCCCGTCTCATCGTCGGTTTGGGCAACCCCGGTCCCGAATATGCGGATACCCGGCATAACGCCGGATTCTGGCTGGTGGACCGTCTGGCCGACCAACTCCATGTTTCCCTGGCCCCACAAAAATCCTTCTTCGGCCTGGTGGCCAAGGCGGGAGAACGCTGGCTGCTGGAACCGGGAACCTATATGAACAAGTCGGGGCAGGCCGTAGGGGCCCTGGCCCGGTTCTACAAAATTGCTCCGGAAGAAATTCTGGTGGTCCATGATGAGCTGGACCTGCCTCCGGGAGGCATTCGCCTCAAACAGGGGGGCGGCAACGGGGGGCACAATGGCTTGAAGGATATCCAGGCCGCCCTGAGTAGCCCCAATTTCTGGCGTCTGCGCTTGGGTACGGGCCATCCCCGTTCCCTGGGCCTGAATCAGGAAGTGGTGGATTTTGTTCTGCATCGCCCCCGGGCGGAGGAACAGACGGAAATTGACCGGGCCCTGGATCGTTGCCTGCTGGCCTGGCCCCTCCTGGCCGCCGGGGATTTCGCCGCCGCCCAGCAACAGTTGCACGGCAAAGCGGTCTAGGTCCGGCTCCGGCTACAATAACGCTTACCAAGAAGGGCCCCGCCGCCCTTCTTTCTTTGTCAGTCATTCCGTTCGGGAGCCCCGGACGGCAGGGGATGCCTTCGGGCATCCCGTCAGCGAGGAATTTTCATGAGCCTGAAATGCGGCATCGTCGGCCTGCCTAACGTGGGCAAATCCACCCTGTTCAACGCCCTGACCAAAGCGGGCATTGCGGCGGAAAACTATCCCTTCTGCACCATTGAGCCCAATGTGGGCATCGTGGAAGTGCCCGATCCCCGGCTGGCCGGGCTGTCTGCCATCGTCAAGCCCCAGAAAATCCAGCCCGCCATTGTGGAATTCGTGGATATCGCCGGGCTGGTGGCTGGCGCTTCCAAGGGGGAAGGCCTGGGTAACCAGTTCCTAGCCAACATCCGGGAAACGGACGCCATCGTCAATGTGGTGCGCTGTTTTGACGACGCCAACGTGGTCCACGTCTCCGGCCGGGTGGATCCCATTGCGGACATTGAAACCATCGTCACCGAACTGGCTCTGGCCGATTTGGCTGTGGTGGAACGGGTCCTCAACCGGGACAGCAAAAAGGCCAAGGCCGGGGACAAGGAAGCCCAGAAGCTGGTGCCCGTCCTGGAAAAGCTCCTGCCCCACCTGAACGAAGGCAAGCCGGCCCGTACCCTGGGCCTGAGCAAGGACGAAGCGGCCCTGCTGAAGCCCCTGTGCCTGCTCACCATCAAGCCCGCCATGTACGTGGGCAATGTGCTGGAAGACGGCTTCGAAAATAACCCCCACCTGGACCGGCTGCGGGCTTTCGCTGGGGCAGAAAACGCCCCCGTGGTGGCGGTTTGCGCCAAGATTGAGGCGGAGTTGGCGGACCTGGAAGAGGAAGACAAGGCGGCCTTCCTGGCCGATCTGGGGCTGGAAGAACCGGGCCTGAACCGGGTGATTCGGGCCGGTTACGACCTCCTGGGCCTGCAAACCTACTTCACCGCCGGGGTGAAGGAAGTCCGGGCCTGGACCATCCACAAGGGCGACACGGCGCCCCAAGCCGCCGGGGTCATCCACACCGATTTCGAAAAAGGCTTCATCCGCGCCCAAACCATCGCCTTCGCCGATTTCATCGCCTGCGGCGGGGAACAGGGCGCCAAGGAAGCGGGAAAAATGCGGGCTGAAGGCAAGGATTACGTGGTGCAGGACGGGGATGTGATGAACTTCCTGTTCAACGTTTGACGTAATTAGGTTTTTTATGTCTGTCTTTGGCCGTCAAGTTAATCAAAATCCTTGACGGCCTGCGGTCCTGAATTACCGTGGGCGCAGAACTGTCGAAGTTTGTCGCCAAGCCCGTTGTGGCGGTGCTCTGCTGAAAAGATAAAGCTACGCCACCATCACCTTGACTCATTAGGCGAGCCTATTTTGTGCCTGCTTGAGGCGCTTCGTTCCCATTACCGGCTCTGACGCTTGTTTTTTTATCGAAGCCGCGAAAGCTCTCCTACATCAAAAGATTGACCTGGGCGATGTGGGCCAAGCCTGCCGTTTGCAAATCTATTCACCTGGGGAGACTCCTCCTCGACTTGGGGAAGGTACCGGGATTCCCGCTCGTTGCCATCGAAGGCAGATTGGCCCAAGGCGACAACCCTAAGATTTGTGTGACTGATGACAAAGCCCTTTTGCTTGAGGGGGGCACATGATCATGTTTGTTTGGTCTGATGCGGGTCTCTGTATGGTGGAAGCTCCGCCATAATTTGGCCTAGCGTTACTCGCGAGCCAGCTTGTTTTCTTGGGCTTACCTAAGGTATTGTTCCCGGGCTGTTCGCGCCCCTGGTGGCGCTGTAGTTTTTCGTTTGCCAAGGGAGTGCCCAAATTCATGCTCCCTCTCAGGGGACAATGGCAGGTTTCCCTGGCTCCAATGGCTTTTTCCCGTCCCCTGAAACAACAAGGCCCCTCCCGGGGCCCTGTTATTGCCGAAATGCTTGGGTTTTAGAAAGATTTTTTAATGTTGAACCCCAATGTCTGTACATTGCTCGAACCTGAGCCATGACTAAATTGGTAGTTCAGACCGAAGGCCCAGCTCTTGCGGAACAAATCAGTGCCCAGGCCTAACACGTAAGCGTTGCGATTAAATCCGTCGAGTGGCAGTTGATAGACCGTGCCAGATCTTTGGTCAGCATAATTCATTAGGGCAAACCCTGGCTTTTCAAAATCGTGCTGATATTCAAAGCGGATATTCGGCTTTGCGGTCAGGTTGGCGATTTTCAGGTTACCCTCCGCGCGCAAGCCCAGCGAGAGCTTGTTGGTTGAGATGTCTTGGGCGTGGTAGTACAGGTTGTAGATGCCCGCATTGCTCTCCGTCGTCGCATCCAAACGCGTTCTGACGATATCCAGGCGCGTATAGGATGAGAAGAGGAGCTTGCCCCGCACGTACTCATAGCCACCGGTAAGGGAGGCGAACCATTGCGTGCCCGTACGATTCGATTTGGCCACCGTATCTGCGGAGCTTGAATAGCGCTGGGCATCGAAGTTTAGGTGGCTGTAGCCGAGCACCCCATCGAGAAAAAATTCATCGGAAGGCTGGTAGCTGCCGTAGACAGTGAAGACGTAGTTGTCGCCCGTATCCCGTGTTCCATTGTCGCCCACCTTCGTCCGCTCATGACCCAGCCCCATGCCTACCCCGACGGTAAGGTTGTCCTTGAGGGGCAGGTCTGCCCCAAACGACAGCCCTGAAGTCGTGAAGCGTGTATCGATGCCTGCCAGATGCCCTAGACTAATTACACCGGCACTCCATACGCCGATCCCTGTTCCCAGCACATCCTTGCTATCACTCGCAAGGTTGAGCGATGACCAGGGCAGCGAAGGGGTATTGGCACCATTTCTGGTATTGAACTGCTGAGGGAACTGGTCAATGCCTTGACTGCCAGCAACGTTGGACGGCCAGAGACTGTTGGCTGGGATATTGCTGGTGGTCGAACTATTACCGGCCGTATGGCTACGCCCAGAGGTTCTGCTGGGGGAGGTTGGCATGCTTGCACTATTGGGGCCGCTCGGGGAGTCGTCATCGCTTGGCTTGGTGCTGCCTGGCAGACTGTTTTGTACGGTGACGACGGGGTCTTCTTGTCGCTTGTGGTGGTGCAGCCTTTCCAGATGGTGCTGAAAGTTGCCGATCTGGGTCTCGACGAACTGCTTGGCGGTAGTCGCCTGTGCGTTGAGTAGTCCGGTGACTTCCTGATCCTTGGTGGGATCGGGCCGACTGTTCACCAGGATGGTTACGGTGGCAGCGGCCGAGGTTCCCCCGGCGTTGGTGGCCGTGTAGGTAAAGGTATCGGTTCCCATGAAATCTCTGGCTGGCGTATAGGTGAGGTGGGGGCCGCTGACCGTGGTAGTCCCGTGGCTGGGTGCCGTAGCAACGGCCACACTGGTTGCTGCCCCGCCGCTCAGGGCTAGGGGGACATTGTTGTTGACGCTGTTAATCTCAACCGTCATGTTCACCGCCGCTGCGGTTGGTGCCTGGGGGGTGACGGTGACGGTTACCGTGGCTGTAGCCGATGATCCCCCGGAGTTAACAGCTTTGTAGGTAAAGGTGTCAGTGCCAGAATAGCTTGCTGCTGGCGTGTAGATCAGGGTGAGCCCGCTTACGCTGGCCGTGCCGTGGGCCGGTTGGGTCGCCACGACCAGGCTAGTGGCGGTGCCACTGCTAAGGACAGGAGTGATGACGTTGGCACTGCTAGCATAGGCTATGGTGGCGGTAACCGCCCCAGCTACGGGGGGGGTAGGGGCGGGAGTCACGCTGTTTGAGGCGGCCGAAGCAGGCCCCACGCCGGCAGTGTTGGCGGCCGTTACCGTGAAGGTGTAGGCGGTACCGTTGGTCAACCCGGTGACGGTAATCGGGCTGGAGGCACCCGTGGCGGTTATGTTGCCGGGGCTGGAAGTCACCGTGTAGGTGGTGATGGTCGCCCCACCGGTGTCGGTCGGCGCGGTAAAAGCTACTGTGGCCTGATTGTTGCCAGCGGATGCCGTGCCAATAGTGGGGGCATTCGGCTTTGTAGCGCTGACCGCAAAACTCTGGGTGACGGTGCTAGCGGCTGACCAGGTGGTGTTGCCGGCTTGGTTGGCGTTGATGGAGCAGGTACCGGTGGAAAGGAAAGTGAGTACGCCTGCGCTAGTGATAGAGCAGACGCTGGTGGTGCTAGAGGTGAAGGACACTGTGAGACCGGAACTAGCCGTGGCACTCAGCGTTGGTGTGGAGCGAAAATTTTGGGTGGGTACGGGCCAGAAGGTAATGGTCTGGGCGCCCTTCGGGGTGACGGCATTGGAAGCGGCTGAGGCTATGCTCGTCCCCGTAGTATTGGTGGCGGTTACGGTGAAGGTGTAGCTCGTGCCGTTGGTCAGCCCGGTCACTACGTGGGACTGGCCGGTTGAACCTGCGTTGCTGTCCGTGCCACCCGCGGGGCTGGAGGTGACGGTATAGCCGGTAATGCTTGTTCCGCCGGTTGAGCTGGGAGGGTTAAAGGTCACAGTAGCCTGGGTGTCGCCAGCCGTAGCGGATATGCCGGTGGGCGCACCGGGGATGGCTCCCGCCACAGAGAAGCTTTGCGTGACTGTCGGTGCGGCAAGATAAGTGCCGTTACCTGCCTGATCGGCATTGATGATGCAAGCGCCGATGGTCACGAAGGTCAGCGTGCCGCCGCTGGTGATGGTGCATACGCCGGTGGTGGACGATGTAAAAGTGACAGTGCCACCTGGTGCGCTCGCGGTAAGCGTCGGTGTGGTACCGAAGCTCTGGGTACCGGGGTTGCTAAAGGTAATGGATTGTGAGCCTTTTGCCGTGACGGCAGACGAAGCTGCCGATGCCGGGCCGGTTCCCGCGCTGTTGGTCGCTGTTACCGTAAAGGTGTAACTCGTGCCGTTGGTGAGCCCTGTCACCGTGAGTGGACTAGCGCTTCCGCTCACGGTCTGCCCGCCCGAACTGGTGACCTGATAGCTGGTGATAGATGCCCCACCGTTACTCCCCGGTGGGGAAAAACTCACCACGGCCTGGGTGTCGCCTGCCGTGGCGCTTACCCCGGTAGGTGCCCCGGGGGCTGTGGCATTTACCGCAAAACTTTGTGAAACCGTGGGTGCGGCGCTGTAGCTAGCGTTGCCCGCCTGGGCCACGCTGATGGTACAGGTTCCCGCTGAGATAAAGTTTGCCTGTCCGCCACTGCTAACCGTACATATGGAGGTCGTGGAAGAGGTATAGCTCGGCGTTAGCCCAGAAGAAACGGTGACATAGCTGGTCAGATCCAGCACAGCCCCGAAGGACTGGGCGCCGGGGTTGTTAAAGGTGATGGTTTGGGCGCCCTGTGGCGTCACCGCCGTGGCGATAGTCCCCACGCTGTTGCCGTAGCTGTTGGTGGCTACTACCGTGAAGGTGTAGGACGTGCCGTTGGTGAGGCCTGTAACAGTAATCGGACTGGATGAGCCCGTGCCGGTATGGGTGCCATCCGAAACCGTGTAGCCCGTGATGGACGAGGCCCCCCCGTAACTGGGGGCGGTAAAACTCACCGATGCTTGTCTATCCCCTGCCGTAGCTGTTACGGCAGTGGGGGCGTCTGGTACGCAGGCCTTGGTGGTGAAGGTGGCATCCGAGCCGGTGGTTTCCCCTATCGAATTAACGGCGTCTACCTGATAGTGATAGGTCGTGTTGCAGCTTAGGCCCGTTAGGCCTGCAGCAACACTGGTATTCGATGCGGTGGCGCTCAGCGGGGATTCGGTGGCGGTGGCGGTGGAGCCGTAGGACGCGGTGGTGCCGTACTTAAAAGTCACGGTAGTGGCGGCATTGTTGGACGAGACCGTGCCGTTTAATGTGGCGCTAGCATAGCTGATATTTGTGGCTGAGCCGGTCGTGGCCGTTGGTGCCGAGGTTACGTAGGGTGCTACGACCAAGTCGTCAATTACATAAGAGTTACCCTTATCTGCGGCAAAGGTAATCGTATCTACACCGGAAATATTCAGAGAATATGTTGAAAATGATCCATTTCCATCGTTAACGCTAGTGTTTATGCTCAGGGTTTGCGTGGTCAGCAGCTGGCTATTCAGATACCCCTTTACCGTCATTGTCGTGAGCGGACCGTCATTCCAAGCGGCAATATTGACTGATGTGACACTGAATTTATCCCCTGGCGTGGCTGCGGTGATGATGGCTGGATTGCTATCGGTTCCAGCATTAGTATCGGTATATGCCGCATTGCCATTCACACCCGCGACGCCATTGAGGTCTGGGGCAGGCGTCGCGTAGACCCACGTATTATTTGGAGCTGAGGAGAAATTCAGGCCGTTGATTGTCACAATAGCCATGCCTGATACTGAATCTGTGCCGAAATTTATTGTTCCTCCCACAATAGTGGCCTGGGCCGACCATGACAAGAACAACGCCAAAAGGACCAGCAGGTGGGCTAGTCGCGCAAAAACAGCAGAAAGGCGCAACATTGATGGCTCCTTATTCCCTTTTAATGATCGGCAACGGTGCCTGAGCGCCGCAATGCCAATCTTTCGTGTCGCATGAAGAAATCACGCGGCTAAAAATATTAAAACTGCGATAACGAATTACTGCATTGAGGCTGGGGTGTTGTTATAAAGTTTATTTTTTCTGTTTTCAGCGTAATTGTATTGTTTTGTGTGAAATGATTTAATTTATGGCGTGTTTAATATAACGCACGCAATATAATTTAATTGCGTTATCTGTGTTGTTTTGGGGTGAAAGTATTTAAGCGTTGTAAAAATGGCGGGGTTATGAAACTCTATTGTTAGAAAATAGGTGGGTTGCTTTTCTATGTGCTTCGCTTGCTGAGGCCCCGGGTTTTATCCGGACAAGGCCTGTTCATATCTGTCCGGCAATGTGTCGCCAAACTTGCGATTAGGGTCCCCTCATCCGGCTTACCCCAAGGCACATCGGTTGGCCGAAAAATTGCCCCAAGGTCTCCGTCTCTCCGCTATCGGGAAACCCTGGGACATTTTTTCCGTGGGTTGGCTGTCCCCCACCCGGGGCTGTTGGCGGGTGGGTTCAAGGCCTGGACGGAAATTCACCATACAACGCAATCCCTAATTGGATCGGCAGATAAGGCTGCTGGTTAGCGCGGGTCTGGGAAAGGGTGGAGCTACCCGCCACACTTACCGTATCGGCGGCTAGGCTTGCGAGCGGGGGTATAGCCATGTCATAGGACAATACGGATGCGGGCCGGGAAGCGGAGCCTTTTACACTTTTTGCCAGGAAGTTTCCGGAGGCCGTCCCTACCGTCGCGTTGCCACTATTGCACTGCACGCTGTGGGTATGGGCGGGGAAATTGCTGGCGCTGAGTGTTACTGAGCTGGCCCCTTCCGTGCTGCCCAACTCCCGGGGAGTTAAGCCAGGTCCAGCCCCGGCACCCATGGGAACCTGCCCCTGCAGATTGGGCAGATTGAAAGTGCTCACCCCGTTGCCGCCATAGGTGGTTCCCAGAATCGAAAACAGTGCCGTGTTCTGCGCTATCGGCATTTGCTGCCCGTCACAGCTTGCCCAGCCCCATGGGGGAAAAGCGAACGCAAAGGGTCTGATTTCACCAATGAAAGGATCCGCCATGTTCTCGCTCCTTGTTAGTTTTTAGCTCCGGGATGGGAAGAAGCCCATGAGTGCAATACAGTAATTAACGACCAGGGAGGGTTGCATGTTGTTCGTTGCCACATTCCCTCCTGTGCTTGTAACTACATTTCCCAGTGTGGTGCTGCCCGGCGAGGCTGTGGTGTAGGCGTTGTCTGCACTTTGGGCCAGCACATTGCCGACCGTAGCATTGCTGGTACCGGTAGCGGCCTTGACGTTCATGGTGTGTTGGTGCTGAGGCAACAGCAAAGGAACAGATTCCGTCCCGCTGGCAAACGCCTGGCCCTGCTGTCCTTCTTGGGCACGATGCATCATGACCCGTCCCCTCATGTCGGGCAGATTGAAGGTAGTGGTGTTGTTGCCGCCATAAATAAAGCCGATTAGGGCGTACAGGGCCTGATTTTGCATAACCGGCAGAGCCTGCCCATCGCAGGTTGCCCACTGTTGGGGAGCAAATTCGAAAGAAAAGAGACGAATCTCTCCGATGAATTGATCAGACATGGCGTACTCCTTTCTAATCCCGGTTTGGATAGATACCGGTGTATGCAATGATGAAATTCACTGCAACGCTGGGCATTAGGTTCGGGAAAGGAAGTGGGCTGGCGACACCGGCCTCGCTGCTTAACTCGGAAGCATTCATTAGCCCATCTGCCGTATTGGTGGGGGCGTAACGTTGATAGGTTGCCGTATCCGCCAGATAGGCGCCCGTGGCCGCGTTTGTTGTGGCAACTCCCCCGGCCTTGATGGAGTGGGTATGGGTAGGGAGGTTGCTGGCATTTAGCACCACTGATTCGCTGCCGAATGATTGCCCCAGCATCCGCGAGGTTAGCCCCCTTCCCTGTCCTTGATGCACGGGTACGCGTCCGCGCAGATCGGGCAGATTGAAAGTGCTCACCCCGTTGCCGCCATAGGTGGTGCCAATCAGAGCAAAGAGGGGGGTATAGCTGTTGATATCCAGCGCGCTGCCATCGCATATAAACCAACCCTGCGGTGCATAGTTACCCGCAAACATACGAATTTCACCGACATAAAATTCACTCATCATGGTCCTCCAATCAAGAGAGGCTGTTGCGATAGGGATTGTCCTGACCTACTTCGCCAAAGAGAAAATCGCCTGGTAATGGATGACACTAGCGTTTTCTGGGCCGACGGAAACTGGGCCCAGGAAAATTTCGCATTCTCCCAGGACCGGGTGTTTTACTTTGTAGGTGTCGTGCCGGAAAACATGCGCAGAACTGCCTGTGAACATCAGCATGAAGCCCGCGTAAGGTAGGTTGGTATATTCCCTGACTTCCCTAAGGGTGATCGGTATTGTGGTTTGGTCAGGCAGTTGCACATCGAATACGGTCGATAGATGCGGTGCAAAGTCATCTTTGTTGAATGGAGTCATTTGCCCTCCTTGGGCGGGATGGATGGCGCCGGCTGACGCTCCATGTATTGGTAAACTCCCCGGTCTTCCCGATTCACGAAACCCAGTCGTTTGTAATAAGACATGATCGGGTTGTGCTGCTCAACGTGCAGACTCAGGGGGACGCCAGCTATCTCTGCTTCGTTAATTAGTGCTCTCAGGAAATAAGCGGCGATGCCCTGGCGACGGAATTCGGGCATCACGATGATATCGATGAGGCGGATTTCAGATTGGGCGTGATCGACATACAGACGCCCGGCCAATTGGCCGTCGCAGACGATGATGTCGAAGGTCGGCTTGCGGTAGCCTTGCATGTATTGCGCATGCTGTACTTCGAACTGCATTCCTACGAATTCTTGCCACTGCTCTTCAGGCCAGCCGAATAGGGTCCTTTCTTCCTCCCGCGATGCCGCATAGGCCTGCCGTAGGAAGGGTATGTCTTCGTCTTTAAATGGGCGCAGCGACAGTCGTGCCGACAGGGAAAGGGGCGCCAGCGGGCTGCGGCGCGCCTGGCGTTGGCCTGCCGCCTGGGCGACCAGCGCGGGATAATTGGTGACCGTGAGTAAGGGCAAGTCCAATTCCTCCATGGCCTCTTCGACAGCCTCTGCCCACTTGTCAGCGCCAGCGGTCATCTCCACACGCCGTGCTGCCCGGGCATGGATCAGCAGTTCTTGCCCCCAGAAATACACGACCTTGGCTTGGACGTTGGCCTGCATGCGATGCATATCGCCTAGCGCACAGGGGGCCTGAATTTCGCGCCAAATGTCGGCATACAGGAAATCCACGGGTTCTTCCGGGTGCCAGTCCAGGGCATCGGCCTGAGTTATCCCAATCTTGGCCCGCACCGCCTCGGGAATATCTTTCAGTGCTTCAGACCAATCGAACAAGGCGATGACATCGGCGTCGCGCTCGACCACGGTGACTTTGCGCACGGCAGGATTGAGTGCGATGTTGATGGCTGCCCAGCCCATGCCCAGTCCCATTACCACTGTGTGCCCCTTGGCATGGCGACAAGGCAGCTCCTGGCTTTCGATTTCGTGGGGAAACAGCGACATCCAGGTCTCCCAGCCCCAGGGCTGGCATTCTCGCTCGCGCATCATCACGGGAGCATCCTGTACTGCCCACAGTCCGCTGAAGTAGCCACGCTCCAGGCACAAGTCCGCCGATTTATATTTCCACGCACCGGTTTGTCCAAGGCGATAGTGCGGTATGTACAAATCTGTTTTGAATATTGGCAGGCCGAGTGATGCGATCGCCCTATCCTTAATGCCAAGTGCCATGCCACCCCCAGCTTTTGCGCCACATCCATTTCCCCAGAGGAAAGGCTTCACCAGCTAGGCTGCCCACCACTCCCCAATATGCGCATGACGATGGCAGCGAGATAAATGACGTTGGCGACATTTCTATTTCCGCCATTATGATATGAGCACATGATATACCTTATGGATATGCCGTAGTGCTATTTGTGCCGTGTCGGTGTTAGGGGTCCATCTAAGTCAAAGACCTAGGATGAGAATAATTGAGTAGGTCGAGATTAGAAAAATTGCTTTGTCATTATTTTTTTGCTGCGCCGTCTTTGCGCTGCTATTACAAAGTAGCGCAGCCTCTCTATTCTCCGTGCCAGATATCAGCTCCTTTGTGTTTGCCCTAATCTGGTCCGCTGACGGTATGGCTGGGATAGGCGAAGCAGCGCCTCAAGATGATCCACTGCTTGGCTATATGCAGATTCAGACGCGCTGAACTTGTTGATGGATACGTTGGCCAATTCACCCTTGAGCGGTTTGGGGGCGACAGGCTCCACGGGGTTGCCTGTGTGGCTTCCTGGTGCGGCACTTGTGATCTTCGCTACGGGAGATTGAGCGGGAGATGGTACGGTAGAAGCGCTCGGGGTAACCGGTGCTGGGGGGTATAACCGACGGGATAAATATTGGAGGGAACGCCGGGCGGCCAATCAGCAATCCATTACCAATTGGTGGATGCAGTGGAACACCAGCGGCTGGTATCCATCCATAGACTAATGTTCCGGGGGATAACCCTTAGCGGAGGTTGGGGACCAATGCCCGCAACATTGCCTGAATGACCGCATGTTCGGCGGCAACTGGTGCGCCGGGGCGGTGGTCAGCTATAGGGGAACCTGGGTGAAAGGGGCTGGCGTCGCCAGAAGTCGGGGCGCTGGCAGCGCCTTGGTCTCACCCCTTCCTAGTCCTGGGAAAGCTTGCCCTCCGAGGGCTCGGGTAGGGGATCCCTCTCCGCCGCTTCGTGAAAAGCCCGGGTCTGCTGGCCGCCCTGCTGTTTGCTGGCGTACATGGCGAAGTCGGCCCGGTTGAGGAGGGTTTCGCTGTTTTCCCCGTGGTCCGGGTAAAGGCTGATGCCGATGCTGGCCCCCACCTGGTATTGGAGCTGGCCGTGGAGCACGGGCATGTCGGTGACCTGGAGTATTTTTTCCGCCACGATTTCCGCTTCCCCTAACTCCCGGATTTCCGGGAGAAGGATGACGAATTCGTCCCCCCCCAGGCGGGCCACCGTGTCCATGCCCCGCACCGCATTGCGTAGACGCTGGGCTAGGGTTTCCAGGACCCGGTCCCCGGCGGCGTGGCCGTAGCGGTCATTGACCTGCTTGAAGCGGTCCAGATCCAGGAGCAGCAGGGCCACTTTGTGTTCCTTGCGCCGGGCGGTGAAGATGGCCTGATCCAGCCGGTCCGCCAGCAGGCGACGGTTGGGCAGGCCGGTGAGGGTGTCGTGGTAGGCCTGGTGCCGATATTTGGCTTCGGTCTGGACCCGGGTGGTGATGTCGGACACGGTGCCGTGGTAGCCCTGAAAATGGCCGTCCCCGTCAAACACCGGATTGCCGCTGGAGCAAAGCCAGCGGAAGCTGCCGTCCATGCCCTTCATCTGGTAGATAAAGTCCCGGAACGGCTCGTGGTGTTCCAGGCGCTGGCGATGCTTGTCCCAGGCCGCTTCCGCAATGCCCCGCAGGCCCCGAATCTCCCAGTCCGCCTTGTCCAGAAAACGGGAGGTGCCCAGGTGATCGAGCAAGTCCTGGGCTCCTTCCAGGGTGGTGTAGCGGAACTGGGCGTCCTGCTCCCAGTAAAGGTCGGAGGAGAGGGCGATCAAATCCCGCAGGCGCTGCTGGGAGCGGGCCAGCTCCTCCTGGTTGCGGCGCCGCTCCGTGATGTCCGAAACCACCCAGACCGTACCCAGCTCCAGCGCTTCCGGCGCCACCGCCCGGCCCGAGACTTCGGCCCAGAAGTGGCTGCCATCCTTGCGCTTGAGCTGCATTTCCCCGTGGTAGGGGCGCTGTTCCCCGCCGATGGCGTTGCGGGCGGACTGGTCCAGAATTTCCCAATCCGATGGATGGGGGAGCCATTCCCAGGGGGGCATCCCTTTCATCTGCCCCGCCTCATAGCCCAGCATCTGGGCGAAACGGGGATTGCATTTTACCGTGTGGTGGGGGGCGGGACGCAGTAGGACGATGCCTTCCCCGGCGGCTTCGAAAATTACCCGCTGTTGGCGCAGCAAATCCTGGGTCAGGCGATGGTGGGCGAAGGCTTGCAGGAGCCGGTGATGCTGGCGAATGAAGGCCCAGGCCAGGAGGGCGCCCAGCACGGCGCTGCCCACCAGTACGAGCCCGGGACCTGGGGCGTAGAGCAGGGCGACGCGCAGGGCCAGGGGCAGAAACAGGGCGGCCATGAAGGCCGCGTAGGCGGGGGCACAGCCGAACAGGGGAAAGGCGTTAATGAGGGCGAGACAGGTGGCAATGCCCAGGGCCAGGAGCAGCTGGGTGGGAGCCCCCAGGCCCAGGGGCAGCCAGGCCAGGGCGGACCAGGCCAAGCCTTGAAAGCCCAGACTGAGGGCGGAGACGGCCTGCCAGGTACCATAGGCTTCCCCCGGGCGGCGCAGGCGGAAACGGAGGGAGAGAAGGGCGTGCACGCTGACACTGAGTCCGGCACTTACCAGGGGCCAGAGCCAGGCCCGGGATCTGCCCTCCAGCGCCAGGGCGAAAGCCGTGGCGATCCCTAAGAACAGCATCAGGATCAGGGAGATGGGCATGCCGCTGTAGAGCAGGCTGAGTCCGTCTTCCCGGGCCTGTTGGAGCCGGGGGTGGGTGGGGGGACGATGGCGGGCAGGGTGCATGGGCAGGGTGGGCAGGGTAAACTGGAAACCGTTTCAGATTCTCTTCCTCCCGGTCCGTTCCCTTGTCCAGTCTTGCCCTTATTCCCCCAGCTGCGCCGGCAATTTATCGGGGGCGTTTTGCCCCGACGCCCAGCGGCCCCTTGCACTTTGGGTCCCTGGTGGCGGCGTTGGGCAGTTATCTGGAGGCGCGCAGCCGGGGAGGGGAATGGCTGCTGCGGATGGAGGATGTGGATGGGCCTCGGACGGTGCCCGGGGCGGCGGCGGAAATCCTCCGGACCCTGGAGGCCTTTGGCTTCCAGTGGGACGGTCCCGTACTCTACCAGAGTCAGCGCCTGGATGCCTATGGTCTGGCCCTGGAACGCCTGGTGGCGGCGGGGCTGGCCTATCCCTGCGCCTGTTCCCGTAAGGAAGTGCAGGCGGCCGGGGGCGGTCTTTCCGTGGACGGGGCGCCCCGCTACGATGGCCATTGCCGTCGGGGGCTGGCCCCCGGGCGGCGGCCCCGGGCCTGGCGTCTGGCGGTACCGGAGCGCTATTACGGCATTCAGGACGGGCTTCTGGGGGATTTGGGCCATGACCTGGGCCTGGCCGTGGGGGATTTTGTTCTGCGCCGGGCCGACGGTCAGTACGCCTACCAGTTGGCGGTGGTGGTGGATGACGGCTTCCAGGGCATTAATCAGGTGGTGCGGGGGGCGGATCTGGTGGATTCCACGCCCCGCCAGCTCTACCTTCAGGACTGCCTGGGCTTGCCCCGGCCCGCCTATGTGCATTTGCCCGTGGTGACCAATGCCCAGGGGGAAAAGCTTTCCAAACAGACCCGGGCTCGGGGCCTGGACCCCAGCCAGCCCTTGCCAGCGTTGTGGCAGGCCTGGGCCTTTCTCGGCCAGCTTCCGCCGGAGGGGGCGGGCGACAGTCTGGCGGATTTTTGGGCCTGGGGTCTGGCCCACTGGGACCTGGGCCGGGTGCCCGCCCTTCGGGGCCGTTGCTGGCCGGATTGGACGGATTGACGGGGGGAAAGTATGGGGCGGCGGGAAAAGCCTACTGGCGGAATTCCCGGCCCCCGTAGCCGGCCAGGCCGATGGCCAGCCGCACCAGGGCATAGCAGGACCAGCGCAGCAGACGGGAGTAGAGGGGCAGGTGCTTCCAGCGTTGCACCGGCAGCTCCCGGGCTCCTTCCGCCATGGCCTGGTGCAGGCTTTCCTTTAATTCCCGGGCGAATTGCTGATCTTTCACCAGCACATTGCCTTCCCGGGCCAGAAGCAGGCTGAAAGGGTCGATGTTGCTGGACCCCACCGTGGCCCACTGGCCATCCACCACCGCCACCTTGGCGTGGAGAAAGCTGCGCTGGTAGAGGAAGATCCGTACCCCGGCCCCCAGGAAAAAACCGTAGAGGGCCTGGGAGGCATAGTGCAGCAGCCGGTATTCCACCCGGCCCTGCAACAGCACGGTGACCTGGACCCCCCGGCCCACGGCGGCGGCCAGGGCGTGGCGGAAGCGGGCCCCGGGGAGAAAGTAGGCGTTGGCCAGTAGCACCTCTTCCCGGGCGCTGTTAATGGCCTCCAGATAGGCGTCCTCGATTTCCCCCCGGTGGCGGATGTTGTCCCGGGTGACGAAGGCCGCCCACTGGTGGCCCGCCGGATAGGTCTGGGCAATGAGTCGGGCGGTGTTGTGGTAGCGATGGCGGAAATTGGCCCACACCACCATTTCCCAGAGTCGCCCCACGGCCCGGTGAATGGGGGCCAGGAGGGGCCCTTCCACCTGGATGGCGTAGTCGTAGCGGGGCGGCACCTGGTGGGGGGTGTTCATGTCGTCGATGATGTTGATGCCCCCCACGAAGGCGATGCGGGCATCCACCACGGCGATTTTGCGGTGCATGCGCCGCAGCCGGTGGCGGCGCAGGCGCCAGGGGGCCAGCTCGGGGCGGAAGATGAGCACCTGGACCCCGGCGGCCAGCAAGGGGGGCATCAGGGTCTGGGGAAAGCTGCGGGCGCCAAAACCGTCCACCAGCAGGCGCACGGTAACGCCCCGGCGGGCCGCTTCCCCCAGGGCGGCGGCGATGTGGCGGCCGGTGGCGTCGTTTTCAAAAATGTAGGTTTCCAGGTGGATTTCCTTCTCCGCTTCCCGGATGGCCTGGGTCAGGGCGGGGAAATATTCCCCGCCGCTATTCAGGAGGCGCAGCCGGTTGCCGGGCAGGAATTCCGCCATGGGGGCTCAGAGGGCCAGGGTGAGGCGGGCGGAGAGGGCCGCGTGGTCCGAGAGCTGGGACCAGGGCTCGCCAAAATGGACTTCCGCTCGATGCACGTGGAAGCCCCGCACATAGATCCGGTCTAAGCGCAGCAGGGGCAGGGTGGAAGGAAAGCTGCGCACGGGCTGGCCGGCGGCGCCACCGAAGACTTCGGTGAGATGGAGCCGTTCCGCCAGCAGATCGTCCGCCTTATTGCGCCAGTCGTTGAAATCCCCGGCGATGATCAGGGGGGATTCGGGGGGCACCAGGCTTTCCACCCGGTCCGCCAGGGAGTCCATCTGCTTGCGCCGGCTGCGCCCGAAGAGGGAAAGATGGACGCAGATGCAGTGCAGAGGCACTTCCCAGCCCGCCACCTGGATAATGGCGTGGAGTAAGCCCCGGCGCTCGAATTGGTGCTGGGAGACGTCCTGATTTTCCGAGGACAGAATGGGGTAGCGGGAGAGGATGGCGTTGCCGTGGTGGCCGCCGTGATAAACCATGTTGCGGCCGTAGGCCGTGGCCTGCCAGACATCTTCCGCCAGGAATTTGTGCTGGGGTTCCTCCGGCCAGTCCTCCAGTTTTTTTGCGTGGCCCCGGTGCAGGCCCTGGACCTCCTGGAGAAACACCACGTCCGGCGCCAGTTCTCGCAGACAGTCCCGCAGTTCATGGACCATCACCCGGCGATTGAACTGGGTGAAGCCCTTATGAATGTTGTAGGTGGCGACGTGGAGTTGGGGGAGCTTGCGGGGGGTAGTCATGGCGAAGAGTATAAGCCAAGCCCCGATACCGGGCGCCGGAGGGCGTCCTGCCTAGCCCTCAGGCCCGGGACGGGGATTTTTCCAGAAAGGCGGCGAAGTCTGCCGCCGCCAGGGGCTTGGCGTAGAGGTAGCCCTGGGCCTGCTGACAGCCATATTTCCGCAGCAGTTGGGGCAGGCGTTGGTCCTCCACCCCTTCCGCAATGGTTTCCAGGCCCAGGCTTTGGGCCATCTGAATAATGGCCCGGACAATGGCCGTGTCGTCCCCGTCGTTGGCCATGTTGCGCACGAAGGACTGGTCGATTTTTAGCTTATGGACGGCAAAGCGCTTTAGATAGGCCAGGCTGGAGTAGCCGGTGCCGAAGTCATCCACGGACAGGCGGATGCCCTGGCTGCGCAGATGGGCCAGGGTTTCCAGCACGGTTTCCGTGTCGTCGATCAGGATGGATTCGGTCAATTCCAGTTCCAGCTGGGTGGCGGGCAGGCCGCTCTGGGCCAGGGCTTCCAGTACCGTGTGCTGGAGATTGCCCCGCTTGAACTGGATGGCGGAAAGATTCACCGCCATGGTCAGGCCCGGGTGACCTGAGGTGTTCCAGCGCACCGCCTGGCGACAGGCTTCCTGCAACACCCAGGCCCCCAGGGGCACGATAAAGCCCGTGTCTTCCGCCAGGCCGATGAAGCGGACCGGAGCCAGCAGGCCCAGTTCCGGATGCTGCCAGCGGACCAGGGCTTCCGCCCCCACCACGGCGCCAGTGCGGAGGGACACCTGGGGCTGGTAGTGGAGCACGAATTCCCCCCGTTCCAGGGCCCGCCCCAGCTCATTGCGCAGGCGCAGGTTGGCGGTGGCGTTGGCGTTCATGCTGGGGTCGAAGAAGGAGTAGGTGTCCCGTCCCGCTTCCTTGGCGTGGTACATGGCCGTATCGGCCCGCTGAATGAGCTTGCCCACCTCCGTCCCGTCCCCCGGGTAGCAGGCCACACCGATGGAAGCGAAGGTGACCAGTTCCTGGGTGCCCAGGGGGAAGGGCCGGGAAATTTCCCCGAGAATTTTTTCCAGCTGACGACTCAAATCGGCCGCCGAGGCCTGGGGCAGGAGCATGAGGAATTCATCCCCGCCCTGGCGGCTCACCACCCCCTCTTCCCCTAGGCAATGGGCCAGACGCTTGGCCACGGCCCGCAGCAGGGCATCCCCCACCGCATGGCCCAGGGAATCATTGATGGTCTTGAAATGGTCCAGGTCCAGGCAGAGCAGGGCGAAGCCCCGGCCGGTGCGCTGGGCCTTGGCGATGGCTTCCCGGGTTTTTTCCTGGAGCAGGAGCCGGTTGGGCAGTTCGGTGAGCTGGTCGTGGTGGGCGAGAAAGTCGATCTGGGCCTGGGCGTCCTTGCGTTCCGTAATGTCGGAAAAGACCGCCAGATAATTGGTGGCCTGGCCGTTGCTGTCCCGCACCACGGAAATGCTGGACCACTGGGGATAGATTTCCCCGTTCTTGCGCCGGTTCCACAGCTCCCCCTGCCAGTGGCCGTGGTGGGTGAGGGCTTCCCACATCTGCTGGTAAAAGGCCCGGTCATGCTTGCCCGAGGAAAGGAGCTTGGGGGTCTGGCCCAGGACTTCTTCCTGGGTATAGCCCGTGGTCTGGGTGAAGGCCCGGTTGACCGAAAGAATGGAACGGTTGGCGTCGGTCACCATAATGCCTTCGCTGCTGCTTTCGAAGGCCTTGTGCAAGAGACGGAGGGATTCATCCTGCCGGTTTCGGTCCAGGACGATGCCGATAATGGAGGCGCCGATTTCCAGGAGCTTTTTGTGGAAAGGGCTGGGATTGCGGTGCTCAAAGCTGGACAGGGCGAAGGTGCCCACAATGCGGCCGCCCTGGATGCGGATGGGCATGGACCAGCAGGCCATGATCTTGAAGTCGATGGCCAGCTGGCGCAGATCCTTCCAGCGCTCATCGGTCAGGGTGTCGGGCACATAGACCGGCTCCTGGCGATAGATCACATTGCCGCAGGACCCGGCGCAGGGGCCGGGGGTCAGGCCATTGAGCCGTTCCCGCCCTTCGGGGGTCAGGCTGGGGGCGGCGTAAACATTCAGTTTGCAACCGGCCTGGTCGAGGAGCATGACCGAGGCCACCGCATTGGGCAGGAGCTGTTCTTCCAGGCGGCAGACGCTGTTGATGGTTTCCAGATGGCCCTGTCCCCGGGCCACGGATTCCAGAATGGACTGTTGCAGATTAAGCAGGGTTTCCTGCTCGGCGGGCGACAGCTGGCAGTAATCCACCCCCGATTCGGAAGGGACGGCGGGGGGCAGGGGCGGGGGGGACAGGGTGGCCATGGGCGGCTCAGGAAACCGCCAACATGCGGTCCAGGGCGATGCGGGCCAGCTTGGCTTCGTGCTCCGGCACCCGGATGGCGTTCACCACATTGCCGTCCGCCAGATTTTCCAAGGTCCAGGCCAAATGCTGGGGATCAATGCGCTGCATGGTGGAGCACATGCACACCGTGGGGGCCATGAACTGGACGATCTTGCCCTGGGGCTTCACTTCTTCCGCCAGCCGGTTTACCAGATTCAGCTCCGTGCCCACCAGCCAGCGGCTGCCCGCCGGGGCTTCCTTGATGGCTTTGACGATGGCTTCCGTGGAACCCACCTGGTCGGCCAGTTTACAAACGTCGAAATTGCATTCCGGGTGGGCGATGACCCGGCCATCCGGATGTTCCTTGCGGAAGCGTTCGATATGGCTGGCCTGGAACATTTGGTGCACCGAGCAGTGGCCCTTCCAGAGCAGGATCTTGGCCTGGCGGATTTGCTCCGGGCTGAGGCCGCCGTTTTCCTGATCCGGGTCCCAAACCGCCATGTCCCCCAGGGGAATGCCCAGGTTATAGCCGGTCCAGCGGCCCAAATGCTGGTCGGGGAAGAACAGCACTTTTTCCCGCTGGGCGAAGGCCCATTGGGCGATGGTGCCCGCGTTGGAGGAGGTACAGACAATGCCCCCGTGGTCGCCGCAGAAGGCTTTGAGATCGGCGGCGGAATTGATGTAGGTGACCGGGGTGACCTGGGCATCCACATCCCCCAGCACGTCTCCCAGTTCCCGCCAGCACCGTTCCACCTTGGCCAGATTGGCCATGTCCGCCATGGAACAGCCCGCCGCCAGGTCAGGCAGGATGGCCGTTTGGCCGGGCTTGGACATAATGTCCGCGACCTCGGCCATGAAATGGACGCCGCAGAAAACGATGTATTCCGCATCGGTTTGGGAGGCCAGGCGGGAAAGCTTTAGGGAATCGCCGGTGAGGTCCGCGTGGCGATAAACGTCGGCCCGCTGGTAGTGGTGGCAGAGGAGGACGGCTTTTTTCCCCAGACGGGCGCGGGCGGCGAGAATGCGTTCCTGGCAATCCTCGTCCTGCATTTCATTGAAGCGGTCGAAAGCGATGGTGGCTGTTTGCATGGGATTCTCGAATTCTCCGGGGGCCTGGGGCGACGCCTCAGCTTTGGGTCCAGGGCAGGCCGGCGTGACGCCAGCCGCCGATATGATTGCGTTGGCCTTTGGCATCCCGGTCCCCTTCAAAACCTTCCAGGATGTTGTAGCTGCTGCCGTAACCGGCGGCGGCCGCTGCCGTGGCCGCCATGTTGGAACGGCCGCCGCTACGGCATAGGAACATGACCAGGGATTCCGTATCCACCCG
This sequence comes from Rhodocyclaceae bacterium, assembly GCA_041907765.1. Lineage (GTDB taxonomy): Bacteria > Pseudomonadota > Gammaproteobacteria > Burkholderiales > Rhodocyclaceae > Azospira. The sequence goes on along the minus strand of JAYRGQ010000009.1, from coordinate 105,099 downwards.
GGCTTTCAGCTGTTGCAGAAAGTGGGGGTTGGGGGCGCCCCCCGGGTAGGTGTTCCACTCAATTTCCACCGCCTCGGGCACCCGGCCCACCCAGTCCTGCTCGGCCCGGGTGCGCACATCCACCAGCTTGGCCCCGGGGGCCGCTTGCCACACGGCCAGGGCCTCGGCGGGCGTTAAAGCTCCGGCGTAGGGAAGATTGAGTTCCTTGGCGCGGTTCTGGGCCAAAGCCAGGAGGTCAGCGAGTTTTCCCATGGTGTGGTCGATCAGGCAAAAGGGGTTGGGGAATTTCCCGATCCAGGGGCGGCCGGGCTGGCCGCCGACCCGGAGGCGGAAAAACAAGGGCTGTAGGAAGGCATTATAAAACAATGCCTAGTTAGGCGCATGGAGGCCGGGCCGGGGCGGCGAGTTAGGGGAAAAAAGCCGTTTGGGGCGAAAAGGCGGAAAAAAGGCCGTCTCGGGGCAAAATGCACCCACTTTGAGCAGTAATCACCATGGCATGGGGTGGGCGGGCGGCGCATTTATCTCTTTGAGGATGGGCGACGGAGAAAAGTGGGGCCGGCAAGGGGTTTTTACTGTGCCTGCCTGGGTGGGGCAGGAAACGCTGAAAATCAGATGCTTGCACTTTATTGGTGCGACTCTGGGATAATTTGCGCACTATTGGTGCATTAAAAAAGTAAAAGTCCGTATCTTTTCTTATGGCACAATGGCCTATGGACTGTGTGGCTTTGGCACGGATTTCGCTCACTGGTTCCGCACGGATTTATTTGAATGTCACCGGATCCCCGGTATCTGCTTAGGAGACTTTGCGCTATGGCAACCCCTCAAGACGTCATGAAGTTGGTCAAGGAAAACGACGTCAAATTCGTTGATTTCCGCTTCACCGACACCCGCGGTAAGGAACAGCACGTGGGCGTGCCCATCTCCGCTTTTGACGAAGACAAGTTCGAAAGCGGCCATGCCTTTGACGGTTCCTCCATCGCCGGTTGGAAGGGGATTCAAGCCTCCGACATGCTGCTGATGCCGGATGCCGAAACCGCCTATATCGACCCCTTCTTCGACGAAACCACCCTGGTGCTGACCTGTGACGTGGTGGAACCTGCCGACGGCAAGGGCTACGACCGGGATCCCCGCTCCATCGCCAAGCGCGCCGAAGCTTACCTGAAGTCCTCCGGTATCGGTGACACCTGCTTCTTCGGTCCCGAACCCGAATTCTTCGTCTTCGATTCCGTGGAATGGAATGCGGACATGTCCGGCTCCTTCTGCAAGGTCTACTCCGAAGAAGCCGCCTGGGCTTCCGGCGAAAAGATCGAAGGCGGCAACATCGGTCACCGTCCCTCCGTCAAGGGCGGCTATTTCCCCGTTCCCCCCGTTGATTCCCTGAACGACGTCCGGGCCGCCATGTGTCTGGCTCTGGAACAATGCGGCGTGGAAGTGGAAGTGCACCACCACGAAGTGGCTACCGCCGGTCAGTGCGAAATCGGTACCAAGTTCAACTCCCTGGTGCGCCGCGCCGACTGGACCCAAGTGCTGAAGTACGTGGTGCACAATGTGGCCCACCAATACGGCAAGACCGCCACCTTCATGCCCAAGCCCATCGTTGGTGACAACGGTTCCGGCATGCACTGCCACCAATCCATCTGGAAGGACGGGCAAAACCTGTTCGCCGGTAACGGTTACGCTGGCCTGTCCGAATTCGCCCTGTACTACATCGGCGGCATCATCAAGCACGCCCGTGCCCTGAATGCGCTCACCAACCCGGGCACCAACTCCTACAAGCGTCTGGTCCCCGGCTTCGAAGCTCCGGTGAAACTGGCTTACTCCGCCAAGAACCGTTCCGCTTCCATCCGAGTGCCCTACGTGGCTTCCTCCAAGGCCCGCCGGATCGAAGTGCGCTTCCCCGATCCCATCGCCAACCCCTACCTGGCCTTCTCCGCCATGATGATGGCTGGTCTGGATGGCGTGCAAAACAAGCTGCACCCCGGGGATGCCGCCGACAAGAACCTGTACGATCTGCCGCCGGAAGAAGACGCCAAGATCCCGACCGTGTGCTCCAGCCTGGAACAAGCCCTGGATTACCTGGATAAGGATCGGGAATTCCTGACCCGTGGCGGTGTGTTCTCCAACGACTGGATCGATGCCTACATCGGCCTGAAGATGGAAGAAGTCACCAAGTTCCGCATGACCACCCACCCGGTGGAATTCGACATGTACTACAGCTGCTAATCGGCGGCTTTAGGTCGGAAAAGGACGGGGTTTCCCGTCCTTTTTTTTCGTCCCTGGGTCGGGAAAATTCGACCGGACGGGGCCTTCCCCCGATTTGCCTAAGCCGTGGGCATCCCCTACACTTAGCCCCCGTTCTTGGATGGAGCGAAAATGAAAGCGCCTTTCCTGCTCGTGGTTTTGGGTTTGTTTGCCGTTTCGGCCCAGGCCGACATCTACAAATGTGTGGATGGGGCCGGGCATATCACCTTCTCCAATTTGCAACGGGGAGGGAGCGGCTGTAAGCGGCTCTATCTGGAGCCGGCCGGTTCCTCCGGCACGCCCCGCAGCAGTTCGTCTGCCTCTAGCTCCAGCCGCGCTGCGGCCCGGGCCAATCCTTCCCCCGCCGGTTTCCCCCGGGTGGAAGCGGATACCCAGAAGGCCCGGGACAATGACCGCCGGACCATCCTGGAGCAGGAGCTGGCGGGGGAGCAAAAAGCCTTGGATGACGCCCGACACGAGCTTTCTTCCCAGGAAGGTCAGGGCGCCAAGAATCCGGAACGTGTGCAGTCCGCCCGGGACCGGGTGCAGCAGCATGAGCGCAATATCGAAGCGCTGCGCAAGGAATTAAGCAAACTCAAATAAGGGCCTCAGGCCCATCCCCTCTTCCCCCATGCACCCCATTGTTCCCACGGCCTTTCGGGGCCTCGATTTATTGTCCTCCGCCACCATTGTCCTGGATGCGGATCAGGTGGTCTGCTACGTCAATCCGGCGGCGGAAAACCTGCTTTCCGCCAACGCCAAGGACCTGGTCTTTCACCCCCTGCAACAGCTCATCACCTATTCGGGGGGCCTGCAAAAAGCCCTGGACAACGCGGTTTCCAACGACTGGAGCTACACCGGCTACAACATTGAGGTGCGCCGTCCGGACCAGGAGGTGTTGCAGCTGAACTGCACCGTGACCCCCCTGGAGGTGCCCGGTGCCAAGCTGCTCCTGGAACTGCGCCCCATCGACCAGCAAATCCGGGCGACCCGGGAAGAGCAGCTGATCCAGCAACAACAGGCCAGCCGGGAGCTGATTCGCAATCTGGCCCACGAAATCAAAAATCCCCTGGGGGGGATCCGGGGGGCGGCCCAGCTCCTGGAGCATGAGCTCAACAACCCCAGTTTGCGGGAATACACCCAGGTCATTATCAAGGAGGCGGACCGGCTTCAGGACCTGATGCAGCGCCTCCTCTCCCCCCACCGCAGCATGCAGCCCGGCTCCGTGAATATCCACGAAATCCTAGAACGGGTGCGTAGCCTGCTGGTGGCCGAATTTCCCGGCCAGCTCAAGGTGCGGCGGGACTACGACACCAGTCTGCCCGAGCTGGTGGGGGACCGGGAACAGCTCATCCAGGCGATTCTCAACATTGCCCGCAATGCGGCCCAGGCCATGGCGGGCAAGGGAGAAATCGTCCTGCGTACCCGGGCCATTCGCCAGGTCACCCTGGTGAAAAAGCGCTTCCGCCTGGCCCTGGAATTAAAGGTGATCGACAACGGTCCGGGCATTCCGGAGGAAATCCGGGAGCGTATGTTCTACCCCCTGGTTTCCGGCCGGGAAGGGGGCTCGGGTCTGGGGCTTACCCTGGCCCAAAGTTTCATCCAGCAGCATCAGGGAACGGTGGAATGTGAAAGCCGTCCTGGCCGCACCTGTTTCATCATTCGCATGCCCCTGGACCACAGCCCGGCCAAGTAATCCCCCGGGGGTGTCGGGCGCAAAGCTATAGGGGGCGGGCATTCCCGGGTCGGGGGCAGACTGACCGTCGGCTGACTCATGGCAGGTAAATTGCTTAAGTAAAGGCCAAAGCATCATGTCTGAGGAAAAGATGAAACCTGTATGGATTGTGGATGACGACCGTTCCATCCGCTGGGTGCTGGAAAAGGCCCTGGCCCGGGAGCAGATCCCCTTCAAAAGCTTTGCCTCCGCCACCGAGGCCCTGAGCTGCCTGGATGAGGCCGGAGAAGTGCCCCAGGTCCTGCTCTCCGATATCCGCATGCCCGGCCAGTCTGGCCTGGACCTGCTGCAACGCATTAAGGAAGCCCATCCGGCCCTGCCGGTCATTATCATGACCGCCTACTCGGACCTGGAAAGCGCCGTGGCGGCCTTTCAGGGCGGGGCCTTTGAATACCTGCCCAAGCCCTTCGATGTGGATCAGGCTTTGGAATTGATCCGCCGGGCCCTGGATGAATCAATGCACCAGGATGGTGCTGTGGAAGAGGCCGGGATTACCCCGGAAATTCTCGGCCAGGCTCCGGCCATGCAAGAGGTGTTTCGGGCCATTGGCCGTCTGGCCATGAGCCACGCCACGGTGCTGATTACGGGGGAATCCGGTTCCGGCAAGGAACTGGTGGCCCGGGCCCTGCACCGGCACAGCCCCCGGGCGGACAAGCCCTTCATTGCCATCAATACGGCGGCTATTCCCAAGGATCTGCTGGAATCCGAACTCTTCGGCCATGAACGGGGCGCTTTCACCGGCGCGGCTGCCCAGCGCCGAGGCCGTTTCGAGCAGGCGGAAGGGGGCACCCTGTTCCTGGACGAAATCGGCGACATGCCCTCCGAATTGCAGACCCGCCTTCTGCGGGTGCTGTCCGACGGCCATTACTACCGGGTGGGGGGGCATCAGCCACTGAAGGCCAATGTGCGGGTGATCGCCGCCACCCACCAGAATCTGGAAAACCGGGTCAAGGAAGGGCTGTTCCGGGAGGACTTGTTCCACCGCCTCAACGTTATCCGCATCCGCCTGCCGGCCCTGCGGGAACGGCGGGAGGACATTCCCCTCCTGGCCCGCCATTTCCTCGCCAAAAGCGCCCAGGAACTGGGGGGCGAGCCCAAGCGCCTCTCCGACGGGGCGGTGAAATTCCTCATGTCCCTGGATTTTCCCGGCAACGTGCGCCAACTAGAAAACCTCTGCCATTGGCTGACGGTCATGGCCCCCGGCCAGCAGGTGGAAGTGAGCGACCTGCCCCAGGAATTGCGGGAAAGCGTCAGCGAAGGGGATGGGTCGGTCACCGGGGGCTGGGAACAGGCCCTGGCGGCAGAAGTAGACCGGCAGCTGGCCCGGGGCGTCCCGGCGGTGCACGGCAAGCTGTCCGACGATTTCGAGCGCATCCTCATTTCCCGGGCCCTGGCCCACACCGGCGGCCGCCGCATTGAAGCGGCCCAGGCCCTGGGTATTGGCCGCAACACCATTACCCGGAAGATTCAGGAGCTGGGCTTGGAAGGCGGCCGCCACGGGGAAGAGGGGGACACCCCGAACGAGGGCGGGGCGGCCTGATTCGGCCTGCTCGGGGCTGGCTTCCCTGGGGAAGCAGCCCGGTCCGGGGCCTGAAATGGGGCCCCAAGTTTTCCCCCAACGAGGCTTTCTCCCGTCCCGCCCTGGCGTGGCGCTTTATGGGCGCCCTAGGCTTTGGGATAATGGGCTATGGCTTATCAACCTTCCGCCCTGCTTGATCCGACCCGCCTGGGCACCCTCCTCACCCGGGGTGCCGGGCGTTTTGACGTGGACGCCCTGGATTGCTGCGATTCCACCAGTTCCGAACTTTCCCGCCGGGCCCAGGCCGGGGCTCCCGCTGGCACCGTGGTGGTGGCGGATGCCCAGACCGCGGGTCGGGGGAGGCGGGGGCGGGCCTGGTTGGCCGGGCCCGAAGAAGGTCTGACTTTTTCCCTGTTATGGCGTTTTTCCCGGGATTTCCGTCATTTCTCCGGCCTTTCCCTGGCCGTGGGGGTGGCGGTGGCCCGGGCCTGCGCTCGCCTGGGGGCGGACGGGGTGGGACTCAAATGGCCCAATGACGTGCTGGCCGCCGTGCCCGGTGGCTGGGGCAAGCTGGCGGGCATTCTGGTGGAACTCCAGGCCCAGGGGGACGGCATGTTGGCGGTGATCGGCATCGGCCTCAATCTCCAGGCTCCCCGCCTGCCCCCAGGGGCGGGCCTGCCCGTGGCCTCCCTGGCGGAGCGCTTGGGGGCTGTGCCGGAGCGCCACGCCGTCATGGCCGCCCTTCTGGATGCCCTGGCCGAGGTGTTGGAGGTATTCAGCCGCCAGGGCTTTGCCGCCTGTCGGGAAGAGTGGCAGGGCTACCATGTCTGGCAGGACCAGCCCGTGGTGCTCATGCAGGACGGCCAGTTGCAGGGCCGGGGCCGGTGCCTGGGCGCGGATGAGGACGGGGCCCTGCTGTTGGAACGGGAGGGCAAGGTGGTGCGCTATCTGGCCGGCGACCTGTCCCTGAGGCCCGCATGATTTTTCTTCTGGATGCGGGCAATACCCGGATCAAATGGGCCCTGGCGGACGGGGGGCAATGGCTGGACCGGGGCGCCTTATCCCTGGCGGAAGTCGGGGAACTGGGCCACGTGGCGGCCCAATGGCCGGGGGTGGAACGGGCCCTGCTCGCCAATGTGGCCGGATCGGCCATTGGTGCGGCGATTACGGATGCCTTGCGCCCCTGGCAGGGGCGTTGCCGCTGGTTCCAGTCCTCCCCCGCCTGTGCCGGGCTACGCAATGGGTATGAAGATTATCGGACCCTGGGCTGCGACCGCTGGGCGGCCATGATCGGTGCCTGGTCCCGCCTCGGCACTGCCTGTCTGGTGGTCAATGCGGGCACCGCCATGACCGGGGACCTGATCTTCCCGGAAGGGGAGGGGGCCCTATTCCGGGGCGGCGTTATCCTGCCCGGCTATGACCTGATGCGCCAATCCCTGTACCGCAACGCGGCCCAGCTGCCCCTGGCGGAAGGCCACTGGCAGACCCTGCCCCGCAATACCCACGACGCCATTGTGAGTGGCTGCCTCCAGGCCATGGCCGGGGCGGTGGAACGGCTCCATCGCCAGCTGCCCCCCGGGTCCCCCTGCGTCCTTTCCGGCGGCACGGCGGATTTGCTGGCCCCCCTCCTGGATCTGCCCCTGCTGCGCTTGGACAATCTGGTGCTGGAAGGCCTGGCCCGGGTGGCGGCCCTGGACGACGCCTGAAGCCCCCTGCTGCCCTCGCCGGACGGGGCGCTTAAGCCCGGTCGGCGCTATACTTTCGCCCTTGGCCGGGCCCTGGTGTGCCCGGTTTGTTTTGAATGCCCTTTGGCCACGCTTCGTGCTCCGCCGAATGGCCCAGTCCGTATCGGGAGAACCATGGAAAACACGCGCATCCAACTAGAACAAAACGACATTCCCACCCACTGGTACAACGTGGCCGCCGACTTGACCAATCCTCCCGCCCCGCCCCTGGGGCCGGACGGCAAGCCGGTCACCCCCGAGGGCATGAGCGCCATTTTCCCCGGGGCCATTCTGGAACAGGAAATGTCCACCCAGCGCTGGATTCCCATTCCCGAAGAAGTGCGGGAAATCTACCGCCTCTGGCGGCCCGCCCCCCTGTGCCGGGCGGTGCGCCTGGAACAGGCCCTGGGTACCCCGGCAAAAATCTATTTCAAGTACGAAGGGGTTTCTCCCGCCGGTTCCCACAAGCCCAATTCCGCCGTGCCCCAGGCCTATTACAACAAGCAGGCCGGCATCAAACGCCTCACCACGGAAACCGGTGCTGGCCAATGGGGTTCCTCCATCGCCCTGGCGGGCCAGATGTTCGGCCTGCCGGTGCGGGTGTACATGGTCAAGGTGAGCTATGAGCAAAAGCCTTACCGGCGCCTGATGATGCAAACCTGGGGGGCGGAAGTGTTCGCCAGCCCCACGGACATGACCAATGCGGGCCGGGCCGCCCTGGCCGCCGATCCCCATAATCAGGGCTCCCTGGGCCTGGCCATTTCCGAAGCGGTGGAAGAAGCCGCCTCCCGGGCCGACACCAATTACACCCTGGGTTCCGTGCTCAACCACGTGCTCCTGCACCAGACCGTGATCGGCCTGGAAGCCAAGAAGCAGTTCGACAAAATCGGCGAATACCCGGATGTGGTGGTGGGGCCCTGTGGGGGCGGTTCTTCCTTCGGCGGCATTGCCTTCCCCTTCCTGGCGGACAAGGCGGCGGGGGACAAGCGGGCGGAAAAGCTGCGCTGCGTGGCGGTGGAACCCACCTCCTGCCCGACCCTGACCAAGGGGGCCTACGCCTACGATTACGGGGATGCCTCCGGCTATACCCCGATCATGAAAATGTACACCCTGGGCCACGATTTCATGCCCCCGGGCATCCACGCCGGCGGTCTCCGTTATCACGGTGCCAGCCCTCTGGTGTCCCAACTGCACCACGAAGGGCTGGTGGAAGCGGTGGCCGTGCCCCAGCTCGCCACCTTCGATGCGGGGGTCCAGTTCGCCCGGGCGGAAGGCATCATTCCCGCCCCCGAATCCTGCCACGCCATCCGGGTGGCCATTGACGAGGCGCTGAAAGCCAAGGCCACCGGGGAACCTAAGATCATTCTTTTCAACCTCACCGGCCACGGCCACTTCGACATGTCTTCCTACGAGCGCTATTTCAGCGGCAAGCTGGAAGACTATGACTATCCTGAGGAAGCGGTGAGCGCTTCCCTGGAACACCTGCCCAAGGTGGGTTGAGGGAGGTCCCCATGCGCGCCCTGGTCTTTCTCCTGGTTCTAGCCAATCTCCTGTTCCTGGCTTACGCCCAGGGCTTTTTCGGCATCGGCGACAATCCGGACCGGGACCGTATCCGGCAACAGCTGGCGCCGGAAAAGGTGCGCATTCTGGCCCGGGGCCAAGCCCCGGCGGATGAGGCGGCGGCTCCGTCCGCCAGCACGACTGACGGGGCCGCCGGGCCGGAAGCCCAGGCGGATGGGGAACCATCCGGGGACGGAGCCAAGGCGGCCAAGGACGGCAGCAAGGACGCCAAGACGCCGGACCGGAACGATAAAAGCGACAAAGCCGGAGATAAAGCCGCCCCCAAAGCTGGGGACAAATCCCCGGACAAGAACGACAAGTCCACCGACAAGGGCAGCGACAAAAAGGCCCCTGACCCCAAGGGGGACCGGTGCTTGGTGTGGAACGGCCTGGCTGGTGCCCAGGCGGATAAACTGGCTGCCCTGGGGGCCAGCAAATACACCAGCCTCAAGGCTGGCCGCAGCCTCCAGGGTGAGGCTTCCGCCTACTGGGTCTATATCCCCCCCTTGCCCAGCCGCCAGGAGGCGGAGCATAAGGCGGATCAGTTGAAGGCCTTGCAGGTGCCCGAATATTTCATTGTCCAGGACGGGGCCAACCGCAACGCCATTTCCCTGGGTATTTTCTCCACCGAACAGGCCGCCAAGGATCGCTTGGAAGACCTGAAAAAGCGGGGCGTCCGCTCCGCCAAGAGCGGTCCCAAGACCCAGAAGGGAGACACGGTGCGGCTCGAAATGCGGGGCCCGACGGCCCAGCTGGAAGCTTTCCGCAGCGCGGCCGCCGCCCAGGTGGGCGAGGTCAAGGCGGTGAGCTGCGATTCCGCTCCCAAGGGGCACTGACGGTGTTTCTGGTGGGCCTCACCGGGGGCATCGGCAGCGGCAAAAGCACCGTGGCCGCCCTCTTTGAGGCCCGGGGCGCGGTGCAGGTGGATACGGACGCCATCGCCCATGAGCTGACCGTGCCCGGGGGCGCCGCCATGGCCCCCATCCGGGCGGCCTTCGGCGATGGGGTGGTGGCCCCGGACGGGGCTCTGGATCGGGCCGCCATGCGTCAGCGAGTGTTTACGGATGGGGACGCCCGGCGCCGCCTGGAAGCCATTCTCCATCCCATGATCCGGGCCGAAGCGGACCGGCGCTGCGGGGCCGCCCAGGCCCCCTATGTAATTCTGGCCGTGCCCCTGCTGGTGGAGTCGGGCCAGTACCGGGACCGGGCGGACCGCATTCTGGTGGTGGATTGTGATCCGGCCCGCCAGATTGCCCGGGTGGTGGCCCGCAACGGCCTGACGGAAGCCCAGGTGCGGGCCATCCTGGCCGTCCAGGCAAGCCGGGAAGCCCGGCTGGCGGCGGCGGATGATGTGGTCCGCAATGAGGATGGACCGGACGCCCTGGAACCCCAGGTGGCCCGGCTTCACGAACACTATCTGAACCTCGCTCGGCAAAAAGCCATAGAAAGTTGAGCCGCTTTCTGTGGATTGGCTTGCAAAGGCCTATGCCGGTTGAGGTTTTTCGGTTTCTGGTTCAGAATCCTGGCATCTTAGGCGGCGAGTCTCCATTGGTACGGTCCCGGGCGTGATTACCTACGAATACCCTTTTAACGAACGCATCCGCACCCTGCTGCGGCTGGAGGATTTGTTCGACAAGACCGGCCATTTTTTGCAGGAGGACGGGGTCCTGGAACACCATGTGGCCCTTTTGACCCTGTTTGAAATTATGGAAGTGGCGTCCCGGGCCGACCTGAAAATGGATCTGATCCAGGAACTGGAACGCCAACGCCAGGCCCTCCTGGCCTACCGGAATAATCCGGATATTTCCGAAGAAGCCCTGTCCGGCGCCCTTTACGAAATCGAGCAGGCCTCCGCCGCCCTGCTCGCCATGACCGGAAAAATCGGCCAATACCTGCGGGAAAACGACTGGCTTATGAGCATCAAGAGCCGGGCCGCCATTCCCGGAGGCGTCTGCGAATTCGATCTGCCTTCCTACCATTACTGGCGCCACCATCCCACGGAAACCCGGCGGGACGCCATTTCCGGCTGGCTCCGGCCCCTCCTGCCCCTGCGGGACGGCCTGGCCATTGTGCTGCGCCTGCTGCGGGCCAGCGGTCGGCCCAAGGCCTATGTGGCCAAGCATGGCTCCTACCAGCTCATGCTGGGGGGCAGTTCGGCCCAGATGGTGCGGGTCACGGTGAAAACCGAAGGCCCGGCCATTCCGGAAATCAGCGCCAACAAATACGCCTTCAATATCCGCTTTACCTGCCCGGATGGGGATCTCCGTTCCCGTACCGTGGATAAGGACGTGTCGTTCGACATGACCTTCTGCAATCTCTGAGCGTCACGCTCCCCACCTTTTTCCCGCTGTTCGTCCCCTTCCGCTAACGCCCCCGGTTCGCCGGGAATGGCCGTGGCTCCTAGCCCCGGGGATGGTGGATGGCGTGGAGTTCCTTGAGCCGCTCCCGGGCCACGTGGGTGTAAATCTGGGTGGTGGAAATGTCCGAATGGCCGAGGAGCAGCTGGACCACCCGCAGATCGGCGCCGTGGTTGAGCAGGTGGGTGGCGAAGGCGTGGCGCAGCACGTGGGGGGAAAGCTTGGCCGGGTCGATGTGGGCCACCAGGGCATAGCGCTTGATTAGGGTCCAGAACATCTGGCGGGTCATGGGGCCGCCCCGGCCGGTGACGAACACCGCGTCGCTCTGGCGCCCGTCCAGCAGGGTGAGGCGGCCCTGCTTAATGAATTGGCCGAGCCAGTCCAGGGCGATCTGGCCCAGGGGCACCAGCCGTTCCTTGCTTCCTTTACCGAAGACCCGCACCACCCCCATGTCGAAACTCACTTCGTGGAGTTTCAGATTCACCAATTCGGAGACCCGCAGGCCGGTGGCGTAAAGGGTTTCCAGCATGGCCCGGTCCCGCTGGCCCAGGGGCGTGGTGCAGTCCGGGGCCGCCAGCAGGTTTTCCACCTGGGTTTCGGAGAGCACCTTGGGCAGGCGGGAAGGCTTGACCGGCATGGAGAGGCGCAGGGTGGGATCGGCGCCAATGCGGCCCTGGGCCAGCTGCCAGCGGTAGAAGCGGCGCAGGGTGGAGAGGCAGCGGGCCTGGGAGCTGGCCCGGTGCTGCTGGGCGATGTGGGCCAGGTAGGCGCTTAAGGCTGCTTCGTCCGCCTGGGCTAAACCCGGGCGTTTCTCCGCCATGAGCCACAGGGCCAGGCCCAGGAGGTCGCTCCGATAGCTGTCCAGGGAGGCTTTGGCCAGGCCATCTTCCAGCCACAGGGCGTCGCAGAAGGCGTCCATTTCCCCCTGGTCGGCCGGGTCCGGGCGAAGGGGCTTCTCTTCCCCGTCAGGGGCGGAGGGTGTAGCGCTCCGGGATTTCATGGGCCAACAGCCAGCGTTTGATGTTCAGATAAAAACCGTCCCCCTGGCCTTCCGCCTCGTGGGCGAAGCCGTTGAGGCGGCCGCTTTGGGCGATCACCCGGTGGCAGGGCACCACCAGGGGCAGGGGATTGGCCCCGCAGGCGCCCCCCACGGCCCGGGGGGAAGAGGTCAGGGCCCGAGCCAGCTCCCCGTAACTTTGGGTCTGGCCCAGGGGAATGGCGGCAATGCCCTGCCAGACCCGATGCTGAAAGGGGGTGCCCCGGGGCGCCAGGGGCAGGTCAAAGATAAATCGGGCGTCCTGGAGATAGGCGGCCAGTTGCCGGGCCGCCTCCCGGGCCAGGGGCGTGGTGCCAGCCTGGGCCGGGCCGGGGGGCAGGAAGTGGATGCGGGTTAAGGTTTCCCCCTCACCGTCCAGCCCCAGGGCAAAGCCGGGGGCGGCCACCACCGCCTGGAAAGGGCCCATGGGCGGGGTCCGGGTTGGGCGGGGGGTCGGGGAAGGGGACACTGGAATGGTCATGGGGAGGGGGCGGCGCTCCGGGGGCTGGAGCCCCCGGGGTAAGGGATTCAGGAGGCTTTGCCCAGCAGGTTGTCCTTCAAATCCCCCTGGGTGGGCTTGTCCCCCAGCCAGATGCGCAGCAGGGCCCGGTAAAAATCTTCCCCGGGAATGGGGTTGCCCTTGGCCTGGCCGCCCACCACCAGGCGGGTGCCCTTGCCCGGCACCCAGTCCAGGGCGATGGGAGTGCCTTTGCTGGCCTTACCCAGGGCCAGCAGGGTGTTGTCAAAGGTCTGGAGCCGGTCCTTGAGGGGGGCGATTTCCCCGTCGCTGAGATTTTTTTCAATGCCGCCGGAGAGGGCCTCGACGAACTGCTGGGCGCTCAGTTCCATGAGGGGCACGATGGTAATGCGCTTGGGCCCCTTGCTGTTCAGCACCCCTGCCGCATCGGTCTTTTTTTCCGGCAGGTACAGGCCCATGGCGTAGACCTTGATGAAAAACTTGGAGCGCAGACCCGCCCCGTTCAGCACCAGCTCCTGCTGTTCCAGGTGCTGCCGGTCGTCGAAGCGCACCCCGGCCACTTCCGTGGCTCGGGCATTGAGGCCGGCGACCAGTAGGGTGGCGGCCAGCAGGGTGGTGAGCAAGGGATGCTTCATGGGGCTGTCTCCTGATTTTGGACGGACCGTCTGGCAAAAGCAGGGCAGGGTCCGCTTGCTGCCCAGAAACGTAAGGCCCCGGCTGACTGGGTCAGGACCGGGGACCAGCATGACGGTTGGAAACCGGGAACACGGGGGAGTTCCCCCTGGCCCCACTCTGGGTCCCCCGCCCGGCGCCCTGGGGCTGCCTGGGCAGCCGGCCCCTGGCGCCTTAGCTACGTACCTGGCCGTTCCCCAGCACCACCCATTTCTGGCTGGTGAGGCCTTCCAGGCCCACCGGGCCCCGGGCGTGGATTTTGTCCGTGGAAATGCCGATTTCCGCCCCCAGGCCGTATTCAAAGCCGTCGGCAAAGCGGGTGGAGGCATTGACCATGACGGAGCTGGAATCCACCTCCCGGAGGAAGCGCATGGCGTGGCCGTAATCCTCGGTGACAATGGCTTCCGTATGGCCGGAGGAGTAGTGGTTGATGTGCTCGATGGCCTCGTCCAGCCCGGCCACCACCTTCACGGCGATGATGGGGGCCAGATATTCCTCGCCCCAGTCCGCTTCCGTGGCGGCCTTGGCCGTGGGCACCAGGGCCAGGGTTTCCGGGCAGCCCCGGATTTCCACCCCCTTGGCGGCCAGCATGGCGGCCAGGCCGGGGAGTTGGGCGGCGGCTTCGGCGCGGGCCACCAGCAGGGTTTCCGCCGTATTGCAGGTGCCGTAACGCTGGGTCTTGGCGTTTTCCACGATTTTCAGGGCCTTGGCCGGATCGGCCCCTTCATCCACATAAACGTGGCAGTTGCCGTCCAGATGCTGAATCATGGGCACCCGGGATTCGGCCAGGAGCCGGGCGATAAGGCCCTTGCCACCCCGGGGCACAATGACGTCCACGAATTCCCGCATGGTGATAAGTTCCCCCACGGCGGCCCGGTCCGTGGTTTCCACCACCTGGACCGCTTCCGCGGGCAGACCGGCGGCTTGCAGGCCTTCCTGTACCAGGGCCGCCAGGGCCCGGTTGCTACGAATGGCTTCCGAGCCGCCCCGCAGGATGGAGGCGTTGCCGGACTTGATGCACAACCCCGCCGCGTCCACGGTCACGTTGGGCCGGGCTTCGTAGATGATGCCGATAACCCCCAGGGGCACCCGCATGTGGCCCACCTGGATGCCCGAGGGGCGGAAACGCAGGTCGGTCATTTCCCCGATGGGGTCGGGCAGGGCGGCGATCTGTTCCAGCCCGGCGGCCATGGTGGCCACGGTTTTCGCCGTCAGGGTGAGCCGGTCCAGCATGGCGCTGGCCAGTCCGGCGGCCCGGGCGGCGGCCAGGTCTTCCCCGTTGGCGGCCAGGAGGGCGGCTTCTTCCCGCCGGATGGCGCTGGCAATGGCTTTCAGAGCCTGGTTTTTGGCATTGGTGTCGGCCTTGGCCATCAGCCGGGAAGCGGCGCGGGCCTGGCGGCCCAGGGAGTGCATGTAGTCCTTGATATCCATGATGTTTCGGCGTCCAGGGGAAGGGCCCATTATAGCGGTCCCCGGGGCCCGATCCCCCCATGTCCTTACTGAAAGTGCGGATATAGACTAAACTTTCGCCCCAAGCTGCTGTCAGAGTCCCTCACAGAGACCGCACTTCGTAGGAGTTCCCGATGAGTCGCAAGTTAATTCTCCCCAATGAAATCCAGGTATGCGCCACATGCAGCTACTGGGATGGGGACCGGAAAGTGGATGCCGAGGTGGGCGTGGTGGTGGTGGACGACAACTGCAAAGGCGAGTGTCTGGTGCGGGAAACCCCCCTGCCCGCCCTGCGTCCCAAAGGCCACGATGTGGATTGCGCCTGGGAACATCTGGAAGGGGAAGAGGCCGATGGGGAGGCGGACCCGGCGGCGGAGGATGTGCCCCCCGCCGGTGGGGAAAAAGCCGCCTGAACTGGGCTCTGCGAAGGCTAGCGGTAGAGGTCGGGGGTGCCCGGCAGAGCGGTGGGCGGTAGCGGTTCCCGCCCCCGATGGCCGGAAGGAGCCCCTGGGGTAGAACTCCAGGACGCCACCTGGCCTAGCCAGAACCGAAGCCCCCAAGAAAAAAGCCCGGTTGCCCGGGCTTTTGCCGTTTACCGAGCCGGTGGGCTCAGACGCTTAAGGACAGGCCCAGGCGCAGAAAGGCTTCCCACACATTGCCCGGTTCCAGGCCCTTGATGCAGCGGTCGATGCGGGCGGCCTGGGCCAGACCCCGGACCAGGCGGTGTAAATCCAGCCGTTGCAGGGCCCGCTTCATGGCCGCCTGACGGGGGCCCCAGACCCGTTGTTCCTTGCACAGCAAATCCAGGGGGCGTCCGGCCACCAGACCGGTCTTGATGGCGGTGAGGGCCCGCAGTTCCTCGGTGAGGGCCCACAGCACCAGGGGCGGGGCTTCCCCCTCCTGACGCAGACCGTCCAGGGTGCGGCACAGGCGGCCCATGTCCCCGGCCAGGAGGGCGGCCCGCAGATCGTCGATGTCGTAGCGGGCCACATTGAGCACCGCTTCCCGCACCTGTTCCAGGCTCAAGGGGCCGGGGGGGTAGAGCAGACCGATTTTCTGAATTTCCTGGTGGGCTGCCAGGAGATTGCCTTCCACCCGTTCGGCGATGAACTGGAGGGCTTCCCGATCCCCACTCTGGCCCTGGCGTTGCAGGCGCCCGGCGATCCAGGCGGGCAGCTCGGCCAGGGGGGGAGCATTGAGTTTGATCAGGGTGCCAGCCTGGGTCAGGGCGGTGAACCAGGCGGATTTTTCCTCCTGCCAGGAAAGCTCGGGCAGGGTGATGAGCACCAGAATGTCCGGGCTCAAATGCTGGGCGAATTCCTGGAGAGCCTGGCCCCCTTCCCGGCCGGGCTTGCCCGTGGGAATGCGCAGGTCGATGAGTTTCCGTTCCCCGAACAGGGAAAGGTTGCCGCAGGCCTGGGCTAGCTGGTTCCAGTTAAAGCCCGGACCGGCCACCAGCACCTCCCGCTCGCTGAAACCCTGGTGCCGGGCCGCAGCCCGGATGGCGTCCCCGGCCTCGATGACCAGCAGGGGCTCATCCCCGTACAGGGTGTAGAGGGGCGCTAGGCCCCGCTCCAGCTGGGCCGCCAGTTGCTCAGCCTTGAGCTGGGCCACTACTCGTCCTCGTCGTCCGGGTTGAGGGGCTTGATGGCGGCCAGACGGCGCATGATCTGCTGGGCCGCATCCTGCTGCATGTCCTTCCAGAGCATGGCTTCTTCCTGCTCCTTGGACAAAATTTCGCTATCCCCGTAGGTCATGTCCCGATGCAGGGTGAGGTTGACCGGCGGGGTCAGGTCCCGACCCTTGGGGTCGGTGATGCGATAGGCGATGAGAATCCGCAGTTGGTATTCCTGAATCTTGCCGCCGCCGCTATAGGACAGCACTTCCCGCTGTTGCAGGTAGCTGGTCTGGACGAAGATGGCCTCCGCGTCCTCTGCCTTATCCACCAGCTGGGTGGTGCTGCTGGTGCGGATGGCCCGGCGCAGGTAGATGCCCACGTCCGAGTTTTCCGGCAGATCAATTTTCATGGTGTGGAAAGGCAGGGCCGGGGGCGCCTTGAGCTGGAAGCCGCAACCGCCGGCGAAGAGCATCAGGACGCCGGCCAGCAGGGCCAGACAGGGCAGGATCAGGCGGCGCACGGACGCTCTCCTCGGGGCTTAAACAACGATATTGACCAGACGGCCGGGCACCACCACCACTTTCTTGGGGGCCTTGCCTTCCATGTACTTCTGGGCGCTTTCCGAGGCCAGGGCGGCCGCTTCCACGGCCCCCTTGTCCGCCGTGGCGGCCACCGTAATGCGGCCCCGCAGCTTGCCATTCACCTGCACCATCAATTCCACCTCATCCTGCACCAGGGCGGCGGGATCGGCCTTGGGGAAGGCCTGGCGGCCCGCGTCGGCGCCGGGACGGAGTTCCCCGTAAAGGGCCTGGCCGATGTGGGGCACGATGGGGTAGAGCATGAGCACGGCGGCTTCCAGGGCTTCCTGCTTTACCGCCCGGGCGGCGTCCGAATCGCTGTCCAGCTTGGCGTAGGCGTTGAGCAGTTCCATCACGGCGGCGATGGCGGTGTTGAACTGCTTGCGGCGGCCGAAGTCGTCCGTCACCTTGGCAATGGTTTGGTGCAGATGACGGCGGAAATCCTTCAGGGGCGTGGCCAGGTCTTCTGCCGGTTGTTCCCCGTTCCAGGCCGCCACCGGGCCTTCCAGGGTGTGTTCATAGACCAGTTTCCAGAGTCGCTTGAGGAAGCGGTGGGCCCCTTCCACCCCGGCGTCGGACCATTCCAGGGATTGGTCGGGGGGGGCGGCGAACATGATGAAGAGCCGGGCGGTGTCGGCCCCGTACTGGTCGATCAGGGCCTGGGGATCCACCCCGTTGTTCTTGGACTTGGACATTTTTTCCGTGCCGCCGATTACCACCGGCTGGCCGTCGGCCTTGAGCACGGCGCCCACGGGGCGGCCCCGGTCATCCGTGCTCACATCCACTTCCGTGGGGTTGAACCACTGCTTTTTGCCGCTGGCATCTTCCCGGAAGAAGGAGGGGGCCACCACCATGCCCTGGGTGAGCAGGTTGGCAAAGGGTTCATCCAGCTTCAACTGGGTGTCGCCGAAGTCGAAGACCCCCACGTCCCGCATCAGTTTGGTGAAAAAGCGGGAGTAGAGCAGGTGCAGGATGGCGTGTTCAATGCCGCCGATGTACTGGTCGATGCCTCCCTTGCACCAGTAGGCCGCTTCCTTGCCTAGCATGGCTTGGTCGCTGTCCGGGCTGGCGTAGCGGAGGAAATACCAGGAAGACTCCACGAAGGTGTCCATGGTGTCCGTTTCCCGCTTGGCCGGCTTGCCGCACTTGGGGCAGGTGGTTTCGTAGAATTCGGGCATTTTCGCCAGGGGGGAGCCGGCGCCGGTGACCTGCACCTGTTCGGGCAGCACCACGGGCAGCTGGTCATCGGGCACGGGCACGTCGCCGCAGCAGTCGCAATGGATCACCGGAATGGGACAGCCCCAGTAGCGCTGCCGGGAAATACCCCAGTCCCGCAGGCGGAACTGGACCTTCTTTTCCCCCAGGCCCTTGGCGGCCAGGTCGGCGGCGATGGCGTCCACGGCCTGTTCGTGGTTGAGACCGTCGTACTTGCCGGAATTGATACAAATGCTGTTTGCTTTTTCACCGAAAGTCTCTTGCCAGTGGGACCAAAGGAAGGTTTCCTCTGGCTCACCCACAAGTTCGATTCGGGGAATATCTACAACGGGGGCGTCTTCGCCAATCTGGGTCGTGTCGTAAGTCGTTTTGATGGACTTACCCTTCCATCCCGTCGGAGCGACAACGGGTTTAATCTTGATGCGGTCAGGGTATTTCTGGGCAAAGGCGAAATCCCGCTCATCGTGGGCCGGGACGGCCATGACGGCCCCTTCCCCGTAGCTCATGAGCACGTAGTTGCCCACCCACACTTCCACCTTTTCACCGGTGAGGGGGTGCTGGACGAAGATGCCCGTGGGCATGCCCTTCTTTTCCATGGTGGCGATATCCGCTTCGGCCACGCCTCCCTTTTTGCATTCCTCAATGAAGGCGGCCAGTTCCGGGTTGTTCTGGGCGGCCCGGGTGGCCAGGGGGTGTTCGGCGGCCACGGCCACAAAGGTGACCCCCATCAGGGTGTCGGCCCGGGTGGTGAATACCCACAGCTTGTCGGCCTGGCCATCCAGCTCGTAGGGGAAGGCGAGGCGCACGCCGGTGCTCTTGCCGATCCAGTTTTTCTGCATCAGGCGCACCTGTTCGGGCCAGCCGTCCAGCTGGTCCAGGTCCGCCAGCAATTCTTCGGCGTAGGCGGTGATCTTCATGTAGTACATGGGGATCTCCCGCTTTTCCACCAGGGCGCCGGAACGCCAGCCCCGGCCGTCGATGACCTGTTCGTTGGCCAGCACGGTCTGGTCCACCGGGTCCCAGTTCACCGTGCCCAGGCGCTTGTAGATCAGGCCCTTTTCAAAGAGCCGGGTGAACAGCCATTGTTCCCAGCGGTAGTAGTCGGGCTTGCAGGTGGCGATTTCCCGTTGCCAATCGATGGCGAAGCCCAGGCGTTGGAGCTGGCTGCGCATGTAGTCGATATTGGCGTAGGTCCATTGGGCCGGGGGCACCTGGTGCTGGATGGCGGCGTTTTCCGCCGGCATGCCGAAAGCGTCCCAGCCCATGGGCTGGAGCACGTTGAAGCCCTGCATCTGGTGAAAGCGGGAAAGCACATCGCCGATGGTGTAATTGCGCACGTGGCCCATGTGCAGCTTCCCGGAGGGATAGGGGAACATGGACAGGCAGTAGTACTTGGGCTGGGAGAGATTTGCCACGGCCCGGGCGGCCTGGGTTTGAACCCAGTGCTGTTGGGCGGCGGTTTCCACGGCGGCGGCTTGATATTTTTCCTGCATGGGGTCGGGCCAGAATGAAGTGTTTCAAAGGACGAAATTATAACCGCTCGCCCCCCGGGCCTGGGACCGAATCACGGTGGGCCGGGCCGGACGGGGCCATCCCCCAGAAAAAAACGGCGTCAGGAGTGATCCCGACGCCGTTAAACAAGCTACAGACTACAGAGGAGGAGTTACTACAATTCTTGCGGGCCCCTTAGCTGCCGAAGCGCACATAGGGCTTGAACAGGCCGTTCCAGGTGTCCTGCCAGAACTTGGTGGCGTTGACCGCAGCGGTGAGGCCGAACTGGGCCATGCGCCCCTGGTGGCCCCAAATCCAGCTCATGTTGGGGGCGGCGTCCGCGTAGGCGGCGGGCAGGGCCACGCCGGTGAAACAGGGGGGGCAGGGGGCTTGGTCCGTGGTGCCCGTCGTTTCCCGGGGAAGGGTGTCGTGGTCAATCTTGGCCAAAGTCAGGAGCCGTTCCAGGGCCTGGCTGGCGAAATCACCGCCGTCCCGCTGTTGGCAGAGGGTGGCGGCTTCATCCTGGGCCCGTTGCCAGAGCGCGCGGGCTTCCGCTTCGCTCAGGCCCGCTTTGTGGGCGACCCAGGGCAGGATCATGGGGGTTTTCATGGTTTGCTTCCTTTCTGGTTATGTCCAGAACCGGCTCCCGGCCAGGCCGCGTTGGGAACGGTGAGTGGTCGGAAAAGGACGCCGGAGGGGCGGCTAAGACGCTGGTCTGGGCCCTCCGGTAGCCGTTTCTGTTGCATTGCAATACGTATTATAACTCACTGGATTCATAGCGTTACTGCGGATATTACGTAGGTCAGGGACGCCGTTTTGATCTTTGTTGCTGCGGCGCAACAAAAGTTCCCGAGGGCCAAGCAGGACGGGGCTCGGCGCCGGCGAGCCGGTTTTGCCCCCGTCATGGGCAGGGGCAAAGGGGGCGGTTGAGGGGGTTGGCCGGGGGGCAAGGGGCCCGGGGCGGCTATAATTCCCCGTCCTTCCGAAAGCCTTGCCATGTCCGACCTGCTTGCCCACCTCAATCCCCCCCAACTCCAAGCCGTAACCCTGCCGCCCCAGCACGCCCTGATTCTGGCGGGGGCCGGGTCGGGCAAAACCCGGGTGCTCACCACCCGCATCGCCTGGCTTATTTCCACCTCCCAGGTGAGCCCCCACGGCCTGCTGGCGGTGACTTTCACCAATAAGGCGGCCAAGGAAATGCAGGCCCGGTTGGCGGCCATGCTGCCCATCAACACCCGGGGCATGTGGATCGGCACCTTTCACGGCCTCTGCAACCGGCTGCTCCGGGCCCACCACAAGGAAGCCGGCCTACCCGCCCTGTTCCAGATTCTGGACAGCGCGGATCAGCTGGCGGCCATCAAGCGCCTGCTCAAGAATCTCAATGTGGATGATGAAAAATTCCCTCCCCGGGAATTGATGAATTTCATCAACGCCCACAAGGAGCAGGGCATTCGCCCGGCCCAGGCGGAGGCGTGGGACGATTACACCCGGCGCCGGGTGGATTTGTGGAGCGAATACGAGGCCCAGTGCCAGCGGGAAGGGGTGGTGGATTTTGCCGAACTGCTGCTGCGCTGCTTTGAACTGCTGAGCCGCAACGAGCCCCTGCGCCGCCACTATCAGGAACGTTTCCGCCACATTCTGGTGGATGAATTCCAGGATACCAACCGGCTCCAGTACGCCTGGCTGAAACTCCTGGCGGGTATGGAAGGGAGCGTCACCGGGGCCCCCGGGGCGGCGGTGTTTGCCGTGGGGGACGACGATCAGTCCATCTACGCCTTTCGCGGCGCGGAAGTGGGCAATATGCGGGACTTCGAGCGGGAATTCGCCGGGGATAACGTGATTCGCCTGGAACAGAACTACCGCTCCCACGGCAATATCCTGGATGCGGCCAATGCCCTCATCAAACACAACGAGGGGCGCCTGGGCAAAAACCTGTGGACCGACCAGGGGGCCGGGGAACCCATCCGGGTCTATGAGGCGGTTTCCGACCTGGACGAAGCCCGCTGGATGGTGGAAGAGGTGCGGGAACTGGTACGGGACGGGGTGCCCCGCAACCAGATCGCCCTGCTCTACCGCTCCAACGCCCAGTCCCGGGTGCTGGAACACGAACTCTTTACCCGGGCCGTGCCCTACAAGGTGTACGGGGGCCTGCGCTTTTTCGAACGCCAGGAAGTGAAACACGCCCTGGCCTATCTGCGCCTCATCGCCAATCCGGACGACGACACCGCGTTTCTCCGGGTGGTGAATTTCCCCGCCCGGGGCATCGGCGCCCGGACCCTGGAACATCTCCAGGAGGCCGCCCACCGGGGCAATTCCAGCCTCTACAACGCCGCCGCCGGGCTGCCCGGCAAGCCCGGGGCCAGCGTGGGGGCCTTTATCCGCCTAGTAGAAGAGTTGCGCCAGGAAACCCGCAGCCTGCCCCTGCCGGAAATGGTGGAGCACGTGGTGGAACGGAGCAGCCTGGCGCCCCATTACCGCACGGAAAAGGACGGCCAGGAGCGCCTGGAAAACTTGAACGAACTGATCAACGCCGCCGCCGCTTTTGTGGGGGACGACGCCAATCTGGTGGCCCTGGACCCGGTCTTTGTGCCCGGGGAAGCCGATCCCCTGGCGGTGGCGGAAGCCGGGGGCTCGGAAGCGGCCCCCGTGGACCCGGCCTCGGAAACCATGCTGGGCCGCTTCCTCGCCCACGCTTCCCTGGAGGCGGGGGAACACCAGGCCGGGGAAGGCCAGGAGGCGGTCCAGCTCATGACCGTCCATGCGGCCAAGGGCCTGGAATTTGACGTGGTTTTCATCTCCGGCCTGGAACAGGGCCTCTTTCCCCACGAAAACGCCCTGCTGGACGCGGGGGGGCTGGAAGAAGAGCGGCGCCTCATGTACGTGGCCATTACCCGGGCCCGGGACCGGCTCTACCTCTCCCACGCCCAGACCCGCATGCTCCACGGCCAAACCCGCTATTGCCTGGTCTCTTCCTTCCTGGAAGAAATTCCCCCGGCCCTGCTGCTGCGCCTCAACCGGGCGGCGGAAACGGGCTATGGGGCGGAGGAATCCACCTCTTCCTACGGGGGCTGGGACAGCGCCCCCACGGGTCCGGCCACGGTGCCGGGCAGCGGCCTGCGGGTGGGCCAGGGGGTGGCCCACGCCAAATTCGGCCAGGGGGTAATCGTGGCCTGCGAAGGCCGGGGGGCGGACGCCCGGGTCCAGGTCAATTTCGGCGGCGCCGGGATGAAATGGCTGGCCCTGGAATACGCCAAGCTCACGCCCCTTTAAGCTTTTGCGTCCCCAAAAATGGCTGGGAAGGGCCGTGGTTGGCCGATCTAGGTGGGCGGTCGCCCCAGGATGGCGTCTGTCCTGGTTCTCCCGTGCCCCTGAGCTCAGGGCTGCGTCAATCAACCCTCTCCCAGGGGGGGCTTACCTCAGCCCCGTCCCGCCTGGCTTTCCCAGGGGAAGGGCTTAACCGAAGCGCCCGGTTTGGTGTTCCGGCCGGTCCCCCACTCCCGCCGGGCGCAGGCCCAGGCGGTGGCGCGCATTGGCGAGAAAGTCCCGGCGTGCCACCGGGTCCAGCAGCCCCCGGAAAAAGTAGTGGCGGATTCGGCCCGCCAGCAAATCCACCAGCCCGGCTTCGTCCAGGGCCTGGACCCGGGCGTAGAGCATGGGGGCCTTGGTCAGGAAGGTTTGCAGAATGGCCGGGTCGAAATGGCTGCCCGATTCCTGGGCCATCATGTCCCGCACGGTGTCCAGGGCCAGGGGATCTTTGTAGGGGCGGCGGCTGGTGAGGGCGTCGAAGACGTCGGCCACGGCGAAAATCCGGGCATTGCGGGGAATGGCTTCCCCCTTCAGGCCTTGCAGATAGCCGCTGCCGTCGTAGCGCTCATGGTGAAATTCCACCACCTCCCGGGCCGTTCCCAACCATTCGGAGGGGGCCAGAATTTCCACCCCCAGGCGCACGTGGCTGCGCATGATGGCGAATTCCTCCGGGGTCAGGGGGCCGGGCTTGAGCAGAATGGCGTCGCTGATGCCGATTTTGCCCACGTCGTGGAGAAAGGCGCCGATGATCAGGGAGCGCATGGCCTTCCCCTTCAGCCCCAGGGCTTCCCCCAGACAGCAGGCGTAATAGGTGACCCGGAAATTGTGGCTGTTGGTGTCCGAGTCCCGCTTGGCAATGGCCGCCCCCAGTACCGTGGCCATTTCCAGGTTGCCCTGGAGCACCTCCCGGGAGGCTTTCACCATGTCCCGGTGCAGGGAAAGGATTACCGGATAAAGGGCCAGGGTGGTGATCAGCACCGCCCCCAGGGCAAACAAAATGGTGTGCAGCAGATTGTCGTTGAAGCGAGCCACTTCCGCCGGATCGGCCAGAAACACGGCTTCAAAATAGCCCACCGTGGCCCCGTTGCGGCCCGGCAGGGGAATCAGGGCCTGGATCAGGAGACGGCCATCTGCGTTCAGCTTGGCGAAATGGCGGCGCCCGTCCCGGGGCAAATCCCGGCGCTGGGCGGCGATCTGACGGCTCAACTGGGCCTGGTCCGGATTCAGGGAGCGGGCCAGGACCCGGCCCTGGCGGTCGCTGATGGCGGTGTAGAGGCACTGGTGCCGGGCGAATTCTTCCGCCCGGCGGATCAGCTCCGCCTGCCGGGCCGGGGCCAGGGTGCTTTGTTCCAGATCCTCCGGAAAGGCCGTGCTGCTGGCCCCTTCCCGGAGTTCCGGGCCAAAGGCCGCCGCCTCCCGGGTGGCCAGGGCGATGGCATAGTCGTCCAGGCGGGTGCTTTCCAGGTAAAACACCGCTCCCCCGGCCATGGCGGAAAGGACCAGCCAGGCCAGCAACAGGCGACGCAAAATGATCCAGTGCAGATTGGGCATGGCCCCATGGTACCCAGGCCCGGGCCCCCTGGCGATACCTATCGGGGATGGGCCGGAAAGGGGGATCGGCGGTATAGTTCTGCTCCGCCGGTAGGGCCTGGGGGCGGCGGCACGGTGCCCCGGTGGGGGCCGGAGCCCGGACCCGGGCGGAGGCTGGCGCCCCCAGCGGATTTTGCCCGGGGCGGTGGTTCCACTTCCGGGCCGGTTGCCCCGGGCCTGCCCCTGCTTTGGGCCCCCACGGAGGCGGATTTTTCCCCTGCTTTGCCACCCCTTTATCCCAGGAGTTGCCATGACCCATGCCATTCGTTTTCATCGCACCGGCGGACCGGAAGTCCTGCAATGGGAAACGGTGACCGTGGGGGACCCGGGGCCGGGGGAAGTGCGCCTGCGCCAGGCGGCCTGCGGCCTCAATTTCATCGACATCTATTACCGTACCGGCCTCTATCCCGCGCCCCTGCCCGCCGGTCTGGGCCTGGAAGGGGCGGGGACGGTGGTGGCGGTGGGGCCGGGGGTGACGGACCTGGTGCCCGGGGACCGGGTGGCCTACGCGGGCGGCCCCCTGGGCGCCTATGCGGAAGAGCGGCTAATTCCCGCCCACCGCCTGGTGAAGCTCCCCCATACCCTGGATTTTCAGACCGGGGCGGCCATGATGCTGCAAGGCCTGACCGCCGCCTACCTGCTCCATCGCACCTATCCGGTCCAGGCCGGGGATACGGTGCTGATCCACGCTGCCGCCGGGGGCGTGGGCCTGATTGCCTGCCAGTGGGCCAAAGCCCTGGGGGCCCGGGTGATCGGCACGGTCTCCAGCGAGGCCAAGGCGGAACTGGCCCGGGCCCACGGCTGCGACCATCCTATTCTCTATACCCGGGAAAATTTCCCCGCCCGAGTGCGGGAAATCACCGATGGGGAAGGGGTGGCGGTGGTCTATGACTCCGTGGGCAAGGACACCTACGCCGGTTCCCTGGACAGCCTGCGGCCCCTGGGCACCCTGGTGTGCTTTGGCAACGCCTCGGGGCCGGTGCCGCCCCTGGACCCCCTGGCCCTGTGCGCCAAGGGCTCCCTCTTTTTCACCCGGCCCAAGCTGGCGGATTACACCGCCAAGCGGGAAGACCTGGACGCCCTGGCGGCCAAGCTCCTGGCCGTGGTCCAGTCCGGTCAGGTGAAAATCCAGGTGCGCCAGACCTTCCCCCTGAAGGAAGCCGCCGCCGCCCAGGAAGCCCTGGCCGCCCGGCTCACCACCGGCGCCACGGTGCTCCTGGTTTAAGGCGGAAAGGCCCAACCCATGGTGGAACAAGTCCGCGCCCGGCTCATTTCCCTCCGGGATCTGCTCGCCACCGCCTGGCCCATTGTGCTGGTGGTGGCCATCGGCTTTCTGGTGGCCCTCCATTTCGTTAAACCGGCGCCCCCGAACCGGGTGGTGATGGCGGCGGGCCCGGCGGACGGGGCCTATTACGCCTTCGCCCAGCAATACGCCAAATTCCTGGCCAAGCAGGGCATTACCCTGGAGATCCGCACCACGGCCGGCTCGGAGGAAAACCTCCAGCATCTCCTCAATGACGACGACCCCACGGAAGTGGCCCTGATCCAGGGGGGCGTCACCCCCCCGACCAGCGATGGGGACAGCCCCCTGGAAACCCTGGGCAGCGTTTATTACGAGCCCCTTTGGGTGTTTTACCGGGGCCGCCACCCCCTGACCCAGCTCCACGAGCTGGCGGGCAAGCGCATTGCGGTGGGGGGGGAGGGCAGCGGTGTGCGGCCCCTGGCCACCACCCTGCTTCAGGCCAACGAGGTGCCCTTGGATCGGCACATTTCCGCCCTGGGGGGCCTCAAAGCGGCGGAGGAATTGCAGCAGGGGCGCATTGACGCGGCCTTTATCATCGCCGCCACGGAAGCCCCGGTGGTGCAGGTGCTGCTCCGTTCCCCGGGCATTCGCCTGATGCACTTTTCCCAGGCCGAGGCCTATAGCCGCCAGTTTCCCTATTTAAGCCGCATTACCCTGCCGGAAGGGGGAGTGGATCTGGCCCGCAATTTCCCCAAGCGGGATACGGAAATGCTGGCCGCCACCGCCAATCTGGTGATCCACGAAGACCTGCACCCGGCGGTCCAGACCCTGCTCCTGGAAGCGGCCAAGCAAATCCACGGGGGCCCGGGGTTTTTCCGCAAACCCGGGGAATTCCCCGCCTACCGGGACCGTTCCTATCCCCTGGCAGACATGGCCAAACGCTATTACCAGTCCGGCCCTTCCCTGTTGCAGCGCTATCTGCCCTTTTGGGCGGCGGTGTTGGTGGAG
This sequence comes from Rhodocyclaceae bacterium, assembly GCA_041907765.1. Taxonomy (GTDB): domain Bacteria; phylum Pseudomonadota; class Gammaproteobacteria; order Burkholderiales; family Rhodocyclaceae; genus Azospira. The sequence goes on along the minus strand of JAYRGQ010000009.1, from coordinate 78,279 downwards.
CGTTTGATCATTCTCTTGGTGCCCCTGTTCGCCCTCTTGCTACCCCTCATGAAACTGGCGCCCAGCCTGTATTCCTGGCGGGTGCGCTCGAAAATTTTCCGCTGCTACGGGGACCTGAAATTCCTGGAAAACGAATTGAAGGAGCAGTACGACTCGGGGCGCAAGCTGGAGTACCTGGACCGGCTGGACCGCATCGAGGAGGAGGCCAACCGGCGCAACATTCCCCTGGCCTATTCGGACCTGCTCTATACCCTGCGGGAACACATTGAACTGGTGCGCCACACCCTGGACCGGCTGGACCATCCCCGGACCGAGGCGATGGCCGCCCCCCTGCCTAGCGAGAAAGGGACTAGCCACCCATGAAAGCCGTGCTCATCGCCAATCCCAAGGGAGGCTCGGGTAAGAGCACCCTGGCCACCAACCTGGCGGGCCACTTCGCCCTGAAAGGCCACGGCGTCATGCTGGGGGATTTGGACCGCCAGCAGTCGGCCCGGGAATGGCTGGCCCTGCGCCCCGCCAGCCTGCCCCCCATCCGGGGCTGGGAGATTAAGGAAGGGGCGCCGGCCCGGCCCCCCAAGGGCACCACCCACGCGGTGCTGGATTCCCCCGCCGGGCTCCACGGCAAGGGCTTGGATAAGGCCATGAAGGCGGTGAGCCGTATTCTGGTGCCGGTCCAGCCCTCCTTTTTCGATATTTTGGCCACCCGTAGCTTCCTGGAAGAGCTCCAGGCGGAAAAAGCGGTGCGCAAGGGCAATCTCCAGGTGGCGGTGGTGGGCATGCGGGTGGATCCCCGCACCCGTTCGGCGGCGGAGCTGGAACGCTTTTTTGCCGCCTACGAATTGCCCGTGCTGGGCTATTTGCGCAACACCCAGCTCTACGTCCAGACCATCGCCCAGGGGCTCACCCTGTTCGATCTCAATCCGGCCCGGGTGGGCCGGGATCTGGAGCAATGGCAGCCGATTCTGGAATGGGTGGAGCGGGAAGACTGAGGGGAAAAGGGCCCGGCGCCTAGTCCGGCCCGTCCTGGTAACCGGTCATGTCGGACCCGGCATTTTTGGGAATGCGGGCGCAGACCGGGGCGGCCAGCAGGGAAATGGCGGTGACCACCAGAAAGGCCACGGAAAAGTCCGTCACCAGGGCTTCCTGGCGCCCGGAGAGGACCACGGAAGCGTGCAGGGCGGCGGCGGACAGGCAGATGCCCATGGACAGCATGAGCTGCTGGAAGGTGGTGTAAAAGCTGGTGGCGGCGCTCATCCGGGCGGGGGGCAGGTCCGCGTAGGCCACGCTGTTGTAGGCGGTGAAAATCAGGGATTGGAAAAAGCCGCCGCAAAAAAGCAGGACGTAGATCGTCCAGTCCGGCCAGTCCGGTCGCAGGGTGGCGTAGAGGGCGATGCAGGCCGAGGACACCACGCTGTTCCAGATCAGGGTGTTGCGAAAGCCGAAGCGGCGCAGGATAGGGGTGGCGGAGGCCTTCATGGCCATGGCCCCGGCAGCCCCGGCAAAGGTGATCAGGCCGCTCTTGGCCGCCGACAGGCCAAAGCCCACCTGCATCAACATGGGCAGGAGAAAGGGGGTGGCTCCGGCGGTGACCCGGGCCAGGGAGCCCCCCAGCACGGAAAGGCGGAAGGTGGGCACGGCCATCAGGCTGAAATCCAGGATGGGGGCCGGGGTGTGCCGGGCATGGCGGAAATAGAGGGCGGCGCAGCTGAGGCCCACGCCGAACACCAGCACCATGGCGGTGACAGAGAGTACCCCCCGGCTCGCCAGTTCCAGACCGAACATGAGACAGGCCAGGGCAATGCCGGAGAGGACAAAACCCACCCCGTCAAAGGGCCCGGGATTTTCCTCCCGCACCTCGCCGATGTAGCGGGTGGCGAAATAGAGGCCCAGGAGGCCGATGGGCACATTGATGTAGAAAATCCAGCGCCAGGACCAGTAGGTGACGATAAAGCCCCCCAGGGGCGGCCCCAGCACGGGCCCCACCAGGCCGGGCACCATGAGCCAGGCCATGGCGGAAACGAAGTCCTCCCGGGCCGTGGTGCGCAGCAGCACCAGACGCCCCACGGGCATCATCATGGCCCCCCCCATGCCCTGGAGAAAGCGGGCCACCACCAGGAAGGGCAGGCTGTCCGCTTGGCCGCAGAGAATGGAGCCCAGGACAAAGAGCACGATGGCCACCCGAAACACGTTGCGGGCGCCGAACCGGTCCGCCACCTTGCCGCTGGCCGGGATAAACACGGCCAGACTGATTAGGTAGGCGGTGAGGGCCACGCTCATGTGCAGGGGGGACACCCCGAAGGTGGCGGCCATGGTGGGCAGGGCGGTGGCCAGCACGGTGGCGTCCATCTGCTCCATGAACAGGGCGGCCGCCACGATCAGGGCGGTAATGCGGTAATTGGCGCGGGGGGCGGAAACGGCAGACAAGGGCAACAACCTGAAACGGGGACAAAAGAGGGGAGAGTTTAAACCGCCGGAGGGGGGCGGCCAAAACCGACGGTGAGGGTAAGTCCCCGGGGCGGGGAAAAAGGTTCCCGGGAGAGGGCGGTGGCTGGGCCAGGATTTTCCTGGGGGAACCTGGCCGTTACTCCGTCTCTGGACCGGCCTTTTTCTTTGGTCTGGAGGCGGGGGAATCGGCCCGAAGCAGGCCCAAAGCCAACCAAAAGCCAACCAAAAGTTAGTTCGCCGCCAGCCTTGGACCAGCCCTAGGCCAGCCCCTCCGTCAAGGCCGCCCGGACCTCCGGCCGTTCCAGTTCCTCCAGGAACCAGGCCAGGGCTTTGCCTGCCTGCTTGGTGCGCCAGGCGGTGTAGCAGGCCAGGGGCGGGGTGTCGTCCGCCAGGCGTTTTATCACCAAGCGCCCCGCTGCCACCGCCGGGCGGACCTGCCAGGGGGGTAGGTGGCCCACCCCCAGGCCCGCTTCCTGGGCCGCCAGCTTGGCCGCCATGTCGGGCACCCAGAGGATGTCCTGGCCTTCCAAAATGCCGGTGCTGCGGGCCAGCAATTCCTGGGAACTGTCCGGCACCACCACGGCCCGGTGGCGAATCAGCTCCTCCCGGGAGAGGGGATCGGGGAGGGCGGCCAGGGGGTGGTGGGGCGCCACGGCAAAGAGCAACTGGTAGGTGCCCAGGGAGCGGGAGGAAATGCCGCTGCGGCTGGGCAGGTCCCCGGGGGCGCCGATGACCAGATCGGCCCGGCCCGTGGCCAGGGCGTCCCAGGCGCCCCCCAGCACCTCGTAGCCCAGGCGGATGCGGGTGCCCCGACCCAGGGCGTAAAAGCGTTCCAGCAGGGGCCAGAGGCGCTGGGCGGGGATGAGCATATCCACCCCCAGGGTAAGTTCCGTTTCCCAGCCCGTGGCCACCCGCTTTACCCGGCATTCCAGTTCCGCGGCGGCGCGCAGCAGATGGCGGCCATCCCCCAGCAGGGTGCGGCCCGCCGGGGTGAGGGTGGCCCGGCGACCGGATTTTTCAAAGAGGGCCACCCCCAGTTCCGCCTCCAGCTTTTGCATGGCGTGGGTCAGGGCAGAGGGCACCCGGTGCAAATCCTGGGCTGCCGCCGCATAGGAACCCCGGGCGTCAATGGCGTCCAGAATTTGCAGGGCGTCGAGGGAAAGTTTCATTGGTGAATAAAACTGAAAGATTTGGTGAAAAGTATTCGCTGGTATTCGGGAACATTGTTTCCTAGCATAAGGTCTCAGCCAATGAAATCAACAAATTTTTTCAACCGATCCACCCCATCCCCTTACTTTCGAGCCCCGCCATGATCCAGTTACGTGCCGCCGCCGACCGGGGCCATGCCGATTACGGTTGGCTGGTCAGCCACCACAGCTTTTCCTTCGGGGATTATTACGATCCGGGGGAAATGGGCTGGGGCGCCCTGCGGGTCATTAACGACGACTTCATCGCTCCCGGTTCGGGCTTTGGCCCCCACGGCCACAAGGACATGGAAATCCTCACCTACGTGCTTTCCGGCACCCTGGAACACCGGGACAGCCTGGGCCACGGCGGTCGCCTGGGGCCCGGGGAGGTGCAGCGCATGAGCGCGGGCCGGGGCATTCGCCACAGCGAGGTGAATCCCTCCCCGGATACCCCCCTGCGCCTGCTGCAAATCTGGATCGCCCCGGGCCAGGCGGGCCGGGAACCGGGCTACGAACAGCGTCCCGCTCCGGACGCCGCCAAACGGGGCCGATTCCTGCCCATCGCCTCCCCGGATGGCCGGGAGGGCAGTACCACCCTGGGCCAGGATGCTTTGGTTTGCGCCAGCCTGCTGGCCCCCGGGGAAACCTTGGCCTATACCCTGGCCACGGAGCGGCTGGCCTATGTGCACCTGATCCGGGGCGAACTGGAAATCAACGGGGTGCCCCTGTCCCCCGGGGACGGGGCCAAGATCGCCCCCGAACCCCGCCGGGAGTCCCTCACCTTTCAGGTGCCCGGCCGTCCCGAAACCGTCATTTCTGCCGGGCAGACTGAAGCGCCGGCACTCACCGAATTCCTGCTCTTTGACCTGCCGCCGTGCTGAGTGGCGGGCGGGGGGCGTGGATTATCCCCAACCCCAACCGGGAAATTTCTTAAAACATCAGGAGCAACAACAATGGCAAAAATCGTCGTGGTTTATCACAGTGGCTACGGCCACACCGCCAAACAGGCCGAAGCCGTGGCCGCCGGGGCCCAGGAAGTGGCCGGGGCCGAAGTGAAACTGGTGGCCTTGAGTGACATCGCCGCCGTACCCTGGGCCGATCTGGCCGCCGCCGACGGCATCATTTTCGGCGCTCCCACCTACATGGGCGGCCCCTCCGCCAAGTTCAAGGAATTCGCCGACGCCTCCTCCAAGGCCTGGTTCAACCGGGACTGGCAGGACAAGGTGGCCGGGGGCTTCACCAACTCCGCCTCCTGGCTCGGCGACAAGTCCGGCACCATGAGCGCCCTCACCACCCTGGCCATGCAACACGGCATGATCTGGGTGAGCCTGGGCCTGTTGCCTGCCAACAGCTCCAAGGCCCAGCGCAATGACGTGAATCGGGTGGGGGCGGCCTACGGCGCCATGGCCCAGTCCGACTCCGACCTGCCCGCCGACCAGGTGCCCCCCGCCGGTGACCTGGAAACCGCCCGCCTCTACGGCAAACGGGTGGCGGAAGTCACCACCCGCTTCCTCAAGGGCCGCTGAGTAACCGCCTCCGGGGTGAGGCTGCCCCGGGGGGAGAAACTTCCCTTGCCGGGCTTGCGGGCCCGCAGACCCTAAGTAGTCCAGGAGCCACTAAATCAGGGCCTCTCCGGCGCAGTGCGCTGGGGAGGCCCTGTCTATTTCGGCTAGGGGCTGGTGTCCGGTGGTGCTTTTAGGCCGCCGTCACCGTAACCCCAGTGCTCCCCAGGCCCAGCCCCCAGGCCCTGTCCCAAGGTCCTGTCCCAAGGTCCGAACCCCGACCCCCGACCCCCGACCCCCGACCCCCGACCCCCGACCCCCGACCCCCGACCCCCCCCATTTCCCCTGGCCTTCCCCCACCCACCCCGGTCTACCCCGGGGCTTTTTTTGCCCCAACACCGGGCCCGGCGCGGCGGGCGGGGCCGGGATCACGGCTTTTTGCTATAGTCTCCTGGATTGAGGAGCCTATGCCATGAACCTATTTTCATCCATCGCCGATCCCTCCGTGGTGCTGGTGGAACCTTCCACCACCCAGGCCCATCTGGTGCAGCATTTCCTGAAAAACTGCGGAGTGCGCCGCATCCATACCGTGGGCACGGGCAATGACGCCCTGGCGGTCATGCTGCAAGAGCCGCCCACGGTGACCATTAGCGCCATGTACCTGCCGGACATGACGGGCACGGAGCTGGTCTACGCCATGCGGGCGGAGCCGGATCTGGAGGCCCTGCCCTTTGTCCTCATTTCCAGCGAAACCCGGCCCCAGGTGCTGGACCCCATTCGCCAGTCCGGCGCCTGCTCCATCCTGCCCAAGCCCTTTTCCGAGGCCCAGCTGCACCAGGCCCTGCGGGCCGTGCTAGACCTGCTTATCGACGGGGAACAGCTGGATACGGATCGGGAACTGGAAAGCCTCAAGGTGCTGCTGGTGGATGACAGCGCCACCTCCCGCAAATTTCTCCGCCACATTCTGGAACGTCTGGGCATCGAACACTTTCTCGAGGCCAACAACGGCAAGGAAGCGGTGGCCGTTCTCTCGGAAACCCTGGTGGATCTGGTGCTCACCGACTACCACATGCCGGAAATGGACGGCAAAGCCCTGGTGGAATACATCCGCACCCAGAGCTGGCAGACCACCGTGCCCATTCTCATGGTGACCAGCGACGACAATGAAAGCCGGCTGGCGGCGGTGGAAAAAGCCGGGGTGTCCGCCATTTGCGACAAGCCTTTCGACATCCAGACCGTGCGTCAGCTGGTGGAAAAGGCCCTGGCCCAGTAGGGGCTCCGGGCCAAACTTAGGCTCAGGGGCTGGCTTAGGGACGGGGGGCGGAGGCGCTCCGTCCCCATAGGCCCAGGAGGGCCTGGACGGCGGCGTAGAGACCGTAGAGGACGGACATGGCCACCGCCCCTTCCGCCGGGGCGCCCACGGCGGCAAAGCAAATGGCGGCGGCGGTTTCCCGGGTGCCCCAGCCGCCAAAACTCACGGGCAGGGCGGCCATGACAAAAATGGGGGCGGCGGCCACGGCGAACACCCAGAGGGGATAGTGGAGCCCGGCGGCCAGTCCGCCGCAGGCCAGGGCGGCGATGGAAAACACCTGGACCAGCCCGGAAAGCCAGAGTTGATCGGCAAAGAGGGGCCCGAAGCCGGGCCGGGCCAAAAGCCGTCCCCCTTCCTGGCGCCACCGTTCCGGCAGCAGGGGCAGCAGACCGTGACGGCCCCCCAGGTAGAGCAGGGCGGGGGCCAGGAGCAGGGCCAGGGTGGCGGCCAGCACCAGGGCGGCGGTGGGCCCGGCGGCCAGCTGGGGACCGCGCCAGAAGGCGGGCCAGCCTTGCAGGAGCACCAGGCCCCCCACCAGACCGGAAAAGCCGCAGAGTATCCAGAGACCGCTGAACCGGTCCAGGGCCACGGACAGGCCCGCTTCCAGGAGGGGATTGCCCAGCTTCACCAGCCGGGCGCCCCGCAGCAGATCCCCGCTCATGGTGCCCCCCGGGAGCAGGGTGTTGGCGGCAATGCCCTGGAAATAGGCCTGGATCATGGGAGGCAGGGGGGCCTTCAGGCCCAGCCAGAGGGCCAGCCGCTGCCAGCGCAGGGCGGAAAAAAGGTTGGACACCAGGGAGGCGCAGAACCCCAGGCCCACCCAGAACAGGTTGAGATGGCGGAAGGAGGCCGCCAGCCGTTCCGGATGGACGGCCCACACCACCGCCCCCAAGAGCAGGGGGGCGGCCAGGAGCTTAAGCCAGGTTTTCGGGCGCAGGGCGACCATGAACGGGGCGGCGGGCCTCAGACTTCCTCATCCACCGGGGGCTGGCGCAGCCGGTATTGGGCCCGGCCTTCCGGCTCGTGATAGACCCGGATGAGGATTTCCCCCAGCAGCCCCATGCCGATGAGTTGCACCCCCATGAGGCAGAGCATGACCCCGGTGATGAGCAGGGGCCGTCCGCCGATGGATTCGCCGCACAGCTTGAGAATCAGCAGCCAGGCCAGGGACAGGGTGCCGGGCACGAGCAGCCAGAGGCCCACCCCGCCGAAGGCGTGGAGGGGCCGGTGCAGGTAGCGCAGCATGAATTTCATCAGCAGCAGGTCCAGCACTACCCGGAAGGTCCGGTCGATGCCGTACTTGGAGACGCCCCGGGTGCGGGCGTGGTGGCGCACCGGTACTTCCGTGATGCGGGCCCCGGCTTCGGCGGCCAGCACCGGGATAAAGCGGTGCAGTTCCCCGTAGAGGCGGATGCGGTGGATGATTTCCCCCCGGTACACCTTGAGGGCGCAGCCGTAGTCGTGGAGGCGCACCCCGGTGGCCCAGGAAATGAGCCGGTTGGCCAGCATGGAGGGGAGTTTGCGGGAAAAGGCCTTGTCCTGCCGGTCCTTCCGCCAGCCCGAAATCATGTCGATGCTGTCGTCCATTTTCAGCTGATCCACCAGGGCCGGGATGTCCGCCGGATCGTTTTGCAGGTCCCCGTCCAGGGTCACCACAAAGCGCCCGGTAGCGGCGTCGAAACCGGCTTGCAGGGCGGCGGTCTGGCCGTAATTGCGCATCAGGTAGCGGGGCTTGAGCCAGGGGGTCTGGCGGGCCAGGTCCCGCATAATCAGGGCGGTGTCGTCCCGGGAGCCATCGTCCACGCAGATCAGTTCAAAGGTCCAGCCCGTGGGCAACAGGGCTTGTCCCACCTGGGCCACCAGGTCGGGCAGGTTTTCCGCCTCGTTATAAACCGGAATGACGATGGAAACTTCGGGGCTGGATTCGGGAGTATCAGGGCGCATGGGGTGACTCGTGAGGGAGGGGGGCCGGGGCGGCGGGGCAGCGCAAGGCCGCCAGGGCCGGGCCCAGGGTGAAGAGGGCGTAGGTTACCAGTATCGGGTCCAGGAGGTAATCCCAGAGGTTGTCCCCGTCCAGCAAGCCGGCGCCGAAGGCAAACAGATCCAGGCCCAGGATCACCGCCAGCACGGGGGCGCTGCGCAGGGCCAGGAGGCCCAGAAGCACCAGGGCGCCGAGGAAAATCGGGGCCTGGGCGGCAAAGCCCCAGCGGTAGGCGTCCAGGGGCAGGTTGGAGAGGGCCGTGGGGTAGAGCAGGGCGGCGCCCAGGAGGGTGCTGACCAGGAGGCCGAGCCGTTGCCGGGGCGGCCATTGCCAGCCCGCCAGGCTGAGAAGGCAGAGCTGGAGGGTGGTGGGGCTCACGTCATTCCAGAAGCCGCGCAGATATTGGCAGAGGGAGGTGCCCCCCAGGGGAATGAGGCTCAAAGCCCCTATGCCCAGGGCCAGGCCCCAGGGGGCCCAGGGACGGGCGATCCAGGGGAGCGGCTGGGTAGATTGAGCATTGACGCCCCTTCCCCACCTTTTTTGGGACCAGCGGCGGACCAACCAGACGGCCACCGTGCCCACCATCAGGGCCTGGGAGCAGAGACCGAACATCAGAGGGGCGTTCATGGGCGGGCTCCCGGGGCGGCGGCGCTGGGGGTGGTCTGGACCAGGGGGGCGGCCGGGAGGGGCAGGGCCGGGGCGGCGCCCCGGGGCAGCTGGGCGCCCTTGGGGGCCGGACCCAGCCGGGCCGGGGTCAGCACCACCTGTTTAATGGTCTGGCGGCGCCAGGTGTAGAGCACGTGAATGCGCCCCTGCCGATCCTGGAGCAGGGCTGGATAGGAAAATTCGTCGTCCCCGTTGGGGCTCTTTTCCAGGCTCAGGGCCGCTTGCCAGGTGGCGCCCTGGTCCGGGGAGAGCCACAGGGCCAGCTGATTCCGGTCCTGGGCCTGGGGATTGGCGGCCAGGAGCAGACGGCCATCCTGGAGGCGCAGCAGGGCCACGGAGGCGTTGGGATTTGGGATGGGCAGGGGCGCCAGGGCGTGCCAATGGGCGCCCCCGTCCCCGGAGCGGGCGGCCAGCACCCGGCCCGGGCCCGGCCCGGCGTCCCGCAGCAGGGCCAGCAGGCCCTGGTCCGTGGGGGCCACAGCGGGTTGGAGGGCGGGCCGATCCCGGCCATCCGGGCCCCGGCCCGGCAGCCGGGCCAAATCGGTGAGGTGGCCATCTGGGCCGATTTCCAGCCATTCCCCGTGTTTTCTCAGAAATTCATGGTAGGCGGGCAGGGCGAACGCCCCCTGTTCCCGGGCCAGGGGAGGGGTGCGCACCAGGGTGCTGATATTGAGGAAAGGCCCGGTCACCAGGCGCCGGGCCGGGCTCCAGTGCTGGCCCCCGTCCGGGGAAACCTGGTGATTCAGACTGGCCCCGGCCCAACCCCCGTAGGCCACGGAGACAAACCACAGATGGAGCCGTCCGGCCCCATCCACCCCCAGCACCGGGTTGCCCAGCTTGCGCACATAGCGGCCCGTGGCGGCTTCTACCCCAGCCCGATCCGCGATACGCCGGGGCGTATCCCAGACCCCGGTGGGACTGTGGTAGCGGGAGAGGTAAAGGGCCACGTCCGGCGCCCCTTCCTTGCTCCCCGCGAACCAGGCGGCGGCCAGATCCCCATCCGGCAATTCGGCCAGGGTGGCGGCATGGGCGGTGGGGGCGGCCCGGGGCAGGAGGGTGGCGCTGAGCCGGGACGGCAGGGGCGTGGCAGCGGGACTCGCCGGGCGGAAGGCCGGGGTGGGGGGGGTGTGCAGCAGGCGCCCGGCGGCGGCCCCCAGGCCCAGAATCAGGGCCAGGGCCCCCAGGCGTCGGGACCGGGAGGCGCTCACCGTCCGGTCTCCCGGGGGGCGGCGGGGCTTAAGGGCACCAGTTGGAAATAGCGCACCGTGGAATAGAGGGGTTCCAGGCTGTGTTGGGCCAGGGCTTCCCGCCATTCCTTAGCGCCCGCCCCTTCCCGGGCGAAGCGAATGCCCGAGCCCCGGGAGGACAGCACCCGGTATTGGCCCAGGGGCTGCAAGGCTTTGCCCAGGGGCGCCAGTTGGGCGGCGAGCCGGTCCACGTCCTCACTCCGAGCAAAGACCAGGAGCCCGGGAGGGGCCACCAGGGCTGGGTCCTCCAGCTTGCTGCTTTGGCTTAAGGAGCGGTGCAGGAGCATGGGCAGGAGGGCGGGCTGGGGACCGTCGAACATGAGCACCGGGCGCTGGGCGGTGAGGGCCAGCACTTCCGGCGGCACCCGGTTTACCCCCAGGGCGGGGAAGGTGACGGCAAACAGGGTGAGCCAGGTAAGCAGGGCGGCGCCCGCCAGCTGGGCCGGGCGGGGGCGGAAACCGGCCCAGGCCAGCCAGGCCAGGGGAGGCACCAGCCACAGCCAGCCTGCCAGATGGAACCAGGCGGCAAAGGCGGCAAAGCCCCCGGCCAGCAACAGGGCAATGAGGGTGCCGGCTCGCAGGCCCCAGGCGCCCAGGGCCGGGCGAAGCGCGTCCGGGCGGCTCAAGGCGTGGGCGCCTAACAGGGCCAGGGGCACCAGGGAGCCCACCAGGTAGCGGTCAAAGGTTTTGATGAAAAAGAAGGGGACGAAGGTGAGCAGGAACCAGAGCACCAGCATCCGAGCTGGCCCCGGCTCCTGGCGTACCCGCCAGGCGTAGCCCAGGAGGGCGAAGCTCCAGGGCAGGGCAATCTGGATCAGGCCCAACAGGGATTCGGGGGAAAAGATGAAAAACTGCCGGGCTTCCAGCTCTTCCTGCAATTCGGCGGCGGAGGCTTCGGGAAAGCGCAGCCGCACCCAGACGAACCAGGGCAGGGCCAGGGCCAGGAATAGCAGGGCGGCCAGGCTTAAGGGGGTGCGCTGGGCCCAGGCCTGGCGCCAATCCCATTGCCGTGCCAGGAGCAGGGCCAGAATGCCGCCGCCGCACACCAGGGCCACGATGGGGCCTTTGATGAGGAACCCGGCGGCTAGAAAGACCGCCCCCAGGATCAGATTCAGTCCGCCCCGGCCAGCCTGTTGCCAGCGCAGGAAAAAGAGGAACGCCAGGGTGGAAAAGGCCGCCGTGGGAATATCCAGCATAAAGCGCCGGGATTCGCTGGCCAGACCGAGCATGGAAAGCAGCAGGGCGGCGCTCCACAGCCCCGCCCCTGGGCTGCCCAGCAGGCGGCGCCCCAGGGCGGCCCCCGCCGTCACCATGAGGGCGGCCAGGAGCACCACCACGCCCCGCCCGGCGGGCAGGCTGGGGCCGAAGGTCTCATAGCTGGCCCGGCCCAGCCAGTACAGCATGGGGGGCTTTTTCAGCCGGGGATGGCCGTTCAGCACCGGCACCACCCAGGCATCCTTTTCCTTCATTTCCAGGGGGGTGCGCAGGCTGAGGAAATATTCGTCCTTGCCCGTAATGCCCGTGGGGGACTGGATACCCGGGGCCAGCACGGCCAGGGCCAGAAGAAAAATACCCACCAGGGTCAGCCGCCAGGAACGGGCGCTTTGCCCGAGGGCGGCGAGGGAAAGGGAGGAGGTAGTCATGAACGGACCAGGAGTTGGTCCGGGATTATAACAAGGGGCGGCCCGCCCCCGGGCCGGTGCGGTACGGGGGCCAGGGTGGGGCGGGCAAATGGGGCGGGGCTGGCGGGGCGGGGCTGGCGGGCGGCAAGGCCCGAGGTACAGGACGGACGGGAAGTTTAGGCGAAGGTGTCCAGCAGATTCTGCACGTCCCCACTGGCGGCCGTGGTGTTTGTGGTTCCCTCCGCCTTGGTGGGCGCCTGGGCCTGGTCCTTCTTGGACGCTTCCCTGGCCTGCTGGGCTTCCAGTTGGGCGATTTGGGTCTGGATCATCTGGATTTGCAGCTGGATAGCCTTGGCCTGGACCTCCGTGGCCTTGGAATCCTGAGAATCCACCGCTTCCTGGGCCAATTTCACCAACTGCTTTTCCAGATTCCCCAACTGCTTCCGCAGGGCCGCCAGCTGGGCAGCAATACTGGTATCTCCCGAAGCAGCAGCGGTGCCCGTGCTGGCACTCGAAATAGCAATACTCATGGTCGGCTCCCAAAAACGATTCGCCCGGAAAGGGCATGAGAGAGGTATCGGCATCGAATGTACATTCTTTAGCTGACTATACAAAAAAGATATGATGCTGTCAGATCTGATGGGCGTTGTTGCCTTTGTGTGCGGTTGAAAAAATAGGTTGTAATTGACTCGGTGGGGCTTGCTTAATGTTAAGAATAATGAGGGTGGCAGATTTTGTTTCTATTTTTTTTGTGTTTTGTGTTTATGTTATAGGCTGCTTTGTAATTTGCTCTGAGGCTGGGAATCACTGGGAGGGGATTATTGTTGATGACGCGTACTATTACCTCGGCCTGGCAAGGAGCATAGTAACAAGTGGAGATAGCGTCTTCCTTCCGCCTTTCGTGTCCAATGGGTATCAACCCCTATGGTTGTTCATTTTGGTTGTGGCAGCGAAGATGTTTGGTACTTCGAATGCGTCATTGGTTTTTCAGATTTTTAGTCTTTCGTATCTTTTTTTGGCGGTATTTTGTTTTGTCTCAAAAAAAGTGTGTGGCTACGTTTTTCCTGCGGTAGCTTGTGCATTTGCTTTTCCTGATGTTGCTGTTAGAGGTATGGAAACTGCGTTAATTCCTGTCCTCGTGCTATTGCTGTTTTCGTCTAAGCTGTGGTGGGTAAAAGGTGGCGTGTCGTCTTTGTTATTTTTGGCAAGGCTGGATACATTGGCTCTTATATTTTTTGAAATGATTTATTCGTTTTTTATCGAGAAAAAAAGAGATGTTAGGGGTGGTTTTATATTGCTTGCTGTTGTTGGCGCGTATTTTTCTGTGAATTATTTGTTTTTTGGGACTGTTGTTCCTGTGTCAGGACTATCTAAGTCGGTTGGAAATGTGCTTGGTGAAAACTATGGAGTAATTCTTAGTTATGGTCACGCGTTAAAACCGGTTGTGCTTTTGGTTGTTGTGTGTTTGCCGATTTTTCTTATTATTGGCTGTCGTGTTGTATATAAAAAACAATTGGTTGTATCGGCTGCTTGCTTGGTATCTGAGGCCCTTTATTATGGGTTTTGCTCCGGGTGGCCGGTTTGGGGGTGGTATATGTGGCCCGTAATGATACTGGCTTACTTCTCCATTTTAAATATAGTGCAAAATATTGAAAATTTAGCTGAATCGCGAGGTGGATATGACGGTAATATGTTGCGTAAAGTGGGGGTGTCCGTATTTGTCTTGTTGTCAATAAACTTGCTAAAGCCTACAGTTGCCTACTGTAAGGGAATTGTATCGGGTATTGGGGGGGGCGGTGATAGTTATTTGTCAAAAAATTACGAACTGGCATCTTATGTGAAACGAGTGCTGCCGCCTGGAACGTTCCTGGCAATGGGGGATCGGGCGGGGTCGTTTGGATTTTTCCTTGGGGATGGTTATAAATTTTTACATACGGAAGGTTTGATGGCTTCTGTGGAATATTATGAGCATATGAGGCGGGATAATGGACTTGACTTTGTTGAATCAAATAAAATTCAATATTTAATTGCCGAGAGAGATAGATTTTTTGAGGGCGAAGGACTGATTGGCGTTGCAGAACCTGTGCAGGGCTTGTCGTCGCATGTGGGGCCCTATCTTATCTGCTTTAATAGGGGTGGAATTGTTGTTGACCAGAGTTATGTCGGAAATAATGGTGTTTTGAATAAGAGATATATGTTTGATCTTAAGTCTGAAGAGAAATGTCCTTCTGCAATGCAGAGGAGGTTCTATGCACTTCGTGACAAATATGGGGAGTTGCGTAAATTTTCCCTATATAGTGAGTACTAAGGTTTGTTGGTGATTTGCATAAAAAAAGCCAACCTTTATAAAAGGTTGGCTTTTTGGTGGTTGGTGGGCCCGCAGGGACTTGAACCCTGGACCAAAGGATTATGAGTCCTCTGCTCTAACCAACTGAGCTACAGGCCCGAAGGCGGCGATTCTATCGCGAAAGGGGGCTTGCGGGCCACACATGCCGGGTGATTAGTTGGGGGCGGCGGGGGCCCGCTCCCGGCGTTCCCGCAGGCGGTCCAGCAGGGGGTGTTTGCCCCGGCCACCGTTTTCCGGGTCGGAGACGTCCATGGGGGCTGGGGTGGGGGTGTGGAACAGGGCGGCTCGCATGGCGATGCCGCAGTTGGCGCTGACGACGCCGGATTTGGGCTGGATGGCCAGACGGGCGAAGATGCCGTAATAGCGCTTGTCCGCGCTGATCCAGGGATAGAAGCCGAAGGCGCCGGCGGAGCTGAAGGCCCCGTCCCCCTGGGGATCGTCTTCCACCCAGTGGTTGAGGGAGTAGTGCCAGGCCCGGGGCACCGGGCTGTGGGCAGCTTTGCCCGGGCAGCTGGCTGCATCGGTGCAGACGGGCTGGTAGCCCAGATAGCGGGAGAGCTGGAGCTTGCCCCCCAGGAGGCGGCGGAGAAAGTCTCCGTAGGCGGCGGGGCTCATGGAGAGCCCGCCGGCGGGTTCGGGGGAGAGGAAGTGGATGTCGCTGCCCGAATTAAGGGTGGCGTTCCAGGTCAGGGCCAGGGATTGGAGATCCAGCTGGCCCAGGCCCAGGTCCACGGCCAGCTTGGCGTCGTGGCCCTCGTTGTAGTTAAAGACCCCCACCTTGGCTGGGTCCTGGTGGCCGTTGCTACGCCGTCTCAGGCATTCCTCGATGTTCTTGGCGCCCCGGCAGAAAAAGGGGTTGAAGCTGTCGAAGCCGCTGCCCATTTCCAGGGCTTGAACCTGGGCCGGGTTCAGGTGGCCCTTGGTGGTTTCGGCCACGAAGGCGCCGAAAATCCACTTGGAGGCGGAGGCAATGGGCAGGGGATTGCGGGCCTGGACCCGGGTGCCCTTGCTGCCGCTGGCGATGACCCCCTTGGCGTCACCGATTTCCCAGTAGTAATCCCCCAGATTCTGGCAGACCGGGGCGCTGTCCAGCACCCGCTTGGCCGCCTGGATGTCCGGGGCCGCCAGGGCGGGCAGGGCGGTGGTGAGGAGCAGGGCGGCAGCCCAGGCCAGGGGGGTGGGGGAGCGGAAGTTAATCATGGGTAGGGTCTCCATTGAGAGTTTGGGCGCTCAGGCGCCGGGCCATGGCCTGGGCCAGCCGGGCCCGCTGGTCCGGAGGCAGTTGGCCCAAGGCGTGGAGCAGATGGGTCTGGAGGATGGCCTGGGCCTGGTTGGTCTGCTGGCGCAGCCGGGCGAAGTCCCCGGCCAGGGCGGCTTCATCCAGGTTTGGCGCGGCGGCCCGGGTGGCGGCATCCTGCCGGGTCTGGCGTAGGGAGCGGAGCACGGGGGCCATTTCTGCCAGGGCCTGGCCCATTTCCCGGCGCAGCACCTGACGTTCTGGGGCGGGCAGGTCGGCGGCCAGCCCTTGAAACTGCCGGGCCCAGGCCGGGCCGCCGTTGAGGCGCTGGCCCCAGTGGCCTCCCAGGACGCCCAGGAGAAAGCCGTTGAGGATCAGGGAGAGGAGCAGCAGGGCGGGCAGAAAGGGGCGCCAGCCGCGCCGGGGGGGCAGGGCGGGGACGGTCATAGGGTCAGCTCCCAAATCCAGGGGCCGCTTCCCAACAGGTCTGGGCCATCGGCCAAGGGGGCGTTATGGCGAAACCCAGCGGCAAAGCCCAGCACCAGACTGAGGCTCAGGGCGGCCCCCAGCCACCAACCGGAATGGGGGGAATGCCAGGGGAAACCCCGGTGGCGCCGGGGACGGGCCAAGGTGGCGGGCGGGGACGCAGGGGCATCGGCTTCCAGGGGATAGCTATCCAGCCATTGATCCAGCTCCCGGGCCTGGGCCAGGAGCAGTTGCAATTCGGGCTGGCGGGCGAGGGCGGGGAACAGGGGCCGATCCGCCTCGGGCCAGCGGGCCGGATCGGCCCCGTAGGCTTCCAGGCATTGGATGAAGCGTTGGCGTGGGTCCATGGGGACATTCTCCTTCATCTGGGCGGGGGGCGTCATGGGGCGCTTTCCCGCAAAGGGGCCAGGGCGCGGCGCAGGGTGCTGCGGGCCCGCACCAGCAGGGATTCCAGGGCGCCTTCGCTCACCTCCAGGAGGGCGGCCGCTTCCCCCTGGGATAGCTCCTGGTAGTAGCAGAGCACCAGGGCGGCCCGCTGGCGGGGCGGCAGCTGGGCCAGGGCGTCCTGCACCAGGCGGGCTTGCTGGGCTTGGCTGGCCCGGGCTTCCCCGTCCGGCGCCGGGTCCGGCCAGTCTTCCTCAACTTCCCCGGCCCAGCGGGTCTCCCTGCGTAGCTGATCTAGGCAGAGGCGGTAGGCGATCTGGTACAGCCAGGTGCTGAGGCGGGCCCGGGGCTCCCATCCGGGAGCGGCTTCCCAGGCCTGGAGCCAGGTCTGCTGCACCGTTTCCTCCGCCGCCGCCCGGTTGCCCAGGAGCCGTTGGGTAAAGGCCAACAACCAGCCTGCATGGCGCTGGCTCAGGCGGCTAAAGGCTTGCCGATCCCCCAGGGCGGCCGCCCCCATATCGGCGGCGTCCGCAGCGGTGGTGTCCGCAGCGGTGGTGTCCGGCAAGGCCATGGCGGGGTGGGGGTTCCGTGGGGCCTAGTTGGCGCTGTCCGGGGTCAGGGTGACGCCCCGGGTACGGCCCCCGAAGCCAGTGACCTGGTGGTTGAGGCTGTGATCGGCGCTGTCGTAGCTATTGCTGCCGCTCCGGGTATAGGTCTGGCCGTTGGCGCCGGTCACGGTGGTGTCGGCCCCGTGGTCCCCCTTGTCGTAGCCGGTGGCGGCGGTCACCGTCTGGCCCTTGGGCCCCGTGTAGCTAGTGTCCACCTGGTGGGTGGCGCTGTTGTACTGGCTGGTGGCGGAGACGCTCTGGCCGTTGGCCCCCGTCATGGTGCGGGAATAGGTTTTGTCCGCGCTGTCGTAGCTGCCGCTGCTCGTGCGGGTATTGCCCCCCGGGCCGGTGACCGTGCGTTGCCCGGTGCCCGTGGCCTTATCGTAACTGGCGTTGCTACTGCGCTGCCACAAGCGCCCCTGGCTGCCGGTGACGCTGGTGTCCCTGCTGACCTGGCCGGGGGCGCGGTCGATCTGGCGGCTGTAGGTGCCGCTGCCCCCCCGTTGACCGGTGAAAGTGCCCTGGCTAAAGCGCCCGGCCTGGGCCGGCAGGGCCAGACACAGGCCCCAGAGCAGGACAATGGCCGGGGCGGCCAGGGAGCGGAGGGAAGGGCGGGATGACATGGGCGGACTCCTGAAAAAGGGAAGGGCGGTGGGCGCTCAGGCGCCCGTACCTTTCCCTGAAACGGGGCGGGGGGCAAATTCCTGCGGTGCAATTTGCAAGCAATTGTATCCGGCGCTGGGGCGAACCCAGGTCCTTAGGGGAATGGGGCGGGGAAAAAGCTGGGCAGGTAGGGATGAGGCCATGCCGGGGTGGGGCGAGGCAGGCGGCTGGGGTGAAACTAGGAGGGGCGATGGGGCGGGGAACGACGGGGAAGGGGAAAAGCGCATCCGCCGGACGGCGGAAGAGGACGGGGAAATGCCGGGAAAGAGGGAAAACGCTCCGGCCGCCGGGAGGCCGCCGGAGCGCTGGGGACTTAGCTGTTGTTATTGTCCAGGAAGCTACGCAGCTTGTCGGAGCGGGAGGGATGGCGCAGTTTGCGCAAAGCTTTGGCTTCGATCTGGCGAATCCGTTCCCGGGTCACGTCGAACTGCTTGCCCACTTCTTCCAGGGTGTGGTCCGTGTTCATTTCGATACCGAAACGCATCCGCAGTACCTTGGCTTCCCTCGGGGTGAGGGTGTCCAGGATTTCCTTGGTCACTTCCCGCAGGCCGGAATAGAGGGCCGCATCCACCGGGGCGGTGGTGGCCGTATCCTCGATGAAGTCCCCCAGGTGGGAGTCGTCATCGTCGCCGATGGGGGTTTCCATGGAGATGGGCTCCTTGGAAATTTTCAGGATTTTGCGGATCTTTTCTTCCGGCATTTCCATCTTTTCGGCCAGGGTGGCGGGATCGGGCTCAGCCCCGGTTTCCTGGAGAATCTGCCGGGAAATCCGGTTCATCTTATTGATGGTTTCGATCATGTGCACCGGAATCCGGATGGTCCGGGCCTGGTCGGCGATGGAACGGGTGATGGCCTGCCGAATCCACCAGGTGGCATAGGTGGAGAACTTGTAGCCGCGCCGGTATTCGAACTTATCCACGGCCTTCATCAGACCGATGTTGCCTTCCTGGATCAGATCCAGGAATTGCAGACCCCGGTTGGTGTATTTCTTGGCGATGGAGATCACCAGACGCAGGTTGGCCTCGGTCATTTCCCGCTTGGCCCGGCGGGCCTTGGCTTCGCCGGTGGACATTTGCTTGTTGATGTCCTTCAGGTCCTTCAAGGGAATGCCGATGTGTTCTTGCAGGGCCAGGAGCTTGCGCTGTTCTTCCTGGATGTTGGGGGCGGTGCGGGTGAGTACGGTGGCGTAACCCTTGGCGCCGGCCGCCAGCTCAGCTTCCACCCATTCCAGGTTGGTTTCGTTGCCGGGGAAGGTCTTGATGAAATGGGGCCGGGGCATGCCCGCCTTTTTCACGCACAGTTCCTGAATCTTGCGCTCGTGGGTGCGGATGCTTTCCACCATGTGGCGGACCGCGTCACAGAGCCGTTCGATGACCCGGGAGGTGAAGCGGATGTTCATCAGCTCGGCGGAGACCTGGGCCTGGAGCTTCAGGTAGGTCTTGTCCTGGGAGCCCTTGGAAACCAAGGCCTTGTGCATCTTGGCGTAGAGGGCCTTGATGGTGGCGAAGCGTTCCAGGGCGTCGGCCTTGAGCTGGAGCATGGAGGCGGATACGGCGCCGCCGTCCCCGTCATCCCCATCCTCTTCTTCGTCCAGGTCGGCGTCATCGGCCATGTCGGCGGCGGATTCTTCCCCTTCCGGTGCATTGGGGTCGATGAGGCCGTCCACCAGCTCGTCGATGCGCATTTCCTCCTTTTCCACCTTGTCCGCCATTTCCAGAATTTCCGTAATGGTGGAAGGGCAGGCGGAAATGGCCAGGATCATGTGGCGCAGACCGTCTTCGATGCGCTTGGCGATTTCGATTTCGCCTTCCCGGGTGAGCAGCTCCACGGAGCCCATTTCCCGCATGTACATGCGCACCGGATCGGTGGTCCGGCCAAATTCGGAATCCACGGTGGAGAGGGCGGCTTCCGCTTCCTCTTCCACTTCCTCGTCGTCGGAGACGGCGGGGGCGTTGTCGGACATGAGCAGGTCTTCCGCCGCGGGGGCTTCGTCGAAGACCTGGATCCCCATGTCGTTGAAGGTGGAGATGATGGATTCAATCTGCTCCGCGTCCACCACATCGTCAGGCAGGTGGTCGTTGATTTCCGCGTAGGTGAGGAAGCCCCGTTCCTTACCCAGCTTGATCAGATTCTTGAGACGCATCCGGCGCGTCTCCGCATCCACCGGGGCTGCGGCTTCCTGTGCGCCAGCCGCTTCCAGCAGCGCCCGCTCCTTGGCCTTGGATGCTTTGGCCTTGAGAATTTCCTTGGCGGCTTCTTTTGCCTTTTCCTTTGCCATGACCTAGTCCCGATAATCCTGCAAAAACCGCATATTATACCATAGGTTAGCAACTTCCTTTTGTCGAAGGAAAGTCGCTCACCGCCTCCGGCGAACCCTGCCCAGCCGGCCGATTTCCACGGCCAGCCGACCGAATTCCCGTTTTTCGTCATCCCCCAGACCGGTGGTCCGGAGTTTTTCCTTGAGCCGTTCCTGGGCTTCCCCCAACCGGTCCAGCTCGAATTGTTCCAGGGCCCCCTGCATATCCGCTTCCGCCTCTTCGTCGGAGAGGGGCTTGAGTTCCAGTTCTCTTAAGGCGGCCAGCAACATTCCTTCGTCCGGCGAGCCCCGGAAGAGTTCCACGAAGCGGGCCACATTGCCCATGTGCTGACCGCTTTGAAGCTTTTCCACCAAATGGCGCAGGGTGGTGGTGGCCGGGTCCGTGCCTTCCAGGGCCATGAGGGGCAGCTGGCTGGCCAGGGCTGGGCACTGGAGCAGGGGCGGCAGGAGCCGCTTGGTGAGGGAGAGGGCGCTGCGGGGCGCCCGGGCCGGGGCGGCGGGGGCGATGGTCTTCAATTCGCAGAGCCGTTCCACCTCCCCCTGGGAAAAGCCGCTGGCTTCCGCCAGGCGCTTCACCAATTGCAGGCGCAGGAAGGGCGTCGTGAGCCGGGTAATCAGGGGCTTGGCGTTATAGACCAGCTGGGCCTTGCCTTCCGCCGTGGTGAGGTCGCTGCGGGTGGCTAGCTCCCGGAGGAGAAAGTCGGAGAGGGGCAGGGCCTGGGCCACCTTGGTCTGAAACGCCTCTTTGCCCTGTTCCCGCACGAAGGTGTCCGGGTCGTGTTCCGGGGGCAGAAAAACAAAGCCGATTTGCTTGTTGTCCGCCAGGGCTTCCAGGCTGTTTTCCAAGCCCCGCCAGGCGGCCTTGCGGCCCGCGGCGTCCCCGTCAAAGCAATAAACGATGCGGTCCACCTGGCGTAGCAGCTTCTGTACGTGGCTGGCGGTGGTGGCCGTGCCCAGGGTGGCCACCACATTGCCAATGCCGTGCTGGGACAGGGCCACCACGTCCATGTAGCCTTCCACCACAATGGCCGTATCCGTTTCCCGCAGGGCCTGGCGGGCCTGGGGTAGGCCGAAGAGTTCGTGGCCTTTTTCAAACAGGGGGGTTTCCGGGGAATTCAGGTACTTGGGTTCCCCCTGGTCCAGAATGCGGCCGCCGAAGGCGATGACTTCCCCTTTCTGGTTGATGATGGGGAACATCACCCGATCCCGGAAGCGGTCGTAGAGCCGCCCCTGGTCGTTGCGGATGACCAGACCGGCGCTTTGCATTTCCGGGCTGTGGTAGTGGTCGCCAAAGACCGCTTCCAGATTCTGCCAGCCGTCCGGGGCGTAGCCGATGCGGAAGCGCTGCACCACTTCCCCGCTCAAGCCCCGCTTTTTCAGGTAGGCCTTGGCCCGTTCCGAGCCCTTCATTTGCTCGTAGTAATAGCGGGCGGCCCGGTCCATCAGGTCCGTCAGTTGGGCGATACGGGGTTGGCGGTCGCGCTGGCCCCGATTTTCCTCGGGCACTTGCAGACCCACCCGGCCAGCCAGTTCCTTGACCGTGTCCACAAAGCCCAGGCCCGAGTATTCCATGAGAAAGCCGATGGCCGTGCCATGGGCGCCGCAGCCGAAGCAGTGGTAGAACTGCTTGCTGGGACTGACGGTGAAGGAGGGGGTTTTTTCGCTGTGAAAGGGACAGCAGGCGGCGTAGTTGGCCCCGGCCTTTTTCAACGGCACGTAGCCGTCGATCAGCTCCACAATGTCGATGCGCTGCAGGAGTTCCTGGATAAAGGATTCGGGAATCAAGCGGGCAACCGGGGCGAAAGAAAAAAAGAAAAGGGCCGGCGGACCGGCCCCGGGGGATCAGGCGGAAAGCTTGGCCTTGACCAGTTTGGAGACCTGGCTCATGTCGGCCCGACCGGCCAACAGGGGCTTGAGCAGGCCCATGACCTTGCCCATGTCCGCCGGACCGGCGGCACCGCTGTCGCTCACTGCCTTGGCCACGGCGGCGGCCACTTCCGCTTCCGAAAGGGCGGCGGGCATGTAGGCGGAAAGCACGGTCATTTCAAACTTTTCCGCATCCGCCAGATCGGCCCGATTGGCGGCTTCGTACTGGGCCACCGAGTCCCGGCGTTGCTTCAGCATCTTGTCGATGATGGCCACCACGGCGTCGTCGTCCAGGGTGAGCCGTTCGTCCACTTCCTTTTGCTTCATGGCGGCCAGCAGCAGGCGGATAGCGCCCAGCTTGGCCGTCTCTTTGGCACGCATGGCGGACTTCATGTCCTCATTGATGCGTTCCTTGAGTGTCATGGTTGTTTCCTTCTAAGGTCCAGAAGCGCAAAAAGCCGTCCATCGAAGATGGACGGCCGGTGTGGCGTCAAGTCGCGCAGGCTTAGAACATCTTGGGCGGCAGGGTTTGGCTGCGGATGCGCTTGTGGTGACGCTTCACGGCGGCGGCCAGCTTGCGCTTGCGTTCGGCCGTGGGCTTTTCGTAGAACTCGCGAGCGCGGAGTTCGGTCAGCAGGCCGGTTTTTTCGACAGTGCGCTTGAAACGGCGCATGGCCACTTCAAACGGCTCGTTTTCCTTGACGCGGATATTAGGCATTGAAATCAGTCCCCAGACAGCAATGAGAGAAAACCTTGGATTCTATCGAAACGTCAACCGTTTACCAAGGGGGTAAGCACAAAAAAAGTCCGGGCCGGTGCTAAAATGCGCCCCATGTTGATCCTGGGCATCGAATCCTCCTGCGACGAAACCGGCGTCGCCCTCTACGAACTTCCCGCCGGGAAGGCGTCCGGTGGCCGTCTGCTGGGCCACGCCCTCCATTCCCAGATCGTGCTTCACGCCCAGTATGGCGGCGTGGTACCCGAGCTGGCTTCCCGGGACCATATCCGCCGTGCCGTGCCCCTCTTGCGCCAGGTGCTGGCCCAGACCGGGCGTAGCCTGAGGGATGTTGATGCGGTGGCCTACACCCAGGGGCCCGGGTTGGCTGGCGCCCTGCTGGTGGGGGCCGCCTTCGCGGAAAGCCTGGCCTTTGCCCTGGAGGTGCCGGTATTGCCCGTGCATCACCTGGAAGGCCACCTTCTTTCCCCCCTGCTCTCTGCCGATCCGCCCACTTTCCCCTTTGTTGCCCTCCTGGTGTCCGGCGGCCATACCCAATTGATGCGGGTGACCGGGGTGGGGGCCTATGAACTCCTGGGGGAAACCCTGGATGACGCGGCGGGGGAAGCCTTCGACAAGACCGCCAAGCTCCTGGGCTTGCCCTACCCGGGCGGTCCGGTGCTGGCCAAGCTGGCGGAGCAGGGCGTGCCGGAGGCAGTCCATTTCCCCCGGCCCATGCTCCATTCCGGGGATCTGAATTTCTCCTTTTCCGGCCTCAAAACCGCGGTGCTGACCCAGGTACGGGGCCGGGAATTGACGGAACAGGAACGGGCTGACGTGGCCCGGGGCTTTCAGGATGCCCTGGTGGAGGTGCTGGTGCGCAAGGCCGTGGCTGCTCTGCGCCAGACCGGTCTGAAATCCCTGGTGGTGGCCGGGGGCGTGGGGGCGAACCGGGAGTTGCGCCGCAGCCTCAACGCCCAGGCCGCCCGGCGCAAATTCCGGGTTTATTACCCGGAACTGGAATACTGCACGGATAACGGGGCCATGATTGCCCTAGCCGGCGCCCTGCGCTTGCAGGCTGGCGCCCAGACCAAGGCGGCGGGCAGCTTTTCCGTGCGGCCCCGTTGGCCCTTGGCCGATCTCAATATTGAAGCCTAGGATGGCCGCCGGGATGGGGACGGCAGAAAAGGCGGCTTAAGCCGCCTTTTTTTTGCTGCCAATACGGCTTTCCGTGCCCGCCAGCAGGCGCTGGATATTGGCCCGGTGCTTGAAGATCAGGGCCAGGGCCAGAAGGCTGACCATGAATAGCTGGCCATTCACCCCCCCCATCCAGGCGCTCAGGGCCGGGGCGCTGAGGGCCGCCAGCAGGGCGGCCAGGGAGGAATAACGGGTCACCACGGCCACCACCAGCCACACCCCCATGACCGCCAGTCCCAGCCAGGGGCTTAGGGCTAGCAGCACTCCGGCGGCGGTGGCTACCCCTTTGCCCCCCTTGAATTTGAGGAAAACGGGGAACAGGTGGCCCAGGAAGGCGGCTAGCCCGGCGCTGGCAATGGCGATTTCCGCCAGTCCCAGATGGGGGGCCAGACGCCCCACCAGAAAGACCGCCAGCCAGCCCTTGGCCCCATCCCCCAGCAGGGTGGTGAGGGCAGCCAATTTATTGCCGCTGCGCAGCACATTGGTGGCCCCCGGATTGCCGGAGCCGTAGGAGCGGGGGTCGGCCAGGCCGAAGAGCTTGCTGGAGACCACGGCAAAGGGGATGGACCCCAGCAGATAGGCGCTGATCAGGGTGAGAAAAAGGGCCATGGACAGGGGGGCAGTGGGCAAGGGGTCAATAGGTAGGGGAGTCATGGGCCGGGGCGCCTGGGGGCGCGGGGAGTGGGATGCCTTGAGGTACAATGGGGGCGCCCATTGTACCAGCTTGCTCCGGACTGCCCCCAGAGGCGGCCGCCCGGACCTCTGGAATGCCCGGAGGGGCGTGCTGCCCCGGGTCTTTCCCCTAATTTTTACCCGGCCCGCCCTTGGGGCGCGCCATCCCGTTCGCTCCCATGGATATTATTTTTATCGAGGATTTCCGCCTCCAGGCCAACATCGGCATTTATGCCCGGGAGGGCGTGATGCCCCAGACCATCGAACTGTCCTTGCAGATCGGGCTGTCCACGGCCAGCGCGGGGGCTAGCGACGATATCCGGGACACCATCGACTACGCCAAGGTGGTGGAGCGGCTGCGGGGGGAACTGGAAAGCCGCCGCTTCGGCCTCCTGGAAAAACTGGCGGAATTTGTGGCCACCCTGGTGCTGGAAGAATTCCAGGCCTCTTGGATTCGGGTTTCCGTGGCCAAGCTGGGGATGATCCGGGGCGTGAAAAAGGTCGGGGTCATTATCGAGCGCAACACCTGAGCCCCCGCCGGCCCCTGGGGCCGACCATGGGACTTGGTGTTTGCTAGGGCGCGCCGGAGAAGGGCCTGGCCCCTAGTGTTCCAGGCCCACGCTGACCAGGGTGGGATGGATGGCGGCGAGCAGGTCGTGGGGGCGGATGCCCACCAGATAGCCCCGCTTGCCCCCGTTGATGTAGATGAGGGGCAAATCCAGGATGGTTTTTTCCATAAAGATGGGCATGGCCCGCTTGGTGCCGAAGGGGCTGGTGCCGCCCACCATGTAGCCGGTGTGGCGCTGGGCCACCTCGGGCTTGCAGGGTTCCACCTTCTTCACGCCGATCTGCCGGGCCAGTTCCTTGGTGGAGACCTGCCGATCCCCGTGCATGAGGATGACCAGGGGCTTGGCGTGTTCATCTTCCATGATCAGGGTTTTCACCACCCCGTGTTCCGCCACATTCAGCTCCCGGGCGGAAACCTTGGTGCCGCCGTGCTCTTCGTAGGCGTAGAGATGGCTGGAATAGGACACCTGGTGGCTCTTGAGAAAGCGGGTGGCCGGGGTTTCGGGGAAATGGTCTTTGTCGATATGGCTCATGGCAATTTCTCCAGCCGTGGGCAAAAAACGCCATTATGGCCAAGAAGGCCGTCTTCCGGCTTGATCTGGCGCAGAGCGGGGGCGCCGGGGATGGGCCGGGAGCGGGGTAAAATCCCCTTTTTCCCCAACAAGCCAGACAAGGTTGTGATCATGGCCGGAGCCAAAAAAATCCGTTGCCCCCAATGCGGGGGCGAATCCGAGTGGAGTCCCGCCAATCCCTGGCGGCCCTTCTGTAGCGAGCGTTGCAAGCTCATCGACCTGGGCGCCTGGGCCAGCGAAAGCTACCGGGTGCCGGTGGCGGAAGCGGACGGGGGCCAGGAAGACGGGGAATTCGGGGCCACGCCGCCGACCTTGAATTAGGGGCGGCGGCGGGGCGCAACTTACTGGAGCGGCGAAGGGGCGATGGGCATCGCCCTTGGGCGCCTCCTTCCACATTTCCGATTCCCTATTACTCCGCTCCTCGGCCCGTTTCTCCTCCTTTCCCAGCTTTCCCGCCACCGTGGCGGTCAGCGGCCTACCAGCCCCGCATCAGGGCCACCCCCTGGGCGCCCCGTTCCTTGGCGGGAATCGCCATATCCGGGCGCATACCGCCCAGGGCGTAGACGGGCAGAGGGGAATCCTGGACCAGGGCGGCGAAGCGCTCCCAGCCCAGGCCTTCCGCCTGGGGATGGGACGGGGTGGGCAGCACCGGCCCCAGAACGGCGAAATCCAGATCCAGCGCCGCGGCCCGGGCCAGTTCCTCCCCGTTGTGGCAGGAGGCGGCCACCCAGGGGAAGTCCGGCCGGGCCGGCAGGGCCGCCAGGGTGGCGCTGGAGCAATGCAGACCATCCGCTCCCACCAGCCGGGCCAGGGCCCCATCGTCATTGATGAGCACCTTGGCCCCCCGGGCGTGGGCCAAATCCACCACCTTTTGGGCAAAGCTGGCACGAACTTCCGGGGGCAGGCCTTTGTCCCTTACCTGAATCAGCCGTAATGTGCCCTGGCAGGCCCGCTCCAGGCGCGCCAGTTCGGCTTCCACCCCCAGTTCCTCCGCCAGGGTCAGGGCGTAGTGATCCGGCAAGGCCAGACCCTTGAGGATGGGGCCGTTGGCGGGCAGCAGGGGGGCCACCCCCGGTTCTGCGCCCGCGGCCACCCATTGGAAAGCGGCGTGTTCCAGGGGGCGAATTTCTCCTTCCCAGGCGGTGATGCGGAAAAATTTCAAATGCACATCCGCATGGGGGTAGGTGTAGCGCTTGGTGATCCAGGGCCAGGCCCGGGTGACGTGGATGCCCAGTTCCTCTTCCAGTTCCCGCACCAGGGCCTGGCGGGCCGTTTCCCCGGGTTCCAGCTTGCCCCCGGGAAATTCCCAGAAACCGGCGCAGACCTTGCCTTCCGGCCGTTGGGCCAGAAGAAATTCCCGGCCGCCCCGGCGCAGCAGGACGGCGGCGGCCACTTCCACGATTTTGCCCATCAGCGCTTGCCCTCTTTACCCAGGGCCAGGGCGCCGGCGTAGTCCCGGGCGAACTGCCAGGCCACCCGGCCGCTGCGGGAGCCCCGGGAGAGGGCCCAGTTCAGGGCTTCCCGCTCCGCCCCCGCAATGGTGGCCGCATCGCAGCCGAAGCTCTTCAGCCAGTGGTTGGCCACCCGCAGGTAGTCGTCCTGGCTGAAGGGGTAGAAGGAGAGCCAAAGGCCGAAGCGTTCCGAGAGGGAGACCTTTTCCTCCACCGCTTCCCCCGGGTGAATTTCTTCCCCCACCTTGGCCCCTTCCAGATTTTCCGCGTAGTACTCGGGCAGCAGGTGGCGCCGGTTGGAGGTGGCGTAAATGATCACGTTGTCCGGCACGCTGGTCACCGAGCCGTCCAGCACCGATTTCAGGGCCTTGTAGGCGGCTTCGTTGGCTTCGAAGGACAGGTCATCGCAAAAGACGATGTAGCGTTCCGGGCGGGCCGCCACCAAATCCACAATGTCCGCCAGATCCACCAGGTCGCTCTTATCCACCTCGATGAGGCGCAGGCCCTTCTTGGCGTATTCGTTGAGCAGAGCCTTTACCAGGGAGGATTTGCCGCAGCCCCGGGCGCCGGTGAGCAGCACGTTGTTGGCGGGTTGGCCGGCGAGGAACTGGCGGGTATTGGCCTCCACCCGGTGCTTTTGCTCGTCAATGTCCTTCAGGTCCCGCAGGCGGATGGGGTGGGGCTTGGGGACGGCCTGGAGATAGCCCCGGCCGTTACGCTTGCGCCAGCGGTAGGCGGGGGCTTTCCAGTCAATTTCGGAGGGGGGCGGGGGCAGCAGGGGTTCCAGTTGGGAAAGGAGTTTTTCGGCGTGGGCCAGAAATTGGTCGAGCCGTTGTAAAGGGTCGCTCATGGGGTTGCCGGTATACTGAAAGAAAGCATCGAACCTTAGCCCAATCATGAAAAAACGCCAATTAACCTTTGTTGCCCTGATGTCTTTGTCCCTGGCCGCCCTTCTGGCGGGCTGCGCCGGACCTAGCCCCAAGGAAGTGCCCGCCGGTTGTCCCGTTTGTCCCACCCCCTCCGGGGAAAAGGAGGTTACGACGCCTCCCGCCAAACCCCTCCAGGCGGCCCGTTGGGAAGATATTCCGGGGTGGGGCCAGGATGACCTGTCCGCGGCGCTGCCCGCCTTTTTGACCAGTTGCCGCGGCCTGGCCGGGCGCAAGGAATGGCCCCTGTGGCGCCCCGCCTGCGACGAGGCCCGCAGCCTGAATCCCCAGGATGGGGCGGCCCTGCGGCGCTTCTTTGAAAGCCGCTTTACCCCCTATCAGGTGGTCAATCCGGACGGCAGCCGGGAAGGCCTGATTACCGGCTATTACGAGCCCCTGCTCCACGGCAGCCGCCGGGCGGAAGGAAGCTATCGCTATCCCCTGCTCCGGGTGCCCAAGGATTTGATTACCGTGGATTTGAGCGCCGTTTACCCGGAACTCAAGCATCTGCGCCTGCGGGGACGGCTCCAGGGCAACCGGGTGGTGCCCTACTGGTCCCGGGAAGAAATGGCCCGGCGCATGGATCAGTACCAGGCCCTGCTCTGGGTGGATGACCCCATCGAACTCTTTTTCCTGCAAATCCAGGGCTCGGGCCGGGTCCAGCTGCCCGACGGCAGTCTGGTGCGGGTCGGTTACGGGGACCAGAACGGACGGCCCTTCCAGCCCATCGGCCGGGTGCTGGTGGAGCGGGGCGAGTTGAAGCCGGATCAGGTCAGTATGCAATCCATCCAGGCCTGGGCCCGGGCCAATCAGGGCCAGCCGGGCAAGGTGGCCTCGGTGTTGAACCAGGACCCCAGCTACGTATTTTTCAAGGAACTGGATTTGCCCCCCGGGGATGGCCCGGTGGGTGCCCTGGGGGTGCCCCTCACGGCGGAGCGCAGCCTGGCGGTGGATCCCCGCACCGTGCCCCTGGGGGCGCCGGTGTTTCTTTCCGCCACCTATCCCAATTCTTCCCGTCCCCTGCAACGGCTGATGCTGGCTCAGGATACGGGGGGCGCCATTCGGGGCCCGGTGCGGGGGGACTTTTTCTGGGGTTTCGGTAGTGGGGCGGGCAACCAGGCCGGAAAAATGAAACAGCGGGGCCAGCTCTGGGTCTTTTTACCCCCCGGCCTGGGAGGCTGATCGCGCTTTTGGTGCATAAGCACAACATTGAGGCGAATTGCACGAATATGGTGCGTATTTAGGGGGTGAATCCTCTTTTGGTGCGTCGATAGGAACGGCGTTTTTCTAACTCTATGATTTTTTGCATATAGAGGGCGGGAACGCTGTTTGCTTAAGTGGTGCGATCTTTTTCGGGAGGCACCATGGAAGTTCTTAAGTCCGCATCGGACACCCTTTTTGTGCTGCTGGGCGCCATCATGGTGCTTGCCATGCATGCCGGCTTCGCCTTTTTGGAACTGGGCACGGTCCGGAAGAAAAACCAGGTCAATGCCCTGGTGAAAATCATGACCGACTTTGCCGTTTCCACCCTGGCCTATTTCTTCATTGGCTACGGGGTGGCCTACGGGGTGCATTTTTTCACCCCTGCCGACGTCCTGGCCCAGCACAACGGCTTTGAACTGACCAAGTTCTTTTTCCTCTTAACCTTCGCCGCCGCCATTCCGGCCATCATTTCCGGGGGCATTGCGGAACGGGCCAAATTCCATCCCCAACTGGCCGCCACTTTCGCCCTGGTGGGCGGGGTCTATCCCTTCTTTGAAGGCATTGCCTGGAATCACGCATTCGGTATCCAGGCCTGGCTGCAAGCCACCTTCGGCGCCGAATTCCACGATTTCGCCGGTTCCGTGGTGGTGCACGCCATGGGGGGCTGGATCGCCCTGCCCGCCGTGCTCATCCTGGGCGCCCGTCGGGGTCGTTATTCCAAGGATGGGCGCATCGCTTCCCATCCCCCTTCTTCCATTCCTTTCCTGGCCCTGGGGGCCTGGATTCTGGCCGTGGGTTGGTTTGGCTTTAATGTGATGAGCGCTCAGACCCTGGATAAAATTTCCGGCCTGGTGGCTCTGAATTCCCTCATGGCCATGGTGGGGGGCATCGTTACCGCGACCCTGGTGGGTAAAAATGACCCGGGCTTTGTCCATAACGGCCCCCTGGCGGGTCTGGTGGCGGTATGCGCCGGGTCCGATCTGATGCACCCCCTGGGTGCCCTGGTCACCGGCGGGGTGGCAGGCGCCCTGTTTGTGGTGATGTTCACCCTGACCCAGAACCGCTGGAAAATCGACGATGTGCTGGGGGTGTGGCCCCTCCACGGTCTGTGCGGGGCCTGGGGTGGCTTGGCCGCCGGGATCTTCGGCGCCAAGGCCCTGGGCGGCCTGGGGGGCGTAGCCTTCGGTTCCCAACTGGTGGCCACGGGCCTGGCCATTGTCATTGCCCTGGCCGGAGGCTCCCTGGTTTATGGGGCTCTGAAGCTGGCCGTGGGTATCCGTCTCGATCCGGAAGATGAATATAACGGGGCGGACCTGGCCATTCACAAAATTAGTGCCACCCCGGAGCGGGAAAGCCTGAGTTAGGCTCCGAGCCCCGTGGGACGGCCGTTTCCATGAATCCGGCTCCCGTGGCTCCCCGTTTTCCCCTCTGAAAAGCCAGGCCTTGGGCCTGGCTTTTTCTTTAGGGGCGGGGTGTGAGCGACGCACTGGGTTGGTGCGTATCCCTAGCCATAGGGACAGCTTATGCCGTCTCCGGCATAATAAGTATAAAGAAATCAAGGGCTGGCACTGTAAGTGCTATAGCTAGCTCATAAATAAAGCAAATACGGAGAGCACCATGTTGAAAAGTCCGAGGATGAATTTGTCCTCTGCGGAGAAACGGTGGCTGCCCTGGCTGGGCAGAACAGGCAAACTGGCCATGGGGTGGGCGACCTTCCTGAACCAGGATCGTTATGGGGATCTGGAAGGTACCTTTGAAGGATTTGGCGCCACCCGGGTACGCATTCTCCAATCCTGGGCGGAAATGCGCTGGAGCCAGTTGGCCAGTCTGGCCGGAGAACTGGCAGAAAGCTTTCCCACCGTCCCCCATCAGCGTCTGGTGGAAAAAATGGGGGCGGCCCGGGATTTCTCTGAAATTTTCCTGGTGTCCACTGCGGGGGAGGTGCTGGATTCCACCCACCCGGGGCGCCGTGGTGCCCAGGTGACGGAAAGCCGGGCCCTGGCAGCCGGGCTGCAAGCCCCTTTCCTCCACGGGCCCTATGTGGATGGGGTGACCGCCTCCCTGCCGCCCTCCACCTCCCGTTTCCACGACGCCGTGACCCTGATGTTCTACCAGCCCCTGGTGCGTAACGGCCAGGTGCTGGGGGCGGTCTGCGGCCGGGTACCCAATGATGTGCTGGGGGACTTGATCCAGCGGGAAGCGGGGCACATTTTCCATGAATCGGGGGATAACTACCTGTTCATGGTGAAGTCCAATTTCGATCCCAAGGTCCAGCCGGGCACGGCCCTGTCCCGTTCCCGCTTTGAAGACGACACCTTTTCCCTGGGGGACAACCTGAAGCAGGGGGTGCGCACCGCCTGGGGTACCGTGCGGGTGCAGCAGCACACGGAATTCGAGCTGATTTTCAACGATCCGGCCACCGGTCAGCTCCACCCCGGGGTGCGGGAAACCATCCGCAAGGGGGAAAACCTGTTCGTTACCTACCCGGGCTATTCGGATTACCGCCATGTGCCGGTGATTGGCCGGGGGGTAACCTTTAGCCTGCCCGGTTCCCCCGATGTGTGGGGCATGATGTGCGAAGCGGATCTGGAAGAGGTCTATCGCTTCCGGGGCATCGGCTACAGCCTGCAACGCCTGTATTGGATGGTGGTGGTGCTGGCCTGGGGCCTGGGGGTGGGGATACAGGAGGCCTTGGGCCTCACCGGCCTGCCCGCCCGCTTTTGCGAACTGCTCCTGGTGGGGGGGGGCGCCTTCGCCTTCAACCGCTTCGGTATCCGCCCCCTGTCCCGCCGCCTGCGGGCCACCGCCGGGGTGTTGCGCTCCATCGCCGAGGGCAATGGCAATCTGAGCCAGCGCCTGCCCAAGGGCAGCGGTAGCAGCGATGAAACCACGGTGATTTCCCAATGGACCAATAGCTTTATCGACAATCTGGAACAGATTATCGGTCGGGTGATCCAGACCTCCCGGGAAATCGGCGCCACCAATGTGGCCTTGCAGGAAAAGACCCGGGCCACGGGCCAGGCCACTGCCACTATGGCGGAGGAAATGCGGGCCACCCAGGATTCCCTCAAGGCCCAGATGGCGGAAATCGACGCCGCCAACGAAAAGGTGGAAGCCATGCGGGAAGCGGTCCATGTGGTGACGGCGGATACCCGCAAGCAGTTTGCCCT
Source organism: Rhodocyclaceae bacterium (assembly GCA_041907765.1). Lineage (GTDB taxonomy): Bacteria > Pseudomonadota > Gammaproteobacteria > Burkholderiales > Rhodocyclaceae > Azospira. The sequence continues at coordinate 45,936 of JAYRGQ010000009.1, read as the reverse complement.
GGTCCAGTCCCGCAGCTCCGGCATTCTCGCCTCCGTGGGCACGGCCACCCAGACCATCCGGGAGCTGGAAAGCAGCACGGCGGAAATTGGCCGCATTGTCACGGTAATCGACGAAATCGCCAGCCAGACCAATCTCCTGGCCCTGAACGCCGCCATTGAGGCGGCCCGGGCCGGGGAAGCGGGACGGGGCTTTGCCGTGGTGGCGGACGAAGTGCGCAAGCTGGCCGAGCGCACCGCCAATTCCACCAAGGAAATCGCCGACATGATCGGCGCCGTGCAAAGCCGGGCGGAAGAGGCGGTGACCAGCATGGACACGGGGATGTCCAACCTGGAAGAAGGCCTGAAACTGACCACGGAAGCGGCCACGGACAAGCGGGAAATTCAGGACATCCTGGAACGCCTCTTCGCCACCATCGACCAGTTGGAAGCGGCCACCCACGCCACCGGCACCCGGGTGGAAGAAATCGCCGGGGCGGCCCAGGCGGTGAAGCAATCGGTGGACGAAACCGGCCGCAGCACGGACATGACCGCCAGTGCCGCCAAGAGCCTGAATCAACTGGTCAGCCAATTTACCGTGTCCGTGGCGTAACACCGGGCTGGAAACGGGGTGTCATCGGGCGGCTCCTGGGGGAGCCGCCTTTTTTTGCCCATGCAGAGAGAATCGGTTTGGAAGCTGCCAGGCCCTATAATTCCCCCATTATTTTTCGGCTGTTTCTCCCATGACCATTCTGGTAACCGGCGGCGCTGGCTTTATCGGCAGCAATTTTGTCTTGGACTGGCTGGCCTCGTGCGATGAGCCGGTGGTCAATCTGGATAAGCTGACCTACGCGGGCAATCTGGAAAATCTGGCATCTCTGGCGGGGGATGCCCGGCATATTTTTGTTCAGGGAGACATTGGGGATCGGGGGCTGGCGGACCGTCTGCTGGCCCAGCACCAGCCCCGGGCGGTGGTCCATTTCGCCGCCGAGTCCCATGTGGATCGCTCCATCCACGGCCCCGGGGAATTTATGCGCACCAATGTGGAGGGCACTTTCACCCTCCTGGAGGCGGCGCGCCAGTATTGGTCCGGCTTGACCGGGGAGGCCCGGAAGGGCTTTCGCTTCCACCACGTATCTACGGACGAGGTCTACGGGACCCTGACGCCGGAGGCCCCGCCTTTCCGGGAGCAGGATGCCTACGCGCCCAATAGTCCCTATTCGGCCAGCAAAGCGGCTTCCGACCACCTGGTGCGGGCCTGGCACCACACCTATGGCCTGCCCGTGACCACCAGCAACTGTTCCAACAACTATGGGCCTTACCACTTCCCGGAAAAGCTCATTCCCTTGGTGATCACCCGAGCCCTGGCCGGTCAGCCCCTGCCCATTTACGGGGACGGCCAACAGGTGCGGGACTGGCTCTACGTGGGGGACCATTGCCGAGCCATCCGCTGCATTCTGGAAAAGGGGCAGCCCGGGGAGGTGTACAACGTGGGGGGCTGGAACGAAATGGCCAATCTGACCATTGTGCAGACCCTCTGTCAGCTGCTGGACGAGCTGGCTCCCAGTAATGCCGGTCCCTATGCCCGGCTCATCCAGTTCGTGACGGACCGGCCCGGCCATGACCGGCGCTATGCCATCGACGCACGCAAAATCCAGCGGGAACTGGGCTGGCGGCCGGAAGAAACCTTCGCCACCGGCATCCGTAAGACGGTGACCTGGTATCTGGCCCATCAGGATTGGGTGAGCCATGTGCAGACCGGCGCCTATCGGGATTGGCTGAACCGGAATTACGCCGGGCGGGAGAACCGGGCGTGAAAATTCTGCTCCTGGGCAAAAACGGCCAGGTGGGCTGGGAATTGCAACGTTCCCTGGCGCCCCTGGGGGAGGTTATTGCCCTGGACCAGCGCAGCCGGGACTGGTGTGGCGATCTGGAAAATCTGGAGGGGCTGGCGGATACGGTGCGGGGCCTCGCCCCCGGGGTAATCGTGAACGCCGCCGCCTATACGGCGGTGGATCGGGCGGAGCAGGAGGGGGAAAAACTGGCCCAGCGTATCAACGTCCAGGCCCCCGCCGTACTGGCCCGGGAAGCAAAGGCCCTGGGGGCCTGGCTTATTCATTACTCCAGCGACTATGTGTTTGATGGTCAGGGTGTCGCCCCCTGGCAGGAAGAGGCCCAGGCCCGTCCCCTCAATGCCTATGGGGCCAGCAAGCTGGCCGGGGACCGGGCCATCCAGGCGAGCGGCGCGGCCCACTTAATTTTCCGTTCCAGTTGGGTCTATGGGGCACGGGGGGACAATTTCATTACCACCATGCTGCGCCTGGCCCGGGAGCAGGAACGGCTGACGGTGATTGACGATCAGGTGGGGGCGCCCACGGGGGCCGAGCTCTTGGCGGATGTGACCGCCCTGGCCCTGGCTCAGGCCCTGGTCCGGCCCGAACTGGCCGGTCTTTACCATCTGGCGGCCGCTGGGGAGACCTCCTGGTACGGCTATGCCTGCCGAATCATTGATTGGGCTCGGGCCTGGGGGGAACCCCTGGAGGTCAGGGAGGTGGTGCCCATTCCCACTTCCGCTTATCCCCTGCCAGCCCAACGGCCCGCTAATTCCCGCTTGGCGACGGATAAATTGCGCCGCAGCTTCGGCTTGACCCTGCCGCCCTGGGAACAGGGTGTGGAGCGGACCCTGCGGGAAATCTTAGGACATTAGGGGCGAGGCCCCTGGACAAGGAAAACCATGGCGCAACGACGGGGCATTATTCTCGCGGGGGGCTCGGGCACCCGGCTTTACCCGGCCACCCTGGCGGTTTCCAAGCAGCTTCTGCCCATCTATGACAAGCCCATGATCTATTACCCCCTGAGCACCCTGATGCTGGCGGGGATACGGGACATTCTGGTGATTTCCACCCCCCAGGATACCCCCCGTTTCACCCAGCTCCTGGGGGATGGCAGCCGTTGGGGGCTCAATCTCCAATACGCGGTGCAGCCCAGCCCGGACGGCCTGGCCCAGGCCTTTATTCTGGGGGCGGATTTCATCGGCCAGGGGCCTAGCGCCCTGGTGCTGGGGGACAATATTTTCCACGGCAACGATCTGGCGGCGGTGGTCCAGGGGGCGGCGGACCAACCCAGGGGCGCCACCGTGTTCGCCTATTCGGTGACCGATCCGGAACGTTACGGGGTGGTGGAATTCGACGCCAATTTCCGCGCCCTCTCCATTGAGGAAAAGCCGACCCAGCCCAAGTCCCGCTACGCCGTGACCGGCCTCTATTTTTACGACAACCAGGTGGTGGATATTGCCCGCAGCATCCGTCCTTCTCCCCGGGGAGAACTGGAAATCACCGACGTCAATCGGGCCTACCTGGAGCAGGGCCAGCTCAATGTGCAGATCATGGGGCGGGGCTATGCTTGGTTGGATACGGGCACCCATGATTCCCTCCTGGAGGCGGGCCAGTTCATCGCCACCCTGGAACGTCGTCAGGGCCTGAAAGTGGCCTGTTTGGAAGAAATCGCCTGGCGTCAGGGCTGGGTGGATGATGCCCATCTGGCGGCCCTGGCCGAGCCTTTGGCGAAGAATGCCTATGGCCGGTATCTCCAGGATCTGTTGGTGGAGAAAAAATGATGCGGGCCATTCCTCTCGCTATTCCCGATGTGCTTCTGCTGGAACCCCAGGTATTCGGTGATGCCCGAGGGTTCTTCTTCGAAAGCTTTAATCAGCGGGATTTTGATGCTTTGCTGGGACAAACCGTGGTGTTTGTTCAGGATAACCACTCTCGTAGCGGTAAAGGGGTGTTACGGGGCCTGCACTACCAGATTCAGCATTCCCAGGGAAAGCTGGTGCGTGTGATTAAGGGCTCAGTGTATGACGTGGCTGTGGATCTCCGTCCCAGTTCTCCTAGCTTTGGTCAATGGGTGGGTAGCGTGCTGACGGAAGAGAACAAACAGCAGCTCTGGATTCCCCCCGGCTTTGCCCATGGCTTTGTCGTGCTTAGCGAGAGCGCGGAATTCCTCTACAAGACCACCGATTACTGGTTTCCTCAGTTTGAGCGCTGCATTGCCTGGAACGATCCGGATTTGGCCGTGGCCTGGCCTTCTTTGGGAGCGGAGTCCCCGATTATCTCCGCCAAGGACGCCCAGGGGATGTCTTTCCAGGATGCGTGTCGGGAATTGGCGGCCCAGGGGAAGAACGGGCCGGGCGCGGCCTGAACCCAGGGATTCAAATGCCTAGCGTGCCAACAAAAAAGCCGGAGTGAGTGACTCCGGCTTTTTCTTGTCCCCTCAAGGGGCTGGGGGACTGGGGGGGAGGCCGATTAGCGGCCCTGCTGGGCCAGCTTTTCTTCGATTTTGGCCAGGGGCACGGCGCCCGGGATGCGTTCTCCGTTGCTGAAGAACAGGGTGGGGGTGCCGGTCACATTGAGGCGACGGCCCAGGGCCAGGGATTTTTGCACGGCGCTGGTGTCGCAGTCGCTGCGCCCGCCGGGCACCCGGCCTTCCGCCATGACCGCGTTCCAGGCCTTGGCCCGATCGGCGGCGCACCACACCTGTTTGGCCTTTTCCATGGAATCGGCGGCCAGGATGGGGAAGAGGAAGGTGTAAATGGTGACGTTGTCCAGATGCACCATGTCCTTGGCCAGGCGCTTGCAGTAGCCGCAGTTGGGGTCTTCAAAGGTGACCAGGGTGCGCTTGCCATTGCCGTGCACCTGCTTCACCGCCAGTTCCAGGGGCAGTTCGGAGAACTTGATGGCGGAGAGCTTGGACATGCGGTTGCTGGTGACGTTCTGCATGGTCTTGGCGTCGATCAGGGGGCCCAGGAGCAGCACGCTGACTTTGGCGTCCGTATAAAGAATCTGGCCTTCCGCATAGACCTCGTAGAGGCCCAGGTAGGGGGTCTTGGTGACGCTATCCACCTTGGCGCCGATTTTGCCTTCCACGGTCTTGCGGATGGTGGCGGCTTCGTCGGCCAGGGCGGGCAGGGCCAGGATGGTCAGGCCAAGGAGGGCCGGCAGCCACTTTTTCAACTTCAGCATGGATTACTCCGATCAGGATTCGAGGGCGTAGCGTATCAGGCTACTCTTTACCGGGGTGAGCCGGTTGACCCAGCCCAGTCCCAGGTTACGCAGGGTTTTCAAGCCGGGCACGTCTTCCCGGAAGAGGCGGCGCAGGCCGTCGGTGGTGCTTTGCAACAGGGTCACTTCCTCCTTCCGGGCGCGCCGGTAGCGGGCCAGGAAGCGCTCTTCCCCAATATCCTGCCAGGCGGGCGCGGCGGCCAGCAGGGCGGCCAGGGCCTGGGCGTCCCGATAGCCCAGGTTAATGCCGTGACCGGACAGGGGATGGATGCCGTGGGCCGCGTCCCCGATCAGGGCCAGACGGGGTGCCACCGGCTGGGGCACCCGCATGAGCTTGAGGGCAAAGGCGGCGGGGGGGGTGAGGAGTTCCAGGGCCCCCAGGGTGCCATTGCCGGCGGCGGCTACCCGGTGGCAGAAATCCTCCGGGGGCAGGGCCAGCAATTCCTTGGCCTGGGTGTCCGGGGTGGACCAGACAATGGAAATCCGTTCCCCGGGCAGGGGCAGGTAGGCCAGCACCCCGTCCCGGCGGAACCACTGGTAGGCCGTATCCCGGTGGGGCAGGGCGGTGGCGAAATTGGCCACCACCCCCATTTCCCCATAGGGGCTGTAATGGGCGGCCAGACCGGCCCGGTTGCGCACCCAGGATTCCCGGCCGTCGGCCCCCACCAGGAGCCGGGCTTCCAAACGACGACCGTCCGTCAGTTCCAGGTGGGCGGCCTCCGGGGTGAAGTCCAGGGCGGCGGGGCTGGCCGGGCAAAAGAGTTCCACATTGCCCTGGCGTTTGACGTTTTCCCACAGCTCCAGGGCCATGAGGGAGGATTCCATGATCCAGGCCAGTTCTTCCACCCCGGTGTCGTAGGCGGAGAGGTCCAGGCGACCGCCCTCGTCCCCATACACCTCCATGGCCCGGACCGAGGCATAGCGGCTCGGGTCCAGGTGCTTCCACACCCCGATGTCGGCGAGAAAGCGGGCATTGGCCGGGCTGATGGCGTAGACACGGGCATCCCAGCCCTCTGGGCGATGGGGCGCCTTGGCTTCCACCAGGGCGATTTTCAGAGGGGTGTCCCGCAGGGCGCAGGCGAGGGATAGGCCGGCGAGGCCGCCGCCCACGATCACAACATCGAAATTCATGGCTAGGCTCCAGTTCGGGGGCGATTGTGCCTGCCCGGGGGAGGGAGTACAAGCCGGGCCGTTGTCATTTTGCCCCGGCCCGTGTAAGAAAGGCCCATGCCCGACGCCCTGCGCTACTTTCCTGCCGTTTGCCGTTCCCTGCACCATTCCCCGGTGGATGCCCTGGTGGCCCTGGGGGTGCCCCGGGACGAGTGCCTGGATCTGGTGACCAGCCGCTGGGGCGGGGCGGCGGAGTGGGCCCTGCTGGCCTGGATCGACGGGGGCCGTCCCGTGGCCGTGCTGGCCCGGCCCGGCGGCCTGTGGGCCGCCTGCAACGCCTATCTGGAATACGCCAGCCCGGACCCGGGGGAAGCGGCCCGGTGCCTCGCCAAGGTGTTGAAGCGGGGGCGGCGGGGCTGGGTCGGCTGCACCGGGGCTAGCCAGCTGATTCCGGAGGGGAACGGCGGGTAAGCCGCTCCCGGGAAGCCCGGGGCTCCATCCCCGGCCGGGGCCACGCCTCTTCCCGGTGGAGATTGAAGCAGGGCGGGCCTTGGCCGGGTGGTGGCAAAACGCCAGGAAAACCGGGTTTTGGGGCCTTTTGGCAGGAATGCTATAGTCCCGCCCCTATGGCGATCCACTCCTTCCGTTCCTTCCTGCGGCGTTTCGCCCGGCCCTTTTTACGCCCCATTTTTCGGGTGCTGTTCCGCGTCCGGGTGGAGGGGGAAATTCCCCCGGTCTGGCCCGAGCGCCTGCTGGTGGTGGCCAACCACGAATCCTTCCTGGATGGCCCCCTGCTCGGCCTCTTCCTGCCCCTGGACCCGGTCTATGTGATCCACACGGACATCGCCCGCTCCTGGTATTTCCGCATTCTGCTGTCCGTGGTGGATTACCTGGTGGTGGACCCGGCCAATCCCATGGCCATGAAACAGGTGATTCACCTGATCCGTAGTGGCCGCCCCGTGGTGATTTTCCCGGAAGGGCGCATCACCCTCACGGGCAGCCTGATGAAGGTCTATGACGGCCCGGCCCTGGTGGCGGCCAAGACCGGGGCGGCGATTCTCCCGGTGCGCCTGGACGGCACCGCCCGCAGCTACTTTGCCCGCCTCTCCGGACGCAATCCCAAGCGGGTGTTCCCCCGCATTACCCTGACCCTCCTGCCCCTCACCTCTTTGCCCCAGCCCCACGGGGATAGCTCCCGCCAGCGCCGCTTTCACGAGGGGGAAGCTCTGCGCCGGTTGATGCAGGAAATGCTTTTCGCCTCCCGGCCCCGGCTCACCCTGTTCGGTGCCTTCTGCCGCACCATGGATATTCACGGGCGGCGGCGCAAGGTGGTGGAAGATCAACAGGGGGCCAATCTTTCCTACCAGGGGCTCCTGAAAATGAGCCTCATGCTGGGCCGTCTCCTGGCCCGGCGCACCGCCCCCGGAGAACGGGTGGGGGTGCTGCTGCCCAATGTGGCCCCCACCCTGGGGCTATTCCTCGGGCTCCCCGCCATGGGCCGGGTGCCCGCCATGCTCAATTACAGCGCCGGTCGGGAAGGGCTCCAGGTGGCCTGCCAGGCGGCAGCCATCCGCCTCGTCGTCACCTCCCGCCGCTTTCTTGCCGCCGCCCACCTGGAGGAGACCGCCGCCGCTCTTACCGGGGTGTCCTTCCTCTATCTGGAAGACCTACGCCAGGAACTGCGCTGGTACGACCTGCCCTGGCTCTACGGCTTCGCCCTGTGGTGGCCCCACTGCGCCGTTAGCCGGGCCCAGGGGGAAGACCCGGCGGTGGTGCTGTTCACCTCCGGCTCGGAAGGCCGCCCCAAGGGGGTGGAACTGTCCCACCGGGCCCTGCTGGCCAATATCGCCCAGATCCGCTCAGTCTATGACGTGTCGGTGGATGACCACTTCCTCAACGCCTTGCCCCTCTTCCACGCCCTGGGGCTCACCGCCGGGGGGCTGCTGCCCCTCCTGGCCGGTTGCCGGGTGTTTCTCTATCCCTCCCCCCTCCATTACCGGGTGATTCCGGAACTGGCCTACGACCGGGGCTGTACCGTGTTGCTGGGCACCAGCACCTTCCTTGGCCACTACGCCAAATTCGCCCATCCCTACGATTTCTACCGGCTGCGCTATGTGGTGGCCGGGGGCGAACGGCTCACCGAGCCGGTGCGCCAGCTGTGGATCGACAAATTCGGCCTGCGCATCATGGAAGGCTACGGCACCACGGAAACCGCGCCGGTGATTGCGGTCAATTCCCCCATGGCGTACCGCCGGGGCAGCGTGGGTCAGCCCCTGCCGGGTATCAAGGTCCGCCTTTTGCCCGTTCCCGGCATCGACCAGGGGGGGCGGCTCCAGGTCAGCGGCCCCAATGTGATGAGCGGCTATCTGCGGGCGGAAGCCCCCGGCCAGCTGGAGCCCCCCGTTTCTCCGGCGGGGCCGGGCTGGTACGACACGGGGGATATCGCGGAATTGGACGAGGATGGTTTTGTCTTCATCCGGGGCCGGGTCAAGCGCTTTGCCAAGGTGGCGGGGGAAATGGTGTCCCTGGACCGGGCCGAGGCCCTGGCCGCCGCCGCCGCGCCCCAGGCCCTCCACGCCGTGCTGGCGGAAGAGGTGCCGGGCCGGGGCGAAGCCCTGGTGCTCTACACCACGGACCCGAACCTGAGCCGGGAAGGGCTTACCGCCGCTGCCCGGGCTGGAGGTTTCCCGGAAATCGCCATTCCCCGCCGGTTGGTGTGGCGGGAAAGCCTGCCCCTCATGGCCACGGGCAAGGTGGATTACGTGACCTTGGCCCGCCAGGCGGGTGCCGCCGCTCCCGTGCCTGCTGTGCCCGACACGGCCTCCGAGCCGGTCGTTGTTTGATTTTTCCCCGGAGGCACTGAAGGTGCCTCCATGACCTTTCTTCCTGGAGTTCCCATGAAACTGCCGAATCTGGGCAAACTGATCCTCATCGCCCTGGGCGTCTTCCTTATGGTGGCCGGTGCCGCCAGTCTGGTGCTGGGCTTTTCCGCCATGGGCGGGACCAAGATTGCCCAGGGGTTTCAGGTGCTGGTCCTGTCCCTGGGGCTGTTTGCCATGGGCGCCTTCCTCATTTGGGAATGCCTGCGCACCAAGCCCCTGGATCGGCCCGACCAGGAGCCCCGGGAACCGGTCTAGCCCCGGCCCGTATAGCCCCGTTCCCGGCGGCTGGCCTTTTCGCTGAGAAAGCGGGAGACGGCCAGCCCCATGCCCATGGTGACCACCACAAAGGCAGCCTGTACCCCGGTGCCCAGGGCTTCCAGTACCGCCCCCTCGTTAAAGCGCACCAGGGTTTCGAAGGTATAGACCCCGGGCACCATCATGATCACGGCGGGCACGGTGAGGGTGATGCGGGGTTCCGCCAGACGGCGCAGGAGTAGGGAAACCAAGAGCCCCACCGCCAGGGCGCCGAGAAAGGTGGCCAGGGGCAGGCTCACGCCCCCGTCCCGCAGCCACAGGCGCAGACCGTTGCCGATAATGGCCAGCAGGCCCACGTAGAGCGCATCCAGGAAGGATTCGTTAAAGAGCAGGGCGAAGCCGCAGGCCCCCACAAAGCTGGCCAGTACCCGGGCGCCGATCAGGGCCCCCAGGGAAAGCTGGGGCGGCGGCGCCGTGTCCAGGGTAATGCCCGCCAAGGCAATGACCGCCGCTAGGCCCAGGGCCGCCATAAAGAGGAGCATGAGCACATGGACCAGGCGGGCCAGGGCGATGTTGGTCTCCTGGCGCAGCAGGTCCAGGGCGGCGGACACCATGGGAAAGCCGGGGACGAGAAAGAGCACGGCGGAGACGAAGCCGGCGCTGTGCCGGGTCTGGCTATCCACCCCCAGCAGAATCAGGAGCTGGGCCAGCACCACATAGAGCCCGGAAGCGGCCAGGCCGCACAGGGTATAGATGGCGTAGGGGCTCAGATGGCGGCGGTGGAGTAGGGCGCGCAGGCCCTGGCCCACGGCGGCGGCCAGGGCGGCGGCGGAAATTTCCGTGGCCCCCCCGCCATTAAGAAAGGCGAAGGCGCCACAGGCGGCCCCGGTGGTCAGACTAATGAGCAGGGGGCCGTGCAGGCGCCGGGCGCCGCTCACCCGGTCGAGAAAGCCATGGACCGTGGCCGCATCCAGATGGGGCGGGGTGTGCAGGACAAAATGCTGGAGCTTCTTCAATTCCCGGCTATCCACCCCGGGGGCGCCGATTTCCCGCACCAGGGTGACCCGTTCCTCCCCCCGGCGGGCGGTGGCCACCAGGCAGCGCAGGTCCATTTTCATGTGCAGGCTGTCGATGCCCAGGGCCGGGGCCAGGTGCAGCATGGCTTCCCGGGTGCGGTAGGCGGTGCTGCCCGCCTGGAGAAATTGTTCGCCGAAGCGGAGTAGGGCGTGGATACTTTCGTGGAGGGCATCCATGGGGTGGGCTTCCTAAAGGGGCGGGGACGGGTCCCCGGGGGGGCGCGCCGGGGACTGTGGCCCGATCCGGATTTTTTGGCAAGTCGGCAGCCCCCGCCCGGTGGCCTTCCCCGGGCCGACTTGTCACCGGCGGCCCTGAGGCTTTCTAATAGCGGCCTTTCCTTCATATTTCGGGAGCGTGAGCGGCGTGAGTACAACGGCGACCTGGCGAGAGCGGATTGATTCCTACGAAAAGCTGATGCGGCTGGATAAGCCCATCGGCACCCTGCTGCTGTTGTGGCCCACCCTCTGGGCCCTGTGGTTTTCTTCCCTGGGCCAGCCGGATTGGCGGGTGGTGTGGATTTTTGTCCTGGGCACCTTTCTCATGCGTTCCGCCGGCTGCGTCATCAATGACTACGCGGACCGGCATTTCGACCGGCACGTCCACCGTACCAAGGATCGCCCCCTGACGGCGGGCAAGGTGACGGAAAAGGAAGCTCTGACCCTGTTCGTCTTCCTCTGCCTGGTGTCCCTGGTGCTGATCCTGCCCCTGAAAAATCTTCTGGTGCTGGAACTGTCCCTGGTGGGGGCTTTCCTGGCCGCCTCCTATCCCTTCACCAAGCGCTTTTTTGCCATTCCCCAGGCCTATTTGGGCATCGCCTTCGGCTTTGGCATTCCCATGGCCTACGCCGCCCAGATGGATGCCCTGCCCCGGGACGCCTGGCTTCTGCTCCTGGCCAATATTTTCTGGTCCGTGGCCTATGACACGGAATACGCCATTGTGGACCGGCCCTACGACCTGAAAATCGGCATTAAAACCTCCGCCATCACCTTTGGCCGTTACGACGTGGCGGCCATCATGGCTTGCTACGTGGCGACCTTGGGCCTGATCGGCTGGGTGGGCTACGGCCTGCTGCGGGGCCCCTGGTTTTTCGCCGGGCTGGCGGTGGCCGCCGGCATGGCGGTGTACCACTACTTCCTGATCCGCAAACGGGATCTGGATAAGTGCTTCCAGGCCTTCATGCACAATAACTGGCTGGGGGGCGCCATCTTTGTCGGCATCGTCCTGGATTTCCTCTTTCGACCCTTTGGCCCCAGCCTGGGCCTGCCCCTGCACTGAGCTTCCCCTCCCGGCCCGGGCCGGGAGACCGCCTTTTCCCGAAAGTAGCCCACCATGAAATACCACGACCTGCGCGACTTCATAGCCCAACTGGAAAGCCTGGGGGAACTGAAGCGGGTGGGGGTGCCCGTCAGCCCCCATCTGGAAATGACCGAAATCTGTGACCGGGTGCTGCGCCGGGCCGGTCCCGCCGTGCTTTTCGAACATCCCACGGGCTACGATATGCCCGTGCTGGCCAATTTGTTCGGCACCCCCCGCCGGGTGGCCCTGGGCATGGGGGAGGATTCGGTGGAAGCCCTGCGGGAGGTGGGTAAGCTCCTGGCCTACCTGAAGGAACCGGAACCGCCCAAGGGCCTCAAGGACGCCTGGGAAAAACTGCCGGTGCTAAAGCAGGTGCTGAACATGGCCCCCAAAAAGGTCTCCTCCGCCCCCTGCCAGGAGGTGGTGTGGGAGGGCAAGGACGTGGATCTGTCCCGCCTGCCCATCCAGCAATGCTGGCCCGGAGACGTGGCGCCCCTGATTACCTGGGGCCTGGTGGTGACCCGGGGACCGAACAAGCATCGGCAAAATCTGGGCATCTACCGCCAGCAGCTCCTGGGGCCTAACAAGCTCATCATGCGTTGGCTGGCCCACCGGGGCGGGGCCCTGGATTTTCGTGACCATTGCCAGGCCCATCCGGGGGAGCCTTTCCCCGTGGCGGTGGCCCTGGGGGCCGATCCGGCCACCATCCTGGGGGCGGTCACCCCGGTGCCGGACAGCCTGTCCGAATACCAGTTTGCCGGGCTCTTGCGGGGCGCCAAGACCGAGCTGACCCAATGTCTGGGCAGCGACCTCCAGGTGCCGGCCCGGGCGGAAGTTGTGCTGGAAGGGGTGATCCATCCGGAAGAAACCGCCCTGGAAGGCCCCTACGGCGACCACACCGGCTATTACAACGAGCAGGCCCATTTCCCCGTCTTTACGGTGGAACGCATCACCATGCGCCAGAACCCCATTTACCACAGCACCTACACGGGCAAACCCCCGGATGAACCGGCGGTGCTGGGGGTGGCCCTGAACGAGGTGTTCGTGCCCCTGCTGCAAAAGCAGTTCACCGAAATCAGCGATTTCTACCTGCCCCCCGAGGGCTGTTCCTACCGGCTGGCGGTGGTGAGCATCAAGAAACAGTACCCGGGCCACGCCAAGCGGGTGATGTTCGGGATCTGGAGCTTCCTGCGCCAGTTCATGTACACCAAGTTCATTATCGTGGTGGACGACGACGTGAATATCCGGGACTGGAAGGAAGTGATCTGGGCCCTGACCACCCGGGTGGACGCCATCCGGGATACCACCCTGGTGGATAACACCCCCATCGACTATCTGGATTTTGCCAGCCCGGTGGCGGGCCTGGGGTCCAAGATGGGCATTGACGCCACCAACAAGTGGCCCGGGGAAACGGCTCGGGAGTGGGGCCGACCCATTGTTATGGACCCGGCGGTCAAAGCCCGGGTGGATGACCTGTGGCAGGACCTTGGCCTGTGAGCCTTTATCCACGCGGCTAAGCGGGGAGCCCCCGGCGCCAGCCCCGAAGCATGAGGCGGAGGGGCCGGTGGGAACTATGACTTTTGTTGTAAGGGGCGCGCCATGCCACAATGGCTGCTCTTATAGCTAAACCTGGTGACTGGGAGCCCCCTGAATGGATAGCAAGGAACCCACCCCGGATTTGTCGGCCTTTCTGGTCTCGGCGGTCCATGACATGAAAAATTCCATTAGCGTCCTGGTGGACCGGATGGAAAAGCTCCTCGACGAGGCGGACCCGGATCGCCCGGAATACGCCGATCTGACCCACATGATGTACGAGACCAAGCGGATCAACGGCAACCTGATCCAGCTCCTGGCCCTCTACAAGCTGGGCAACCACCTTTATCCCTTTGCCCCGGAAGACTGGGTGGTGGGGGAATTCCTGGAGGAGGTGCTGTCCCAGCACCATCCCCTGTTCCGTTTTAAGCACATCAGCGTGACCCAGGAAGTGCCGGAGGATTTGGTCTGGCCCTTTGACGGGGATCTGGTGGGGGGCATTCTGAGCCACGCCCTGAACAACGCCAGCCATTACACCCGCAGCCGGGTGCGCCTCACGGCCCAAAGCGGCCCGGAAGGCCTGGTCCTGCGGGTGGAGGACGACGGCCAGGGCTATCCCCAGCGCATGTTGGATGAGGGGGTGGCCGCCATGCAGGGGGTGGATTTCCAGGGGGGCAGCACGGGCCTGGGCCTTTATTTCGCCGCCATGGCCGCCCGCCTGCACCGCAACAAGGGACGGCACGGCAGTATTCGCCTGGAAAACGGTGGTGCCTGGGGGGGCGGTTGTTTCGTCCTGACCCTGCCTTGAGGGAGAGCCTGGATCGTGAGTAACGCTGCGGAAAACAGCTTCGAGAACAAGACCTTCCTGGTGGTGGATGACTTCCAGGGCATGCGGACCGTGCTGCGGGACATTCTCCGCTCCATGGGCGTCAATCCCCGGGCCATCTTCACCGCCGCCAACGGCCAGGAGGCCATCAATCTCCTGGCCCAGACCCATTTCGACGGGGTGCTCTGCGACTACAACCTGGGCACGGGCAAAAACGGCCAGCAGGTGTTGGAAGAAGCCAAGGTGCGGGATCTGGTGGGCCCGGGCTGCGCCTGGATACTGATTTCGGCGGAAAAGACCGCCGACATTGTCATGGGGGCGGTGGAATTCCAGCCCGACGCCTATCTCATCAAGCCCATTACGGAAGGGGCTTTGCGCCTGCGCCTGGAAAAAATCTGGGCGCGCAAATCCGCTTTCGGGGAAATCGACCGGGCCGTGGCGGCCCACGACTATCTGCGGGCGGCCAAGCTTTGCGACGAGCGGCTGGCGGTGGATCGGTTAAATCGCAACGAGCTGCGCCGCATCAAATGCCAGCTCCTGCTCCAGGCCGAGGACTACCCCCAGGTGCGCAGCCTTTGCGACGAGGTGCTGGCGGAACGGGATTTGCCCTGGGCCCAGCTGGGCCTGGCCCGTTGCCTTTTTGCCGCCGGGGACCTGGAAGGGGCTCGGCGTGGCCTGGAAGCCCTGGTGGCGGAAAACCGGGCCTATCTGGAAGCCTACGACTGGCTGGCCAAGGTGCTCTCCGAACAGGGGGATCTGGCCGGGGCCGCCGGGGTGCTGGAAAACGCCGCCCGCCTTTCCCCCAACTCGGTGCTGCGCCAGAAAACCCTGGGGGAAGTGGCCTTGCAAATGGGGGAACCGGATCGGGCGGAAAAGGCCTTCCGCAAAAGCGTTTCCCTGGGGGAAAACTCCGTTTTCAAAAATGCCGACGCCTACCTGGGCCTGGCCAAATCCTGTAGCGCCCAAGACCGGCCCCAGGAGGCCCTCCAGGTGCTGGGCACGGTGACCAAGCAATTCGACGATCCCTCGGTGAAAATGAAAACCCTGGCCACGGAAGGCATGGTGCACCATAAGGCCGGCGACCCCATCGCCGCCCGCAAGGCCGCCCAGGCCTTGAGCGCCGCCATCCAGGAAAGCGGCGGCCAGGTGGGCAGCGGGGATGCGGTGGAAATGGCCGAACTCATGCTGGTCACCGGGGAAAAGGACCAGGCCGTGGCCCTGCTGCAAAACGAGGTGCGCAACAACCCGGAAGACGCCCGTCTGCTCTCCCGGGTGCAGCAGGTCTTTGAGGCCGGGGCCATGGGGGAAGAGGGTAGCGCCCTGGTGGAAGCCTCCCGCAAGGAAGCCCTGGAACTGATGAATCAGGGGGTGCTGCTGGCCAAGGACGGCAAGCTGGACGAAGCCCTGGGGGCCATGCGGGCCGCCTGCGAACGGCTGCCCGGCAATGTGCGGGTGCTCTTCAATTTCTCCCACCTGGCCCTGGCCTACGCCCGGAAAAATACCCCGGACCCTGCCCTCCTGGAAGAAATCCGCCAGCGCCTGGAAACGGCCCACCACCTGGCGCCTGGGGAAAAGCGCTACGGTACCCTGGTGACCCAGTTGCAGGCCCTGACCCACTAAGCCGCCAGGGGCGTCCCTTCCCGGGGGCGCCCCAAGAACCTCCAGGCCCGGCATAGAATGGCGCCATGCGCCTCCATGCCAAAACCCTCCTTTACTTCGACAGCATCCGCCGCTGCGGCTCCATCCGGGAAGCCGCCCGCCAGCTCCATGTGGCTTCCTCGGCGGTGAATCGCCAGTTGCTGGAACTGGAAGACCAGCTGGGCACCCCCCTGTTCGACCGCCTGCCCGGGGGCCTGCGCCTCACCGCCGCCGGGGAAATCGTCGCCCGCCATGTCATTTCCGTGCTCCAGGACGCCCGCCGGGTGGAAGGGGAACTGGAAGCCCTGCGGGGCATTCGCCGGGGGGAAGTGACCGTGGCGGCGGTGGAAGGGGTGACCTCCGACCTGCTCCCCGCCGTGCTGCTCCAAATGCACCAGCGCTACCCCGGGGTGCGGGTGGAAACCCGCTCCATGGGCTCCATGGCCATGACGGCGGCGGTGGCCCGGGGTGAGGCGGATGTGGCCCTGGGCTACTCCCTGCCCCCCGATCCCCAACTGCAATGTCTGGCCTCCGGCCGCTTCGGCATCGGCGCCGTGCTGCGTCCCGACCATCCCCTGGCGGGCAGCGCCCCCCTGGCCTTCAAGGAATGCCTGCCCTATCCCCTCATCCTGGCCGACCCGGAACTCTCCCTCCACAGCCTCATGGCCCCCCTGTTCCAGCGCTATCAGGGCCAGATGGAGGTGCTCACCACCACCAATTCCATCGAACTCATGAAGCGTCTGGCGGAACGGGGCCTGGGTATTGCCTTCCAGACCTGCATCGGCCTGGAACGGGAACTGGCGGAAGGCCGCCTCTGCCACCGCCTCCTCAGCGACCGCCAACTGGCCTCCAGCGACCTGGGCGCCTACGTCCGCACCGGCCGCAGCCTGCCCCCGGCTTTAGATGCCTTTATTCGGACGGTGGGGGAAGCCTTGGGGAAGCGGGAAAATTCTCCTTCGGCGTGAGGGGGGGCGTGCCAGGGGGGCAAGCGGGGAACGGAGCTGTCCCTGGTTTTTCCCCTACCGGGTGCGTGATTGACCCGGGCCCAGCCCTATCAGTGGCGAGCGCGGGGTGCTTTTTCCGGCGGGCTCGAATCGGGCCGTTTGAGGGTGTGGGGATCGGCAATCGAAGCGCCTAGCGTTTCCCGCCCAACAGAGCAATTTCGGTCAGGCCTTTCAGGGGCGGACGGCCCATAGTGGCGACCTGCAAATCGGAGTGAAGATGAACGAAGAAAAGGCCGCAAGCTATGCCAAGCGCTTTAATCGGGTGCTCGATTACATTGAGCAGCACGTGAGCGAACCCCTGAGCCTGGAACAGCTTTGCCAGGTGGCCCATTTTTCCAAGTTTCACTTTCACCGCCAGTTTGCGGACTACCTGGGTATCCCGGTCGCCCGCTACATTTTGCTGCTGCGCTTGAAACAGGCCTCCTATCGGCTGGCGTTCGAGCCCCGCACCAAGGTGATTGAGGCGGCCCTGGATGCGGGGTTTGAAAATCCGGAATCCTTTGCCCGCGCCTTTCGCCATGTCTTTGGCAAATCCCCTTCCGCCTTTAGAAAAGGGCCGGACTGGGAAGCCTGGCAGGGGGCATTTCGATTCCGCTTACCGAAAAGGAGCCAAATGGTGAATGTGCAGATTGTGGATTTTCCCGACACCCCCATTGGGGTAAAG
This sequence comes from Rhodocyclaceae bacterium, assembly GCA_041907765.1. Classification (GTDB taxonomy): domain Bacteria; phylum Pseudomonadota; class Gammaproteobacteria; order Burkholderiales; family Rhodocyclaceae; genus Azospira. The sequence goes on along the minus strand of JAYRGQ010000009.1, from coordinate 28,615 downwards.
GAGCATTGGGGCCCGGTGGCCAAGCTCAACTATGCGGTGGGCCAGTTTATTGAGTGGCGCAAGACCTCCGGCCTCTCCCCCAAGGACAGTTGCCGGACTTTCGGCATTGCCTATGAAAACCCGGAGACGGTGGAACCGGAGCGTTTTCATTTCGACGTGGGGGGCGAGGTCCACGGCCCCATTCCCCCCAATCCCCAAGGGGTGATCGGCAAGCTGATTCCCGGTGGGCGTTGCGCCGTGGTGCGCCACTTGGGCTCCCATGACCGGATCGGTGACAGCATCTATCCCCTGTATCGGGATTGGCTGCCCGGGAGCGGGGAGGAGTTGCGGGATTTCCCCCTCTTTTTCCATTACCTCAACCTGATTCCGGAAACCCCAGAAGGGGAACTGGTGACGGATATTTATCTGCCCCTGGTTTAGTCCCTCCGCCCGTCCCCGGTGGGGGAGGGCGGTTTCCCCAAGCCCCGGCGCCTTCCCTGGCCCCGGGGCTTTTTCATGCTTCCTTTTTCCCGGGGTCGTTCGGGGTGGTGCTGCTTTTTTAAGAGCGCCCCGCTAACTTTTCTCTGCTATTCGGCATCAGCCCCCGGGGGGTAGAGTGGCCCCATTCCTTCTTTACCGAGCCGATCCCTGCCATGACCGCCAGCCCTATTCGTCCCCCACTCTTGCTGATCCACGGTGCCTGGCAAGGTTCCTGGGTGTGGGAGGCGTTTCAGCCCCTGCTGGCCGATCTGGGGTGGGACAGCTACGCCGTGGATTTGCCCGGCAACGGGTGCGATGACACGCCCCCGGAGGCGGTGAATCTGGCGGCCTATGTGGACCATTGCGCCGCCTGGGTGGATCAGCAGCCCGGGCCGGTGGTGGTGGTGGGCCACAGCGGCGGCGCCGTGGTGGCCTCCCAGTTGGCGGAAGCCCGGCCCCACAAGGTGGCGGCCCTGGTCTATCTGGCGGGCATTATGTTGCCCAGCGACGTGCCCTTTGGCCAGCTGGTCCAGGAAATCCTGCCCCAGCACCCGGAAGCCGTGGGCATCAACGCCTACCTGGAGTGGTCGGCGGACCGGCGCCTGAGCTGGGTGCCCCCGGCCGCCGCCCGGCAAATTTTTCTCCATGACTGCCCGCCGGTGGTGGCGGAACGGGCTTCCACCCGCTTTGTGCCCCAGCCCACGGACGGCCTGATTATTACCCCCCACCTGACCGACCAGGGCTGGGGGGCCATTCCCCGGTTGTACGTGGAAGCCCTCCACGACCGCTCCGTCATCCTGCCCCTGCAACGGCGGATGCAGGCCCTCTGCCCGGGCACCCGGCGCCTTTCCCTGGCCACGGGCCATGCGCCCCAGGTGGCGGCCCCCACCCAACTGGCCAATCTGTTCGGGGAGGCCCTGCCCAAGCTCCTCGGCCAATAAGCTGTTTCGCTGTACCGGCCCCGTCTCGGGAGGGACGGGGGCGGATTTGACCTTCCACTATGGACAACAAGGAAAACTCTCATGGTGCTCTACACAACCCCCAAGAAACCGGACCGGATTCCCGTGATTGATCTGGCCCCCAGCTTTAGCGGCAATCTGGCGGACCGCCAGGCGGTGGCCGCCGAGCTGCGCACCGCCGCCCTGGACACGGGCTTTTTCTACGTGGCCAACCACGGGGTGCCCCAGGACCTGATTCAGAACCAGTTTCTCTGGTCCAAGCGCTTTTTTGATCAGCCCCTGGCGGAAAAAAACGCCATCGACCTCTACAAATCCCATTCCCGGGCCGGTTACGAGCCCATGGCGGGCCAATCCCTGGATGCGGATTCCCCCCCCGATCTGAAGGAAAGCTTTTACTGCGGCGAAGAATTGCCCGACGACCATCCCCTGGCCCGGGCCGGGGTGCGGGGCTTCGGCCACAACCAATGGCCGGCGGCCCTGCCCGGCTTCCGGGAACAGATGCTGGCCTACCAGGAAGCGGTGAAATCCCTGGGCCACCACCTCATGGGCCTGCTGGCCCTGTCCCTGGAGCTGCCGGAGGACTACTTCGCCCCCTTCTTCACCGAGCCCATGAGCAATCTGCGCCTCATCAAATATCCGCCCCACCCGGACAACGCCGCCTTCAACCAGATCGGTGCCGGAGCCCACACGGACTGGGGCGGCCTGACCCTGTTGATGCAGGACAGCGCCGGGGGCCTGGAAGTGGAAGACGTGAACGGCAACTGGCTCTCCGCTCCTCCCATCCCCGGTACCTACGTGATCAACCTGGGGGACCTGATCCAGAAATGGACCAACGACCACTACCGCTCCAATTTCCACCGGGTGCGTAACGGGGTCTCCGGCGGCGACCGCTACTCCATCCCCTTCTTCTACAGCCCCAACCCGGGCGCCGTGATCGAGTGCATCCCCACCTGCACCGACGCCGCCCACCCGGCCAAACACGTCCCCTGCACCTGCAAGGAACACATGGACGCCCGCTGGAAGGAAACCTACGGGAAGATGTAAGGCGTAAAAGCCATAGAAAATAGCCGGACGACGTGGGTCGTCCGGCTTTTTTTGTTTTGGGGGGGAAGGTAATGTTTGTGGTTGATGACAAAGGCAAATTCCCGCAGTCGGCAATTTGCCTTTGTTCGTGAGCGCCCCATTATTCCGGAATCAATACGCTGTACGGTGTGAGGGCTTCGCGCAACCTTTCCTGCATAGAGTTATTTATATCAACGAACCACTCGGGTTTGAGTTCGATGGTTGCTGACATCGATTTAGCCCATTCCGGTATCACATGGGAGTTTTGAATATCGGAGTGAAATTCAGCAATAGAGGCTTGAGAATCAACGGTCGCTTGGAAAATTCCCTCGTTGTTCAAGGTGTCTAGCATCACGTTACATATCACAGACTCACACTTCCTTATGATCCCCAATACGTATTTATCGAAAGCGCCGAACGTCTTTATTTTTGATGGATTCGTCGCATTGTTTTGGATGGTCGGTAACGCGATGAGCATCAGAAAATTGTCGTTTACCTGTGCGGCAGATGTGATGTCGTATCCGCGATGGATGATGGCATTCCTCAGACACTTGATGTATTCATAGTTCGATTCGCCATCGGGAAATCCAGGGAAGACAAACCGTGCATAGAGTTCAGTTTCGAAGGACTTTGGTGGCAGCGATGTCGGTTCGCGCATAAGCTCAGTTGCCGACAACAGATTCTGAAAATAGGTGCTGTATTGCACCCGCATATCGGTTGCCATAATCTCAGTGAGCGGTGTGCGAAACAGCAATGCTGCGCGTAGAGCTGTCTTCCGTGCAGCCATGTACCAAGTCAATGCGTGAATCATGCTGCGGGTTTGGGGATTAAGGGTTGTCATTTTGGTATCAGATGGTTGCTTATATCCGGGCATCTTAATTGTTACCTGTTGAGCCGTGTATATTTTTGGCATATTTGTCCATTGTGTGGATTCCCTACGTATTCCAATGGATAAGGACATCGACTCATTCTTTTGCCGTACGATTAATACCTGTGTATTCGATTACGGTGCTTTGGCTCGGATCGTCATAGGGGGTGAATCTGAGCACACTTTCCGTCCTTCCCTCGGCCCCGGTGTAGACTGGCGTCCTTCCTCATTCTTCCCTTCCCGGGCCACTTTCCCCCCGGCCTGCCGCTCTCGCCATGCTTTTCCCCCACCCCCTAATCGAAGGCCGCCTGTTGCGGCGTTATCAGCGTTTTTTAGCGGATGTGCGCCTGGGGGATGGGCAGGTGGTGACGGCCCATTGTCCCAATACGGGCTCCATGCTGGGCTGCAAAACGCCGGAAAGCCGGGTCTGGCTGTCTCCGGCGGATAACCCCAAGCGCAAGCTGGCCTGGACCTGGGAGATTGTGGAGGCGGACGGGGTGCTGGTGGGGCTGCACACCGGGCGTAGCAACGGTCTGGTGGCGGAGGCCATTACCGCCCAGGTGGTGCCGGAACTGGCCGGTTACGCCAGTCTCCGGGGGGAAGTGCCCTATGGGGGCGACAACGGCAAGGGGGGCTTTCGGAGCCGTATTGACCTGTTGCTGGAAGACCCGGCCCGGCCCCCCTGCTACGTGGAGGTGAAAAACGTCACCGCCGCGGTTGAGGGCGGGGAGGGCTTTTTCCCCGATGCGGTGACTGCCCGGGGCGCCAAGCACCTGCGGGAAATGATGGAAGAGGTGGCCCGGGGCCATCGGGCGGTGATGTTTTTCTGCGTCCAGCGGGGGGATGTGGCCCGGGTGCGCCCCGCCGACCACATTGACCGGGAATATGGCCGCACCCTGCGTCAGGCCCTGGCCGCCGGGGTGGAAGCCCTGGCCTGGGGGGCGGAGGTTAGCCCCACGGGCATCCGCCTGGTGCGGCCCTTGCCCGTGGTGGTGTAGGGGCGGGGCCGTTGGACGAAGTGAACGGCTAAGGACCTAAAGGCTCGGGGCAGGGGGGGGACAGTGGTAGCCCCCGGGGGGAAAGTTGTGTTCCTACCGCTTTAACTCAGCCATCAGCAAGGGGTTAGCTCTCTCCCGGTAAGGCGTCGCGGGACGGTGTCTTCAGACTTGTCGTCCGGAAAACCCGCCCCTGGCCTTAGGGCCGGTCGCCCTGGGTCAGGGTCCAGTCCAGCAGGGCTTGGGCCGCATCCCAACCCGCTCCGGCCTTGGGGTCGTTGATGAGCAGGACCAGCGCCCAGTTGCGGCCCCGCCGGTCGGTGAGGTAGCCCGCCCAGGCCCGAGCGTTGGCCAGGGAGCCGGTTTTTAGGTGGGCCCGCCCGGCGAATGCCGTTTCCTTGAAGCGGCGCCGCAGGGTGCCGTCCCAGCCCGCCAGGGGCAGGGAGGCGGCGAATTCGGGCTGTACCGGGCTGTGCCAGGCCTGCACCAGCAGGCGCAGCAGGCTGCCGGCGCCGATGCGCTCGTCCCGGGAGAGACCTGAGCCGTTGTCCAGCACCAGTTCCGGCATGGCCAGACCGTTTTCTGTGAGCCAGGTGCCAATGTGCTGCCGGGCCCCTTCCGGGGTGGCCGGGGGCGGCGTCTGGTTGGGAGCCCCCTCCCCCCTGCCTAGGGTGAGGAAAATCTGCCGGGCCATGACGTTATTGCTGAATTTATTGGTCTCCCGAATCACCTCGGCCAGAGCGGGGGAGGTGGTGGCGGTGAGGGGCTGGGCCTGGGGCGGGGTGGTGCCGCTCCGAACCCGGCCCAGGAAGCGGCCCCCCAGTTCCTGCCACAGGGCCCGGAACATGGCTTCCACATAGGCGTTGCTGTCCAGGGGCGATAGAAAGAGGGGCTTGGGGCCGCAGGCCAGGGGGAAGGCGCCTCCCACGTCCAGGGTGGCGCTGGTGGGGCGGTAGTCGATCACCAGTTTTTCCCGCCAGTCACCGCATTCGCCAAAATCCGGGGCTACGTGGAGGCGCACCGTGAGTCCGGCCAGGGGCGTTTCCAGGGTTTGCTGTAAGCGGCCATGGGCTGGGTCCGGCTCCAGGCTGATGCGCAGGGATTGGAGATTGAGGAGCAGGGCGTCCGGCCCCACGTTGTAGGGGCGCAGGGGCTCATGGTCGAAGGCAGCGGGGTCGTGGGGGGGCAGCCGGTAGGCGCTTCGGTCCAGCACCAGATCCCCTTGCAGGGTTTCCACCCCCCGGGCCCGGAGTTGCCGCAGCAGCAGCCAGAAGCGCTCCTGGGTCAGGGCCGGGTCGCCGCTGCCCCTTAGGTAGAGATTGCCCGCCAGGGTGCCGTTGGCGGGCGGAGCGTCCGCCAGCAGGGCGGTTTCCCAGGTGTAGGTGGGGCCCAGGAGGCGGAGGGCGCTGTAGGTGGTGACCAGTTTCATCACCGAGGCCGGGTTAAAGGGCTTGGCCGTATTCCAGGCCAGGGCCGGGTGGGGGCCATCTACCGCCTGCACCGCTAGCCCCACATGGGCGGCGGGAATGCCCGCCTGGCGCAGGGCGGCGGCCACCGGGGGAGGCAGGGTGTCAGCCGGGGCGGCCAAGGGCAGGAGGGCAAAGGCCAGCAGGGCGCCGATCCGGCCAATCAGGTGGCGGGGGGCGGCGGACAGAAAGGGTCTGGAAACCATGGGCGGCAAGGGCGAAAGGGGTGGGGTGCCGGCCCTGGCCGGTGGCGTCCCAATGGGCGCGCCCGGAGGACGGCGGGGCGACACGGCCTATGTGTTTGGAATAAAAGACTTTTGTGGGGAAGCCCCCGATGCAGGGAGCTGCACCGGAGTCTCCGGAGGCAGGCATAATAACGCGAAAAACAGGGAGCCTCCGCCACCATGCAAGAACAGCGTCGTCATCCACGTATCCGCTTTTTCCAGCCCCTGCCGGCCTCCGTGGGCCGCAGCGGCAAAATCCTGCGGGCGGAACTCCATAACCTTTCCCTGGGCGGGGTGCTGCTGCGCACCGATCTGCCTTTAGCCGCCGGTGACCGTTTCGGCCTGGAATTCGCCCTCCAGGGCCTGGGCCTGGATCTGGCCCCGGTGGCGGTGAATCGGCTGGGGGAACTGATCGGCGCCCGCTTCGAGACTGGGCCCGTGTCCCAGCATCTCCTGGAAGTGGCCATGGCGGACGCCCTGAGCAAGGGGGTGGCCTCCGTGCTGTCCCTCCATACCCTGGACGGCCATAAGGTGATGCGCATTGCCGGGGCCCTCAATCTTTCCCTGCGCAACGATTTCCTGTTTAGCCTGGAAAAAATGGGGGTGGCGGAAATCGACCTATCCGAGGTGAGCCTGGTGGACCCGGACGGGCTGGCCCTCTGCGTGGTGGCGGCGGAAAAATATCATGTGCAGGTTTCCCGCCTCTCCCCCGTGGTGGCGGCCCGCTGGCCCGGCACCGGAGCGGTCCGGCCGTGATCGGGGCCAGGAGCCGGGGCGGAAAAAGGGGGCGACCATGAGCGGATTTCTTTCCCGTTGGTGGGGCAAGGGGGATGGGGCGACGCCGGATCGGGGCCCGGCCACCCTGCCCGGCACTTCGGCAGAGGCGTCGCCTGCACCGGCAGCTCCGGCGGCACCGGTGGCTGCGGCGGCTTCCGCCCCCGCCCGTGCCCGGCCATCCCGTGCCAGCGCCGCCTTTGTGCGGCGGGAAGCGGTGATTAGCCGCAATCAGCGCATTGCGGGCTTTGAATTCAGTCTGGGCCAACTGGCCAAGGAGGCCCCGGCCCTGCCCGATGACGCTCTGCTGGAAGAATTGGCCCTGGCCGCCGGGGAAGACGGGGCCTTGGGCGCCCGTCTGGCCTTTGTCCCCGTGGCCCTGCCCGCCCTGTCCTCGCCCCACCTCTCCCGCCTGCCGCCGGAAAATGTGGTGCTCATGCTGGGCCTGCCCCGCAATCTCCAACATCTGCCTGATTTCGTCCCTGCCGCTCTGGCCCGTTTGCGGGATCAGGGCTTTCGCCTGGGCATGTACGTGCCCCCGGCCCGGGAGGTGATGGCGGCCTGCCGTCCCTGCCTGGATTTCATTGCCATCGACGTCACCGCCTTTGACGGGGAGCGGCTGCGCAATATGGCCTACGGTTTGAAGACCGTGGATGACCATCCCCTGGAGATCATCGCCTGGGGCCTGGGCACGGTGGAGGAATTTAGCCTCTGCTTCCAACGGGGCTTTGATTATTTCCAGGGCCCCGCCGTGTCCCTGCGGGAATCCTGGAAACCGGGCAAGGGCGCCGCTTCCCGGATGCGGGTGGTGCAGCTTCTGAACCAGGTGCGCAATAACGCGGAAATCATGGAGTTGGCGGAAACTTTGAAGCAGGACCCCCTGCTGTCCTTCCGCATCCTGCGCTACATCAATTCCCCGGGCATCGGCCTCAGCACCCCGGTGGCCTCCATCAAACACGCCCTGGTGGTGCTGGGCCGGGACCGGTTCTACCGTTGGCTGTCCCTGCTCCTGTTTACTCCCCAGGAAGACAATTTCGGGGAATGGTTGATGGTGGAAAGCGCCCTGACCCGGGGGCGGCTCATGGAGCTGCTAGGCCAGTCCCGTTTCCCCGAGGAGCAGCGGGATCACCTGTTCCTGGCCGGTTCCTTCTCCCTCCTGGATAAGCTCTTGCAGCTGCCCATGGACAAGGTGGTGGCCCAGCTCACCCTGCCCCCCACCGTGGCCGCCCTGTTGCTGCGCCGGGAAGGGCCCCTGGCCCCCTGGTTGGCCCTGGTGGAAGCCTGCGAGGGCCGGGACGGGGAGGCCATGGAACAGGCGGCCCGGGCCGTGGGCTGCGATCCGGGCAAAACCAACCGGGCCCTGCTGGCCGCCATGGCCTGGGCCCATCAGGTGGGGGACGTGGGAGCGGAGTAGGGCCGGTGACTTTCTCCGGGCCCGGTGCGATCCCGGGGCGGCAATAAAAAAGGGGGCTGGCGCCCCCTTTTGCTTATCCCCTAGGCCGGAATCCGGTGTCACACCTTGGTGCTCACCACATTGCCGGAAAGGGAACCGCCACCGGGCAGCTGGCTGCTGAGGGCGGACAGGAAATCGCTGAGGGAACCACTGCTGATCCCCAGGGCGCTTTCCAGGGAAGAAAAGCTGGATTCCAGGGAGGACAGGGTGCTGTCCGTACTGCTGCTGGAGGAGGTGGAAGAACTGTCCGAACTGGAGGCGCTCAGTTGGGAGAGCAGGCTTTGCAGGTCGGAGGCCATGTCCGGATGGTGATGGCCGGTGCCGCTGACGCTGTTGTCCTGATCCCCGTCGCTATCCGTGCTGGAGGAATTGCTGGCGCTGCTTTGGGCATGGAGGGCGGCCATCAGGTTTTGCATGAAGCTGGACAGGGCCTGGGACACATCCGTGGTATCCGAGGTGCTGTCGCTGGAAGAGGCGCTGGCGCTGCTGGTGGAGCTATCCGTGGTGTTGGAGGAAGAGCTGCTGCTGGCGATCTGTTGCAGAGCCTTCATGATGGCGTCCACCAGGCCGCCTCCGGGCGGGGGCGGGGGTTGATCCACGCTGCCCGTGCTGGAGGTGCTGGACGTACCGCTGACGCTGCTGAGCTTGCTGATCTGGGCCCACCAGTTGCTGCTGGATGTAACGGAGCTAATGCTGCTCATGTTGGCTCTCCTTGATTCAGGTTGAAAGTGTTCCCCCGGAGGGATGACCGTTCTTTGCCGGTGCCCTGCCAGGGGTAGGGGAAGCCGGACTTTGTGGAGACTACTAGGCAATATTTCGGCCTGAATTCGGAGAAAATTGGGCCCTTTTAGGTTAAGCCGGTTAAAAAATTGTTAACAAAAAACCGGGAACTCGGGAAAAGTCGGGAAATGGGGCGAAAAAAAGGGGGCGTTTGGTGAAAAACCGCCACTTACCCCGGTTTTTTAGGGGGGAAGTGGAAAAAATGGCCGCTTTCGGCAATTCTTGCCGCTCCCTTGGGCGGGGGATTCGTCCCCAAGTGTAAAAACTTCTAAAGATTGGCTTTTCCGCCTGGCGCGGTCAGGGAGCTTGGCTATCATTCCCCCAGACAAGATTGGGCCAAAAGGGGAAGTGGGCAAGCCATGAGCAAGGTTTTACTGGTGGACGACGATGTGGAATTGGTGGACATGCTCAAGGAGTACCTGAGCATTGAGGGCTTTGCCGTGGACACGGCCTATAGCGGGGAAGTGGGTCTGGCCCGGGCGATCAGCGGGGAGTATTCCCTGGTGGTGTTGGACGTGATGATGCCCCGCATGAGCGGCATTGAGGTGCTCAAGCATCTGCGGCAGCGCAGCTCCCTGCCTGTGCTCATGCTTACCGCTAAGGGGGACGACGCCAGCCGCATTACGGGCCTGGAGCTGGGGGCGGACGATTATGTGCCCAAACCCTGCACGGCCCGGGAATTGACCGCCCGTATCCGGGCCATTCTGCGCCGCACCGAAGCGACGGAAGGGGAAACCCCGGCGGTGATCCAGGCCGGGGATTTGCTCCTCTGGCCGGAGCAGCGCAAGGCCCAGTGGCGGGGCGCTCCCCTCAATCTCACCAGCACGGAATTCAATTTGCTGGAGGTCCTGGCCCGGGAGGCGGGGCGCATTGTCAGCAAAAAAAGTCTTTCGGAAGTGGGCCTGGGGCGGCCCCTGAATAAATTTGATCGGAGCATCGAGGTCCATCTCAGCCGCATCCGGGAAAAGCTGGGGCCCCTGGCCGATGGGCGTTCCTGCATCCAGACCGTGTTTCGCCAGGGTTACCAGCTGATTCGGGAGTGAGCCGTGGGGCGCCTGTTCTGGAAATTTTTTGCCGCCATCCTGGTGACCCAAATGCTCACCGTGGGCGCCGTGGGCTTTCTCTTCTGGCTCCACGAACCGGGGCGCCACATGCTGCACCCGATGCCGCCTCCCGGCGGGGAGCCCATGCCCCTGCCCGGGCGGCGCCCCTTTCTTCTGGAAGAATCCCACCCGCCTCCGCCGCCCCCCTTCCCCGGGGAGCGGCCCCCTCGGCATCGGGATTTTCCCCTGCTGCCCCTGGGGGTGGGGGTGGTGTTCGGCCTGATTTTCGCCTTCCTGCTGGCGCGCAATATGGCCAAGCCCATCGAGGGCCTGCGCCGGGCCCTGGGGGCAGTGGCCAAGGGCCGTTTTGACGTGCGTTTGGGCCCGGCCTTGCAGGGGCGCAAGGATGAATTGGCCCAGCTCAGCCGGGATTTCGACCGCACGGCGGAACAGCTGGATGTGCTCCTCAACAGCCAGCGCCGCCTGCTCCACGATGTGTCCCACGAAATCCGCTCACCCCTGGCCCGCATTCAGCTGGCCATTGATCTGGCCCAGCAGCAGCCGGACAAGGAAGGGGCCAGCCTGGTCCGCATTCAGCGGGAATCGGAACGCATCGAGCGCCTGGTGGATGAGCTCCTGACCCTCTCCCGCCTGGAAGTGGGGGCCTATCCTCTACATCCGGAGCCCGTGGATGTGGGGGATCTGCTCCGGGATGTGGCGGCGGATGCGGCCTTTGAAGCGGAGCGGCGCCACTGCCGGGTGAGCCTGGAAGTGGCCGGGGACATGACCGTTTCCGGCTGCCCCGAACTGCTGCTGCGGGCCTTTGAAAACGTGATCCGCAATGCCATCCGCTATACCTTCGACGGCACGGAGGTGGGGGTCCAGGCCCGCCGGGAGGGGGCGGGGCTGGTGGTGGAGGTGGCGGACGACGGCCCGGGTATTCCGGAGGCGGCCCTCAAATCCATCTTCGATCCCTTCGTCCGGTTCCGGGAAGACCGGGGGCGGCGGGACGGGGATGAACAGTCGGGCTACGGCCTGGGCCTGGCCATAACCCAGCAGGTCATCCAGGCCCACGGAGGCACCATCCGGGGCGCCAACCGGCGCAGCGGCGGTCTGGTGATCCGCATCGAATTGCCTACTCAGGTGGAAGGTACGGTGGCCGGGGAGGCTGCCGGGCCACAGGATTGATCCCTGGGGCTGGACCGGCGAGTTTGGGGCGGAGGACCGGTAGGCTTGGGGCGGTGAGTTGAGCGTTTAGCCTGATTGCCGCAACCGCAACCGCAACCGCAACCGCAACCGCAACCGCAACCGCAACCGCAACCGCAACCGCAACCGCAACCGCAACCGCAACCGCAACCGCAACAGCAACAGCAACCCGCAACCCGCAACCCGCAACCCGCAACCCGTAACCCGTAACCCGTAACCCGTAACCCAGGCCCACAGCCCCCACCCACGCGGCCCTACGACGCCGTCCCCTTGAGGCGGCGAGAAGACGGCAGGCCCGCCTTTCCGTTAAGCTTGTCCCGGCCAGGGCCTGGAACGGAATCTTTTGCCCCGTTCCGGGTCTTTCCTTGACCTTTCCTCCGCCGGAATCCCCATGCCCCGTTTCCCTGTGCTCCGCCCTGCTGCCTTCCATTACGCCTGGGTGGTGGTGGGGGTGACCTTTCTGATTATGCTGGTGACCGCCGGCACCCGGGCTACCCCCAGTGTGCTCATGGTGCCCCTGGAGCAGGCCTTCGGCTGGAGTCGGAGCACCATTTCCCTGGCCCTGTCCCTGAATCTGGCCCTCTTTGGTCTGGTGGGGCCCTTCGCGGCGGCGGCCATGATCCGCTTCGGTCTGCGCCGTACCGTACTCCTGGCCTTGAGCCTTCTGGCCGTGGCCGTGGCGGCTTCCGGCTGGATGGCCCAGCGCTGGCAGCTGGGCTTGTCCTGGGGCCTGCTGGTGGGCAGCGCCACCGGGGTGACGGCCATGACCCTGGGGGCCTCCGTGGTCAATCGCTGGTTCGTCACCCGGCGGGGGCTGGCCATGGGCCTGCTCACCGCCAGCACGGCGGCGGGCCAGCTGGTCTTTTTGCCCGCCCTGGCCTGGGTGGTGGAGCGTTACGGCTGGCAGACCGTGGTGTGGACCGTGGCCCTGGCCGTGGCCGCCATTTTGCCCCTGGTGTATGCCCTCCTGCCCGAATCCCCGGCGGCGGTGGGCCTGGCCCCCTACGGGGCGGAGCCGGGAGGCGAGGAGGCGGCTCCGGCCAGCCGCCAGCATCCCGTGGCCCTGGCTTTCTCCGCCCTGGGCCGGGCGGTGCGGGTGCCGGATTTCTGGCTGCTGTTTTTCAGCTTTTTTATCTGCGGCGCTACTACCAACGGTTATATCGGCACCCACTTCATTGCCATGTGCTCGGACAACGGCCTGAGCCAGATCCAGGGGGCCGGCATGTTAGCAGCCATGGGGGTGCTGGACCTGCTGGGCACCACCCTGTCCGGCTGGCTGTCGGACCGCTGGAATAACCGCTATCTGCTGTGCTGGTACTACGGCCTGCGGGGCCTGGCCCTCATCTATCTGCCCCTGGCCTTCGGCATCTCCTATTTCGGTCTGCCCCTGTTTGCCCTGTTCTACGGCCTGGACTGGGTGGCCACCGTGCCCCCCACGGTGCGCCTGACCCATCAGGTCTTCGGCGCCAAGGACGCCCCGGTGGTGTTCGGCTGGATTGTGGCCGGTCACCAGCTGGGGGCCGCTTTCGCTGCCTTGCTGGGGGGCCTGCTGCGCAGTTCCCTGGGCAATTACACCCTGGCCACCATGATGGCCGGGGGCCTGGGCCTGGTGGCTGCCGTGCTGGTGCTGCGCATCGGCCACCCATCTCGGGTTCCGGCCCAGGCCTAGTACCAAGGCGGGGGCTATAGCGGAGGGATGGGGCTGGCCGGGATGGGGCCAGCTTCCAAGGGGAACGGGGGGGCTGTGATGGTTTACCTCGCCTCTCAGCCTTCCGCCTCTCAGCCTTCCGCCTCTTAGCCTCCCACCTCCCACCTCCCACCTCCCGCACCCCGCACCCCGCACCCCGCACCCCGCACCCCGCACCCCGCACCCCGCACCCCGCACCCCGCACCCCGCACCCCGCACCCCGCACCCCGCACCCCCACCCCAATCCCCCCTACCGGTCAGGGGGGGGCGTCGCGCTGGCTGAGGGGTAGGGCTGCCCGTGTCCCCTTCTTGCTCCAAGGAAATGCCTCGAACCCCCTGGAAAACAGGCAAAAAAAACCCGGGCACGGGGCCCGGGTGGGAGGTCCGAAATTGCTTTCGGTTTGGGGTCGGAATCTTTTGCCTTAGTGGCTGCTCGCCGCAGCGGCGCCAATGCCCGTTTCGGAGCGGATTTCCTGGTCTTCGTAGCTTTCCCGTTCTTTCCGGGCCTGGGCGCTTTGGTCCAGGATGGAGAACAGCCAGATACCGATGAAACCCGCCGCCATGGAGAACAGGGCCGGGGAGGTGTAGGGGAAGATTTCCTTGGCATTCCCCAGCACATCCACCCAGATGGACTTGGACAGCACCGTCAGGACCACGGCGGTGATCAGGCCCAGGAAGCCACCGTAGAACGCGCCCTTGGTGGTGCAGTTCTTCCACAGTACGGACATGAAGAGCACCGGGAAGTTGGCGGAGGCGGCGATGGCGAAGGCCAGGGACACCATGAAGGCCACGTTCTGCTTTTCGAAAACGATGCCCAGCACCACCGCCACAATGCCCAGGGCAATGGTGGTGATCTTGGACACGCGCATTTCGGCCGCACTGTCCGCCTTGCCTTGGCAGAACACGGAGGCGTACAGGTCGTGGGACACCGCCGTGGCACCGGACAGGGTCAGACCGGCGACCACCGCCAGGATGGTGGCGAAGGCGACGGCGGAGATGAAGCCCAGGAACACGTTGCCGCCCACCGCATTGGCCAGGTGGATAGCCGCCATGTTGCCGCCGCCGATGAGGCCGCCCTTGGCATCCAGGAACTGGGGATTGGTACCCACCAGCACGATGGCGCCGAAGCCGATGATGAAGGTCAGGATGTAGAAGTAGCCGATCCAGGTGGTGGCCCAGAACACGGACTTCCGGGCTTCCTTGGCATCCGGCACGGTGAAGAAGCGCATCAGGATGTGGGGCAGACCGGCGGTACCGAACATCAGGGCCATACCGAAGGAGATGGCGGAGATGGGGTCCTTGATGAAGGTGCCCGGGCCCATGATGGCGTCGTGCTTCTTATGGACTTCCACGGCTTTGGCGAAGAGGGCTTCCGGGCTCATGTGGAAGGCCGCCAGCACCATAAAGGCCATGAAGGAAGCGCCAGCCAGGAGCAGGCAAGCCTTGATGATCTGCACCCAGGTGGTGGCGGTCATGCCACCGAAGAGCACGTAGATCATCATCAGGGCGCCCACGATCACCACGGCGTAGGTGTAGTCCAGGCCGAAGAGCAGCTTGATCAGCTGGCCCGCCCCCACCATCTGGGCGATCAGGTAGAAAGCCACCACCACCAGGGTGCCGGAGGCCGCCAGGGCCCGGATGGGCTTGGCCTGGAAGCGGTAGGCGGCCACGTCGGCAAAGGTGAATTTGCCCAGGTTTCGCAGCCGTTCCGCCATGAGGAACATGATCACGGGCCAGCCCACCAGGAAGCCGATGGAGTAGATCAGGCCGTCGTAGCCGTTGGAGAACACGGCGGCGGAAATCCCCAGGAAGGAGGCTGCCGACATGTAGTCCCCGGCGATGGCCAGACCGTTCTGGAAGCCGGTGATGCCGCCGCCGGCGGTGTAGAAGTCCGCCGCCGTCTTGGTCCGGCCCGCCGCCCATTTGGTGATGAACAGGGTCAGGATGACGAAGGCGCCAAACATAATGATGGCGGTCCAGTTGGTGGCCTGCTTCACGGTCTGGCCTTCAACGGCGGTGGCCCAGACCGGGGAGCTCATGAGGCCCAGCAGGGCCAGGGAGAGACCGGTGGTGAGTTTTTTCATTTATGCATCTCCTCCTGGACGATTTGCTCGGTCAGAGCGTCGAATTCGCTATTGGCGCGACGCACGTACAAGCCGGTGATGAGGATGGTAAAGACGATGATGCCCACGCCCACCGGAATACCCAGGGTCATGACCCCGGTGTCCGACAGCTTCTGGGCCAGAATGCCTTTGTCGAAGGCGATGGTCAGGATGTAGCCGTAATAGACGATCAGGGTGATCACCGTCAGCAGCCAGCCGAAGCTGTTGCGCTTGTTTTTCAGCTCGTGGTACTTCGGGTTGGCCCGAATGCGCCGTGAAAGCTCTTCTTGGTTCATTTGTCTCCTCCTAATAATCCGGAAAACCGGCGGGAATCCGGCTTTACGGAATGCACTATGGGGCTGGATGCTTACAACCGGCTTACTGAAAAACGATGGAGAAACAGGGGGCTGGGGCCGTTACATTTGGCCCCTTGTCGCCATGGGACGGCCACGCTACCCTTGCCGTCCCATGGTCTTTCCCAACTTCCTCCGCGCCCTGCGCAGCTACAACTACCGGTGCTATTTCCTGGGCCAGCTGGTGTCCATGGCGGGCACCTGGATGCAGCAGATCGCCATGAGTTGGCTGGCCTATCGCCTTACCGGCTCCGCCGCCCTGCTGGGCACCATCGGCTTTGCCAGTCAGCTGCCCATCCTGCTCTTCGGCGCCCTGGGGGGCGTCTGGTCCGACCGGTTTGACCGGCGCCGGGTGCTCCTGTGGACCCAGTCCCTTTCCATGGTGCAGGCCCTGGTCCTGGCCCTGCTCACCTGGAACGGCTGGATTAACGCGCCCCTCTTGGTATTCCTGGCCTTCGGCCTGGGCTGCATCAACGCCCTGGATATGCCCGCCCGCCAGTCCATTGCGGTCAAACTGGTGGATGACAAGGACGATCTGCCCAACGCCATCGCCCTCAATTCCTTCATGATGAATTCCACCCGCTTCGTCGGCCCGGCCCTGGCGGGATTCCTCATCGCCCTGACCGGGGAAGTGGTCTGTTTTCTCCTCAATGCCCTGTCCTATCTGGCAGTGATTCTGGCCCTCCTGGCCATGCGCTGGCGGCCTCTGCCCCTGGAGGGCGAGCGCCAGGAAACCTGGGCGGCCCTGCGCCAGGGGGTGGATTATTGCCGGGGCCACCGGCCCATCCGCAGCCTGCTCCTGATCGTGGCGGCGGTGAGTTTCTTCATTACCCCCTACGGGGTGCTCATGCCCCTGGTGACCCGGGAAATTTTTGGTGGCGATGCCCGCATCTTCGGCCTGCTGGTGGGCTTTGGCGGGGTGGGGGCCCTGGGGGCCAGTCTCTATCTGGCGAGCCGGGCCGGGGTGGATGAATTGCCCCGTACCCTGGCCTTTTCCGTGCCCCTGGCCGGGGTGGCTCTGACCGCCTTTATTCTCTCTCCCTCCCTGGTGCTGGCCTATCCGGCGGTGATGTTGCTGGGCTTTTGCACCATCGTCACCGTGGCGGGCAGCAATACCCTGATCCAGTTCCATGTCAGCGATGCCCTGCGGGGCCGGGTCATGGCCCTCTTTTCCATCGCCTTCCTCGGGGTCGCTCCCCTGGGCAGCCTGGCCATTGGCTTGGTGGCGGAGGCGCTGGGGGTGCGTATTACCCTGGCGGCCTGCGGCCTGCTGGTCCTGACCGGTTGCCTCCTCTGGGGGCGGCGTCTGGGCCGGGAGGTGCGCTGCCTGCCTCCTGAAGTTTGAGGGGGCCGGGGCCCGGTCAGTTACCGGGCAGCCAGTCGGGCTAGGATCAAGGCTGGGGTTTTTTGCCATGCGGCCCGGCCGCTGGGTCGGCCTCTCCCGGGTTTTCGGGTTGGGATCAGCGGCGACAGCCGTTCCTGGCCCTTGTCAGTTTCTTGTTTGCGTAAAGGATAGCGTTACACCATGTCTTATCGCTTGCTTGTTTCCGCCCTGGCCGCCGCCTCCCTGCTGGCCGCCTGCGGCGACCCCCAGGACACCCGCCCCGGTCAGCCCGTGGCCCATCGCCAAGCGGCTTTCAAAGCCATTCTCAAGGCTTTTGAACCCATGGGCGTGATGTTGCGGGACGACAAATACGACGGGGACCGTTTCCTCACCCTGTCTAAGACCCTGGCCGTCAATGCCCAGAAACCCTGGGATTATTTCCGTCCGGACACCAACTACCCGCCCACCCACGCCACGGGCGACGTGTGGAGCAATACGGCCAAATTCAACCAGGAACGGCAGGAATTCCTGGACGCCACCACCCGCTTGGCCCAGGTGGCGGAAAGCAAGGACGTGGACAAGATCAAGCCCGCTTACAAAGCGGTCCACAACGCCTGCCAGGAATGCCACAAGGAATTCAAGAAGCGCTGATTTCCTCGGTTGGGGCAACAAAAAAACCGCCGCCTCCCCTGGGAGCGCGGCGGTTTTTTTATGGGGGAAAGGGGGCTTTAGGCCGGGGGCAACCGGTCCTGGACCCAATCCCGGAAATCCTCCGCCATGCGGGGGGTGATTTCGTGGTCCGCCGGGTAGAGGTGGGTGCCGTGTTCCAGTTGCAGGCGATGCAGCAGGGCGTCGGCTTTGAGGGCCCAGGCGACGGGGAGTTTGCTGTCTTCCCGGCCGTGGGCGACGAAGGCCTGGAGATGGGCCAGGGCTTCCGGGGGCGCCAGTTCCGTTTCGATTTCCGGCAGGATGCGCCCGGACAGGCAGGCGAAGCCCGCCACCCGTTGGGGCCGGGTGAGGGCCAGGCTGGCGCTCATGATGCCCCCCTGGCTAAAGCCCGCAATGAGGGTTTGCTCCGGCTTCAGGCCGTAGCGGCGTTGCCATTCCTGAATGAACTGGTCCAGCTTGAGGCGGCTGGCGTCCGCCTGACCCGGGTCGATATGGGGACCGTCGCCGTGGAATTGCACGGTGAACCAGCCGAATTGGCCCGGGGCCATGAGAAAGGGGGCGCGCACCAGGGCAATGGCCAGGGTGGGGTCCAGGCAGTTGGCCAGGGCCGCCAGGCTGGTTTCGTTGCCCCCCACGCCGTGGAGCAGCAGCACGCCGCCCCGGGGCCGTTGGGGCACGGGTAGGTGTTGACGGTAATGCAGGGTGAGGTCGGAGACCGGTTCGGAAAAATGGGACTGGGGCATGGCTGTTCTCGCGGGGCGCGGTGCCCGAGGGGCCCGGCCGGGTTTTTGTGCATTCGGGCGGCCTGTCCGCCGGGCAGCGAGCCATTCCCAGGAGGGAGGCGGGCGCCGGGGGGCATTCTAGGCCGGTTTGGGGAGCCGGGGAAATCCCGGGGGCCGGGGCGGCGGGAGAACGGCCGCCACCCCGGAGGCAGACCCGCCCCGGCAGGGGCGGGGGAAAACGCCTTATTCGTGGACCGCTTCCACGGCGATGTCCAGGGTGACTTCGTCGCTCACGTAGGGGGCGTACTTGCCGGCGTTGAACTCGGTGCGTTTGATCACCGTGGTGGCGTTGGCGCCGCAGGCTTCCTTCTTCAGCATGGGATGGGGCATGCACTTGAAGGAGCTGACCGTGAGGGTGACCGGCTTGGTGATGCCCTTGATGGTCAGGTTGCCGTCCACGGCCACCACTTTGTCCCCGTCAAATTTGACCTTGGAGGACTTGAAGGTGGCGGTGGGGTACTTGGCCGTATCCAGGAAGTCTTCCCCTTGAATGTGGCTGTTGAATAGGCTGTAGCCCGTATCCACGGACTTCATGTCGATGGTCACATCCACGCTGCCGGTCTTGGCTGCCCGGTCGATGGTGATTTTGCCGCTGGTCTTGTCAAAGCGGGAGAGCTGGGTGGAATAGCCGAAGTGGCTGTAGGAAAAGCGGGGGAAGGTGTGGGTGGTGTCGATGATGAAGGTGTCCGGCGCAGCCAGGGCGGGCAGGGCGGTGGCGGCAAAGGCGGTGGCAAGAGCCAGTTGGGCAAAACGTTTCATGGGGTTTTCTCCTAGGGGTAAAAAAGTTATGGCGATAAGGGATTACTTCTTGGCCGGAGAACTGCCGGCCAGCAGGTGAACCTTGATCTGGATTTCGTTGGCGACGGTGCTGAAATCGGCCCATTCCCCTTCGCCCAGGCCGAAGTCGGCCCGCTTCAGGACAAAGCCCCCGTCAAAGGCCCCTTGGGCGCCCTGGGGGGTGAAGGTAAAGGGGGCCGTCACCGGGCGGCTGCGGCCCTTGATGGTCAGATTGCCCGTGACCTGGTAGCGGTTCCCCCCCAAGGCCTTGATGGCCGTGGAGGCGAACTTGGCCTGGGGAAAGACCTTGGCGTTAAACCAGTTTTTGCCCACCACTTCCCCGTTGGCCTCGGCGGAACCGGCGTCAATGCTGGCGATATCCACGATGAAGGCGGCGTGACCCGCCTCCGGCTTGGCCGGGTTGAAGTCGATCTGGGCGGCGAAGCGGTTGAATTTGCCTTCCACCGGCACATTCATTTGCTTGAAGACAAAGCTCAGGCGGCTCTGGGCCGCTTGCACCGTGCTGTAGCTGACCGCCGGGGCGGCCTGGGCGGCGCTGATGGCCACCGGGGTGAGGGGCAGGGCGGCCAGGGTGGCCGCCAGAATCAGGGGGTTGGGGGTAAAGCGGGTCATTTTTTTCTCCTTTGGGGGAAGGCCTTATTTACTTGTGAAACGGCAACATGCGGGTCAGTACATCGTCCTTGTCCATCAGGTGGTGCTTGATGGCGGCACCGGCGTGACCGGCCACCAGGGCGATCATGAGGAAATTGAGTGCCTCATGGACCTCCTTCAGCTGGTCCCCCAGGGTGGGGTTCTTGGCCAGCAGGTCGGGCAGGGGCAGCAGGCCCAGATACACGGTCTGAAAGCCCTTGGCCGAACTCATCAGCCAGCCCGTGAGGGGAATGGCGAACATGAGCAGGTACAGCAGATGATGCATGCCATCCGCCGCCACCCGTTGCCAGGGCGGCATGGCCAGGGGCAGGGCGGGAGGCCGGTGGCCCAGGCGCCAGAGAATGCGGATGAGGGCCAGGAGGAAGACGGTGACGCCCACCCACTTGTGGTAGGAATAAATTTTCAATTTCCAGGGGCTGAGGGGCAGGTCGTGCATATAGACGCCCACCACGAAGGCGCCCAGCATGCCCAGGGCCACCAGCCAGTGCAGGGCGATGGCGGGAGCGGTATAGCGTTGATTGGCCATGATTTCTCCAGGGGTAAGGGGGATAAGGGGTGTCGTTATGCGGTGGCGCCAAAGGTACAGCTCACCTGGCCCAGGCGCGGGGAACTCAGGGTGATGGCGTCCCCCGCCTGAACGTCAAAGGCCGGGGTGACAGCCCCGGCAAAGACCAGGGAAGCGGCGGGCAGGCTCTGCCCCCGACCCGCCAGATGGCGGACCAGAGCGGCCAGGGCCGCCGCCGGATGGCCCAATACGTCGGCCCCCAGACCAGTGGCCAGGGGCTGGCCGTTGCGTCCCAGGCTCAGGGTTTCTTGCTCCAGATGGTCCGGCTGGCCCAGGTCTTTGAGGGCCACGGGTTGCCCCAGCACATAGGCACCGGAGGAGCAGTTGTCCGCCACCACGGAGGGCAGGTCGAAGCGGTAACCCGGGTAGCGGGAATCCACGATTTCTATGCCCAGGGCCACCTGGGCCACCGCCGCCAGGGCGGCGTCCGGGGTGCAATCCGGGGCCGCCAGGGGGGCGCCGGTGATAAAGCAGATTTCCCCTTCCACCCGGGGCTGGATCAGGCGGGCCATGGGCATTTGCCCCCCGTTGGCCAAGGCCCAGCCCCCAGCGAGAAAGCCGAAGATGGGGCAATCCACCCCAGCCTGGCGCATTTTGACGGCAGAGGTGAGTCCGGCTTTGCGGCCCTGGAGCTGTTCGCCCTCCGCCAGGGTCCGGGCCAGCAGCTGGTCCTGGATGGCATAGGCCTGATCCAGGGTGAGCCCGGGGGCCAGCTCGGTGAGCTTGGGGCCGGTGCGGTGCTCTTGGCGGCGATCCCAGAGTTCCTGGGTAAGGGCGGCGAGGTGGGCGGTCATGGGGGGCTTTCTGGGTAAAAACCTTAGGCTAGGTCCGTCGCTGGGGTTTGACCAGCCCCGGCCAGGAGCTCACCCAGGCTGGGCCCGGGGCCAAAGCGGTAGGCGTCCATGCTCAACATGCCGTATTCGATGCCCCCTTCCAGGCGCAGGGACTGGGTCCAGGCCGGTCCGGCGGCCCCCAGGGCGAAATAAAGGGGCAACAGGTGTTCGTCCGTGGGATGGGCCCGCAGGGCGCCGGGGGCCAGTTGGCGGTAGTTGAGCAGGGATTCCAGATCGCCCTGGGCGATGGTGTGGGCCATCCAGTCCGCGAAGGCGGGCACGTAAGCCAGGGTTCCTGCCTGACCCATACGGAAATCGTAAAGGTTATGGGTGATGCCCCCGGTGCCCAGGAGCAGCACGTTTTGTTCCCCCAAGGGCGCCAGGGCCTGGCCCAGGGCGTAGGTGGCCCGGGGATCCATATCCGGGGTAAGGGAGACCTGGAACACCGGAATGTCATGGTCCGGATACAGGTGCATGAGCACCACCCAGGCGCCGTGATCCAGGCCCCGGACCGGGTTGGCCCGGGCCGGAATGCCCGCCTTTTGCAGCAGGGCCAGGGCATCCGCCCCCACTCCCGGGGCGCCGGGGGCCGGGTATTGGAGCTGGTAGAGAACCTCGGGAAAGCCGCCAAAGTCGTGGATGGTCTCCGGGCGGGCGCTCAGGCCCACTTCCACCTGCCGGGCCTGCCAGTGGGGGGACACCACCAGGATGGCCCGGGGGCGTTCCAGTTGGCGGCCCAGGGCGTGGAGCAGGGGGCCGACCCGGCCCGGTTCCAGGGCGAAGGTGGGAGAACCGTGGGAGACGAAGAGGCTGGGGAGCATGGGGCTGCCTTTCCTGTTTTTCGGAGGGTCTGGGGCGGCGGACTTACTGGCGGGCGATCCAGGTGGGGGCGATGGCCGTGCCCTGGCCTGCCCCATAACCGAAATAGATGTTGAGGCCGGCCAGGGGTTCCAGGTAGCGGGCGTTTTTCAGACCGCCCGCTGCCACCGGGTGAAAGCCCAGGCTTTCGATCAGTACCCGTACCGTTTCCCGGGCCCGTTCGCTGTCCCCGGCGTAATACACCGGCACCACCTGGCCATTACCGAAGTCCGGCCCCTCTTCCAGCACCTGGGCGAATACCGTGTTGAAGGCTTTGACCACCTGGGTGCCGGGCAGGGCCTTGGCGATTTCCTCGGCGGCGGAGGTGCTGTGGCCCAGGGTCAGGCCCATGAAATCCGCCGTCAGGGGATTGGTGATATCCACCACCACCTTGCCCGTGATGTCCCCCAGGGCCCGCAGGGCGGGCAGGGCTTCCGGGTAGCCGGTGGCCACAATAATCACCTCCGCCTTGCTGGCGGCTTCCCCGGCCGCCACCGCCGTGGCGCCCACCCGGGCGGCCAGGGCCGTGGCCTTGTCCGGATGACGGCCCACGATGTGGAGCCGGTGGCCGGCCTTGCTGATTTGTTTGGCCAGGCCGGAAGCCATGTTGCCGGTGCCGAGGATAACGATGTTCATGGTGAGCTGCCTTTGCGGTGTTGGGTGAGCGCCCCGATGGGGTGTGGATGGGGATGAACTATATTGTTTTCCTCCGTGGCGATAAATATGATGTAAAGCAATTTACTGTTGCTAAAATCGGAACAATATTCCGGAAGGAGAGGCCTCTTGGCCCAGGATCGATTTAAGGAATTGGAAGCCCTGGTGGCGGTGGTGGAAGGGGGCAGCTTTGTAAAGGCGGCGGAAATTTTGCGCAGCTCCAAGGCCGCCGTGTCCCGCAGCGTGGTGGAACTGGAAACCCGCCTAGGGGCCCGGCTCCTGCACCGCACCACCCGGCGCCTGGCTCTCATCGAAGAGGGGCGCCAGTATTACGAACGGGCCAAACAGTTGCTGGAGGAACTGGAAGAGGCGGATGGTCTGGTGAGCGCCACCACCCGCCGAGCCGTGGGCCTGCTCAAGATCAATGCGCCCCTGACCTTCGGCGTGCGCCATCTGGCGCCCCTGTGGAGCCGGTTTCTGGCGGCCCACCCGGGGGTGGAATTGGATGTGACCCTTTCCGACCGGGTGGTGGATCTGGTGGAAGAGGGGGTGGATGTGGCCATCCGCATTACCCGGCTCCAGGATTCCACCCTGGTTTTCCGCCGCCTGGCGTCCTCCTCCGTGGTGCTCTGCGCTACCCCCCGCTACCTGGAGCTGCACGGCACGCCCCGCACCGTGGCCGAATTGGCGGAACACCAGATCATTGCCTATTCCTACTGGTCCATGGGCAATACCTGGAGTTTTCAGGGGCCCGGTGGCCCCCAAAGCTTCAATTTCCATCCCCGGCTGCGGGCCAATAACGGGGATACCTGCGTGGCGGCGGCCCTGGACCACCAGGGCCTGATATTCCAGCCTACCTTCCTGGTGGGCCAGGAACTGGCCAATGGGCACTTGGTGCGGCTGCTTCCCGAATGGCAGGGACCGGAACTGGGCATTTATGCCGTTTACCCCACCCGCAAGCACCTTTCCGGCAAGGTGCGGGCCCTGGTGGATTTCCTCGCCGATGCCTTTGCCCTGAGCGGCGACTGGGGCGCGCCAATTCCCGCCAATGCCTCGGAGAAGCCCGTCCTATAACGATCCGGTTAACTATTTTGGGTTATTCCGCACGCATGGTGTTTTTGGCACAATCCGTCCCGTCTTTTAACTGATCCATTCTCCAGATCATGGCACTGGCGGAAAGTTTGTCTGAACGGGACTACGAAAATCTGCGGCGGATTTATCAGGCGGGGGCGGCGGATTTGGCTCCCGGCGATGAAGCCTATTACGTCTGCTTGGGGCTGCTGAGCCGGGAGGGGGGTCTCACCTCCCGGGGTATTGAGCTGCTGCTCCGGCACCGCTGAAACCGGCCCTTTCCCGTTCCTACCCTTTGCCCTTCCCCCGCTTCGCCGGGGGGAGCGCCCCTCTCTCCTGGTTTTTCCCGACCCGGGGCAGCGCTCCGCTCCCTTCTTTTCCTTGCAAGCTCGTTGTCAGCTTGGCCCGGTAGCTTTCCCTCTAGCCCGCTCCTTCAATGATGGCGGGGATTTTATGACTGCGGCGTAGGTGCGGAGCGGCTTTCGCGCCATAATGAAGCCCACTGCCATTGGTGTGGGGCCTGGGGCCCCACCCGCCCAGCCCAAGGGAGGATTGGTCCATGAGCCTTGATGCTGCCCCTGTAGCCGCTGCCCCGGCGGTGCCCCCTCCGGGGACCCTGCTGCTGGTGGATGACGAGGAAAACATTCTCTCCGCCATGAAACGCCTGCTGCGCCGGGACGGCTACCGTATTCTCACCGCCAGCGGCGGCGAGGTGGGCTTGCAGCTGCTGGCGGAAAACCCGGTGGATGTGATTATTTCCGACCAGCGCATGCCGGGCATGTGCGGGGTGGAATTCCTGCGTCGGGCCAAGGACCTCTATCCCCACACGGTGCGCATGGTGCTGTCCGGCTACACGGAGCTGGATTCGGTGACCAACGCCATCAACGAAGGGGCCATTTACAAATTCCTCACCAAGCCCTGGGATGACGACCAGCTGCGGGCCAATATCGCCGAGGCTTTCCAGCACAAGAATCTGGCGGATGAAAACCGCCGCCTCTCCCAGGAATTGCAGCAGGCCAACCGGGAACTGGCGGCGGCCAACGCCCGCCTGCGGGAAATGGTGGATTTGAAGCAGGAGCGCATTGCCATGGATGAGGTCACCCTGGATGTGCTCCACGAGGTGCTGCAATTGGTGCCCTGGCCCCTGGTGGGCCTGGATGACCAGGACCGGGTGGCGACCATGAACGGGGAGGCGGAACACCTGTTCGGGGATCAGGGCCTGTTCCTGGGCAGCCCGGCGGTGAGCGTTTTTCCCGCCGAGGTGGGCCAGATCCTGGCGGAACCCTGGGGGGAGGGGAGCCTGGCCCTGCCCCAGGGCCGCTACCGCTATTACTGCCGCCCCATGGGCCGGGCCTCCGCCGGCCGGGGCCGGGTGCTGCTGCTGATTCCGGAAGGGGGCCACCATGACTGAACCGGTCTGGATGCCCCTGGCCCAGGTGCCCCCGGACACCCCCCTGGCTGCCGATCTGCGGGGAGAGGGCGGGGTGTTGTTGCTGCCCGCTGGCACGGTGTTGAGCGAGGCGGTGCGCCTGCGTCTGGAACGGAAAGGCATCGACCAGGTGGCGGTGCGGCCTCCGCCGCCCCCGGTGGATTCCCCGGAAGCCCTGGCCGCAGCGGCCCGGGAGGCGGCGGCCCTGGCCGAGCTGGAAGCCCGGCTGAACCACCTGTTTCGCCTGGCGGGGGATAGCCCGGCGGCCACCCTGCTGCACGGGGCGGTGTTCGCCTACCGGCGCCAGCATCCCCTGCCCGGCCCCAACCCGGAAGGGGAGGTGAGCCCATGAGCCACGCCATTCCTCTGCCCGCCCCCCTGGATGAAGGCCGGGTGCGGGCCCGCATCGCCCTGTTGCCCACCCTGCCGCCCCTGGTGATGGAACTCCTGAGCAGTTTCCAGCAGGAGGATTTGAACGTCACCGCCCTGGCCGAGCGCATTGGCAACGAACAGACCCTGGCCGCCCGGGTGCTGCGCATCGCCAATTCCCCCTTTTACGGCCTTTCCGGCCGGGTGGCGTCGATCCACGACGCGGTGGTGATTCTGGGCTTTCGGGCGGTGCGCTCCCTGGTGCTGGCCGCCGCCATGGTGGGGGCCTTCCCCGCCCAGTTGGGTCGCCATTTCAGCCCCCGCACCTTCTGGCGCCATTCCGTGGCCACCGCCCTGGCCGCCCGGGGCCTGGCCCGGTTGCGGGGAGAAAACCCGGAAACCGCTTTCAGCGCCGGGCTGCTCCACGACCTGGGTCGGGTCTTCCTGGCCGTGGCCTTCCCGGACCATTTCGCTGCCCTGTTGCGCTGGCAGACGGAACACGACCGGCCCAACCGGGAGGCGGAACAGGCGGTGCTGGGCTTGGATCACGGTACGGCGGGACGCCTCCTGGCGGAACAGTGGGGCCTGCCCCTTCCCATTGGGGAAGCCATTGCCCGCCACCACGAGCCGGACCGGGAGCCCCCCCATCCCCTGGTGGATCTGGTGCACGGCGCCGATCTCATCGCCCTGGCCCTGGAACTGGATGGCCGGGAAAACAGTGCCGTACCGCCCCCGTCCCCCGGTGCCTGGGCCCGGCTGGACCTGGATCAGGCCAGCCTGATTTCCCTCTTCGGGGAAGTGGACGAAAATTTTCAGGAGACCTGCCATGCCCTCCTCCCCTGAGCTGTTCTGCGCCCTGGTGGGGAATTTGCCCCCCGTAGCCGCCTGCCTGGTGGATAACCCCCTGATCCGCCATTTCTACCTGCTGGTGGGGGATGGTCAGGAACGTATTTCCTACGTGAACGATGCCTTTTGCCAGGGGACCGGGAGCACCCGGGAAGCCCTGACGGGGTGCCCCCTGTTTGGTGTGCTGGAACTAACCCCGGAGCAACGCCAGGCTTGGGACGGAGCCCGGGCCGAAGGTCGGGAATGGCGGGGGGAAGTGCCTTGCCGGGGCGGCGATGGCCGCCAGCTGTGGCTGGAATTGGCCCTGATTCCCCTGCCGGTGCGGGATGGCCCCCCGGGCACCCTGGCCTTCGCCTCCGACATTAGCCGTCTGATTGAGGCGGAACAGCAGTTTCGGCGCAGCGAAGCCATGTTTCGCTCCCTGGCGGAGACCAGCTCGGCGGCCATTTTCCTGCTCCGGGAAGGCAAGGTGGCCTACGCCAACCCGGCCTTGAGCCGTCTCACCGGCTACGCCCCGGCGGAGCTGGAAGGCCGGGCCGTGGAAGACCTGGTGGTGCCCGCCATGCGGGAAGAAGTGGTGCGCCGCCACGGGGAACGGCTGGCGGGCAAGGCCGTGCCCGCCTATCCCCTGGAATTCCAGACCAAGGACGGGGGCAGCCGCTGGGTGGAAGTGGCCGCCGGACGCTTTGAGCAGGACGGGGTGGTGGGGGTGATGGTCACCGCCATCGACATTACGGAAAGTCGCCGGGCCGAGGCCAATCAGCGCCAGCTGCGCCAGGTGATGAAGCAGATGCTGGACGGGGACCCGGTGCCCACCCTGGTGATTAACAAGCGCCATGAGGTGACCTACTGGAACCAGGCCTGCGCCACCGCCACCGGGGTCAAGGCCGAAGAAGTGCTGGGCACCACCCAGCAATGGCGGGCGTTTTACGACCACGAGCGGCCCCTGATGGCGGACCTGATCGTGGATAACGCCCTGGACGATCTGGATAAATTCTACGCGGCGGGCTATCGCTGCAGCCTGATGGTGCCCGGGGCCTACGAGGCGGAAGGCTTTTTCCCCCGCATGGGGGAGCGGGGCACCTGGCTGATGTTCACCGCCGCCCCCCTGCGGGACGAGGCCGGGCGGGTCATGGGGGCCATTGAAACCCTCCAGGACATTACCCTGCGCAAGGACGCGGAAGCCTCCCTGCAAAAGGCTTTCGACGAGTTGGAAGTGCTGGTCCAGGCCCGCACCGAACAGCTGGCCCGGGCCAAGGCGGAGCTGGAGGAGGATGTGCGCCGCCGGGAAGCGGCGGAAACCGAATTAAAGGCCCGCTACGAGGAATTGCAGGCCCTCAACGCTTCCCTGCAAAGCGCCCAGGAGCAGCTGGTCCAGTCGGAAAAAATGGCCTCCATTGGCCAGCTGGCCGCCGGGGTGGCCCACGAAATCAACAACCCCATCGGCTATGTCCAATCCAATCTGGGCTCCCTGGGGAGTTACGTCCAGGACCTGTTCCACATGCTGGATAGCTACGAAACCGCCCTGGCAGCCTTGCCCGCCGACCATCCGGCGGTGCAGACCCTGCGGGGGGTGCAGAAGGACGTGGATCTGGAATTTTTGCGGGAAGACGTGCCCCAGCTCCTGGCGGAATCCGGGGAAGGCATTAGCCGGGTGCGCAAAATCGTGGCGGACCTGAAAGACTTTTCCCGGGTGGATAACAATCAGGAATGGCAGTGGGCCAACCTGCACCAGGGCCTGGATTCCACCCTCAACATCGTCAATAACGAAATCAAGTACAAGGCGGAGGTGGTCAAGGCTTACGGGGATCTGCCGGAAATCCAGTGCCTGCCTTCCCAGCTCAACCAGGTGTTCATGAATCTGCTGGTCAATGCGGCCCATGCCATGTCCGGGCCCCGGGGCACCATTACCCTGCGCACCGGGCGGGACGGGGAAAAGATCTGGGTGGAGGTGGCGGATACGGGGAGCGGCATTCCCCCGGAAGTCATTAACCGGATTTTCGACCCCTTCTTCACCACCAAGCCCGTGGGCAAAGGCACGGGCCTGGGCCTTTCCCTGTCCTTCGGCATTATTCAGAAACACCACGGCCGCATCGACGTGCAAAGCGTGGTGGGTCAGGGCACCACCTTCCACATTGAATTGCCCATCCGGCAAACCGCCCCAGAAGGGAGTGCCTCATGAGCGATATTGCCCATCCCCCCGCCGGCTGCGGCGGTCACGCTTTTTCGGACAGTTGGCTAAGCTAATGCTGACCGGTTGAAAGGGAAGTGAAAGATGGGAACGAAACGCAAGCAACACAGTGCGGAATTCAAGGCACAAGTGGCGATGGCGGCC
>JAYRGQ010000008.1:0-162582 GCA_041907765.1 Rhodocyclaceae bacterium | reverse complement strand
GCTGCCCACAAGCTCCACAGTGCTCAAGCCAATCGTTATAAAATCCGGGAAAGTCAAAACCAAAACCCCGGCACCGGCCTTAGCTTATTCCAGCCCGGTGGCTGTCCAAACGACCGGGACCACCGCACCACAGGAGCACTTCCTCCTGCATCAACTTCACCGACAGCAGACTGCCCGCTGCCAAATCCCGGCTGGCCGCCACCACATGCCAGTCATCCAGAACCACTCGATCGGAAATCATTTGCTTCCTCGCTTGGGCCCCGCTCCACCCCCCGTAGAGGGCGAGCCGCCACATCTAAGATGTTTAAACAGGGTTGAATGCCGCGGCCCCTAGCAGGCGTCGACAAAACCATGCTAGCACCAGGGAATTGAAGGAGGGGTGATAGGCCCTATAACCAAAGTCAGATAACAAAAAGCCCGCCAGGGGCGGGCTTTGGGCGCGGGCTTGGGGGCCCCACGGGCCCAACGGCCCGGGGCGGGAGCCCCCTCAGGCTCAGGGTTCCAGGGTTTTCATCAGCACCTTGGAACGGCGCTGGTAGTTGTACATGAGGCGCTTTTTGCTAGGCAGAGCGTCCACCGAGGCCAGTTCAAAGCCCCGCTCAATAAACCAGTGGGTGGTCCGGGTGGTGAGCACAAACAGGCGGGAAACCCCGATCTGACGCGCCTTGTCCGCAATATGGTGCATCAGCCGCTCCCCATACCCCCAGCGCCGGTGTTCATGGGACACGGCCAGGCAAGCCAGTTCGGCGGTCAGGTCCTGATCCCCCTCGTCCCCATAGGGATAAAGGGCGGCGCAGCCCACGATCACTCCATCGTGTTCGATGACGGAAAAGCGACCGATTTCCTGTTCCAGCAGCTCCCGGGGCCGGGGCACCAGGGTGCCGTCCGCTTCCAGGGGGGCAATCAGGGCCACCAGGCCGCCGATGTCGTCCGGCTTGGCTTCCCGCAGGGTATCCAGGGGCGCCCGGGTCACCACCGTGCCTACCCCGTCGTGGGTGAACAGTTCCTGCAACACCGCCCCATCCTGGGCGTAGCCGATGATATGGACCCGGGAAACCCCGCGCCGGCTGGCCCGCACCGCACAGGGCAGGTAGCGCTTCAGGTCCGGGGACAGCCAATCCCCCACCCGGCTGAGCTGTTCCGCCCCGTCGGCGGTAAGTTCATCCAGCAGATGGCCTTCCGCGTCCGTGGCCCCCGGGCTATCCGTAAGGAAAATGAGCTTTTCCGCCTTGAGGGTGGCCCCCACCTGTTCCGCCACCTCTTCCATGGAGAGATTGAAAATTTCCCCCGTGGGACTGGCCCCCAGGTTGGACAGCAGAACGATGTTGCCCAGGCCCAGCTGGGCCTTCAGGCCTTCCGCATCCACCTTGCGCACCGCCCCCGTGTATTGGAGATCCACCCCATCCACCACCCCCACTGGCCGGGCAGTAATGAAATTGCCCCCCACTACCCGGATGGTATTGCCCGCCATGGGGGTATTGGGCAGGCCCTGGGAAAGCAGGGCTTCCACCTCCAGATAAACGCTGCCCACGGCGTCAATGACGCAATCCAGGGTATCCGCATCGGTGACCCGCAGCCCGGCGTGGAAGCGGGATTCCAGGCCCTTTTCCTGGAGTTCCTCCTCGATCTGGGGCCGGGAGCCGTGGACCAGCACCAGATGGACCCCCAGATTGGCCAGCAGACTCACGTCGTAGGCGAAGGTACGGGCCAGGGGGCCGGAAAAGGCCTTGCCGCCGAAGGCAATGACAAAGGTCTTGCCCCGGAAGGAGTTGATATAGGGGGCGACAGACCGGAACCAGGAAACAAACTGGGCGGGGGTAGCGGCTTGGGCAGGGGTATCGGACATGGGGGGATGGGCGAAAAATCAGTTCTTGGTCTTTTTGGCGGGCTTTTCCGTGGTCTTGCTGCTCTTGGGCTTGGGCCCCAGGGCGCTTTCCAGGCGCTGGCACAGGGTACTCAACACCATGATGCGGGCGAAATTTTTGTCCTCGGCGGGCACCAGGGTCCAGGGGGCGATTTCCGTGCTGGTGCGATCCACCATGTCGCACACCGCCTCCTCGTAGGCGTCCCACTTTTCCCGGTTGCGCCAGTCCTCGTCCGTAATTTTAAAGCGCTTGAAGCGGGTATCTTCCCGCTCCTTGAAACGACGGAACTGCTCTTCCTTGGAAATGGACAGCCAGAATTTGACCACAATGGCCCCGTGCCGGGTGAGCTGGTCCTCAAAATCGTTGATTTCCGCATAGGCCCGCATCCAGTCGGCCTCGCCGCAGAAACCTTCAATACGCTCCACCAGCACTCGGCCATACCAGGAGCGGTCGAAAATGGCGACCCGGCCATGGCGCGGCACCCGGCGCCAGAAGCGCCAGAGATAGGGCTGATCCCGCTCTTCCTCGGTGGGGGCGGCAATGGGCACGATCTGGTATTGGCGAGCGTCCAGGGCGCCCGTAATACGCCGGATGGAGCCCCCCTTCCCCGCCGCGTCATTGCCTTCGAAAACGATGATGAGGGAACGGTTACGAAAGCGCTCGTCCATGGTCAGGGTGTGAAGCCGCCCCTGCCATTCCGCCAGCAGGCTTTCATACTTCTTTTTGGCCAGGGCCTGGCTCAGGTCCAGGGCGGAAAGCAGGTTCTTGCCCTCCAGCACCCGCTGGAAGGGGGCGGCGGAAACCCGGTGATTCACATCCGGCCGGGCCAGGCGGCGCTGCATGGCATCCAGCAGGATTTTGCCCACGGTCATGGAACGATAGCGGGCGTCGTAGCCATCCACCACGGTCCAGGGGGCAAAGCCGGTGCTGGTCTGGCGCAGCACATGCTCGCTGAAACGCTTGTATTCTTCGTAATGCTCCCAGCGCCACCAGTCCAGGTCGGTCACCCGCCAAGCGGTCTTGGCGTCGGCGCCCAGCAGCTTGAGGCGCCGCTTCTGATCCGCCTTGCCCAGGTGGAACCAGAATTTGAGCAGCAGCACCCCTTCGTCCGTGAGCATTTTTTCAAAGCGGGTGATTTCCTCCATGCGCTGATCCAGCTCCGGCCCCTTCATTTCCCCCGCCACCCGCTGCTGGATGGGCTCGGTGTACCAGTTGCCGAACATAATGCCGATGCGCCCCTTGGGGGGCAGGGCCCGCCAGTAGCGCCACATGTGGGGCCGTTCCTGCTCCTCGTCGGAGGGATCGGAAAAGGCATAGGTGTCGATGTTCCGGGGGTCCATCCAGGCATTGAGGAGATTCACCGTTTCCCCCTTGCCCGCCGCGTCCAGACCATTGACCAGAATCAGCACGGCAAAGCGCTTGGCCTGGAGGACGTCGTACTGGGCATCGAGCAAATCCGCCCGCAGCTGGGGCTCTTCCTTGCTGTAATCCGCCTTGCTGACCAGGTGTTCCAGTTCCGCCGATTCAAACATCTCCACTCCCCCCG
The DNA here is from genome assembly GCA_041907765.1 of Rhodocyclaceae bacterium. Taxonomy (GTDB): domain Bacteria; phylum Pseudomonadota; class Gammaproteobacteria; order Burkholderiales; family Rhodocyclaceae; genus Azospira. Next base: position 159,171 of record JAYRGQ010000008.1, on the reverse strand, counting down.
AAATCGCCCCACAGGGCATGAATGGCGGCCAAGGCCGCAAGTCCGGCTGTTTCCGTGCGCAGCACCCGGGGCCCCAGCACCAGGGGCAAGAACCCTGCCCCCTGGGCTTGGGCCACCTCTTCCGGCGCCAGTCCCCCTTCCGCCCCCACCAGCAATTCCACGGGGCCCTGGGGCCGGGGCACCTGGGCCAGGGAGGTCGCCCCCCCGGGGGACAGCACCAGACGCAGGGTGTCCGGCGCGGCGGGCCGGGCCAGATATTTTTCCAAGGGCAAGACCGGGTCAATGGCCGGCACCCGATTACGGCCACATTGTTCGCAGGCGGACACCGCCACCCCACGCCAATGCTCCACCCGCTTGTCGGCCCGATCCCCGGCCAGCCGCACCACGCTGCGCCGACTGGCCACGGGCTGGAAGCGGCCTACCCCCAGCTCCACGGCCTTTTGCACGGTGAAATCCATTTTGTCCGCCCCCTGGACGGCCTGCACCAGGATCAGCGCCAGAGGGGATTCCCGCTCCACGTCCCGGTGATCCCCTAGGCGCACCAGCACCTGATCCTTGCCCGTGGTCTCAATCTGGCCCGGATATTCCCCCCCTTCCCCATTGAACAGGGTCAGGCTATCCCCTTCCACCAGACGCAATACCCGCACCGCATGGCGGGCGGCAAAGGGAGGCAGGGCAACCAGGGCCCCCTGGGACAGGGGCAGGGGGCAAAAAAAGCGGGGTGCGTTCATCGCGCCATTATAGGCTGAAACCGGCCTGGTTCCGGCGCCTCGGGGACCTGGAGGCTGGACGCGCCCCGGCCCCCGGACAAGGATGCCGATAGTCCACAAAAAAAGCCCAGAGGCGAACCGCCTCCGGGCTTTTTGGGGCGCAGAAAGCAGGCGCTTTAGGCCGGATTGATCAGGTTCACATTGACCCCCATGATCAGGGCCGTTTCCGCCGTGGAGGTGCCGCTAAAGGGCTTGCTGGCCCCATCCCCATGCCAGCCGGAGGAAGCGCTGCCGCCACCGCCGGAAAAGCCATTTTTCACCAGGCACCAGGGTACGCCACAGCGGCCTAACACCGGCCTCCCAGGGGAAAACGGCTCCCAAACGGCCGTCTGGCAACGTGCTATCATCCTTCGAACTTTTTGCAGCGCCCGTCTCGGGGCTCCTGGCGCCGGGGCGGAAACCGCGTATTTCTGAGGTTTCCCATGGTTAGTCTCACCACTCCGGTCTGCGACTTCGGTTGGCAGGCTCCGGATTTTGACTTGCCCGGCACCGACGGGCGACGCCACACCCTGGCTTCGGCAAAAGGCCCCCGGGGACTCCTGGTCATGTTCATCTGCAATCACTGTCCCTATGTGCAGGCCATTGCCCCCCGGCTGGTCACCGACAGCCGCCGCCTGATGAGCGCGGGCATTGGCTGCATCGCCATTCTCAGCAACGACGCCAGCGAATACCCGGAAGACAGTTTCGAACACATGGTGGCCCAGGGCAGGGAATGGGCCCTGCCCTTCCCCTATGTGTGGGACGGGGAGCAGACGATTGCCAAGGCCTACGGGGCCGTATGTACCCCGGATTTCTTCGGCTTTAACGCCGACCTGGGGCTCCAGTACCGGGGCCGGCTGGATGACACGGGGCGGAACCCGCCCCGGCCCGATTCCCGCCGGGAACTGGTGGAAGCCATGCTCCAGGTGGCCCGCACGGGCCAGGGCCCGGCGGAGCAGATTCCCAGCATCGGCTGCTCCATCAAATGGAAGGCCTAGACTTTTCCCCCCACCGGGCCCGCCCCTGGGTCGAGGCGGTCATCGCCGCCGTGCATAAGACAGCCCGGGAGGAAATTGTGCCCCGCTTCATGGGGGTCACCCAGCAGGTGAAGGACGACGGCACCCTGTTTTCCGAAGCCGACCTGGCCTCCCAGCGCTCCTTGGTGGAGAGCCTGCCCCGCATCGTGCCCTGCCCGGTGATCGGGGAGGAAATGTCCCGCAATCACCAGGAAATCGCCCTCGCCCAGGGGGGCGGGGACGTGTGGTGTATTGACCCCATCGACGGCACCACCAATTTCATCAACGGCCTGCCCTTTTTCGCCGTCTCCGTGGCCCTGTTGCACAACTACCGGCCCTGGCTGGGGGTCACCTACAACCCCATGAGCAATGAGCTGTTCTATGCCTGGGAAGGCGGCGGGGCCTACCTGAACGGCAAGCCCCTGCCCCTGCGCCAAGTCACCCAGCGCATCGGGGAAGCGGTTGCCAATGTGGACCTGAAACGGCTGGATAAGCCTTTGGCGGAGCGCATTGCCAGCGCCCCGCCTTTTTATTCCCATCGTAATTTCGGCAGCAGCACCTTGGAATGGTGCCAGGTGGCGGCGGGCCGGGTGGATGCCTATCTCCACGGCGGCCAGATGCTCTGGGACTACGCCGCCGGTAGCCTGATCCTGAAGGAGGCGGGGGGCTATATGTGCACCCTGGCCCAGGACGACTTCCACCAGGACAAGCTGTGGCGCCGCCAGGTAGTAGCGGCCCTCAATCCCACCGTCTTCACCGCTTGGCGGGACTGGCTGCGGGCCAATAACCCGCCGCCCCCCCAAGCCTAGAACCGGCCTAGATCCGGTTGCCCTGGGGCGGCTGCCAGTGCCGCTCCAACACGTTCCGGGCCGGACGCCCCACGTAATAGCCCTGGGCCAGGTCTATGCCCATGCGGCCCAGTTCCGCCAGCACTTCCTTGCTTTCCACGTATTCCGCCACCACCCGGATATTCAACTCATGGGCCAGGGCATTCATGCTCTGCACAAAGGCCCGATCCTTGGCGTTATTCAGAATATTGGCGACAAAATCCCCTTCCACCTTGAGGAAATCCACGGGGAAACGGCGCAGATAGTGGAAGGAAGAAAAACCGGAGCCGAAGTCGTCGATGGCCAGCTTAAAGCCGTCGAATTTCAGGTCGTTGAGGAAGCGTTCCAGGAGGGAGAGGTTTTTCACCGTATCCCGCTCCGTAATTTCAAAGACGATGCGGTCCGGCTGGATGCCGCTATCGCTGACGATCTGGCGCAGGGAGCGGGCAAATTCCTTGAGCACCATGGCCCGGGGCGAGAGGTTGATGAAAATAAAGCCGTCGTGGCCCGAATCCTTGAGCTGATCCAGGGCCTTTTCGATCACCAGGCAATCCAGGCGGTGGATGACGCCAATTTTTTCCGCCAGTTCGATGAATTCATCCGCCCGCAGCAAACGGCCATCCACCTCCATGCGGGAGAGTACCTCGTAGGCCATGACTTCCTGCCCCTGGATGTCCAGAATGGGCTGGTAGAAAGGAATGATGGCCTTTTCTTCCACGGCGGTAAGGATGGTGACGCTGCGCTGGGAAATATCCCGGAACACCTCCATGGCATCCTCGGCGGTGGGCACCGCCACCCGTTCCTTCCCCTCCGCCTTGGCCTTGTACATCATGTTGTCGGCAAAGAGGAACAGGTCCTTGGCCTCCGTGGCATGGTCCGGATAAACAGACAGGCCGATGGAGGCGGAGCAGTGCAGCCCTTCCCCGCCCGGCGCCTGGACCGTGGTGTTGCGGGCCGCTTCCAGGATGCGATAGGCCACGGTGCAGCTTTCCTGGAAATCCGCCTCGGGCAGCACCACCACAAATTCGTCGCCGCCATAGCGGGCGAAAATATCCCCGCCCCGCAGGGCACTGCGCACTTCCCGGGCGAATTGCTGGAGGAATTTATCCCCCACCGCATGGCCGTAGTTGTCATTGACCAGCTTGAAGTTATCCAGGTCGATGAGCAACAGCCCAAAATGGAGCTGGTGACGCTGGGCCCGGCCCACTTCGTAGCCCAGCATTTCCCAGAACACCCGCTGGTTGAAAAGGTCGGTCAGGGGGTCCCGGGTGGCGTAATACTCCAGGTCCTTGGTGTATTTGTAGATGGCCTTCACCGAACCCACCACATTGAGCAGGGTGGAAAGCACGCTGTCCAGCACCAGATGGCGGGTGTCGTCTTCCAGCTCGTCGGCCTGGACCCCAATGCCCACAATGCCGCCGATCTTGGGGGTATCCACGAAGAAGGATTTGACCCGCAGGCGTACTTCCTCTTCCCCCAGTTCCACCGGTTCCCCGCCCAGTTGGGCCACGTGGTGGTTGATATGGACGCTGGTCAGGTCGGAAAAGCGGGGATTGTTGTTCAGCACTTCCCGGATGTAGCGCTCCACCCGCTCCTTGGTCATGGCCGTGGGGGTGCGATACCAGAAAATTTCCAGGTCAAAGAGCTCGTCGTCGATCTGGAAAATGGAGAAAAGCACGTGGGCGTTGAGCACCTTGTTGATATCCACCACCAGGTGATTCACGTACTCCCGCCAGTCCCGGATGATGTCCGAGGTAATGACGAATTTTTCCAGGAGGCCGATTTCGAACTTGAGCATGTCCTTATCCACCGCGATGGTCCGCAGCTTGCTCACCAGTTCCTCAATGGCTTGGAAAATGCGCCCCAGTTCCGTAAAGGTGGGACGCTGCTGGCCCAGCTCCAGCTTGCGCAGGTCGGACACCCCATTCACCCCGGCTACCCCGTCTTCCACGGCGCGCAGAGCGGATTCCAGCCGGTAATTGACCCACCACACGGCCAAAAGGGCCACCAGGCCACAGAGGGGAATGAGGGCCGCCAGGGACCAGAAAAACTGCTGACGGGCCTCGGTCACCTCGGTGCGAAGGTTTTGCCGGACCTCAATGACCCCCAGCACATTGCCCGGCACCACATTGGTGTGACAGCTTAAGCAACGCTGTTCCGCCTTCAGGGGATAGACAAAGCGTACCGTCTGCCCTTCCACCGCCTGACCAGGCTGGCCCGTGGCCAGCGCGCCCCGCAGCAGGGCATCCAGGGGCGGTTGGCCGATTTTGCCGAAGCGGGCTTCCACCCGGGGGCCCCGGTAAATATCCACCTGGGTGCGGGAATCCTTGGTGGCCTCCCGCAGACCGCCGAGAAAATGTTCCGCCTGGGCCCGGCTCCAGCCCGTGCTCATCAATTCGAACATGGCCGCAAAAGTGGTATGCGCCGTCACCGCCGCATCCGCCTGGGCCTTTTCCTGCACCGTGGCATCAAAAGCCCGGCTCACCGCCCAATAACCGCCACCGAAAAAAACCAGGGCCACCAGGGCCGAAGTGGCCAGCACAAAAGTCCGAATTCGCATGTTTCCTCACCGAAAGATCCTCGTTCGCCGAGGACCGGGGTTCAACCGTGTTGTTTTTATGGGTTGTCGCACCGCCAAGGCGAGATTCAAAACCAAAGCGCCGCCCCAGGCCAGGAAATATTCCATGAAAAGCCCCGAGCCCCCAAGCTTTTTCCGTATTTTCTCCCCATGAATAGGGATAACCCCTAGGAGCGGTCCGCCGGGGCAGGGGAAAGAGTAGAATCCGCCAGCAGAGTGCCGAGGTCTGCGCCGCAGCCCGGCCTTTCTTTTTGACCCCTGTTTTTCGGAGTATCGATGTCCCGACTGTCCTTGAGCCGCTATTTGACCGAAACCCGGCGCCACCAGCCCACCTTGGACACCTCCCTCTGCCAGTTGGTGGAAGGGGTGGCGGAAGCCTGCAAAGCCATTGCCGCCGCCATCGGCAAGGGGGGACTGGCCGGGGTGCTGGGGGAAGCGGGCAGCGACAATGTGCAGGGGGAAGCCCAGAAAAAGCTGGATGTGATCTCCAACCAGGTGCTGCTGGACACCAACAGTCAGAGCGGCCTCCTGGCGGGCATGGCCTCGGAGGAAATGGAGGTTCCCTTCCCCATTCCGGAAGGGGCACCCCAGGGCAAATACCTGCTGCTGTTCGATCCCCTGGATGGCTCTTCCAACATTGATGTAAACATTTCCGTGGGCACCATTTTCTCCATTCTGGCCTGTCCGGAAGGGGGCAATGGCGCCCATGAAAGCGCCTATCTCCAGGCGGGCAGCCGCCAGGTGGCCGCCGGTTACGTGGTTTACGGCCCGGCCACCCAACTGGTCCTGACCCTGGGGGCCGGGGTCCATAGCTTCACCCTGGATCGGGAAACGGGCACCTTCCTCCTCACCCAGGAAAACCTGCGCATTCCGGAAGAAACCCGGGAGTTTTCCATCAACATGTCCAACCAGCGCTTCTGGGAAGCTCCGGTGCAGCGCTATGTGGCGGAGCTGCAAGCGGGCAAGACCGGCCCCCGGGGCAAGGATTACAACATGCGCTGGGTCGGCTCCATGGTGGCGGATGTGCACCGCATCCTCACCCGGGGCGGGGTTTTCCTCTACCCCCTGGACAGCAAGATGCAGGACAAGGGAGGCAAGCTGCGCCTGTTGTACGAAGCCAATCCCATGAGCCTGTTGGTGGAACAGGCCGGGGGCGCCGCCAGTACGGGCCGCCAGCCCATTCTGGACATCGCTCCCAGCGCCCTGCACCAGCGGGTGCCGGTAATTCTGGGCTCCCGGGCGGAAGTGGCCCAGGCCGTCGCCTACCACCAAGAAGCCTGAGCCATGTCCGTCCAGCATCCCATCATTGCGGTCACCGGCTCCTCCGGCGCCGGGACCACCACGGTGCGCAAGACCTTCGAACGCATTTTCTGGCGGGAAAACGTCAATGCGGCCCTGGTGGATGGGGATGCCTTCCACAAATACACCCGGGCGGAAATGGGCGCCGCCATTCGCACGGCGGAAAGCTCCGGGCACCAGCCCCCATCCCACTTCGGTCCGGGCAGCAATCTGCTCCCCGAATTGGAAGAGCTGTTCCGGGAATACGGGGAACAGGGCACGGGGGAATTCCGCCACTACATCCACGACGAGGTGGATGCGGCGGCCTGGGGCCAGGAAATCGGCACCTTCACCCCGTGGACGCCCCTGCCGGCGGAAACGGACATGCTGTTTTACGAAGGCCTCCACGGCGCCTTCAAACACGGCACGGTGGACGTGGCCAAGCACGTGGATCTGCTCATTGGCGTGGTGCCCACCATTAACCTGGAGTGGATTCAGAAAATCCACCGGGACACCCACATGCGGGGCTATTCCCTGGAAGCGGTGACCCAGAGCATCCTGCGCCGGATGCACGACTACGTGCATTACATCACTCCCCAGTTTTCCCGCACCCACATCAATTTCCAGAGGGTGCCAGTGGTGGATACCTCCAATCCCTTCATCGCCCGGGATATTCCGGCCCAGGATGAAAGCATGGTGGTGATCCGCTTCGCTGACCCCCGGGGGGTGGATTTCCCCTATCTGGTGACCATGATCAACGATTCCTTCATGTCCCGGGCCAACACCATCGTGATCCCCGGGGGCAAGCTGGACCTGGCCATGCAGCTCATCCTCACGCCCCGCATCTGGCGCCTCATGGAACAGCGGGAACGCCGCAGCTAGGCCCCTCCCAGGGGTTTTCCCCTAGGCCCCACGGCTGGCAAAAAGGCCTGATAAAGCGGATAATTCCGGCTTTTTCCAACGGTCATTGCCGCCCAGCGGCCGCCCCGGAGCCCCATGCAATACAGTCCCCTTACCAGTGCCATTCGCGCCCTCGCCATGGACGCGGTTCAGAAAGCCAATTCCGGTCACCCGGGCATGCCCATGGGCATGGCGGAGATTGCGGAAGTTCTGTGGCGTCGCCACCTGAAGCACAATCCCAACAATCCCCATTGGGCCGACCGGGACCGTTTCGTGCTCTCCAATGGCCACGGCTCCATGCTGCTCTACGCCCTGCTGCACCTGACGGGCTATCCGGTCAGCATTGAGGACCTGAAGCAATTCCGCCAATTCCAGTCCCGCACCCCGGGACACCCGGAAGTGGGCCACACCCCCGGGGTGGAAACCACCACCGGCCCCCTGGGCCAGGGCATCACCAACGCGGTGGGCATGGCCATTGCCGAAAAGCTGCTGGCCGCCGAATTCAACCGGCCCGACCACGCCATCGTGGATCACCACACCTACGTCTTCCTGGGGGACGGCTGTCTCATGGAAGGGGTTTCCCACGAAGCCTGTTCCCTGGCGGGCACCCTGGGCCTGGGAAAGCTCATCGCCTTCTACGACGATAACGGCATTTCCATCGACGGCAACGTCCAGGGCTGGTTCACCGACGACACCCCGAAGCGCTTTGAAGCCTACGGCTGGCAGGTGATCCCCAATGTGGACGGCCACAACAGCGCCGCCATCGAGGCCGCCCTGGTGCAGGCTCAGGCGGAAGGCAACAAGCCCACCCTGATCTGCTGCAAGACCAAGATCGGCATGGGCTCCCCCAACAAGGCGGATAGCCACGATTGCCACGGTTCGCCCCTGGGGGACGAGGAAATCGCCGCCACCCGCAAGGCCATTGGCTGGGATTACCCCCCCTTTGAAATTCCCGCCGACATCTACGCCGCCTGGGACGCCAAAGCCAAGGGCGATGCGGCGGAAGCCGCCTGGAATCAGGCCTTTGCCGCCTACCAGGCCGCTTACCCGGAACTGGCCGCCAGCTTCACCCGGCGCATGTCCGGGGAACTGCCCGCCCAATGGGACGCGGCCAAGGAACAATACCTGGAGGCCACCCGGGCCAAGGCGGAAACCATCGCCAGCCGCAAGGCCAGCCAGAACGCCATTAACGGCTACGCCCCGGCCCTGCCCGAACTGCTGGGCGGTTCCGCCGACCTGGCCGGATCCAACCTGACCCTGTGGAAGGGCGCCCAGGGCGTCACCCGCAACGGGGGCGGCAACTACCTCTTTTACGGGGTGCGGGAATTCGCCATGACCGCCATCGCCAACGGTCTGGCCCTGCACGGCGGCTTCATCCCCTACACCGCCACCTTCCTGGTGTTTTCCGATTACGCCCGTAACGCCATCCGTATGGCCGGGCTGATGAAAATCCGCCAGGTGATGGTGTACACCCATGACTCCATCGGCCTGGGGGAAGACGGCCCCACCCACCAGCCCGTGGAACACATTCCCTCCCTGCGCCTGATCCCCAATGTGGATGTGTGGCGCCCGGCGGATGCCACGGAAACCGCCGTGGCCTGGGCCTGCGGCATTGAACGTCGGGACGGTCCTTCCATCCTGGCCCTCTCCCGCCAAGGCCTGCCCACGGTCACCGGCGCCATTGATCCGGAGCTAATCCGCAAGGGCGGCTACATTCTGGCCGATGCCCAGGGCACCCCGGCGGTGGTCCTCATCGCCACCGGCTCCGAAATCAAGCTGGCCCTGGAAGCCCAGCAGGCCCTGGCGGCGGAAGGCATTGCCGCCCGGGTGGTTTCCATGCCCAGCACCAACGTCTTTGACCGGCAGGCCCCGGATTACCAGCGCCAAGTGCTGGGTCGGGGCATTCCCCGGGTGGCCATCGAGGCCGCCCATCCGGACCTGTGGCGCAAGTACGTGGGTCTGGAAGGGGCCGTCATCGGCATCGCCCGCTTTGGCGAATCCGCCCCCGCCGGCAAGTTGCAGGAATTCTTCGGCTTCACCGTCGCCAACGTGGTTCAGGTGGTCAAAGCCACCCTGGCTTGATCCCCCGCGCCCGGCCCCTGTTGCGGAGGCCGGGCGCCCATCCGACAGATTTTTCGAGAGAGGAGAAGTTTGCCATGGCAATCAAAATCGCCATCAACGGTTTCGGTCGTATCGGCCGCTGCACCCTGCGCGCCATTTACGAACAAGGCCTGCAAAACGAATTCGATGTAGTCGCCATCAACGCCTCCGGCGACCTGGCCACCAACGCCCACCTGCTGAAGTACGACACCACCCACGGCCGCTTCAATACCCCGGTGGAAACGGAGGGTGACGCCACCCTGATCCTCGACGGCAAGAAAATCCCCTTCTACTCCACCAAGGACCCCAAGGGCGTAGATTGGAGCAAGCACGGGGTGGAAGTGCTGATGGAATGCACCGGCGCCTACACCTCCAAGGCCAAGGCCCAAGCCCTGCTGGACCAGGGCGCCAAGCGGGTGCTGATTTCCGCCCCCGGCGGCGACGATGTGGATGCCACGGTGGTTTACGGCGTCAATGATGGGGTACTCAACGCCGCCATGGCGGTGGTTTCCAACGCCTCCTGCACCACCAACTGCCTGGCCCCGGTAGCCAAGGTGCTGTCCGACAACATCGGCATCAAGCAAGGCCTGATGACCACCATCCACGCGGTGACCAACGATCAGGTCACGGTGGACGTGCGCCACAAGGACCTGCGCCGCGCCCGGGCCGCCTTCGCCAACATCATTCCCACCAAGACCGGCGCCGCCAAGGCCGTGGGCCTGGTGCTGCCCCAGCTGGCGGGCAAGTTCGACGGTTTCGCCCTGCGGGTGCCCACCATCAACGTTTCCCTGGTGGATCTGACCTTCACCGCCAACCGGGCCACCACCAAGGAAGAAATCAACGCCCTCATGACCGCCGCTGCCAACGGTCCCCTGAAAGGCGTGCTGGCCGTGAATAACGAGCCCCTGGTCTCTTCCGACTTCAACCACACCACCGTCTCCTCCACCTTCGATGCCACCCAAACCCGGGTCATCAAGGGCGAAGACGGCTCCGTGCTGGTCAAAGTGCTGGCCTGGTACGACAACGAATGGGGCTACTCCTGCCGCATGCTGGACGCCGCCCGGGCCTGGGCTGCCGCCAAGTAAGCACCCGCCACACCCCCAAGGAAAACGCCGGTCCCCTAAGGGCCGGCGTTTTTTTATGGGCTTCGGGGGGAAACCAGCAAAGCTTGGCCCCTCCTGGTCAAGGCCAGCGGCGGCGCCACGGAAGCCGCACCGCTTTCATCCTCCGATCCGCCATAGCTCTCCCAAGCATCTAGGCCAATGCCTGGGGACAACACTAGGCATTTCAACGGCAACCCTTTTGCCTCCCATCGGCAGAACAAAATTGATACCTATTGCATAAAATGCAGCTAAATTAAGTTATATTCTAAAAATCTCCCAGACCTTGGGCAGGTAACCAGCCAGATACCTTTTGCCGCTTAAACTTTTGCCGCTCAAATCTCCCAATTTTCCTGCCATCTATTTAATTCCATCAATGGGGATTTTTATGCCCACCTTTAAATATATTTTTCTCGCCTTGGCGTGTTTTTCCGCCCCCGTGTTTGCCACCCCGGCCAGCGAGGAGTCGGTGAAGCAATTGATGGTCGTCACCCAGTCTCAAAAGCTTTTGGATGGGATGCAAAAGCAAATCGACGCTTTAATGACCAATGCGGTGCGCCAAGGGCTGCAAGGGAAAACCCCCTCCCCCAAACAACAACAGGCCATTGATAAATTCAAGAACAGCATTGCGGCGGTGGTTAAGGAACAGCTCTCTTGGGAAAAGCAGGAGCCCATGTACGTTCGCCTTTATCGGCAAACATTTACGGAAGAAGAAATAACCGGGATGTTGGCATTTTATAAAACCCCGGCGGGGCAGGCAGTTATTAACAAAATGCCCGCGTTGATGCTGCAAACCCTGGCGGAAATTCAAAAGCAAACCGTGGAAATGGCGCCAAAAATGGAAAAAATCAAGCAGCAGTTTTACGCAGATATGGCTACGGCCAAGCAGTAGTAACTAGTTTTTCAGTCCCCCGGAAATTCTCCTTCCAGGGGACTATTCCCTAAAACCAACAGGTTCCCATGAACGGCCCCAGCCCCCACGATAAGCACCCCATGGCGGGGTTTCCCCAGGTGTGCTTCATCAAAAATACCGTCACCAATCCCAATATTCTCATTGGGGATTACACCTATTACGACGATCCGGAGGATTCGGAAAATTTTGAGCGCAATGTGCTCTACCATTTTCCTTTTATTGGCGACCGGCTGATTATCGGTAAATTCTGCGCCCTGGCCCGGGGGGTTAAATTTGTGATGAATGGGGCGAATCACAAGATTTCCGGCATTTCCACCTATCCCTTTCAGATTTTCGGCAATGGCTGGGAAAAGGTCATGCCCCAGCCCCAAGACCTGCCCGACAAGGGGGATACGGTTATTGGTAATGACGTGTGGATCGGCTATGACTGTCTCATCATGCCCGGGGTAAAAATCGGCAATGGGGCCATTATTTCCTCCCGCTCCGTGGTGGTGGCCGACGTGGCGCCCTACACGGTGGTGAGGGGCAACCCGGCCAAACCCATCCGGCAGCGCTTTACCCCGGAGGCAGTGGCGGCTTTGGAAGCTCTGGCCTGGTGGGATTGGCCCATTGAAACCATCAGCCAACACCTGGCGCTGATTACCGCCGGGGACGTGGCCGCCCTGCAAGCCAAAGCGCCAGGAAGAGCGCCTGGGTAACACCAAAATTTTCAGGAGCCGTGGAAAGCCCATCCCACCTTAAGTCGGCCTTCCCCGCCCCCAAGGAATTCGCCTCGGCGGCCACCCCCGACTATGGGGATCAATGGTCCGAGGCAAGAACGACGCCCTCCGGGGCGCCCCGCGCTGTCCCTAGGGAGGAACCACACCATGCTCGGCTACATCCTTGGCACCATGCTGTTGGCGGGAATTTTTGGCGGCCTGATCAATTCCTATCTCTCCGATCCCCAGGTGGAGAAGCCCCTGGCCCAGTGGCAGCATGTGGTGGTGGGCATTGGCGCCGCCTTCATGGTGCCCGTGTTTCTCAACACCATCTCCAGCCACCTCATCGCGGAAATCACCGGGCCGGAGCTCACCTCCGACATTCTCTCCAAGCTCCTCATTCTGGCGGGCTTTTGCCTGCTGGCGGCGGTATCTTCCCGGGCCTTTATTCGCTCCATGACAGACCGTCTGCTGCGGGAAGTGGCCGATGTCCGGAAGGAAGCCCAGGCCGCCAAAGATCAGGCCGACCGGGCCGCCGCCATCGCCAATCTGGCCGTGGAACCGGACAGTCCTCCCCCTGCCACCACCCGGGCCTTGCTGGGAGGGGGCGAAGGGCCGGGAGGAACAGCCATAGGGGACACGGAACGTCAGGTGCTGACGGCGCTGGTGCACAGCCGCTACGCCATGCGCTCGGTCTCCGGCATCGCCCAGGACACGGGCTTGGCCCGGCCCACGGTGGAAAGCACCCTGGCCGAGCTGGGGGACAAATCCCTGGTAACGGAAGGCCAAGACCGGAACGGCCAGCCCCGGTGGTACGCCACGGCCCAGGGACATCAGGTGCAGCAGGGAAACTAAACGGCCAGAGGATGGCCACGCCGGAGAGGTTTGGGCAAGGCAGGACTTCCGCTGAGGCGGAGGGAACCTCCAGGACTCGGCCCTCTTTGGGGGCAGGGAAAGGGCTGGCAACGTCCAAGCCTGCCAGGAGGCCTCCCCGAAATGCCCAGCCCCCCCACCGGGCCTGATACGCCGCCCGGGTCAAGGCAAAGCCCCCCGGGGCCTAACCCACCCCGTTAGAGCATGGAGACCGCCGGGCTGGCGGTGGTGCCGGAGGACCCGGTGTTGGCGCCGCTCCCACTCTGATTCCCCGCCGCATTGGTCGTGCGGGCGCTTTTGATTTTTTCCGCCAGGAGGGCGGCGGCACTCATTTGCTGCACGTCGAATTCCGATGGGCTCTTATGCTCGGCCAGGAGACGTTCCTTAATACGGCGGTCAATGTCCGCTTCCACGGCGGCCCGCTTTTCCGGCGGCATGGCCTTAAGGTCGTCCTCGGTCAGGCCCATTTCCTTGAGAATGGCTTCCCGCATGTGTTCCGCCGGGCTTTTACTCATATAGTCGGCCAAATCCTGGCGGGCCTGGGCCAGGCGGGCCTCATCTTCCTTCTGGCGCCGCTCGGCCCGGCTCAGATTGCTGCTGCTGGCGGAACCGGTACTCCCACTGCTGCCACTGACCCCGTTCCCCGTGCCGTCCGAGCTATCGCTTCCGCTGGCGGCGGCCGCCTGGGCCTGCTGGAGCAAATCCTGAAATTTTGACCCGCTGCTAGCGGCGGTGCTGCTACCCAGGGCAGAGGTCAGGGTACCGAGGAGGGCGGTGGGGGACAGGATCAAGGACATGGCAACTCCCGAACAAGGGCAATGGACCGGCACACTTATGCAAATTGCGGACCATCTCCCGGGAATAAGGAAATACCAAGAAAATGCTTGGGGAAAGGCGGTCCAGGCGGCAATATGGCGCCCAACAGCCCTTAGGAAACGGCGTTTTTTGCCGCTTTTCCGGCCCAAGCGCTCCGCCTGACGGCGTCCCCGGTCCCTCCCCCTCCCGGCGCCCCCGGGAGAAGGGCGGAAAAACTCGGTTTTCCCCGTGCAACCCGGTAAAATCTACCCTTTATGCCGTTCTTCCCCTCTCCCACTCCCGTGTCCACCTCTTCTCCCCTGTCTCGCCCCCTACGTCTGGGCATCAACGGTTACGGCCGCATCGGCCGCTGTTTTCTACGGGCCCTCTACGAGCGGGAGGTGGCGGACCGCTACCAGGTGGTGGCCATCAATGAGCCGGCGGACCGGGAAAGCATCGCTTACCTGACCCGGTTTGATTCCACCCACGGCCGCTTTCCCGTGGCCGTGGCCCTGGAAGAAGGGGGACTGAAGGTGGGCGAACGCTGCCTGGCCCTCTGCCATGCCACGGAACCGGAAGAGGCTTTCTGGAGGGAACAGGCCCTGGATCTGGTGGTGGAATGCTCCGGCCGCTACGGCCAGCGCCGGGATTTGCAGCGCTTTATCGCCGCTGGCAATCCCCGCCTGCTCCTCTCCCACCCGGGCCAAAGCGCCGCCGACGTGGATGCCACGGTGGTCTTCGGTATTAACCAGGACGAGCTGAACGGCCGGGAAACCATTGTTTCCAACGCCTCCTGCACCACCAATGCGGTGGTGCCGGTGCTGGAGCGCCTGCACCAGGCCGTGGGGGTGGAACACGTGGTGCTCACCACCCTCCATTCGGTAATGAACGACCAGCCCCTCATCGACGGCTATCACCATCCGGACCTGCGCCGCACCCGCTCCGCCATGCAGTCCATTATTCCCGTCTCCACCGGCCTGGCCCGGGGGGTGGAACGGCTCCTGCCGGTTCTGGCCGGGCGGGTGCAGGCCAAGGCCATCCGGGTGCCCACCACCAATGTGTCCGCCATCGACGTGACCCTCACCGCCGCCCGGGACGTCACGGCGGCGGAAATTAACCGGATCCTGGCGGAGGCCGCCGCCCAGGGCCCCTTGGCCGGGCTGCTGGACTATACGGATGAGCCCCACGCCTCCGTGGATTTCAACCACGATCCCCATTCCGCCATTGTGGACGGCAGCCAGACCCGGGCCAGCGGCCCCCGGCTCATCAATCTGCTGCTCTGGTTCGACAACGAATGGGGCTTTGCCAACCGGATGGTGGACGTGCTCCAGCACTGGTCCGGCCGCTGGTGAACCCGGTGCGCCGCCCCTGCCCCGCCGGTCCGGCGCCCCACGCCCTGGCCCGCCGCCCCCTTTGCCCCTTTTCCCATTTCCCCCTGGCCTTTAGCCAGAGGGGCTAAACCTACCGCACCACGCCCTACTTTCAGGAGATCACCATGGACGTACTCAAGCTCGCCAACCTGGATGTGAAAGGCAAACGGATTTTCATCCGCGCCGACCTTAATGTGCCCCAGGATGAAACCGGCCGGATCACGGAAGACACCCGCATCCGGGCTTCCCTGCCCTCCATCCGCTACTGTCTGGAACAGGGCGCCGCCGTCATGGTCACCTCCCACCTGGGCCGCCCCACGGAAGGTCAGCCCAAGCCGGAAGACACCATGGCCCCCATCGCCCAACGGCTGGCCGAGCTGCTGGGCCGCAAGGTGCCCCTGGTGGATAACTGGGTGGACGGCAACTTCGAGGTCAAGGCCGGGGAAGTGGTGCTCCTGGAAAACTGCCGCCTGAACAAGGGGGAAAAGAAAAACAACGACGAGCTGGCGGAAAAAATGGCCAAGCTCTGCGACATCTACGTGAATGACGCCTTCGGCACCGCCCACCGGGCGGAAGCCACCACCCACGGCATCGCCAAGTTCGCCCCCTTGGCCTGCGCCGGCTTCCTCCTTTCCGCCGAACTGGACGCCCTGACCCGCGCCCTGGAAGCCCCCAAGCGGCCCCTGGTGGCCATCGTGGCCGGTTCCAAGGTTTCCACCAAGCTCACCATTCTCAAGTCCCTGGCGGAAAAGGTGGATCAGCTCATCGTCGGTGGCGGCATCGCCAACACCTTCATGGCCGCCTGCGACCTGCCCATCGGCCAATCCCTGGCGGAGCTGGACCTGGTGGAAGACGCCCGCAACATCATGGACATCATGGACAAGCGGGGCGCCTCCGTGCCCATTCCGGAAGACGTGGTGGTGGCCAATGAACTGTCCGCCCACGCCCGGGCCAACCGGGTGGATGCCCAGGAGGTGCAGGCGGACGACATGATTTTGGACATCGGCCCCAAGACCGCCGCCAATCTGGCGGGCATCCTGGCCCACGCCGGCACCATCGTTTGGAACGGCCCGGTGGGGGTGTTTGAATTCGACCAATTCGGGGGCGGCACCAAGATGATCGCGGCAGCCATCGCCCACTCCCCCGCCTTCTCCATCGCCGGGGGCGGGGACACCCTGGCAGCCATCGCCAAATATGGCATCGAAAAGCAGATCGACTACATCTCCACCGGCGGCGGCGCCTTCCTGGAATTCCTGGAAGGCAAACAACTGCCCGCCGTGGCGGTGCTGGAACAACGGGCCAAGGGCTGAGTTTTCCTGGGTTAAAAAAAGGCGACCGGGAGGTCGCCTTTTTTTTCGTCCGGAAACCGGGGCCGGACTCGGGCCCAGCCCCTAACCGTTGCGCCCGTAGCGGGCCAGTTTGCGTTGCAGGGTGCGCCGGTGCATCCGCAGGGCTTCGGCGGTAGCGGTGATGTTGCCCCCGTGATCCGCCAGCACCTGGCGCAGATATTCCCGCTCCAGACGGCGCACCGGGGAGCGCTGGGGCGCTTCCGGGGCGGCGGCGGACGGAACGCCTGTGGGGGATGCCGCTTCGATGGCCGCCGCTTGGGGCAAGCCCAGGTCTCCGAGAATTTCCCCCAAATCCACGGGCTTGATGAGGTAGTTGCAGGCTCCCAGCTTGATGGCGTCCACCGCCGTGGCCAGGCTGGCAAAGCCGGTGAGGACCAGCACCCGGGTGTCGGGCACCCGGTGGCGCAGGGCGGGGATTAAAGGCAGGGCGGATTGGCCCGCCAGGTTGAGATCCAGCACCACATGGGTGGGGCGGTAGTCCTCCGCCACGGCCAGGGCCTGGCCTTCCTCCCGGGCCCCCCGGGCGCCGTAGCCGCGCCGGTTCAGGGACCGGCACAGGGTATCGTTAAAACAGGGATCGTCTTCCACCACCAGAACACGGGTTTGGGCATCGGCCATCGGAGTCACCTCAATCAACTGCACAGCTTGGGCATTGGCCTCCGGCGTGGGGCCGGAGCGCTGCGCATTATGGGGAAAAGGGGCCGAATCTGTCCCGTGACACCTTGTCGCGTGGCATTTGGTCACTTCCGCCCCACCGCCCCCACGGCCAGAATGCGCCCGTTCCCCGATCTACCGACCGGGATCAACGACTAGGATTGACGCCCCGGTCCGGGGCGTCCTTTTTTTCCTGAATACTTGGGCTGGAGGCGCGTCCTGTCCGGCCCGTCCGGGGAGGGCTCCATGACCGACACCCAATCCGCCGGAAAAAATTCCGGCCACTCCACCCCACCCAACGCTCCCCGCTCCTTTTCGCCCCTGGCGCGCCATCTGACGCTCCTGGTGCTCATCAAGATGGTCCTTCTGGGCCTCCTCTGGTACTTCCTGATCGCCCCCCAACACCAGACGGTGGATAGCACCGCACTGGGACGCCATCTGGTAGCCGGAGATGTTTCGCTTTCAAAACCAACGACTGCAAGGGAGGTTCTTCGTGATTGATCCAAACGTGGTTGATTTGTCGCGGGCTCAGTTCGCGGCAACAGCGCTCTATCACTTTCTTTTCGTGCCCCTGACCCTGGGGCTGTCCTGGCTGCTGGTGATTATGGAAATTGCCTATGTGGTGAGCGGCAAGACCATTTACCGGGACATGACCAAATTCTGGGGCAAGCTTTACGGCATCAACTTCGCCCTGGGGGTCACCACGGGTATCACCATGGAATTCCAGTTCGGCACCAACTGGGCCTACTACTCCCATTACGTGGGGGATATTTTCGGCGCGCCCCTGGCCATTGAAGGCCTGGCCGCCTTTTTCCTGGAATCCACCATGGTGGGCCTGTTCTTCTTCGGCTGGAACCGGCTCTCCAAGGGAGGCCACCTGGCGGTCACCACCTTCATGGCCCTGGGCACCAATCTCTCCGCCGTGCTAATCCTCATCGCCAACGCCTGGATGCAGGACCCGGTGGGCTCCCAGTTCAACCCGGTGACCATGCGCATGGAGCTTACGGATTTCGCCGCCCTGGTCTTTAATCCCGCCGCCCAGGCCAAGTTCGTCCATACCGTCTCCGCCGGTTATGTGACGGGCTCCCTCTTCGTGCTGGGCATTTCCTCCTGGTATTTGCTGAAGGGCCTGCACCTGGACTTCGCCCGCCGCTCCTTCCGCATTGCCGCCGCCTTCGGCCTGGCCGGGGCCGCCTCGGTGATCGTCTTGGGGGATGAATCGGGCTATGCGGTTTCCACCTCCCAGCATTCCAAAATGGCGGCCATCGAAGCCATGTGGGATACGGAAGCGGCCCCCGCCGGCTTTAACGTCATCGCCTTCCCGGATGAGGAAAAGCAGACCAATTCGGGCAGCCTGCGCATTCCCTATGTCCTGGGCCTGCTCGGTACCCGGTCCACGGACCAGACCCTGCCCGGCATCAAGGACATTCAGCGGGACAACCTGGTGCGCATCCGCTCCGGCGCCGACGCGGTGCTGGCCCTGGAACAGCTGCAACGCCAGCCCGGGGATAAGGACGCTTTGGCCAAGCTCAAGGCCCATCAGGACGATCTGGGCTACGGCCTGCTGCTGAAGCGCCTGACCCCGGACCTGACCAAGGTGACGCCGGAGCAGATCGCCCAGGCGGCCCGGGAATCCACCCCCCGGGTCACGCCCCTGTTCTGGACCTTCCGCCTCATGGTGGGTCTGGCCTTCGCCATGCTGGTGCTCTTCACCCTGGCCTTCTGGCATGCCCACCGGGACGACTATAGCCGCCGCACCTGGCTCCTGCGCTGGGCCCTGTGGTTCATTCCCGCCCCCTGGCTGGCCGCCGAAGCAGGCTGGTTCGTGGCGGAATACGGGCGCCAACCCTGGACCGTGTTCGGCATTCTGCCCACCCACCTGTCCGCCTCCAGCCTCTCCGCCGCCAGCCTGTGGGGTTCCCTGGGCGCCTTCGTGGGCTTCTACACCCTGCTGCTGATTGCGGAAATGTTCCTCATGTTCCGCTACGCCCGCCTCGGCCCCACCGTTCTGCAAGCCTCCGGCGCCCAACAATAAGGAGATTTCCAGCATGCTCGATTATTTCGTTTTGAAACTGATCTGGTGGGGACTGGTGGGCGTACTGCTCATCGGTTTCGCCATCATGGACGGCCACGACATGGGGGTGGGCGTCCTGCTCCCCCTGCTCGGCCGGGACGACACGGAACGGCGCATTATCATCAACAGCGTGGCTCCCCATTGGGATGGCAACCAGGTGTGGTTCATCACCGCCGGGGGCGCCATCTTTGCCGCCTGGCCCTTTGTCTATGCCACCGCTTTTTCCGGCATGTACTGGGCCCTGCTGCTGGTGCTCTTCGCCCTCTTCTTCCGCCCGGTGGGCTTTGAGTACCGCTCCAAGATGCCCGGCGCCACCTGGCGCAAAGCCTGGGATACGGGCATTTTCGCCGGTAGCGCCGTGCCCGCCCTGGTCTTCGGGGTAGCCTTCGGCAACCTCTTCCAGGGGGTGCCCTTCACCCTGGACGAAACCATGCGCTCCACCTACGCGGGCAGCTTCTGGGCCCTGCTCAATCCCTTCGCCCTCCTCACCGGCGTGGTCAGCCTTGCCCTGCTCACCCTGCAAGGGGCGGCCTTTCTCTCCCACCGGACGGAAGGGGAATTGCAGGACCGGGCCCGGCGGGCGGGCACCTGGGCGGGGATCGTCCTGCTCCTGGCCTTTTCCGTGGCGGGGCTGTGGGTGGCCCAACTCTCGGGCTACACCATTACCCAGCAGCCCGATCCGGCCGGCATACTCAATCCCCTGATGAAGCAGGTGGCCCTGGTGAAGGGCGGCTGGCTGGGCAATTTCGCCCACCATCCCCTGCTCTGGGTGGTGCCGCTCCTGGCCTACCTGGGGGCGCTGGGGGCCATCCTGGGCCTGCGGGTAGGCCGCACCCTGCTGGCCTTTTGCGGCAGCTCCCTGGCCGTGGCCGGGGTCATCCTCACCGCCGGGGTCGCCCTCTTCCCCTTCGTTCTGCCTTCCTCCCTCAACCCCACCGCCAGCCTGACCCTGTGGGATGCCACCTCCAGCCAGGTGACCCTGAACGTGATGCTCTACGTGGCGGTGATTTTCACCCCCCTGGTGCTGGCCTACACGGGCTGGGCCTATCGGGTCATGGCGGGAAAGCTGACTCGGGATTACATCACCACCAACGACAAGGCGCTCTACTGAGCGCCGCCAAGGAGAATAAGCATGTGGTATTTCACCTGGATACTGGGACTGGGCTTTGCCGTGTTTTTCGCCGTGCTCAACGCCCTGTGGCTGGAACACAAGGAAACGGCCAAAGCCGGGGAATAAGCCCCTGGGCCACCCCCAAAAACCGGACCGAAGGGTCCGGTTTTTTTATGGCGGGCGCGACCTTATGTCACATTCCGAAAAGTCATAGCCACTCCCAAAATGGCCCCTTTAAAAAAACATAGGGGTAGTCCAATGGGGTTTTTCCTCCGTCCCGTGCCAGCCGCTGTCGGCCTGGCCTGCCTGACCATGGGGCTCAACGCCGCCTGGTCCGAAGAAAATTCAACCATTCCCCAGTTGGGGGAAGTGGTCGTCACCGGCAAGCCCCTGGTGGACCTGCCCGCCGCCCATCAGGTGGATGAGGACAGCCGCCATGCCTTAGGCGCCAATACCAGCGATGTGGTGGGCCTGCTGCGCAATATTCCCGGGGTGAGCGCCTATAGCGCCGGAGGCGTCTCCAGCCTGCCGGTCATCCACGGCTTTGCCGATGACCGGAATCGGATCAAGGTGGACGGCATGGATTTGATTGCGGCCTGCCCCAATCACATGAATTCCCCCCTCTCCTATCTGGACCCCTCTAATCTGGGGGAATTACAGGTCTATACGGGCCTCACCCCGGTGAGTGTGGGGGGCGACAGCATTGGCGGCGCCATCATCGCCAACAGCAAGGGGCCGGAATTTGCCCCGTCCGCCGACAAACTGCTCACCAAGGGAGAGCTGGGGGCCTATTACCGCTCCAACGGCCATGCCAACGGGGTACACGCCACCGCCACCCTGGCCAGCCAGAGCCTGGCCCTGACCTACGGGGGCTCCACCAGCGAATCCGACAATTACAAGGCTGGCGGGGAATTCAAGAACTTCCTCGCCAGCGGCCGCCCGGGCCATAACCTGGCCCGGGACGAGGTGGGCTCCACCGCCTACAAGAGCCGCAACCAGTCCCTGGGCATTGCCACCCGCTGGGACAACCACCTGCTGGAAGCCAAATTCAGCATTCAGGATATTCCCTACGAGCTTTACCCCAATCAGCGCATGGACATGCTGGGCAACAAGGAAGAGCGCACCAGCCTGCGCTACCTGGGCCAGTTCGACTGGGGCAGTCTGGAAGCCCGGGCCTATCAGGAACACGTGCGCCACCACATGGATTTCGGCGCGGACAAGCAATACATCTATGGCGCCGCTCCCAGCGTGGTGGCCCCGGGCATGCCCATGGATACCCGGACCGATACCAGCGGCGCCAGCGTCAAAGGGGAAATCAAGCTCAATCCCCGGGATCTGCTGCGCATCGGCGGGGAATTCCAGACCTATCGTCTGAACGACTGGTGGCCCCCCTCCCCCTCCGTGCTGCCTCCCGGTTTCACCTCCGGCGGCATGGCCCCCAACACCTTCTTGAACATCAACAACGGCAAGCGGGATCGGAACGCCCTCTACGGGGAATGGGAAGCCCACTGGAGCGAACGCTGGCAATCCCTGATCGGTCTCCGGGCAGAACAGGTAAAAACGAACACGGACGCGGTGCACGGCTACAACAACAATATGGGCGGCTATGTTCTGTCTGCCACCGCCTTCAATGCCAAAAACAGGAGCAAGACCGACAACAACCTGGATTTGACCGCCCTGGGCCGCTATACCCCGGACACCACCCAGAGCTATGAATTCGGCTACCAGCAGAAAACCCGCTCCCCCAATCTCTACGAGCGCTATTCCTGGTCCCAGAACAGCATGGCCCTGATCATGAATAACTTTGTCGGGGACGGTAACGGCTACCTGGGCAATGTGGATCTGAAGCCGGAAGTGGCCCACACCCTGAGCTTCACCGGGGACTGGCACAGCCCAGATCGGGAATGGCAATTGGTGGCTTCCCCCTACTACAGCCGGGTGTCCAACTACATCGACGCGGTGCGCTGCTTCGGTAGTGGTTCCGGCATGAACGCCCTGTGCGGCGGCGCCCCCAACAATACGGCCAGCAATAAGTTCGTCCAGCTCCAATACGCCAACCAGAGCGCCCGCATCTACGGCCTGGACCTGTCCGGCAAAATGCCCCTGGGCCTCACCGGCTGGGGCCGCTTCGGCCTCCAGGGTCTGCTCAATTACACCAAGGGCAAAAACCTGGATACGGATGACGGGCTCTACAACACCATGCCCCTCAACACCCGCCTGACCCTGACCCACCAATGGGGCGGCTGGAACAACGCCCTGGAAGTGGTGGCCGTCAAGGCCAAGACAGATGTCTCCGACGTACGCCAGGAGATCAAGACCCCGGGCTATAGCCTGGTCAATCTGCGGGGCAGCTATTCCTGGTCTTCCGTACGGGTGGATTTCGGGGTGGAAAACCTCTTCGACAAGCTCTATTACCTGCCCCAGGGCGGCGCCTACGCCGGCCAGGGGATGACCATGAGCACCAATGGCATTCCTTGGGGTATCGGGGTCCCCGGCATGGGGCGTTCCGTCTACACCAGCGTCAATGTGAAGTTCTAAGCTCCCGGGTTCTCTCCCAGGCATCCGCCCCCGGCGGATGCCTTTTTTTGCCCGGTTGCCGAGCCCAAAACCGGCCCCCGGCCACGGATGCGACAATTTGCCACATTCCGGTAAGTTATAGCCCGGACCACAATCCTCCCCTTTAAAAAACCATAAAAGGGGTACAGCAATGGGGTTCCGTATTCGTCCGCTGCCGGCCGCCGTCGGTCTGGCCTGCATTTCCATGGGCATGTCCGCCCTCGCCTGGTCTCAGGAAAACACCGCACCCATTCCCCAGTTAAAGGAAGTGGTGGTCACGGGGGATCGGATTTCTGACGTGGCGGAACCGGCCCGGGTGGATGCCAATACCCTGCGGGCTCTGGCGGCGGGCACCAGCGATACGGCCACCCTGCTGCGGGATGTGCCGGGGGTGGCCATGAGCAGCGCCGGGGATGTTTCCAGCCTGCCCGTGATCCACGGCCTGGCGGATGACCGGAACCGGATCAAGGTGGACGGCATGGATTTGATTTCCGCCTGCGGCAATCACATGAACTCCCCCCTGTCCTATATCGACCCCACCAATGTGGAAAGCATCCAGGTGTATTCCGGGATCACCCCGGTGAGCGTGGGCGGGGACGCCATTGGTGGCACCGTGGTGGTGAAATCCCGGGGGCCCCGCTTCGCCCAGCCCGGGCAAGGCCTGCTGACCACCGGGGAATTGGGCGCCTTCTACCGCTCCAACGGCAATGGCAACGGCGCCCACGCCAGCGCCACCCTGGCCTCGGAAAACCTGTCCATCACCTTCAACGGTTCCACGGCGGAATCGGACGACTATAAGGCGGGGGGCAATTTCAAGCCCGGGTTCCAGGCGGTTCATACCACGGCTGGCGCCCATTGGATTTCCGGCGACACCGTGGGCTCCTCCGCTTACAAAGCGCGCAACCAGTCCATCGACATCGCCGCCCGCAACGGCAACCATGTGGTGGATTTAAAAGTGGGCACCCAGGATATTCCCTATCAGGGTTTTCCCAACCAGCACATGGACATGACCAGCAACAAGAGCGATCAGTTCAACCTGGGTTATTCGGGGCTGTATGACTGGGGCAAGCTGGAAGCCCGGATGTACTACGAGCATACCCGGCACAAAATGAATTTCTATGAAGACAAGCTGTTCTGGTACGGCGGCAGCTTCACCATCCCCGGGATGCCCATGGCCACCGAGGGCAAAAACACCGGCGCCACGATCAAGGCGGAAATCAATCTGAATCCCCGGGACATCCTGCGCCTGGGCGGGGAATGGCAGCATTACCGTCTCAATGACTGGTGGGATCCCTCCGGCGGCGGCATGGCCCCCGATACCTTCATCAACATTAAAGACGGCAAGCGGGATCGTTTCGACGTCTTCGCCGAATGGGAAGCCCGCTGGAATCCCCAATGGGGCTCCCTGCTGGGCATTCGCAGCAGCACGGTGAAGACCGATGCGGGAACGGTGCATGGCTACAACACCAGCTACAACACGGATGCCAATGCCTTCAATAACAAGGATCGGAGCAAGACGGACAACAACCTGGACCTGACGGCCCTGGCCCGCTATACCGCTAACGCCAATCTGGAATATGAAGGGGGCTACTCCCGCAAGACCCGCTCCCCCAGCCTCTATGAGCGCTACACCTGGTCCACCGGCGGCATGGCCATGACCATGAACGACTGGGTCAATGACGGTAACGGTTACAAGGGCAATGTGGATCTGAAGCCGGAAGTGGCCCACACCCTAAGCTTCACCGCCGACTGGCACGATGCCAGCAAGACGGAATGGGGCCTGCGGGTCACCCCCTACTACAGTTTGGTGAAAAACTATATCGACGCCACCCGCTGCGGCCCCAGCAATAGTGGCTGCGTTAAAACGAGCAGCAATCTGGCTGGGAACCAGTTTGCCTATCTCTCCCTGGCCAATGAGGAAGCCCGTATTTACGGTCTGGATGTCTCCGGCTATTTCCCCATCGCCAAGTACACCGGCTTCGGTTCCTTCACCGGTCGGGGCCAGTTGAGCTACACCCACGGCAAAAACCAGGATACAGGGGACCATCTCTACAACATCATGCCCCTCAACGCCAAGCTGGCCCTGGATCACCAGTTGGGAAGCTGGACCAATACAGCGGAACTGGTGCTGGTGAGCCGCAAGGATGACATCTCTTCCGTGCGCAATGAAATGAAGACGGGGGGTTACGGCCTGCTCAACCTGCGCAGCAGCTACAACTGGAAACAGGCTCGCCTGGATATCGGTCTGGACAATGTCTTCAACCGGCTCTACAGCTCCCCCCTGGGCGGCGCTTACATCGGCCAGGGAACCACTATGTCGCTGAATAGACCGGATGCCCCCTACGGCATTACCGTGCCGGGCATGGGCCGTTCCCTCTACGCTGGCGTGACGGTCAAGTTCTAAATAGCTTCAGGAAAAGCTGCGTATCCATCCGGCCTTCGGGCCGGATTTTTTTTGCCTCCGCTGCCGCAGCCAAGCCAGGGAAAGGGGCCCGAGCCCCAGGATCAGCCTCAGGGCAAGGCCGCCAGTTCCGCCTCCCCGAATCCCGCCTGACGCCGGGCGGTCAGGTTGTAAGGCCCCCGGCGCCGGGGCGCGCCGTAGGCCAGGGACAAAGTCCCATAGGCCGCATCAGGAGCCAATCCCCGCTGGGCGCAGAGATAACGGTACCAGCGTAAGCCCGCCCCCACGTGGCCCACCTCATCCCGCAGAATAAGGTCCAGAATGGGCCCGGCAGCCGGGTCCCCCGCCTGCACCAGCTTGTCCCGAATGGCCGGAGACACATCCAGGCCGTGGGCTTCCATGGTACAGGGCACCAAGGCCATCCGGGCCAGGGGATCGTCCGCCGTCTTTTCCGCCATATCCCACAGCCCCCGGTGGGCGGGGAAATCCCCGTAGGTATAGCCCAGGGTGGACAGATGGTCGTTGATCAGGGTGAAATGCTCGGCCTCTTCTTTGGCCACCCGGGCCCAGTCCCGATAAAACGCCTCCGGCAGCCCGGGAAAACGCCAGACCGCGTCCAGGGCCAGATCAATGGCATTGAATTCAATATGGGCCAGGGCGTGGAGCAAGGCCCCCCGCCCCTCCCGGGTATGCAAGCCGCGCCGGGGCACCTGGGCTGGGGGCACCAGCACCGGTCGCCCTTCCCGCCCGGGAATGGCCGCCTGGGGCGTCAATACGGGCGCCGTGGCCACGGGCAAGCGCTCATCCAGGATTCGGGCCGCCGCCACCTTGTCCCCGATAACGGCAGTTTCCAGAATAGTGAGGGCAAGGGAACGCAGCATGACAAAACCGGGGCAAAAGGGAGGCGGGCAGTTTGCCACCCCCGCGCCCCCGCCGCCAGCCTGCCCGGGGCGGAAAAGGACGGCTAGAATGGGCGTTTTCCTAACTCAACGGAATAGGATCATGTCCCGCCATACCAAGATCGTCGCGACCCTGGGCCCCGCTTCCACCGATCCGGAGGTTCTGGAAAAACTTATTTTGGCGGGAGTGGATGTGGTCCGCATGAATTTCTCCCATGGCACCCCGGAGGATCATTTGCAGCGGGCCGCCACGGTGCGGGAAATTTCCACCCGACTGGGGCGCCCGGTGGGCATTCTGGCGGATTTGCAGGGCCCCAAGATTCGGGTGGGTAAATTTGAAACGGGCAAGGTGCTGCTGGAAAAAGGCACCCCCTTCATCCTGGATGCGGCCTGTGCCCTGGGCAATCGGGAACGGGTGGGCCTGGATTACAAGGACCTGCCCCGGGATGTGGGCCCGGGAGCCGTGCTGCTCCTGGACGACGGACGCATTGTGCTGGACGTGGAGCGGGTGGCGGGCACGGAAATCCACACCGTGGTGCGCCAGGGCGGGGAGCTGTCCAATAACAAGGGCATCAACCGCCAGGGGGGCGGCCTCTCCGCCCCGGCCCTGACCGCCAAGGACATGGAAGACATCAAGACCGCCGCCCGGCTGGACGTGGATTATCTGGCCGTCTCCTTCCCCAAGAGCGCCGCCGACATGTATATGGCCCGCCAGCTGATGCGGGCTGCCGGAGGCCGGGCCCTGACCATCGCCAAAATTGAGCGCACCGAGGCGGTGGATGCCCTGGATGAAATCCTCGCCGCCTCCGACGGGGTCATGGTGGCCCGGGGGGATCTGGCGGTGGAGGTGGGGGACGCAGCGGTCCCCGCCCTGCAAAAGAAGATGATTCGCCACGCCCGGGAAAAGAACAAACTGGCCATCACCGCCACCCAGATGATGGAATCCATGATCCATTCCCCCGTGCCCACCCGGGCCGAGGTCTCGGATGTGGCCAATGCGGTGCTGGATGGCACGGACGCGGTCATGCTGTCCGCCGAAACCGCCAGCGGCGAATACCCGGTGGAAACGGTGGAAGCCATGGCCCGGGTCTGCCTGGAAGCAGAACGCTCCGCCGAAGTGTCCCTGGACCGGGAATTCCTGGACCGGGTCTTCGCCAGCATTGACCAATCCATTTCCATGGCCGCCATCTGGACCGCCCATCACCTCAAGGTCAAAGCCATCGCCACCCTCACCCAGTCCGGCTCCACCGCCCTGTGGATGAGCCGCCTCAACTGCGGCGTGCCCATCTACGCCCTCACCCCCAGCCAGGGCGCCGTCACCCAAATGGCCCTGTTCCGGGAAGTGAGCCCGGTGCTCATGAGCCAGCTGCACACGGATCGGGACGTGCTGCTCTATGAAGCGGAGCAACTGCTCATTGCCCGGGGCGCCGTGGCCAAGGGAGATTTGATGGTCCTCACCGTGGGGGAACCCATCGGCACCCCCGGGGGCACCAACACCCTGAAAATTATCCGGGTCGGGGAACACCGCCTGCCCACGCCCAAAACGACGGATCAGGAGTAGCCCCGCCCGGCCCCGCGCCGGAACCGCCTAGGCGGACGGGGCTGCGGTTTGCGGGTGGCGGGTGGCGGGTGGCGGGTGGCACCCGGGCCGCCCGCCTGCCGTCAGCCCGGGCTGATAAAATGGGCCCCTGGTCGCCCGCCGTGGCGGCCCTACGTCCCCCGGTGCCCATCAGGGAGAATCGGGAATGCGGTGCGGCAGCGGTGGGTCTCCTAGGCCCTCTTGCCTATTCCGCGACGTGCCCAACGCTGTGAGGGGGATTCCCGGCGCAGACGCCACTGGCCTTGGACCGGGAAGGCGCGCCGGGGAAGGGAACCCGAGTCAGAAGACCGGCCGGGGGAAGCTTTGGACGCGCCAGGCCGGGCGCGCCCCCACCGCGCTTCAGAAGGGGACTCCATGAAGACCGCCCAGCCGCAAACCATCCCAAGCACCCCCAACACCCTCTGCCCCCCCACCACGGAGGAAACGGGGACCACACCTGACACCGCCACTCCCCCCATTGCCGCCGCACCCACCCCGATCTACGCCAATGCGGCCGGGGTCCTGGCCCAGGCCCAGGAGGAGCAGGCCTTTCCTGAGGCCCTGCGGGACGCCCTGTACCACACCATTTTTTCCCGCCGGGACGTGCGGGGCCAGTTCAAGCCGGACCCGGTGCCCGAAGCCGTCCTCTCCCGCCTCCTCACCGCCGCCCATTTCGCCCCTTCCGTGGGCTTCATGCAGCCCTGGAGTTTTCTTCTGCTACGCGACCGGCAGCGGCGTCAGGGCATCCACGACCTCTTCGCCCAGGCCAATGAGGAAGCCCGGACCCGCTTCGGCGGCGACCAGGGCCGGCTCTACAGCCGCCTCAAGCTGGAGGGCATACTGGAATCCCCCCTCAATCTGATCATCACCTGTGACCGGGATCGGGCCGGGCCGGTGGTCCTGGGGCGCACCCACATTCCCACCATGGACCTGTTTAGCACCGTCTGCGCCGTGCAAAACCTGTGGCTGGCCGCCCGGGCCGAGGGCCTGGGGGTGGGCTGGGTGAGCATTTTCGATCCGGAGCAGGTCCATGCCCACCTGGGCCTGCCGTCCCGGGTGGAGGTGGTGGCCTATCTGTGCCTGGGCTATGTGCGCCATTTCGAGAGCCAGCCGGAGCTGGAAACCCTGGGCTGGCGCCGCCGCCTGGATTTAGGGGAGCTGGTTTATGAGGATGCCTGGGGCCAGGCCGCCTCCGCCAGCCTGCAAACCCAGTTGCGCCAGGACCAGGCCCGAGCGGCAGCCGAGCGCCGTCTCTAGGCCCGGCCCCCGGGGAAACTCGCGCCCGCCGCCCAAGGCAGTTAAAATCACCGGTTTCCGAGCATCCCCGGGCACACCCCGGGAAGGATGCCGTCACCCTTGGAGGAACACCATGCCCATCGTATCCATGCGCCAACTCCTGGACCATGCCGCTGAAAACGGCTACGGCCTGCCCGCTTTCAACGTCAATAACATGGAGCAGGTCTGGGCCATCATGGAGGCCGCCAATCAGGTCAATGCCCCGGTCATCATGCAGGCCTCCGCTGGCGCCCGGAAATACGCCGGGGAAGCCTTCCTGCGCCACCAGATCCTGGCTGCCGTGGAAGCCTATCCCCACATTCCCGTGGTCATGCACCAGGACCACGGCCAATCTCCCGCCGTGTGCATGGCGGCCATTGCCTCCGGCTTTTCTTCCGTGATGATGGACGGCTCCCTCCAGGAAGACGGCAAAACCGCCGCCTCCTACGAGTACAACGTGGCGGTGAGCAAGAAAGTGGTGGAATTTTCCCATTACATCGGCGTCACCGTGGAAGCGGAACTGGGGGTGCTGGGCTCCCTGGAAACCATGAAGGCGGACAAGGAAGACGGCCACGGAGCGGAAGGCCACATGACTCGGGACCAGCTGCTCACGGACCCAAACCAAGCCGCCGACTTCGTCAAACAAACCAATTGCGACGCCCTGGCCATCGCCATCGGCACCAGCCACGGGGCCTACAAATTTACCAAGAAGCCCACCGGGGACATCCTGGCCATTGACCGCATCAAGGAAATCCACGCCCGCATCCCCAACACCCATCTGGTCATGCACGGCTCCTCCTCCGTGCCCCAGGAACTGCTGGCGGAAATCCGGGAATTCGGCGGCGACATGAAGGAAACCTACGGGGTGCCCGTGGAAGAAATCGTCATCGGCATCAAGCACGGGGTGCGCAAGGTGAATATCGACACGGATATCCGCCTGGCCATGACCGGGGCCGTCCGCCGCTTCCTGGCGGAAAATCCCGCTAAGTTCGATCCCCGGGAATTCCTCAAACCGGCTCGGGAAGCGGCGAAAAACGTCTGTCTGGCCCGCTACCAAGCCTTCGGCTGCGAAGGTCGGGCCGCCCAGATTAAGGCCGTGCCCCTGGAAAAAATGGCCCAGCGCTACAAGGCCGGGGAACTGAACCAGATCGCCAACTGATCCGGCCCCGCCCACGGCCTTCCGCCCGGTCCGCCGGGGGAAGGCCGTTTTTGCGTCTAGCCCGAGGGAAGAAGCCGTTGCCTCCCTAGGTTCCGGCCCGCTCCCCAAGCCCCTTATTTGGCCTTTCCTGGCCCTAATCTGGCCCTACCTTGGCCCTGGCCCGGACCTTTTCCCGAGCCGCTCCCGGATCCCCTTCCCGCCCCATTTCCCGGCCGGGTAAAATTTGGGTCGAAGCCGGTTTCCCCGACTTTCCAGCCTTCGCCCGTACCCAGCCCCCTTTTTCCCCTATCCCCACCATGCCCCATTTCTTTGCCGACGACGGCGAAAAAATCCATTACGCGGAAAGCGGCAGCGGCCGCCCCCCCATCGTCATGCTCCACGGCTGGACCTCCAGCCACCAGGAATGGTTTCCCTTCATCCCGGCCTTGAGCGCCCACCACCAGGTCTGGCGCTGGGACGCCCGGGGCCACGGGGGCCATGCCCTGACCCGGCCCGCCGCCCCCACGGTCACCCGCATGGCCCGGGACCTGCACAATCTGCTGGAACAGGCGGATTTGGAGCAGGTGGTGGCCGTGGGCCATTCCATGGGGGCCCTAACCCTCTGGCAATACCTGAAGGACTACGGCTGCGAACGGATCGGCAAGCTCTGCCTCATCGACCAATCCCCCAAGCTGGTCACCGGGCCGGACTGGCCCTACGGCATTTACGGGGACTTCGATGCCACCCGCTCCGCCCGGTTCATTGAAGACCTGCGCCAGGATTTTCCCGAATCCGTGCTGCGCCTAGGGGCCCTGGGCCTCAACCAGCGGGCCCGGCAAAAGTATGAGGAAAACGCCAAGGGCTGGGCCAAGGCCCGCAGCTTCCTGGAAACCCTCCAGCCCGGCCCCCTGATTCAATGCTGGCAAAGCCTCACGGAGGCGGATTACCGGGAGGTGCTGGAACGCATCCCCGTGCCCGCCCTGCTCATTTTCGGCGGCCAGAGCAATTTTTACCGGGCCGACACGGCCCATTTCGTCACCGAAAAAATTCCCAACGCCCAGCTCCACATTTACGAAGGCACGGACCACTCCCCCCACCAGTGGCAGCGGGAACGTTTTGTGGCGGACCTGCTGGCCTTCATCCAGGCCTAGCCGGCGGGGGCATCCCCCAAAGAAAAAGCCGCCAGAAGGCGGCTTTTTCCATGGAGGCTAGGAACCCTCAGCGACAGGCCAACAGTTCCACTTCGAACACCAGGGTGGCATTGGGGGGAATGACGCCACCGGCGCCCCGGGCCCCATAGCCCAGTTCAGCGGGAATGGTCAGGCGGCGACGCCCGCCCACCTTCATACCCGCCACCCCTTCGTCCCAGCCCGCGATCACATGGTGGGCCCCCAGCATAAATTCAAAGGGATCATTCCGGTCCAGGGAAGAATCAAACTTGCTGCCATCGGTCAGCCAGCCGGTGTAATGGACCGTGACAATATCCCCCGCCTTGGCTTCGGGACCGTCGCCCACCAGGCTGTCGTCAATTTCCAGGCCGGACGGAGTGGTGATTGTGCTCATGGAGACTCCTGAGAAATAAAGCGGCTCAGGGGCACCGCCCCGCCGCCGAAGGGGGCATTGTAAAGGAAGGCCCCCGGCCCTCCTAGTCGCCCCCGGGGAGGCTCTAGTCGTCCGCCGGCAACAGGCGGGGATGGCTGGCAAAGGCGGCCCGCAGCCGGGCCAGCTTGGGGCCGATCACCCCCTGGCAATAGGGGGCCGCCCCGTGGCGCCGGTAATAATCCCAATGGAGCTCTTCCGCCGGCCAGAACCGGTCCAGGGGCAGCACCTGGGTGACGATGGGCTCGGGCCAGTCCGGCTGATGTCGGGCAATGGCAGCCCGGGCCGCCGCCTCCTGGGCCCCATCCCCGTAAAGAATGAGGGAGCGGTACTGGCTGCCCACGTCGTAGCCCTGGCGGTTTAAGGTGGTGGGATCGTGGGCCGCAAAAAAGATGTCCAGCACCAGGTCCAGGGGCAGGCGGGCCGGATCGAAAATCACCTGTACCACCTCCCCGTGGCCGGTCGCCCCGCCGCACACCTGCTCGTAGCTAGGCCGGGCCAGGGTGCCGCCCCCGTAGCCGGGCTTCACGGATAGCACCCCGTCCCAGGACTGGTACACCGCCTCCAGGCACCAGAAGCAGCCGCCCCCCAGAACCAGGGACTGGACTTGGGGCGAATTGCTGGATTCCATGGTTATTTCTCCAAAGCTTGCTTCTCAAAAGACGGTCCAACGGCCAAAGGGTTCCCGGGAAATGGGGCTGTCCCCCGGATGAATCGGGGGTCTTTAAGCGAGGTCCTTATTCCACGCCACTTTCAGCCGCATAGGGGGGAAAGGGACTAGAATGGGCCGTTAGCATAACGGAATGCGCTTTTGGCTTTTCACCCCCTCCGCCCTTTTTTCAGGCGTTTGGCCAACCCGGGTTACGCCCTGGGTTTTGCCGCCCTGGTCCTCAGTCTCATGGTCGCCGCCCTGGCCGTTTGGCAGGCCCTGGAGCGGCGTCATGCCCTGGACGGACAGATGGAGCGGGAAAGCCATCTCATCAACATCGCCCAGGGCCAGTATTTGAGCCGCAATCTCCAGGCGGTGGATTTAATGCTGGCCTA
Organism: Rhodocyclaceae bacterium; assembly: GCA_041907765.1. GTDB lineage: Bacteria > Pseudomonadota > Gammaproteobacteria > Burkholderiales > Rhodocyclaceae > Azospira. Next base: position 126,295 of record JAYRGQ010000008.1, on the reverse strand, counting down.
CGTCAATGAGCGGCTGGCCAAGCTGGATCTGGATTCTCCCGCCGGACGCCAACAGGCCAGCGCCATGCTCCAGGGCCTGGCCGCCACCGTTCCGGTGGCCAACCACATCAATGTGCTGGACGCCCAGGGTCGAATTCTCGTCAGTTCCCGCCCCATCCCGGAGCCGGCCCCCCATTACGAAGACCGGGATTATTTCCGCTATCAGGCCGCCGGGGGCAGCGCCGCCCATATCCACGTGGATAGCCTGATCGTGGGCCGCATGAGCCACCGCCCGGTGTTCTCCACCTCCCTGCGCCGCAACGGCCCGGGAGGCCGCTTTCTCGGCGTCCTCTGGGCCGGGGTGGAAATCGCCCGCCTGGACAGCTATTTCGCCTCCATCAGCCCCTACGGGGAAAGCGCCTGGGCCCTTTACCGGGAAGATGGCAGCCGCCTGGGCGGCTCGGCGGAACGCCGCCGCCCCGGGCTGCCCGACTTTCTCCCCCTGGCCCACAGCGGCTCGGTGGACGCGGGCCCGGTCCTCACCCATTTTCACGCCCTCCCCGATTTCGGTCTGGTGCTGGGGGTGGGCATTGACCGGACGCCCCAACTGGCCCGCTGGCGCCAACAGGTGGGCCGGGACGTGGGGGTGGGGCTCACCGCCTGCCTGCTGATTCTCGGCCTGATCGGCCAGCTGCGCCGCCACATCCGCCTGGGGGAAAGCCAGCGGGCCCAGTTGGTGGAAAGCGAAAACCTCTATCGGGAGCTGGTGCTCAACACCCCCGCCGCCGTGCTCCTGCACCAGGACGGCCGGGTAGTCTTCGCCAATCCCCCCGCCGCCACCCTGCTCCACGCCCAATCCCCGGGAGAACTGATTGGTCTGGAACTGCTGCCGGACATTGTCCATCCCGCCTGCCGGGGCCAGGTGGCGGCCCGTATCGCCCAACTGGCCAGCCAACCCGGTCCCATGGAGCCCCAGGAGCTCCAATACCTGACTCGGGACGGGCGCACCGTGGATGTGGCGGCCAATGCCAGCGCCGTCACCCTCAACGGCCGTCCGGCGGTGCTCACCCTGGCCTGGGATTTGAGCGAACGCAAGCAGCTGGAGGCCCAACTGGCCTGGCAGGCCAACCATGACGCCCTTACCGGCCTGCCCAACCGCTACCTGTTCGAGGATGCCCTGGCCCGAGCCCTGAAAACCGCCAAGCGCAAAAAGCAGCGGCTCGCCCTGCTGTTCCTGGATCTGGACAATTTCAAGCACATTAACGACAACCTGGGCCATCACCTGGGGGATCGGCTCCTGGCCGCCACAGCGGAACGGCTCCAGGCCCGGGTGCGGGACAGCGATACGGTGGCCCGCTTCGGCGGGGACGAATTCGTCGTGCTCCTGCCCGACGTGGGCGACGCGGGCCACGCCGAGCACATCGCCACGGACATCCGCCAGGTCTTTGAATCCCCCGTCACCCTGGGGGGCGGGGATGTGACCGTGTCCGTGAGTATCGGCATCAGCCTTTACCCGGAGGACGGCCATAGTGCCACCCAGCTCCTGGCCAACGGGGATGCGGCCATGTACCGGGCCAAGCAGGCCGGGCGCAACCAGGTGGCCTTTTTCGACCGGGACACGGCGGCCCGCCTTTCCAGCCGCCTGCAAATGGAAAACCTGCTGCGCCAGGCCCTGGCCCAAGGGGAACTGGAAGTGCGCTACCAGCCCGTGGTGAGCTGCGCCAGCGGCCGCACTGTGGGGGCGGAAGCCCTACTGCGCTGGAACAGCCCGGTGCTGGGCGCCGTCTCCCCCGCCGTCTTTATTCCGGTGGCGGAGGACACGGGGCTAATCCTGGGCCTGGGCGCCTGGGTGCTGCGTCAGGCCTGTACGGAGGCGGCGGCCTGGCCCGTCGTCCCGGGTCGCGCCCTGCTCCTGGCGGTCAATGTGTCCACCCGCCAGTTTGAGCAGCCCGATTTCGCCGCCCGGGTGGTGGAAATCCTGGCCGCCACCGGCCTACCCCCGGCCCGTCTGGAATTGGAAATTACGGAAAGCCTCCTGGTGAGCGACCACGCCCAGGTGAGCCAAAACATGGCCCGCCTGCGGGAACAGGGGATACGCCTGTCGGTGGACGACTTCGGCACGGGCTACTCCTCCCTCTCCTACCTGGCCCACCTGCCCGTTTCCACCCTGAAAATCGACCGGGCCTTTGTCGCCCGTCTGGGGGAAAGCACGGGGGACACCCTGGTGCACGCCATCATCGCCCTGGCCCGGGGTCTGGGCCTGCGCACCGTGGCCGAAGGCATCGAGGAAGAACGCCAATATCTGGCCCTGCGTCAGGCGGGTTGCGACGACATGCAGGGCTTCCTTTTCGCCCCCGCCTTAAACCGGGAAGCGTTTCTTGAGCGGATTCAAGCGGATAAGGCGGAAACCTAGAGCCAGAGCCAATTTTGCTCAAAAATAGTTGCTCGAAATGTCATCCCAACGCCTTCTTCATCCCGTATGATGGGGGTGTATTTCGGCATACCAAACGATGTTCGACTCATTGCGTAAGAACCAGGAAAGGAGACATCCCATGAATGCACAAAATGGCTATGACATTGAGGATTTGCAACCGGGCATGAGCGCCCATCTGGCCAAGACCGTCACCGACTCCGACATTGTGCTGTTCGCCGGTGTGACCACGGATACCAACCCGGTGCATCTGGATGAGGAATTCGCCAAGACCACCGCCTTCGGGGGCCGCATCGCCCACGGCATGTTGTCCGTGGGCTTCATCTCCGCCGTGCTCGGCACCCGCCTGCCCGGCCCGGGCACCATCTACCTGGGCCAGACCCTGAAATTCAAGGCCCCGGTACGCCCCGGCGACACGGTGACCGCCACGGTAACGGTGAAAGAAATCATCCCGGAAAAGAAACGGGTGATCCTGGAAACCGTATGCACGGTCCACGGCAAACCGGTCATTGAAGGGGAAGCCACCATGATGTGCACCTCCCGCAAGGACGGCGCCGCCTAAAAGGCCGAGCCCGGGCCGGATTGGCCCGAAGGGTCTGATGCTGACCCCAGGCCCGGCCTAGATGGAAACTAGGCGTCCAACCCGCCCCACCGCTGAGCGGGCCCCAATAAAAAGGGGAAGGTTCCCAAGGAACCTTCCCCTTTTTTTATGGCGGTTTCAGGACCGCTTACACATTGCCCCGGGGCTTACGGGGACCGGTGCGGCGGCGGAAGGCCTGCTGGCCGTTGCCACCGTTCCCCCCATTGCCCCCGTTGCCGTTGTGGTTGCCCCCCACATAGGCCTTGTTGCCATGGGCTTGCAGGCGCTGTTCCTGGTTCACATAGCCCACTTCCTGATTATTGGTGTTGCCCCACCGGCGGGGTTGGCGCTGGGGTTTGGCCGGCACCACCACGGATTCCCCATCCAGACGGTGGATAAACAGGGGGCTTTGCCGCACTTCCACGTCGTGGAGCAGGTGCAGCACATCCTTGGGCAGGCTTTCCGGCAGTTCCACCGTGCTGTAATCGTCAAACAGGGCGATGTGGCCGATGTAGCGGCTCTGGATATTGGCTTCGTTGGCGATAGCGCCCACGATGTCCTTGGGCGTGGCGCCCTGGTTGCGGCCCACTTCGATGCGGTAACGCACCATGGCGCTTTCCGGCAGTTCCCGACCCCGGCCCCGGTCTTCCCGGTTACGCTTTTCCCGGGGTTCCCGGTTGTTCCGGTTTTCCCGACCGTCCCGGCCTTCCCGGTCAAATTTCCGTTCCCGGTTGCCGTCCCGTTCCGGACGGGCCCGGTTGCCTTCCCCTTCCCGGGCATCGGGACGCACGGGCTTTTCCTGGAGTTGCAGGGGGCGCCCCTTCTGGGCCATAAAGGCCAGGGCAGCGGCGACCTGCTTCATTTCCACCTCGTGTTCTTCCTCGATACCGCCCACCAGGTCGGAGAAGAAGCTCAGGTCTTCGTTTTCCATCACTTCCATGACCCGTTCCTTGAACTGGGCCACGCGACGGTCGGTCACCGCTTCCCGGGAGGGCAGGGAAAGGGGAGCGATGTGCTGCCGGGTGGTGCGCTCGATGGTGCGCAGCATGCGCATTTCCCGGGGCGCCACAAAGAGGATGGCATTGCCCTGACGGCCCGCCCGGCCAGTCCGGCCAATGCGGTGCACGTAGGCTTCCACATCGTAGGGAATGTCGTAGTTGATCACGTGGCTGATGCGGGGCACGTCAATGCCCCGAGCCGCCACGTCCGTGGCGATGACGATGTCCAGACCACCGCTCTTCAGCTGTTCAATGGTCCGTTCCCGCAGCTGCTGATTCATGTCCCCGTTCAGGGCGGAGGCGGAATAGCCCCGGGCTTCCAGCTTCTGGGCCAGTTCCACGGTGGCGGTCTTGGTGCGCACAAAAATAATGGCCGCGTCCAGATCCTCTTCCACTTCCAGAATCCGGGTCAGGGCATCCAGCTTGTGCAGACCGGACACCTGCCAGTAACGCTGGCGGATGGCTTCCACCGTGGTGGTGGTGGATTTGATCTTCACTTCCTGGGGATTGACCAGATACTTCTGGGCCACCTGACGGATGGCGTCCGGCATGGTGGCGGAAAACAGGGCGGTCTGGTGGGTTTCCGGAGTCCGTTCCAGAATCCAGGAAACGTCGTCGATAAAGCCCATGCGCAGCATTTCATCCGCTTCGTCCAGGACCACGGTTTTGAGCTGGGACAGGTCCAGGCTCTTCCGTTCCAGGTGGTCCATCACCCGGCCCGGGGTACCGATCACCACGTGGACGCCCCGGGACAGCTGCTTTAGCTGAATCCCCAGGCTTTGGCCGCCGTAAATGGGCAGCACGTGGAAGTCGGGCATGAACTTGGCGTAACTATGGAAAGCCTCCGCCACCTGGATAGCCAGTTCCCGGGTAGGCGCCAGAACCAGGGCCTGGGGCTGACGCAGGGACAGGTCCAGGCGTTGCATAACGGGCAGGGCGAAGGCGGCGGTTTTCCCCGTACCGGTCTGGGCTTGGCCCAGCAGATCGTGGCCCTCCAGCAGAATGGGGATGCAACCGGCCTGGATGGGGGACGGGGTTTCGTATCCCACGGCCTCCAGGGATTGCAGCAAAGGTTCGGAAAGGCCCAGTTGGGCAAAGGTTTCGATGGACGACGTCATACTTGGTCTTTCGATAATTGGAGGCCACCGCCACTGCGGGGCAACAAGCAAAGCGCTCGGAGAGCAACACCGGCGGGTACCGGGCCTTTCCAGGCCAGCGGCATCACACCCGACCGGAACGGGGCAATAAGCCTAAATTTCCACTCAATTGATGGCCGGCTCATCCTGGCGGATTTCCGGCCCACATCACCACAGGCTCCACCGCTGCGGAGCCCTCCCTCGGGCCACCCGGCAACCCCGGATCGGCCCATTTTTCAGGCAGTTCGTCATATTCCCGTCAGGACAGGGCTTGGGGCCACTTATCCACAGACTTCTCTACCGCTTTTGTGGAAACTTCCGGGGCGATCCCCCCGGGCAAAAACGGTTTAACGACCCGCCTGATCCGCCGCTTCCTGCAAACGCTGTTGTTCCTGCCGATTCGCCTGATCCAGCTGCTGGGTCAGGCGCTCCTGGGTAGCCTTGGCCTGGGAAACTTCCCGGGCCTGGGAGGCCCCGGCCGCTGCCGTGGCGGTGGCCGTATCCGTCAAGCCACAGGCCGCCACTGCCGTCAGGCAGAGCACCAAGCAAGCACGGAGAAAATTCAGGAGGATTCCCATTTTTTGGGGTCGGAACAACCGCTCTTGGAGAAAAGCGGATGGCGCATTTTACGCCTAACTCCCGATCCCGGCAGGATTTTTTCCATTCCCACCCAGGCCGCCCCGTCAGGGGGGCGACCCGTCCTAGGCGTACCCCACCCGGGACCTGGAGCTCAGAAACGTTCGTTGGGGCGCAGGTAGCGCCACTGGCCCAGGGGCAAATCCCCCAGCCGCACCCGGCCAATACGCACCCGCTTCAGGCCCACCACCTTCAAGCCCACCAACTCACACATGCGCCGAATCTGGCGCTTGCGCCCTTCCTTGAGGAGGAAATGGAGCTGATCCGGATTGAGCTGCTTGACCCGGGCCGGACGCAGGACGTGGCCATCCAGGGACAGGCCATGGTTCAGCAGGGCCAGCCCCTCGGGGGTCACCTCCCCTTCCACCCGCACCAGGTATTCCTTTTCCACATCCGAGTCTTCCCCGATCAGGCTGCGGGCAATACGCCCGTCCTGGGTCAGCACCAGGAGACCGGTGGAGTCGATGTCCAAACGCCCCGCCGGCGCCAGGCCCTTGAGCATGGACGGATGGAACTCCGGACCGGAAGAAGCGGACCACTGGTTTTCCGGGCGAATCAGCACCACCGCCGGTTCATAGCCCGGTTCGGGCTGGCCGGAGACATAGCCCACGGGCTTGTGTAGCAGCACGGTCACCCGATGGTTCTGGGTCTCCCGAGCATCCGCCGCCAGGGTCACCTGGGCCGCCGGATCAATCCGGGTGCCCAGCACATCCACCCGCTGCCCATCCACAAAAACCCAGCCCTTTTCGATGAAATCGTCCGCTTCCCGGCGAGAACACAGGCCCCGATCCGCCATCACCTTGGAAAGGCGCACCCCCACCGGGGTTTCCCGGGGAGCGGCAGGGGCCGGGGCCGGAGCCACGGGACGGGGGGCCGACGGGGCCTCTCCGTTGCGGGGACGATCGGTAAAAGTGCGCCGAGGCCGGTCTTCCGTCGTCCGAACCTTGGGCTTATCCCCCTGCCACCGGGGCCGCTCTATTCCAGCCTCGTCCCGGCCCGGTCGCCCCGTCCGTTCCGGACGGGGTCCCCCCGGCGCGGGCCGCCCGGCGCGGGGCGACCGCTCCGACCGCTCCGACCGCTCCGACCGCTCCGACCGTTCTGACCGTTCTGACCGTTCTGACCGTTCTGACCGTTCTGACCGTTCTGACCGTTCTGACCGTTCTGACCGTTCTGACCGTTCTGACCGTTCTGACCGTTCTGACCGTTCTGACCGTTCTGACCGCCCGGACCGCTCTGGACGCCCGGACCGCTCTGGACGCCCGGACCGCTCCGGACGCTCTTGGCGCGCCGGGCGCCCAGAACGCGGGGCACGGGGGTTCCCCTCGGGCCGCCCCTGGCGATCCTGGCGATCCTGGCGATCCTGGCGATCCTGGCGATCCTGGCGATCCCCGGTCCGCAGGCGACGCCGGGGGGCTTCCCCCGCCGCCCTGTCCGCCACCGGCTGGGACACCTCCTCCCGGGCGGGCGCTTCTGCCGCTTCGGCCGGAGCCGCTTGGGGCGCTTCCACCGGAGGCACGGGCCGACGGCTGCGGGGCGCCCCGCCCCGCAGGGGGGTACGCCGGGTGCTGGGTGGGGTCGCCCCGGGTTTCAGGGTCAGGGTTTTACGGGGAGTATCCGAGGACATGGGAACACCGGGGAGGAGGGAAGGGGCGCAGTCTAGCCCATGGCGCAGCCGGAGGAAACCGGCAGGACCGGGCCCCGGGGGGCGGCCCAGGGGTGGAAAAGGCTCGGCATCGGCCCACCGCGCCCGCCCGGGGCCCGCCAGGCACATTCCACTTGAATATCCCTCAAGTCTGCCTATAGTGAAATTAGGGAAACGGACCAGGAAGGGCCGCTTTCCCGGAGGCCCGGTGCCACGCACCCGACTCGGTTACATGCCAGGTCGCCACCGCCCGAGGCGCCTCCCCGGCCTCCGTTTCCCGACCAAAGCGCCGCCGGTCCCTGTGGGGCCGGGGCTGCGGGAGACCATCATGTGCTTCTTCGATTCCCCCATCGGCCGTTGCGAAGCGGTCAAAGAAATGGTCCTGATGGACCAAACCCAAGGCCAATGCGCCCGGGAACACCATTGCCCAGCGGGCCGGACCTGCCCCCTGGCCGGGTGTTTCACCACCTGTTCCGGGCTTTATGAAGAGGAAGACCGGGCCATGGCCCCGACCAAGGGCGCCGGGGAAGCCGCTGCCCGGATGCACTGAAAGGGGCTGGGGCGGCTGACCGCCCCTTTCCGAACGCGAAGCATCTGGGCACTTCGGCGGTTCCGGGCTTTCCGGGCTTTCCGAGGGCTCCGGGGGCGCCCAAGGCGTCAGAGTTTTCAAGACGGCGGAGACGCGGAGCGCTCCGCCTGCCTTTTCCCTACCAACGCCCCGCCGCTTGGCCTTTTCAGGCCGTGGCGGTAAGGGGCGTGGGCGTGTATTGGGCGTTACGCATATGCACGGCCAGGGCCGTGTCCATGGTGGCGGCGTGGTTATCGAACCAGCCCACCAGTTCTTCCACGGCCCGGCGGCCAATGGCCACATCTCCCCGTTCCACCATTTTGCGCAGGCTACGCAGGGTCGCCAGAACCCGTTCGTGTTCCCCTACGTGGCAGTGGAGGGGCGGGAAAGCGCTTTCCGCCATCCATTGGTTTTCCTGGGCGAAATGGTGTTCCGTATGGGCAAAAAAGGCGTCGAACTGGGGCAGGAATTCCCCGTCCGGCAGCTGGGCCAGACGGTTGATCCAATCCACGAATTCCCGGTGGGTGTCGTCCATGGGGGCGCACCCCAGCTGGTAGCGGGGCAACCATTGCATGAGGTCCATCAGCTTCTCCGGAAAAGATTGAAATTTCGCAAAATTATGGCAAGCTCCCGGGCCGGGGGGTTTGATGCATGTTAAAAAACAAAAATAAGCCCGCCCCACCCCGTTTTCCTGGATGGCCCCGCCCCGGGGTCTGAATCGGCGGTCCCCTTCCCCCCACAAGGGCCCCACTGCCAGCCAAGGGAGTTCGCCATGGTCACCCCGCATCACCCCATCATCCGCGATCCGGAAATGTTCCAGGATTTCGTGGATTCCCTGACCGATCAAATCCCCAATGTGGAACGGGATATTGCCAAGCTCAAGCAAACACCGGACGACCGGAGCATTCTGGCGGACCTGTTCCGGGCCATCCACACCCTGAAGGGGGATGCCTCCCTGTGCAAGCTGGAGCTAGGGGTACGCATCGCCCACCCCATCGAAAGCCTGCTGGCCCGGCTGCGGGAAGGAAAACTGGTGTTCACCGATCTCTTCGGGGAAGCCCTGCTCCTCGCCCTGGACCGGCTGGAACTGGCGGTGGACGCCATTGCCCACGACAAGCCCCTGAATAACCTGCACCTGGAACGGCTGGTGCTGGGCCTGGATAACCTGGCGGAAGCCGGGGCCAAGGAAATTAACCAGGCCGCCGCCGCCCTTATCGAAAGCGTCACCGGCTTTCGCCCCGCTTCCCTGGCGGCCCGGGAACCCCAGCCCCAGGCCAGCGTTTCCCTGCGCCCGGACGAGGCCACCGCCGCCGATTTACAGTTTTTTCACAGCCTGGCCCAGCAGTTTGAAAGCCGCTCCCCCCTCTACCAGGGGCGCAGCGCCCGGCTTCTGAAACTGGCTCTGGAAACCAATCAGGAAGCGGGCAAGCCCGTGGATTCCACCCAGCTGGCCGCTGCCGTCTATATGCACGATGTGGGCATGATGTTCCTGCCCGAATCCGTGTGGCTCAAGGAAGGTCGGCTCAGTGACGAGGACCGGGCCACCCTGGCCCTCCACCCCTCCCTGGGGGCGGGGCTTTTGGGGCGCATGGAGGGCTGGCACGGGGCAGCGGAAATGGTGGCCCAGCACCATGAAATGCCGGATGGCACGGGCTATCCCCGGGGGTTGAAGGGCGCCCAGATTTGTCCCGGGGCCTGCATTCTGGCCATTGTGGATGCCTTTGAGGCGGTCACCCTGAAACACAGCCAGCGGGGCCAGACCCGTTCCCTGCTGCGGGCCATTGCGGAAGTGAATGCCTGCGACAGCCAGTTTGCCGCCGAATGGGTGGCCCCTTTTAACGCGGTCATTCGCCGCCAGTTGGATAACGGGCAAAACTGAGGGGCCCCACGGAGCGGGCCCGCCCAAGACGGGCGGCGTTCCCGGAAGCCCGCCTTCTAAGCCTTATTTGGCGAGGAGTTTCAAGGCCACGCTGGCGGCGGCCAGCCCCACGCTGGCGGTAACGCAGACGGAGGAGCCGAACCCGGCGCAGCTCAGGCCCGCCGGGCCCCGGGGTTCCGCCTCGCAGCTCTGGGCCGGTTCGGGATAACGCAGGGGTTCGTCGGAAAACACCGCCGGCACATTGAATTTCTTTTTCGGGTCCCGGGGGAAACCGTGGAATTTGCGCAGCTGGCCCCGCACCTTGGAGAGCAACGGGTCCTGGATGGTGCGAGACAGGTCATCCACCCGCAGGCGGGTGGGGTCCAGCTGGCCCCCCGCCGCCCCGGCGGTGACCACCGCCAGCCCCTGGCGGCGGCACCAGGCAATGAGGGCGGTCTTGGCCCGCACCCCGTCAATGGCATCCACCAGCAGATCCATGGGTCTGGCGGGCCCCAGCAGTTCGTCCAGATTATCCGGCGTGACAAAATCGTCGATCCAATCCACCCGGCAGGCCGGATTAATGGCCCGGATGCGGGCTGCCATGGCTTCCACCTTGGCCTGGCCCAGGGTCTCTTCCAGGGCGTGAATCTGCCGGTTCATATTGGATTCGGCCACATGGTCCAAATCCACCAGGGTGAGGTGGCCCACGGCGCTGCGGGCCAGGGCCTCCGCCACCCAGGAGCCCACCCCGCCAATGCCCACAATGCACACGTGGGCCGCCTGAAAACGGGCCAGGGCCGCCGGGCCGTAGAGCCTAGCCACGCCGCCGAAACGGCGCCCGTAATCCGGGGCCTCCACCTCGGGTAAGCGGGGCGCCGCCCCGTTCTCCGCCGGGGCAGAAGCCGGGACCGCCGCCCCCGTCGCCGCAGCGTCCGAGGAGGGAGAAAGGGGAGCAAAAGGGGGAGTAGCCATAGGGGCGGGATCATACACAGTCCCCGTCCCCTGGTCAGCCCTCCGGGGCGCCTGCTACCATTCCCGGGTCATGAAACGCCACGCCAAACTCCGCTCCCGCAAAGCCGGCCTGCCCGCCGGGTCCCTGGTCCATCTGGGGGAGGTGCGCATGGACACCCCCACCATGCACCTGCTGGAATACGACCCGGAGGGGCTGGAGGAGCGGGAACTGGGGAACAAGGACCAGGTGCTGCACCTGGAACGGCGCCGAGGAGTGCTCTGGCTCAATGTTTACGGCCTCCACGACGCCGCCCTCATGGCCGCCATCGGCCAGCGCTTCAAGCTCCACCCCCTGGTGCTGGAAGACATTCTGAATACGGATCAGCGGCCCAAGGTGGACGATTACGGGGATTACCTCTACATCGTCGCCCGGCTCTACGCCAGCCCCCCGGCCGGGGGCGCCCTGACCAGCGACCAGGTGAGCATTATCCTGGGCCCGGACTTCGTGCTCACCTTCCAGGAGCGCCCCCTGGGGGCTTTCAACGCCCTGCGGGAGCGCCTGCGGGGCAACCGCAATCAGGTGTTGCGCCTGGGGGCGGACTATCTGGCCTATTCCCTCCTGGACACCCTGGTGGACCGGTATTTTGCCCTGGTGGAGGAGTTTTCCGACCGGGCAGAGGATGTGGAAGAGGTGATTCTGGACAAGCTCCGCCCCGGGTTGATCCAGGATATTCACTGGATCAAACGCCAGGTCACCGCCCTGCGCCGCTCCATCTGGCCCCTGCGGGAGGTGCTCAACACCCTGCAACGCAGCCACGGGGACTTTTTCCGCCCGGAAACCCAGCTCTACCTGCGGGACGTGTACGACCATACGGTCCATCTTCTGGAATCCCTGGAGGACCTGCGGGACCTGCTCACCGGCCTGCTGGACATCTACCTGTCCACGGTGAGCAACCGGATGAACCGGGAAATCCGCGCCCTCACCGTGGTGGCCACCGTCTTCATGCCCGCCGGGCTCATTGCCGGGATTTTCGGCATGAATTTCCACCACATGCCCTGGCTGGACGAGCCCCACGGCTTCGCCCTCTCCCTCGCCCTCATGGGCACCATCGCCAGCGTCATGCTGGGCATTTTCCTGCGGCGACGCTTTACCTCCTGAAACGCCGGGAAACGGTAATTTGGCTGGAGACGACCGAAGCACGGCCTTCTCCGGCGATTAAAGGTATAGATCGGCCAGGGACGCCACTCTCCCGCCTGCAAAAAAGTAAGAATGGCTTGTCGCTTCCCTCTCCGGGCCGTTTTGGGGGCCGGGCAAACCCCCTTCGCCGCCCGTTCCCCGCATCCTATCCCCTGCCCCTCGTTCCCCAGCCCCGCCCCGACCGGCCCCATCCTTAGTCCCATAAAAAACGGGAGCCCTTGGGCTCCCGCGCTTTTCTCTGTCCCCGGAGCCAGGCCCCGGGCAAGAAGACCAGCCCTAATGCCCGGCCTGGGAGTCCAGCCACACTTCCAGACCCTGGGCGTCCAGCTCAATATCCATGGCCCAGACCCGGAAAATTTCCTCGTCCGGCAGGGTCCAGCCGTAGCGGGCCTTTTCCCCCCGGAACAGGTCCTGTATGCCCGCCACCAGCAGACCGTGCCGTTCTTCCCCCGCCTTCTGGTGCTTCAAGGCCATTTCCACCAGGGCATCCAGCAGCCGGTGCAGGTCCGCCCCCAGGCGAGCCACGTCATGGACCCGGCTGTAGTGGGTCAGGTACATATAGGGCAGACCGAAGGAAAGGAGCAGGTCGATGGAGCGGTGCATGGCCTCCGGATCGAACTGGACCGGGGTGGTGGTGGGGAAAATGTACTGGCGCACCTGGCCCCCCACGGTCTGATCCAGCTCCCGATAGGAAAGGCCGAAGGTATCCCCGGTGAAAATGCCCTGGCCCTTTTTATCCACAATACAGATGTGGTGCTTGGCGTGGCCCGGGGTATCCAGGCAGAGCAGCTCCCGCCCGGCCAGATCCAGCACGGTTTCGTGGTGGGCCTCAATGATCCGCTCCGGGTCGATGGGCAGAATGGACCCGTAAAGCTTTTGCGCCTGGGCCTCCCCATACACCGCCACCGTACCCGCCCAGAGCTTGCTGGGATCGGCCATGTGCCGGGCGCCCCGGGGATGGACCACGAGCCGGGCCCGGGGGAACGCCGCCATAAAGGCCCCGGCGCCCCCCGCGTGGTCCAGGTGAATGTGGGTGAGGATGACGAAATCCACCGCCTCCGGCCCCAGGCCCAGACGCCCCAACTGGGCCTGAACCCGAGCCAGAGAAGCGCTGTTCCCCGTATCCACCACGGCCACATGGCCCTTTTCCACAATCAGGTGGATGGAATCGAGAAAGGGACGGACATAACCGGAATCCAGGGCATAAATACCGGCATCGAAACACAAAGGATCGGACAACGGGAGGGTCATGGAAACCTCGCGGCAAAGGTGGGGAAAACGGGCCAGCCGCCCTACCGTCCGGCGGCGGGTCCCGGGTTGGGCATTGTAGCGGGAAGGGGGATAGGAAAGGAAACAGCCGATGCAAAATAGAGGAGTCATCTGAATGTAATTGGGCCCAATTGCGCCCCCAGCTTTTACAATCAGATCAACCGGTAAGCAATCAGCAATATCTCCATATTAGTTTAATGCCCCACCGCCGAAATCATGGTTCTGTTACTAGGGCTTAGCTGTCACCAGCACTCGTATTCACGAAAGAAAAACAATCGATAGCTAAAAAAACAAGCCCCGAAGAGGTTATCAGAGTCATAATTCCCTCGTGAGCTGTAACCTTGAGTAAAAAGGCTCGACTAGAACCACCTATCAGACTAAGGGAGGGATAGTGAAATCATTAGATGTCGGACTTGATGAGTTACAAAAGGTTCTTGAACTGGGACGCCAACAATGGCTTCTTGGTGCCGGGGTCAGTGTTGAATCCGGTATCCCGCTAATGAACGAGCTAACAGAGCGTGTCAAAGCTTCTCTTGTTGGCAAAGACCTCGATCTCTTTAATATACTTCTAGCTGATCTCCCCAGTTCTGCGCATGTGGAACACGTTCTTAGCCACTTAGGAGACCTTATTGCCTTGGCTGAACGCTCTAAGGGGAAATCCGTCCACCTAGGGTCTAACACAATCGCACTAAATCAATTGGAGGAGACCTATTCCTCTGTGATTCAACAAATTGCTACTACGGTTCGGTACGGCTACCGCTCGGCAGTAGGTACCAATCCAGAACAGATTGGTACGCAGGAAAAACCAATAGTTGATATTGAAGCCCATGTGAAGTTTGTGCGCCAGCTATTCTTGGCACGAGCCAATCTGGAGCCACGGACCCAGATTGGCTTCTTGACCACCAATTACGATACGTTGCTTGAAGATGCGTTGGCGATAGAGCATCGCTCTCCGCTAGACGGTTTCTCGGGTGGAGCTATTGGTTTTTGGACTGGTGAAAGTATTGATCCAACAGTATTATCGCCAAATAGAACACACAAGGTACTTAAACTACACGGGTCTGCAGATTGGTTTCGAAATACAGAGATGGGGCTATTACGAGTCCGGTACGGAGTAAAATACCTAGCCGATTTAAAAGGAACCCTAATCTACCCACAAGCCACAAAGTATATCGAGACACAGAAAGATCCGTTCGCTCGGATATTCGACTGTTTCCGAAGGTCTCTTCATACTGAAGAGAATAATTTGCTTGCAATCGTTGGATATAGCTTCGGTGACAACCACATCAACACCGAAATAGAATCTGCGCTCTGCGATAAGCGCAATAAAACAGTGGTAGTAGCTTTCTCAAAAGAAATAAACGATGGGACTAAATCAGCGCCTTGCCCAACATTAACGAAATGGCTTAAAAACAAGAGCTTTGGTTCACGAATATACGTAGCAACCGACAAAGCACTTTACAATGGGGAAGACCATTTCTCACCGGCACCACCAAATACAGGACTACAGTGGTGGAAATTTTCTGGCCTGACTAAGTTTTTGGAAAGCGGAGTACCAGCATGACACCATTTCAAGAAAATGTTGATCTTTTCATTGGAAAGGTAATAGAGGTAAGTGGAACTGCAATTCGCGTTGAGTTAGACAGTAAGCTCTCTGAATTATCTCGTGTGGTCGATGGCCGCGTTTGCCCAGTAGGACAGCTTGCTAGCATTGTGAAGATTCACTACGGAAGGCGATTGCTCTTCGCATATGTACGTATGTTGCGGATGCGTTCCGAGATAGCTGCCGAGCAAGGACAAAATCCAATCGCCCCAGGCGACGACTCTCGCATCCTTGAGGCCGACCTATTTGCAGAAGGCACATGGGTCGTGACCGAAAAGCGCTTAAAGTTCTCTCGCGGAGTGGAGACTTATCCCCTCCCATTGCAGGGCGTCTACTTAACAACACCAATGGAGCTTGAGCAGATATTTTCCGCTGCTGAACATGCGTCGGAAGAAATCACAGTCTCACCACTAGTGGCTATCGGTGAGTATGTCGGAGGAAATGGAGCAGAATGTCGGGCTAACGTTGACAAGCTATTTGGCCAACATTGCGCCATCCTTGGATCTACAGGTTCTGGCAAATCTGGCACCGTTGCCGCCGTGCTCCGATCAGTCCTTGAGCATAAGGCTGTAGATTTAAGCGACTTGAAACCGAGAATTGTGTTAATTGACCCTCACGGCGAGTACTCCACCGCTTTTCAAAGAGAGGCTACCGTCCTTCGAGCATACGACGCAGCCACAACAGAAGGTAGCGAAACCACCATTGAACCACTTCGGCTTCCCTATTGGCTGATGACTGGTGAAGAACTGCGGGGGCTAATAATTGGAAAAACAGAGGCAGAAGCCACTTCTCAAAACAACATCGTATATAAAGCATTAAAACACGCGCGCATGGTTAGTGCAGAAGTCGTCAATCCGCTACCAGAGGATCCCGTCGGCGATCAACCTGAAGTACTTTGTACCGGAAAGACTGACGCACACATTTCTGGCTTTGATCGTGATAAGCCATTTCGCTTTAGCCTCGAAGAGTTCACTAAGCACATTGATGCCGTACAAGGGAGGAAGCCAGGAAAGGCTGAAAAATCGTCTGTTACCGACAGAAAGTCTCTCGAGTCCATTCTGGATAAGCTGAACGTATTAAGGACTGATCCTCGGCTTAAATTTCTTATGAGGGAAGACCCCGACGATTCTATCGAAAAGGCTATCCTTCAACTAATTGGACGTGATGAAAACGGCCATACTCTGAAAATTATTGATTTATCGGGAGCCCCCAACGAGGTCGCGGGAACACTCACGGCAATGATCTGCAGAATGCTATTCAGCTACAAAATTTGGCAAACCAAATCGGAGCGACGAAAAGATCCAGTGTTGTTAGTGTGCGAGGAAGCCCATCGTTACGTTCCTGACAGAGGAGAGGCTCAATATAGAGAAGCTCAGGACGCGGTCAGACGAATAGCAAAAGAGGGACGCAAATATGGTTTAGGCCTGATGTTAGTATCGCAGCGACCTTCCGACGTTGAAAGCACAGTATTGTCTCAATGTAATTCTTGGATCGTGTTGCGTTTAACAAATGGAAGAGATCAGGAGCACGTAGGGAGGTTCCTGCCCGATTCATTAGCAGGTATAACGAAGATTCTTTCCTCCCTCTCTCGCCGAGAGGCAATATTCGTAGGCGAAGCAGCAGCACTACCTGCAAGAATTAGAATTCGAGAACTTGCAGGGAACCAACTACCTGACTCTGAAGACATAAGTTTCACGCAGGGATGGAAAGAACCCCCTCTTACTGAGGACGGGGTAAAAGCTATCACCACTCGGTGGCTCGGCAATGCCGAATAGATCCGTTTCAAGCAGACTGTTGGAAGGTTAGCCACCCACCAGAAGAGGATTTTTCTTAATGGAGGAGCAATTAGTAACTAACAGCAGGTGGGCTACGTTCGCAAATATCCGATTAGATTCTTAATGTTAAATCGCCCCTCACAACCTCCCACTAAACCCAATAAACACCTGCCTGGGCGCCCCTTCCAGCAGGGTGGCGAACTGGCCGTTGGGGTCGGCGGTGACGAAGCCGTTGGTGCCTACGGTGCTGAAATAGCGTTTGTCGAACAGGTTGCTGACCCCCAGTTGCAGGCTGGTTTCCGTGAGGGGGCCCATTTTGCCGGGGCGGTAGCCGGCGCTCAGGTTCCATAGCCAGAAGGAGGGCACGGCGGCGTCGTTGGTGTAAGAGTAGTAGCGCCGGTCCGTGTATTTGCCCCCCAGGCGGGCGTACCAGGGGCCGGGCTCGTAGGTGAGTTCCGTGGCCCACATGCGTCGGGGGGTGGCCACCACCTGTTTGCCGTCCGCCTGAACCAGGGCGGTGCCTTCCCGGTAGTTGGAGCGGTAACGGGAGTTATCCAGGGTCAGGGCGTTGAACCAGGTCCAGTGCTTCACCGGGTTCCAGGAAAGGGCCCCTTCCAGGCCGTCGCTGGAGACCCGGCCCACATTCACCAGGGTGGCCGGGCAGCCCACCACCCCGGCGCAGGTGGCCACGCTCAACAGGCGGTCATGAAAATCCACGTGGTAGGCGGCTAACGATGCCTGCACCGGGCCGCCCCGGTAGCGGTAGCCCACTTCATAGGTTTCAGAAGTTTCCGGGCGCAGCCGGTCGGCGGAAACATCATAGACCGGCTGCAACTGGGCGAAGGGGCCCGCGACCCCGGGCTGGTAGGCCCGCATGTTTTCGGCATAGGAGGCAAACACCTCGCGCCCCGGGGCGAGCCGATAACTGGCCCCCAGGGCGGAGAGGAAGGATTTGCTGGCGGTGAGCCGCCCGGAGGCCAGGGGCCCCACCGGATTGGCCGCTTCGATCCGTACCCGGGGGGTTTTAAAGCCCAGGTTGAGGTGGAGCCGGTCCCCCAGCAGGCTCAGGGTGTCCTGAAGGTGGAACTGGCGGGTGTCGGTCACGTATTGCTGCTGGAAAACGGTGGCCGTGGGGTTGCTCAGGAAGCTATCCCAGCTCACGGGGCCGGACACGGCCTGAAAGCTCATGGCCGTGTAATGGCGGCTGTGTTCCACCCACAGGCCCCCATTCACCGTGTGCACGCCGGACTGCCAGGTGAGGGCCGTGACCAGCCCGGCCCGCTCCACCCGATAATCCATGAGGCGCAGGGCCAGGGGCTCCACCAGGGACAGGGGATTGGTGAGGGACGGGGGGGAATACCAATGGCCCTGGCCGTCGTCGTGGTGGGTGTAGAGGGTGGTCTTCCACCGGGTGCTGGAGCCCAGGCCCAGGTCCAGGGCGGCGGCGGCCAGATCGTCGTTACGCAGGCCGGAAGCCTGGTAATAGGCGTCATTGCCGCTGGTCACGCCGCCGGAATACTGGCCCTGGGCGGCGGCCATGGCCCGGGACCAGTCCGGGGCGTAGTTGTCCCAGTGCCAGCCCAGGCGCTGAACGCTGCTTAGGGAAAGATCGGCGTAATCCACCTCCCGGCGCTGGGAGTGGTCGTAGAACAGGGTCAGGAGGTGGTCGCCAAAACCGTGCACCAGCTTGGCGTTGAACTGGTCCTGGCGTTGGCTGCCCTGGCCCTTCCACTTATCCGTGCCTTCCTGGCTAAAGCTCAGATAGGCCCGGGTGCCGCTTTCCAGCTTGCCCGTTTCCAGGCGGGCGAAGGTCCGGTGGAAATTGTCGCTCCCCAGGGTCTGGGCCAGATAGGCGCCGGGCTTCATATCCGGGTCCCGGGAGAGAAAGCGCACCGTGCCCCCCAGATTGCCCGTGGCGGCGGTGCCCACGTCCCCCGAGCCCTGGGAAAGGAGCACCTGATCCAGGTTTTCCGAACTGATGGCCCGGCCAATGTGCAGGCCGTTGTTGTTGGTGTAGCTCATGTCCCCCAGGGGCACATCGTCCAGGGTAAAGCCCAGGTAATTCTGACCAAAGCCCCGGAGATTGAAGCGGGCAGACCATTCGTAGGCCCCCTGGGCATCCGTCGCCTGAAAGCTCACCCCGGGCAGGCGGGCCAGGGCAGCCAGGGGATTGGCGCCAGGGGGCGCTTTGTCCAGATCGGCCCGGTCCAGCCCCTGGGTCTGGCGGGTTTCCCCGGCGCTGAAAATGAGGATTTCCGGCAGGGTGGGGATGGCCTCTTCCCCGGCCTCGCCGGTGCCCGGCAGGGCGCCGCCCATCCCGGCCAGGGCAGCCCAGAGGGCGCCCAGGGCCCAGGGGGGGCGGTGGGTGCTGGGGCGCGCCCCCTCCCGGCCCCGTCGCCCACGGCCAAGCCCTGCTTCACGCTGCCCCGGCTGCCCGCCCAGCGGCCAAGCCCCGTCCCGTGGCCGATCCACTCCCTGGGCCGCGCACCGCGCCCAGCCCCCTGCTGCCCCTTGTTTCATCCTGCTCCCCTGGTGGTGCCCGATTCTCTCCCGGAACCGGCCCCGGGGCAGCCTGCACCGCCCCGGTGGCGGGCCGTGGGGGGAGCAGTAAGGCCCCCCGGAACCGGCCCGGCTTAAGGATTGTAAAGGGCCGCATCTTAACCCGGCCCGAGGCTATTTTTAGGCATGGGCGTGGTTTTCCCTAACTTGTCTTTCCCCCGCCCGGCGGGCAAGATGGCCCGCAGTCCAATTTTCCCCCCGTTTGTCACCCATGACCGCCCCCCTGCCCCTCGCCGAACATCCCCTGCGCCAGCGCCTCAACGACGAAGTCCATGCCCGGCCCCCCATGGTGCTGGGCGCCGAGGAGTGGATCAGCTATCTGGCCGTGGTCCATGAGGGCACCGGCCGGGAAGCGGAAGAAGCCCATCTGCACCGCCTCTGCGACGCCCTGGGCGCCCGGCTTTGCCCGGTAATCCACGGGGACCACTGGGTTATGGAGGCGGGGGACCTGCGCCTGAAGTGGGAACGGCACAACGAATTTTCCGGCTACACCTTTTTCCTCGCCCGGCGCCCGGAGCACGGGCCGGACACCACGGCCCTGGAAGCCCTGCCGGCGGACTGGCTGGCAGCCATTCCCGGCTCCCTGATGGTGGCCACCCACCTGGAATTCCGCCCGGCCAGGGAGGGCGCCCTGGACGCCGCCCTGGCCAGCTTGAGCCGGGAAAGTGACACGGTGGTGGCCGCCGCCGTGGCGGACGGGGCCGCCTGGGTGCTGTCCGACTTTCGCCTCAAGGACGGCTTTTCCCGCTATCTGGTGCTGGATCGCCATCTCCAGCACCGGCAGGCCGGGCGCACCGTGCAGCGTCTGCTGGAAATCGAGACCTACCGGGTCATGGCCCTCCTGGCCTTCCCCATGGCCAAGGAAGTGGGCCGCTTTCTCGCCCAATCAGAGGAGGAACTGGCCCAGCTCATGGACGGCATGGGGGATACCACCAGCACGGAGGAGGAACGCCAGCTCCTCAACCGGCTGACCCGGCTGGCGGCGGAGGTGGAACGTTCCGTAAGCCGCAGCGCCTACCGTTTCGGCGCCGCCGAGGCCTATTACGCCCTGGTCCAGCAGCGCATCCACGACCTGCGGGAACAGCGGGTGGACGGCTATCCCCCCATTAAGGAATTCATGGAACGGCGCCTGGCTCCGGCCATTAACACCTGCCTTTCCATTGCCCGGCGCCAGAACGACCTGTCCACCCGCATCGCCCGGAAGAGCGCCCTGCTGCGCACCCGGGTGGATATTGAGTTGGAAAAACAGAACCAGCTCCTGCTGGCCCAGATGAACCGCCGCTCCCGCCTGCAACTGCGGCTCCAGGAAACGGTGGAAGGCCTGTCCGTGGTGGCCATTACCTATTACGCCTCCCAGCTGGTCACCTACCTGGCCAAGGGCCTGAAAGCCGCCACCGGCAACGGGTTGGAACCGGAAATCGTCACCGCCGTGGCCATACCGGTCATCGCCGCCACCGTCTTCTGGGGCATGGCCCGGATGCGCAAGGCCCTGGCGGCCTCGGAAGATCACGGGGAACACTGAGGCGGCTTAAGCCCCGTCCGCCGGGGGTTCCCCGGAGGACGGCGGCCCGCCCAACCCCCTGGGGCCCGCCCTCAGGCCAGCTTTTCCAGCACCACTTCCTGATACAGGCCGCCGAACCGGGTGCGGCGGCTGAGGCGCACCCGTACTTCCGGGGGCAACCAGTGCTCCAGGGGATGGCGCCACAAATCCAGGGCAAAGGGTTCCAGGGTTTTGAGAATGGCCACCATGGGCCAGTACAGGGGATGCCAGGGGCGGGGCCGGTGGTAGTCGATAATTACCAGACGGCCGCCGGGACGCAGCACCCGGAGGGCTTCCGCCAGGGTGCGGCGGCGCACGGCCTCGGGCTGCTCATGGAGCAGAAAAAAGAGCAGGGCCCGGTGAAAACGGCCCGTCTCCAGGGGCAGGGCGGCGCTATCCCCCAGGCCCAGGGCCACCCCGTGGCCCCGGGGCAGCTTGCGTTCCAGGTTGGCCAGCTGGTCCGGCACCACATCCACCACCGTGAGAGCCCCGTCGGCGGGCAAGGCCCGGGCCAGACGGGGGCTTAAATCCCCGTAGACGCAGGCGATTTGCAGGGTCTCCCCGGAAAAATCCGGCCCCAGGGCATCCAGGGCGGCGGCTTCCAGGGCCCGGTAATTGCCCCAGAGAATCAAATTCACCAGCCAGGGCCGTTCAAAAAAGCGGATGGCCTGAGGGGACACGTAGGCCCACCAATAGGTCTGCACCAGATAATCGGGCACACCCGGGGGCACGGCACGGGGCGGAAGATGCATGACAGGTTCCAGCCGAAAAGGATGACCTAGCTTAGCAGATGCGGTGACAGCGGGGGCTGGCGCGGCTCTCCGGGTTTTCCCTCGCTCCCGGGCGCCCGGGGCGCCGTTCGGCGTCGGAAGCCCGGCGGGAAGCCCCGCCAGGCCCGGATTCCCGGGAACATTGGCCGGAGCCCCCCCGAACCGCCTATAATTCTGCCTTTCCCTCCTTCGCTTTTCCAGGAAACCACCGTGACCGCTGCCCTCTTCGAGTCCTCCATCTCCAGTCTGCCCCTGATCGCCAAAGGCAAGGTGCGGGACATCTACGCCGTGGATGAGGAACATCTGCTCATCATCACCACGGACCGCCTCTCCGCCTTCGACGTCATCCTGCCGGACCCCATTCCGGGCAAGGGCAAGGTGCTGACCCAGGTGGCCAATTTCTGGTTCGAAAAGCTGGGCCACATTCTTCCCAACCAGCTCTCCGGCATTGCACCGGAAGACGTGGTGAAGCCGGAAGAACGGGATCAGGTGGCCGGACGGGCCCTGGTGGTGAAGCGCTTAAAGCCCCTGCCCATCGAAGCGGTGGTGCGGGGCTATCTGATCGGCTCCGGCTGGAAGGATTACCAGGCCACCGGCGTGGTGTGCGGCGTGGCCCTGCCCGCCGGCCTGCAAATGGCTTCCCAGCTGCCCCAAGCCATTTTCACCCCGGCCACCAAGGCGGACGCGGGTGAGCACGACATGAACATTTCCTTTGACGAGGCCAAGACCCACTGCGCCGACCGGCTCTCCCAAGACCTGTGGGGCACGGGCAAAAACGGCGCCGAACTGTGCGCCCAGGCCAAGGACGCGGCCATCGCCCTCTATACGGAAGCCGCCGCCTACGCCAAGGGCCGGGGCATCATCATTGCCGACACCAAGTTTGAATTCGGCATCGACAAGGCGGGCACCCTGCACCTGATCGACGAAGTGCTGACCCCGGATTCTTCCCGCTTCTGGCCTGCCGACAGCTACCAGGAAGGCACCAGCCCGGCCAGCTATGACAAGCAGTTTGTCCGGGATTACCTGGAAACCCTGACCTGGTGGAACAAACAGGCCCCGGGCCCGAAGCTGCCGGCGGACGTGATCAGCCGCACCGCCGCCAAGTACCGGGAAGCCTACGAACGGCTCACCGGCAAGCCCCTGGCCCTGTAAGCCTTCCCCCCTTTTCGGGACCGGGGCCTTTCCTACCCGGAACCGCTCCCGACCCCACCAGACGCCCCTGCCTATCCGGCCGGGGCGTTTCCTTTTGGGGGCTGCCACACGGCCTCGCCCTGGCCGTCCTATCGCCCTATCGCCCTATCGCCCCCAGGGGAATTTTGCTGCACTGCGGGGAACCGGGGCGCCCGGCCATGGTCCCATTTTCAGTAGCATCCCTCCCACCCCTGCCGGGCCGGGTTACGGTCCGCCAGCACACCCCTTCGGGGGAAAGGAGTTGGTCATGGACGCCCTGGAACACCTGGCAAGTCGGAATCTCCCCCGGATTCGCACCGTGGCCTGGTATCGGCCCCTGATCTGGCTTCTGGACGCCCTGGAGGACATGGGCCGCAGTCCCAGCCTGAGCCTGGCCTGGGGCAGCCTGTTTTCCCTGGGGGGCCTGCTCTGCTACCAGTGCGCCCGGGAACGGCCCAGCCTGGTGCTGGCCTCCCTGGCCGCTTACCTGGTGGTGGCCCCCCTGCTGGCGGTGGTCTTCTACCAGATCAGCCGACTCCGGGAAGGCCGGGAGGGCAAGGGCACGGACCTGACGGAAGCGCGCCTCTTCGCCCCGGTCCTGGCCCGGTGGCAGCCCCTGGCCCTGTTCGGCCTGCTCCTGGCCGCCCTCTTCCTTTTCTGGTCCCAAATCACCGCCCTACTGGCCATGGAAGCCCTGGACGGCAACGGGGCCGGGCCCCTGGGGGCGGTGTGGGCCCAACTGTGGCAGCGCCAGGACACCGGCCCCCTCCTGCTCTGGGGCCTGAGCAGCCTGCTCCTGGGCCTTCTGGCCTTCGCCTGCGGCGTGGTCACCGCCCCCTATCTGCTGGAACGGGAGGGGGATGTGGGCCAGGCGGTGGCGGCCAGTCTCCAGGCCTGCCTGCAAAACCTGCCCGCCATGGGGGTCTGGCTGGTGGCCATTCTGGCCCTCAGCGCCCTGGGTTTTGCCACCCTGATGCTGGGCTTCACCATGGTCGCCCCCCTCATGGGTTATGCCACCTGGCGCGCTTACCGGGAGCTAGTAGAATAGGGAGCTTCCGCCGGGGTCCGTTTAGGGCGGCAAGCAGGCGGGCGTCAGGCGGCTCCGGCGGCGTTTCAGCCCGGGGCCGGGGCTCCCACCGGGCCTAGCCTTGGGGCGGGGCTTGGTCAGAGGTCGGCCCTTGGTCGCCCGGCCCAGGCCCGTACTAGCGGCCCGCCCCACTCCCCGCAGCCTAGGCCCCTTGGGCCGAGCTGTTGGCAATAATTCTCCGGTTGTGCCCCATGGGTCCGGGATTCCGGCCCTTGGGGCCTGACCTTTTTCTCCGACTTTTTTGTCTATCTCTACCGATTTCCTTCCCTTCCCCACCATGACCCAGAATCCCCTCCTCGACTTTTCCGGCCTGCCCCGTTTTGACCTGATTCAACCCGAACACGTCCAGCCTGCCATGACCCAGATGCTGGCGGAGGCCCGGGCCCTGGTGACCCGGCTCACCGGCCCGGACGTGCCCCCCACCTGGAAGGATTTCGCCGCCCCCCTGGGGAACGGTCTGGAAGGCCTGTCCCGGGCCTGGGGCGTGGTGGGCCATTTGCACGGGGTGAATGACGTGCCCGCCTGGCGGGAGGCCTACAACGCCCAGTTGCCGGAAGTGACCCGCTTCTTCACCGAACTGGGCCAGAATCTGGCCCTCTTCCAGAAATACAAGCAGCTGGCCGCCTCCCCGGAATACGTGGGCCTTTCCGCCGCCCGCAAGCGCATTGTGGATAACGAGATCCGGGATTTCCGCCTCTCCGGTGCCGAACTGGCGGACAAGGACAAGCCCCGCTTCCAGGCCATACAGGAAGAACTAGCGGCCCTGGCGGCCAAGTTCTCGGAAAATCTCCTGGACGCCACCAACGCCTTTGCCGAGGTGGTCACCGATCCCCTGGAATTGTCCGGCCTGCCCGACGACGTGCAGCGGGCAGCCCGGGCGGCGGCGGAAAAGGACGGCAAAACCGGCTGGAAATTCACCCTCCACGCCCCCTCCTACATTCCCGTCATGCAATACGCGGACAGCCAGCGGCTGCGTTACGCCCTTTATCGGGGCTACGCCACCCGGGCCTCCGAATTCACCGAGGGCAGCAACCGGGCGGAGTGGGACAACGCCCCCCTGATCCGGCGCATTCTCGCCCTGCGGGCGGAAGAAGCCCGGCTCCTGGGCTACCCCACCTACGCCCACGTTTCCCTGGTGCCCAAAATGGCGGACAACCCGGAACAGGTGCTGGGTTTCCTCCGGGAACTGGCGGCCAAGGCCAAGCCCTTTGCCGAGCAGGACGTGGCGGAATTGCAGGCCTTTGCCAAGACGGAACTGGGCCTGGACGCCCTCCAACCCTGGGACATGGGCTGGGCCTCGGAAAAGCTCAAACACGCCCGCTACGCCTTCTCCGACCAGGAGGTGAAGCAGTATTTCCCCGAACCCCAGGTGCTGGGCGGCCTGTTCCGGGTCATCCAGACCCTTTTCGACGTGCGCATCCTGCCGGACAGCGCCCCCGCCTGGCATCCGGACGTGCGCTTTTTCCGCATCGAAACTCCCGAAGGCAAGCTGGTGGGCCAGTTCTACCTGGACCTCTACGCCCGGGATACCAAGCGGGGCGGGGCCTGGATGGATGAGGCCATGACCCGGCGGCGTACCGACCAGGGCATCCAGACCCCGGTGGCCTACCTGAACTGCAATTTCCCCGCCCCGGTGGGGGACAAGCCCGCCACCTTCAGCCACGACGACGTGATCACCCTGTTCCACGAAACCGGCCACGGCCTGCACCACCTGCTCACCCGGGTGGAAGATGGGGCGGTTTCCGGCATCCACGGGGTGGAATGGGACGCGGTGGAGCTGCCCTCCCAGTTCATGGAAAACTACTGCTGGGAATGGGAGGTGCTGCAAGGCATGACCGCCCATGTGGAAACCGGCGAGCCCCTGCCCCGGGCCCTGTTCGACAAAATGATCGCCGCCAAGAATTTCCACAGCGGCATGCAGACCGTGCGCCAGCTGGAATTCGCCCTCTTTGACCTGCGCCTGCACTACGACTTTGATCCGGCGGGCAGCCGCAGCGTCCAAGAATTGCTGGACGAGGTGCGGCAGGAGGTGGCGGTGCTGGTGCCCCCCGCCTGGCACCGTTTCCAAAACAGCTTTTCCCACATTTTCGCCGGGGGCTACGATGCCGGTTACTTCAGCTACAAATGGGCGGAAGTGCTGTCGGCGGATGCCTATGCGGCCTTCGAGGAAGCGGGCAGTCCCTTCGACCCGGAAACCGGGCGCCGCTACCTGGAGGAAATTCTTTCCGTGGGGGGCTCCCGCCCGGCCATCGAATCCTTCATCGCCTTCCGGGGCCGGGAACCCAAGGTGGATGCCCTGTTGCGCCACAATGGTATGATTCCGGCCTGATTTCCGGCCCGGCGGGGCGCCTCGCTCCCCGGGCCGAAGCGCCGGAGCCCGGGGCGGGGAAGCCCCCCGCTCCCGCCCCGGGAGGAGCCTTTGCCCATGTCAGCCGCCATGCCTTTTCCCCTGCTTTTTCCCCTGTCTTTGCTTCGCCTTGCCTGCCGCCGTGGGAGCGCGGCCCTGGCCCTGGTCCTGGCGGGCCTCTGCACCCTGGGGGCCGGAGCCCAGGCCGATACCTACCGCTGGATTGATCCCCATAGCGGCGCCCCGGTGCTCTCGGACCGGCCGCCCCCCGCCACCGTGCGCCACTACCGCCGTCTCAAGGACCCGGTGGGGACGGGGACGGACCAGACCGCGCCCCAGGACGGAGTGGATTTGACCGGCCAGCCCTACGAAAACCGGCTGGCCGCCCGCCAATACCCGGTGCTGCTCTACGTCAGCCCCAACTGCGGGGAAGGCTGCACCCAGGCCCAAGCCCTGCTCCGGGAGCGGGGTGTGCCCCACCGGGAAATCAATGTCACCCCCACGGATCAAGCCGCCCAGGACGCCCTCTCCCAGGATAGCGGCGGCCGCCAGGTGCCCTTTTTTAAGGTGGGACCCCGCAGCCAGCTGGGTTTTCAGCGGGACGCCTGGAACCGGCTGCTGGATGCGGCAGGCTATGCTAAAAAAGCCCCTTAACCCCTATTGAAGCCCTTCTCCATGAAACTCGCCGCCTGGAACGTGAATTCCCTCAAGGTCCGCCTGCCCCATTTGCTGGATTGGCTGGCGGATCAGCAACCGGACGTGGTCTGCCTCCAGGAGACCAAACTGGAAGACCACAATTTTCCCCAGGCCGACCTGGAGGCCGCCGGGTATCAGGTGGCTTTCGCCGGCCAGAAAACCTACAACGGGGTCGCCCTCCTCTCCCGCCATCCCTTAAGTGACGTGGTGCGGGGTAATCCCCATTACGACGATCCCCAGAAGCGCCTGGTGGCGGCCACCGTGGCCGCCCCGAGCGGCCCCCTGCGCATGGTCTGTGCCTATTTCCCCAACGGCCAGGAGGTGGGCAGCGACAAATACGCTTACAAGCTGGCTTGGCTGGCGGCCCTGGAAACCCGGCTGAAGGAAGAACTGGCGGCCCATCCCCGCCTGGCTTTGGCCGGGGATTTCAACATCGCCCCGGACGACCGGGACGTGCATAACCCGGCGGCCTGGGCCGGGAAAATTCTCTGTTCCGAGCCGGAACGGGCGGCCTTCCAGCGCCTCCTGGGCCTGGGACTGGCGGACAGCTTCCGCCTTTTCGACCAGCCGGAAAAAACCTTCTCCTGGTGGGATTACCGCATGTTGGGCTTTCAGAAAAACCAAGGCCTGCGCATCGACCACATTCTCCTTTCCGCCCCCCTGGCCGCCCATTGCACCGCCTCCTTGGTGGATAAGGCGCCCCGCAAGCGGGAACGGCCCTCGGACCACGCCCCGGTGCTGGCGGAGATCAGCGAATGAGCGCCCCGGATCGGGCCCAGGTGCAGGCCCTCTACCCTTCCCTGGCGGCCCTGCCCGCCGCCCTGCTGGATCAGGCCCTACGTCCGGAAGCCTTGCTCCATCTCCCCGCCGGGGCCCAGATTTTTGCCGAGCGCCAACCCTGCCAGGGCTTTCCCCTGCTTTTGGAAGGCACCATCAAGGTGGTGAAAACCGCCCCCAGCGGCCGGGAAATGCTCCTCTATCGGGTGGAACCGGGGGAATCCTGCATCATCACCTCCAGCTGTCTGCTGGGTCACGCCCCCTACACGGCCCGGGGGGTAGCGGAAGCGCCCCTCACCCTGCTGCTCCTGCCCGCCCCCCTCTTCGACCGGCTGGTGGCGGATTACGCCCCCTTCCGGGACTTCGTTTTCCATCTTTTTTCCGCCCGCCTGGCGGAACTCATGGAACTGGTGGAAGAGGTGGCCTTCCAGCGCCTGGACCAGCGTCTGGCCCGGCTGCTCCTGGCCAAAGGTGCGGACACCCTGATCGCCACCCACCAGCAATTGGCGGAAGAACTGGGCAGCGTTCGGGAAATTGTCAGCCGCCTGCTCAAGGGCTTCGCCGCCCAAGGTCTGGTGGCCCTGGGCCGGGAACAGATCGCCATCAAGGATAGGGACGGGCTCAAGGCCCTGGCCGGGGCGGTGCGCTAAAGCCACGCCGGGGCGCCAACTCAAGCGCCCCGGGCCTTTCCCCGGTTTCCCTGCTGGACGGGGCTCAGTCCCCTCCCCAGCCCCCTCATCCCACCATCCCACCATCCCAAAAGCATTTTTCCCTTACACTCACCGGCGGGGAGAGGAACAGTGGGCCCTGGGGCCGGATTTGTAACCTAGGTTACAGACACCCCCTGGGCCGCCCCGTTATGCTGGCACCGTTAATTCTTCCAAGGAGAAGGTGTGATGAAAGCCAATGTGGGTGGTATCGACAAGGTTCTGCGTATCGTCGTAGGTCTGGCCCTGGTGGCCTGGGCCGTGATGGGCGGCCCGGTGTGGGCCTGGATCGGCGTGGTGCCCCTGGCCACGGGCCTCCTGGGCTGGTGTCCCGCTTACACCCTACTGGGCATCAAAACCTGCCCGATGAAAAAAGACTGAGGCTGCCCGCCCCCGGCAAGCCCCGTCGATCAGTTTTTTCCGACTAGGAAGCGCGCTCCGGCGCGCTTTTTTTTATCCGGCGAAGGCGGAGGCGCCCCCGGCCCAGGCGGCGCCCCGGAGCCGAAACCCGGCTCAGGCCGCCGCCCCGTCCGCCCCAGGGGCCACGGGATGGTCCGCCAGATGGTTAGCCAGGCGCACGTAATCCGCCACCGGCACGTCTTCCGCCCGGGCCGTGGGGGCAATCCCCAGGCTGTCCAGCAGGGCTTCCCCCCCCAGTTCCTTCAGGGTATTGCGCAGCATTTTGCGCCGTTGGGAAAAGGCGGCGCTCACCACCTGGCCCAGCAGGGCCGGGTCCCGGGCCTGGAGTTCGGCCAGGGGACGGGGAATGAGGCGTACCACGGCGGAATGGACCTTGGGGGCCGGGTCAAAGCTTTCCGGGGGCACGTCCAGGAGCCAATCCAGGTAGAAGCGGTACTGGAGCATGACCGACAGCCGGCTGTAATCGCTGTCCCCCGGGGCCGCCACCATGCGGGCCACCACTTCCTTCTGGAGCATGAAATGCATGTCCCGCACCTGTTCCGCAAAGGTGGCCAGGTGAAACAGCAGGGGGGTGGAGATGTTGTAGGGCAGATTGCCCACCACCTTGAGCTCGGGCCCCAGGGCGCCGAAGTCGAAGGCCAGGGCATCCCCCTCGTGGATGGTGAGCCGATCCTTGGGATAGCGCTGCTTCAACCGGGCGATCAGATCCCGGTCGATTTCCACCACATGGAGATGGTCCAGCCGGGCCAGCAGGGGCTCGGTAAGGGCCCCCAGCCCGGGCCCGATTTCCACCACCGCTTCCCCCGGATGGGGATCCACGGCCCGGACAATGTCCCCGATAACCTGGGCGTCCTGAAGGAAATTTTGACCGAAACGTTTACGGGCGACGTGGGCTTTCATGGCGGGCCGGGGAAAAGGAAAGGAGCGCTATTTTGAGCGTTTTTGCCCAAAGCCGCACCCGGAAAGCGGAGGGGCCCCTTGGCGCCCCCGGTGCCCCGGCCGGAAACGCCCGTCCCGTGGCCCCCTTGGCCCCTGCCCTCTTGGGCCCTGGAGCCCCTCGTCCCCTTTGAACCTTTGCCCCCGCTCCCCGGGAACCGAGGCCTACACCTTGAAGCGGGCCACCGATTCCCGTAATTCTTTGGCCAGGGCTTCCAGGATCTGCACATTCAGATTGGCCTGGGTCACGGAATTGACCGATTCTTCGATCATGCCGGAGATTTGCTCCACATTGCGGGCCACGGCGGCGCTGGCCTGGCTTTGTTCCGTGGTGGCGGAGGCCACGTCGCTGATATTGGCCAGGGCCACGTCCGAAGCCTGGCTGATTTGCTGCAGGGCCTCTCCGGCCTGTTCCACCATGGCCACCCCGGAGGCCACCAGGGGCGCCACCGCTTCCATGCTGGCCACCACCCCGGAGGTATCCCGGTGGATGGCCTCGATCATCCCGGTAATTTCGTCCGTGGCCCGCCCGGTGCGTTCCGACAGCTTGCGCACCTCGTCCGCCACCACCGCAAAGCCCCGCCCATGTTCCCCGGCCCGGGCCGCCTCAATGGCCGCATTCAAGGCCAGCAGATTGGTCTGGTCGGCGATTTCCTTAATCACCATGGCAATGCCACCGATTTCCCGGGAGCGATCTTCCAGGCCGCCGATCTGGCCCGAGGCCTCCGCCACCTGGGTGGCCACCCGGCGGATTTGCTCCCCGGCCTGCTGCACCTGGGCTTCCCCGGCCTTGGCCAGGCCGGTGGCCCGACCGGCGTTACTTTCCGTGTCCTTGGCGCTCTGGGAAATGTGATCCACGCTCACCGCCATTTGCTCAATGGCCGCCGCCGAGGAGGCAATGGCGTCGGAAGACTGTTGGGAGGCCTGGTTGATCTGGCCCATCTGCTCGGAAAGGCCGGTGGCGGCCTGGCCCACCTGGGCCGTGCTGGACTGGATGCGCACGATAATGGTCCTGAGCGCTTCCTGCATCTGGGCAATGGACGCCAGCAGACTGTGGGAATGCTTCACCGGCCCCAGTTGCAGGGTCAAATCCCCCTCCGCAATGGCCCGAGCCACCCCCATGGCGTATTCCGGTTCCCCCCCCAGGCCCCGGAAAAGGCTGCGGGCCATGAGCACGGTGCCCACCATCACCCCGAGGAAGACCACCAGGCCGATAAGGCCGAAGCGCAGGGCATAGGTCTGGTAGGCGGCATCAATGTCATCCACGAAAAGGCCATAGCCCACCAGCCAGTCCCATTCCGGAATCCGCTCCAGGCCGTTGATCTTGGGAATAAAGTCGTCCTGGCCCGGCCGCTTGGCGTAAATATCCACCACCGCCTCGTTCCGGTTTTCCAGGGCGGACAAATAGGCCTGCATAACGGTACGGCCGTCCGGCAGCTTGCCCCCCGAATCCACCTTGCCCTGTTTGCGGGCATCGGGGTGGACCAGCACATAGCCGTCCGTGCGCCGGGCAAAAACGTAATCCCCCTCCACCCGCAGGCTGCCCAGGGCCTGGATGGCCCGGCGCTGGGCCTCTTCCCGGGTGAGGCTGCCGGCCTTTTCCTGGGCCACGAAGGATTCCACCAGTTTGCCGCCGTAACGCACCACGGACAGGATCTGGCTTTGCCGATCCGCCAACATGGAATCGTGGAGGGTATGCAGGGCCAGGGTGACCAGCACCACAATACCCAGGGCGGTACCGCCCACAATCAGACTTAAACGGGTGGCGAGCTTCATCATTCCTCCAGGCGCGGGAAACAGGGGGCTGCCGTCGGGGAACCGGCCCCAGCATTTTGGCATAAAGCCCCGTTCCCCAGATACCATTCCCCACGGAAAATCAGCCACTTGCTCCGCCCCATGGGCCCCTCCGGTTTTTTTACCCGGGCAGGGAGGGAAAGCGCTATCCTTGCCCCCCTGTTTTTCCCTCCCCACCGTCCTGCCATGTCCCCCTTACCCGCCGATCTGCCCGTCCCCGTCGAACCCATGGTTTTCGTTGACCTGGAAACCACCGGGGCCAATCCGGTGCGGGACCGAATCACGGAAATCGGCATTGTTTCCGTGTCGGCAGCGGGGGTGGAAGAATGGAGCAGCCTGGTGAATCCGGGCCAGCCCATTCCCCCCTTCATCCAGGAACTGACCCATATCAACGATGGCATGGTGGCGGGTGCCCCGGCCTTTGCCGATCTGGCCCCGGAGGTGCTGGAGCGGCTCAAGGGACGCCTGTTCGTGGCTCATAACGCCCGTTTCGATTACGGCTTCCTCAAAAACGAATTCCAGCGTCTGGGCATTCGCTTCCACGCCACGGTGCTGTGCACCGTCAAGCTGTCCCGCAAGCTCACCCCGGAACACTTCCGCCACAGTCTGGACGCCCTTATTGAACGCTGGGGCCTCTATGACCCAAGCCGCCACCGGGCCCTGTCCGACGCCCGGCTGATCTGGCAATTCTGGCAGAAGCTCCACGGCCCCTTCAGCCCGGAAGCGGTGCAGGGGGCGGTGGATCAGCTCACCCAGCGCCCCGTGCTGCCGCCCCAGTTGGATGGGGAAAGCCTGGACGACCTGCCCGAGCTACCCGGGGCCTACGTGTTTTACGGGGACCCGGCGGAGGGTCCGGGGGAAGTGCCCCTCTATGTGGGCCGGGGCACCAATCTGCGCCAGCGGGTGTTTTTCCACTTCGCCCCGGGAGGCAAGGGGGACCCGGAACTGAATCGCCGGGTGCGCCGGGTGGAATGGCGGGAAAGCGCCGGGGAACTGGGAGCCCAGCTCCTGGAAAGCCGCCTCAAGCAGGAGCTGCGCCCGGAACTCAACACCCTGCCCAAGCGGGCACCGGAACTCTGCGCCTGGCGCCTGGTAGAGCGCCAGCGGGGGGACTGGCGCCCCGAGCTGGTCATGGCCGCCGATCTGGATTTTGCCGGGCGGGACGATCTCTTCGGCCTCTTCAACACCCCCAAGGAAGCCCGCAACAGCCTGAAAAAAATCGCCGACGCCCACCAGCTCTGCCATGTGCTCCTGGGATTGGAAAAGGCCCGGCCCGGCAAGGGCTGTTTCGCCTTTCAGCAACAGGGCTGCTACGGCGCCTGCGTGGGCAAGGAGCCCCTGGGGCACCACAGCGCCCGGCTCATGGCGGCCCTGGCCAAGCTTAAGGTGCGGGACTGGCCCTACGGGGGCCCCATCGCCTTAAAGGAAAAGGACGATTTCAATTCCACCGAGGACTGGCATGTGGTGGATCGGTGGTGCTACCTGGGCACGGCCCGTAATGCGGCGGGGGTGTGGGCGCTGTTGGAAGGCCCCCGTCCGGCCTTCGACCAGGACAGCTATCGCTTGCTGAGTAAGGCCCTGGCCCAGGGCAAGGTGGAAGTGGAGGAACTTCAGGCGCCGCCCCGGTCTTAAGCCGGCCCACCGCCCGAGTTGTGGGAAGGCGGCACCGCCCCTTCCCACCCCGGGTATTTCTCTAAAGCACCTGATCCCGACCGGCCTGCTTGGCCCGGTAAAGGGCCTGGTCGGCCCGCTGCAACAGGGCATCCCCATCCGCATCTTCCGGACTCAGGCTGGCCACCCCCAGGCTCACGGTGCAACGCAGCCGCTCCAGACCGGGCAGGCGCAGGCGACGCACCTCGTCCAGCAGGCGCTGGCCGATCTGGTGGGCCGTGGCGGCGTCGGTCTCGGGCAACATCAAGGCAAATTCTTCTCCCCCCAGGCGGGCCAGCAAATCCCCCATGCGCAGCACCCGGCGCATGGCCGCCACCAGGGCGATGAGCACCCGATCCCCCACACCGTGGCCGTATTCGTCATTGACCGCCTTGAAGTGGTCCGCGTCCACCATGAGGATGCTGAGGCTGTGGTTATAGGTCCGGGCCTTGATCAATTCCTGGCTGAGGATCTGCTCCCAGGCCCGCCGATTGGGCACCCCGGTGAGGGCGTCCGTATAGGCCAGCTGGGCCAGTTGGGCTTCCATGCGCTTGCGGGCGGTGATTTCCCGCCACACCAGCACCCGGCCAAAAGGCCGCCCCGCCCCGTCCTCCAGGGGGGAACCCCGCACCTCCCAATGGCCCCCTTCGGGCAGCAAAATTTCCGTGGTGCTGGCCGGGCCCATGGGCACCACGGGCCGGGAGGCGGGAATGCGGGCGGCCAGGGGCAGCCCCACCAAGTCGTCCGGGGCCGCCGCACAGAGATGCCCGGCCGCCGGATTGGCGGAAACGATGCGTCCTTCCTGGTCCAGCACAAATATGGGGTCTTCCAGGCTACGGAAAATTTCGTGGCGGGCCACGGGCAGCAAATCCAGCAGATGTTCCCGCAGGCAGGCCCAGGCCAGCAGGGCAGCGCCGATATTGAAGACCGTGGGGGTGGGGTCCATGTTGCGCACCGGGCTCAAACCCACCACAAAGAGGGCGCTGGCCCCCATGGGCAGCACCACGGACATCAGGGCCAGGGACATTTGATGGCGCTGAGAGCCTTGCAGGGAGCGCATTTCCAGGGCCATGAGGACAATCCCCAGCGCCATGATGCTATAGCTATAGGCGATGAAGAAAAGGTAGAGGGGCCCGTGCACATTGGCCAGGGTGGGGAATGGGGTGGAGTAATCCACCCACAGCCGCTCCCAGATCAGGTGATGGTATTCGTTGGTCCAGGCCCCCAGCAGGGTGATTAGGGGCACCAGGGACATGGCCACCACCACCCGGGGACGGAGCCAGTAGCCCCGACCGGAGTAAATGATGGCGAACAGGGTAATGGCCAGGGGCGCGGCGCAAATGCCCAGATATTCGGACTTCCACAACAGCAGAATGACGGCGGGGCTGAAACCGCCGAAGGACAAACCTTCCATCAGGGCCCACCAGCCCGCCCCCAGGGCTACCCCCACCAGGGCGGCGGCGCCCCGCTGCTGGCGCCGATGCCAGGCCAGGACAGCCACCACCACCATGGCACAGGCGGCGGCCACGTTGGGGAGCATGTAGAGGAGGCGGGAATCGGGCATGGGGGGCGGTGGACGAAGAGCAATCGGCGGGACTTGGCGGAGCGCCCCGTCAGGGGCTGCCCGCAAGCCATGGGGCTTTTGTCTGGATTATTCCAAATCCTTAGGGGATAGGACAGGGAAAAATTATCCTAGCGGCGGGAAATTCTCCTCCTCAGGGGGCCGGAGGGGGTTATTTATAACACTAAAGAATAAACGGAGAACTAACGATTATTTTTTTATATAAAACTATTCTCCTATAATGTCCTCGTCATCTCAAAATTACTGGAGATTTTCAATGAAAAACGCCCGTCATCTGCTCTCCGGCCTGGCGGCCACCCTGGCCCTGAGCCTAGCCGCCCCGGCCTGGGCCGGCACCACCCTGCTCAATGTCTCCTACGACCCCACCCGGGAGCTGTATCAGGATTACGACAAGGTCTTCGCCAAATACTGGAAGGCCAAGACCGGGGAAAGCGTCTCCATCAAGGCCTCCCACGGGGGCTCGGGGAAACAGTCCCTGGCCGTGCAAGACGGTCTGGAAGCGGACGTGGTGACCCTGGGCCTGGGGGGCGACATCGATCCCCTGGCGGACAAGGGCCTGGTGGCGCCGGACTGGCAAAAGCGCCTGCCCCATAACGCCACCCCTTACACCTCCACCATCGTTTTCCTGGTCCGCAAGGGCAATCCCAAGCACATCCGGGACTGGAATGATCTGGTGAAACCCGGGGTGGGCATCATTACCCCCAATCCCAAGACCTCCGGTGGGGCCCGCTGGAATTACCTGGCCGCCTGGGGTTACGCCCTGAAGCAGCCCGGTGGCAACGCCGCCAAGGCCCGGGACTTCGTCACCAAGCTCTATAAAAACGTGCTGGTGCTGGATTCCGGCGCCCGGGGCGCCACCACCACCTTTGTGGAACGGGGCCAGGGGGATGTGCTGATCGCCTGGGAAAACGAAGCCTATCTGGCCATCAAGGAACTGGGGCCGGACAAATTCGACATCGTCACCCCCTCCCTCTCCATCCTGGCCGAGCCCCCTGTGGCCGTGGTGGATAAGTACGCGGACAAGCACGGCACCCGCAAGCTGGCCCAAGCTTATCTGGAATATCTCTACTCCCCGGAAGGCCAGGCACTGGCGGCCAAGCACTACTACCGCCCCCGGGACCCGAAAATCGCCGCCCAGACCGCCAAGCAGTTCGCCAAGGTCCGGCTCTTCACCATTGACGCCGTCTTTGGCGGCTGGCGCAAAACCACCAAGGAGCACTTCGCCGACGGGGCCATCTACGACCAGATCCAGGCCCAGCTGCACCGCTAAGCCGGATTTACCCCATGAAAAAGGGCGCCTGACGGCGCCCTTTTTCTATTTTGCCGCCGGGGGGACAGCGGGGTTGGGGTTGGGGTTGGGGTTGGGGTTGGGGTTGGGGTTGGGGTTATTTTTTTGGAGCTTGGTCGCCGGGGTCAGCCCTGAGGGCCGTCCCGACGTCTGCAACGCTTAACGCAGCTGGGCAGCGGTGCCGCCCTTCCCTTCCCGATCCACGTCCGGACTTTCGGCTTGGACCGAGGCGGAGACCGGCTCCCGCAGGCTGCGGGCGGAGGCAGAAACATTGACACCGTTACCGACCGCGGTGCCGACACAGAAGACGCTGGCGGTCACCAGCAACATGGTGCGAGCGTTGGCGAGCATGGTGCGATCCATCATTTCCTGTCTCCCGAAAAGAGGTTCCGTCCCATCCTGGAACCGGGCTGGTAAATCATTCATGGGGCTCATTGTAAAAAAGCCGGAGCGCCCCGTCTGTCGGCCCTCTGTCCCGTGGGGTAACGTTTTTTGATGGCCTGTGACAGGACGTGACAAAAACGTAAGGGAATAAAAAAAACCCGCACCGGGGGGATTGGTGCGGGTTGAGAGAAGGCCCATCCAGGGGGGAGGGGGAGGGGGATGGGACTTGGGGGAGTCAATGCACTTTCAACGCCAGTGCAGTGTAGAAAATTCCCAGGGCGCCGTCTGTCGTCCCTCTGTCCCGGCGGGTAACGCTCCATGATGGGCTGTGACGCTTCGTAACCGGGGGCCAAGTAAGGCAAAGCAAGGCAAAAAAAACCCGCACCGGGAGGAGGTGCGGGCGGAGAGAAGGCCCATCCAGGGGGGAGGGGGATGGGACTTTGGGGGAGTCAATGTACGCTTTCAACGCTTTACATTCTAAGGACCCGGCCCGGTGCCGTCTGTGGCGATTGGTGGAGGGTTCTGTAACCCGGGGTAAGCTTTCTTGACGGTTTGTAATCGAAGCGTCATCGAAGCCAGTGGCCGATAGGGGGAGCGCCCGCAGCGCCTCAGCCGTAAGCCTGGGGCCAGGCGGTCTGGGCCTTGCCCGCTTGAGTTTCCCTGCCCCCGCCCCCTTCCGGCTCGGGACATGGGGAACGGTTCCCCCCTTTGGCGACGGGGCGGCGACGTAAAGACAAGGGGGAAAAACAGCGAAGGGGCGAAGCTGGCGAGGCTCCCGGCCCCATCCAAAGCTTTAGCGGCGGTGGCCGGGACGGCGACAGCGCCAGACGAACAGCACCAGGCCGAAGATGCCGGCGGAAAGCACCGCTTTGAGAATATTGGGGCGTCCGTCCATGATGAGATCGAAGCCCAGGACGCCCACCAGGACACCGAAGGTTTCCGCCACCGGCAGACAACGGCGCCAGCGCAGGCAGCGTTGACGCCAGGGCCGCAGCATATTGTGCTCAACCATGACGCGGGGCAGGAGGAAGGGGAAGCATGGCGTGGATTTTAAGCACGGACCCGGGGGCCGTCTTGGCGGCTTGCGTGAGCATTTGTGACCGACTGTAACGGTCCCCGCCCCGGCCCGGGGCCGTCCAGATTCCCACCGCTCAAGCCCGGGGCCAGATCAGGGTAAAACGGGCGCCCCCCAGGGGGGATGTTTCCGCCAGGGCCCGCCCCCCGTGGGCTTCCATGACCTGACGGACAATGGCCAGACCCAGGCCATAACCGCCGCTGGCCCGGTCCCGGGAGCGGTCCAGGCGGGTAAAGGCGTCGAAGATGCGCTCCCGATCCTCCTCCGCCACGCCAATGCCGTCGTCGTCCACGTGAATCAGGGCATTGTCCCCCGCCAGCTCGGCGCTGACCTGCACCCGGCTCTTGGCGTATTTGAAGGCATTGCGCATCAGGTTACGCACCGCATAGGGCAGGGATTTTTTGTCCAGAGCCACGGCGGGGGCGCCAGCCAGGGCCCCCAGGTCCAGGGTCACGGCCAGATTGGGGGCCAGCACCCGCAGTTCCTCCACCTGGCCCTCCAGCCAATGGGCCAGATCCGTGGGCACCGGGTTCAAGGCCGCCCCTTCCCGGACAAAGCGGGCGTGGGTGAGGCTGGAGTCGATCAGGTTATCCAATTCCTCCAGATCCCCTTCCATGCCCCGCCAGAGCCGTTCCCGTTCGGCCCGCTCATCGGTGCCGGAGAGCATTTCCAGGGCAAAGCGGAGGCGGGCGATGGGGGTGCGCAATTCGTGGGAAATGGCGCTGGATAGCTCCCGCTGGCTGGCGATCAGGGTCTGGATGCGGTCCGCCATGCGGTTCAGGGTTTCGGACAGGAGGCCGAACATGGTGCTGCGGGCCGGGGGGGCGCGCACGTCCAGACAGCCGTCCCCCAGGGAGCGGGCGGTCTGGCGCAGGGATTCCAGATCCCGCCAGATGGGGCGAATCCAGATCCACACCAGCACGGCGCAAATCAGGCCGATGCCGCTCCAGGTGAGGAGGCGGATACGCAATTCCAGGGGAATGGTGCGTTGATACTCCGGATTCATGTCCGGACTTAAGGGGCCCACCTTGAGCACCAGCCCGGTGCCCTGGATGGGGTGGTACATCACGTCCAACTGGCTGTCGATGCCGATGTCCCCCACGGTGAGCTTGGCTTGCTGCTTGGCGGAGAGCTTCACCTCCTCCGGCTTCACCAAGGCCAGGGGATAGGCGAATTTGTTGTCCAGGACCAGGATTTCCTTGTGCCACTGGCTTTTCGGGTGGCGCTTCAATTCCTGCTCCACCAGCACAATGGTGCCGCGCATAAAGCGGCGGGAATAATCGTCCGTAATGCCTTGCAGAGCCGTGGAAATGGCAAAGTCGGCGATCATCGCCACGCCGACAAAGGAGCCCATGGCCAGGAGATAGAAATTGAAAAACAGCCGGGAGAGGCTGTAACGGCCCCGGCCCCGACGGTCGCCCCCCTTATCGTCCTCCGGCGGCGTCAGGGGAATCCCCATGGCGTTTTCCTCCGGCCCCTGGCGGTCCTGGTGGAAGTGGGCCGCTTCCGGCGCCTCCGGCTCAGTTCCAGTCATGGCGGCTGAAGAGGTAGCCTTTGCCCCGCACGGTCTTGATCCGGGAAGGATTGTCCGGATCGTCCCCCAGCTTCTTGCGCAGCCGGGAAATACGGGCATCGATGGACCGATCCAGGCCGTCGAAGCCGATGCCCCGCAGGCGCTGCAGCAGATCGTCCCGGGACAGCACCGTGCCCGCATTGCAGGCCAGAAGCCAGAGCAGGTCGAATTCGGCGGTGGTCAGGTCAATGGGCTCATCC
This sequence comes from Rhodocyclaceae bacterium, assembly GCA_041907765.1. GTDB lineage: Bacteria > Pseudomonadota > Gammaproteobacteria > Burkholderiales > Rhodocyclaceae > Azospira. The sequence continues at coordinate 87,116 of JAYRGQ010000008.1, read as the reverse complement.
CCCAGGGTGGCGGAACGGGTGGCCTGGTTGATGTGAAAACGGCCAAAACTCAGTTCATCCCCATGGCTGGCTTCCCCCCCTTCCCCGGCGGCCGGGGCCCGGCGCAACAGGGCCCGAATGCGGGCCAGCAGCACCCGGGGCTGGACCGGCTTGGAAATGAAATCGTCGGCCCCCAGTTCCAGGCCCAGAATCTGATCCATATCCTCGTCCCGGGCGGTGAGCATGAGGATCACCCCGGCGTAGGTGGGGCGGACGCTACGGCAGACCTCGAAACCGTCCTTGCCCGGCAGCATGACGTCCAGCACCACCAGATCGGGAATATCGGCGGGGATACGGGTACAGGCCGTATCCCCCCGGGGTTCGATGGCCACTTCAAAATCGTTTTTACGCAGATATTCGGCGGTCAGTTCCGCCAGACGTTCGTCGTCTTCGACCAGCAGGATGCGGGGAGATGCCATGGTGCGCCACTATGCCTTGGTTGGTTGGGCCCGAGGGCGGAAAAAGCCAGAGTTTACCCCGACTTGCCGTGGCGCAGGAGGCCATTCCGCCCTCGGATCGGCGGGGAACTGTTTTGCCCCCCGGCAGTCTCAACGGGGGCCCGCCCAAAGGGGCGGGGAACCAGAGCTAAGGCCCTTTCCCCAGCCCGGCCCCTGGCCGCCAAAGACCGCCCCTTTGCCCTCCCACCTTCGCCCCAAGGACTCCCATCCCCATGTACACGGGCCTGATCGACCTCCCCTGGTGGGGCTTCCTCCTGGTAGCCCTGGCTTTGACCCACGTAACCATTGCCGCCGTCACCATTTTTCTCCATCGCCACCAGGCCCACCGTTCCCTGGAACTGGGCGCCCTGCCCGCCCATTTTTTCCGCCTCTGGCTGTGGCTCACCACGGGCATGGTGACCAAGGAATGGGTCGCCATCCACCGCAAGCACCACGCCAAATGCGACACCCCGGAAGATCCCCACAGTCCCCAGACCCGGGGCCTGATCAAGGTACTTACGGAAGGGGCGGAGCTCTACCGGGCCGAAGCCCGCAATCCGGAGACCCTGGCCCGCTACGGCCAGGGCACCCCGGCGGACTGGCTGGAAAAGCACGTGTACGCGGCCCATCCCCTGGGAGGCATTGTCCTCACCCTGATCCTGGACGTGCTTTGCTTCGGTCCCCTGGGGCTCACCCTGTGGGCCATTCAGATGGTGTGGATTCCCTTCTGGGCCGCCGGGGTCATTAACGGCCTGGGCCATTACTGGGGCTATCGCAATTTCAATTGCACCGACGCCAGCACCAATCTCATCCCCTGGGGCATCCTGGTAGGGGGTGAGGAGCTGCACAACAATCACCATGCCTTCGCCAATTCGGCCAAGCTTTCCAACAAATGGTATGAATTCGATATCGGCTGGGCCTACATCCGGGCCATGGAACTCCTGGGCCTGGCCCGGGTGAAGAAGGTAGCTCCCCGGCTCAAGCTGGCGGCCCTGCGGCCCCAGGTGGACATGGCCACCCTCCAGGCCCTGCTCACCCACCGCTATGACCTGCTGGCCCGCTACGCCCGCAGCCTGCGCCGCAGCTATGGCCAGGAACTGCGCCGCTGGCGGGGCCATCTGGCCCGGACGGAATGGAAGCAACGCAAAGCGCTCCAGCCCTGGCTGCTGAAAGATCCCCGGCATCTGCCCGGGGAATGGCAAGCCCGGCTGGACGCCCTGCTCCAGGACCATCCCCAGCTCCGCACTCTCTACGCCATGCGCCAGGAGTTGATCCAGGTCTGGGAACGGGGCAACGCCAGCCGGGAACAGCTTCTGACCCAGTTACAGGACTGGTGCCGCCGGGCGGAAGCCAGCGGCATCCGCCAGCTGGCCGAGCTGTCCTTCCGCCTGCGCCGCTACGCGGTGAGCTGAAGACCGGTTTAGAATGCCCGGACCCCAAGGCAAGGGTCCGGCCCCCGCCCACCCCAGGCCGCCGCAAGGCGGCTTGTGCATTTCTAGGGAGCGCCCCCGCCCTGCCCCCCAACAAAAAGGAGAACCCTATGTGGCAAAAACTGCGCGGCCGCCCGGCCTTCGCCCTGCTCGCCGTCGGCTGTCTGGGCTTGGTCGGCACGGGCATGGTCATCCAGGAGCTGGACAGCATCCAGCCCTGTCCCCTCTGCATTTTTCAGCGCCTGCTCTATCTGGTGATTGCCCTCTGGGCGCTCCTGGGCCTGGTGCTGCCCCGGGCCCATCGGGCGGCCCTGGTGCTCACCGGGCTCACCGCCCTGGGCGGCGTGGCCACGGCGGGCTACCAGACCTGGCTGCAATGGGTGAATGACCCGGCCCTGGAATGTTCCTACACCGACCCCAATCTCATCGAACGCCTGGTGGATTGGCTGGGCACCCGCCTCCCCAGCCTGTTCCTGGCCACGGGCTTCTGCTCCTCCCGGGACTGGACCCTGTTCGACCTATCCATGGCCAACTGGTCCCTGATCTGCTTTCTGGCCATTCTCGGCTGGCTGGGGGTGGTGGGCTGGCGGCGCGCCTGACGGGCATTCCCGACCGGGGCACAAAAAAAGAGGGCGTCACACCCCGGAAAGGCCGCCTCAGGCGGAAATCCAGGATGGACGCCCCGTCCATCAACTACGGTCACTGATCGCCAAATCAGACCGACATCCGGTTGAACCGCCGTATTGGCTCAACTGATGGTTATTCTTTAGCAAAGCCTGTGCCACCGCCTTTGTCTCCCAGATAAAGGCTTTCCCTCCAAGCCCTTAGCCGCCCAAGTTCATCCCCCTTCTGGTTTCTCGTCCTGTCCGGTTTCCGCCTTTTGGCAACCACCGCACAAAATCCGTGCGTCCTCCGCTGGCTAACGCACAAGGCGAGGGCTCACCCCCAAGGCGGCCGAAACGCACCACTGACCCGCGCTTTGGGCTTTGGGCTTTTGGCTTTGGGCCTGTCAACGATCGTCAACCCGGTGTAACAGTCAGGCGCTAAGGTTCTCGCTCCTCCCCAGCAAAACCCTCCGGTACGCGCAAAAAAATGGCCATCAGTTCCGACCTGTTTCCCCCTCGCCCCCAGGATTCGTCTCTCCTTGGCCTGTCCCTGGCAAGGGAGCTCCCCCCCGCCCCGGACAGCCACGTCCGCACCCCACTACAGCGCCCCCTCCCCCATCCCTTCTGGCTCTGGCTGATCCTCATTCTGCCCGGCATCGGACTCTCTTCAGCGCTCCTGAGCTATCTGCCCGCTTTGCTGGGTGGCGGCCGAGACGGGGCGGCCTACACCCCCCTGGTCTTCCTGCTAGGCCAGCTAGGTCTCATCCCCCTCCTGGCCCAACTCATCCGCAGCCTCTCCCGATATTTCCAACTGGGCCTGCCCTACCGAAACTGTCTGGCCCTGGCGGCCATCGCCCCCTTGCCCCTGTGGCTTGCCAGCGCGGGTACCCCTTTTCTGGATCTAACGGGCAACGAACTCCTCTTCGGCACCGCCTTCGCCGCCAGCGCCCAATTGTGCTTTAGCAGCGTCAACCGCCTCTCCCCCCTGCCCGACGAAACCGCCTCCTACCTTCTGACCGCCCTCACCTGCACCGCCGGCGCCCTGGGCGGTTTGGCCCTGCTGGGCGGCGTACTGTTGGTGGGTTAAGGCCCCTCAGTTACCGCCCAATCTGGCGGCTTACCATATCTTCTTGCTGGATAGCCCCTTGGGCTAGTCCAAACACTTGGCTCAAGACGCAAATACCTTCACAGAAGGAGCCGTGAATCAGGGAGGGAATTGGTATCTTGGAAAAGGGGTGCGGTGGATTTTTTCACCCTAGCGGCCCCCAGAGCCCCAAGCAGGGTGACCTCGGCGGAATCTACCCAGGAAGGCAGAAAAGAAAAAAGCTCTGATTTCTCAGAGCTTTTTTCTTGAATTCCTGGTCGGGGTGAGAGGATTCGAACCTCCGACTCCTGCGTCCCGAACGCAGTACTCTACCAGGCTGAGCTACACCCCGACGGCTGTTGGCGAATGAAGCGACGCTTACGGGGAACGTCGTTCAGTAGCTTCTCGCTACAGCGAAGAGGGCTAATTCTATCAGCGAATCTTTGTATTGAGAAGCCGGAAGGGCATCCAGAGCCCGAATGGCGGCTTGGGATTCCACTCCCGCCTGTTTCCGGGTGTGGTCCAGAGCACCAGTGGCGCGGATGGCGGCCAGTACCTTGGCGAAGTCGTCCCGCCCCCCTTCTTCGATGGCGTGGCGCACACAGGCAGCCTGCTCGGGGGAACCATGTTCCATGGTGTAAATCAGCGGCAGGGTGGGCTTACCTTCCGCCAGGTCGTCCCCCAAGTGCTTACCGGTTTCCGCCTCATCGGCGGAATAGTCCAATACGTCGTCGATAAGCTGGAAGGCGGTCCCCAGGTGCATGCCATAGGCGGTCAGCCCTGCTTCCACGGCCGGCGAGGCTTGGCCCAGGATGGCGCCGATCTGGGCCGCCGCCTCGAACAATTTGGCGGTTTTGTAATGGATAACCTGAAGATAGCGGCTTTCATCCACGTTGGCGTCGTGGCAATTCATCAATTGCAGCACTTCCCCTTCCGCAATGATGTTGGTGGCATTGGCCAGCACCTGCATGACGCCCATATTGCCGGTAGCCACCATCATCTGGAAGGAACGGGAATAGAGGAAATCCCCCACCAGCACGCTGGCGGCGTTGCCAAATAGGTTATTGGCGGTCTCCCGGCCCCGGCGCAGGTCAGACTCATCCACCACGTCGTCGTGAAGCAGGGTGGCGGTATGGATAAATTCCACCACCGCCGCCAGGTTGTGGTGTTCCACCCCCTGATAGCCCACGGCCCCGGCGGCCAGTAGCACCATGGCCGGACGCAGCCGCTTGCCGCCGCTGTTAATAATGTATTCGGCCACCTGCCGCACCAGCACCACATCGGAATGGAGCTGACGGCGGATAACCGCGTCCACGGCCCCCATGTCGGGACCAATCAGGGAATACAGCTTGTCTAGCGCCACAGGAGATTTCGAGAACAAAGAAGTGGAAAGGGGGGCTTCTTCAACCACGAAGGGCGGGGGAAAAGATAGCCAAACCGCCGCATCTTAGGCGCCCGCGCTTGAGGCCGTCAAGGGAAGTCCGGCCCGGGGAAGCCCCGCCCGCCCTATGCTTGCCGCCGCCGCCCGGAAAATCCTCCGAAGCCTTTGACTAACAACCAAAAATCCGTATAATGCGCGGTTCTGCACTTCAATCCGTTTTTTGGAGCTTCCAACAATGTATGCGGTCATAAAAACCGGCGGCAAGCAGTATCGCGTCGTCGCTGGCGAAAAACTTAAAGTAGAACAGATACCGGCAGAAGTTGGCGCGCAAGTCACCCTCGACCAAGTCCTCATGGTAGGCGAAGGCGAGTCCGTGAAAATTGGCGCCCCGCTGGTTCAGGGTGCTGCCGTTCAGGCCACCGTGTTGGCCCACGGCCGCCACGACAAGGTCAAGATTTTCAAGATGCGCCGTCGTAAGCATTACCAAAAGCATCAAGGACATCGGCAAAACTTCACCGAGATCCGCATCGACGGTATCTCGGCCTGATCGAGGAGTAGCACAGCATGGCACACAAAAAAGCTGGCGGTAGTTCCCGTAACGGCCGCGACTCAGAATCCAAACGCCTGGGCGTCAAGCGCTACGGTGGCCAAGTGGTGGTGCCGGGTAACATCCTGGTGCGCCAACGGGGCACCGAATTCCACCCGGGTGAAAACGTGGGTATCGGTAAGGATCACACCCTGTACGCCCTGACCGGCGGCCGGGTGGAATTCACCATCAAGGGTGAAAAGCGCCGTCGCACGGTGCGCATCGTTCCCGTTGCCGCTGCCAACTAAGCAATTTTCCTGACAGCCTAAAAGCCCTATCCTGGTGATAGGGCTTTTCTATTTCTCAGCCATGAAATTCATCGACGAAGCCAAAATTCTGGTCATCGCCGGCAAGGGCGGCAACGGTGTTGCCACTTTCCGGCGGGAAAAATACATTCCCAAAGGCGGCCCGGACGGCGGCGACGGCGGCCGGGGCGGTAGCATTTACGCCATTGCGGATCGCAATATCAACACCCTGATCGACTACCGCTACACCCGGAAATTTCTGGCCCAGAACGGGGAAAGCGGCCGGGGCGCCGACTGCTACGGCAAAGGCGGGGACGACATCACCCTGCGCATGCCCGTGGGTACCGCCATCAGCGACCTCAACACGGGGGAACTGATCGCCGACCTGGATACGGATGGGAAAAAATTTCTCATCGCCAAGGGCGGCCAAGGCGGCCTGGGCAACATCCACTTCAAGTCCAGCACCAACCGGACCCCACGCCAATGCACCAAGGGAGAACTGGGGGAAGAGCGGGAATTGAAGCTAGAACTCAAAGTGCTAGCGGACGTGGGCCTGCTGGGCCTGCCCAATGCGGGCAAAAGCACCTTCATCCGCTCCGTTTCCGCCGCCAAACCCAAGGTTGCCGATTACCCCTTTACCACCCTGCACCCCAATCTGGGCGTGGTCCGGGTGGATGACAACAAGAGTTTCGTCATCGCCGACGTGCCGGGCCTGATCGAAGGCGCCGCCGATGGCGCGGGACTGGGACACCGGTTCCTCAAGCACCTGTCCCGCACCCGGCTCTTGCTGCACATTGTGGATTTGGCCCCGACGGACCCGGACGCTAATCCGGTGGCGGAAGCCAAGGCTATCGTGGCCGAGCTGGAAAAATTCAGCCCGGAACTGGCGGCAAAACCCCGCTGGCTGGTGCTCAACAAGCTGGACCTGGTTCCAGAAGAAGAACGGGAAGCCCGGCAAGCCGCCTTCCTGGAGGCTTATTCCGCCGCCACCGGCACCACGCCTCGTCACTTCGCAATCACCGCCATCAGCGGCGACGGCTGCCGCCCCCTGGTCTATGCCATCCAGCAAACCCTGGAAACCCTGGTGCCGCCGCCCCCTCCTGAAGACGACGAGGAGGACGAGGACGCGGGGGAACCCCCAACCGCCCCGGACAGCACTACCCAAAATCCAGCGGACGAGGTTTAATTCCGCCCGGGCGCACCGGGGAACCGGACGCCCTGTTGTTCCCGTCACCCAAGACGGGGAAGATGGGGCCGGTCCAACGGCACCCGCGTTCGGTCCCCGCCTTCCCCGTGTTGCTCCAGCACAAACAGGAAGGCTTCATGTCCCCCACTTCCCGCATCGCCCAAGCCAAACGCCTAGTGGTCAAGGTCGGCAGCGCTCTGGTCACCAACAACGGCCAGGGCCTGGACCTTCAGGCCATCCACGCCTGGGCCCAACAAATCGCCCAACTCAAGGGCCACAAAAAAGAAGTCGTGCTCGTCTCCTCCGGCGCCATTGCCTGCGGTATGCAACGCCTGGGCTGGGATAGCCGCCCCAAGGCTGTCCCCGAGCTGCAGGCGGCTGCCGCCGTGGGCCAGATGGGCCTGGCCCAGGTCTATGAGACCGCCTTTTCCGAACACGGCATTAAGACCGCCCAGATCCTGCTCACCCATGATGACCTGGCGGACCGCAAGCGTTACCTGAACGCCCGGGCCACCCTGACCACCTTGCTGGCTCTGGGGGTGGTGCCCATCATCAACGAAAACGACACGGTGGTGACGGACGAAATCAAGCTGGGGGACAACGACACCCTGGGGGCACTGGTGGCCAATCTTGTGGAGGCGGACGCCCTGATTATCCTCACCGACCAGGACGGGCTTTTCACCGCCGACCCCCGCAAAGACCCCGCAGCCACCCTGATCCAGGTCGCCGCCGCCGGGGACAAGCAGCTGGAATCCATGGCGGGTGGCGCTGGCACCAGCATCGGCAAGGGCGGCATGATCACCAAGGTACTGGCCGCCAAGCGGGCCGCCCGCAGCGGCGCCGACACGGTCATCGCCAGCGGCCGGGAAACCGATGTCTTGCCCCGTTTAAGTCTAGGGGAAAGCGTCGGCACCCTACTCCAGGCCGAACATCCCCCCATCGCCGCCCGTAAGCAATGGCTGGCCGACCACCTGCAAATGGCGGGACGGATTTTCCTGGACGCGGGGGCCGTCAAAGCCCTGCGGGAGGGCAGCAGCCTGCTCCCAGTAGGAGTTACCCGCATCGAAGGGGAATTTGAACGGGGCGCAGCGGTGCGCTGCATGACCCCGGAAGGCAAGGAACTGGCCCGAGGCCTGGTGAACTACAGCAGCGACGACGCCAACAAAATCGCCCGTCAATCCTCGGACCACATTGAAGCCATTCTGGGCTATGCGGGAGAGCCGGAACTGGTGCACCGGGATAATTTGGTGCTAGTAGGCTAAGGCGGAAGATTAAACGTAACTTGGGCCGCAGAACAAGCGGCCCATTTTTAATAGCCTGACACTAAATCAGGCATAAAAAAACGGGCGCCGAAGCGCCCGTTTTGCTTTCTGATCGGAGAACCGATTAGAAGGAGTGACGGATACCAACACCGTAGACGGTGGGGTTGGAACCGTAAGCAGCACCGGTACCCAACAAGGAGTTGTCAGTGCTACCACCGCTCACGCCGTTGTTGGCGAAGTTGAAGTTGGCATTGTCCTTGTTATCGATACGGGAGTACAGAGCGTAGACTTGGGTGCGCTTGGAGAAGTTGTAGCCGTAACGCAGAGTCCATTGGCTGGAATCAGTTTGGTCATTGGTGGGCAGCAGGTTGCCACCGGCCTTACCAGCGTGCTGATAGGAAACCGCGAACTCGTTGGCGCCCAGGACGTGTTTCACACCCAGGAAATAGGAGTTACGGTTGAGGTCCAGGGAACCACCACCAGCGACGTCAAAGTCACCCTTGAAGTGTTGGTACATACCGACCAGGGTGGTACCTTGACCGAAGTCATAGGAAGCAGCCAGCAGGTGAGCCTTGTGATCTTCCTTGCTGAAATCAACCGTAGTGGTAGCGCCCCCACCGATGGGGTAGTTGTCAACTGAGCCAACACCCAAGTCATTCAACTTCAGGTAGGAATAAGCCAGCTTCAAGCCACCGTTGGCGTAGTTCAGGGCCAGGTTCCAGCCGTAGGGATTAACACTGTTGGTGTTGGCGCCGGTAGTATCAACCGTCTTAGCGGAGTTCGGGACGTAAGCGATCACGCCAGAGAAACCGTTGAAGGAGGGAGAAGCGTAGGCGATGGCATTGGTACGGAATACCAGATTCACAGCGCCCAGAGCCTTACCAAACACGCCGTTGGAAGCACCGGACCCAGCAGACCCGGGAACCACGTCAAAACCGGTCACGATGGAGCGGTAGGGAGTGGAAACATAGCCACCCAGCACGGTACCGAAGTTACCGGACAGAGCCACGAAGGAATCACGCTTGCCACCGAACAGGCCAGCGGCCTGGTCGGCACCACCATCAGCAGCATTGACGGTGTTACCGGTCGTGGCGCTGGTGGGGTTGGTCAGGTTGACGGTGGATTCGAATTGGAACAGGGCCTTCAGGCCATTGCCCAAATCTTCGGAACCCTTGAAACCAATCAAGGAAGAATTGGTGGAAACACGGGTACGGCTACCGACGTTGGCGTTATCGACAGTGGCGTTAGCAGCGTCGTCAGCCTTCACGGATTCGAAAGAAGCATCAGCAACGCCATAAATGGTGACGTTGGACTGGGCGAAGGCACCGGCGGAGGCCAGGCCGGCAACAGCCAGGGCGATCAGTTTCTTTTGCATTAGAGAATCTCCTTTTGAGATTTGGACAAGGTCTTCGGCAGATGCCTGGACCCCGAAATTACCTTCCCCGAGAGGAAGCTGGCTGCATTGTGGCAAAGGGCCAGGGGGGGAGCAACGGTTGGATGGCTTTCTTTATAGCGCCAGGGCAACAGTGTTGTGTTTTTGCAACACACCTTTTTTAGGGTGCTTGCATAGGCTGACAAAAGGCCTAGAAATCAACAGGGACGCGCCAGAGAAGGGGATGGGAGCAAGCTGACTTCCCCTGGCTTCGACCAGCAGTCAAGAAAATTTTTTAGGAATTTTCTAAAGTAGGCCCTGCCTTTTCCCGGTATTTCGCCAGGAGGCAGGGGGCCCAAAGTGGCTCAAGGTTACAAGTGAGACCGCATGTTCCCTGAAAGCCTCCGAAGGAATTGAAAGGAAAGCCCCAGCCCTAGCGCATTGCGCCGATGTCCCTGCGCTAGGGCTGGCTCGCGTTCCTGCCGAGCGCTCCCTGCCACAATTTGCAGCGACTTCCAACCCCATAAGCTAGCAAGAAGGCTTATAGGGGGAAGGTAATCCGCTCGGCCACTAACGCCCTTCGCCTAGGCCCATAGACTTCCCTGGGGAACCGTCGCCATTACAGGGCGGCCCCCTCCCCCGGGAGCCCCCAGCCCACCAGCCCCACCCGAAAGTCTGGAATGGCTAGAGGCCGCGCTCCAGGCGCCTTAAACTCCTAGCCTTCCGCCGCCCCATTACCCGCAAAAAACAGCCGTTCCAGGGCTTCCCCCGGTTCCGCTTCCCGCATGAAGGCTTCTCCCACCAGAAAGGCGCGGATGCCTTGTTCGGTCATGAGGGCCACGTCGGCAGGGGTATGGATGCCACTTTCCGTGATGACCAGTTTTTCGGTGGGCACCCGGCCGGCCAGATCCAGGGTGGTTTGCAGGCGGGTCTGGAAGGTGCGCAGGTTGCGGTTATTGATGCCCACCAGAGGGGTTTGCAGGGCCAGGGCCCGGTCCAGCTCGGGGGCATCGTGGGATTCCACCAGCACGGCCAGGCCCAGGCTCATGGCCAGGGCTTCCAATTCCACCATGAGGCCCTGGTCCAGGGCGGCGACGATGAGCAGCACGGCGTCCGCCCCCATGGCCCGGGCTTCGTAGATTTGGTAGGGAGCCACCACGAAATCCTTGCGCAGCACGGGCAGGGCAACCGCCCCCCGGGCCGCCTGGAGGTATTCGGGGGCGCCTTGGAAATACTGGCGATCGGTGAGCACGGAAAGGCAGGCGGCGCCGTGGGCGGCGTAGCTTGTAGCAATTTCGGCGGGATGGAAATCGGGCCGGATGATGCCTTTGGAAGGGCTGGCCTTTTTCACCTCAGCGATAACCGCCGCCTGCCCCGCTTGCGCACGGCGCATCAGGGCCCCGGCAAAATCCCGGTCCGGATTAGCCCGTACCGCTGCTTCGGCTTCCGCCCGCAGGGCTGGCAAAGGCTTGAGGGCAGAGGCGGCGGCGATTTCTTCGGCCTTGGTGGCTAGAATTTTTTCCAGTATGTCGCTCATGATGGGGGCAGAAAAAAGAGGGGAAAGGACCAACTGGGGTTGGCCGGAAAAGGGGGGACCCCAGGAGGCGGAAACCCCCGCCCCCTGGGCAGGCATATCAGGCGTTGGTGAATTTCACGAATTCATCCACCTTGGCCCGGGCAGCACCGCTGGCAATCACGTCCAGGGCGGTTTCCACCCCGCCGGCCAAATCCTGGCTGCGGCCCGCCACATAGAGGGCGGCCCCCGCGTTCAGGGCCACCACATCCCGAGCCGGGCCATGGGTGCCTTCCAGGGCAGCCAGGAGCATGAGGCGGGATTCTTCCACATTGGCCACCCGGATCACCTTGGGATCGTGCACCGGCAGATTGAAATCCTCCGGATGAATGTCGTATTCCCGGATGCGCCCGTCCTTCAATTCCCCCACCAGGGTGTGGCCGGAGATGGAAATTTCATCCAGGCCTTCCCGGCCACAGACGGTGAACGCCCGTTGGGAGCCCAGGCGTTGCAGCACCCGCACCAGAATGCCCACCAGATCCGGATGAAAGACCCCCAGCACCTGGCGCTCCGCCCCGGCCGGATTGGTCAGGGGGCCGAGAATATTGAACAGGGTACGCACCCCCAATTCCCGCCGCACCGGGGCCGCGTGTTTCATGGCGCCGTGGTGGTTGGGGGCGAACATGAAGCCCAGCCCCAGGGTTTCGATGCTTTCTGCAATCCGGTCGGGGGGCAGGTTGAGATTGACCCCCAGGGCTTCCAGCACGTCCGCCGAGCCGCTTTTGGAGGAGACGGAGCGACCGCCGTGCTTGGCCACCTTGGCGCCGGCGGCGGCGCAGACGAACATGGAGGCGGTGGAAATGTTGAAGGTGTGGGCCCCGTCACCGCCGGTACCCACGATATCCACCACTTCCGCCGGGTCTGCCACCGGGACCCGGGTGGCAAATTCCCGCATTACCTGGGCGGCGGCGGCGATTTCCCCCACAGTTTCCTTTTTCACCCGGAGACCGATGGTCAGGGCGGCGATCATCACCGGGGACATTTCCCCCGTCATGATCTGACGCATGAGGTCGAGCATTTCGTCGTGGAAAATTTCCCGGTGCTCGATGATCCGGGTTAAAGCCTCTTGTGGATTCATTATGTCCTCGAAAAGGGGGAAAGCCGGGGCGGGAGCGGCCTAGACCGCTCCCAGGCGCTCAGCGGTTTTCCTCGAGAAAATTGCGCAGCATGTCGTGGCCGTGTTCCGTGAGGATGGATTCGGGGTGGAATTGGACCCCCTCCACCGCCAGGGTCTTATGGCGCACCCCCATGATTTCCCCGTCCTCGGTCCAGGCGGTGATTTCCAGGCAATCGGGCAGACTTTCCCGCTCAATGGCCAGGGAGTGGTAGCGGGTGCAGGTCACCGGATTGGGCAGGCCCTTAAACACCCCCTTGCCCAGATGGTGGACCGGGGAGGTTTTGCCGTGCATGAGGCGCTTGGCGTGCACAATGCGCCCGCCGAAGGCCTCACCGATGGATTGGTGCCCCAGGCAGACCCCCAGGAGGGGGATTTTGCCCGCGTATTCCCGAATGGCGGCCAGGGAAATGCCCGCCTGGGCCGGGGCGCAGGGCCCGGGGGAAATCACCAGATAGTCGGGCTTTTGTTGCCCCACTTCTTCCACCGTAATGGCGTCGTTGCGGAACACCCGCACCTCCTGGCCCAATTCGCCAAAATACTGGACCAGGTTGTAGGTAAAGCTGTCGTAGTTGTCGATCATCAAGAGCATGATTCCATCCCTTTCCTGCCACGGCGGGGCTTAGACCCCGCCGCCGGTTTTGCCGTATTCACCCAATGGCGGGGAAGCGGGGCTGGGCCCCGTTCCGCCGTCCTTTCAGCCGAGCCGGGTATCCAGCCCGGTTTCGGCGATTTCCGCCGCCCGCAGCACCGCCCGGGCCTTGTTCTGGGTTTCCTGCCATTCGGCCTGGGGATCGGAATCCGCCACGATGCCCGCCCCGGCTTGCACGTGCAGCTGACCGTCCTTGATCAGGGCGGTGCGGATGGCAATGGCCAAGTCCATGTCCCCCTGGAAGCCCAGGTAGCCGATGGCACCGCCGTAGAGGCCCCGCTTCATGGGCTCCAGCTCGTCAATAATTTCCATGGCCCGCACCTTGGGAGCGCCGGACAGGGTCCCGGCGGGAAAGGCCGCCTTGAGCACATCCAGGGAGGACAGCCCTTCTTTGAGCTTGCCTTCCACGCAGGAGGTAATGTGCATCACATGGGAATAACGTTCGATGACCATGTTGTCCGTGATCCGCACCGAACCGGTCTGGGCCACCCGACCCACGTCGTTGCGACCCAGGTCCAGGAGCTGGACGTGCTCGGCCCGTTCCTTTTCGTCCCCGATCAGCTCGGCGGCCAGGGCATTGTCCTCTTCCGGCGTGGCGCCCCGTTTGCGGGTGCCGGCGATGGGCCGCACCGTCACCGTATCCCCTTCCAGGCGCACCAGAATTTCCGGGGAGGCCCCCACCACATGGAAGTCTTCAAAATTGAAGTAGTACATGTAGGGAGACGGATTGAGGCTGCGCAGAGCCCGGTACAGGGCCAGGGGACTGGCGGTGAAAGGCTTAGTCATGCGTTGGGAAAGGACCACCTGCATGATGTCCCCTTCCGTAATGTAGGCCTTGGCCCGTTCCACGGCCGTCTGGAAGGCGGCTTCCCCCACCACGGACTGAGCCGGTAGGGAAGGAGCGGGGGTTTCGCTGGGCACCGCCACCGGCTGACGCAGCTGGGCCAGCAGTTCCTTCAGCCGGTTCTGGGCTTTGTGATAGGCCCCGGGCACATCCGGCTCCGCATACACCACCAGGGTCAGCTTGCCGGACAGGTTATCCACCACCGCCAGTTCTTCGGAGAGGAGCAGCAGCACATCCGGCGTGCCCAAATCCCCGGCCTTGGGGCCCTGGTGCAGCCGGGGCTCCACGTAACGCACCGTGTCGTAGCCGAAACAGCCCACCAGGCCGCCGCAGAAGCGGGGCAGGCCCGGGGTGGGAGCCACCCGGAAGCGTTTGCGGTAACGGGCCAGGAAATCCAGAGGATTGGTGTCCTCTTCCTTTTCTGCCACCCGCTGGCCGGTGAGCACCAGGACCTGGCGGCCATAGACCGCAATGCGGGTCTGGCTGGCCAGGCCGATGAAGGAGTAGCGGCCGAACCGTTCCCCCCCCTGGACCGATTCCAGCAGGTAGGAATAGGGGGTATTGGCCAGCTTCAGATAAATGGAAAGGGGGGTATCGAGATCGGCAAAGGTCTCGAGGGTCACCGGGATACGGTTGTAGCCCTGGGCGGCAAGCGCCTGAAATTCGTTTTCTGTCATGGAAGACCTCGCAAGAGAGGGGAATTACTCAATGCTTACCCGGGAGTCTGGTTTCAACTCGCCGCCCGGGCCCGGACGGGTCATCAGTCAAAGTTGGCGCGGGGAGCGCCACCAGGCACCACGCCAGCTCCAGGCGGCGTGGGAGACCATCAGATAAGCATTGAACTTGCAGGTCACGATGAATGGGTGGGTATTTTTTCCGTCTCAAGCCCCGGGGACAATCCACCGGGCAGCTGCGACGAGGTCTGATACTAGCGCATCGCATTCGCCCCTGTCTACGGGCCTTCCCTCGTTATAACCGTAGGGAACGGCCAGGGCCGGGCATCCGGCGGCCCGGGCGGCGCGAAAGTCATTCACCGAATCCCCCACGTGCACATTGGCGGCGGGCACCGTGCCCAGGGCCCGGCAGGCATAGATCAGGGGTTCGGGATGGGGCTTGCGATGGGGAGTGGTATCCCCTCCCACCACACAGGAAAAATAGGGGGTGAGGCCCAGCTGCTCCAGCAGGGGGAAGGTGAAAGCTTCCGGCTTGTTGGTCACCACCCCCAGGACCAGGCCCTGGGCCCGACACAGGTCCAGGCCTTCCTTGACCCCGGGAAAGAGGCGGCTAGCTTGGCCATTGAAGTGGGCGTAATGGCGGCGGAAGACCACCAGGGCCTGTTCCACCTGGGCGGGCGCGGGGGGCTGATCCCAGGTAAGGCAGCGTTCCACCAGGGACGCCATGCCTTGCCCCACGAAGCGGGCGATATCCCCGTCGCTACGGGGCGGCAGGCCCAGTTCGGCCAGGGCGGCATGGGAAGCGGCGGCCAGATCCGGCAGGGAATCCACCAGGGTGCCGTCCAGGTCGAAGGTGACGGAGCGATAGGTCATAGGGCGCAAGGGAAAAATCCGGGCCCGGACCCCCGCCATGGGGCGCCCGGGCAAACAGGGGAAGGCGGGGACTCAGACCTGGGCCAGAGCCCCGCGCAGGGCGGCGATCACCGTGTCGTAGCCATGGAGGTCGGTTTCCCGGGCGGCGCCAAAGACGGCGGAACCGGCCACGAAGGTGTCCGCCCCAGCCCGGGCGATGGCGGCGATATTGTCCGTCTTCACCCCCCCATCCACTTCCAGGCGAATGGTCCGGCCGCTCCGGGCCGTATAGGCGTCAATACGGGCCCGGGCTTCCTTGAGCTTATCCAGGGTGCCGGGGATGAACTTTTGGCCGCCAAAGCCCGGATTGACGCTCATGAGCAGAATCACGTCCAGCTTATCCATGACGTAATCCAGGTAATGGAGGGGAGTGGCCGGATTAAACACCAGCCCGGCCTGGCAGCCCTGGTCCCGAATCAGAGCCAGGCTCCGATCCACGTGATCCGAGGCTTCCGGGTGAAAGGTAATGATGTTGGCCCCGGCCTTGGCGAAGTCCGGAATAATCCGATCCACCGGCTTGACCATGAGATGGACGTCGATGGGCGCCGTGGTGTGGGGACGGATGGCTTGGCAGACCAGGGGGCCCATGGTGAGATTGGGCACGTAGTGGTTATCCATGACGTCAAAGTGGATCCAGTCGGCGCCGGAGGCGATGACGGAAGACACTTCCTCGCCCAGGCGGGCGAAGTCGGCGGAAAGCAGGCTGGGGGCGATAACAAACATGGGCACACCGGAACGGGGACAAAGGGGAGATTTTACGCCCAAACCCCGCCCTCCCCGGCGTTCGGTGGGGAGCCCTAGGGCCCAGGAAACGCCCCAACTTGTCAGGGAGCCCCTTTCCTGGGCACACTCTCCCCACCCCAACCCCTTGGTTCCCCTCATGGCCGACAGCAAAAAATATCAGATCGCCGTGGAAACCCTGCCCCAATACCTGGCGGACCAGTCCGACCCGGAGCAGGACCACTACGTTTTCGCCTACACCATCACCCTGCGCAACACGGGCACGGAAGCGGCCCAGCTCATATCCCGCCACTGGATCATCACCGATGCCAATCAGGAGGTTCAGGAAGTGCGGGGCTTGGGCGTCGTGGGTCAGCAGCCCCTGCTCCAGCCCGGGGAGGAGTTTAAGTACACCAGCGGCTGTGCCCTGGAAACCCCGGTGGGCACCATGCAGGGCAGCTATCAAATGGTGGCGGCGGACGGCACCCCGTTCGGGGCGGACATTCCCGAATTTGTCCTGGCCGCCCCCCGGGTCCTGCACTGAGCCCATGAGCCTGCGCCACAGTTACACCCTGATCGCCCCCTTTTACGACTTGGTGCTGGAAGGCGCCACGGCACGGGCCCGGCGCCAAAGCCTGGCCCAGCTTCCCGCCGCCCCCTCCCAGGTGCTGTTGCTGGGGGTGGGCACAGGCCTGGATCTACCCCATCTGCCGCCCCAGCACCATTACACCGGTCTGGACCTGACCCCGGCCATGCTGGCCCGGGCCCGGCAAAAAGCGGGGAACCGCCGCTTTCAGCCCCTGCAAGGCGATGCCCAGGCCCTGCCCCTGGCGGATAGGGCCTTTGACGCCGTGGTGCTGCACCTGATTCTGGCCGTGGTGCCCTCCCCCCTGGATTGCCTCCGGGAGGCGGCCCGGGTACTGCGCCCCGGGGGCCAATTGCTGGTGCTGGATAAATTTCTGCGCCCGGGCCAGCGCGCCCCCCTGCGCCGCTGGCTCACCCCCCTCTCCCGCCACCTGGCCACCCGCCTGGATGTGGAATGGGAACCCCTGCTGGCCGCGGTCCCCGGGCTTGTCCTGGAGGATGACCAGCCCGCCCTGGTGGGGGGCTGGTTCCGCCGTATCCGAGCCCGCCGCCTAGGCTAGACGCCGCCCGCCGGGCAGGTGCTGGTAGCAGGGATTGTCCAAGCGGGCCACAGCCTGACACAGGGCCTCCAGGGCTTTAAGCCGGGGGAAACCTTCCCGCCAGGCCAGGGCAATGCGCCGGGAGGGGGCCGGATCGGCAAAGGGGATGATGCGCAGCAAGTCCGTGGAATAGGGCTTGCACAGGGCTCCCGCCGGCAACACGGAAAGGCCGAAACCGGAAGCCACCATGCAGCGGATGGTTTCGATGGAGTGGCCCTGGCGCACCTCCGTATCCGCCCCGCTGATCTGGGGGCAGGCGTCCATAACCTGATCCCGGAAGCAGTTGCCCGCCTTGAGCAGCAGCACCTCCTCCCCATCCACCTCCTCCGTGCTCACCTGGGCCCGGTCCTGCCAGGGGTGGCCGCAGGGCACCACCACCTTGAAAGGCTCATCGTACAAGGGCCGCACCCGGATTCCCGGCTGGGCGAAGGGCAGGGCCAGAATGGCTCCATCCACCTCGCCCCGAGCCAGCATTTCCGCCAGGGTGGCGGTCATGCTTTCCTCTATGGCCAGGGGCATGGCCGGGGCCAGGCTACGCAGGGACAGGATCAACTCGGGGAGTAGATAGGGTCCCACGGTGTGGATCACCCCCAGCTTTAGCTCCCCTTCCAGGGGATTGCGGCCCCGGTGGGCAATCAGGCGCACCCGCTCCGCCTCCTCCAAGGTGCGGACGGCCTGGGCCACCACCTGTTCCCCCACCTCGGTGAGGGAAACCTGGTTTTTGCCCCGCTCAAAGAGGGCCACCTCCAACTCCTCTTCCAGATGCTGGATGGCCACACTCAACGTGGGCTGGCTCACGGAACAACGTTCCGCCGCCCGGGAAAAACGGCCTTCTTGGGCTAAGGCCACGATGTATCGCAGTTCGGTCAAAGTCACGGATCCTCCCTTCTTGTTATGTATCCGGCCCTGGCAGGGTGTTAGCGGCTATAGGTTTTGGCTATGAGCACGATAGGTATTTACTATCATAAGTCATTGATTTAAATCAACATTATACCCTTACCCCGCCCCGAGAATGGCTCCTTGAAGCTTTTGCTTCAATCACCAGCCAATTAGGGAGAAATTATGAAAAAAAGCGCTTTCATCCCGGTCCTTCTGGCCGGACTGGTCTGGATGGGCAGCAGCCATGCCGCCGATCCCTTTGAACGGTACAAGGCCCTATTCAAGCCCTTGCCCGCCATTCCCCCCATCCCGGCCAACAACACCCAGACCCCGGCCAAGGTGGAACTGGGCAAAATGCTGTTTTTCGATGCCCGCCTGTCCAGCGACGGCAATATCGCCTGCGCCACCTGCCACAACCCGGCTCTGGGCTACACGGACCGGGTCTCCCGGGCCATTGGCCACGGCGCCCAGCGGGGCCCCCGCAATTCCCCCACGGTGCTGAATGCCGCCTTCCTCTCCGCCCAGTTCTGGGACGGCCGGGCCCCCAGTCTGGAAGCCCAGGCCCTAGGCCCCCTGCAAGCCCCCGTGGAACACAACACCACCCTGGCAAAGGCAGTGGCCACCCTGAAGAGCTTCCCGGAATACCAGAAGCGCTTTAGCGAATCCTTCCCGGAAAAGGACCCGATTACGGCGGAAAATCTGGCCAAGGCCATCGCCGCCTTCGAGCGCACCCTGATCACCCCCCATTCCCCCTTCGACCGCTATCTGGCGGGGGATGAACAGGCACTCAGCCCCCAACAGAAGCAGGGGATGAAGTATTTCGTGGAAAAGGGCTGCGTCGGCTGCCACAGCGGAGCCAATTTCACCGATGGCCAGTTCCACGCCATCAAGGTGCCCGGCTCCACGGATGAGGGGCGCTATCTGGTGACCAAGAAGGACAGTGACAAGCACGCCTTCCGCACCCAAACCCTGCGCAACGTGGCCCTCACCTACCCCTACTTCAACAACGGCTCCGTGTGGAAGCTGGACGAGGCGGTCAAAATCATGGGCAAGGAAATGTTAAAAACCGACCTGAAGCCCAATGAGGTGGACGATCTGGTGGCCTTCCTCCATAGCCTGACGGGGGAAATGCCCAAATTCACCATCCCGGCCCTGCCCTAGGAAAAGGCGAGGCAAAAAGAAAGGGGAGCCAGTGGGCTCCCCTTTTTTGTTTGGCGCACCCGGACCTAATACCCCGGGCGGCAAAGACTAACTGCGGTAATCCGCGTTAATGGTCACGTAGTCGTGGGACAGGTCGCAGGTGTACACCCGGCTTTCCGCCGTCCCCCGGGCCAAATCCACCCGAACGTCGATTTCCGCATGGGCCATGATGCGCTGGCCGTCCTGTTCCGTGTAGCTGGCAGCCCGACCGCCCAACTCCGCCACCAGCACCTGATCCTTGCCACTGCCCAGCCAGACCCGGATTTGATCCACGTCCAGATCGTTGATCCCGGCGTAGCCGATGGCCGCCAGAATCCGGCCCAGATTGGGGTCGGAGGCGAAAAAGGCGGTCTTCACCAAGGGGGAATGGGCGATGGCGTAGGCCACCTGACGGCACTCTTCCCGGGTTTTGCCCCCTTCCACCTGAATGGTGATGAATTTGGAGGCCCCTTCCCCGTCCCGCACCATGGCCTGGGCCAATTCCTCCGCCACAGCAATGACCGCCTGACGCAACTCCGCCCAGGCCGGATCAGCAGCCCCAGTGATTTTCAGTTCCCCCTGGCCGGAGGCCATGAGAATGAAGGAATCGTTGGTGGAGGTATCCCCATCCACCGTAATGCAGTTGAAGGAGTGGTCCGCCGCCTCCTTCACCAGACCGTCCAGCAAGGCCTGGGGCACGGCGGCGTCGGTGGCGACAAAGCCCAGCATGGTGGCCATATTGGGATGAATCATGCCCGAGCCCTTGGACATGCCTGTCACGGTCAGGGTCTTGCCCCCCACCGTAACGCGGCGGCTGGCGGCCTTGGCCACCGTATCCGTGGTCATGATGGCATGGGCGGCGCTATGCCAGTTGGCTTCCGCCAGATCGGCGATGGCGGCCGGCAGGCCTGCTTCCAGGCGCTCCACGGGCAGGGGCTCCAGAATCACCCCGGTGGAAAAGGGCAACACCTGGGCACCGCTGGACAGGCCCAGCAGACCGGCCAGGGTGGCGCAGCTCTGCTCCGCCGCCTGGCGTCCCGGTTCCCCGGTGCCCGCGTTGGCAATGCCCGTATTGATGACCAGGGCCCGAATGCCCGCACCATCGGCCAAATGCTGGCGGCAGAGTTGGACCGGGGCGGCGCAGAAGCGGTTCTGGGTGAACACCCCGGCCACCGTGGCCCCTTCCGCCAGGGCAATAACCGTCAGGTCCCGCCGCCCCACCTTGCGAATACCGGCCTGGGCGACGCCCAAGCGTACGCCGGCCACAGGATAGAGAGCTTCAGGAGCGGGGGTCTGATAATTGACGGTCATGGATTTTCCTTTTCAACGAAAAAAGACGCCGCCCGCCGGGTCCGCCGCTTCGAAGGGAAACGGCAGACGGTAGGGCGGGCGGCGCCTTGAATCACAGGGGCAAAGGAGCGATTAGCTCAATTTGCCGTGGCAATGCTTGTATTTCTTGCCGCTACCGCAGGGGCAGGGATCGTTGCGACCCACCTTGAGGCCGTCCCGCTGGGCCGGTCCCTGGGCTTTTTCCCCTTCCTCGGCCAGCTCCTCTTCCGCCTCGTCACCGCCAAATTCCGGGTGATCGAATTGGAGATTGGCCAGTTCGGCGGCGGTCTCTTCTTCCACATCCTCATCCGCCTCTTCCACGGAGCGGATCTGGACGGTGAGCAGCAGCCGGGTGACTTCGGCCCGCACGCTGTTGAGCAGGGCTTCAAAGAGCTCAAAGGCTTCCCGCTTGTATTCCTGCTTGGGATTCTTTTGGGCATAGCCCCGCAGGTGGATGCCCTGACGCAGATGGTCCAGGGCGGCCAGGTGTTCCCGCCATTGGGAATCCAGGGTCTGCAACATCAGATCCCGTTCGAACTTGTGGAAAATGCCGGGCTCGGCCACCTGGGCGACTTTTTCCCCGTATTCCTTTTCCACGGTGTCGATGAGGCGCCGCACCAGGTCTTCGTCGTTCAGGCTGGTGTCGGACTTGAACCATTCCCCCACCGGGGCCTGAAGGTGGAATTCGGATTCCAGGGCCGCTTCCAGGCCCGGAATGTCCCACTGTTCATCCACGCTGTTTTCCGGCACATAAACCCGGAACAGGTCGTAGAGCACGCCCTGACGCATGGCCGTAATGGTTTCGGAAATGTCTTCCGTTTCCAGGAGTTCGTTACGCTGGGCGTAGATCACCTTACGCTGGTCGTTGGCCACATTGTCGTATTCCAGCAATTGCTTGCGGATATCGAAGTTGCGGGCTTCCACCTTGCGTTGGGCGGATTCCAGGGAACGGCTCACCAGGGGATGCTCGATGGCTTCCCCTTCCGGCATCTTCAGCCGGTCCATGATGGCTTTCAGCCGATCCCCGGCGAAAATGCGCAGCAGGGCGTCGTCCAGGGACAGGTAGAAGCGGGAAGAGCCCGGATCCCCCTGGCGCCCGGCCCGGCCCCGGAGCTGGTTGTCGATACGCCGGGATTCGTGGCGTTCGGACCCGATGATGTGCAGACCGCCAGCGGCCAGCACCTGGTCGTGGCGGGTTTGCCAGGCGGCCTTGATGGCTTCCACCTGCTTGGTCTTTTCTGCGTCGGAGAGGCTTTCGTCCGCCTGGACCTGGGCCACCTGCTTATCCACATTGCCGCCCAGCACAATGTCCGTGCCCCGGCCCGCCATGTTGGTGGCGATGGTAATTACCCCGGGCTGCCCGGCTTCCGCCACAATTTCCGCTTCCCGGGCGTGCTGCTTGGCGTTCAACACCTGGTGGGGCAGCTTTTCCTTGTCCAAGAGCTGGGACAGAAGTTCGGAATTTTCAATGGAGGTGGTGCCCACCAGCACCGGCTGGCCCCGGCCATAGCATTCCCGGATGTCTGCAATAATGGCCGCGTACTTTTCCTGGGCCGTGCGATACACCTGATCCTGCAAATCCTTCCGCTGCACCGGCCGATGGGTCGGAATCACCACGGTTTCCAGACCGTAGATTTCCATGAATTCGTAGGCTTCCGTATCCGCCGTACCGGTCATGCCGGCCAGCTTGCTGTACATACGGAAGTAGTTCTGGAAGGTGACGGAGGCCAGGGTCTGGTTCTCGTGCTGGATTTTCACCCCTTCCTTGGCTTCCACGGCCTGGTGCAGGCCATCGGACCAGCGCCGACCCGGCATCAGACGGCCGGTGAATTCGTCCACGATGATCACTTCCCCGTTCTGCACCACGTACTGCTGGTCCCGCAGATAGAGGGTGTGGGCCCGGAGGGCGGCGTTCAGGTGATGCACCAGCACGATGTGGGCGGCGTCGTAGAGGCTGCGCCCTTCGGTGAGCATACCCATGCCCACCAGGATTTCTTCCACGTGCTCGTGGCCCTGCTCGGTGAGATAGACCTGGTGGGCCTTTTCGTCCACCCAGTAATCCCCGGGGGCGGTCTCGTTCTCGGCCCGCACCAGTTGGGGCGCCACCTGATTGAGGCGGATATACAGCTCGGTCTGGTCTTCGGCCTGGCCGGAAATAATCAGGGGGGTCCGGGCTTCGTCAATGAGGATGGAGTCCACCTCATCCACGATGGCGTAATTAAGGCCCCGCTGCACCCGATCTTCGGCGGCGTAGACCATGTTGTCCCGCAGATAGTCGAAGCCGAATTCGTTATTGGTACCGTAGGTGATGTCGGCGGCGTAGGCGGCCTGCTTGGCATCGTGGTCCATCTGGGACAGATTCACCCCCACGGTGAGTCCCAGGAAGCGATGCAGGCGCCCCATCCATTCCGCGTCCCGCTGGGCCAGGTAGTCATTCACCGTAATGACATGGACCCCCTTGCCAGCGATGGCATTGAGGTAGGACGGCAGGGTGGCCACCAGGGTCTTGCCTTCCCCGGTACGCATTTCGGAAATTTTGCCATGGTGCAGCACCATGCCCCCGATCAACTGCACATCGAAGTGGCGCATGCCCAGCACCCGCTTCCCCGCTTCCCGTACCACGGCAAAGGCTTCCGGCAGCAGGTCGTCCAGGCTTTGGCCCTTGGCGTAGCGCTGCCTGAATTCCTCCGTCTTGGCCTTTAGGTCCGTGTCGGAGAGGGCGGAAATGCCCGCTTCCAGGCTGTTGATCTTTTGCACCACCTGGAAGTACTGCTTGACCAGCCGATCATTGCGACTGCCAAAGATTTTTTTGAGGAGACCGGAAATCATTGTGGGGGACGGCGTGCGTCGCGGAGAAAAAAAGGGATTCTATCATGGGCAACCCTCCCCACATCGCCCCGCTACTTCCCCGGGGCGCCGCCCCAGGGACACCCCGGCCCGGAAAACCCGAGGGGCTTAACGCCGGGCCACCCGAATGCCGTAGCGGGCCGCCAGATCCAGGTATTTCGCCGGATTCTGGGCCGCCCCCTGGTAACGCACCTCAAAGTGCAGATGGGGACCGGTGGACCGGCCCGTATTGCCGGAGAGGGCGATTTCCTGGCCCCGGTTAATCATCTGACCGGGGCGCACCAGGATTTTGGAAAGGTGGGCGTAGCGGGTGGAAAAACCGTTGCCGTGATCCAGCTCGATGAGATTGCCATATTCCGGATGATGCACCGCCTCCTTCACCACGCCGCTGGCGGAGGCTGCCACGGGAGTACCTATGTCGGCCACGAAGTCGATGCCTTCATGCATGGCCCCTACCCCCGCAATGGGGTCCACCCGGCGGCCGAAGGGAGAGCCAATGCCCTTGGCCTGAATGGGCAGGGCGGAGGGCAACAGAATCTGGCGGATACGCCGATCCATGAGCCGATCCTCCAGATCCCGGAACATCAGGGTTTGTTCACTGACCTGGGCTTCCAGGCTGGACAGGGTACGGGCCAGACTTTCCGGGGAAAGAGGGGCTTCCGGCGCCCGGGGCAGCACCAGGGGGCCGCCCTGGCCGCCCTTGATCAAGGCTAGGGGCGCTTGCACGGGGGTGGCCCGGATCGGGTCCCCGGGCTTAAGCCCCGCCAAAGTGGTCAAATGCTGACCCAGGGTATCAAGGTGCAGGAGCTGGGCCTGGAGCGTGCCCACCTGTTTGGCCAAGGCGTTCAGGCTGCCCTTCAGGGCCCCTTCCCGATCCACTTCCCGACTTTGATTGGCGGAAGCCAGCCAAGCCTGGGCCCCGGGCACCTGATAGCGCAGGGCCAACCAGGACAGGCTCAGGGAAGAAAAGACCACGGCCAGGGACAGCACCGCCAAAGCCAGGGCCAGGCGGGTGGGGGTCAAAACAATGCTCTTGGCCGTTGCCAGCCGATTGGAGACGAGAATAATATGCACGACGCTCCTCCAAGAAGATATCGATGCACCATCCAGTTGAAAATTACCTCAATACCGGCAATGCCGCCGCCAGCGTTCTCGCCCACGGATGGCAGGTTTTGCAGGCGCAGCGCGCCTACCAGGAATTCGCGCCGGCCTTTCTCGGGCAAGGCAGCACGGTTGCCAATATCAAGCAGGGAATTGTGGTGATTCACGCCGAAAGTGGCGCTATCGCCGCCAAATTGTCCCAGATGACCCGGTCTTTGGCTGGCGAGTTTGCAAAAAGAGGTTTCGAGTGTAGTGAGGTCAGGGTGAAAGTACAAGGGCGAATTACCACGCCCCTGCCACCGCCCCCCCAGGTTCACCCCATTTCCCAGAGCGCCGGGTCCCAGCTCACCAGCCTGGCCCGGGAGCTGCCGGCACAATCTTCCCTGCGCCGGGCCCTGGAAGAACTGGTGCAGCGGGCCGAGATTAAAGCATAGGGAGCAGGCGCTCCAGGGCCAGCAGGGCGAAGATCAACAGGGCCACCATCAGGGCGTAACGAAAGATGCGCCAGGCCCAACCCAGATAGCGGGCGTTCCGGGTAAACAAAAAGAGCGCCACGGCGGCGCCCACTCCCAGCAAAACCAGGATTCCCAACAGTCGCAGCAGCAACATGGTGTCTCCCGTGCCGCTCCCGGGCCAGCTTTAAGCGGCCTGGGCGGGCAATTCCAGCCAGCGCAGCACCCCGGCGGGGGCCGCCGCCTGATCCTCAAAGGTGACGATTTCCCAGGCATCCCGCTCTTGGAGCAGTTGCCGGGCCAGCTGATTATTTAAGCCGTGGCCGGACTTGTAGGCGGAAAAGGCCGCCAGCAGGGGATGGCCCAGAAGGTAAAGGTCGCCGATGGCGTCCAGCACCTTGTGTTTGACGAACTCATCCCCGTAGCGCAGGCCGTCCGCGTTGAGCACCCGGTATTCGTCCAGGACGATGGCGTTTTCCAGACCGCCCCCCAGGGCCAGACCGTTTTCCCGCAGCATTTCCACATCCTGCATAAAGCCGAAGGTGCGGGCCCGGGCCACTTCCCGGGGATAGGACTGGTCAGCGAAATCGATGGTGACGGACTGGGCCGATTTGTCGATGGCCGGGTGATTGAAGATGATGGAAAAGGACAGCTTATAGCCGTCATAGGGCTCGAAGCGGGCCCATTTATCCCCGTCCCGCACTTCCACGGGCCGGGTGATCCGAATAAATTTCTTCGCCGCCGCCTGTTCGGCGATACCGGCGGATTGAATAAGGAAAACGAAAGGTGCCGCCGATCCGTCCAGGATGGGCACTTCCGCCGCGTCCAGGTCGATATAGGCGTTGTCGATGCCCAAGCCCCCCAGGGCGGACATCAGATGTTCCACGGTGCCCACCTTTACCGCCCCTTCCGGGGTTTGCCGCTCCAGGCAGGAGCAGAGGCGGGTGTCCCCCACCAGCAAAGCGTCAGCGCGAATATCCACGGGCTCCGCCAAATCCACCCGGCGAAACACGATCCCCGTGTCCGGTGCGGCCGGACGCAGCACCATATTGACCCGGGCGCCGCTATGGAGCCCGACGCCGGAGGCGCGAATCAGGGATTTGAGGGTACGCTGCTTTAACATGGCATGGGAATAAGAGAAGAGGGGCGCATTTTACCACGGGCGCCCCTCCCCTTAAGGAGGCGATTGTTACAGTCTGTTGCCGGCTACCGACGTCGGGGCCTGACCCGGCACGGCGTGGCGGGAGGCGACGCCAGCCGTGGCCCGCTGGCGAAGCGGGACGGCGGGGTCAGCTTCCCCGAAGCGCCGGAGCCGGATCAATCCGCCTGCTTGCGCAGGAAAGCCGGAATGTCGTAGCGATCCACACCGCTGTTGGCCAGGGCTTCCACCGTGGCGTTACGGCCCTTGCGGATAACGGCAGGCACCGCATCCAGCTGACCATAATCCACGGTCAGCGCCGCATCGTCCGTCCCGGTCCGTACCGTGGTGGCGGTGTTGATCACTTCCAGGGGCTGGCGCTTGGCCTGGGCTTGACCCAGACCGGTGGCCACCACGGTAACCCGCAGTTGTTCGCCCATTTCTTCGTCAAACACCGCACCAAAGATGATGTGGGCGTCTTCGGCGGCGAATTCCTTAATGGTATTCATCACCTCGTTCACTTCCTTCATCTTCAGGCTGCGAGAGGCGGTGATATTCACCAGCACGCCCCGGGCGCCGGACAGATTGACCCCTTCCAGCAGGGGAGAAGCTACGGCCTGTTCGGCGGCAATGCGGGCCCGGTCCACGCCGGAAGCGTAGGCGGAGCCCATCATGGCCATGCCCATTTCCCCCATGACGGTGCGCACGTCTTCAAAGTCCACGTTCACCAGACCGGGGTAATTGATGATTTCCGCGATGCCGCCCACGGCGTTGCGCAGCACGTTGTCCGCCGCCTTGAAGGCTTCTTCCATGGAGACGTCGTCCCCCAGCACGTCCATCAACTTGTCGTTGAGGATGACGATGAGGGAATCCACATGCTTTTGCAGTTCGGCGATGCCCGCTTCGGCGATCTTGGCCCGCTTGCCTTCAAAGGCGAAGGGCTTGGTGACCACGCCCACGGTGAGGATGCCCTTTTCCCGGGCCACTTCCGCCACGATGGGAGCGGCGCCCGTACCGGTGCCGCCGCCCATACCGGCGGTGATGAAGACCATGTGGGCCCCTTCCAGTTGCTCGGCGATGCGCTCCCGTTCTTCCAGGGCCGCGTTACGACCGGCTTCCGGCTTGGCTCCGGCCCCCAGACCGGAACTGCCCAATTGCATTTTTTCCGCGGCTAGGCTGCGACCCAAGGCCTGGGCATCGGTGTTGGCGGCGACAAACTGCACCCCCTGCACCTCTTCCCGGATCATGTGGTCCACCGCATTGCCCCCCGCCCCACCGACACCGATGACTTTGATCACGGTGCCGCCGTTTTCTTCCTTATCGATGATTTCAAACATGGACTTCGCCTCCTACGGATGATTCACTGAAAACAAAAATTGCGTTGAAAGATTGATGCTTAAAAGTTTTTTTCGAACCAGGACTTCATGACGCCAAAAATCTGCTTCACATTCCGCGTTTCCTGCACCTTCTGACCCCGCTTACGCTGCGCCTGGGCTTCCAGAAGCAGGCCGTAGGCAGTGGAGAATCGGGGGCTTTGCACCACATCGGCCAGGGCCCCCGTGTATTTGGGCACCCCCATGCGCACCGGCATGTGGAAAATCTCCTCCCCCAGCTCGATCATGCCGGGCATGACGGATGCCCCGCCGGTCAGCACAATGCCGGAGGACAACACCTCGTCGAAGCCGGAACGGCGCAGTTCGGCCTGGACCAGCTCGTAGAGCTCCTCCACCCGGGGCTGGATTACATCGGCCAGGGCCCGGCGGGACAGCTTGCGGCTGGGGCGGTCATCCACCCCGGCCACTTCGATCACGTCTTCCGGGTCGGCAAGCTGGGACAGGGCGCAGCCGTACTTACGCTTGATGTCCTCCGCTTCCCGGGTCGGGGTGCGCAGGGCCATGGCGATGTCGTTGGTCACCTGATCCCCCGCAATGGGGATCACGGAGGTGTGGCGGATGGCCCCCTGGGTCCAGATGGCGATGTCCGTGGTGCCGCCGCCGATATCCACCAGGCACACCCCCAGGTCCTTTTCGTCCTCGGAGAGCACGGCGTAGCTGGAGGCCAGGGGCTGGAGCACCAGGTCATTCACTTCCAGACCGCAGCGGCGCACGCATTTGACGATGTTCTGGGCGGCGGAAACGGCACCGGTGACGATGTGCACCTTCACTTCCAGGCGGAAGCCGCTCATGCCGATGGGCTCCCGGATGCCGTCCTGGTCGTCGATGATGAATTCCTGGGTGAGGATGTGGAGGATTTCCTGATCCGCCGGAATGGGCATGGCCCGGGCGGTTTCGATCACCCGATCCAGGTCCATGGTGGTCACTTCCTTGTCCTTGATGGCCACCATGCCGTTGGAGTTGAAGCTCTTGATGTGGCTGCCGGCGATCCCCGTATAGACGTTGGTGACCTTGCAGTCGGCCATCAGCTCCACTTCCTGGACCACCCGGGAGATGGCGCTGACCGTCTCCTCGATGTTCACCACCACGCCCTTGCGCAGCCCCCGGGATTCCTGACTGCCCATGCCGATGACGTTGAGGTGCCCCTCCGGCGTGACTTCGGCCACCAGCGCCACAATCTTGGAGGTGCCGATATCCAGGCCGACAATCAGATCCTTGCTATCCCTGCTCATGCTACTTTCCTTTGCCATCAACGCCCGCAGCCGCCAGCCGCAAGGCAAAACCATTGGGGTACCGCAAATCCACCGCCCCGGGCTTGCGCTCTGCCAGGGTGGAGGAATAAACCGCAACAAACCGGGACAGCCGGGTGGCCACCGGGGACTTGGGCTGCTCCCGCCCCAGTTCCAGCACCATGCCGTTGTCCAGCACCACCTGCCACGCCAGCCGGGGACTCAGCACCAGCTGCCGGGGCGGGTGGCCGATGGGCCCCAGGGCCCGGGTAAATTCATCAAAGCGCCGCAGCACATCCTGGCTGGAGCCCGTGGGCCCGGCCAGTTCCGGCAGGGCATCCATCTGGGTTTGGGGCATCACCGCCTCAAACACTTCCCCGTAGGAATTCACCAGTTCCGTGCCGCTGGTTCCCCAGCGGGCCACGGGCTGTTGTTCCTCCAGGCGGATTTCCAGCTTGCCCGGCCAGCGCCGCCGCACTTCCACCTTGCGCACCCAGGGCAGCTTTTCCAGGGACTGGCGCAGCAGGTCCAGATTGACGCTGAAAAAGTTGCCCCGCAGCAGGCCGGACAGGGTGCGTTCAATTTCCCCCCGCTGCACTTCCTTCAAGGGCTGGACGAAATCCACTTCCTTGAGGGGAAAGAGGGGCAGGCGCATGGCGCCCAGAGCCAGGGCCGCCAGCAACGCCGCCGCCCCTGCTACAAAGAGCAGGTCAGCGATGGCGGTCATGAGCTGGGGCTTGTGCCACATGGCTTGGGCGTCCTTATCCTTAACCCAGACTGGCCAGGGCGAGGACCTGCATCACCAGGTCTTCGTAACTGATACCGGCCACCCGGGCGGCCATGGGCACCAGGGAATGGTCGGTCATGCCCGGGGCCATATTGGCTTCCAGGAAATGGGCCTGACCGGCTTCATCCATGAGGAAGTCCACCCGGCCCCAGCCCCGCCCGCCCAGCACCTTGAAGGCCCGCAGGGCATCGGCCTGGATGGCCCCTTCCCGGTCGGTGGGCAGACCGCAGGGGCAGAGGTAACGGGTGTCGTCCCGCAGATATTTGGCTTCGTAGTCGTAGAAGGCGTTGGCCGGTTCGATTTTGACGATGGGCAGCACCTGTTCCCCCAGGATGCCCACGGTGTATTCCCCCCCGGTCACCCCCTGCTCCGCCAGCACCAGCTTGTCGTGGCGGGCCGCTTCCCGATAGGCCCCTTCCAGGCCGCCGGGCAGGGTCACCATGGAAACCCCGATGGAAGAGCCTTCGCAGGCGGGCTTCACGAACAGAGGCAGGCCCAGCTGTTCTTCCACTTCGGCAAAATTGCTTTGCTCGTCCAGCAAGGCGTAGTTGGGCACCCGCAGCCCGGCGGCTTGCCAGAGCAGCTTGGTGCGCCATTTATCCATGCCCAGGGCGGAGGCCAGCACGCCGCTGCCCGTGTAGGGGATACCCATCAGTTCCAGGGCGCCCTGGATGGTGCCGTCTTCCCCGTAGCGGCCGTGGAGGGCGATAAAGGCCCGGTCGTAGCCCTTCAGCTCGTCCAGGGACCGTTCCGCCGGATCGAAACCATGGGCATCCACCCCCTGGCTGCGCAGGGCGGTCAGGACCCGGGAGCCGCTGGAGAGAGAGACCTTGCGCTCGCCGGATTTGCCGCCGAAGAGCACTGCCACTTTGCCGAAACTGCTTGCTTGACTCATTGTTCTAACCTTTCATGGGGCAACCGTGGCCGCTTGCAACCAGCCGGTCTGGGGTTTCAAGGTCGCCGTGCATCATCAAATCCTTCTGCCTTCAAACCTTGCCGGCGGCCAACTTGCCGGGCACGGTGCCGATGGAGCCGGCACCCATGGTAAGCACCACATCCCCGTCCCGGACCAGGTCCAGAATGGCTTGGGGCATGGCCGCCACCTCTTCCACAAAGACCGGTTCCACCTTGCCCGCCACCCGCAGGGCCCGGGCCAGGGAACGGCCGTCCGCCGCCACAATGGGGGCTTCCCCGGCGCCGTAGACCTCGGTGAGTACCAGGGCATCCACGCTGGACAAGACTTTGACGAAATCCTCGAAGCAATCCCGGGTGCGGCTGTAGCGGTGGGGCTGGAAGGCCAGCACCAGACGGCGACCAGGGAAGGCGCCCCGGGCGGCGGCCAGGGTGGCGGTCATTTCCCGGGGGTGGTGGCCGTAATCGTCCACCAGGGTAAACGTGCCCCCCTTGGGGCAAGGCAGTTCGCCATAGCGCTGGAAGCGCCGCCCCACCCCCTTGAATTCGGCCAGGGCTTTGACAATGGCCGCATCGGACACCCCCAGCTCGGTGGCCACAGCAAAGGCGGCCAGGGCGTTGAGCACGTAGTGGCGGCCCGGCAGATTGAGGGTGATGGAGACCCGATGTTCGCTACCGTTTTTGCGCACCGCGTCGAACTGCATCTGGCCCCCGGCTTCCCGGACGTTTTCCGCATAAACGTTGCAGATGGCCGGATCAAAACCATAGCGCAGCACCTGTTTCGGCACCTGGGGCAGGATGTCCCGCACATTGGGGTCATCCACGCAAAGCACCGCCACCCCGTAGAAGGGCAGGCGATTGAGGAAATCCACAAAGGCCTGCTTCAGGCGGCCGAAATCGTGGCCGTAGGTCTCCATGTGATCCGCGTCGATATTGGTGACAATGGAAATCACCGGGGACAGGTAGAGGAAGGAAGCGTCCGATTCGTCCGCCTCGGCCACCAGGAAATCCCCCGTGCCCAGGCGGGCATTGGCCCCCGCCGCATTGAGGCGGCCGCCGATGACGAAGGTGGGGTCCAGGCCCCCTTCCGCCAGGATGGAAGCCACCAGACTGGTGGTGGTGGTCTTGCCATGGGTCCCGGCCACGGCGATGCCCTGCTTCAGGCGCATCAGTTCGGCCAGCATCTGGGCCCGGGGCACCACGGGCACGTGGGCGGCCCGGGCCGCCACCACTTCCGGGTTGTCTTCCTTCACTGCGGTGGAAACCACCACGGCGTCCGCCCCGGCGATGTTTTCCGCGCTGTGGCCCTGGACCACCCGGGCGCCCAGCCCGGCCAGACGGGCCGTTGCCGCGTTCTGGCCCAGGTCGGAACCACTCACTTCGTAGCCCAGGTTGAGGAGCACTTCGGCAATACCGCTCATGCCGGCGCCGCCGATACCGACGAAGTGCAGGTGTTTGATCATGTGTTTCATGCTGGCAACCTCTTGCAAGGGAAAAGCCCGGCAAGCAACAGGCCCCGCCGGGGGGCCGGGATTATACGCAGGGAGCAGGCGGTCCGGGTCATTTGGCCACCTCGGCGCACACTTGGGCGACCCGGGCGGTAGCATCCGTCTTGGCCAATTCCCGGGCCTTGGTGGCCATGGCGGCCAACTGGGTCCGGTCCAGGCTGGCCAGGAGGGCAGCCAGGGATTCGGCCCCCAGTTCCCCCTGGGGCAGGAGACGGGCGGCCCCCTGCTCGGAAAGGAAGCGGGCGTTGCCGGTCTGGTGGTCATCCACCGCGTGGGGATAGGGCACCAGCAGGGAGGCCACGCCAGCGGCGGCCAGTTCGGCCACGGTCAGGGCACCGGCCCGGCAGATCACCAGATCCGCCCAGGCATAGGCCCCGGCCATGTCGTCAATGAAAGCCACGCAATGGCCGCTCACCCCCGTCTGGGCGTAGGCAGCCTTGAGGGCTTCGATATGCTTTTCCCCGGCCTGATGCACCACCTGGGGCCGACGTTCCGGCGGCAGCAGGCTCAAGGCCTGGGGCACTGCATCGTTGAGGGCCTTGGCCCCCAGGCTGCCGCCCACCACCAGGATTTGCAGGGGCCCCTGGCGTTCGGCGTAACGGGCCGCCGGAGCGGCCAGGGCAGCGATTTCCGGACGTACCGGATTGCCCACCCATTCGCCCCCGGCAATCACCTTGGGGAAACCGGACAGCACCCGGGTCGCCCAGGAAGCCAAGGCCTTATTGGCCATGCCCGCAACGGAATTCTGTTCGTGGATAACCAGGGGCACCCCCCGTAGCCGGGCGGCCACGCCCCCGGGGAAGGTGATGTAACCGCCCATGCCCAGCACCACATTGGGCCGCACTTCCTTGATGGCCCCCAGGGCCTGGCCCAGGGCCCGGGCCAGATTGAACGGCAGGGCCAGCTTGCGCAGCAAGCCCTTGCCCCGCAGACCGCCGAAACTCACCCCAGCCAGGGGGAAGTGACGGGCGGGCACCAGACGGCCTTCCATGCCTTCCGGATTGCCCATCCACACCACTTTCCAGCCCTGATCCCGGAGCCGTTCGGCCACCGCCAGGGCGGGGAAAATATGGCCACCGGTACCGCCAGCCATGACCAACAGGGTTTGCCCACTCATACCTTGGCCCCCCGCATCAATTGCCGGTTTTCCCAATCCACCCGAAGCAGAATGCCCAGGGCGATGCAGTTGGCCACCACCCCGGAACCGCCGAAACTCATCAGGGGCAAAGTAAGCCCCTTGGTGGGCAGCAAGCCCATATTCACTCCCATATTGATAAAGGCCTGGACGCCAAACCAAATGCCGATGCCCATGGCCACCAGGGCCGAGTAGAGGCGATCCAAAGCCACGGCCTGGCGGCCGATGAGAAAAATCCGATGCACCAGGAGGGCGAAGAAGAAAATCACCGCCAGCACCCCGGCAAAGCCCAGTTCCTCCGCAATCACCGCCAGGAGGAAGTCCGTGTGGGCCTCGGGCAAATAGAAGAGCTTTTCCACGCTGGCCCCCAGGCCGACGCCGAAGAATTCCCCCCGACCGAAGGCAATCAGGGCGTGGGACAGTTGGTAGCCCTTGCCGAAGGCGTCCTGCCAGGGGTCCATAAAGCCCAGCAGCCGCTCCCGCCGATAGGGGGAAGTCCAGATCATGATCAGGAAGGCCACCACCAGCACGGCGATAAGGATGGCGAAGAGCCGGGCCCGCAGGCCGCCCAGGAACAGGATGCCCATGGAAATGCTGACAATGACCACGAAGGCGCCGAAGTCCGGTTCCCGCAGCAGCAGGGCGGCCACCACCACCATGGCCGCCGCCAGGGGCAGGAAGGCCTTTTTCAGGTCATGCATGAAAGCCATTTTGCGCACCGTGTAATCGGCGGCGTAGAGCACGGCAAACAGCTTCATTAATTCGGAGGGCTGGAGATTGGCCACCCCCAGGGAAATCCAGCGCCGGGAGCCGTTCACCGAGCGGCCCAGGCCGGGTACCAGGACTACCGCCAGGAAAATCACCCCGATCATGAACAGCCAGGGAGCCCATTCCTGCCAGGTTTTGGTGGGCACCTGGAAGGCGAAGGCCCCGGCCACCAGGGCGATGGTCAGGAACACCCCGTGGCGAATGAGGAAATAGGCGGGCTGGTAGCCGGTGGTACGGCTCCCTTCGGCGGTGGCGATGGAGGCGGAATAAACCATCACCAGGCCGGTGAACAACAGGGCCAGAGCCGACCACAGCAGCACCATGTCCACTTCGGTGGGCATGCGCCGGGGGCCGTGGATGGCGCTCATCACATTCACGACCGGTCTCCCGGCAAGGCGCCCACGGCGGCGATAAAGTCTGCGGAGCGTTCAGCGTAGTTGCGGTACATGTCCAGGCTGGCGCAGGCCGGGGAAAGCAGCACCCCGTCCCCGACCTGGGCCTGGCCTGCTAGCCAGGTCACGGCCTCGGCCATGGTAGAGAAGGAGGCCAGGGGCAGTTCCAGCCCCGCCAGGGCTTGGCCGATGGCCGGACCGTCCCGACCGATGAGGGCCACGGCCCGGCCGTGCTGGGCCAGGGCGGCTTTAAGGGGGGAGAAATCCTGGCCCTTGCCGTCGCCGCCCAGCACAATGGCCACGGGACGGCCCAGGCCCTCGATGGCGGCCAGGGTGGCCCCCACGTTGGTGCCCTTGGAATCGTCGTAATAGTCGGCGCCGTTCACCCGGGCCACCCATTCCACCCGGTGGGGCAAGCCCTGGAAGGCTTTCAGGGAAGCCAGCACCCGTTCGGGCCCAATGCCCACGGTTTCCAGCAGGGCCAGGGCCGCCATCACATTGGCGGCGTTGTGCAGACCGGTGAGTTTCAGGTCCCGGAGGGCGATCAGGGCTTGGCCGCCCCGGCAGATGGAGCCGTCCACCAGGCCGTAATCCTGGTCCCGGAGCGGCCGATCCAGGCCGAAGGAGACAAAGGTTTGGCCGCAGGCGGCCTGGCCCAGGCTCCGGTCATCGTTCCGGTTCAACACCATGACCCGGGCGCCCTGGAACACCCGGGCCTTGGCCTGGGTATAAAGGTCCATGGAACCGGCGTAACGGTCCAGGTGATCTTCCGACACATTGAGCAGGGC
The DNA here is from genome assembly GCA_041907765.1 of Rhodocyclaceae bacterium. Taxonomy (GTDB): domain Bacteria; phylum Pseudomonadota; class Gammaproteobacteria; order Burkholderiales; family Rhodocyclaceae; genus Azospira. The sequence goes on along the minus strand of JAYRGQ010000008.1, from coordinate 51,978 downwards.
CGCCCCGTCCGCGTTCAGGCTGTGGGTGGTTTCCAGCTGGAAGCTGGAAAGCTCCAAGGCCCACAGTTCGGGCATTTGGCCCTTTTCCAGGGCTCCCATCCAGGCATCCAGGGCGGAAGGGGAAATATTGCCGGCCACCTGGGTTTTAACCCCGGCCCCGTTGCCCAGGGCCCCCACCAGGGTGGTGGTGGTGGTTTTGCCGTTGCTGCCCGTAATGGCAACCAGCTTGGCCGCCGGGGTCTTTTCCCGCAGGGCCCAGAGGAACAGCTCAATTTCCGAGACCAGGGGCTGATCTTCCCGTAGGTGGGGGCGCAGCTGCTGCACTGGCACCCCGGGGGAAACGGCCACCAGGTCCCCGTCCCCAAACGTGGCGTCGCTGAAGGGGCCGCACACCAGGGTGGCGGCCGGTACGGCTTGTTGCAAAGCCTCCCGATTGGGAGGCGCAAGGCGGCTGTCGGCCACCCGAACCCGGGCGCCTTCCCGGCTCAGCCATTTGGCCATGGCCAGGCCGGACTCCCCGAGTCCCACCACCACCGCCAGTTTGCCTTGGAGTTTCATTTCCGCTTTGTCCTCTTTTTGCCTTAGCGCAGCTTCAGGGTGCTCAGGCCGAACAGCACCAGAATGATGGTGATAATCCAGAAGCGCACCACCACCTGGGTTTCCTTCCAGCCGCTCAATTCATAGTGGTGATGGAGGGGAGCCATGCGGAAAATGCGCTTGCCCCCGGACCATTTGAAATAGCTCACCTGCAAGGCCACGGACAGGGTTTCCGCGACGAACACCCCGCCCATGATGGCCAGCACAATTTCCTGGCGCACAATCACCGCCACCGTACCCAGGGCCGCACCCAGGGCCAGCGCCCCCACGTCCCCCATGAACACCTGGGCCGGATAGGCGTTAAACCAGAGGAAGCCCAGCCCGGCGCCGCACAGGGCCCCCATGAACACGGCCAGTTCCCCGGCGCCCGGCACGTAGGGCATGAAGAGGTAATGGGAATAGACGGCGTGACCGGCCACGTAGGCGAAAATGGCCAGGGCGCCCCCCACCATGACCGTGGGCATAATGGCCAAGCCGTCCAGACCGTCGGTGAGATTCACCGCATTGGAGGAGCCGACGATGACGAAATAGGTGAGGATGACGAAGCCCACCACCCCCAGAGGATAGGCAACGGTCTTGAAGAAAGGCACGATCAGTTCCATCTGGGTGGGATGGATGGAGGAAAAGCCCAGATAGAGGGCGGCACAAATCCCCAGCAGGGATTGCCAGAAATATTTCCAGCGGGCGGCCAGACCTTGGGGATCGTGATAGACCACCTTTTTCCAGTCGTCGTACCAGCCCACGGCGCCAAAACCCAGGGTGACGATGAGCACCACCCACACATAGCGGTTGGAGAGATCGCCCCAGAGCAGGGTGGTAATGGCAATGGCGATGAGGATCATCACCCCGCCCATGGTGGGGGTGCCGGACTTGGCCAGGTGGGTCTGGGGACCGTCCGTACGCACCGCTTGACCGATTTTCTTGGCGGCCAGCCAGCGGATCACCCCGGGGCCGGAAACGAAGGAAATGGCCAGGGCCGTCAGGGCCGCCAGCACGGTTCGCAGGGTGATGTAATTAAAAACGTTGAACAGGCGCACGTCCTGACCAAGCGATTGGGCAAGTAGTAACAGCATCAGGCTTTCTCCCCGTTTCCGATCTGGGTCAGGGCATCTGCCACCCGTTCCATACGCATGAAGCGCGATCCTTTCACCAACACCGTGGTGCTGGCGGTCAATTCGGGCCGCAGGGCGGCCAGCAGGTCTTCCAGTTTTTTGAAATGACGGCCGCCGCTACCGAAGTTGCGGGCCGCCAGGGCGGAGGATTCCCCTAGGGTAAAGAGCTGGTCGATGCCCTGGGACTTGGCGTAGCCGCCGATTTCATCGTGGAACTGGGCGCTCATTTCGCCGATTTCCCCCATGTCCCCCAACACCAGGATTTGCTTACCCACGGTGGCGGCCAGCACGTCGATACCGGCCCGCACCGAATCCGGATTGGCGTTGTAGGTGTCGTCCAGAATCACCGCCCCCTGGAGGCCGGGTTTCCGTTGCAGGCGTCCCTTCACCCCGGCAAAGCCTTCCAGCCCCCGGCGCACCGCGTCCAGGGAAGCGCCAGCGGCCAGGGCGGCGGCCGCAGCAGCCACCCCATTCCGGGCGTTGTGAAGCCCGGGCACCTGGAGGCGGATGTCCGCCTCCCCTTCCGGGGCCTGCAAATGGAGTTGGACTTCCAGACCATGGGCCTGGACCGTACCCGTCACGTCGGCCCCGGGCTTCAAGCCAAAGGTACGCACCCGGCGCCCCTGGTTAATGCCCAGCCAGTAGTCGGCAAAGGCATCGTCCCGATTCACCAGGGCCACCCCGTCGGTGCCCAGGCCGGAATAAATGGTGCCCTTTTCTTCCGCAATGCCGGACAAATCCCCCATGCCTTCCAGGTGGGCCCGCTGGGCATTGGTCACCAGGGCCACGGAAGGCTGGGCGATGCCCACCAGATAGGCGATTTCCCCCGGATGGTTCATGCCCATTTCCGCCACGGCGTAACGGTGTTGGTCCGTCAGTTGGAGCAGGGTCAGGGGCAGGCCGATGTCGTTGTTGAAATTGCCCCGGGTGGCCAGCACCCGGTCGGTCCCCACTTCGGCCTGGAGAATAGCGGCCAGCATTTCCTTGGTCGTGGTCTTGCCATTGGAGCCGGTTACCGCCACCAGGGGCAGGGCAAAACTGGCCCGCCAGGCCCGGGCCAAATCCCCCAGGGCCAGACGGGTATCGGGCACGGCTACCAGGGGCAAATCCAGGGCTTCCATTCCGGCCAGGGCATCTTCCGCCACCAGGGCGGCCACCGCCCCCTGGGCTTTGACCTGGGCCAAGAAGGCGTGACCGTCGAACCGTTCCCCGCGCAGAGCGATGAACAGTTGCCCGGCGCCGATGGTCCGGCTGTCGGTACTCACCGAGGCAAATGCCCGGTTTTCTCCGATCAGACGTCCCTGGGTCGCCCCGGCCAGCCGTTGCAAATCCATCATCATCAAGCTTCCTTTTCCCGACGTAAGCCCAGAGCGCGCTCCGCCGTCGTCACGTCCGAATAGGGGAGACGCACCCCTTTGATTTCCTGATAGGGCTCATGGCCCTTGCCCGCCACCAGCACCACATCCTGGGCGGCGGCGTTGATTACGGTCTGTTCCACGGCCCGGCGCCGTTCCGGTTCCACCGGCGCCTCCGGGGCACCCGCCTGGATGTCCGCCAGAATGGCCAGGGGATCTTCGTTGCGGGGATTGTCATTGGTGAGCAGCACCCGATCCGCCAGCCGCTGGGCGATGGCGCCCATCTGGGGCCGCTTACCGTGATCCCGGTCACCGCCGCAGCCGAAGACGCAATGGAGCTGGCCGCCCCGGGCCGTGGCCACTTCCCGCAGGGCGGTGAGGGCGTTCTCCAGGGCATCCGGGGTATGGGAGTAATCCACCACCACCAGGGGCTCATCCCGTCCGCCCAGGCGCTGCATGCGCCCCGGGGGCGGTAGCAGGGCGCTGAGGCGTTCCCCCACCTGATCCAGGGGCAAGCCCAGGGCCAGCAGGGTGCCCGCCACGGCCAGAAGATTGGAGACGTTGTAGCCCCCCACCAGGGCGGTCCGCACCGGGACAGCGCCACCGGGGGCCACCAGGGTAAAAGCCATGCCTTCCGGGGTATGGCTCAGATCCCGGGCTTCCAGCAACCAGTCGGCCTCGGGGGCGGTGCGCCCTTCCCGGGTATAGCCAATGCGCAAGCCGGCGGTGGTTTGGGCGATCAGGTGACGACCGAAGGGGTCATCCAGGTTGATCACCGCTTCGTTCAATTCGGGCCAGGAGAACAGGCGGGCCTTGGCGGCCCCGTAGGCTTCCATGGTGCCGTGGTAATCCAGGTGATCCCGGGTCAGGTTGGTGAATACGGCCACGGCAAAGCGGGCGCCGTTGCACCGGCCCTGATCCAGGCCGATGGAGGAAATCTCGGCGGCGCAGGCCCGGGCGCCCTGGGTGACGTAATCCGCCAGCAGGCGGTGCAGGGCCAGGGCATCCGGGGTGGTATTGGCGCTGGCATCCAGGCCCCGATTCAAGAGGCCGTTGCCCAGGGTGCCAATCACGGCGCAGGGCTGGCCCGCCCCGTCCAGGGCCTGGGCGATCCACTGGCTGCAAGAGGTTTTGCCATTGGTGCCGGTAAGCCCCACCAGCTTGAGCTGTTCCGAGGGGCGGCCATAGACCAGATGGGCCAGGTGGCCGGCAAAGGATTGGAGACCTTCCACCCCCACCTGGGGCACGGACCAGGCGTCGGGCCAGGTGAAATCCCGGGCTTCCCAGAGCACGGCCACGGCGCCCCGTTCCAGGGCCATGGGAATGAAATGGCGGCCGTCCGCCCCGTGGCCCGGGTAGGCCACGAACACGTCTCCGGGCTGTACCCGGCGGCTATCGTTTTCCAGCCGGGTCACCTTAATGCCTTGGGCGGTGAGCCGGTCGAGCAGCATTTGGGCCATGAGGGTCTGGGTCACATGACCTCCTTGGCCGAATCTTCGCTGGCGGCGGGCTTGTCCCCGGCGGTCTGGGGCGCATCCTGGGGAACCCCTAGCACCCGCAAGGCGCCCCCCATAATGTTGGCGAAGGCCGGGCCCGCCACGTCGCCCCCGTAATGCTTGCCATTGGAGGGCTCGTCGATCATCACCGCCACAATCAGGCGGGGATTGGACATGGGGGCGATACCCACAAAGGAGGCCACGTATTTCTTGGCGTACACGCCGTTTTCCAGCTTGTAGGCAGTCCCGGTCTTACCCCCCACCCGATAGCCGGGCACCTTGGCCATGGGGGCGGTCCCCCCGGGCTGCACCACCAGTTCCAGCATGTCCCGCATTTCCTGAACGGTCTGGGGCGAAAACACCCGCTTGCCCGGCACCGCCCCTTCCGCCACCCGGGTCAGGGACAAGGGAATCACTTCCCCGTCCCGGGCAAAGACCGTATAGGCGTGAATGAGCTGGACCAGGCTCACGGAAATACCGTGGCCGTAGGACATGGTGGCCTGTTCAATGGGGCGCCAGTTTTTCCAGGGCCGTACCCGCCCGGTCACTTCCCCGGGGAAGCCCAGATGGGGCACCTGGCCAAAACCCAGGTTCTGGAAGTTTTCCCACATTTCCTGATAGCTCAGGGTGGCAGCGATCTTGGCCGTGCCCACGTTGGAGGACTTCTGGATCACCTGGGCCACGGACAGGTCGCCGTGGGCGTGGGAGTCGTTAATGGTGGCGGTGCCGATGGTGAGCCGCCCCGGGGCACAATGGATGATGGAACCGGGCTGGACCCGGCCCTTTTCCAGGGCCAGGGAAACGGTAAAGGGCTTCATGGGGGAGCCCGGCTCGAAGGTGTCGGTCACGGCCCGGTTGCGTAGCTGGGGCCCGGTGAGATGCTGACGGTTATTGGGGTTGTAGGTCGGCCAGTTGGCCAGGGCCAGGATTTCCCCATTGCGGGCATCCACCACCACGGCACCGCCGCCCTTGGCGTCGTTGTCCTGAACGGTTTTTTGCAGCTGGCTGAAGGCCAGATACTGGATTTTGGAATCCAGGGCCAGGGTAATGTCCTTGCCGTCCTGGGGCGGCTTGGCCGCTCCCACGTCTTCCACCACCTGACCGCGCCGGTCCTTGATTACCGTGCGGGTGCCATCGTGGCCCATGAGCTGGTTCTGGAAGGCCAGTTCCACCCCTTCCAGGCCCTTGTCGTCAATACCCGTAAAGCCCACGATGTGGGCAGTCATTTCCCCGGAGGGGTAATAGCGGCGGTATTCCTTATCCTGGTGAATGCCCGCCAGTTTCATTTGGGCGATGCGCTCCCCGATTTCCGGGGGAATCTGGCGCTTGAGATAAACGAAATTCCGGTCTTCCGCCAGGCGCCGCTTCAGTTCCCGCTCGTCAATTTCCAACAGGGCGGCCAGGCGCTGGGACTGTTCCGGGGTCAGCTTCACATCCCCGGGGATGGCCCAGATGGATTTCATGGGGGTGGAAACCGCCAGGATTTCCCCGTTCCGGTCCGTAATCCGGCCCCGGGAGGCAAACACGTCCAGTTCCCGCCGATAACGGGAATCCCCCTTCTCCTGGAGAAAATCGTTGTTGATGATCTGGAGATAGAAGGAACGGCCTACCAGGGCAGCAAAGCCCAAGAGCAGCATGAGGGCGACAAAACGGGAGCGCCAGGCGGGCATGCGCAGCTGGAGCACCGGGCTTTCGGCGAAGCGGTGGGCTTTGGGCTTATTGACCCGCATCAGGGCCGCCCCCCTTGACCGGCAGGCAGGGCGGCGTTGATCACCTTACTGGAATCCGGGCCGTGCATTTTCAATTTTTCCCGGGCGATTTTCTCGATCCGGGGATGGGCGGCCCAGGTGGACAGTTCCAGCTGGAGCTGGCCCCATTCCACATCCAGGCTACGGGACCGCTCCTGCTCATTATCCAGATCCTGGAAGAGCTTGCGGGCCTTGTGCTGGGAAGTCACCACCCCCATGGCGCAAATGGTGGCCACCAGCAGGAGCACCAGATTCACTCTCAGCATGGCCGGCTCCCCGCCGGGGCACGGAACAGAACCGGGGCCGTCATGCCGACACCTTTTCCGCCACCCGCATAATGGCGCTCCGGGCCCGGGGATTGGCCGCCACTTCGGCCTCCGAGGCCCGCACCGGCTTGCCCACCAGATGAATTTTGGGGGGCGGCAGCTGGTCGGCCCGCAGGGGCAGATCCTTGGGCAGCTTATCCGGCTCGGCCTGCTCCTTGAGGAAGCGCTTGACGATCCGATCTTCCAAGGAATGGAAGGAAATGACCACCAGGCGGCCGCCGGGCTTGAGCAGCTCCAGAGCCTGGGGCAGGACTAGCGCGAGCTCCTGGAGTTCTTGATTGATATGAATCCGTATAGCTTGAAAGCTTCGCGTCGCCGGGTCCTGGCCTGGCTCACGGGTCCGCACGGCCTCAGCGACGAGCGCGGCAAGCTGCCTTGTGGTTGCAATAGGCCGCTCGGACCGAGCAGCCACAATCTTCTTTGCAATCTGCTTAGCAAACCGTTCTTCCCCATAATCTCTTATGACCTCCGCGATTTCAGATTCTTCCGCCCGCGCCAACCATTCCGCGGCAGTCTCGCCCCGGCTGGTATCCATGCGCATATCCAAGGGGGCATCAAAACGAAAGCTGAAGCCCCGCCCCCCCTCGTCAATCTGGGGTGAGGACACCCCGATATCGAACAACACCCCATCCACCTGCCCCAACCCTTCATCCCGGGCCACTTCGGCCAACTGGCTGAAGCGGGCGTGACGCAAGGCAAAACGGGAATCCCCAATGGTCGCCCCGGCCGCCACGGCCTGGGGGTCCCGGTCCAGGGAAAGGAGACGCCCCCCTGCCCCGAGTTGGGACAGGATGGCCCGGCTATGGCCGCCCCGACCGAAGGTGGCGTCGATGTAACGCCCTTCCGGGTTCACGTGGAGAGCCGCCACTGCCTCCTCCAGGAGGACTGTGACGTGTAGGTTGCCACCGGCACTCACAGCGCGATTCCCTCGAAGCCTGGTATAGGTTGATCACTTTGGAGCGCCGCCAGGGCCGCGTCGTTTTGCCGCTGCCAGCCCTCGTCGCTCCAGATTTCAAAATGGGAGCCCATGCCCACCAGCCAGACCTGTTTTTCCAGCTTGGCGAAGCCGCGCAATTCGGAAGCCACCAGCAGGCGCCCCGCCCCGTCCATTTCCTCTTCCCGGGCATTACCCACCAGGACGCGCTTCAGCGCTGCGGAACGGGGATCGAAACTGGGAGCCTTGAGAATCTGGTCGCGAATGGGTTCCCAGGCGGGAACCGGATAAAGGAGCAAGCAGCCATGGGGATGGGCCGTCAGGACCAGGTTGCCGTTCGCGGTCTGGGCGAGCGCTTCCCGGTAGCGCGCCGGAATGGCGAGCCGACCTTTAGCGTCGAGACTCAGCGAAATCGTCCCTTGGAACATTACTCCCCCGTTACTTGCTTTGTTCCACCGAGCTGGCCCCGACCCTCTCAATTTGGTCGAAGCAAACCCCATTTACCCACTTTTTACCACCTTTTCCCACTTTAGAGTAATTGCCCTACCCGGTCAAGGGAATTTCCAGATTTTTTTCAATGGAGACAAGGACTTAAAGCGTCTTTGTTAGAAAAATCACAGAAAATTTTCCCCTTAAAAAACAATGCAGATAGGGAAATATGTGAAAGTGCTTTGTGAGAAACGGCAAGAATTTGCCGCCGCCCGAGGGGGCGCATGCCATGAACATGGAACGGAGGGGGGAAATATCCCGAAGGAAAGGGCCGAAAGGGGATTGCGCCCTTGGGGGAAAAGAAGTGTGAAGCCGACCGATAAGCCGGGTTCTGTCGCACGCCTTGCGGCGCCGTGGCAGCCATTCCTCTAGGCGCACCGTTACCAGTGCGCTCCAGCAACCTACCCGGAAGCAGCGCGAGCCACGCCTAATGCTTCCCTATTTGGTCTTGCTCCGGATGGGGTTTACCGAGCCAGTCCTGTCGCCAGTCCTGCGGTGGGCTCTTACCCCACCGTTTCACCCTTGCCTGATCTTCCCGAGGGAAGCCATCGGCGGTCTACTCTCTGTTGCACTATCCGTCGCCTTCGCCTTTCGGCTTATAGCGCCCGGCCGTTAGCCGGCATCCCGCTCTATGGAGCCCGGACTTTCCTCCCGGCCCTCCCCGAAGAGAGGTCCCAGCGGCTGCCTGGTCGACTTCACCGGCCCATTATACCTGGGATGGCCCGGAAGACCGGCGCCCGGGGCGAAACTGCCAGGTATCCAGGTAATACTCCGGCGCTTCACTCGCCCGGGTCACCCCGGGAATGCCCAGAAGAGGCACGGGATGGAGTTCCCGGGGGCGGGCGTAGCGCCCCGCCGCCAGATCGGCGGCCAGCCGGGCATCCACTTCCCCCAGTTCGCCCCGATCCACCGCCGCCAGGGTCGCCGCCGGCACCTCATAGAGTACGGCCTTGGCGGTGAGGCCCCGATAGGGCTGGAACAGGGCTTCGTAGGTGGCGTGGCCGAAGACCAGCCAGCGCATTTCCCGGCGCACCCGGTCCCGGGCCTCCCAGAACAGTTCCCGCCAACGGAAGTCCGCCAGCAAGGCCAACAGGGAAGGATCGGCGGAAAGCACCACCAGGCCGCATTCATCAAAATGGGTCATGGCGTCCCGCACCGCACCCCGGGGCGCGAGGGAAGAAACCAGGTGATCCTGATGGCGCCCGCTCAGGGCCGCCTTAGCGGCGGGAAAGGCGCACCAAACCAGGCCATTGAAAAAGTCATGCCAATTGTCTGGCCGGGTCTCCACCTCCCCTTTGGTGGCAATCCGGGCCTCGTAGCCCAGGCCATCGGCCTGGGGGGGCACAAAACGTAGGGCCAATCCCCGGGCGGTGACCAGGTGTTTTTGCTGCGCCAGGGTATTCAAGAGCGCCGTGTCCGGCCGGGAAGGCCAGGGCGGAGACAGGCGGGACAGCAGGGGCGCCAGAGGCCCAAAGAGGGGCCCCTGGTAAGGCGGCGGAAAATTCACCGGGACGTGGTGGCAGGCGCCCCATCCCCTTGGGCGGAGGTTCCCGCCCCGTCGCCGCCGTCAGGGCCAGGACGAGTAAGGGCCCCGGCCCCACTATCGGCCCCCGGGGCCGCTTGAGGAGCCGGGTTCGCCGGGGGAGGCGCAGCTTGAAAGCGCAGCCCCTGGCCCTGGCCTTGATCCCGGAACACCCCCAGCTTGGTACCCATGCCCCCCGGGGGCGGGCCATCCAGGCGCCGAAAGCCTTCGCAGGTCTGGGTTTCGCTCAGGAAGACCTTATCCCCCACCTGGAGCAAATAGGTTTCCGGACCGGCTTGCCAGAGCTCGATCTCGCTATTCAGGGGGGCCGTGGTGATTTTATGGCGGCGCTGGCAGTCCGGCAGCCGGGCCGCCACCACGTCCAGGGTCACGGTCTTTTTCCAGAAATAGGGCTGCTCCCGGATGATGGTCAGGGCGTGATCCTTGCCATCGATCAGGTAGGACGCGGCATCATCCACGCAGCCCGCCAACAGAGCCACCCAGGGCAACAGCAAGTAGATTCCCCGCTTCATCTCGGACCTCCGCAAAAAATCAGACCAACCGCCAGGCCAGGGTTTCCCCGGCGCAAAGGGGCGTCAGGGTCACTCCATCCCCATAGGGCAGGGCCTGGGGCACGGCCTGGGCTTCCTTCACCAGGGTGACCGTTTCCTTATTCCGGGGCAGGCCGTAAAAGTCTGGACCGTGGCAGCTGGCAAAGCCTTCCAGGCGATCCAGGGCACCGGCGGCCTCAAAGGCCTGGGCGTAAAGCTCCAGAGCGGTAAGGGCGGTGTAGCAGCCGGCGCAGCCACAGCTGGCTTCCTTGGCGCCCGTGGCGTGGGGCGCGGAATCCGTGCCCAGGAAAAACTTGGGATTGCCCCCGGTGGCGGCTTCCACCAAGGCTTGCCGGTGGGTTTCCCGCTTCAACACCGGGAGACAGTAATAGTGGGGGCGCAGCCCCCCGGCAAAAATGGCGTTGCGATTGAAAAGCAGGTGATGGGCCGTGATGGTGGCCCCCACCCGGGACCCGGCCTCGGTCACGAAACGGGCCGCGTCGGCGGTGGTGATGTGCTCGAAAACCACCTTCAGATCCGGATGCCGGGTCAGCAGGGGCTGCAACACCCGGTCGATGAAGGCTTTTTCCCGGTCGAAGATATCCACAGCCGGATCGGTGACCTCCCCGTGGACCAGCAGGGGCAGACCCGCTTCCGCCATGGCCGCCAGAGTGGCGTCGCAACGGCCCAGATCGGTCACCCCGGCGTCCGAATTGGTGGTGGCCCCTGCGGGATAAAGTTTGACCGCCTTGATGCAGCCGGCCGCCAGCGCCCGATGAATTTCTTCCGGCGGCGTGTTGTCCGTCAGATAGAGGGTCATCAGGGGCTCAAAGCTGGCGCCCGGAGGCAGGGCCGCCAAAATGCGCTGCCGATAGGCCAAGGCCTGATCCACCGTGGTCACCGGGGGCTTCAGGTTGGGCATGATGATGGCCCGGCCGAACTGGCGGGCGGAATGGGGCAACACGGCGGCCAGGGCGGCGCCGTCCCGCAGGTGCAGGTGCCAATCGTCGGGGCGAAGCAGGGTGAGTTCCATGGAAAAGTCCCAAGTGCTGTCCGAACCGGGGACCATTGCCCGGCACGGCAGGAAATATCAACAGTGACCGTCAGGGAGAGGCAGCCGGAAACAAGTCGTAAGGCAGGGAAGCGCCCCGGCCCGCCCCCTCCGGCGTTGGCCCCCAGGTTGGGCCCCGATTCTAGCCATTTTTCATGGCCAGGGCGCGGGCGTAGAGGTCATTTTTACCCGCCCCGGTAATTTCCGCCGCCAGTTTGGCACATTGCTTTACCGGCAGGCCCTCGGCCAGGAGCAGGGCTAACACCCGCTCCCCATCCCCGGCCCCGTCGGCCTCCGGCGCCCCCTGGACCAAAAGCACGAATTCTCCCTTGCGCCGATTGGGGTCCGCCGCCAACCAGTCCGGCGCGTCCTTTAAGGCCAGGGGCTGGATGGTTTCAAAGAGCTTGGTCAGCTCCCGGCAGATGACGATTTCCCGATCCCCCCCCAGCACCTGGGCCAGCGTCCCCAGGGTGTCCTCAATACGGTGGGGGGCCTCGTAGAACACCAGGGTATAGGGCAAGGCGGCCAGACTTTGGAGTTCCCGCTCCCGCTGCCCGGCCTTGGTGGGCAGAAAACCGTAGAACAGGAAATGGGGCGCATCCAGGCCCGAGGCGGAAAGGGCGGTAATGGCGGCGCAGGCTCCGGGCAGGGGCACCACCGGATAGCCCGCTTCCCGCACCCGGGCCACCAGGCGGGCACCTGGATCGGACACCGCCGGCGTCCCCGCGTCGGTGACCACGGCCACCGATTCCCCCGCCGCCAGCTTGCCGATCACCTGCTGGGCCGCGTGTTCCTCGTTGTGTTCGTGGGCCGCCAGCAGCTTGGCCTGGGAGCCGAAATGGCGCAGCAGGGGCTGGCTGTGGCGGGTGTCCTCCGCCGCTACCCAGGGCACGGCCTTGAGCACCTCCAGGGCGCGCAGGGTAATGTCCCCCAGGTTTCCCAACGGGGTGGGAACCACATACAATGCAGTAGATTCGTTTGTCATATTTTCATCATGTCCATGCCGCCCAAAGATACCACGCTCACCGCTCCCGGGAAGGGACGCCTGGCGGAAAACCGGGCGGCCGCCTATCTATCGGCCCAGGGGCTGGCCATTCTGGCCCGCAATTACCGGGTCAAAGGGGGAGAGCTGGATCTGGTGGCCATGGACGGCCCTACCCTGGTATTTGTGGAGGTGCGCCTGCGCAGCCGGATGGATTTTGGCGGCCCGGAAGCCAGCGTCACCGGCACCAAGCGCCGCCGCCTCTGCCTGGCCGCCCACTATTGGCTGGCGGGCCCGGGAGCCCGGCATCGGGGCCCCTGCCGCTTCGATTGCCTGCTCCTGCGCCGGGTGGACGACCCGGCCCCCCAATGGTTGCGCCATGCCTTCGACGAGGAAGGCCGTGATTAGCCGCCTCCGCCCCGCACCAGTGCTGCTGGCGGCCCTCCTGGCTGGCCTGGGGGGGCCGGTGGTCGGGGCAGAGGGGGCCCCCACCCTGCGCATCCTGATCCAGACCTCCCCCCTGGCGGGGGCCCAATACTATGCCGCCAACCGGGTATGGGATCGACTGCGTCCGGGGGACCGACTGAGTCTGGCCCGGGAAGGGAGTAATCCCCATGACCCCCGGGCCATCCGGGTCTCCTGGCAGGGGGTGCAACTGGGGTATCTACCCCGCCTGGAAAACGACGCGGTGGCCGATGCCATGGACCAGCGCGCCCCCTTGGATGCCCGTATCAGCCGCCTGCGCCCGGACCCGGATCCCTGGCGCCGCGTGGAAGTCCAGGTCTTTCTGGTGATCCGGAGGAGCGTGTTAGAATGAGCTTCCAATTTCACCTGCAAGTGCCTCACTTAACGATGGATTTAATCGCCCGCATCAGCCAAAACTTCCAGGACAGCGCCCAAACCAAACTGGACGCCATGGAATTGCTCGCCGCCCCCATCGCCGGTGCCGTGGAAACCATGGTCACCGCCCTGGTCAATAACGGCAAAATCCTTGCCTGCGGTAACGGGGGCTCCGCCGCCGACGCCCAGCATTTCGCCGCCGAACTGGTGGGCCGCTTTGAAGCGGAACGCCAGGAATTGGGGGCCATCGCCCTGACCACGGATAGTTCCATTCTTACCGCCGTGGCCAACGACTACAGCTACAACCAGATTTTCGCCAAACAGGTCCGCGCCTTGGGTCAGCCCGGGGACGTACTGCTGGCCATTTCCACCTCCGGCAATTCCGCCAATGTGATCGAAGCCATCCAGGCCGCCCACGACAATGATCTGCGGGTAGTGGCCATGACCGGCAAAGGGGGCGGCCAGATCGGCGAAATGCTGCGGGACGGGGACATTCACCTCTGCGTTCCGGCGGATCGCACCTGCCGCATCCAGGAAACCCACCTGCTTACCATCCACTGCATTTGCGACGGCATCGACTGCCTGTTGCTGGGAGTTGAAGAATGAAATCCCCCTTGCGCCGTCTGGCCCTCCCCCTGCTCCTAGTCGCCGTCACTGCGGGCGTCCAGGGCTGCTTTCCCTTTGTCGCCGGGGGCATGACCGCCGGCGCCCTGATGATGGCGGATCGCCGCTCCTCCGGTACCTACGTGGAAGACGAAGGCATTGAGCTGAAAATCGGCAACCGGATCAGCGAACAGCTGGGCGACCAGGTCCATGTCAATGTGACCAGCTACAACCGCAAGGCCCTCCTCACCGGGGAAGTGCCCAGCGCCGAAATCAAGGACAAGGTGGGCCAAATCGCCGCCGAGGTACCCAACGTCACCGGCATTCATAACGAACTGCAAGTGGCAGGCATCAGTTCCTTCTCCGCCCGTAGCTCGGACACCCTGATCACCTCCAAGGTCAAAGCCCGCTTCGTGGATGGCAAGCGCTTCAGCGCCAACTGGGTGAAAGTGACCACGGAAGCCGGGGTGGTCTATCTCATGGGTCTGGTCACCCAGCAGGAAGCGGATGACGCCATCGAACTGGCCCGCACCACCTCCGGGGTCACCAAGGTAGTGAATCTGATGGAAATCATCAGCTATGCCCAAGCCAAGGAACTGGGCACCCGCTCCAACGACAATCCGGGGGTGCCTTCCCCCAATAATACGGCCCGGTAAGACGGGCCACGGGGCGCGGCGCTCAGGCTAACGCGCCGCCCCTTTGCACCGGGCGCCAGAGCTTTGAGCCAACGCGGCCCCTGTTGGGCAAACCGGGCAGACAAAAAAAGGGCGGGATCTCCCGCCCTTTTGCTTTAGCCAATTCCCCCTCAGCGAATACGCCGGACCCGGCCCCCCAGGCGGGAGAGCTTTTCCTCGATACGCTCGTAGCCCCGATCCAGGTGATAGATACGCTCAATCACCGTTTCCCCGTGGGCCACCAGGCCAGCGATCACCAGGGAAGCGGAGGCCCGCAGGTCGGTAGCCATCACGGTAGCCCCCTGAAGCTGTTCCACCCCCTTGACCACCGCCGTATTGCCGGTGATGTCGATATTGGCGCCAAGACGGGCCAGTTCCACCGCGTGCATGAAGCGGTTTTCAAAAATGGTTTCCCGGATGGTGGCCGCCCCTTCCGCCACCGTATTGAGGGCCATGAACTGGGCCTGCATATCCGTGGGGAAGGCGGGGTAAGGGGCCGTGCGCAGACTCACCGCCTTGAGCCGGGCGGGGGCCTTGAGGTAGATGGAATCGGCCTCGCAGCGCACTTCGCAGCCCGCCTCCACCAGCTTATCCACCACCGCTTCCAGATAGGCGCAGGAGGTGCCGGTGAGGCGCACCTCGCCCCCCGTGGCGGCGGCGGCACAGAGATAGGTGCCGGTTTCGATACGGTCCGGCATGATGCTATGGCTGGCCCCGTGGAGCTTTTCCACCCCCTGGATGCGAATGACGTCGGAGCCGGCCCCGGTAATCTTGGCCCCCATGGCAATCAGGCAATTGGCCAAATCCACCACTTCCGGTTCCCGGGCAGCGTTTTCCAGCACCGTTTCCCCATCGGCCAGGGTCGCGGCCATCATGAGGTTTTCCGTGCCGGTCACGGTGACCATATCGGTACAAATCCGGGCCCCCTTCAGGCGCCCGGCCTTGGCGTGGATGTAACCGTGTTCCACCCGCACCTCCGCCCCCATGGCCTGTAAGCCCTTGATATGCTGGTCCACGGGCCGGGCGCCAATGGCGCAGCCGCCGGGGAGGGACACCTTGGCCTGGCCGCAGCGGGCCACCAGGGGCCCCAGCACCAGGACGGAGGCCCGCATGGTCTTCACCATGTCGTAGGGGGCTTCCGGATTATTCATGGCTTGCCCGTCCAGCACCACGCCATCCGTGCCTTCCAGGGTGACCGCCAGGCCCATCTGGCCGAGCAGGCGGAGCATGGTGGCCACGTCGTTCAAATGGGGCAGATTGGTCAGGCGCAGCACGTCAGCGGTGAGCAACCCAGCGCAGAGAATGGGCAGGGCGGCATTTTTCGCCCCGGAAATGGGCACTTCGCCCCGCAGGGGCACGCCGCCCTGAATCGCCAGCTTATCCATGTTGCAGTTCTCTCCATTCTTCCGGGGTATAGGTGCGCATGGACAGGGCATGTATTTCTCCGCTATCCACCCGCCCGCCCAGGCATTGAAAAACCCGTTGCTGCCGCTGCACCCGGTTCATGCCGGCAAACGCCTCGCTCACCACCAGGGCCTGAAAATGGCGGCCATCGCCTTCCACTTCCAAGGCCTGGCAGGGCAGACCTTCTTGAATATAGGTGCGAATTTCTTCCACCTGCGCCATCTTAACCTCTCAACTTATAACCGCGTCCCAGCAACAGGAGACTTCCCCCCACCACCAGGAGCAATACGCCGCCGGACACCGCCAGACTGAGCCAGGGGTCCGCGTCCCCCACCCCGAAAAAGCCGTAGCGGAAGCCGTCAATCAAATAAAAAACCGGATTGTAATGGGAGACGCCCTGCCAGAACGGGGGCAGGGAATGAATGGAGTAGAACACCCCGGACAACATGGTCAGGGGCATGATGAGGAAATTCTGGAAGGCAGCCAGCTGATCGTATTTATCCGCCCAGATCCCCGCCACCAGACCGGCGGCCCCCATGAGGGCCCCGCCCAGCAGGGTGAAGGTGAGTATCCAGCCCGGATGGACAAAGCTCAGGGGTGCAAAACAAGCGGTCATGAGCAGCACCCCGGCCCCCACCGCCACGCCCCGCACCACGGCCGCCGCCACGAAAGCCAGGAAAAACTCTCCGTAGGACAGGGGGGGCAGGAGCACGAAGACAATGCTGCCCGTGACCTTGGACTGGATCAGGGAAGAGGAAGAATTGGCAAAGGCGTTCTGCAACACGGACATCATCACCAGCCCGGGGGCCAGAAAAGCCGTATAGGGCACCCCGTGGACCTGGAGACGGCCTTCCAACACATGGGCAAAGATGAGCAGATACAGGAGGGCGGTGAGGACGGGGGCCGCCATGGTCTGAAAGCCCACCTTCCAAAAGCGCAGCACTTCCTTGCGGAACAGGGTGAGAAAGCCGGTCATACACTCCCCTCCCCGCATCGGGCGCCCGCGTCGTCCCCTTCCATCAAATGGAGGAAAACATCCTCCAGGTCAGGAGCCAGCAGGCGAACATCTTTCACCGGACAGGCGGCTTCCTGGAGGCGGTTCAGCAGGGGGCCCATTTCCTGCCAGCCAGCCAGGGGAATACGAATCTGGCCCGCCCCGTCCTCCTGCCCCCGGGCCGCCAAATCCGCCGGCAGACGCCCGCCGGGCAACAAGCGCAGGGCCAGGGTGTGGCCGGAATAACGGCGCAGAAGGGCCTCAGTGCGGTCCAGGGCAATCAGACGACCGGCCTTCAACATGCCGATACGACCGCAGAGGGACTCCGCCTCTTCCAGATAATGGGTGGTGAGAATGATGGTGTGGCCATCCCCGTTCAGGCGCCGGATGAATTCCCACAGGCCTTGGCGCAACTCCACATCCACCCCGGCAGTGGGCTCGTCCAGAACGATGACCGGGGGCCGGTGTACCAGGGCCTGGGCCACCAGCACCCGGCGCTTCATACCCCCGGAGAGGCGGCGCATATTGGTGTCCGCCTTGTCCGTCAAATCCAGGTGAAAGAGGATTTCGTCAATCCAGCCATCGTTGTGGGCCAGCCCGAAATAGCCGGATTGGAGACGCAGGGTCTCCCGCACGGTAAAAAAGGGATCGAAAACCAGTTCCTGGGGTACCACTCCCACCAGGCGCCGCGCAGCCCGGTAGTCCTGGCCCACGTCCTGGCCATGGATGGCAATGCGTCCGGAGGAAGGCCGGGTAAGTCCGGCCAGACAGGAAATCAGGGTGGTTTTGCCGGCCCCGTTGGGGCCCAGCAGGCCGAAGAACTCCCCGGCCTCAATGTCCAGGGATACCCCGTTCAAGGCGGTAAAGTCGCCGAAACGCTTGACCACCGCCTCAAAAGAGACCGCCACCGTCATGGGGAAACACCCCTGGCGTCAGGCCAGGGGCAATAACTCGGTGACGCCGTATAAGCCGGCCAGACTCAGAAGGCTTTTGGGGGCATGGGCGATCTTGAAGCTGTGGCCCCGAGCCGCCCCTTCCCGCAACCAGGCGAACAGCACGGTAAGGGCGGAAGAATCCGCCTCCGCCACTTCCGCCAGATCCACGATCTGCACCCCGGCGTTGGCCGCCAGCAGGGCGCTACCCTGCTCGGCCAAATCCCGGGCCGTATCCATGCGTATGGATTGCTTCACCCGCAGGGTGGCACCCGCCAGTTCCATCATTTTTTGCCGTTACCCGATTCCAGGGCCTTGTTCTTGGCCTGGAGCATCTTGATCAGGCCGTCCATGCCGTTGCTATGGACTTCTTGGCTGAAGGAACTGCGATAGTTGGTCACCAGGGAGACCCCGGCCACCACCACGTCATAGACCTTCCAGCCGTCGGCTTCCTTTTCCAGCACGTAATCCAGCTGGATGGGCTTGCCCCGCTTTTGATTGACCTGGGTACGCACGGTCACATCCGTGTCCCCGGGGGCCATCTTGAAGGGCTTGTATTCCACGGTCTGATCCCGGTAGGCGGTCAGGGCGTTGGAATAGGTGCGCACCAGCAGAGTCCGGAATTCCTGGGTCAGCACCCGCTTTTGATCCGGGGTGGCCTTATTCCAGTCCCGGCCCAGAGCTAGGCCGGTCATGCGGGTGAAATTGAAGTGGGGCAGCACCTTGGTTTCCACCAGGGCAACGGCCTTCTTGGTATTGCCGTTCTGGAGATCCTTGTCCTGGCGAACAATGGTCAGCACCTCTTCCGTCACGTTTTTCACCAGCACGTCGGGGGTGCTGTTATCCACGGAAGCGAAAGCCGAGGCGGCACAGGCCAGAGCGCCGATGAAAAGGCCGAATTTTTGCAGAAGCTTCATCTTTCAATCCATCTCAAAACAGTTGTAATGGCTCGCCGCCTCAAGGCTGGGTGGCGGGAGCGGCGGACGTGGCGTTGTCCCCGGCGGCGGCCCCTGTGTCGGCAGCCCCGTCATCATCGGGCTCCGCCGGCGGATTGCCGTCATAAATCAGGCTGCGACGATTTTGCAGGTACGCATCCCGAATATAGGAGTATTTGTCGATAGCGGCTTCGTCGATCACTTGTTCCGCCGGCAAAGCGGCGGCCCGGGCATCAATCACCCGGAGCAGGATCAGGCTGTTCCGGGTGGGAATATTGCTCACATTCCAGACCGGATCAAAGTGGGTGTCGATGGCGTAGCCGAAGGAATCCCGCAGGGTCCGGGGGCCGATCACCGGCCACACCACATAGGGGCCATTCCCCACGCCCCAGCGGCCGAAGGTCTGACCGAAGTCTTCCTCATGCTTTTCCAGCCCCGCATTGGAGGCCACATCGAAGAGGCCGAAAATCCCCACCGTGGTGTTGATCAGGAAACGCCCCGTATCGGAGGCCGCATCCTTGGGCTTGCCCTGGAGCAGGTCATTGACCGCGATAAAAACGTCGCCCACGTTGGAGAAGAAATTGCTCACTCCCAGTTTCACCGGATCGGGAAGCGCCGCATCGTAACCTTTGGCCGCCGGCTTCAACACCACCTTGTCCAGGCCTTCATTGAAGGAGAACATGGTGCGGTTAAAGCCCTCCCACGGATCCCGGGGATTCTGAGCCGAAGCGCAGCCCCCCAGAATGAGCAGGGAAGACAGCAGCAGGGCAAGGGAAGCTGTGGGCTTCTTGACGTTTTTTCGATCCACGACGTTTCCTTTGTATCCGTTCAGGCCCCAGGGACCTTATTGTTTGTCCGCCCCATCCGTGCCTTCGGAGGCCTTATTGAAGAGGAACTGGCTAATCAGTTTTTCCAGCACCACGGCAGACTGGGTTTTGGTAATGGTGTCCCCGGGGGCCAACATTTTTTCGTCGCCCCCCACATCCAGGCCCACGTATTGTTCCCCCAGCAGACCGGAGGTCAGGATGGAGGCAAAGGTATCCTTGGGGAATTTGTAGCGGGAATCCACATCCAGGGTCACCACCGCCTGGTAGCTTTGGGGATCAAAGCGGATGGCGGAGACGCGGCCCACCAGCACCCCGGCGCTTTTCACCGGCCCCCGGACCTTGAGCCCGCCGATGTTATCAAATTTAGCCTGGAGCTGGTAAGTCTCGGCGAAATTGGAACCGGACAGGTTGCCTACCCGCAAGGCAAGGAATACCAAGGAAAAAAAGCCGATAACGACGAACACACCGACCCACAGGTCGAGTACTTTGCGATTCATGGATTACGCTCCCCGGAACATAAACGAGGTAAGAATAAAGTCGAGGGCCAGGATTACCAGGGCGGAGGTAACCACCGTACGGGTGATGGCGCGGGAAACCCCTTCCGCCGTGGGCTGGGAATCATAGCCTTCGAAAACTGCGATCAGGGTCACGGCCATGCCGAAGACAAAGCTCTTGATGACGCCGTTCAGTACATCGGTTTGGAAGTCCCCGGAAGCCCGCATCTGGGACCAGAAGGCGCCGGAATCCACCCCGATGAAGACCACCCCGATCAGGTAGCCGCCGAACACCCCCATGGCGGAAAACAGCCCCGCCAGGAAGGGCATGGAAATCACCCCGCCCCAGAAGCGGGGCGCCACAATGCGGGCCAGGGGATTGACCGCCATCATGTCCATGGCGGTGAGCTGCTCGGTGGCTTTCATCAAGCCGATTTCTGCGGTCAGGGAAGTACCCGCCCGGGAGGCGAACAGCAGAGCCGCCAGCACGGGGCCCAGTTCCCGGGTCAGCGCCAGGGCCACCAGGGTCCCCAGGGCTTCGGAAGAACCGTAGCGCTGGAGAATTTCGTAGCCCTGCAAGCCCAACACCAGGCCGACGAAAAGCCCGGACACCAGGATAATCACCAGGGACAACACGCCGCAGAAATAGATTTCCCGGATCGTCAGGGGAAAGCGCCGGAAGGACTGGCCGGAATAGCGCAGGATGGCCCAGAAAAAACGGGTGGCAAACCCCAGGCGCCAAACCCGGTCCATCACCCCCGTGCCGATGGAAGTAAAAAAGCGCTTAAGCATGGGACCCCGCCAGATTCAAATCATCGCCCAGGGCTCCCGCCGGATAGTGGAAGGGCACCGGCCCATCCGCTTCCGCGTGGACGAATTGATGCACAAAGGGGTCTTGGGAGGCCCGGATTTCATCCGGCGTCCCTTCCGCCACCACCCGGCCACCAGACATGAAATAGATGTAATCCACAATTTGCAGGGATTCCTGCACATCGTGGGTCACCATCACCGAGGTGGCGCCCAGGGCATCGTTCAGGCTGCGAATCAACTGCCCCACCACTCCCAGGGAAATGGGGTCCAGACCGGTAAAGGGCTCGTCGTACATGACCAGAGCCGGGTCCAAAGCCACGGCCCGGGCCAGGGCCACCCGCCGAGCCATACCGCCGGACAGTTCGGCAGGCATAAGCTGGGCCGCGCCCCGCAGACCCACGGACTGGAGCTTGAGGAGGACCAGATCCCGGATCATGGCCTCGCTCAGATTGGTGTGCTCCCGCATCTGAAAGGCCACGTTATCGAACACGGACATGTCGGTGAACAGAGCGCCGAACTGGAACAACATGCCCATGCGGCGACGCAGGGCATAGAGGTCGGCGGTGGAGAGATCATGAACCACCTGACCGTCCACCCGCACCTCGCCCCCCGTGGGGCACAGCTGACCGCCAATCAGGCGCAGCAAGGTGGTCTTGCCACAGCCGCTACCGCCCATAATGGCGACCACCTTGCCCCGGGGAAAGCGCATGTTAATGCCGTCCAGAATACGGCGATGCCCTTCATCCGTGGGGTAAGAAAAGGTCAGATCGCGAATTTCAACCAGGCTGTTTGCCTGCACGTTCAAATCCAGAAGAAGTATTAGAGCTTGCTATTCTATCAGATACGCTCCCGATTCCTGGCAGCACGCCAACGGAATAAGTGGCGCCCGGCTTAACCCTCCCTCCCGTTCCCGGCCTTTCCCCGTCCCCTGGGCGTCCAGCGCCCCCGCGCCTAGCCTTGCGGAATTTTTGCGCCCCACCTCTTGCGCAAGATATTCGTATGGGATATTTTTCCAACAGAAGCCGTTACAAATCATTACATTAATTACACACCTCCATTTTTCCATCCTTTCCCGAGGCGCCATCGTCCATGCACGCCCCTTGGCTTTTCCGCCGCCCCCTGCCCCCCTGGGCGGCACTTGCTTCCTGGATAGGATGGCTCAGCGGCTGCACCACACCCCTGGCACCACCGCCCGACCCCGCCCATCTGCAACAAGCGGCCGCCCTCCCAACCGCTAGAGCGCCCATTCCCCCCATCACCCGCAGCGAACTCCTACCTCCTCCACCCCTTCCCGGGCAGGAAGAAGAAACCTACAACGTGGTGGTGCATCAGGTGGAATTGCCCGACCTCCTCTTTGCCCTGGCCCGAGACGCCAGAATCAACGTGGATATCCATCCTGGCATCCACGGCCCGGTTTCCCTCAATGCGGTGAATCAGACCCTACCCCAGATCCTGGAACGTCTGGCTCGCCAGGCGGATATCCGCTATCGGCTGCGGGACGGCCTTCTGGAGGTCATGCCCGATACCCCCTTCCTGCACACCTACAAGGTGGATTACGTGAACATGGAGCGGGATACGGCGGGCACGGTGGCGGTCACCACCCAGATCGCCTCCGCCGGACCGGGGGCGAACCCCGCGGCGGGGACGGTCACGCCCACCAACACCGCCCAGGGCAGCGGCAACAGTTCCATCACCCGGGTGGAAAACAAGGCCCACCACAAATTCTGGGAATCCCTGATCCAGAACCTCAAGGACCTGCTGCGGGAAACGGACAAAATCCTGCCCGAAGGTTCCAGCGAAACCGTGGTGGAACAGGCTTCCGCCCAAACTACCACGGGCACGGGCAGCACCGCCCCGGCCGCCCGGGGCAAAGGCAGCGCGGGGCAGAATGGCCTGGCCGCCAGCCCCAATCCGGCCACCTTGCAGAACAGCGGCACCACCATCGTGCGCAAGACCACTTTTCGGGAGGCCGCGTCGGTGATCGCCCATCCGGAAACCGGCACCCTCACCGTGCGGGCCACCCAGAAACAACAGGAAAAGGTCCAGGAATACCTGGACGCAGTCATGGCCAGCGCCAAGCGTCAGGTGCTCATCGAAGCCACCATTGCGGAGGTCCAGCTCTCCCAGAACTACCAGCAGGGCATCGACTGGCTCCGACTCAATCCCGGCTCCGGCTGGTCCGTGGTCCAGGAGGCCTCCGCCAATCTGACGGACCTGAACGCCAATTTCTTCCAGCTCAGCTACACCCGGGCAGGGGATGGGCGCAGTAACCAGGGCACCCTGAAATTGCTGGAATCCTTCGGCGTGGTGAAAGTCCTCTCCAGCCCCAAAATCAGCGTCATGAACAACCAGACGGCGGTGATCAAGGTCATCGACAACGAGGTCTATTTCACCATCAAGGCGGATACCACCCAGAACCAGACCACCACAGTCACCACCTACACCACCACCCTCAATTCCGTCCCGGTGGGCTTTGTCATGAACGTCACCCCGGAAATCAGCCACCACGACAGCGTGCTGCTCAACATCCGCCCCAGTATTTCCCGCATCGTCAGCTATGTAGCCGATCCCAATCCAGCCCTCCGGGCCAATGCAGCCAACGGCCTGCAAAGCGACATCACCAGCCAGATTCCGGTCATCCGCACCCGGGAAATGGAAACCATGATCCGGGTGGAAAACGGCAACATCGCCGTCATGGGCGGCCTGATGGAGGAGGGACTGCGCAACGCGGACAACACGGTCCCCGGCCTATCCCGCATTCCCCTGCTGGGCAATCTGTTCACCCACCGGAATGACGCCACCAGCAAAACCGAACTGGTCATTTTCCTGCGTCCCACGGTAATCCGGGAAGCCAGTCTGGAGGGGGATTACCGGGCACAAGGCCGACTACTGCCTGATCCGGAATTTTTCCGCCACAACCCGGGCCCCCGCCAGCAGATTGCCCCTTCCGGATGGGAGGGTGCCCCATGAAGTTAGGTATCTTCTCCCCAGGCCCAGCCCCCGGCCAGCCAGCCCGGAGGAAAACGGCGGGGCCAGACACAAGGCGTCCCAAGCCCCTGCCCAGCTTCGGCATTCTGGCCCTTTTGCTCTTATCCGCTCCCGGCTCTCTGGCGCTAGCCGGAACCCCCACCCTGGGCCAGGTTCCGCCCCAGGAGCAGGCTCCCGCACCGACGCCTATGGGCAAGCCCACCGCCCCCAGCGCCCGGCGGCCCGCCCATCCCGCTCCAGCAAAATCGGCGCTAGCCGGGAGAACCCGAGTCCACGCCGCCAACAGTGATATCCGCATCACCCCCAACCCGGCCCCCTTGGACCTGCTTGCCCAGGCCTACCAAGCCCTGATCACGGGTCGGGACGGCCCTGCCGGAGAGCTTTATGCCCGGATACTGGCCCGCCACCCCCAAAATCCGGAGGCCATGAATGGCTTGGCCGCCTTGGCCCTGCGCCATGGGCAATACGGCCCGGCGGTAGCCTGGTATCAGAAAGCCCTGGCGGCCCATCCCCAGGATGTGACCGCCCGGGTGGGCCTGCTCCGACTCAAGGGGGAAATCAATCCCACCGCCACGGAAAGCGCCCTGCACCAGCTTTTGCAGGAAAGTCCGGAAGCCTGCGACGGCTACCAGGCCCTGGGCATCCTCTTCGCCGATCAGGCTCGCTGGGGAGAGGCCCGGGAGGCCTTTCAGCAGGCCAACGCCTGTCGCCCAGGAAATCCGGACACGCTGCTCAATCTGGCCGTCAGCCTGGATCACCTGGGCCGCCACCAGGCCCGGGATTACTACCGCCAGGCCTTGCAGGCAGGGGAACCGGGAACCGCCCATTTTGACCGGGAACCGGTCCGGGCCCGGCTGGCGGCCCTGGACACGGGAGAGGTCCCCGCCCCATGAACGAGCCCCAGCCCCGCCCGACCTTGCAACGGCCTCTGGGCCAGGAACTCCTGGCCCGGGGCGCAATTTCCCCGGATCAACTGGAAATTGCCCTGCGGGAACAGCAGCGGGAGCGGGCCCCCCTGGGACGGCTGCTCACCGGTCTGGGCTTCATTTCGGAAGCCACCCTGCGGGATTTGCTGGCGGAACACCAGGGCCTGCCGGGCATTGACCTGGATCAGGCGCTGATCGCCCCGGAAGCCCTGGCCCGCATTCCCAAGGCCCTGGCCCAACAACACCATCTGCTGCCCTTAAGCCTTAGCCCCCAGCCACCCCGCCTCAGTCTGGCCATGGCCAATACCTGGGACGTGGTGGCCAAGGATCGGGTGCGGGCCCTGCTGGGACCGGAGTGGGAACTGGACATCTATCTGGCAGGGGAATCGGAAATTGCCCAGGCGGTGGAGCAGCATTACGGCGGCGCCCTCTCCATTGACGCCATTCTCCGGGAAATTGAGGAAGGTCCCGCCCCCGCCGCCGAACTGAGCACCGCCCCCCGGGACTTTCAGCAACCGGTGATCCGCCTGGTGGATGCCCTGTTGGCGGACGGGGTACGGCAGCAGGCCTCGGACATCCATTTCGAACCGGAAGACGGCTTTCTCCGCATCCGCTACCGTCTGGACGGCCTGTTGCGCCAAATCCGCGCCCTCCATCTGGCCTACTGGCCCGCCATGGGCGTCCGCCTCAAGGTCATGAGCGGCCTCAACATTGCCGAAAGCCGGGCCCCCCAGGACGGCCATTTCCAGCGCCAGCTGGGAGGCCGCCGGGTGGATTTTCGGGTCTCCACCCACCCCACCCTGCACGGGGAAAACATGGTCCTGCGTATCCTGGACCGGCATCGTGGCCTGCTGCCCCTGGCCGCCCTGGGCCTGGCGGCGGACCACCAAGCCACCCTGGAGCGTCTGTTGCGCCGCCCGGAAGGCATTCTCCTGGTTACCGGCCCCACGGGGGCGGGCAAAACCACCACCCTCTATTCCCTGCTGGCCCAGCTGAATCAGGAAGGGGTGAATCTCATGACCCTGGAAGACCCGGTGGAATATCCCACGGCCCTGATGCGGCAAAGCTGCGTCAACGAAGGGGCCCGGCTGGATTTTGCCAACGGCATCCGTACCCTCATGCGCCAGGATCCGGACATTATTCTGGTGGGGGAAATCCGGGACCCGGATACGGCCATTATGGCCTTCCGGGCGGCCATGACCGGCCATCAGGTGTTTTCCACCCTACACGCCAATTCGGCCCTGGGAGCCATTCCCCGGCTCAAAGACCTGGGCATCGGCCCGGACATTCTGTCCGGCAATCTGATCGGGGTGGTGGCCCAACGCTTGGTGCGCAAAATCTGCCCCCATTGCCGGGAAAGCTATGTCCCCACGCCCCAGGAACGCCAGCAACTGGGCGCCGTAGAAGCAGACCTGGTGCTGTATCGGGGCCGGGGCTGTGACCATTGCCAGCACCAGGGCTACCGGGGCCGCATGGCCATTATGGAGTTATGGGAAAACACCCCGGCCCAGGATGATCTGATCGCCCAGGGCGCCCCCCTGCCCCTGCTGCGGGCCGCCGCCCGACAACAGGGGCTGCGCAGCCTGCAAGAGGACGGCTGGCGGCGGGTTCGGGAAGGCGCCACCACCCTGGCCGAGCTCCTCCGGGTGGTAGGCCTGCCGCCCCGGGAGTCGGAACCATGACCCTTTACCGCTATCGGGCGATGGATCCCCAGGGGCACCGCCAGGCCGGTCAGCTGGAGGCCGCCCACCTGGAAGACCTGGAGGCCCGCCTGCACCGTCTTGGGCTGGACCTGATCGGGGCCCGCCCCGGCACCTACCGCCGAGGGCGGGCCGCCCTGGGCCGCCGGGAGCGCATCCTCCTCTACTTTCATCTGGAGCAATTGCTCCACGCCGGCCTCCCCCTTTGGGAAAGCCTCTTGGAAATCCGCCAGGGGGCCGAAGAACCGGCCTTGCGGGACGTGGTCACCGGCCTCATCGAAGGCCTGGAAGGGGGACTGACCCTGTCCCAGGCCATGGCTCTCCACCCAGGCCCCTTCCCCCCCACGGAAATCCAGCTGATCCGGGCCGGCGAACTTTCCGGTCGCCTGCTGGACATTCTTCGGGAGCTGACGGAAACCCTGAAATGGGAAGACGAAATCCACGCCCAGACCCGCCGCCTGCTCCTCTACCCGGCCCTGCTGGCGGCCATGGTGCTGGGGAGCAGCGGCTTTCTGCTCATTTATCTGGTACCCCAGTTACAAAGCTTCGTCCGCCACCTGGGCCATGAGCTGCCCCTTTCCACCCGCCTGCTTTTCGCCCTCTCCGATCTGCTGGTCCACCACGGTCAGGCCCTGGTACTCGGCCTGCTGGGGCTAGGGGGACTGGGGCTCGTCCTATGGCGCTGGACGCCCCAATTGGAGAGATTCCGGGACCGCTGGCTATTACGTCTGCCGAAAATCGGCCCCCTCCTGGAAAAAAGTCTGCTGGCCAGATTCGCCCGCAGTCTGGCCCTGCTCTACGGGGCCGGTATTTCTGTGCTGGAAGGGCTCCAGGCCTGCGCCACCATTGTGGGCAACCGCCACGTCCATGGGGGCATTACCCGGGTGGGAGAACAAATTGCGGCGGGCACCAGCCTGAGCGGCGCTTTTGCCAGCGCCCGCCTGTTCCCGCCCCTGATGCTGCGCATGGTGCAGATGGGGGAAAGCACCGGCGCCCTGGATCAGGCCCTGCGCAACGTGGCCTATTTCTACGATCGGGATATCCGGGAACAACTGGGGCGCCTGCAAGCCCTGCTGGAACCCTGCCTCACCCTCATCCTGGGCAGCCTGCTGGGCTGGATCATGGTCGCCATCCTGGGGCCCATCTACGACGCGGTGGCCACCCTGGGACACTGAGCACCATGGGCCTGCACCGCATTCTCTACATAAGGGATCAAGGCCTGGCGGTTTTCCGCCGGGACCAGGGCGTGATTCGGGAGGAAGCCCACTTTTCCCTCGCCCCGGAGGACCAGGCCCGCTACACCCGCTTTCTGGACCTAGCCCCCAGCCGCTATGACCTGATTTGGGACCTGGGCCAGGAAATCTACCGGGAAGAAGCCCTGCCCCGGCTCCGGGGGGGAGAACGGCACCAGTTGGTGCAGCGCAAATTGGCCCAGCACTTCCCCCACATCCCCTTTCGCGGCGCCCTGTCCCTGGGCACGACTCGGCAGCAACGGGAGGAAGAACATTTCCTCTTCCTGGCCCTAGCCGCTCCCGAGCCTATCCAAGCCTGGGTCGCTCCCCTGGAAGCCCGACAGCTGGTGGTAGGCCGGGTCACCTGCCTGGCCCTGATTTTGGCCCGGCTGGTACGCCTGGGCTGGCTGCCGGGCCAGGGCCTGCTCCTCACCCGGCAGGGCGACAATCTGCGACAAAGCTATTTCGCCCAGGGTCAGCTTCATTTTTCCCGTCAGGTCACCTTGCCGGAAGGGCCGGAAGCCCTCCCCCAACTGCTGCGGGAAACGGCCCATTGCCACCAATACCTCCTGGGCCAACGGCTCCTGGAGCGGCACCAGCCTTTAACGGTTCATCTCCTTTCCCCGGGGGAGAATGCCGCCCCCGGGGCGACGACAGAGGGTGCCCAGGAACAGCGCTGGTTCCCCCTGGAGGTGGCCGCTCTAGCCCGCCATCTGAGCCTCCCCGCCGCCCCCGGTCTGACCCTGCCCCAGCTCTGGGTCCAGGCCCTGCTGCGCAAGCCCCCCAGCACCGTCTTCGCCCCTGCCGCCCTGGGCCAACCCTACCGCTGGCAATGCTGGGAGCGGGGCTTGGTGGGCGCCGGAGTGGGCAGTTTTTGCCTGGGTCTGGCCCTGGGGGCCCAGGAACTGGGCCAGGCCCATCACTGGCAGCAGGTAGCCAGCAATAACCGCCAAGCCCTAGCGGCCCACCCTGGGGCACTCCCCCGCCCCGAGAAAAAAGCCGCCAACGCAAGCGCCGCGCCACTCTCCGTCCCCCCGGCCCTGCTGACCCAGCTGGAGCTTCTGGAAAAACAACGCCCCGATCCCCGCCCCCTGTTCCTCCAGCTCAGTCGGCTACTGGACCGAGCCCCGGGCCTGGGACTGAACCGCCTGGCCTGGGTCGCGGGGAAAGCAGACGAAGAAGGGGCGGAAGGGAAACCGCCACCCGCCCCCGCCCCGGCGACCGCCACGCCTCACCCCCAAGGCCCCCATCTGGCACTGGAGGGGGAAATTCTAGGAGCAATGGTCCCCTCTCCGACTCACCTGGAATCCGACCCGGTCAAGCCCCTGGACCAATTCCGCCAAGCGCTGGCTGCCACCCCCGGGCTGCAAGGCCGGATACAGGAAGATGAGGCTGGCGCCTCCCCCGCTTTCCGGGGGGAAATCTGGGCAGGAGCCCAGCCGTGAGACGCTTCGCCCCCCATTTGGCGCCCCTCCGCCGAGGCGCTCTGGTGGCCGCCCTGGGGGCAGGCGGCGGTCTGCTGCTCTGGGGCGGTGGCCACAGCGCCTACCTGGCCGCTCGGCAGCAGGCCGAAACAAACCAGGCCCTGGTGGCCCAACAGCGCCAAGCCCAACAGCAAGCCCTACTGGCCCAGCATCAGGCCCAAAACCTGAACCAGCGCCTGATCCGGGCCAAGGACAAAGGCTGGATCGCCGTCCCCCAGGCGGGGGAGGCCCCCGCCCTCGGCCCCCGCCTGTCCGCCGCCCGCTACCCCGGCCTGATCCTCCAGCCCACCGAATCCCGCATGCTGGCCCAGGAGGCAGATTGGGGGCTGGTTTCCCAAGCCTTCCATATCCATCTTCCCCTGCGCCACGAAGGCCAGTTTCTGGCCCTTCTGGGGCAGTTGCAGTCACCGGGCGCGGGGCTGCTGCGGGTGCAGAAATGCAAAATCGCCTGGGCCTCGCTTCCGGAGCTTGAGCAGCCCGTCGGGGCAAACTTGCAACGCCCAAAGGGAACCCTGGAAGCGGACTGCCAGGTGGAACGGCTCACCCTCCAAGCGAGGGCACCTAGGGAGGAGCAACCATGATCCGGCCCCCAGCCGGGCTCCTGGCCACCGCCCTGCTTTTGGGGGCGAGCCTCCCGGCCCAGGGGGAGGAGGACCTGGGGCGCCTGTTTTACACCCCGGAGCAGCGGCAACTGCTGGACTGGCAGGCCAGCCACCCGGGCACGGACCTGGCACCGGCGCTGGGCGCCCCTACCCTGGTGCTGAACGGCCTGGTGCAACGCTCCCGGGGGCCCCAGACCCTGTGGCTCAACGGGCAGTCCCTCTCCGCCCCGGGGCGGGCAGCCCCGCCCCCTTTCCGCTACCTGCCCCGGACCCCGGGAGCCCTCCTCCTGCCCGCCTCCCCCCGGCGCCCGGCCCTCACCTTCCGGGTGGGGGAAACCTGGCAACAGGGCAACACCCGCCCCCGCTCCCTCCTGGAACCGGGCCATGCCGCCGCTCCTTGAGCCGTGCCGCCCCGAAAGCCAGCCCCATCCGGCCGGGCGCCTTCCCCAGCAGGGCGCCGCCCTGTTGCTGCTCCTGGTCCTGATCGCCGGATGGCTGGCCCTGCTGCCCCGGTTTTTCCCCCGGCCCCCCACCCCGGACCCAGCCCTAAACCAGGCCCGGGAGGCCCTGATCGGCTTTGCCGTCACCTATCGGGACCGTTATCCGGATCAGATGTTCGGCTACCTACCCTGCCCCGACCGGGATGGGGACGGGGTGGCAGATCCGCCCTGCGGCGCCCAGGATCAGGCCGCCATCGGCTATCTGCCCTATAAAACCCTGGGGCTCCCGGCCCTTACGGACAGCCAGGGTAACTGCCTCTGGTACGGGGTGGCGGGGGGCTTCAAGGACAATCCAGCCAGCGCCACGCCCCTGAACTGGGACACCCCGGGCCAATTTCTGCTCCCCGGCCCGGGGGGCACCGCCTCCCTGGATGGGGCCCTGGCCGCCGTGGTTATGGCTCCCGGGCCCCCTTTGGCCCAGCAACAGCGCCGCCCCGGGCCGGGCAACTGCGGGGGGGACCGGGCCGAGGACTGGCCCCAGTATCTGGAAAGCCTGCCCCCCGGCGCCAACTTAGCCGCCCCCCTGACCCTGAGCCCGGGGCGTCCCGGCCAGGGCGATAACAATGACCGGCTGCTGGGCATCGGCGCCGAGGAGCTGTTTTTCCGCCGCATCCGCCTGCGTCAGGATTTTCAGGGGCCCGGCACGGGGCACCAGGGCCTTAACGGCTGGCTCGCCAACACCCAGGCCTGCCTGCAAAGCAACGCCGTCCTCCCCCGGCCCTCGCCCCTAGCGGCCCAAGCCGCCAATCCGGACTTGGTCACCGGACGCCTCCCGGCCACCTGCGTCACCCTGGCCCCCCTGGGCTACGGCCGGGCCTTTGGCGATCAATTGTTCTACACCCTGTGCGCCAGCAATCGCACCTGCCTCACGGTCAATGGCCAGGCCTGCACCGGGGCCCTGGTCTTCGCGGGAGAGCGCCAGACGGGCCAGACCCGGCAAACCCCGGCCCAGCGGGACAATTGGGCCAATTACCTGGAAGCTCCCAATCTGGCAACCCTGACCCGGACCGGCCTGACCCTGGCGGGAGCCAGCACCTACGCGATTCCCGATGGGCACCGCCCCGCCGCCCAGGACGTGGTGCTGTGCCTCAATCCCCCGGCCAACCAGCTGTCCTTTGCCCAGAACATGGATCAACTGCTGCCCAGCACGCCCCCCGGCGGTCCCCTGCCCGCCCTGGCCACGCCGGACGGAGCCCCGCAGACCCTCACCCTGGGGGCCCCGGGGGCCACCACCGGCCACGGGCTCCCCGCCGCCAGCCTCTCCGGCTGCGCCTGGTTTGGGGACACCCTGGACTTCGACGGGGGACTGCGCCTCTATTTCCGTTTCCAGATCAAGAAAATCGGAGAGGGCTTCACCCTGGTGCTGGCGGACGGGGAGCGGAACCCGGGGACGGCCCGTTGCGGCGGCGGAGGCAGCCTGCTGGGCTATGGGGGACAAAGCCCCAATGCTCCGGCCCCCATCCTGGCCCCCAAAATCGGCCTGGAACTGGACACCCGGGCCAATCCGGGCTGGGCCGCCCCCAGCGCCCCCAACGGGGGCCGCAACGATTCGGACAATCGCCACGCCGCCCTGGTGTTCTGGGGCAGCGCCCCCTATCCAGACGAGGCCGATACCCCCGGGCCGGGGGACGACAACGTACATGGTGCCGGCACCCATCCCACCAATCCGGCCTCTCCCCCAGGACTGGCTTCCCTGGCCGCTCTCCAGGGGAGCAGCACCAGTCAGCGCACGTTCCATGTGCGCCTGGACGTGGTGCGTCAGCCCACCGCCGACGGGGCCAGCTTTCTCATCCAGGCCTGGAT
The DNA here is from genome assembly GCA_041907765.1 of Rhodocyclaceae bacterium. GTDB lineage: Bacteria > Pseudomonadota > Gammaproteobacteria > Burkholderiales > Rhodocyclaceae > Azospira. Next base: position 20,067 of record JAYRGQ010000008.1, on the reverse strand, counting down.
TCTGGACGTCAATCATCCCGCCCTGAGCCTTGCCGTCCTGGAGGCCATGGGGGACCTGGACCAGGATTTCGCCCCCCGTTTTCCCCGCTTGGTCCCCACCCTCAGCCAAACCCTGAGCCTCTCCGCCCTCCCCGGGCAGGCCCTCTGGCCCCGGGTACGGCTGGGCTTTACCAATGCCCAGAGCACGGTGGAACAACAAATTGTCATCAGCCTTTTCGCCGCCCGTAGCCGACCATGAGTACCCGTCATCCAAAATCGCCCTCCATTGCTGGCTTTTCCCTGGTGGAATTGGCCCTGGTCCTCATTGTCGCCGCCCTGCTGGCGGGCAGCCTCATGACTGCCGCCCGGGGCCAGCGGGAGCAAACCGCCCGGCAACAGACCCAACAGCTGTTGGGGGACGCCCAGGAAGCCCTGCTGGGCTTTTTCCTCGCCCAGGGCCGTTTTCCCTGCCCCATGCCCCCGGGCCAAGGGGGCATGGCGAGGGAAATGCCCGAGGGGGGCGGGGACTGCCTGGCCTGGAGCGGCTACCTGCCCGGCACCACCCTGGGTCTCAGCCCCACGGACGAAGCGGGCTATGTGGTGGATGCCTGGGGCCAACGCCTGCGCTACCAGGTGAGCAGCGTGGCCATCGGCGCCCAGAGCCACGGTTTCACCACCGCCAACGGCCTGCGCAGCAACTGGGCCTCCCTGGCCGCGCCCCCGGCCCCCGACCTCTGGGTCTGCCCCGGGGCCGACGCCTGTAGCGCCACCACGGCCCTGACCCGGGAAGGGCTGGTGGTGGTCTTTTCCACCGGGGCCAACGGGGAAACACCCCGGGGCCCGGACGAAACGGCCAATCTGGACGGGGACAACCGCCTGGTCAGCCACCTGCCCACCCCGGCGGACCATCCCCAAGGGGCCTTCGATGACCAGCTGCTCTGGCTCTCCCCGGTGATTCTCTACAGCCGTCTCACGGCAGCGGGGCGGCTCCCTTGACCCGACCCGGAGGGGGCTGTCAGTATTGTTACGTCCCCTCTCACTTTTCCCAACGCCGCCGCGCTTTCCCTTCATGACCTTCGGTTCAGGCTTTCGCCATTCCCTGGAGACCCTGGGCATCCGCCCCGAGGACCCGCCCGCCCTGCAAACCGGCAAACTTATCCTGGTCATGGCCACCGTGCTGGTCTGCGCCGCCGCCATGGGCTGGACCCTGCTCTACAGCTACCTGGCCCCCCAGCTACCCCTGGGAACCGCCCTGGTCTTTCAGGGACTGCTGCTGGGCAACCTGGCTTTTTTCCTGAAAAACGGCAATTTCCCCCTCTTCCGCCTCACCCAGCTGGGCCTCTTCATGGTGCTGCCCTTTGTCGCCCAATGGCGCCTGGGCAATTTCATCAACGGTAGCGGCATCAGCCTATGGGGACTGCTGGGGCCCATCGGCGTCATTCTGGTCTCCGGGGTCAAAAAATCCGCCCCCTGGTTTATCGCCTACCTACTCCTCACCCTGCTCACCGGGATCTGGGACATTCTCCAGACCTCCCTGCCGGGCCACAGCCCCGTGACCATTCCGGAAGCCACCCGGCTCATCTTTTTCACCCTCAATTTCGCCTGCGTCTCCTCCATCGCCTACCTTATGCTGCGCTTTGCCGCCCAGGAAAAGGACCGCATCCAGGCCCGTATGGAAGACACCCTGCACATGCTGGAACAGGAACAGGAACGGGCTGAGGCCCTGCTCCTCAACGTGCTACCCGAACCCGTGGCCAAGCGCCTCAAATACGAAGACGCCACCATTGCGGACGGCTTCGCCGAGGTGTCGGTGATGTTCGTGGATATCGTCAATTTCACCCGGGTCGCGGAGGGCCTGTCGCCCCAGCAGGTGTTTTCCATGCTCAACCGGATTTTTTCTTCCCTGGACGAGCTGGCCGAATCCTTCGGCCTGGAAAAAATCAAAACCATCGGGGACGCCTACATGGTGGCCGGGGGCCTGAACGGGGACCAGGGCCCCTACACCCAGGCCATGGCCGCCATGGCCCTGGCCATCCAGGAACTGCTGCACCGGGATTTCGACATTAACCGGATGCACCTGGAAGTGCGCATCGGCATTGCCACGGGCCCGGTGGTGGCCGGGGTGGTGGGCAAGAAAAAATTCATCTACGACCTCTGGGGAGACACGGTGAACACCGCCAGCCGCATTTCCAGCGAAGGCTCCCCGGGCAATATTCTGGTGGATGCCCCCACCTACCAGCGCCTGGCCAGCCAATTCGCCTTCGCCCCGGCGGAAACCCTAGAACTTAAGGGCAAAGGCCTGGTGCCCGTGTATCGGCTGTTAGCCCCCGCCACCCTTTAAGCCGGGCCGACCGTTCCGGTCAAAATATTTATATGGCATTATTGCCGCTTCCCCTTTTTTCCCTCTGGAGGCGGCCCATGTTCCAACGGAACCGGGGTTTTACCCTGATCGAAATCGCCATTGTGCTGGTCATCATCGGCCTCCTGCTGGGCGGGGTGCTCAAGGGCCAGGAGCTCATTACCCAGGGGAAAATCCGCAATATCGCCAATGACCTGAACGGCGTATCCGCCGGCATTCTCTCCTACCAGGACCGCTACCGGCGCCTGCCCGGGGATGACCCGGGGGCCACCCGCTGGGGACTGATCACCACCCCGGGCAACGGTAACAGCATGATCGAAGGAACCTATCAGGACGCCGACCCGGCCCAGGAAAGCCGCCTGTTCTGGGCGGAAATGCGCCTGGCCGGATTTCTCGCCGGGGACACGGCCACCCTGGCCGCCGCCACCCAACCGGCCACCAACGCGGTGAATGGGGTCATGGGGGTGCAATGGGGCGCCCTGGGCCTGCCCGGCCTGGTGGTCTGCTCCGGTAATCTTCCGGCCAAAATCGCCCAGGCCCTGGACGCCCAGTTCGACGACGGGGCCCCGGCCACCGGCAATCTCCGGGCCAAGCTGGAAACCGCCGTACCCACCGGCGTGGGGGCGACAGAAACCCCGGCGGCCAATTACCAGGACAACAACACCAATCTCTATGTAGTCTGCAAAAGCGTCTAAGCCCGGCCCGCCCGGGGACTCAGCCTTTCAAAAGGCGCCGTTCCGCCCCGTCCAAGGCCTCATCCGTGCCCAGGAGCACCACCACGTCCCCAGCGAGGAAGCGGGTTTCCGGGAGGGGCTCCATGGCCCGAATGTCCCGGCGGCGAATGGCGCTCACCTCCACCCCCAGGGGCGCCAGGGCCAGTTCCCCGATGCTTTTGCCCACCCCGTAAGCCCCATCGGGCAACACAATGGAGTGGAGGCGGGATTCCTGACCTTCCGGCTCCTCTTCGCCCCGTAGGCCGCCTTTGAAAAAACCCCGCAACAGCTTGTAGCGCTTGGCCCGGATGGTGCGCAGGCGCCGCAGCACCCGCTTCATGGGCACCCCGAGCAGCACCAGGGCATGGGAACCCAGCATTAGACTGGCTTCCAGGGATTCGGCCACCACCTCCGCCGCCCCGGCCCGGGACAGGACTTCCAGACTGCCCTCGTCCGCCGCCCGCACAATCACGGGCAGATCCGCTTTGATTTCCCGGGCATGGAAAAGAATTTTCTCCGCCATGGCCACATTGGCGAAACTCACAATAATCACGCTGGCCCGGGCCGCCCCCACCGCCATAAGGTTTTCCCGCTGGGAGGCATCCCCATAGACCACGTTTTCCCCGGCGGCGGCCGCCTCCTGGACCCGTTCCGGGTCCAAATCCAGGGCCACATAGGAAACCCCTTCCTGGGCCAGATAGCGGGCCAGATACTGACCGCTACGACCAAAGCCGCAGATGATGGCGTGCTTTTCCGTGGCCATGGTCTGGGCCGCCATGCGAGTCAGGGCCATGGAGCGAAGCATCCATTCGCTGCGGGCAAAGCGCAGCACAATTTTTTCGCTGAACTGGACGATCAGGGGCGCCAGGAGCAGGGAGAGCACCAGCACCGACAGGCTCACCTGTAACACCCGGGCGGGAAGCAGGTGGGCATCGGAAATATCGGTGAGTAGCACAAAGCCGAATTCCCCCCCGGCGCACAGCCACAGGCCGGAGCGCATGGCATTCCCCGGGGTCGCCCCAAAGGCCCGGGAAAGCAGGGCCACAATGCCGAACTTGGCCACCAGCAAGGCCACCAGCCCAGCCGCCACCCAGGGCAGGGCCCGGGCTACCTCGTGGAGATCCAGCAACATGCCCACGGTAATGAAAAACAGGCCCATGAGCACATCTCGGAACGGCTTGATGTCCTCTTCCACCTGGTAGCGGTATTCGGTTTCCGAAATCAACATGCCCGCCACAAAGGCCCCCAGGGCCAGGGATAGGCCCGCCATTTCCGTGATGTGGGCCAGCCCCAGGGTGATGAGGAGAATATTGAGGATGAAGAGTTCCGCCGATTTGCCCCGGGCGACGATAAAAAACCAGGGACGCACCAGCTTTTGCCCGAGGAACAGCACCACGGTCAGCACCCCCGCCGCCTTGAGTAGGGCCCAGGCCAGTTCCAGGGCCATGGCGGAAGGGGGCTGGGTAAAGGCGGGGATCAGGATCAACAGGGGCACCACGGCCAGATCCTGGAAGAGCAGCACCCCCAGCACCTCCCGACCATGGGGGGATTCCAGTTCCATGCGTTCCGCCAAAAGTTTGGAGAGCACGGCGGTGGAAGACATGGCCACGGCGCCCCCCAGGGCCACCCCGCCCTGCCAGGACAATCCCAGCCCAAGGGCCAAAGCCGCCGCCACCGCCATGGTCAGCAGCACCTGGGCCATGCCCAGGCCGAACACCAGACGCTTCATGGCGTAGAGCTTGGGCAGGGAAAATTCCAGGCCGATGGAGAACATGAGGAACACCACCCCGAATTCCGCCAGATGCTCCGCCCCCCGCACGTCCTTCATGATGGAGAAGGCATGGGGGCCCACCACCACCCCCACCACCAGGTAGCCCAGGATGGGAGGCAGGCCCAGACGGCGAAAAAAGATCACCACCAGAACCACAGCCAGCAGGAGGAACAGGAGAAATTGCAGGGAATGCATGGAAAAACTAAAGGTAGGGGGTGAAAACCCAGGAGGGAGGGCCCGGCCGGGGGGCCTCCGTGGGCAATGGTATACTGCAACGCATCATAATCGCTGTCAGAACATGAACCAAATTTCTCCCAGTCCGGAACACCCGATCCAGCCCAGCCCCCGGGCCCTGGACCTGGCCCGTCAGGTGCTGCGCATCGAGGCCGATGCGGTGGCCGGACTCATTCCCCGCATCGACGATGCCTTTCTCCGAGCCGTGGGCCTGGTACTCAACTGCCGGGGCCGGGTGATTGTGAGCGGCATGGGAAAATCCGGCCACATCGCCCGGAAAATCGCCTCCACCCTGGCCAGCACCGGCACCCCGGCCTACTTCGTCCATCCCGGGGAAGCCAGCCACGGGGACCTGGGCATGATTCTCCGGGAAGACCTGGTCATCGCCCTCTCCAATTCGGGGGAAAGCGACGAGCTGCTGGCCATTCTGCCCAGCGTCAAACGTCAGGGAGCCAAGCTGGTGGCCATCACCGGCCATCCGGAGTCCACTCTGGCCCGGGAGGCTGACGTACACCTGAACGGGGCCGTGGCCCAGGAAGCCTGCCCCCTCAATCTGGCTCCCACCGCCAGCACCACCGCCGCCCTAGCCCTGGGCGACGCCCTGGCCGTGGCCCTGCTGGACGCCAAGGGCTTCGGCCCGGAAGATTTCGCCCGCTCCCATCCGGGGGGCGCCCTGGGGCGCAAGCTCCTCACCCATGTGCGGGACGTGATGCGCCCCGGGCCGGAAGTGCCCCAGGTGCGGCCAGAAGCCTCCCTGGCGGAGGCGGTACTGGCCATTTCCCGAGGCGGTCTGGGCATGACCGCGGTGACCGACCCGGAAGGCCGGGTTCTGGGCATTTTCACCGACGGGGATTTGCGCCGGGCCTTCGAGCGGGACGTGGATCTGCGCCGGGTACCCATCGGTCAGGTCATGAGCGTCCAGCCCCGCAGCATCAGTCAGGACAAGCTGGCCGTGGAGGCGGTGGAAATGATGGAACGGCACAAGATCAGCCAACTGCTGGTCACGGATGGGGAGGGGCACCTGTTGGGGGCCCTGAACATGCATGACCTATTCCAGGCCAAGGTGATCTGATGGCCACCCCCAGCAAGGATCTGCGCCTCATGGCCTTTGACGTGGACGGGGTGCTCACGGACGGCCGACTCTACTACAGCGACCAGGGGGTGGAACTGAAGGCCTACCACGCCCAGGATGGCCGGGCCATGAAGCTCCTGCAAAGGGCCGGCATTACCCTGGCCCTCATCACCGGCCGCAACACCCCCGCCGTGGCCAACCGGGCCCGGGACCTGGGCATTGACATCGTGCTTCAGGGCATTCTGGACAAGCGCACTGCCATGGGCGAGCTCCTCGCCGCCCGGGGACTGGATTTCAGCCAGGCCGGGTACATGGGGGATGATGTGCAGGACATCAAAATCCTTGCCGCCTGCGGCTTTTCCGCCGCCCCCGCCGACGCCCATCCCCTGGTCAAAGCCCATGTGGCCTATGTGAGCACCCTGGGGGGCGGCCACGGGGCGGTGCGGGAAGTCTGCGAACATATTCTGGCGGCCCAGGGCCGTCTGGACGCCCTCTTTGCGAGTTATCTGCCATGAAGCGTTTTACCGGCGCCCTTTTCCCCCTAGCCCTGCTGGCCATCCTGGCCGGGCTCACCCTCTGGCTGGCCAAGGCCGTGGAATTGCCGCCCCTGGATTCGGGGGGCCGTTTCCGCCATGATCCGGATTACGAGGTGAGCAATTTCACCGTGCGCAAGTCGGATGAAACCGGCACCCTGCGCTACACCCTGACCGCCAAAACCCTGGTCCATTATCCGGATACGGAAGGGTCGGACGTGCAGCAGCCCAAGGTGGTCTTCCTCAAGCCCGGCCAGCCCCCGGTGAGTCTGGCGGCGGACTGGGCCAAGCTCAACAGCGACGCCAGCGTGGTCAAGCTCTACCGCAACGTCACCCTGGTCCGGGCGGCCACCGCCGACCGGGAAACCCTGGTGGGAACGGCGCCGGACCTGACCATTCTGCCCGACGCGGAAACCGCCCACACGGACAGCCCGGTACAGCTGGTTCAGGGCCAGTCCTGGCTCAAAGGTAAGGGGCTGGACGTGGATAACGCCACCATGACCTACACCCTCCGTTCCCGGGTCACCGGGGAATTTCAACCCCATAAGCACTAGCCATGATCCCATTCCTCCCCTCCCCCCGCCTTTCCTCCCCCCTGCTCCTGGCCGCCTGCCTGCTGTTCACCGGCACCTCCGCCCTGGCGGAAAAAGCCGACCGGGATAAGCCGGTGACCCTGGACGCGGACCGGGCCTCCGTGGATGACGCCAAGAAGCAGCACATTTTCGAAGGCAATGTGGTGCTCACCCAGGGCACCCTGGTCATCCATGCGGACAAGCTGGTGGTGACCCAGGACCAGGACGGCTTCCAGAAAGGGGTGGCCTACGGCAAACCGGCCCGCTTCAAGCAAAAGCGGGAAGGCAAGGATGAGTACGTGGAAGGGGAAGGGCTGCGTATCGAGCACAACGAACGCACCCAGGTAACGGAATTCTTCGACCGGGCCTATGTGAAGAGCGGCCAGGACGAGGTGCGGGGCCAATACATCCAGTACGACGGCCTCACGGAGCAGTATTACGCCACTGCCAGCGGCAAGAAAGGCAATGGTCCCGGCGCGTCCTCCGCCCCCACCGGGCGAGTGCGCGCCATTATCCAGCCCAAAAACGGGCCCCAGGCGCCGGCCCCCAAGGGTCGTGGCATGACCTTAAAGCCGGCCTCCCAACTACCATCAGAAACGGAGTAAGCCCCATGTCTTACGAATACATCACCGTGGAAACCAAGGGCAAGGTCGGTCTCATCACCCTGAATCGGCCCAAGGCCCTGAATGCCTTGTGCGACGCCCTGGTGGACGAACTCGGTGAAGCCCTGACCCAGTTCGAAGCGGACGAAGCCATCGGCGCCATGGTCATTACCGGTTCCGACAAAGCCTTCGCCGCCGGGGCCGACATTGCGGCCATGAAGGACTACAACTACATGGACGCCTACAAGGGCGACTACATCACCCGCAACTGGGAAAAGGTCAAAACCTGCCGCAAACCCGTAATCGCCGCCGTGGCCGGTTACGCCCTGGGGGGCGGCAATGAACTGGCCATGAGCTGCGATTTCATCATCGCCGCCGACACCGCCCAGTTCGGCCAACCGGAAGTGAAGCTGGGCATTCTCCCCGGCGCTGGCGGCACCCAACGGCTGCCCCGGGCCGTAAGCAAGGCCAAGGCCATGGATCTCTGTCTCACCGCCCGCATGATGGACGCGGCGGAAGCGGAACGGGCTGGCCTGGTCTCCCGGGTGGTGCCCGCCGACCGGCTGCTGGACGAAGCCCTGGCCGCCGCCACCAAGATCGCCTCCTACTCCCTGCCCGTGGTGATGATGATCAAGGAAAGCGTGAACCGGGCCTTTGAAGCCCCCCTCCACGAAGGCATGCTCTTCGAACGCCGCCTCTTCCACTCCTGCTTCGCCCTGGAAGACCAAAAGGAAGGCATGGCCGCCTTCCTGGAAAAGCGCAAACCGGCCTTCAAAAACGCCTAAGGGCCAAACGCCCACAAAAAAGCCGGGAAATCCCGGCTTTTTTTATGGCGCCTTGGGGGCTTCCGCGGCCCCCTGGGAATCGCAGCCCCAACCTTCCCCGATCCAGCGCAATATCAACCGGCGAAATAGGGGCAACCAGGCTTCCGGCAGGCCGGGCAACAGACGCCGGGGATCTTCCGCCAAGCCGCAGCTGTAACGCCCCAGGGATGCCCGCCAGATCAGAGCCGGACAGGGCCCGGTGCGGCGCAGGTAGCGCAGGCGCCCCAAGGGGCAGGTGGTAGAAGCGCAACACACGCCGCAGCCGTTGCAGCGGGCGCCGTAGGAGGGTTTGGCGGGAGCGGAGCCTTGCAGTTCCACCCAATCCTGATTCTCCGGAGCTTTCATGGTCTCAAGGGCCCACTACCGGGGGCTGGCAACGGTCTGCCACCAAGCTCCCCGCCATGCCCGGGAAGGCCACGCCAGCGGCAGGCTTAAGCCCCGCCCAGTGGCGAAGAACTCGCGGGAGCAGCCAACCTAACCGCCCCCCGATCCTCTGGCGCCCCAGGAGCCACCCTTCACCCGCCATCCCCCGACCCCGTTAGCGCCAGCGGTTAATGCTGTTCCGGGTTTCCAGGGCCGCCTGGCGGGAAACCTGGGCGAAATCCTCCCCGGTGCCCGCGTAGAGAATGGCCCGGGAGGAATTAATCATCAGCCCGGTGCCGGCGCCGGTACGGCCCGCTTTCACCGTGGCCTCAATGTCCCCGCCCTGGGCGCCGATACCGGGCACCAGCAGGGGCATGAAGCCGGTAATTTCCCGCACCCGGGCAATTTCATGGGGATAGGTGGCGCCCACCACCAGGGCACATTGGCCGGTGCGGTTCCATTCCTCCGCCACCAGGCGGGCCACCCGCTCGTAGAGGCGCTCCGGTTCTTCCCCGGCCTTGCCCCCCTGCACGTGGAGGAACTGGAGGTCGCTGCCCCCCGGGTTGGAGGTACGGCAGAGGAGAATCACCCCCTTGTCCGGGTAAGCCAGGTAGGGCTCCACCGAGTCCCGCCCCATATAGGGATTGACCGTCACCCCATCGGCACGGAAGCGCTCAAAGGCTTCCACCGCGTACTGCTGGGCAGTGCTGCCGATATCCCCCCGCTTGGCGTCCAGGATGACCGGGATGCCCGGGTGGCGCTCATGGATATGGGCGATCAGGTCTTCCAGCTGGTCCTCGGCGCGCCGGGCGGCAAAGTAGGCGATCTGGGGCTTGAAGGCGCAGACCAGGTCAGCGGTGGTATCCACAATGGCTTTGCAGAATTCCAGGATGGCGTCGTCCCGGCCCTTGAGGTGGGCGGGGAATTTGGCCGGGTCCGGGTCCAGGCCCACGCACAACAGACTGTTGTTGCGCTCCCAGGCGGAAGCCAGGGTCTGGGTAAAGGTTGCGCTCATTTCTTGTCCTCGGTTGGCGCGGCGGCGGGCTCGGAAACGGGCTGGGCCGGCCGCGGCGGGCGATTTTTGTCGTCGTTGGCAAAACGGAAGCGGCCGTAGAGCACGCAGCCCTTCATGCCCGGATCGCAGGGCAGGCCCTTGATCCGGGTGCAGTGGTCATCCACCTCATGGGGGCATCCCCAGCCGCCGCCCATCTTAGGCTCCCACCTTGCCCCAGGAGTCCTTCAGGGTCACGGCCCGGTTGAAGACCGGGGCGCCGGGCTGGGAATCCACCCGGTCGGCGACAAAATAGCCGTGCCGCTCAAACTGGAAGCGGTCCTCGGCCCGGGCGTCCTTCAGGGAAGGCTCCAGCTGGGCCCGGATGACCACCTTGGCATTGGGATTGATGTCGTCCAGGAAGCTCCGTTCCAGGCCTTCCGGGTCCCCTTCCCGCCGGGCGCCCGGGGCGGGCACGCTAAAGAGACGGTCGTAGAGGCGCACATCGGCCGGGTAAGCCTGGGCCACGGACACCCAATGGAGGTTGCCCTTGACCTTGACACTATCCGCCCCCGGGGTGCCGGACTTGGTGTCGGGCAGGTATTCGCAGAGCACGGCGGTCACCTTGCCGTCCCCACCCTTTTCGCAGCCGGTGCATTTCACCACATAGCCGTAGCGCAGCCGGGCCATGTTGCCCGGGAACAGGCGGCGATAGCCCTTGCTGGGCACTTCCATGAAATCTTCCCGCTCAATCCACAGCTCCCGGGAGAAGGGCATGGGCCGATGGCCCAGTTCCGGCTTCAGGGGATGGTTGGGGGCCTGGCATTCCTCCACCTGGCCTTCCGGATAATTGGTAATGATCAGCTTCAAGGGGTCCAGCACCGCGATGCGCCGCTGGCAGGACTCGTTCATGGTCTCCCGCATGCAGTCTTCCAGCAGGCTGTAGTCGATGAGGGAATCGGACTTGGAGACCCCGATGCGCTCGGCGAAGAGACGGAAACCCTCCGGGGTATAGCCCCGGCGCCGGGCCCCCACCAGGGTGGGCATACGGGGATCGTCCCAGCCTTCCACGTGCTTTTCTTCCACCAGCTGGATCAGCTTGCGCTTGGAGAGCACCACATAGGTGAGGTTGAGCCGGGAAAATTCGTACTGCCGGGGCAGGGGCTGGTTGAGGCAGCCCATTTCCCCCAGGCGCTCATTGAGCCAGTCGTAGAGGGGGCGGTGATCCTCGAACTCCAGGGTGCAGATGGAGTGGGTAACGTTTTCCAGGGAATCGGACACCCCATGGGTGAAGTCATACATGGGGTAGATGCACCATTTGTCACCGGTACGATGGTGGCTGGCGTGGCGGATCCGGTAGGCGATGGGGTCCCGCAGGGTGACGTTGGGGCTGGCCATGTCGATTTTCAGGCGCAGCACGTATTTGCCATCGGGGAATTCCCCCCCCTTCATGCGCCGCAGCAGGTCCAGGTTTTCCGCCACGGGACGATCCCGCCAGGGGCTGTTTTTGCCCGGCTCCGTGAGGGTGCCCCGGTTGGCCCGGATTTCATCGGGGGTTTGCTCATCCACATAGGCCAGCCCCGCTTCCACCAGCTTTTCCGCAAAGGCGTAGAGGTGGTCGAAGTAGTCGGAGGCGAAATACTGGTGGGAAATGCCGTTCCATTCCCAGGTAAAGCCCAGCCATTGCACCGCATCCACAATGGAATCCACGTATTCCTGGTCTTCCTTGGTGGGATTGGTGTCATCGAAACGCATGTGGCAAACGCCGCCGAAATCCCGGGCCAAGCCGAAATTAAGACAGATGGACTTGGCATGGCCAAAGTGCAGATAGCCGTTGGGCTCCGGGGGAAAACGGGTGCGAATCTTGGCCGGGTCCAGGGGGCCCTGGGCGTGTTCGGCGGCGGTACCGGGATGGCCGGCCCAATGGCGGGTGGCGTATTTACCGGCGGCCAGGTCGGCTTCCACCACATTGCGAATGAAATTGGCGGCCGGCGCGGCAGCGGCGGCTTCGTTGGCTTGACCCTTGTTGCTCACGGCGAATTCCTTGATTGGGGATGGGGTATTTTACCGGCTGCCACGGCAAAATCCCTAGAAATCCGGCCATCGTCCCCGGTTTCGCCCCCCGAGGCCGGCTTTTTGGCCCCGCCCCACCCCTCAATAGGTGGTGTCGGAAAAGGAATCTTCCTTGCGGTGAGCGGCCAGCCAGCGGTGGCGCAGGCCGTGGGTCAACACCACAAACAGGGAAACCAAACCGGTCAGGAGCAGGAAAGCCATGAGCATGGCACCGAACCAGCGTACCCAAATGCTGTGGCCGGACAGGGCGGCCAGGGTAAATCCGGCCACCAAGAGAAACAACAAGGCAAAGCCGATACGGGTCAAGAATTTCACGGCGTTCTCCTTCTGCCGGTGGCGGATCATTCCCCCCTGTCCGCCCCCTTATTAGGCTCACCCGCTTAGGCTGCGGGCCCTCAAATTATGCCTTTCGGATAGCGCCCTCACCATTGGACGAAAGTCAGATTTCCCCGGCTATTCCCGGGATATTCCCGAGACAAAACCAGGCCCACGGCAGCCCCCCGGGAGCGGCGCCCAGCCCTGCCCCCCATTCCCGGCCCCATTAGGGCCGGAAAAGCCCCGGCGCCCCTTGCCCAAACCGGCTTTTGGCGGGAGACTTGGGCCCTTTTTCCCCTTTTGCGGCCGCCCTTTTCCGGGACGGCTTTGGATGCATCGCCCATGAAGTCTGCCCCACCCCGCTCCGCCCCCCTTCCGGATTTTTCTGACTGTCTGACCACGGATCGCCCCCGGCTGCGCGCCCTGAGCCGCACGGCCGCCCAGGGCGGGCCCCGGAGCGACCAGGCCCGGGAGGAGTTGGGCGCCCTGTTGGCGCGCTCCCAAGCGGCCTATGGGGAACGGCGGGCTCGGCTGCCCCAACCCGAGTTTGCCGAGGATTTGCCGGTCAATGGCCGGCGGGAGGAAATCAAGGAATTAATCGCCGCCCATCAGGTGGTGATCGTTTGCGGGGAAACGGGCTCGGGGAAAACCACCCAATTGCCAAAAATTTGCCTGGAACTGGGTCGGGGCGCGGCGGGCCTCATCGGCCACACCCAGCCCCGGCGTCTGGCGGCCCGTTCCGTGGCCAGCCGGGTGGCCCAGGAGCTCCACACCCGCATCGGCGAAGGGGTGGGGGTGAAGATCCGCTTCCATGACCGAACCGGTCCCGCTTCCTACCTGAAGCTCATGACCGACGGCATTCTCCTGGCGGAGACCCAGACCGATCCCTACCTCAACGCCTACGACACCATCATCATTGATGAGGCCCATGAGCGCAGCCTGAACATCGACTTTCTCCTGGGCTATTTGAAGCAGTTGCTGGTCAAGCGCCGGGACCTGAAGCTCATCATCACCTCCGCTACCATCGACGCGGAACGCTTTGCCGCCCATTTCGCCCACCAGGGCCGCCCCGCCCCGGTGATTGAGGTGTCCGGCCGCCTCTACCCGGTGGAAATGCGCTATCGCCCGGTACAGGACGACGGGGAAGATGAGCGGGACCTCTACGACGCCATCAGCGACGGGGTGGATGAACTGTGCCGCCTGGGCCCGGGGGACGTGCTGGTCTTCCTGCCCGGGGAACGGGAGATTCGGGAAGCGGCGGAAACCCTGCGCAAGCGCCATTTCGGCGGGCCCCAGCCGGAAATTCTGCCCCTCTTTTCCCGGCTCTCGGCGGCGGAGCAGGACCGGGTTTTCAAGACCGGCGGCGGCCGGCGCATTGTGCTGGCCACCAATGTGGCGGAAACCTCCCTCACCGTGCCGGGCATCCGCTATGTGGTGGATACGGGCCTGGCCCGGGTGAAACGCTATTCCTACCGGAACAAGGTGGAACAGCTCCAGGTGGAGAAAATTTCCCAGGCGGCGGCTCGGCAACGGGCCGGGCGTTGCGGCCGGGTGGCTTCCGGGGTCTGCATCCGGCTCTACGATGAGGCGGATTTCAAGGCCCGGGCCGAATACACGGATCCGGAAATTCTCCGCTCCTCCCTGGCCGGAGTGATTCTGCGCATGAAGGCCTTAAAGCTCACGGAAGTGGAAAGCTTTCCCTTCATTGAGCCCCCCCTGCCCAAGGCGGTGGCGGACGGTTACACCCAGCTCCAAGAACTGGGGGCCCTGGATGAGCAGAACCGGCTGACGGACGTGGGCCGGGCCCTGGCCCGCCTGCCCCTGGACCCGGCCATCGCCCGCATGATCCTGGCGGCCCGCCACTACGGCTGTCTGGAGGAAATGCTGGTAATCGCCGCCGCCCTATCCGTGCAAGACCCCCGGGAGCGGCCCCAGGAAAAGCAGCAGGCGGCGGATCAGGCCCATCACCGCTTTGCCGACGACAAATCCGAATTCCTCGCCTGGCTAAAGCTGTGGCGCTGGTACAGCGAAGAGCTGGAGCACAAAAAGTCCCAGCGCAAACTCCAGGACCATTGCCGGGCCAATTTCCTCTCCTGGCTGCGCCTGCGGGAATGGCGGGAGGTGCATCAGCAGCTCCGTTCCATGGCCGCCGAACTGGGCTGGCTGCCCCACGCCACCCCGGCTTCCCGGGGGGAGGAGGGAGCCCGCGCCCCCCTGCCGGAGGCCAAGCTACCCGATCTGCGCCCCGAGCTTTACACCCCCCTGCACAAAGCCCTGCTTACGGGTCTCTTGGGCAATATCGGCTGCCGCTCCGACGAGTCGGCCCATTACCTGGGAGCCCGGGGCATCAAATTCCTCATCCACCCAGGCTCGGCCCTGCACAAAAAAGCCGGCAAATGGGTGGTCTGTGCCGAATTGACGGAAACCAGCCGGCTCTACGCCCGCTGCGTCGCCCGTATTGAGCCGGACTGGCTGGAAGAGGTGGGCGCCCACCTGATCCGGCGCAGCTATTTCGATCCCCATTGGGAAAAGAAGTCCATGCAGGTGGCGGCCTATGAGCGCACCACCCTCTATGGCATCGTGGTCAATCCCAAGCGACGCATCAACTACGGCCCCCTGCATCCGGAGGAAGGTCGGGAAATTTTCCTGCGCCAGGGGCTGGTGGGGGGAGAAATCGCCGAGGATTACGCCCGCCGCTGGCCTTTCTGGCAACACAACCAGAAGCAGATTCACGCCATTGAAAACCTGGAGCACAAGCAGCGCCGCCAGGACGTGCTGGTGGATGACGAGCTGATTTACGCTTTCTACGACCAGCTAGTGCCGGCGGGCATCTACAACGGGGCGGATTTCGACAAGTGGCGCAAGGAGGCGGAGCGGGACAATGCCCAGCTTCTGTTTCTGGCCAAAGACGATCTCATGCGCCACGAAGCCGCCGGGGTCACCACCGACGCCTTCCCCTCCCGCATTCGCTTAGGGGGGCTGGAATATGCCCTCAGCTACCACTTTGAACCGGGCAGTCCGAAAGACGGGGTCACCCTGGTGCTGCCCCTGGCCCAGCTCAACCAGGTACCCGCCCCCCGCTGCGAATGGCTGGTCCCCGGCCTGCTCAAGGAAAAGGTGGTGCAGCTGGTAAAGACCCTGCCCCAGCGCATCCGAGCCAAGCTGGTGCCCGTTCCGGAATTTGCGGAGGAATTTATCGCCTGGGCCACGGCGGAAGACAAGCGCATGGCCCCAGGCCTGATCGGCCCCCTGATCGACTTTATCCTCAGCGCCCGAGGCCTGAACGCCCGGGGCTGGTCCGTGACCCCGGATGCCTTCCGACCGGACCAACTGCCCGCCCACCTGAGCATGAATTTCAAGCTGGTGGATGAACATGGGCGCCAGCTGGACATGAGCCGCAGCCTCAGCGCCCTGCGGGCCGAATGGGGACGGGAAGCCAAGCAGGAATTTGCCGAGGCCCACGAAACACCCCGGGAATACACCGGCCTGACCGACTGGACCTTCGACGCCCTGCCCGAACTCATGGAAGTCACCGTGGGGGGACAGCGTCTCTTGGGCTACCCGGGGCTGGTGGATGAGGGGGACAGCGCTTCCCTACAAGTTTTCGATTCCCCGGAAGAAGCCCTGATCGCCCATCGCAAGGGCCTTTCCCGCCTGTTCCAGATCCAGCTGAAGGAACAGGCCCGGTACTTTGAAAAAAATCTTCCCGGCCTGTCCCAGATGTCCATGCAGTACATGGCCCTGGGCTCGGCGGAAGACCTGCGGGATCAATTGGTGGGCCTCATTTTCGAACGGGCCTGTCTGGGAGACCCGCTGCCCACGGACGCCCGCAGTTTCAAATCCCGCTGCGGCGACGCCAAGAACCGGCTCGGCCTGCTGGCCCAGGAAATCTGTCGCCTGGTGGGCGCTATCCTGAACGAATGGCAGGGGCTGGAGAAAAAGCTGGGGGCCACCAAGGGCCATCCGGAAGCGGTCCAGGACATTCGCCAGCAGGTGGGTCGCCTGATTCACAAGCAGTTTGTGGCCGCCACGCCCTTTGAGCGCCTGCAACACTTTCCCCGCTATCTGAAAGCGGCCGCCCTGCGCCTGGACAAGCTGAAAGCCAACCCGGCCCGGGATGCCCAGCAGCTCAAGGATTACGCTCCCCTGTGGAGCCACTATGAGCGGCGGGCCATCCAGGTGGCCCGTCAAGGCGTCCCCAACGCCCAGCTGGAGCAATTCCGCTGGCTGCTGGAAGAGTTGCGGGTTAATCTTTTCGCCCAGGAACTGAAGACCCCGGTGCCCGTTTCCGTGAAGCGGCTGCAAAAAATGTGGGAAAGCATCCAATATGGTTAATTCTGGCCTTTGCCCCCGGCGCTCTGCCCCCTCTGGGGGGGCGATCTTCTGCTACTCCGCAAAATCCGGTAAGTCTTTTCCTCTGGGAGTCGCCCCATGTCCGGTCTAATTCTGGCGTTCATGCGCAGCCTCAATACCCTAGGGCGGGGCCGGGCCTGGGCTTTTTTGCTGGCCCCCGCCGGCATTGCCCTAGTGGCCTGGGCCCTTCTCACCTACTTCGGTCTGGAGCGGCTCACCACCCTGTTTCTGGAATTGCCTCCCATGAACTGGGTGGCTTCCTGGGGTTGGAATGGCTTGGCGGGCTTCATGGCCCGGGTGGGCGCCTGGCTGACCCTGCTGGCCTTGGCCTACTTTCTCGCCATCGCCCTGGCCGGGGCCTGGATACTCCCCTGGCAAATGGCCTGGCTGGCCCGGGCCGAATATCCCCAAGTGGCCCCCCTGGGGCGGGCCAGCTTGATTGGCTCCACCGCCAACAGTCTGTGGGCGGGAAGCCTGTTCCTCTGCGGCTGGCTGGTGACCTTGCCCCTTTGGCTGATTCCGGGCCTGGGGCTCATCCTGCCCGTGCTCTGGACCGCCTGGCTCTACCGACGCACCTTTGCCTATGAGGCCCTGAGCGCCCACGCCACCCGGGAGGAATGGCGGCGGATTCGCCAGGAGCAGAGCCAACCCCTGCTCATTATTGGCCTCGCCCTGGCCATCCTCTCCCCCATTCCCCTAGTGGGGCTCCTGGCCCCCGGCTTCGGTGCCTTCGTGTACGGCCACTTCGCCCTGGGCGCCTTGGCGCGCCTGCGGGCCGAGTCTGCTGATTCCCCAGGATTCGGCCCCGCCGTGATCGACGGTGAAGCCATCCTCATTGATCCCTAAAGGAGTTTTCATGGAAGTGTCCGCCACCCGCTTCGGCGCCCTCATCATCGGCGACGAGATCATCTCCGGCAAACGCATCGACAAGCACTTCAGCCGTCTGGCCGAGATCCTCGGCGCCCGGGGACTACAACTCACCTGGGCGGAATACCTGGGGGACGACCGGGCCCGACTCAGCGCCACCCTACAACGCACCTTCGCCAGCGGAGAAGCAGTCTTCTCCTTCGGCGGCATCGGCAATACCCCGGACGACCATACCCGCCAGGCGGCGGCCGCCGCCCTGGGCGTGGATCTGGTGCTGCAACCGGAGGCGGAGCGGGAACTGCGGGCCCGCTTTGGGGAAGAAACCACGGACGTCCGCCTCCTCCTCGGCACCTTTCCCCGAGGCGCGGAAATTATCCCCAACCCGGTGAATCGCATTGCCGGCTTCATGATCCGGGAGCACTACTTTGTCCCCGGCTTTCCCCAAATGGCCCATCCCATGGTGGAATGGGTGCTGGATACCCATTACCGGCACCTCTTCCACCAAAACGTCAAAACCGACAAGGCACTCCTGCTTTCGGGTCCCAATGCCTACGAAAGCGCCCTGCTGGATTTGATGGAACGGATCGTGGCAGCCTACCCAGATCTGCGCCTCTATTCCCTGCCCTCCATGAGTCCGGAAGGAGTGCGCCGCCATCTGGAGCTAGGGGTGGAAGGGGCCCCTGCCCGAGTCGATGCGGCAATGCAAGAAATTTTAGGGGAAGTGAAGGCCCGCCAGCTCACCTGGGAATGGCGGGATCCGGTCACGGAATAGGCAAAATCGCCCCTATTTCCCTTCCAACGGCAGGGGTACAAACCTTTGTTATATATGAAGAAATATTTGCAAAATGAGCCTCGCTTAGGTGTTGACAGCCGATGGAAAGCCCATATAATGACTTCCACATGTTGCATCGCAGCAACGATTCCGTAGAAGCAATAAGAGAATCGTCATCTTTGGCGAGCACCATCCACCTTTCCGCAGGCCTTCTATCTTGGAGATGAACATGACTTTCTTCGCTACCCCCGAACAATTTGCTGCCGCCAACAAAGCCACGGTCGATTCCCTGCTGACCCTGGCCAATACCGCTTTCGCCAGCGCCGAACGCATTGCCGCGCTGAACCTGCACACCGCCCGTTCCGTGCTGGAAGATGGCGTGGCCAACGCCAAGACCCTGCTGGGCGCCAAGGATGCCCAAGAAGCTCTGGCGATCCAAGCCTCCCTGGCCCAACCCAGCGTGGAAAAGGCTGTTGCCTACTCCCGCAGCGTCTATGAAATTTCCGCCCAAACCCAGGAAGAACTTTCCAAGCTGGTGGAAACCCAATTCGCCGAATTCAACAAGAACGTGGCCGGCCTGCTGGACAAGGTTTCCAAGACCGCTCCCGCCGGTTCCGACGTGGCCGTGGCTGCCGTTAAGTCCGCCATCGCCGCCGCCAACTCTGCCTATGACAGCCTGAACAAGGCCGCCAAGCAAGTGGCCGAAATCGCCGAAGCCAACGTGGCTGCCGCCACCAACGCCACGGTCAAGGCGGTGGGCGCCACCACTTCTGCCGCCGCTTCCAGCAGCAAGAAAAAGGCCGCCTAAGTCTCACGAAAGCGCGCTTAACGGCGCCTTTCGGTAACACCCAAAGCCTCGCTTATGCGGGGCTTTTTCTTACCCTCAGGGAAATTAGCTAACTAATTTCCACCAACCCTCGGATTCATTGTGTAACGCCATGGAAAACATTTCCGGGGTATGCTAGTCTGATAGGGGTGGGAAACGAAACGCCCCTGGTGCATCGTTCCCCGACGCCAATGGAGACTGGCGGAATTTCATATTTTGACGCTACTTGGAGGACTACCCATGAGCAGCACGAACTTGGATCAAATTTCCGCAGCACAAAAAGCCAACGCCGATGCCTACGTGGCGCTTATCCGCTCTACCTTCGACGGAGTGGAAAAAATCGCCGAACTGAATCTCTCTGCGGCTCGGGAATTCCTCAATACCTCCGTGGAAACCACCCAGTCCCTCATGGGCGCAAAGGACTTCAAGGAAGCGGCCGAACTGCAAACCTCCCTGACCCAGCCGAACCTCTCGAAGCTGACGGATTACTACCGGAAGCTGTATGAGTTGATCACGGAGACCCAGAAGGACGTAACCGGGATTATGGAAGAGCATTACAACAGCCTGTCCCAGCGGGCGACGTCGGCGATCGAAACGTCTTCCTCCAAGGCCCCCTTGGGGGGTGATGTGATGGCCGCCGCCATGAAGACCCTGATGGGTGCGTCCACCCAGGCGTTCGAGAACTTCACCAAGCTGAGCAAGCAGATCACCGAGCTGACGGAGGGAGCGGTAACGGCGGCCTCACCGAGTGCGACGGTGAAGGCAGCGCGGAGCACGGTAAAGAAGGGTTGAGGTAAAGGCAGGGGAAGGAAGAGGACCCGGCGGAAGCCGGGTTTTTTTATGGCCTA
>JAYRGQ010000007.1:0-172027 GCA_041907765.1 Rhodocyclaceae bacterium | reverse complement strand
GCTGCCCACAAGCTCCACAGTGCTCAAGCCAATCGTTATAAAATCCGGGAAAGTCAAAACCAAAACCCCGGCACCGGCCTTAGCTTATTCCAGCCCGGTGGCTGTCCAAACGACCGGGACCACCGCACACAAAACGATTAGGCTACTTCCTGGGATTACCCAAGCATCATGCATTCAGTCATTGATAGGGCAAGTTATTGACAGTCGTCGACGCATTGAATTTGTCAATAAGATACTGTCACTAAATCATAGTCCGAATCGCGCAGATCCATTAAGCGACCTATTTGACCCTCTTCGAGCAGCCGTATTGCACCTTCGCCAAGAAGAAATTGACGAAGCATGCTGGCTTATTTTTCTATCAATTCACTTTGGGAAACATTCTCGATCTGGGTGGCGCCTAGTCCGTGATGTCTATGGCAAACTTGGTGAAGATGAGCCGTGGACTTGGGAGCGAGTATCTTCGGATCCGGACGCTTTCTTTGATTGGATGTCTCAACACTATCAAGCCCTATCAGGGCATGGTAGAGGATTTGGTAATCATCGAAAATATGAAAGTCTGAAGCCAACAGCCAAAGGAACAGGCTCGGTCATAATGAGCTATGTTGATTGGATTCGTCCTTACGGTAGCCACTCTGCACTTTTTGCACACACTCAGGACACTGTTGGAGCAGACCCCAAAGCAATGTTCGGATATCTGTATCGGACCATGCCAGTACTGCGATTCGGTAGGACAGCAAAATTTGACTACCTAACAATGCTTGGAAAGATGAGAATCACACCGATCCTGCCAGATCTCGCATACCTTACTCAAGCTACAGGGCCATTACGTGGTGCCCGTCTTCTTTTTGGCGGTGCGACAAACTCCAATATTTCGGCAGCTACCCTTGATGCTTGGTTGGTCGACCTGGATTCTCATCTTGGTTTAGGCATGCAGGTTTTGGAGGACGCCCTTTGTAATTGGCAAAAATCGCCTGGAAACTACATTGGATTTCGAGGATAACTAACTCCAGGAGAATCGATTTTTAAGTCGGGCCATTTCGGAATGGCCTAGTATTTTTCTGAATTGGAGTTGCCCTACAATTATTCCAGGGGATACTCCAATTTTTCTTGCAAATCGAATAATTGCTCTTGCATCTTTTGGTAGAGAGCGTAGCTCTGACTCTAGCTCAGGGGGAACAAGGAAAGAGGAGGCAAATTGGTTTGCCTCTTCCTCTTCTTTACTAAAACAAGTTCCTTTTCCCTCCATAAAAATAAACTCATTACTATGGAGTAGTAAGTGCGCAGCTTCGTGAAAGAAGGTGAACCAAAAATGGTCGTCCGATAGATATCTGAAACTAAGCATTAGTAGAGCTTTTTCAGGAGAAATAAATTTTGTTGCCCCGCTAGCACGACAGCCTGACGGAACTCGAACAATCACTACTGCAACACCACCAGCCGCAACCAGAGCTTGCAGCTTTGGCAAAAATACTTGGGGATCTTTCTCCCGCGTTAACAAACGAACCGCATTAAGCTGAGATCTGAATGTTTCAGGATTCCAATCTTCGCAATCAAGTCTTTTCGCCTCACGCTCTCCTTCCCGGAGCCAAGCAGCGGTAGCCATTTCTTTCGAATCAAAAGTCTGAGATGTCCTAAAAGCTGTTTTTTGTAGGAGTCTGTCAAATCTTCCTTGCAAAGCTCGAATGTTTGGAAGATCGAAAAAACGTAGCGCCTCGTCCGCGTAATCAGATGGTTGGGAACAATTGGGAATCCAGCCGAACTTGACCATATCTTTTATCGGAAGCTGTTTTAACAAGCCACTAATCGATTCGAACGAATCCTCTTCAGCATATAGGCGATCCAAATCCTGCCGATACTGCTCCTCTCTGGCTATCCAAAATGTTTGCGATGTGCCGAAAAATGCTGCTAGTCGTTCAGCCAAGATTAGATCAATAGCATGACGGCCATCTAGTAACTCGGTGGCAGTCGAACTACTTTCTCCAATTGCATCAGCGAACTCATCGAATGAAATGGATCGATCGTTAAGTATATCGAGAATCGTAGCCCCCGGTGGGCTAGCCCACTTCGGTCGAAAACTGAATTCAGTCCAGAGCATGCTTTTCTACCCCAAGAATGCGAATACGGGTAACCCGTGACCAATCAACAACTCCAGAAGCTGCTATGGGCAACTTATTGTGATTCGCACAAAAAACCAGTTTGTAGTTATTACTAAGCTCAATCAACATACGAGCCCCACTTGGATCGCTATGAGCTTGAGGGTTGCCGACAGGAATCTGGCTGATCCGTTCTATGGCGCGGAGATCTGACAATCTTGCATGCAACGTTGTTGCAGTTGCTTCTCCAAGTTCCCTCTCTGCTTTAGTAGGATCTTCACAAAGATCCCGCAGTGATTTATGTTCGAAAGAGAGTTCCAACGAAAATAAGCCTCAGGACTAGGCACTACAAAAACAAGCAAAGCTGACGTTCTTTAGTTAGCGCTTCCTGCAACAGTTCCGATTTCATTTTTTTTGCACAAGTAATAATTTGCACCCTCGTTCCCGCAAAAGCACCCAAGAGAAGTGCTCTCTCTCGATATTCTACCGTAATGTCATAGTGTGGATATGACGCATTTTTTTGAAACCACGATCGGCGTAACCCCAGGAGAATTGCAAATGAATGCAGTTCACTCAATGAGTCAGCCACAAGGTGGCACCAAAACTTTCCTTGCCACTCGATACGTGCATTATCTACATAGACTGTCATACGAACCCAACATTGTGATTTTCAACCCAACACACATGGCAATTTCAAACCAGGCTTCCTCGGAGGGGCGAATTTAAGCACACTAGGGCAATCAGCGAACAGCACTAGCTAAGGAATATGTCTCTCACGACAGTAGTACCGCCCATCAGATGGCAGACTTTTTAATCGCACAGAAATGCTGTCACTCATAGCCTATTCCGATTGAACGGCAGGTAAACGTTAGATTGCGGCCTGCCACGATGCCACATGCCAACGCCCGCTCAGGCCGAAATGCTGCCTACCGGAATGCCCTTCTTCATTGGACTTTTGTTGATTGGAAACGCTGGCATTTTTTCGCCTGTCGCTCCCTAGCGGCGTTCGCTAGCCATCACAACCTAATGGGCTTTTGGCGGAGTACAGGCGCTAAACACCGCTCCAATAGCCCCTCCCCCTAACCCCCCAGACTCCCCGGGGTGGTGCCGAAGCGTAGGCGGAAGGCGGCGATGAAGGCGGAGGGGGAGTCGTAGCCGTGGGATAGGGCGACGGCGGTGACGCTTTCCCCCCGCTCCAGGGCGGCCAGGGAAAGGTTGAGGCGTAGGCCCTGGCGCCATTCCCGGAAGCTCATGCCCGTTTCCTGGCGGAAGCGCCGGGCCAGGGTGCGTTCCGAGGCGCCTACCTGGGCGGCCCAGGCGGTCAGGGGGCGGCGGTCATCCGGGGCCTCTTCCAGGGCCCGGCAAAGCATGACCAGACGGGGGTCCCGGGGCATGGGCAGGGTGAAGGCGGCCTGGGGCAGGGCGGCCAGCTGGTCCAGCAGAACGGCCACCAGACGCCCCGCCGGGCCCGCTTCGTCGTAATCCACCGGCAATTCCCCCACTGCCCGGATCAGTTCCCGGGCCAGGGGGGTGACTTCCAGCACCTGGCAGGTGGGGGGCAACTGGCGGGCGGCCTCGGGGGTGAGGTAGAAGCTGCGCATTTCCGTGGGCCCGTGGCTGAGGACCTGGTGACCTTCCCCGGGGGGGAGCCAGACCCCGTAGCGGGGCGGGGCGGTAAAGTCCCCGGCGGAGGTGCGTACCCCCAGCACGCCCCGGCTGGCGTAGGAAAACTGGCCCCAGGGATGGGTGTGGGGCGGCGTCCACGTATCCACCACCAGGCTTTCCCGGCGGCTGTAAAAGGGGCGGGGCAGGGTTTCCAGATCGGGGAGTAGACGTTCTTGGGCGGCCATGGGGTGGGACGGGGAATAGGGAAAAAGGCTGTCTGTTTGTCGATATAAATGGTCAGTTTGTCGCAAGAAAGACGGAAAGGGGCCGGGTACCATGGGGCCGTTTTCATCCTTCCCGTTCCCCTGTCCCCCCAATTCAAGCGTTTCCGGTGCCGCGGTCCGGCCCGGTAGGGTGGAGTCGGAGGCACAGTTTAACCGCCTTCCGGGGTGGGGCGGCGGAGGATTTTCTTCGGGGAGCACCGCCCCTTCCCTAATCGGGCCAGAGCATTATGCTGTCAGCGTTCGGCCCCGGCGCCTGCCCCCTTCTTTCGTTGTCGGAGTTGCCCATGTCCCAGCCCAAAACCCTTCCCCCCGCACCCGCTCCCCGTCCCGGACTGGGGCGTCGTTTGCTCGGCCGCCTACACAAGGACTGGTTCCTGGTGGGCATGTTGGGGGCCGTGGCCCTGGCCAGCCTGTACCCGGATCTGGGCAAGAGCGGCGGGGTGCTGCGGGCCGATCTGGTGACGGATTGGGGCATTGCCCTGGTCTTTTTCCTCCACGGCTTGGGCCTGTCCATGGCCAATCTGCGGGATGGGGTGATGCGCTGGAAGGTGCACGTGGCGGTGCAGTGCCTGACCTACGTCTTTTTCCCCCTGCTCTGGTTTGCCCTGCGGGGCGTGGTCAGCCCCTGGATGCCCACGGGGCTGGCCCTGGGCTTTTGCTACCTGTGCGCCCTGCCGTCCACCGTGTCCTCTTCCGTGGCCATGACCGGGCTGGCCCGGGGCAATGTGCCGGCGGCCATTTTCAATGCCACCCTGTCCGGTCTTCTGGGCATTGTCTTTACCCCTTTGCTGGTGGCCCTTTTCGTGTCCACCGGGGGCCATTGGATTTCCCTGGGAGAGGCCATTCTGGGCATTGCTAAACTGCTCCTGCTGCCTCTGGTACTCGGTCAGGTGCTGCGGCCCCTGCTCCACGCCTGGCATTTGCGCCACAAGCACTTCACCAATTTGCTGGACCGTTGGGTGATCCTGCTTCTGGTCTATAACGCCTTTTGCGAATCCGTGGCTTCGGGCCTGTGGCGCAACAATGGCCTGGGGGTGATCGCCCTGGCCCTGGTGGGGGCCGGGCTGATCCTGGGGCTGGTGCTGCTCTTCAGCACTTGGCTTACCCGGCGCCTGGGCTTTTCCAAGGAAGATGAAATCGCCACCGTGTTCTGCGGCTCCAAGAAAACCCTGGCTTCCGGGATTCCCATGGCCAAGGTGCTGTTTGGCGCCCATCCGGCCCTGGGGCTGATCGTGCTGCCCATCATGTTCTACCACCAGCTCCAGCTCTTCATCTGCTCCATCCTGGCGAACCGCTATGCAGCCCGCCAGGATAAGCCTAAAGCCTAGCCCTCAGGCCAGGGTCGGGTCGGCCAGGAGTTCGTCCAGCCAGCCCAGCATCAGGTCGATCTCCTCCCGGCTCACATTGAGGGCGGGCATAAAGCGCAGCAGATGGGGACGGGGGGCGTTGAGCAGCAGGCCCTCGGGCTGGCGGGCCCGGGCCGCGGCCACCAGCCGGGGGCCCCGGTCATCGGCCAGGACCAGGGCGCGGAGCAGACCCGTGCCCCGTTCCCCGGGCAGACCGTGGCGTTCCGCCAGCCTTTGCAGCCCAGCCCCCAGATAATCCCCTAAAGCGCTCACCGATTCGAGAAAACCGGGAGCGGTGAGAATGTCCAGCACGGCGCCCCCGGCGGCGGTCATGAGGGGATTGCCGTTATAGGTGCCCCCCTGGTCCCCGGCCTCGAAACAGCAGCATTCCTCCCGGGCCAGCAGGGCGGACAGGGGCACCCCGCCGCCGATGCCCTTGCCCAGGGTCATGATGTCCGGGCGTATCCCCGCGTGTTGGTGGGCGAACAGCTTGCCGCTTCGCCCCATGCCGGTTTGCACCTCATCCACGATGAGCAGCAGGCCCCGCTCCGTGGTGAGCTGGCGTAGGCCTTGGAGAAATTCCCGGGTGGCGGGAATGACCCCCGCTTCCCCCTGGATGGGTTCCAGCATCACCGCCACGGTACGGTCATCCACCAGGGCCGCTACTGAATCCAGATCGTTGTAGCGGGCCTTGGGAAAACCGGGCACCTGGGGGGCAAAGCGCCGATCCCAGCCCGCCTTGCCCGAGGCGGACATGGTGGCCAGGGTGCGGCCATGGAAGCCATCCGTGAAGGTGATGATCTGGTGGGCGCCCTGGCGATGCACCTGGCCCCATTTGCGGGCTAGCTTAATGGCCCCCTCATTGGCTTCCGCCCCGGTATTGGCGAAAAACACCCGTTCCAGGCCGGAAGCCCGGGCCAGCCCTTGGGCCAGGGCCAGGGCCGGGGCGTTGTAGAAGGCCGGGCTGGGATTGATAAGCCGGGCGGCCTGGTCGGTGATGGCCTGGACCAGGGCCGGGTGACTGTGGCCCAGGCAATTCACCGCCCAGCCCTGGATAAAGTCCAGATACCGCTTGCCATCCCCGTCAGTGAGCCAGGAGCCCTGACCGGCGACGAACACCAGATCGGGGCGGGGGGTAATCCACATGAGGGAATTTTGGGCGGCAAGGGATGGGGCCATGGAACACACTCCTTTGGGTTGGCAGAAAACAAAAAGGCCACGGGTGACCGTGGCCTTGGGGAAAACGGGGGACGACTGAGGGCTTCAGGCGTCGGGAAGGAAGGCGCAACGGCACGGCCGGTCGAGAGACCGGCGCCGTCGGCGAATCAGGAAGAGGGGGGCGAATTGGCTTGCCATGGGGCAAGTCTGCCACAGCCGGGGGGAGAAACAAAGCCCGGTTGGGCCGAGGAACGCCGCGCCGACCCGGGGCTGGCGCGGGGAATTACAGGCGGAAGCGGGCGATGCTGGCCTTGAGATTGTCCGAAATGGCGCCCAGATTTTCGGCGGTGCTGGCCACGGTCTGGACCGCCCCGTTGTTGTCTTCCGACATGCGGGCGATGCCTTCCACATTGCGGGCTAGGTCCGTGGAGGCGGCCCGCTGTTCCCGCAGGGCCAGGGAAATTTCCCCGATGGACTGGCGCACCGAATCCGTGGCCTGGCAGATGTCCAGCATGGCGCCGGAGGTCTTTTCCGCCATATCCACCACTTCCCCCACCGCATTGCGGCTGGTTTCCATGCTGGCCACCACGGATTGGGCGTCGTGGGCGATGGTGGCGATGGTGCTGGAAATGTCCTGGACCGACTTGGTGGTCCGTTCCGCCAGCTTGCGTACCTCGTCCGCCACCACGGCGAATCCCCGGCCCTGTTCCCCGGCCCGGGCGGCTTCAATGGCGGCATTCAGGGCCAGCAGATTGGTCTGGTCCGCCACGTCCTTGATGACTACCGCAATGCTGCCGATTTTCTGCACCTGGTCGGAAAGCACCAGAATGTCCCGGGAGGTGACTTCCACGCTGCGCTTCACCTCGTCGATGTACTTGGCGGCGGAGCGGGCCACGTCACCGCCGCCCTGGGCGATGCGGCCCGCCTCTTCCGCGTTGTTGGCGGCGTCCTCCGCATTGGTGCCGATGTGATCCACGCTCACGGTCATTTCCTCAATGGCCGCGGCGGCGGAGGCGGTGGCCTGGGACTGGGTTTCCGAGCTTTCCGCCACGGTGTGGGAACTGGTGGAAAGTTGGCTGGCGGAGGCAATCAGCTGCTGGGCGTCACCGATCACCGACTGCATGGTGCCCGCCAGATCCCGGCGCATGGCTTCCATGGTCTGGAGCAGTTGATCCAGCTCATCCTGGGGCTGGGCCGCCAGGCGAATGGGGCTGGCCAGATCGCCGCCAGCCACCCGGCCCAGGGCGTCCTTGGCCAGTTCCACCTTGGTGCCGATGCCGTGGGCGATCATGCCCGCCAGCACCAGCCCGGCCACCAGACTAATGGCGCAGGCCAGGCCCAGGATCAGATAGGCGCTCCGATATTCCCCTTTGGCCGCTTCCTGGGCGGCCGCCATGCGTTGCTGCTGGAAGTCCTGGCCTTTTTGCAGGGCTTGGATGAAGGCGTGGTCCGCCGGCATGAAGTCGTTATAGAAATAGGCCAGGCTGCGGGACTGGTCCCCGGCCTGAATCAGCGCCAGCAGGGGCGCGTATTTTGCGGCCAGGGCGTTGCGGGCGGTTTCGATTTCCGCCAGGGGGGCTTTTTCTTCCTCCTCCGTGGCCAGGGCCTGGAGCTTTTCCTGGGCGGCCCCGTTCTGCTGCCGGATATCGGCCACGGACTGGAGGTATTGGTGGGCGGCCTGGGCGTTCCCCGCCAGGATGGCCCGGGTGAGATCGCCGCTCACTTCCAGGGCCCGGGCGTGCATGGTGGCGGCCAGCTGGATGCGTACATAGCGTTGCTGCACGATTTCATCCAGGGTGCCCACCAGCCGGGAAAGCTTTAAGGCGGAGATGCCGCTGGAAAGGAGCATCAGGGCGAGGAGGGCGTAAAAGCCGCCGAGAATCTTGCGTTTGACCGTCCACTGCATGGTTCAGACCTTACTTACTTGAGGGGTTCTTTTTCCGGGGGGCGCTGTCGCTCCCGGATCAGGGAGGAAGGAGATTGGCGAAGAAAGGTCGCCACCTCCAGGGGAGGGGAGACCCAGGGGCCTTGGACGATCTGGCAACCCAGTTCTTCCAGGGCCGTAGCCTGGTCGGCAGTACTGACGCCGGCGGCGATGACGGACAGACCCAGTTCCCGGCCCATATCCACCAGGGCGCTGACCAGGGCCCGGCTGTAGGGGCTTTCCGGCAGGTCCGCCACCAGGGGGGCGGCGATTTTCACCGCGTCAAAATGGAAGCGGTGGAGCAGTTCCAGGTTGGAAGCGCCGGCGCCGAAATTGTCCAGAATCAGGCGGAAGCCCTGCTGGCGCAGCCGCTCCATGGTGGCGTGGCCGGTCTGGGGCGGATTGATGAAGGCTTTTTCCGGGAATTCCAGGGCCAAATCCGCCGGTTCCAGACCGTTTTCCGCCAGGCAACTGGCTAGGAACTGGCCGAAGCCCCGCAGATACAACATGCTGGGGGTGACGTTGAGGGCCAGCATGAGGGGGCCCCCCAGAGTTTTGCGCAGTTCCCGCAGGGTCTTGCAGCTGGCCTGGATGAGGAAATGGCTCAGGGCGTCGATCTGGCCGCTCTGCTCCGCAATCTGCAAAAGGCGGGCGGCGGGAATTTCTTCCGCGCCCTGGAACCAATGCAGGGACACTTCGGCGCAGGTGGCCGGACTGCCGTCCAGGTGGCGGCGGGGCTGGAGATGGAGGCGCAGGTCGCCGTTTTCCACGGCGCTGCGCAGCTGGGAAGCGGTGCTCTGCACGTGGCTGGCGGCCTGGCGCATGGCCTCGTTAAAGCAGCGGGTCACATTGCCCCCGTCCGCCTTGGCCCGGTACATGGCCTGGTCGGCGCAGCCGATCAGGGTGGTCATGTCCAGCCCGTCATCCGGATACCAGGCGATGCCGATGCTGGCCCCCAGCCGGTGTTCCACCTCGCCAATGCGGATCGGTTCCTGCAAGGCCTGGAGCGCCTTCATGGCGAGGAGGACGCAGCTTTCCTTTTCCTTCAGGTCCGGCACCAGGATGACGAATTCGTCCCCGCCGAAGCGGCTCACCGTGTCGGTCTTGCGGAAAATGTGTTCCAGACGCTGGGCCACCCGCTTCAACACCTTGTCCCCGACCCGGTGGCCGTAGGTGTCGTTGATGGCCTTGAACCGGTCCAGGTCCAGGAACAGCACCCCCAGCAGGGTGTGCTGCCGGTAGGCCCGGGCGATTTCCTGGCGGCCCCGGTCTTCCAGCAGGGTGCGGTTGGCCAGGCCGGTGAGGGGGTCGTGGAGGAGGCGCACGGAGAGGGGCTGCTGGCCCGAGGCCTCGCCAATGAACACGTCGGAAAAGAGCACCACGTAGAGGCGCCGGGTTTCCTTGGGGGCGCGGAATGTGCGGGCGATGACCCAGCTCCTCACCCGGCTGCCGTCCTTGCGCCGTAGCTGGCCCTGGCTGAGCCAGCGGCCGTCCCGGTCCACGTCCGCCATAATCCGTTCCATGGCCTGTTCCCCATGGCGTCCGGCGATCAGGCGGGCGGCGGAAAGCCCCAGGAGCTCTTCCCGGTCGTAGCCGGTGAGGCCCTGGGCGTAGCGGTTGGCAAA
Organism: Rhodocyclaceae bacterium; assembly: GCA_041907765.1. Taxonomy (GTDB): domain Bacteria; phylum Pseudomonadota; class Gammaproteobacteria; order Burkholderiales; family Rhodocyclaceae; genus Azospira. Next base: position 161,995 of record JAYRGQ010000007.1, on the reverse strand, counting down.
GCGGATCAGGCCGTTTTCATCCACCCAGACAATGCCCAGGGCGAATTCTTCCATGCAGGCCGCAATGTCCCCGTTTTCTCCCGTGTCTGGGTGGGCCGGGTGCTGGGCGGCTTCCACCCCGTTGCCCGCACTGCTCTTGCGGATCAGTTCCACCCGGTTGGTGACGTCGAATTTGCGGAAAATGCGCCCGGCGTGGGTGCGCACGGTCCAAAAGCTGATGCCCAGCCGTTCCGCGATCTGCTTGTCGGAATGGCCTCCGGCCATGAGTTCATACACCGACCGTTCCCGTTCCGTGAGGGAGCGGATCCGGTCGCCCAGGCCCGCATCCCCGTTTTGCTGGCCGCCCCCGTGGATGGCTTCCAGATTGCGGATGTAGAGGCCCAGGGTGTCGGCCTGGATGGGCTTTTCCACATAAAGATTGGCGCCGGAGCGTAGGGCTTCCACCCGCCGGGCCTCGTCCAGCAGGCCGGAAATGACCACGATGGGCATGCGGTTGCGCAGGCCGTGGCTGCGGATGTAGCGGATCACCGCATTGCCGGACTGGCCCTGGGCCAGCACCAGATCCACCACCGCCAGATGCCAGTCTTCCGCCTCCACCTGGGCCATGGCTTCTTCCGCCGTGGCGGCCAGCACGGCCTGGTAGCCCAGGTCGGCCAGTACGCATTGGAGGAATTTGGCCTGGGCCTTGTCGTCTTCCACCAGCAGGGCCCGCTTCATGGGGGCCGGGGTGAGGCTGGTTTCGTGCTCCCGGGCGATGCGCAGGTAAAAGCCGAAATCTTCCAGTCGATCCTTGTAGAACACCTCGGTAATGCCGTCCTGCATGGCCTGTTCCGCCATTTCCGGGGTGCCGGTGGTGAGCAGCATGATGGGAATCTGCTGCTGATCCTCCCGGCGTCGGATTTGGTCCACCAGATCCTTATAGCTTTCCGCCCCGATCAGGGCGGCGCAGACCACCATGTCGCAGGGGTGATGGTCCAGATGGGCCAGGGCTTCCTCCACGGAAATGCAGCCGTGGGCGCGCCAGCCTTCATCTTTGGCGGTTTGGGCGACGATGGGGCGGAAGGTAGCGGAAGGATCGATGTGCAGCAGACGGGCGGCGGGATGGCGCATGAGAGGTCCCCGGTGAGGGTTAATCTCACCATTATTACGGCTTTTTTAGGCAGGCGGATGTTCGGATAGGGACGCCTCCCGCACAATCCCTAGCATTAGCTATCTCTGATTTTGGGGAATGGGCCGCTATGCCGCATGGATATTGGCTCTCCGGGGAGCCGGGGTTTTGCGAGACCGGAGGGGTTCCCCAGGACGGGGATGGGGTCGATGGGCGTTGGGGGCGGCGGTTTGCACCGCCGGGGGAAAAAGGGAGGGGCCCAGGAGGCCACCTCCCCAGAGGGCCTTCCCTTAAGCCCCGTGACGTTGGCGGTAATCCGCCAGTTCGGCAATGCTCAACAGGGGAAAGCCGTGACTGGCGGCGAATTCCGCCAGGGCCGGGCCCTTCATCATGGTGCCGTCCGGGTTCATCAATTCGCAGAGCACGGCAGCGGGGGCAAAGCCCGCCAGCCGGGCCAAATCCACCGAGCCTTCCGTATGGCCGCGACGGCCCAGCACCCCCTGGGGATGGGCTCGGAGGGGAAAGACGTGGCCGGGCCGGGCCAAATCCTCGGCCTGGGCCCCCGCCCGGGTGGCGGCCCGGATGGTGGTGAGCCGATCCCGGGCCGAAACCCCGGTGGTCACCCCTTCCCGGGCCTCGATGGTGACCGTGAAGGCAGTGCCGTAACGGCTCTGGTTCTGGGCCACCATGGGGGGCAGGGCCAGGGCTTGGGCCTGGGCTTCCTCCAGGCAGAGGCAGACGATGCCGCTACATTCCCGGATAAAGAGGGCCATCATGGCTTCGTCCATGGTGGCGGCGGGGATGACCAGATCCCCTTCATTTTCCCGGTCCGGGTCATCCTGCAAGACCACGGCCAGGCCCTGTTTCAGAGCTGCCAGGGCCCGGTGTACGGCCTCATCCACCTGCTCCGGCATAAGGGAGGCGGCAGAGGGGGCGGGACGGCCCAGGATTTGGGGGGACAACATGTGGGACATGAAACGCTCCTGACAAAAAAGGGACAAGAAACGTTTCAGGGGGAGGCGCGCAAAGGCCGGCACCCAGTGTGGGGAACCAGCCGGAACCGGTGGGCGGGGCGCGCCAGCGCCGGTCCTAGGGGGACCGGTCGCCTTTTTCCCAGGACCGGACCACCCGCTCCCGCAGGAGGGGCGGTGGTAGGAAAAAGGACCACGACTGGCAAAGCTCCGCCCGGGGCAGGGGACGGAAAACATCCCCCGCCCCGGGTTCCTGGCGGCGTCTTCTTTCATCCGGACTATGACCGTCGGCTCCGGTTTCGCACCGGATCTGCTGACCTTTTTCCCCAAAAAAGCAGGAAAAAGCGCTCGCGGGCTCGGCTCACGGGGAGCCTTACCGCCGGTGGGGAATTCCACCCCGCCCTGAAGACGAACGATGTCGGGCTGGAAAGCCCGACCCGGCCATTCTAGCGCGGTAAGGGGGGAGGGCCAAAATCGGACGAAAGCGGGTACATTCACAATCCCTAAATATCGAAAGGCGGGAGCTCCCTACGCTGTTTAGTCTTGGTTACCATCTGGATTGTCAAATGCATAAAAATTTTACTTTTTTGACTGCCTTGTGCAGATTTTCCTAGGTGTGATCATGCATTTTTTTGAAAAGGAGAGTGGCTAAGACTAATAGCAAAAATTATTTGTTACGACGATTTTATGATTTGACTTGTTTGGATTCTATTAATATTATGACGTTAATTTTTTTATTGCGTGTAAATGGATAGAAGCAGTTATTGAATTTTGCCTATGTTTTTTATTTTAAGAGGTGGTGTATGGAAACAAAGGTAATATCTGTAGAAGATGCGTTGGCGCTTTCTGTTCGTCTAGAAGATCATTTTTTTGATAAAAAATCAGCCGAAATTAATGGGGCAAAGTTGCAAAAAGTGGCCGTCGCGTTTGCAAATGCGGATGGGGGAGATGTATATGTTGGGATAGTAGATGACAAGGATGAGGCTGATCCCTCAAAGAGGTGGGTCGGGGCAAAAAACATCGAAGACTTTAATCAGCATATTCAGGCTCTAACTGAGATTCAGCCGGCACTGCCAATGGATCTTTCCTTCCTTAAGGTTGAAGGTACTTCTCACTATGTTCTTCGCGTACAGATAGAGAAAAGCCAGGCCGTTCATAAGGTGGCTGATGGCACCGTATATGAAAGGAAGGGTGCGCAATCACTTCCTGTTAAGGATCCTAATCGTATTACTGCATTATCTTTTGCTAAGGGGGCGGTTTCTTATGAGGATTGTTCGCTAGAAAATGCTTTTGCGGAAGATGTTGTTGATTCGCCATTTGTATCAGGGTTTCTCGAGGATTTTTCTCCAGCTACTGATCCGCTCGAACTTGCCCTTAATAAAAATTTGATTGATAGAAAAACATTTAAACCGAAGGTTGCTGGAGTGCTTCTTTTTGCAAAAGAGCCTAGTAGCGTAATGCCAAAGAAGTGTTCGGTTCGGATTGTTCGCTATGAAACAAAAGAGGATGATCCTGAACGAGATCATCTGGGGGCTATTGAATCAGTTGAAGGGCCTCTATATCAACTCATTCATGAAACTGTTGGGCGGGTTACACAAATTATGTCGGCTATAAACGTATGGACTACTGATGGTCCAAAAGCGATGGCTTATCCTCCTGAAACTCTCTGGGAAATAGTGGTTAATGCTTTAATTCATAGAGACTACTCAATATCAGACGATGTTAAGATTCAGATATTCGATAATAGAATTGAGATAATTAGTCCGGGGCGTCTGCCAGCCTTTGTTAATAGAGACAATATTCTTGATGTTCGCTATGCGAGAAATCCGCGAATCGTTGGGATGCTTTCTAGGTACAAGAATCCTCCTAATAAAGATATTGGTGAGGGGCTAAATACGGCTTTTCAAAAGATGAAGGAGTGGCGTTTGCGAAGTCCAGAAATATTTGATGAAGGAAATTATGTAAAAGTTGTTATTCCACACGCCCCGCTCGCAAGTCCCCAAGAAGCAATTATGGAGTTTTTGAGTAAGCAGAAATCTATAACAAATCGCCAGGCTAGGGATATTACAGGGATAAAAAGCGAGAATGCTGTTAAATCTGAGTTCTATAAATTAAAAGAAGCTGGTCTTATTGAGATGATCCCGGAGCTTAAGGGGAATAAGGCGGCCTGGCGGCTGGTAGAAAAAGTAATCTAAAAACTATTCGTAGTGGTTTTTTGAACGTGGCTTTTTATGTAATAGTTTGTGCTAAATTGGTTTGAATGTGTATGAGAAATTAATTTAATTGCATGGGGGGAATTTCCCATGTTTCAGGGTAGGCTAGGCATGTAGCCCTAAAGCTTCTCTTGTTCCCCATCAAAAAAAATGATGCCCCGCCCCCAGCCAATGGGGACGCCGGGTTGGTGGGTGCGGTGCAGCAAAAGCGGAATTATTCGGCTCCCTTTTCCCTCGGGGAAGCGCTAGCATGGCGCCTGATTTTTCCCTTTGACGGCCCTTTATGCCCCCCTTTTCCCTTCCTTCCCCTGCCGGCACCTGGCCCCGGGCTATTCTCATTGACCTGGCCGGGGTGCTCCATGTGGGGAACCAGGCCATTCCGGGGGCGGTGGAAGCCCTGGGGCGGCTGCGGGCCACGGGCATTCCCCTGCGCTTTCTCACCAACACCACCCGCTCTCCCCGGTCTGCCTTGGTGCGCCTGCTCCAGGGCCTGGGCTTTGATGTCCAGCCGGAAGAGCTGCGCACGGCGGTTCAGGCCACCTGCCAGCTGGTGAAAGACCAGGGCCTCCACCCCTATTATCTGGTCCATCCGGATATTCGGGAGGAAGTGGGGCCGGATGGGGAGGACCCGGATGCGGTGGTGCTGGGGGATGCGGGGGCCTATTTCTCCTTCGACGCCATGAACAAGGCCTTTCGCCTCATCATGGCGGGCCATCCCTTTATTGCCATGGCCCGCAACCGCTACTTTCAGGAGGCGGACGGCCTGACCCTGGATCTGGGGGGCTTTGTGGCGGCCCTGGAATGCGGGGCCGGGGTGGCGGCGGAGGTGGCGGGCAAACCGGCCGCCCTGTTTTTCCTCAACCCCCTGCGGGAACTGGGGGTCACCCCCGGGGAGGCGGTGCTGATCGGCGACGACTGGCGGGACGATGTGCTGGGGGCCCAGTCCCTGGGCATTCCGGGCATTCTGGTGAAAACCGGCAAATACCGGCCCGGGGACGAAACCCGCATGTCCCCCGCCCCTGCCAAGGTGGTGGCGGATTTTCCCGGGGCCGTGGATTATTTGTTGAGCCGGATGCAGGTCAAGGCCTGATCGGCCTTTGGGCCTGCCAGGGCGGGCACGGGGCGGTGGGCTAGCCCCGTTCTTCCTTGATGTTGCCGGGGAGGGGGCGGATGGGCTGTCCGGTGGCATTTCCCGGCGTTTCCCCTCTGCCGGTTCCCGTTGTCTCCTGGCCGCCTGGGAATTTTGCCCGGGTTTCCGGCGGCGCTCCTTTGCCAGAGGCATTCCCGATGCCGGTGCCAGCCTCCCGCTCTCTGCGTTTGGCCTAGGCAGTCGGTCCCTCGGCCGTCCCCGTCGCCCCTTCTTCCCGGGCCTGCCCCAAGCTGGCCGCGCCCTTTTCTTCTCCCGTTTCCACCTCCCGGTCCCAATAGGGCTCCGGGCCAAAGTGCTGTTTCAGGTGTTCGATGAGCAGGCGCACCTTGCGTTGCAGGTGGCGGCGGTGGGGGGTGAGGGCCACCAAGTCCGCTTCCGGCAGCCGGTAGTCGGGCAGCGCCCGCTCCAGGCGCCCGGTGGCCAGGGCTTCGCCGATGTCCCAGGTGGATTTGATGGCAATGCCCAGGCCCGCCTCTGCGGCGGCCCCGATCACCTCCCCGTTATTGACCACCAGATTGCCCCGCACCTTGACCCGGTGTAGCTGGGTGGGGCCCTGGAGGCGCCAGGTCTGCTCCCGGATGCCGGGCCGGTCCAGGAGCAGGCAGTTATGCCCGGCCAGGTCCTCCGGGGTTTGGGGACGGCCCTGGGCGGCCAGATAGGCCGGACTGGCGCACAGCACCCGGCGATTTACCGCCAGGGGAAAGGCCACCAGCCGACTATCCGGGGCGGCGCCGATGCGGATGGCCAGATCCAGGCCTTCTTCCACCAGATCCACCACCGCGTCCGTGAGTAGGAGATGGATTTGCACCCCTGGATAGCGGGCCAGGAACTGGGGCAGGGCGGGGGCGATGTGGCGGCGGCCGAAGGAGGCGGAGGCGGTGAGTTTGATGATTCCGGCGGGCTGGCTTTGTTCGGCCCGGATTTCCGCCTCCGCCTCCCGGACCTCGTCCAGAATGTTGCGGCAGCGCTCGAGAAACCGTTCCCCCTCCGTGGTGGGGGTGAGGCGCCGGGTGGTGCGGTGCAGGAGCCGGGCCCCCAGGCTGGCTTCCAGGAGCTGGAGGCGTTTGCTCACCTGGGCCGGGGTGGTTTCCAGGCGCCGGGCGGCGGCGCTCATGCTGCCCGTTTCCACTACGGCCACGTAGAGGGCCAGATCGGTGAGGCGGTCCATGGTCGGCTCATTATCAACGAAATGTTGAAAATTATATGCCGGAACGGCGCTTTTTCTCTGGGAAGCCCGGGGCCATAATGGCCCCCGATTGCTTTTCCACGGTTGCCCCCCCGGAAGGTTGGGGCGAGGAGAATTCCATGAGCGAACTGCTGTTTTCCCCCTTCCGCCTCGGCGCCCTGGAGCTGCCCAGCCGCCTGGTCATGGCCCCCATGACCCGCTGCCGCACCAGCCAGCCCGGGGATATTCCCAACCGCTTGATGGGGGAGTACTACGCCCAGCGGGCCGGGGCCGGGCTGATTGTCAGCGAGGCCACCCAAATTTCCCGCCAGGGCCAGGGCTATTCCTGGACCCCCGGTCTCTATACTGCCGCCCAGGTGGAAGGCTGGCAGGGGGTGACGGAGGCCGTACATCGGGCTGGGGGGCGCATTTTTGCCCAGCTCTGGCACGTGGGGCGCATGTCCCATTCCGTTTTCCACGCCGGGGCCCTGCCCGTGGCCCCTTCCCCCCTGGCGCCGGACGCCCAGGTGTGGGTGGCGGGGGAGGACGGCCAGGGCCATCTGCTGGATTGCCCCGTGCCCCGGGAACTGCGCCCGGAGGAAATTCAGGGCATCGTGCTGGATTACCGGCGGGCGGCCCTGAATGCCCTGGAAGCGGGCTTTGACGGGGTGGAAATCCACGGCGCCAACGGCTATCTCATCGACCAGTTCCTGCGCACCACCTCCAACCGGCGCCAGGACGACTACGGCGGCAGCCGGGAAAACCGGGCCCGCTTTCTCCTGGAAGTGACCCGGGCCGTGGCGGAAGCCGTGGGCCCTTCCCGCACCGGGGTGCGCCTGGCTCCCTACATCACCGCCCGCAACATGAATTGCCCGGACATTATTCCCACCATTCTTTACGCCGCCGGCCAGCTGGATGAACTGAAACTGGCCTATCTCCACCTCTCCGAGGCGGATTGGGACGATGCCCCCCTGGTGCCCGAATCCTTCCGCCAGGAGCTGCGCCAGGCCTTCCACGGCGCCCTTGTGGTGGCTGGCCGCTACGACCGGGCCCGGGCGGAAGCCATATTGGCCGCCGGTCACGCGGACCTGGTGGCCTTTGGCCGCCCCTTCATCGCCAACCCGGACCTGCCCCGACGCCTGGCGGAAAACCTGCCCCTGGCCCAGCCCGACCCGGCCACCCTGTTTGGTGGCGGGGCCCAGGGCTACACCAGCTATCCGGGCTATTTTCCGGCCTGAGGGGGCGCCCCAGGGGCGGCCGGGGCGTGGTCTCTGGGCGTCCCGATAGCCGCCCCTTGGCGGTCCGGCTAGGCAGTTTTTGGGGCGGTTGCTCCGGTAGGTGGTGAGGCGGACGGCGGAGGGAAGTGGTGACCCGCCCATGTCGGTGCCGCCTCCGCCAGTCCTAAAAAAATGGCTGGCAAGCCAAGGGGGACGGCCTTCTTCGCTACCGCGCCCCGCTTTGCCCCTAGGAATAGGCCTGGGAGGGCAGGGGGGCGGTGGAATGGCGTCCTAAGCTGATCTTCAACCCCTATCCCTGGAACCCGGCTCCCGGAGCCCCTGAACCGGCGGCAGAAAGCTAGATCGCCTATCCATGCCCCTGGGCGCCCTATTTTTCACCCCCCTTTTTTCTTTGGAGATTGTCCCCATGAACGCACCGCTCACCCTTACCCCGGAAACCATCCTGGAGGCCTTCCGCTTCCGCCATGCCTGCAAGGTGTTTGACCCGGCCCGGAAAATTCCGGAAGACCAGTTCCAGGTCCTCCTGGAAGCGGCCCGCCTGTCCCCCAGCTCCTTCGGCATGGAACCCTGGCAATTCCTGGTGATCCAGAATCCGGCCCTGCGGCAAAAGCTCTGGGGCCCGGCCTGGGGCGCCCAGACCAAGCTGGATAACGCCAGCCACTTTGTCATCCTCCTCGCCCGCACGGGCCAGGACATGCGCTACGACAGCCCCTACATTGCCCACCACCTGGCGGCGGTGGACCAGCTGCCCCCGGAGGTGGCGGAAAAACGCCGGGCCGTGCTGGGCAACTTCCAGACCCAGGAATTCAAGCTCCTGGAAAGCGAACGGGCCATCTGGGACTGGGCCGCCAAGCAGTGCTACATCCCCCTGGCCAATATGATGACCGTGGCCGCCCTGCTGGGCATCGACTCCTGCCCCATCGAAGGCTTCGACCCGGAAGCCGTCACCGCCGTCCTGGCCGACCAGTGCGCCATGGACCCGGCCCACTTCCGCCCCGCCCTCATGGTGGCCTTCGGCTACCGGCAAAATCCCCAACCGGAAAAGCGCCGCCAGTCCCTGGCGGAACTGGTACGGCGCTTTGACTGAGTAGGGGAGCCGCCGCTGACCCGGTTTGGGCTGCGCTCCGCCATAAAAAAAGCCCCGGCTTCGGCCGGGGCTTTTGCTTCCTTGGGGTTGGGGTGACGCTTTGTTATTCCATGGCCTCGTAAAGGGGCAGGGTGAGGAATTCGGGGAAGTCCTCGCTCAAGCTCATGGTTTCGAAAATCCCGGCGGCCTGGTCGTAGGTCTCGGTCTTTTCCCCTTGGGCGGTCACCGTGGCTTTCACCTTGGCCAGTTCTTCCGGGATCATGGCTCGCACCATGTCGGCGGTCACCTTGCGGCCGTCGTCCAGGACGCCCTTGGGGCTCACCACCCATTGCCACACCTGGGAGCGGGAGATTTCGGCGGTGGCCGCATCTTCCATCAGGTTGTGGATGGGCACGCAGCCATTGCCGGCCAGCCAGGAGCCCAGGTAGTGGATGCCCACGTTAATGTTGTTGCGCAGGCCGGTTTCCGTGATGGGCTGTTCGGGCTGGAAGTTGAGCCAGTCCTTGGGGCCGAAGCTGCCTTCCACCTGCTTGGCGAACTGGTTGGGCTTGTCCCCCAGCACCTTGACGAACTCTTCCATGGCGATGGGCACCAGACCCGGGTGGGCCACCCAGCCGCCGTCGTAGCCGTCCTTGGCGTCCCGGGCCTTGTCCCGGCGAATGCCGCCCAGGGCCTTTTCATTGGCTTCCGGATCGCCCTTGATGGGGATCAGGGCGCTCATGCCCCCCATGGCCGGGGCGCCCCGCTTGTGGCAGGCCTGGACCAGGGCCAGGGCATAGCTGCGCATGAAGGGCACTTCCATGGTGATGGCGCCCCGGTTGGCCAGGCAGAAGTCCTTGTTCTTCTTGAACTTCTTGATGCAGGAGAAAATGTAATCCCAGCGCCCGGCATTCAACCCGGCGGAGTGTTCCCGCAGTTCATAGAGAATTTCTTCCATCTCGAAGGTGGCCAGGATGGTTTCCACCAGCACGGTGGCCTTGATGGTGCCCTGGGGCAGGCCGATGTGGTCCTGGGCCATGACGAAAATGTCGTTCCACAGCCGGGCTTCCAGATGGGATTCCATCTTGGGCAAGTAGTAGTAGGGGCCGGCGCCCCGGGCCAGCTGTTCCTTGGCGTTGTGGAAGAACACCAGGGCGAAGTCAAAAATGCCGCCGGAGACCCGCTGGCCATCCACGGTCACGTGCTTTTCGTCCAGGTGCCAGCCCCGGGGACGGATTTGCAGGGTGGCGATTTTGTCGTTGAGCCGGTATTCCTTGCCCGCTTCGTTGGTGAAGCTGATGTTGCGGCGAATGGCGTCGAACAGATTCACCTGGCCCTGGATCTGGTTGTACCAGTTGGGGCTGTTGGAATCCTCAAAGTCCGTCATGTAGGAATCGGCGCCGGAATTGAAGGCGTTGATGATCATCTTCCGTTCCACCGGCCCGGTGATTTCCACCCGGCGGCAGTGGAGGGCGGGGGGCACGGGGGCCACTTTCCAGTCCCCTTCCCGGATGTGCTTGGTTTCCGGCAAAAAGTCGGGCATTTCTCCCGCGTCCATGCGGGCCTGGCGGGCGGCCCGGGCCTTCAGCAATTCCTGGCGCCGGGGCTCGAAGGCCCGGTGCAGCTTGGCCACCAGTTCCAGGGCTTCCCGGGTGAGGATTTGGTCAAAGCGGGGCAGGAGGGGGCCGGTGATTTCCACGCCGGCGGGCAGATTCAGACTCATGGTGGCTCCTTATGGAAGAGTGAGAGGGCGGTGACTAAACAAAGTAGGTTTTACGAAAATAAATCAGGGTCAGCAGGGTGCCCAGGCCGACCACCAGCACTTTCAGCCGGGGGCCGGGAATGCGTCGGGCCAGGCGGGCGCCCCCGTAACCCCCGGCCAGACCCGTGGCGAGCATGAGCAGGGCATGGGGCCAGCTGACGGCGCCAGCGATAATGAAGGTCAGGGCGGAAACGGCGTAATTGAGGCCCGAGGTCAGGTTTTTCAGGGCATTCAATTCCTGCATGTCCTCAAAGCCCTGGATGGACAGGGCGGCCAGGGTCAGGATGCCCATACCGGCACCAAAGAAGCCCCCATAGATGGCCACGGCCAGTTGCAGGAGCGCCCCTCCCGGGCTGCCGGGACGCCGCTCACCCGGGGCGGCGCCGAGAAACCGTTGCTGGCAGCGGGCCACCAGGGCGGCGAGGGGGCGGCTAAAGGCGAACAGGCCGGTGGCGACCAGGAGTAGCCAGGGAATCAGGCAGGAAAAAGTGGCATCCCCCGTGGCCAGCAGCAGGAGGCCCCCCGCCAGACCACCCACCAGGGAGAGCAGGGCCAGGAGCAGGGCCCAGGTGCCATGGCGCCAGGCTTCCCGGCGATAGGCCCAGGCGCTGGCCAGGCTGGCAGGGCACAGACCCACCGTGTTGGTGGCATTGGCCATCACGGGGGGGACGCCTGCGGCCAGCAGGGCTGGAAAGGAGAAAAAGGTGCCGCCCCCGGCCAGGGCATTCATGGCCCCGGCCAAAAAGGCACCGCCGCCCACCAGGAGCCATGGGCTCTCCATCATGCCCTTTCCTCCCCTTGCAGCCAGGCCAACAGGTCCGTGAGGCGGTGACCCCGGGCCGTGGGTTCCACGTCCAGGGCTTCCAGAGGCTGACCGGCCCGGTTCACCCAGAAGCTGGTGTAGCCGAACCAGGTGGCGCCGCAGGCGTCCCAGGCGTTGGCGGAAACGAAGAGAATTTCCCGGGCCGGGCGGCCAAAGGCGTCCGGGCCCAGCTGATAGACGGCGGGGGCGCTCTTGTACTGGCCCACGGCGTCGGCGGAGAGCAGATGGTCAAAGAGTCCGGCCATGCCCGCGCTTTTGACGGCGATTTCCAGCATTTCCGGGCTGCCGTTGGAGAGGATGGCCAGGGGCAGACCCAGGGCCTTCAAGGCTTTCAGGGCTCCCAGATTTTCCGGAAAAGCGGAGAGGCAGGAATATTGGTGCATGAGCCGGGCCCCCTTATCCGCCCCCAGGTCCAGCCCCAGGCTGGCGGCGGCAAAGTGCAGGGCGTCCTGGGTGATGGCCCAGAAGGGCTTGTAGCGGCCACTCATGCTGCGGATGCGGCTGTAGTCAATCTGCCGTTCCCGCCACAGCCGGGCCAGGGCCTCCCCCTTGCCGGGGAACAGCTGCTCCGCCAGGGCGCCCACGGAATACACGTCGAACAGGGTGCCGTAGGCGTCGAAGGCGATGGCGGTGATGGGGCGTTGCAGGGCCATGGTTTCCACCGAAGGGGAGGGGAAAAAGGCGAGGGGCATAACCTTGCCTCGGGTGGAAAACAGTGTATTGTTGCTCGAGGTAAAAGATAAGCCCCATAAATCGGTAATGATTTTTTACTTTTTGTATAAATAGCCCATGGATACCTTTAAGCAGATTTCCGCCTTTGTGGATGTGGCAACCCAGGGCAGTCTCTCTGCCGCCGCCGCCCGGGAAGGGGTGACTCCGGCCATTATCGGCCGTCGTCTGGATGCCCTGGAGGCCCGTCTGGGGGTGCGCCTGCTGATCCGCACCACCCGCAAGCTTTCCCTCACCTTCGAGGGCACCGCCTTCCTCGAAGATTGCAGCCGCATCCTCAACGATCTGGCCAATGCGGAAGCTTCCGTGAGCCTGGGAGGGGTGAAGGCGGCGGGCCATCTCAAGGTGTCCGCCCCCGCCGGCTTTGGGCGCCGCCATGTGGCGCCCCTGGTGGCGGAATTTCTGGAGAGCAATCCGGAAGTGACGGTGAATCTGGATCTGTCGGACCGGCTGGTGGATTTGGTGAACGAGGGTATCGACTGCGCTGTGCGCATCGGGGAATTATCCGATTCCAGCCTGGTGAGCCTGAAACTGGGGGAAATGCGCCGGGTGGTGGTGGCCGCTCCCGCCTACCTGGCCCGGGCCGGCACGCCCCGGACCCTGGAGGAACTGGCCCGCCATGAATGTCTGTCCCTGGGCCCCCAGCGGGGCTGGACCTTCAGCGACCCGGAGCGGCCCGGGGAAACGGTGATGATCAAGGTGAGCGGGCGGCTGGAATGCAATGACGGCGCCGTGCTCCACGAATGGTCCCTGGCCGGGATGGGCCTCTCCTGGCGTTCCATGTGGGAGGTGGGGCGGGATCTGGCGGCGGGCCGCCTGGTGCCCGTGCTGGACGAGCTGGCGGCGCCCCCCGTGGGCATTTACGCCGTTTTTCCCCAGCGTCGCCATCTGCCCCTGCGGGTGCGGCTTTTCATGGATCACCTGAAAAACACCTACGGCAATCCGGAATACTGGGAACGGCAGGCCTGAAAACAACACCGCCCCGGGGGACGGGGCGGCGGTGGGGTCAGCTTGGGCAAGCTTAGAGGGACTGGGCGATGTGCTCCAGATCGTTCACGTTTTGCTCCAGGTGGATTAACTCCACCCCCAGGGCGTCCCGCATGGAAATGACGCCCACGGCTTCCCCGTCGGCGGTCACGGGCATGTGGCGGAAACCGCTGTCATGCATGACTTCCATGGCGTAGCTCAAGGGCCGGTCCGCTTCCATACAGCGGGGATGGGCGGTCATGACCCCATCCACCGGGGTGGTGTCCGGGTCCAGGCCCACGGCCAGCACCCGGTTAAGGGCGTCCCGCTCGGTGAAAATGCCCTGGATTTTTCCCCGTTCCATTACCAGCACCGCGCCTACCCCGGTCAGGGTCATGGTCTGGGCGGCTTTGCGGACGGTGGTTTGGGGGCTGACGCTAACGGGCGGACGGTTGGAGATCACATCACGAACAAGGCGCTGCGGCATGGTTTGTCTCCTTTCCTATACTGGAAATATTCTGCTGGGCGTATCGCCTTGCCCCAGCGATGGGGCAAGAAGATCCCGCCTATCATACGACTTTAAGGATAGCCGTGGGGCAAACCTGGGTGCCCGTCAGGCCGCCTTGGTACCGCCGCCGAACCGGTCCGCCAGGCGGAACGCCAGGGGATTGGCCATGATGGAAAGTATGGCCGCCGCTAAGATCAGGGTGTAACCCCGCTCTGGCAACAGTTCCAGGCTCAGGCCCAGGCTGGCCAGGATGAAGGAGAATTCCCCGATCTGGGCCAGGCTGGCGGAAATGGTCAGGGCCGTGGCCTGGGACCGGCGGCCCAGGCGAACAATGGCCCAGGCGGCCAGGGATTTGCCCACCAAAATAATGAAGCAGGTGGCCAGGACGGCCAGGGGCGCTTCCAGGAGAATCCGGGGATCGAACAGCATGCCCACGGAGACGAAAAAGAGCACGGCAAAGGCGTCCCGCAATGGCAGGGATTCTTCCGCCGCCCGCTGGCTGAATTCGGATTCGGCCAGCACCATGCCGGCGAAAAAGGCCCCCAGGGCAAAGGACACCCCGAACAATTGGGAGGCTCCGTAGGCCACGCCCAGGGCGGTGGCCAGCACCCCCAGGCGGAACAGCTCCCGGCTGCCGGTCCATACCACCCGTTCCAGCATCCAGGGGATGAAGCGGCGGCCAATGATGAGCATGACGGCGACGAAGGCGGTCACTTTACCCAAAGTAAAGAGCAGGGTGAGGCCCAGGCCGGCGCTGCCCTGGGGGCTTTCCTTGCCACCGAGAAAACCGGCCAGGGCGGGCAGCAGTACCAGGGTGAGAACCATGGCCAGGTCTTCCACAATGAGCCAGCCCACGGCAATGCGGCCGTCCTGGCTATCCACTTGGTTCCGTTCCTGGAGGGCCTTGAGCAGCACCACGGTGCTGGCCACGGACAGGGCCAGGCCGAAGACCAGCCCGGCGCCGGGCTGCCAGCCCCAGCCGTAGGCCAGGCCCGCCCCCATCAGGGTGGCCAGGGTGATCTGGGCCAGGGCGCCGGGTACGGCGATGGTCCAGACGGAGAGCAGGTGTTTCAGGGAAAAATGCAGGCCCACCCCGAACATCAGGAGAATGACCCCGATTTCGGATAATTCCTGGGCCAGGGACTGGTCCGCCACATAGCCGGGGGTGAAGGGGCCCACCAGTATGCCCGCTACCAGATAGCCGATCAGGGGGGGAAGGCGCAGGCGCAACGCCAGGCTGCCGAAAACGAAAGCCAGGACCAGGCCGGCGACGATGGTGGAGATGAGGGGAGTCTCGACGTGCATGGGGCTCCTCGATAAGAGAGTGTCTTTTCAAGATACCACAGGCATTCCAGGCCCTTTGTATTGGCTTGTATCAGGGGGAAAGTTTGGCCCCGGGGGGCGCGGGAGGAAAGGGGCGCCTTGGGGCGGGCGAAAAAAAAGCCGGTACCACCGGTACCGGCCTTCCCTGAATGGAGGGAGAAGGGATGATGCAAACCGTTGCTTAGTGGAACTGCTCTTCTTCCGTGGAACCGGTCAGGGCGGTCACGGAGGAGACGCCCCCCTGGATCACCGTGGTCACGTCGTCGAAGTAGCCGGTGCCCACTTCCTGTTGGTGGGAAACGAAGGTGTAACCCCGGTCCCGGGCGGCGAATTCGGGCTCCTGCACCTTTTCCACGTAGGCGGACATGCCGCGCTGGGCGTAGTCCTGGGCCAGATCGAACATGTTGTACCACATGGAGTGGATGCCGGCCAAAGTGATGAACTGGTACTTGTAGCCCATGGCGCCCAGCTCCCGTTGGAACTTGGCAATGGTGGCGTCGTCCAGGTTCTTCTTCCAGTTGAAGGAAGGAGAGCAGTTGTAGGCCAGCATTTTGCCCGGGTGCTTGGCATGGACCGCTTCCGCGAACTTGCGGGCGAATTCCAGGTTGGGAGTGCCGGTTTCGCACCACACCAGGTCGGCGTATTCGGCGTAGGCCACGGCCCGGGAGATGGCCTGATCCAGCCCCTTCTTGGTGCGGTAGAAGCCTTCAGCGGTGCGTTCGCCGGTGCAGAAGGGCAGATCGTTGGCATCCACGTCGGAAGTGAGCAGATCGGCGGCTTCCGCGTCGGTCCGGGCGATCACCAGGGTGGGGACCCCCATGACGTCGGCGGCCAGACGGGCGGCGATCAGCTTTTGGATGGCTTCGGCGGTGGGCACCAGCACCTTGCCGCCCATGTGGCCGCACTTCTTCACGGAGGCCAGCTGGTCTTCCCAGTGCACCCCGGCAGCGCCAGCCCGAATCATGGCCTTCATCAGTTCATAGGCGTTCAGCACGCCGCCGAAACCGGCTTCCGCGTCGGCCACGATGGGGGCGAAGTAATCCACATGGCCCTTGTCGCCGGGCTGGATGCCCTTGGACCATTGAATTTGGTCGGCCCGTTGGAAGGCGCTGTTAATCCGTTCCACCACGGTGGGCACGGAATTCACCGGATACAGGGATTGGTCCGGGTACATGGCCATGTAGGAATTGTTGTCCGCGGCCACTTGCCAGCCGGACAGGTAGATGGCCTTGATGCCCGCCTTGACCTGCTGCATGGCCTGGCCGCCGGTGAGGGCGCCCAGACAGTTGATGTAGTCTTCCGTGTGCAGCAATTCCCAGAGCTTTTCCGCGCCAGCCCGGGCAAAGGTGCTTTCAGGAACCAGGGAACCGCGCAAACGCACCACGTCGGCAGCGGTGTAACCCCGCTTGATACCCTTCCAACGGGGATTTTCGGCCCAGTCTTTTTCCAGCGCAGCGATCTGTTGTTCGCGAGTGGTCATCTTTGGTTCCTCTCTATATGTCGTGGGGGATGGTTTCGACTTTCCTCTACAACGGTCCGTCGATGGGAAAAAAGTATAGCGACAAATGGAGCTGGGGAATCATGTCTTATATAAGACAGAAGACATTATTTTTTCTATTTAAATCATGATATTAAAATTGTATTTTCGTATTGCGAAATGACGTTTGCCGGCGTGAAATGACCGGGGCCAGTTCAGGGCGGCGCTAAAGCCCCGCCCCGTCCCTGCCGCCCGTCTTACAACAGGGGCGTGGCGGAAACTAGAATGCCATCTTCATCCGCGTAAAGCCATTCATCCGAATGGAATGTTACGCCGCCGAAGGTGACGGGCACGTTATTTTCCCCCACGCCTTTCTTGATGCTCTTCTGGGGATGGGTGTTCAGAGCCCGGACGCCCAGGTCGATGCGGGCGATTTCCGCCGAATCCCGAATGCAGCCATAGACCACAATGCCCTCCCAGCCCTTGTCGTGGGCGAGAAATGCCAGCTGGTCGCCGAGCAGGGCGCAACGCAGGGACCCGCCCCCATCCACCACCAGTACCTTGCCTTCCCCGGGTTGGTTTAAGGCTTCCCGTACCAGGGAGTTGTCCTCGAACACCTTGAGGGTGACGATGCGCCCCACAAAACGGGGGCGGGCGCCGTAGCGTTTAAACATGGGGGTGACCACGCGCAGGGTCTTGCCGATGGCAGACTCGTGGGCGTCGCATAAATCCGGGGTGGTGAAGGTCATGATGGTCTCCAATGAAAGCCGGTCCTAGTTGCCGGTTGGGGACACAGCATACAAAAAAGCCATGCCCGGGGGCATGGCTTTTGTTGTAACAGGGGGAGGCGCTGGGCTTAGGCCACGGTTTCCGCCTCTTCCGCAAAGGTCAGCTTGACCTGATCCTTGTCATCCACATCCACTGTGACCTTACCCCCGTGGAGCAGCCGTCCAAACAGGAGTTCGTCCGCCAGGGCCGCACGGATGGTGTCCTGGATGAGGCGGGCCATGGGCCGAGCTCCCATCAGGGGATCAAAGCCCCGTTCCGCCAGCATGTCCTTCAGGGCGTCGGTAAAGACGGCTTCCACCTTCTTTTCGTGGAGTTGTTCTTCCAGCTGCATGAGGAACTTGTCCACCACCCGCAGGATGATGTCGTGGTCCAGGGGACGGAAGGAAATCACTGCGTCCAGCCGGTTGCGGAATTCGGGGCTGAAGAGACGCTTGATTTCCACCAGTTCATCTCCGGTTTCCTTCGCGTTGGTAAAGCCCATCACCGGTTTTTGCAGATCGGCGGCCCCCGCGTTGGTGGTCATGATGATCACCACGTTGCGGAAATCTGCCTTGCGCCCGTTGTTGTCCGTCAGGGTGCCGTGGTCCATGACCTGCAAGAGAATGTTGTAGATGTCCGGATGGGCCTTTTCGATTTCGTCCAGGAGCAGAACGCAATAGGGCTTCTTGGTCACCGCTTCCGTGAGCAGACCGCCCTGATCAAAGCCCACATACCCGGGAGGCGCCCCAATGAGCCGGGAAACCGCATGGCGCTCCATATATTCGGACATGTCGAAGCGCACTAGGTCGATGCCCATGCAATAGGCCAGCTGCTTGGCCACCTCCGTCTTCCCTACCCCGGTGGGGCCGGAAAAGAGGAAGGCGCCGATGGGCTTGCCCGGATTACCCAAGCCGGACCGGGCCATTTTGATGGCCTTGGCCAGGGCGTCGATGGCTTGATCCTGGCCAAAGACGGTGGCCTTCAGATCCCGTTCCAGGTTCTTCAACACGGTCCGATCATCGTTGGAGACGTGGGTCGAAGGAATGCGGGCGATCTTGGCCACGATTTCTTCGATTTCCGGCTTGCCGATGAGCTTTTTCTGCCGGGACTTGGGCAGGATGCGCTGGGCGGCCCCCGCCTCGTCAATGACGTCGATGGCCTTATCCGGCAGGTGCCGGTCAGTGATAAAGCGGGCCGACAGCTCCACGGCGGAGTGGATGGCGGCGGAAGAATACTTGACCCCGTGATGGGACTCGAAGCGGGTCTTCAATCCCTTGAGGATTTCCACCGTTTCCGCCTGGGAGGGCTCATTGACGTCAATCTTTTGGAAGCGCCGGGAGAGGGCATGATCCTTCTCGAAAATGCCCCGGTATTCCGTGTAGGTGGTGGCCCCAATGCACTTCAGCTGGCCGCCGGACAGGGCCGGCTTGAGCAGATTGGAGGCATCCAGGGTACCCCCGGAAGCGGCACCTGCGCCGATCAGGGTATGGATTTCATCAATGAAGAGAATGGCGTTGGGGTTTTCCTGCAATTGCTTCAATACCCCCTTCAGGCGCTGCTCGAAATCCCCCCGGTACTTGGTCCCCGCTAGCAGGGCCCCCATGTCCAGGGCGTACACATTTGCTTGGGCCAGGATGTCCGGCACATTGCCTTCCACCACCCGCCGGGCCAGGCCTTCCGCAATGGCGGTTTTACCCACCCCCGCTTCACCCACCAGGAGGGGGTTGTTCTTGCGGCGCCGGCACAGGGTTTGGATGACCCGTTCCAGTTCCTTGTCCCGACCGATGAGGGGATCAATCTTGCCTTGCAGGGCCAGGGCATTCAGGTTGATGGTGTAGTTTTCCAGGGGGCCGCTTTCACTCCGGGCTTCCCCTTCCGTTTCCTGCTCCGCTTCCGCCTTGGCGGTTTGGGGGGCTTTGCTGATGCCGTGGGCGATAAAATTCACGATATCCAGCCGGGTCACCCCCTGCTTTTGCAGGAAATAGACCGCGTGGGAATCCTTTTCCCCAAAAATGGCCACCAGCACATTAGCCCCGGTGACTTCCTTCTTGCCCGAAGACTGGACGTGGAGAATGGCCCGCTGGATGACCCGCTGGAACCCCAGGGTAGGCTGGGTATCGATGTCTTCCTCACCGGCCACGGTGGGGGTGTGCTCGGTGATGAAATTACCCAAATCCCGGCGCAATTGCTCCAGATTGGCGGCGCAGGCACGCAGAGCCTCTGCCGCGGACGGATTGTCCAGCAAAGCCAATAGCAGATGCTCCACCGTGATGAATTCGTGGCGTTTTTGTCGCGCTTCCACAAAGGCCATGTGCAAGCTGACTTCCAGTTCCTGCGCAATCATTTAGTTTTCCTCCATGACGCACGCCAGGGGATGCTGGTTCTGGCGCGCAAATGCAACGACTTGCTCCACTTTGCTGGCGGCAATATCTCGGGGGTAGACGCCGCAAAGACCTCGACCCTCCTTGTGAACTTTGAGCATGATTCGCGTCGCTTGTTCTCGGTTCATGGCAAAAAACTTCTGCAGCACCACAATAACGAAATCCATCGGGGTGAAATCGTCATTTAACAACAGTACCTTGAAGAGGGGCGGCGGCTTTAACTTGGATCTCTCCTTCTCAAGCAAAACGCCGTCCTGACTGTTTTCCTGTAGGGTGCCCATGTGGTCCATTCTAATAGGGTTTCAGTAATGTGCAATACGCCCGGAGCGCCTAAAAAATAGGCGTTTCGGCGTTATGCCGACATAATTTTCCTTGCAAACTGAAAAAAAGCTTGACGTCGCTAAATAACTTAGCGTAAAAAGCCCAAAGTGTTTGGCTTCAAGCCGTACTGGTTTTGCCGTGGTAACAACCTCGACTGCATGCCGTTCCTTGAAATCCAAACATGACAGTCGGGGAGTCAACGCAAAGTAGTTCCCGGTTTCACCTATATTCATGAAGGAAAGTAGCACTATGGCAACTGGTACGGTTAAATGGTTTAACGACGCCAAAGGTTTTGGTTTCATCACTCCGGACGACGGCAGTGAAGATTTGTTCGCCCACTTCTCCGCCATCACCATGAATGGTTTCAAGACCCTGAAGGAAGGCGAAAAGGTTAGCTTCGACGTGACCCAAGGCCCCAAGGGCAAGCAAGCTTCCAATATCCAACGCGCCTAATCGTTCGCTGGATTATAGAAAAGCCCGCCAGTTTTGGCGGGCTTTTTCTTTTTGGGGCGGCGAAATGGAGTTAGTAGGTCAAAGAGACAAGGGAAATGTCCGTGGGCAATTCTCTTGGCTGGCTTCTTTTCGGCGGAGGAAGGGTAAAAAATCGACCTCCGTGCCTTACTGGGGGCCTTACTGACGAATATGACCCCGCTCTGATACAACCGAGTACTGCTCGCCCTTAGCTGGCCTTAGCCTTCCGCCGTCCAAATCCCCGACTTTCCCCCTTCTTTCCGTAGTAGCCGGATGCCGTCGATGACCATGCCTCGATCGGCGGCCTTGCACATGTCGTAGATGGTGAGCAGGCCCACGCTGACGGCGGTGAGGGCTTCCATTTCTACCCCGGTGCGGCCATAGCATTCCGTAGTGGCGACGCAGCGGATGGCCTGTTGCTCCGGTTCCGGGGTCAGCTCCACCGCCACCCGGGTAAGGGGAATGGGGTGGCATAGGGGAATCAGCTCCCCGGTACGCTTGGTGGCCTGAATGGCGGCGATACGGGCGACCCCCAGTACATCGCCCTTTTTGGCGCTGCCCGCGAGAATCAGATCCAGGGTGGCTGGGGCCATGGTGATCCGGCCTTCCGCCACGGCCCGGCGATGGGTCTCCGGCTTGTCGCCCACATCCACCATGTGGGCTTGTCCTTGGTTGTCGAAATGGGTGAGGGGAGAGGCGTCAGGCATGGTCAGGATCAGGGGAAATGGCTTCGAGTATCATAGTACCTTGCTTTCCTCATTTCGGGCTTTCTGGCCATGTTCCTTTCCCTGTCCCGTGCTTCCCGGCTGTCCCGCCTTTCCGCCCTGGCCCTCTCCCTGCTTTTGGCCTATCCGGCGTTGCTCCACGCGGACGATTTGCCGGACCTGGGCGATGTGTCCCAAAACGAGCTGAGTCCGGCCATGGAAAAGCAGATCGGCCAGAAGGTGATGAACGAAATCCGCCAGGACCCCAGCTTCCTCGACGATCCGGAAGTGACCACCTACCTGAATCAGGTGGGGGGGCGCCTGGCGGCGGCCTGCCCGGACCCGGGCTACGGCTTCATCTTTTTCGCCATGAAAGATCCCACCATCAACGCATTCGCTACCTATGGGGGCTATGTGGGGGTGAATACGGGGCTGTTGCTGGCCGCCCAGAGTGAGTCGGAACTGGCCGGGGTGCTGGCCCACGAACTGTCCCACGTCACCCAGCACCACTTGGCCCGGGGCATCACCACCTCCAAACAGCAATCCATTGCGGCCATGGTGGCCATGGGCCTGGCCCTGCTAGCCGCCCGTAACAATCCCCAGGTGGCGGGGGGGGCCATGGCCGCCACCCAGGCGGCGGCGGTCCAGTCCCAGTTGGCCTATTCCCGGGACTACGAACGGGAAGCGGACCGGATCGGCTTCCAGACCCTGCAAAAAGCGGGCTTTGATCCCCGGGCCATGGGGGAATTTTTCAGCCGTCTGGCCAAAGCTACCCGGGTTTATGAAAACAACGCCCCGGCCTATCTGCGTACCCACCCCCTGACCACGGAGCGGATCGCGGATATGGAAAACCGGGCCCAGAACGCCCACTACAAGCAGGTGCCGGATAGCCTGGATTTCCAATTGATCCGGGCCAAGCTCCGGGCCCAGCAGGGCACCCCGGCGGATGCGGTGGCGGATTTCACCGGCCTTCTCAAGGAAAAGAAGTTTTCCAGCGAGGCCGCCACCCATTACGGCCTGGCCCAGGCCCAGCTGCGGGCCCGGGATTTTGCCGGGGCGGAAAAGGAGTTGCAGACCCTGCGGCGCCTGAAAGCCGCTTCCCCCTTGGTGGAAAATCTGGCGGCCAGCTTGCGTTCCGCTCAAGGCGATGGGGCGGGGGCGGCCAGCCTGCTCCGGGCCGCCATGAAGACCTACCCGGGCAATGCGGCCCTGATTTACGCCTATGGGGATGCCCTTTACGCCGAGGGCCAGTACAGCGCCCTGATTGCTTTCCTGGACAATCAGCGCCAGTACCGGCCCCAGGATTACCGGCTGTACGGCCAGGAAGCCAAGACCTATTCGGCCATGGGCCGCCATTTGCAGCAGCATCGGGCCCAGGCGGAGTATTACGCCCTGCTGGGCCAGACGGCCCAGGCCATTGAACAGTTGCAACTGGCCCAGCAGGCCGGGGACGGCAATTTCTACGAGCTGTCCATGGTGGACGCCCGGCTGCGGGAACTGCGCCGGCGCCAGCAGGATGAAATGAAGGATCGTTAGCCCGGACCTGGGTGGGGGCCGGCGCCAGGGTTAAAATGGGCGCCCCCAACCAGTCCCACTTGCTGAGAAAAAGATGACTTTCGACCGGGAATTAGACGTTAAGGGCCTGAATTGCCCCCTGCCCATTTTGCGCACCAAGAAGGCCCTGGCCACCATGGAAACCGGACAAATCCTCCGGGTCCAGGCCACCGATCCGGGCTCGGTAAAGGATTTTCAGGCCTTTGCCCGGCAAACGGGCAACGCGCTGCTGTCTTCTACGGAGACCGATCAGGTCTTTGAATTCTTTTTCCGGCGTAAATGAAGCTCCGCCGGGAGGCCGCTTCCGGCTTGGAGTCTGGCTCCCCCGTTTCCCCTTCCCTTTTTCCCGCCGACGGTTTCATCCTCAGTGAAACCGGGGCGGGCTTACGTCTTTTCCGCCAGCCGCTCCACCACTGGGCCCTGACCCGGGACAACTGGCGGACTAGCCTGTCCCAGGCCGAGGGGGCCCGGGCCGAGGGCGCCTGGTTATACATGGCTCTGGGTTACGAACTGGGCAGGGTTTGGGAGCCCCGGACGGCCCATTTGCCCGAGCCGGAAGACGGCATTCTGGGCCATCTTTGGGCCTTTTCCGAGCCCCTTTCCCTGGACGAGGCGGCCTTCGCCCAAGCTCTAGGGGAGCATCGGGCCAGCCTGCCGGAAGCCCGGCGCCATCCGGGCATCGCCGATCTCCATCCGGAACTGGATGAGGCCGCCTACACCCGGGCCATCCAGGCCATCCACGCCTATATTCGGGCGGGGGACTGCTACCAGGTCAATTTCACCTTTCCCCTCCATTTCCATTGCTACGGGGATCCCCTGCTGTTTTACGCCGCCCTGCGTCAGCGCCAGCCCAGCCCCCTGGGGGCCCTGGTGGCCATGCCGGAAATGACCTGCCTGTCCCTATCCCCCGAATTATTCGTGGCGGGGGAGGACGGCCTGCTGACCGCCCGACCCATGAAGGGCACCGCCCCCCGGGGCGCCACCGGGGCGGAGGATGAGGCCCTGGCCGCCGCCCTGCGGGCCTCCCCCAAGGAGCGGGCAGAAAATCTCATGATCGTGGATTTGCTGCGCAATGACCTGGGGCGGCTGGCTCCGCCGGGCGGTGTGACGGTGCCCGAGCTGTTCGCCGTGGAGACTTATCCCACCCTGTTCCAAATGACCTCCACCATTCAGGCCCGGGTGGGGGAGACCTCCTGGGCGAGCCTCCTGCCCGCCCTGTTTCCCTGCGGTTCCATTACGGGGGCGCCCAAGCTGCGGGCCATGGAAATTATCGGCGAGCTGGAAGGGCGCCCCCGGGGCCTATATACGGGCAGCCTGGGCTGGCAGGCCCCGGATGGGCGTTTTCGCCTCAATGTGGCCATCCGCAGCTTGATCTGGAAGGAGGGCGGGGCGGGGAGTCTGGGGGTGGGGAGCGGCATCACCCTGGATGCGGCGCCGGACCAGGAATACCGGGAGTGCCTGCTCAAGGCCCGCTTTCTCACGGACCATGATCCAGGCTTTGCCCTGCTGGAAACCCTGGGTTTTCAGGAGGGCCAGGTGCCCCATGGGGAATACCATCGCCAGCGCTTGGCGGCCTCGGCCCGGACTCTGGGCTTTTCCTTTTCCCCGGCGGCGTTTGATACCCTGGTGGAGCGCCTCTTGGCGGACCACCCCCAGGGCCGCTTCCGGGTTCGCCTCAGCCTTAATCACGATGGGCAGCTCACTTCCCTCATCAAGCCCCTGACGCCCCTGGTGGGGCCCCAGCGCCTGTTCCGGGCGCGGGAGGTGTTGGATAGCGGTAACTATCTGCTGGCCCACAAAACCACGGTGCGAGGCCTATATGACCGGACCCTGGCCCGGGTGATGGGGTTACCCGGGGGCTTTGACGCCCTGTTTCTCAATGAGCGGGGGGAGGTCTGCGAGGGGGCCCGGAGCAATCTGTTTCTTCAACTGGACGGTCAGATATGGACCCCGGCCCGGTCCTCCGGCCTCTTGCCT
Source organism: Rhodocyclaceae bacterium (assembly GCA_041907765.1). Taxonomy (GTDB): domain Bacteria; phylum Pseudomonadota; class Gammaproteobacteria; order Burkholderiales; family Rhodocyclaceae; genus Azospira. The sequence goes on along the minus strand of JAYRGQ010000007.1, from coordinate 137,320 downwards.
GGGGTGCTGCGGCGCCATTTGCTGGAGACCGGGGCGGTGCAGGAACGGGTCCTGTATTGGCCGGAGATGGTTCAGGCCCAGGCCCTGTGGATGGGCAATAGCCTGCGCGGCCTGGTGCCGGTGACCCTGGCCGAGGAATTGCCGGAGGCTTAGTTCGGCTCCCCGGGCTGGAGGTAGGGGGCTGGCCCGCCGGGGCCGCTCATCGCACCTAGTGTGGAAGTCGGTTGGGTAACAGGGGGAAAAAACCGGGTAAGAAAAAGCCCGCCGCTCCCCTGGGGGAAGGGCGGGCCTTGGGGCGGCCCTCAGGCCACCCGGAGCGAGGCGCCGGGGATTAGGCCTGGGCCAGCTTGTCCAGCTGGGGTTGGAGCTTTTCCAGTGTGGCGCTGAAGTCGGCGAGCCGCTTCTTTTCCTGTTCCACCACGGCGGCCGGGGCCCGGGCGACGAAACTGGCGTTGTCCAGCTTGCCCTTGGCCTTGGCGATTTCCCCTTGAAGCTTGGCGATTTCCTTGCTCAAGCGGTCTTTTTCCGCTGCCACGTCAATTTCGATCTTGAGCATGAGGCGGATTTCCCCGGCCACGGCCACGGGGGCCAGGGCGTCCTTGGGCATATCACTGACGATCTGCACCTCGGAAAGCTTGGCCAGGGCGGCCAGATAGGGGGCAAAGCACTCCAGGGCGGCCCCATCCCCAGCGGCGATGAGGGGCACCTTCTGAGCCGGGGACAAGTTCATTTCCCCCCGCAGATTCCGGCAGGCGCCCACCAGCTCCTTGAGCTGGGCCACCCGGGCTTCACTGTCCGGGTCCAGCTTATCCAGATTGGCTTGGGGATAGGCGCAGAGCATGATCGATTCCCGATCCTTTTTGCCGGCGATGGGGGCCACGGCCTGCCACAGTTCTTCCGTGATAAAGGGAATGAAGGGGTGGGCCAGGCGCAGGATCACCTCCAGCACCCGCACCAGGGTACGCCGGGTGGCCCGGGCCTGGGCATCGCTGCCGCCGTTGATCTGGACCTTGGCAATTTCCAGATACCAGTCGCAGAACTCATCCCAGACGTAGCGGTAGAGGGCCTGGGCGGCCAGGTCGAAGCGGTAGTCGGTGAAATACTGGGCCAGATCCTGTTCCAGGCGTTGCAGCTGGCTGACGATCCAGCGGTCAGCAAAGGAAAAGTCCAGTTTTTCCGAGCCGGGACCGCCGCTACAGCCCGGGGTCGTCTGCTGGTGTTCCAGGGCCAGGTCCTGGCCTTCCACGTGCATCAGCACAAAGCGGGTGGCGTTCCACAGCTTGTTGCAGAAGTTCCGGTAGCCTTCGCAGCGGTTCAGGTCGAACTTGATGTCGCGGCCCGGGCTGGCCAGGGAGGCGAAGGTGAAGCGCAGGGCATCGGTGCCGAAGGAGGGAATGCCTTCCGGGAATTCCTTACGGGTCTTTTTCTCGATCTGGGCGGCCTGCTTGGGGTTCATCAGGCCGAAGGTGCGCTTCTTCACCAGGTCTTCAATGCCGATACCGTCGATCAGGTCGATGGGGTCCAGCACATTGCCCTTGGACTTGGACATCTTCTGGCCTTCGCTGTCCCGGATCAGGCCGTGCACATAGACATGCTTGAAGGGGATTTTGCCGGTGATGTGCTTGGTCATCATGACCATGCGCGCCACCCAGAAGAAAATGATGTCGAAGCCCGTGACCAGCACGGAGGAGGGCAGATACAGATCCAGGGCCGGGTTGGACTGGGCCGGGTAGTCCGGGGTCCAGTCCAGGGTGGAGAAGGGCCACAGGGCGGAGCTGAACCAGGTGTCCAGCACATCCGGGTCTCGCATCAGGGGGCCGGCGTAGCCCGCCTTATCCGCCTGGGCCTGGGCTTCCGCCTCGTTATGGGCGACGAAAACTTCCCCGCTTTCCCCGTACCAGGCGGGAATCTGGTGGCCCCACCAGAGCTGACGGGAAATACACCAGTCCTGAATGTTGTTGAGCCACTGGTTGTAGGTATTCACCCAGTTTTCCGGGTAGAACTTGATTTCCCCGGAAGCCACCACGTCCAGGGCCTGCTGGGTGATGGAGGCGCCGTTGGCGCCGGGCTTGGACATGGCTACAAACCATTGGTCCGTGAGCATGGGCTCAATGACCACCCCGGTCCGATCGCCCCGGGGCACCTTGAGCTTGTGCTTTTCCACCTTTTCCAGGATGCCCTTGGCTTCCAGGTCGGCCACGATGACCTTGCGGGCCTCGAAGCGGTCCAGACCCCGGTATTGCTCCGGCACCTGATCGTTGATGTGCCCGTCCAGGGTGAGGACGGAGATCATGGGCAGATGGTGCCGCTGGCCCACCGCGTAGTCGTTGAAGTCGTGGGCGGGGGTGACCTTGACGCAGCCCGTACCGAAAGCCATGTCCACATAGGCGTCGGCGATGATGGGAATTTCCCGGTCGGTGAGGGGCAGCTTGATGGTTTTGCCGATCAGGTGCTGATAGCGCTCATCGTCCGGATGCACCATGACCGCCGTATCCCCCAGCATGGTTTCCGGCCGGGTGGTGGCCACGGTCAGGCTGCCGCTGCCATCCGCCAAGGGATAGCGGATATGCCAGAGGAAGCCGTCTTCCTCTTCCGACACCACTTCCAGGTCGGACACGGCGGTGTGCAGCTTGGGGTCCCAATTGACCAGGCGCTTGCCCCGGTAAATCAGGCCTTCCTTGTAGAGGCGGACAAAGGTCTCGCTGACGATCTTGTTCAGGCCCGCGTCCATGGTGAAGCGTTCCCGCTTCCAGTCCGGGCTGGTGCCCAGGCGGCGCATTTGCTTAGTGATGGAGCCGCCGGAATATTCTTTCCACTGCCAAACCCGTTCCAGGAATTTTTCCCGGCCCAGGTCGTGGCGGGAAACCCCTTCCTTGTCCAGCTGACGTTCCACCACGATCTGGGTGGCGATCCCCGCGTGGTCCGTCCCCGGCTGCCACAGGGTGTTATCCCCCTTCATGCGATGGTAGCGGGTGAGGGCATCCATCAGGGTCTGGTTGAAGCCGTGCCCCATGTGCAGGGTGCCGGTCACATTGGGGGGCGGCAGCAGAATGCAGAAGGCGTTGGGGTTGGAGGTGTCCAGGCCGGCGGCAAAATAATTGCGCTCTTCCCAGAGGGGGTACCAGTGGCGTTCGATAGCCGCCGGTTCGAAACTTTTGGCGAGTTCCATAGGGATCTGAAAAAGGGGGGAAAGTGCTGGAAAAGCCGCTAATTATACCGGAACGGCCCCGGTCTTTCCGGACCGTCCATTAGGACGGGTCGGGGAGGGCGGCGGGATCGGCCGGGTCGGGCTGATGGCGGGTGAGAAAGTCTTGGACGGTGGCGGCGGCCACCGCAGTGAGGCGCTGTTCGAGCAGACCGCCCAACTCAGCCTGGAGGCTTGCCACCAGGGCGGGAATTTCTTCCAGCAGGCGGGCTTCCAGGGCCTGGGCTAGTTCGCCGCTGAGCAGCTCTTCCAGATTGGCCCGAATGGCTTCCGGATCGGGAGGCTCGGGCACTTCCGGGGAAACCAGGGCCGGGTCCACTACCTCGGTGAGAACGGGGAGATCGTCTTCCGGGGCCGGGGCCGCCACTTCCAGGATCGGAGCGTGGGCCGGGGCGGCGGGTGCCGTCTCCGCCGGAGGGGCGAAGGCGATCACTTCCGCCGGGGTGTTCCGGAGCGTGGCTTTGGCCACAAAACTGCGCCGCTTGCGCATCAGGGCGTCGGCACGGGAGGTCAGGTTGTCGCTGGGAATCATTTATTTATTGGACAGGTCGTAACGCTGGATGGCGTAACCCCGGTCCTTATAGAACTTGTAACGGTGGCGGCCCGGGGCCTTGTCGGCCTCGTCCCGGCCGACGATTTCGATGACCCGCTGAAAACGGGCGAAGCCCGGCGGTACGTCGTCATCCAGGTTAATCAGCAACTCATCGTGGGGCACGGCGCCCACCGCTTCGGCGGTTTCCGCGATGAGGGCCGGGGTCTCCTTGGCCAGGGGCGAGGTGGCCCGGCAATGGGGGAGAAAGCCCAGGGCCGGTTGGGTCCATAACAACCGGTCCACCTGCATGGCCCGCTCCGACGCGGAGGCGTAAAGGAGCAGGGGCAGACGTTGGGCATAGGCCTTGTGGGCCAGCTTGACCGCAATGGCCAGCTTGTCTGGAACGTCGTAGTAAAAGTCGATCCGGGTCATGGCGGGGCGAAGCTTAATCCAGCTTGCCTGCCAGTTCCAGCAGATAGTGGGCGAGCAGGGGCAGGGGGCGCCCGGTGGCACCCTTGTCGCTGCCGGAATTCCACGCCGTGCCCGCTACGTCCAGGTGGGCCCAGTCGTATTTTTTGGTGAAACGGGAGAGGAAGCAGGCGGCGGTGATGGCGCCTCCCCAGCGATCCCCCACATTTGCCATGTCGGCGAAATTGCTTTTCAGCCCATCCTGGTAATCGTCCCACATGGGCAGATGCCAGACCCGGTCAAAGGCCTCGTCGCCACTATGGGACAGGTCCTTGGCCAGGGAGTCGCTGTTGCTGAACAGGCCGGTGGCCACATGGCCCAGGGCCACCACGCAGGCGCCGGTGAGGGTGGCTACGTCCACCACGGCTTCCGGCTCGAAGCGCTCCGCATAGGTCAGGGCATCGCAAAGAATCAGGCGGCCTTCCGCATCCGTATTGAGGATTTCCACGGTCTGGCCGGAAAGGGTGGCGATCACGTCCCCCGGCCGGGTGGCTGAGCCCCCGGGCATGTTTTCCGTGGTGGGAATGAGGACGGTCAGGTTCAGGGGCAGCTTCATCAGGGCGGTGGCCTTGATGGTGCCCAGCACGGTGGCGGCACCGCACATGTCGTACTTCATTTCGTCCATGCCCGCCCCGGGCTTCAGGGAAATGCCGCCGCTATCAAAGGTGATGCCCTTGCCTACCAGCACAATGGGCTTTTGATCCTTTTTGCCCCCCTTGTACTGGAGCACGATAAATTTGGGGGGCTGATGGGAGCCCCGGGCCACGGCCAGCAGGGCTTGCATGCCCAGGCTTTCCATATCGGCTTTTTCCAGCACCTGGCAGTCCAGCCCCAGGTTTTCCGCCATGGACTGGGCTTCATCCGCCAGATGGGTGGGGGTGCAGAGATTGGCTGGCAGATTGCCCAGGTTTTTGGCCAGGGTCATGCCTTCTGCAATGGCCAAGCCCTGGGCCAGGGCTTCTTCCGCCGGGGCTAGTTCGTTACGCCGTTCCACGGCGAAGGTGAGTTTGCGCAGGGGGCGCCGCAATTCGTCCTTTTTGCTTTTCAGCTGGTCGAAGCGGTAAACCGTTTCCTGGGCCACAATGGCCGCCTGGCGTACCCGCCAGCTGATGGAACGTTTGCGCACGGCGGTTTCGGTGAGAAACACCACGCCGTCGAAGGAGCCGGTTTCATTGAGGGTTTTGACGGCGGTGCGCATGGCTTGGCGGAATTCCTTTTCCCGGAATTCCTTTTCCTTGCCCAGGCCCACCAGCAGCACCCGGTCGCACAGGGTGCCGGGCACATTGTGGAGCAGCAGGGTGGTGCCCAGTTTGCCTTCCAGATCGCCCCGGCGGATGATGTCGGAGATGTAGCTGCGGGCGGCGTTGTCCAGCAGTTCCGCTGGCAGGGTCAGCTTGCGGGGTTCGAAGACGCCGACGACGACGCAGGCGCTGCGCTGTTTTTCCGGACTGCCGCTTTTTATGCTAAATTCCACCGTCCGCTCCTATCTGGCACCCAGTGCTATTTGTGATAAATCGGCCAAAAAACGCTGAAATTCAAATTCGGCACTGATTATCACCGTTTCCCTTATTCCAAGTCAAAATATGATTTTCCACCGGGCCGTCCGTCGGGAATTTACCCAAACGGCAATAGGCGTGTTCGTGGCCCTGTTCGCCATTCTGCTGACCACCCAGCTGATTCGGCTGCTCAATGAAGCAGCGGTGGGCAGTGTGGCTTCCGAGGCGGTGGCGGCCCTGCTGGGCTTTTCCGCTCTCAACTATCTGCCCGTTCTCCTGTCCCTCACCCTGTTCATGGCCATTCTCCTGACTCTGTCCCGGAGTTACCGGGATTCGGAAATGGTGGTGTGGTTTTCTTCCGGCCTGCCCTTGACCGCCTGGGTGCGGCCCGTGCTGGCTTTTGCCCTGCCCGTGGTGGCGGCGATTGCCCTGCTGTCCCTGCTCCTTTCCCCTTGGGCTCTGTCCAAGAGTGCCGAATTCCGGCAAAAGGTCACGGATCGGAGCGATTCCTCCCAGGTGGCCCCCGGGGCTTTCAAGGAAGCCACTACGGCGGACCGGGTGGTCTTTGTGGAGGCCCTTTCCGATGACGCTTCCCAGGTGCGCAACGTTTTTGTCAGTTCCATGCAGGACGGCCAGCTGGGCGTCATGATGGCGGCAGGCGGCCACCAGGAACATGCCCCCAACGGGGATCGCTTCATGGTGCTGGAAAACGGGCGCCGTTACGAGGTAACTCCGGGGAGTCCGGAATTCCGCATCGTGGATTTCGCTCGCTACGCCCTGCGGGTGGAGACCAAAGAATCCCAGGGCATCGAAAAAACGCCGAAAAACACCTCCACCCGGGAATTGCTCCGCCATCGGGGGAATCCGGCCAATATGGCGGAGCTGCTGTGGCGTATCGGGGTGCCCATTTCCGCCCTGGTGCTGGCGCTTCTGGCTATTCCCATGAGTTTTGTTAATCCCCGGGCCGGGCGTTCCTCCAACCTGATCATGGCCCTGCTCATTTACGCCATTTACAGCAATTTGCTGTCCGTCAGCCAGGCTTGGGTGGCCCAGGGAAAAATGAGCTTTGACGCCGCCTGGTGGCCCATCCACCTGCTTATGCTGGCCCTGCTGCCCCTGCTCTTTTTCCGCCGCATTGCCCTGCATTCCTTGTTCAGTTTCCGTCGATGAAGAAAATTTTTGCCCTGACCTACCAGCGTTACCTCTTTCGCGAGGTCATGCTGGGAACCCTGCTGGTGCTGGTGGCGTTTCTGGTGCTGTTCGGCTTTTTTGACCTGATCGGGGAATTGGGAGACATTGGCAAGGGGGGCTTCCAGTTCCATCACGCCCTCATTTTTGTGCTCCTCAGCCTGCCGGGGCGAGCCTATGAGCTCATGCCCATTGCGGTGCTGATCGGTGCCCTCTATGCCTTGTCCACCCTGGCGCGCCACTCGGAAATCACCGTGCTGCGGGCTTCCGGCATGTCCACCCGGGATTTGCTCGGGGCCCTGTTTCGCGTGGCCGGGGTTTTTGCCCTGGTGACCTTTCTGATCGGGGAATTTGTGGCGCCTCCCGCCGAGCAGATGGCCCAGGAGGTACGCCTCAAGGCCATGGGTACCATCGTGGCCTCGGATTTTCGTACCGGCCTGTGGGTCAAGGACGGCCAGAGCTTTATTAACGTGGCCCAGGTGCTGCCGGATACCCGGCTGTTGGGCATCCGGATTTACGAATTCGACGCCCAACGCCATCTGGTGTCGGTGAGCGACGCCAAGGAAGGGGAATACGTGCCTCCCGATGCCTGGCGGCTCAACGGGGTGGTGCGTACCTTTGTGGATGCCAACGGGGGGCGGGTGCAGCGCCTGCCGTCCCTGACCTGGAAATCGGCTCTCAATCCGGACATTTTGTCCGTACTGCTGGTGGTGCCGGAACGCATGTCGGTCATTAACCTGGTTACCTATTTGAAGCACCTGTCCGTCAATCACCAAAAAACCCAGCGCTACCAGATCGCCCTGTGGAAAAAGATCATCTATCCCCTGGCCGGTTTCGTCATGGTGGCCCTGGCCCTGCCCTTCGGCTACACCCATGACCGGGTGGGGGGCGTCAGTCTGCGCATATTCGGCGGGGTCATGCTGGGGGTGTTTTTCCACATGCTCAACGGCCTGTTTGCCAATTTGGGGGTAATCAACAGCTGGCCCCCCTTCTCCAGCGCCGTAGCGCCTTCTGCCCTGTTCTTGCTGGCCGCTAGCGCCATGATCTGGTGGGTGGAGCGGCGCTGAGGCAAGGGGCATTTGCTGGGGGCTGCCGGTACCCGTGAGCTTCGGGGCGGTGGCTGAAGGCCAAAGAAAAAGGGGAGGAACCGTTAGCGGTTCCTCCCCTTTTTTTGTGCTTGTTCCGGCTTTAACGGGGCAACTGGATGATTCGAGTGTCCGCTAGACGGTCATGGAGAAACAGGTGTTCCCGATCCACCAGGGCCCAGAGGATGCCCACCCCCGCCAGGCCCAGGCTCGGCCAGGCGTAGAGAAAGCGCAGCAGGGCTTGTAGGGGCGGCACCTGGCGGCCCTCCCGGGTAACTAGGCGCAGGCCCCAGGTTTTCATGGCCAGGGTTTGGCCGGTATGGATCCAGAACCAGCCAAAATAGGCTAGCAGCACCAGAAAAAGGTGGGCGAAAGCCAGGCGGGGCGCCAGGAGATGATGGGTCAGCATGGCCAGCACCATCTGGGGGGCCAGCACCAGAAAAAGCAGCACCCCGCACAGCAGCAGCGTTTCGTAAAACATGCTGGCCAGGCGGCGCAGCAGGCCGGGGGCCAGATTGGGAATGGGGGAGGCGTGCGGGGCGTCTTGATTCATCGGTAGGCCCGTCAGGGTCTGGGCAGAAAGAGGGCGCCTAGCTTAGGGCTTTACGGGGGCGGGGGCAACCGGGAGAGGGGCGGTGACGGGCGCGGCCGTTGCGGGCGTGGGGGCGGTCGGTGTGCCCGGCGTTACGGGCACAGGGCTGACGGCCACCCCGGCAGGGGCCGGAACGGGAGTGGGGAGGGGCGCCAGATTGGGCGTGTCCCCTACCTTGCCCGGGCGGGCTTTGCGGGCAGCGGCCTTGGCTTGCAGCTTCTGTTTTTCTTCCGGAGGCAGCTGGTTATATTGCTGCCACTTTTCCTGTACCACGGCTTTCTTGGCCGGAGGCAGCTTTTTCAGGTTGTTGTACTTTTCCCGGGCGGCCCGTCGTTGTTCCGGGGTCAAAGCGGCCCATTCCCGCATGCGGGCTTGCATACGGGCCTGTTGGTCCGGCTTCATTTTGGCGTAGCGCTGGGCGATTCCCAGCCACTTTTTACGCCGGTAATCCTCCATCCGGTCCCATTCTCCGGCAAGGGGGGCGAGAATTTGGCGTTGCTCAGGGGAAAGCTGGTTCCAGTTCGGCTGGGGGGCGGTGACCATGACCGCCGGCGGTAGGACGGTAGCGCCGGCGAAGCACGGACCGTGGGTAATGCCCAGGGCCAGGACTATCGTCCGGATGAATTCTGAGCAAGCCATGTATCGAAGCCCTTGTCCAGGTAAGCGTTGATGGGCAGATCATCGGACAGGAGGGCGCTGTCTTCGTCTTCCAGATCGGACAGATGGTCCTGGGCCTGCCAGTACACGAGGGAGGCCACTGCCATGACGAAAACCAGGGCGTAAGCCAGGCGGCCGGGCTTGTGGCCGTGGTCGCGGAAATGGGCGCCGATACCGGCCAGAATGGGATGGCTAACCGCTTCAGTTTGTTTTTGGTGAACGAGCGCCGCCTCGCGGGCAGCGGCAAGCTTGGCCAGCGTATCTTCCGGGAGCTGTTGCAGGCTCCGGTTCAGGTGTTGCTTCACCTGATGGGCGAAATATTGCTCGTTCATAATGTGATCCCTTTTGCTTTTAATGCCGCTGCGAGCGCGTGAGTGGCGCGGGAGCAATGGGTTTTGACGCTGCCTTCTGAGCAGCCCATTGCGGCGGCAGTTTCGGCGACATCCATGTCTTCCCAGTAACGCATGAGGAAGGCTTCCCGTTGACGCGTGGGCAATTCCTTGATTTCCTTTTCGATTGCCGCCAAGGTCTGGGCCTGTAGGAGCGCGCTTTCCGGCGTGTCTTTGCTACAGGCGCCGTCCTCGCTCTCCAGGGTCTCCAGGGGGTCCGCATCTTCGTCGTTGCCTGGTGCCAGGGAAGAGAGCAGGGTGGTCCACAGGGAGCGGACCTTGCTGCGGCGGTGGAAGTCGTAGGTGGCGTTCTGCAAAATACGCTGGAAAAGCATGGGTAGCTCTTCCACCGGCTTGTCGCCGTACTTTTCCGCCAGGCGCATCATGGCGTCCTGCACAATGTCCAGGGCGGCCTCTTCGTCGCGCGTGGCAAAAGCGGCCTGTTTGAAGGCGCGACGTTCAACGGATGCGAGAAAATCCGAAAGTTCTTTGGGTGAGGCCAGGGGAGGTTCCTTCGGGGAAAGGGGAAATCAGCGACGCTATTTTACGCCTTGACCAATCCTGATCGACCCTATAACGTAGCAGGTTTTTCGAGCGAAAGCTCTCATGTAAGGCCAAGAAAATGACGCTTACCGGTGCGGAGATTGTAATCAGGTGCCTCCAGGAAGAAAAGGTCGAGCATGTGTTCGGCTATCCGGGCGGTTCGGTGCTGCATATATACGATGAGCTGTTTAAGCAAGACAGCATCAAGCACATTCTGGTCCGTCACGAGCAGGCTGCCGTACATGCGGCGGATGCCTATTCCCGGTCCTCCCAAAAAATTGGGGTGGCCCTGGTGACCTCCGGCCCGGGCGTCACCAACGCCATTACCGGCGTGGCTACGGCTTACATGGATTCCATTCCCCTGGTGCTGCTCTGCGGCCAGGTGCCCACGGCCGCCATTGGCCAGGACGCCTTCCAGGAGTGCGACACCGTGGGCATTACCCGCCCCTGTGTGAAGCACAATTTCCTGGTGAAGGACGTGAAGGACCTGGCCCTGACCCTGAAAAAGGCCTTCCACATTGCCCAAACCGGCCGTCCCGGGCCCGTGGTGGTGGACATCCCCAAGGATGTGACCGCCGCCCGCTGCGAGTTCTCCTATCCGGAGACCATCCAGATGCGCTCCTACAATCCGGTGGTGAAGGGCCATCTGGGGCAAATCAAAAAGGCGGCCCAGCTGTTGGGCGAAGCCAAGCGGCCCATTATCTATTTCGGCGGCGGGGTGATCCTCTCCAACGGTTCGGAAAAATTCACCAAGCTGGCCAAGCGCCTGGGCTGTCCGGTAACCGGCACCCTCATGGGCCTGGGCGGCTTCCCCGGCTCCGATCCCCAATTTCTGGGCATGTTGGGCATGCACGGCACCTACGAAGCCAACATGGCCATGCAGTACGCGGACGTGGTGCTGGCTATCGGCGCCCGTTTCGATGACCGGGTGATCGGCAATCCGGACAATTTCTCCGCCCAGCCCCGGCGCATCATCCACGTGGATATCGACCCTTCTTCCATTTCCAAGCGGGTGAAGGTGGATGTGCCCATCGTCGGCAGTGTGCCGGACGTGCTGGATGAACTGCTGCGCCTGACCGATAGCGGCTTCCAAGCCGATCCGGCGGTGGCCGACTGGTGGCGCCAAGTGGAAGAATGGCGCGGCAAGCATTGCCTGGACTTTAAGCAGGAAGGCAAGATCATGCCACAGTTCGTGGTGCAAAAGCTCCACGAAGTGACCGGCGGCAATGCCATCATTACCTCGGACGTGGGCCAGCATCAGATGTTTGCCGCCCAGTATTACAAGTTCGACAAGCCCCGGCGTTGGCTCAATTCCGGCGGCCTGGGCACCATGGGGGTGGGTCTGCCCTATTCCATGGGGGCCCAGTTCGCCAACCCGGATATGCCCGTGGCCTGTATCACCGGGGAAGGCTCCATCCAGATGTGCATTCAGGAACTGTCCACCTGCAAGCAGTTCGAGCTGCCCATCAAGATCATCAATCTCAATAACGGCTATCTGGGCATGGTGCGTCAGTGGCAGGAAATGTTCTATTCCGCCCGCTATTCCCAGTCCTATGTTTCTTCCTTGCCCGATTTCGTTCGTCTGGCCGAGGCCTACGGCCATGTGGGCATGCGCATCGACAAGCCGGAGGATGTGGAACCGGCCCTGCGCAAGGCTTTCACGGAACACAAGAACGACCTGGTGTTCATGGACTTCCTCATTGACCCGACGGCCAATGTGTTTCCCATGGTGGCGGCCGGTAAGGGCTTGGCGGAAATGATTCTGGCGGAGGACCTATGAGCGCGGAACTGAATACCATGCGGCACAATATTTCCATCCTCCTGGAAAACGAAGCGGGGGCCCTGTCCCGGGTCGCCGGCCTGTTTTCCGCCCGGGGGTACAATATCGAATCCCTGACGGTGGCACCCACGGAGGATGCCTCCCTATCCCGCATGACCATCGTCACCTCCGGAACCGAGGAGGTGGTGGAGCAGATCATCAAACAGCTCAACAAGCTGGTGGATGTGATCAAGGTCGTCGACCTGTCAGAAGCCGCCCATACCGAGCGGGAACTGATGCTCATCAAGGTACGGGCCACCGGCAAGGACCGGGAAGAAATGAAACGCATGGCGGATATTTTTCGCGGGCGTATCATCGACGTGACGGATTCCACCTATGTCATCGAACTGACCGGTGCCAGCAGTAAGCTGGATTCCTTCTTGGCCGCCATCGACAGCGGCCTGATTCTCGAGACCGTGCGGACCGGCGTCTGCGGCATTGGCCGCGGCGATCGCATCCTCAAGGTCTGATTCGCGCCGCGCAGGGGCGGACCGGATGGCTGTCCATCCGCCGACCCTGCGCGGTTAATTTGCTCTAAGGGGTAACTATGAAAGTTTATTACGACAAGGACGCCGACCTCTCCCTGATCAAAGGGAAGAAAGTCACCATCGTCGGCTACGGCTCCCAAGGCCATGCCCACGCACAAAACCTGAAGGATTCCGGCGTCAAGGTCACCGTTGGCCTGCGCAAAACCGGCTCCTCCTGGGGCAAGGCCGAAAAGGCCGGTCTGAAAGTGGAAGAAATCGCCAAGGCCGTGAAGGGCGCCGATCTGGTCATGATGCTGCTGCCGGACGAAACCATTCCCGAAGTCTATTACGCCGAAGTGGAACCCAACATCAAAAAGGGTGCCGCCCTGGCCTTCGCCCACGGCTTCAACGTGCATTACAACCAAGTGGTGCCCCGTGAAGATCTGGACGTGATCATGATCGCCCCCAAGGGCCCGGGCCACACCGTGCGCTCCGAATTCCTCAAGGGCGGCGGCGTGCCTTCCCTGATCGCCGTCTACCAAGACACCTCCAAGAAGGCTCGGGATCTGGCCCTGTCCTACGCTGCTGCCAACGGCGGCACCAAGGGCGGCGTGATCGAAACCACCTTCAAGGAAGAAACGGAAACTGACCTGTTCGGCGAACAAGCCGTGCTCTGCGGCGGTGCCGTGGAACTGATCAAGACCGGTTTCGAAACCCTGGTGGAAGCTGGCTACGCTCCCGAAATGGCCTACTTCGAATGCCTCCATGAAATGAAGCTGATCGTGGATCTGATCTACGAAGGCGGCATTGCCAACATGAACTACTCCATCTCCAACAATGCGGAGTATGGCGAGTACGTGACCGGCCCCGAAGTCATCAACGCCCAATCCCGGGACGCCATGCGCAACGCCCTGAAGCGCATCCAGAACGGTGAATACGCCAAGCAATTCATCCTGGAAGGCAAGACCGGCTATCCGTCCATGAGCGCTCGTCGCCGCCTGATGGCCGACCATCCTGTGGAACAGGTTGGCGCCAAGCTGCGGGACATGATGCCCTGGATCAAGAAGAACAAACTGGTGGACAAGAGCAAGAACTAAGTCCGCGTGGAACGGCAGGCGCCCTCGGGCGCCTGCCGTTTTTTCGTCGTTTCCCTGCCACGCTCACTTTTGCGCGCTTATGAACTATCCCCACCCTCTGATTGCCCGGGAAGGCTGGCCCTTTCTTGCCATTGCCTTTGTCGTTGCCCTGCTGGTGCAACTCTCCGCCGGTATCCTCTGGGCGTTGCCCTTCTGGATCATCGCCCTCTTCGTGCTGCAGTTTTTCCGTGACCCCGCCCGTCCCATTGCCGGTGACGGCAAGACCGTGGTGGCGCCCGCCGATGGCCGCATTGTGGCCGTGGAAAAGGTGCAAGACCCCTATTTAAGCCGTGAAGCCCTGAAAATCAGCGTCTTCATGAACGTCTTCAACGTCCATTCCAACCGCTCCCCCATTGACGGCACCGTGCGCCGCAAGTGGTACAACCCGGGCTCTTTCCTCAACGCGGCCCTGGCCAAGGCTTCCGTGGAAAACGAGCGCTGCGCCCTGTGGCTGCAAACCGCGGACGGTCAGGACGTGACCTGTGTACAAGTGGCCGGCCTGGTGGCCCGCCGTATTCTCAATTATGTGGACGCCGACACTCCCCTGGCCCGGGGTCAGCGCTACGGTTTTATTCGCTTCGGTTCCCGTGTGGATGTGTATCTGCCCCTGAACGCCCGCGTCAAGGCGAGCATTGGGGAAAAAGTGTATGCTTCCACGTCGGTCTTAGCCGAACTCTCATAATCCATGCCAGAACTCAAACCGCGTAAGGCGATTTTCAATCCCGAACTGAAGCGCCGCGGCATCTACGTCCTCCCCAATCTCTTCACCACCGCCGCCCTGTTTGCGGGCTTTTTTGCCATTGTGCAGGCCATGAATGGCGCCTTTGAACAGGCGGCCGTGGCCATTTTCGTGGCCATGGTGCTGGACGGATTGGATGGGCGGGTGGCCCGCCTCACCCATACCCAGAGCGCTTTCGGCGCCGAGTATGACTCCCTGTCCGACATGGTCTGCTTTGGCGCCGCTCCGGCCCTGGTGGCCTATGAATGGGCCCTGCGGGGCATGGGCAAGCTGGGTTGGATCGCCGCTTTCGTTTATTGCGTCGGGGCGGCCCTGCGTCTGGCCCGCTTCAACACCACCCTGGAAGTCATGGACAAGCGCTATTTCCAAGGCCTGCCCAGCCCTGCCGCTGCCGCCCTGGTGGCTGGTTTTGTCTGGCTCATGCTGGACAACGACATCAGCGGCCAGGACGTACGTTGGATTGCCTTGGCCCTGACCATTTTTGCCGGGGTGTCCATGGTGACCAATTGCCGCTTCCACAGCTTCAAGGGCATCAATCTGCGGAAAAGCGTGCCCTTTTTCGTGGTGGCCTTCATTGCCCTGGGATTTGTGTTGATTTCCAGCTATCCCCCGGGAATTCTTTTCGGCCTCTTCGTCGTTTATGCCATCTCCGGCTACGTGATTTCCGCCTGGAAACTGCTGCGCCGCCGTCCCACTTCTTCCCGCCTCGGCTGATCAGGCCGGCGGGAAGCGCACCTCAAACAGCGCTCCCCCCAGGTTGGGGGAGCTGCTGATGGTCACCTCCGCCTGATGCTGGCGGGCGATCTCCCGCACAATGGCCAACCCCAGGCCGCAACCATCCGTATGTTCCGAATCCCGGCGCTGGAAGCGCTCGAAGACCCGTTCCCGATCCTCCGGGGGAATGCCCGGGCCGCTGTCTTCCACCTGTAGCCGGGCCCCTTCCGCCGTATTGAAACAGCGCACATTGATGCTGCCGCCCCGGGGCGTATAGCGGATGGCGTTGTCGATGAGATTGGCGAGCAGTTCCTGAACCAATAGGCGGGCGCCGGAAACCGTGGCCGGGGCGAGATCGAAGCCCAGGTCCACATTGGCCCGGAGGGCCAGGGGTAGCCAGGTTTCGGCGCTTTCCCGGGCGATGTCCGCCAGATCCACCGCTTCCATGGACTGCTGGCCACCGGGTTCGGCCCGGGCCAGGGCCAGGAGCTGATGGGTCAGGTGGGTGAGGCGCTGGGTAGCACTCAGAATGCGCTGTAACTGCTGGCGCTGTTCCTCCCGGGTCTTAGGCCCATCCACCTCCCGCAGGGCCAGTTCGGCCTGGGCCTGGAGAGCCGCCAGGGGCGTGCGCAGCTGGTGGGCCGCGTCGGAGACGAAATGGCGCTGGGCGGTGAGGGAGGCTTCCAGACGGGCGAGCAGGTGGTTCAGTTCCTCCACCAGGGGGGTGATTTCCTCCGGCACCTGGTCCGTGGAAACGGTGCTCAGGTCATGGTGGGAGCGCCGCGCCAGTTCGCTGCGCAGGTCCTCCACCGGTTTTAAGCCGTGGCGGATGCCCACCCAGCCCAGGCCCAGGGTGGCCACCACCAGCAACACCTCGGGGAGAAGCATGGAAAGCAGAATTTCGTGGGCCAGGCTGTTGCGCTTGTTTTGGGTTTCCGCCGCCAGGATGACCAGGGGCACCCCTTCCTGCTCGGTGAAAAAGGCCGCCATACGTACCGAATGGCCCCCATACCAGCCGTCGTAGTAAAGCCGCCCATCCTCCTCCATGCCCCAGGGGGGGGGCGGCAGGCCCCGGTGACCGGCGACAAAATTGTTTTCCGGCCCTAGAACCTCGAAATAGACCTGATCGTAGCGGTCCGTGAGGAGAATTTCCTCCGCCTGATTGGGCAGGTTGAGCACCGGGACACCGCCCACGATCTGGATTTGGCCAGCAATGGCCAGGGCCGTGTCCAGCAGGGCCCGGTCGTAGGCCCGGGTGGCGCTGCGCAGGGCGATGGCGTAGGCCGTAATGCCCCCGGCGGTGACCAGGGCCACCATGGCGGGCAGCAGCCACACCAGGAGCAGACGGCGGAGACTAGGCCGCCGGGTCATCCTGGGGCTTTTCCAGGTAATAGCCCAGACCCCGGACGGTGCGGATGGAAATGCCGCCCGGTTCCAGCTTGGCCCGGAGCCGGGAAATGAATTTTTCGATGGCGTTGGGGGTAATGTCCTCGTCCCAGCTGTAGAGGGACTGCATGATCTGTTCTTTGCTGACAATGCGGTTGGCCCGGCTGGCCAGGAATTCCAGGGCCGCCCATTCCCGGGCCGTCAGGTCCAGGGCCTCCTGACCCAGCCAGGCCCGCTTGCCCACCGTGTCCAGGCGCAGCTGGCCCAGGACCAGTTCCGGTTCCGGCTGGGTGCGGCCGCGGCGGATCAGGGCCCGCACCCGGGCTTCCAGCTCAGATAGGGCCACGGGCTTCACCAGATAATCGTCCGCCCCCATGTCCAGCACCTTGACCCGCTCCTCCAGGGCTTCCCGGGCGGAGAGAATGAGCACCGGGGTGGGCTGATGGCGGCTGCGCAGGCGCTGCAACACCTCCGTGCCATCCAGGCCGGGCAGGCCCAGGTCCAGGATGGACAGGTCATATTCGTTGTCCGCCAGCCACTGGTCGGCCTGGCGTCCGTCCTTGGTCCAGTCCACCACGTAGCCCGAGTGGCGCAGGGCCCGGGTCAGACCGTCGGCGAGCAGGGCGTCGTCTTCAACAAGCAGTATCCGCATGGTATTTTTGTCCAGATTATCAAGGGGCTAATGCCCGGATGCGCGTCATTGGCTGGTCAGGAAGGGTTCATACAATACCAGCCTCCTTCAACGGAAGAAAATCCATGGGGCGTTTCCTCCTAATTTCCCTTTCCCTCGCCGCCGGGCTGACCGCCGTTTACCCCGGCACCCCCGCCTGGGCCCAGGCCAGCAGCGGGCTGCAGGCCGGAAGCGGTGACCTGTCTCTGAAAGGGGCGGAAAAACTCTGGCTGGAGAAAAACCGGGAATTGCAACAAGCCCGTATCGCCGTGAAGGCGGCGGAAGCGGATCGGATGACGGCCAACGAGGCCCCCAATCCCCAGCTCACCCTGTCCTCCACCTCCCTCAATCCCCGCACCGGTATTGGGGGCGGTAGCCTGCGGGAAAAGCGGGCGGATTCGGTGATCCGCATCGACCAGCAGATCGAACGGGGAGGCAAGCGGGAACTGCGCACCAAGACCGCCGGGGCCCTGGTCCAGGCGGCCCGGGAAGACCTTCAGGACAGCCTGCGCCAGGGGCGTATGCAACTGGTGTCCGCCTACTGGGACCTGCGCCAAGCCCAGGAACGGCTCAATCTGGCTCAGGACACGGCGGAGCTTTACCACCGCACCATTCGGGCCACGGAACTGCGCCTCAAGGTGGGGGACGTGGCGGCGGCGGATTTGGCCCGGCTCAAGGTGGAAGCGGCCCGGGCGGATAACGACGCCCGGGGCGCGGTGAGCGATCTGGCCCAGGCCCAGAGCGCCCTGGCCTATCAGCTGGGGCGGGAGATTCGGGCCGCCGATCTGGTGGCCACGGACCCCTGGCCCGCCCTGAGCGCCGGTGAAGCCAGTTCCACGGCCCAGAGCCAGGCCCTGGATCAGCGCCCGGACGTACGGGCGGCCCAGGCCCGGGTGGAAGCGGCGGAACATGCCCGGGATTTGGCCCGGGCCAACCGCAGCCGGGACATTTCCGTGGGGGTGCAGTTTGAGCATTTCCCCGAACCGGACCAGTCCGCCAACAACACCTACGGGGTGAGCGTCTCCGTGCCCCTGTTCCTGCGCCACAGCTATGAAGGGGAAATCGCCCGGGCCGAGGCGGATTTGGAACAGGCCCGGGAAGCCCTGGATCAGGTGCGGGGCCAGGCCCAGACCGATCTGGCCCAGGCGGCGGCCCAGCTGGCCTCCGCCCGGGAGCGGCGCCAGCGCCTGGACGGGGGGCTACTCCAGGATGCGGAGCGGGCCGCCAAGGCGGCGGAATTTGCCTATACCAAAGGGGCCTCCAGCCTGGTGGATTTGCTGGATGCCCGTCGCACCCTGAAGGCGGTACAGCTGGATGGCGTGGGCCTGCGGGCGGATTACGCCAAGGCCCTGGCCGCCTGGGAAGCGGCCCAGGGCAAATAAGCCCGGGCCTGCCCCACAGAACCCTGTAAGTCGGCTCACGGCGCCTCCTGGGCGCCGGCAGCCGACCCAAGCTAACGGACAAGGAACAAGACCATGATCTCCCTGCAACGGAAATCCACCCGCCTGGCCCTGGGGGTTGGGGCGGTGGCCCTGCTGGCCCTGGCGGCCTGGGCCCTCTCCCGGCACAGCACGGCCCCCTTGCCGGACAAGGGGGCGCTCCAGGCGCCGGCGGCTTCGGGAAATCAGACCCTCCATTTCGCCCCCGGAGCCCCCCAGTTGGCCTATTTGCGCATTGAGGCCGCCGTGGAAGGCCCGGTGCCCCTGCTGGAGCCCCTCAACGGCCGTCTGGCCTACGATGAAAACCATACGGCCCGGGTCTTTGCCCCGGTCCAGGGCCGGGTGCTCAAGGTGCTTACCGAGCCGGGCACCCAGGTCAAGGCGGGCCAGCCCCTGGTGACCCTGGATATTCCCGACTACGCGGATCTGCGCAAAGCGGAGGCGGATTTGGCCATGAAACGGTCCGCCTACAACCGGGCCAAGGCCCTGTATGACGGGGAAGTGCTGGCCCGCAAGGATCTGGAAGGGGCCCAGAACGATCTCCAGGCCGCTGCCGCCGAGGCGGACCGCTCCCGCAGCCGTCTGCGTAATGTGGAAGCCCTGCCCGGCCAGGCCGGTTTTGCCCTGCGCACCCCCCTGGCCGGGGTGGTGACGGAACGCCAGGCCACCCCGGGCTCCGAGGTGCGGCCGGACAGCGACAATCCCCTCTTTGTGGTCAGCGATCCCCGTCATCTCTGGGCCTATGCGGAGCTGCCGGAAAAGGATCTGGCCAAGGTCCATCCGGGCCAGCCCATGGCGGTGATGGTGGATGCCTATCCGGACCAGCGTTTCCAGGCCGTGGTGGAATCCGTGGGGGACGTGCTGGATGCCCAGTCCCGCCGGGTGCCGGTGCGTTGCGCCGTGCCCAATCCGGACCGGAAGCTGAAGCCGGAAATGTTCGCCCGCCTGATGCCCGTGGAAGAGGGGCGCCATCTGCCCCGGGTGCCCAATGCGGCTCTGGTCACCACGGGCCTGCACACCTACATTTTTGTGGAACTCCAACCCGGGGCCTTGCAACGGCGGGAAGTCCAGCTGGCTTACCGGGGCCATGAGGCCAGTTATGTGGAAAAAGGGCTGAATCCCGGGGAGCGGGTGGTGACCGCCGGCGCCCTTCTGTTGAACGCCGAACTGGGCGGTAATTGAGGCCGATGATGCTGGAACGTCTCGTAACTTTTGCCCTCTCCCAGCGGGTTTTCGTGCTGGCGGCGGCGGTGATTCTGGTGGTCTTCGGCTGGTATGCGGTGAGCAACCTGCCCATTGAGGCCTTTCCCGATGTGCAGGATGTCCAGGTGAATATCGTCACCCAGGCCCCGGGCCTGGCGCCGGAAGAAGTGGAGCGGAGCATTTCCCTGCCCATTGAGCGGGAAATGAACGGGGTGCCCCGCATGACCCAGCTGCGCTCCGTCTCCATTACCGGCCTGTCCATCGTCACCCTGACCTTTGCGGACAACACGGATGATTACTTCGCCCGCCAGCAGGTGACGGAACATCTTCAGGATGTGACCCTGCCCCCCAATGTGCAGCCCTCCCTGGCCCCCCTGTCCACCGCGGTCGGGGAAGTCTACCGCTATGTGCTGGAAGGCCCGGCGGATATGCCCCTCTATGAACTCCGCGCCCTCCAGGACTGGGTGGTGCGCCCGGCCATCCGCCGGGTGAGCGGGGTGGCGGACGTGGTCAGCTTTGGCGGGGCGGTGAAGGAATACCAGGTCAAGGTGGATCCCTACCGGCTGCGCAAATTCGGCGTCAGCATCGACCAGCTCTCCCAGGCCCTCACCAACAGCAACGCCAATACGGGGGGCGGCATCATTCACCGGGGGGACGAAGCCCTGGTGGTGCGCTCCATCGGCCTCCTGAATAGCCTGGACGACATTGGCCGGGTGACGGTGGCGGTGAATAACGGCAAGCCCGTGCTGGTTTCCGATGTGGCCGATGTGGCCATTGGCCCCCACACCCGTTCCGGCATCGTCTCCTTTAATGAACGGGACGATGTGGTTCAAGGGGTGGTACAGATGACCAAGGGCCAGAACGCCTCCACCGTGGTGTCGGGGGTGAAGGCCGAACTGGCGCGCCTGGGGGACAAGCTGCCCCCGGGAGTAAAGCTGGTGCCCATCTACGACCGGACCCAGCTGGTCAATCACACGGTGCACACGGTGAGCGAAAACCTGGTGGTGGGCGCCTGCCTGGTGGTCAGTATCCTGATCATTTTCCTGCGCTCCTGGTTCGCCGCGGCCGTGGTGGCCCTGGTCATTCCCCTGGCCCTGCTTACCGCCTTCATCATGATGCACGTCAAGGGGGTGGCGGCCAATCTCATCTCCCTGGGGGCGGTGGACTTCGGCATCATCATTGACGGTGCCGTGGTGCTGGTGGAAGCCCTGATGGTGCGCCTGGCCACGGCGGAGCAGGAGGGCGGACCGCCCAACGGCACCCTGCAATGGCGCATGCTGACCCTGAAGCACACCACGGTGGAAATGGGCCATCCCATTCTCTTCTCCAAGGCCATCATTATTCTGGCCTTCCTGCCCATCTTTACGTTTGAGCGGGTGGAAGGGAAGATTTTCACCCCCATGGCCTACACCCTGTCCTTCGCCATTCTGGGGGCCATTCTCCTCACCCTGACCCTGACCCCGGCCCTGACTTCTTTCTACCTGAAGCAGCACAATCTGGCGGAGCAGCATCTGGCCTGGATGGGCAAACTCCAGGACTTTTACCGCCGGGTCATGGCCTGGACGGAGGGGCGGCGCAAGGCCATTCTGGCCGCTTCCCTGGGACTCCTGGTCGCCTGCCTGGCGGTGGCGCCCCAGCTGGGCAGCGAATTTTTGCCCAAGCTGGATGAAGGCAATATCTGGCTCACCATCAGCCTGCCGCCCGCCACCAATCTG
The DNA here is from genome assembly GCA_041907765.1 of Rhodocyclaceae bacterium. Taxonomy (GTDB): domain Bacteria; phylum Pseudomonadota; class Gammaproteobacteria; order Burkholderiales; family Rhodocyclaceae; genus Azospira. The sequence continues at coordinate 115,877 of JAYRGQ010000007.1, read as the reverse complement.
GAAAAGACCAAGGAGGTGGAACGCCAGGTGCGGGGCATTCTTCTGAGCTATCCGGAGGTGCGGGAGGTGATCGCCCAGGTGGGTCGCCCGGATGACGGCACGGACCCCAAGGGGCCCAATAACCTGGAAATCCTGGCCGACCTGAAACCCCACGACCAGTGGCGGTTCCCGGACAAAGATGCCCTGATCGGGGACATGACCCGGAAAATCCACACCATTCCCGGGGTGCCCACCAACTTCTCCCAGGTCATTGAGGACAATGTGGAAGAGTCCATTTCCGGGGTGAAGGGGGAAATTGCCGTGAAGGTTTTCGGCCCGGATCTGGATATTCTGGAAGACAAGGCGGAGCAGGTGGCGGCCATTCTCAACAGTATCCAGGGGGCGGCGGACGTGGCGGCCATCAAGGTGAGTGGCCAGACCGAGCTGGACATTACCCTGGACCGGGCCCGTATGTCCCGCTACGGCCTCAAGGCGGCAGACGTGAATGCCACGGTGCAGACCGCCCTGGCGGGTCAGGCCGTGTCTTCCTTCTATGACCACGATCAGCGCTACGACATTGCGGTGCGTCTGCAACGGCCTTACCGGGACGCGGTGGATGACGTGTCCGACCTGCCCGTGGCCCTGCCCGCCAGCGGGGATGGGGCGGCCCCGGCCACCATTCCCTTGGCGGCGATTGCGGACATTGAAGTGCGCCAAGGCCCGGCCCGTATTTCCCGGGAAGCCGGGGGGCGTTACGTGGCGGTCAAGGCCAATCTCTTGGGGCGGGACCAGGGCAGTTTCGTGGCCGAGGCCATGCAGAAGGTGAAAGCCCAGGTGCGCCTGCCCCACGGCTACACCATGACCTGGGGCGGCCAGTTTGAAAACCAGCAGCGGGCGGCCAAGCGCCTCATGGTGATCGTGCCCCTGTCCGTGCTGGGCATTTTCGTCCTGCTGTTCTGGGCCTTCCGCTCCATGCGCTTTGCCCTCCTGGTCCTGTTCATGGTGCCCTTCACCTGGATCGGCGGCATTCTTGGCCTGGGGCTGGCTGGCCTGCATCTGTCCGTCTCGGCGGCGGTGGGCTTTATCGCCGTGGCCGGGATTTCGGTACAGAACGGGGTGATCATGGTGGAACAGTTCCTGGAAGGGGTGCGTAACGGCCACTCGGTCACCGACGCGGTGCGGGAAGGGGCGGTGGGCCGCCTGCGGCCCATCCTCATGACCGCCCTCATGGCCGGACTGGGGCTGTTGCCTGCGGCCCTGTCCCACGGTATCGGCTCCGAAACCCAGCGGCCCTTCGCCGTGGTGATTGTGGGGGGCATTGTTTCCGCCACCATCTTCACCCTGGTGTTGTTGCCCCTGCTGTTCCCCGCTATGTGCAAGACCCAGAGTTAGGTCCGCCCGCCAGGCCCCTTGGGGAGGAAAAAGCCTTGGAAAGGGGCCTGGCCACTGGTCTTGCCCCGGCGCCGCCCTTGCCGGAGGCGGGAAAAGCCATTATAGTTTTCCCCACTATGGCTAATCCCATCGGCAACTGTCTATCCGCCCGCCTTACCCTGCGAACCCTGCTGTTGGCTCGCCCGCTGCTGCGCCTCGCGCGCTAATATTTCTTCCCCCCAAATTCCCAGTATTCCTTCGGCCGCCGCCTCCGGCGCCCGACCGTGTATCAGGCGTACCCATTGGAGCCAGACCATGAAAGATCAATTGGTAATTTTCGACACCACCTTGCGGGACGGGGAGCAAAGCCCCGGCGCTTCCATGACCAAGGAAGAAAAGCTGCGGGTGGCGCGCCAGTTGGAAAAAATGAAGGTGGATGTGATTGAGGCCGGTTTTGCCGCCGCCTCCCCTGGGGACGCGGATGCCATTGAAAGCATTGCCCGGGTGGTGAAGGATTCCACCATTTGTTCCCTGGCCCGGGCCAACGAAAACGACATCCGTAAGGCCGGGGAAGCCATTAAGCCCGCCAACCGGGGCCGTATCCACACCTTCATCGCCACCAGCCCCATCCACATGGAAAAGAAGCTGCGCATGAGCCCGGATCAGGTGGTGGAACATGCGGTGAAATCCATCGGCTGGGCTCGCCAATACACGGACGACGTGGAATTTTCCGCTGAAGATGCGGGCCGTTCCGAACTGGATTTCCTCTGCCGCATTTTTGAAGAGGTGATCAAGGCCGGGGCCACCACCATCAATGTGCCGGATACGGTGGGCTACAACCTGCCCAACCAGTTTGCCGAAACCATTCGCCAGTTGCTGGCCCGGGTGCCCAATGCGGACAAGGTGGTGTGGTCCGTCCATTGCCACAATGACCTGGGCCTGGCCGTGGCCAATTCCCTGGCCGCCGTGCTGGCCGGGGCGCGCCAGGTGGAATGCACCATCAACGGCCTGGGGGAACGGGCGGGTAACGCTTCCCTGGAAGAGGTGGTGATGGCGGTGAAGACCCGGGGCGACTATTTCCCCGTGGAAAGCCGCATCGACGCCACCCAGATCGTGCCTGCCTCCAAGCTGGTGTCCCAAATTACCGGCTACCCGGTGCAGCCCAACAAGGCCATTGTGGGGGCCAACGCCTTCGCCCACGAATCGGGCATTCACCAGGATGGGGTGTTGAAGCACCGGGAAACCTACGAAATCATGCGGGCCCAGGATGTGGGCTGGACCCAGAACAAGCTGGTGCTGGGCAAGCACTCCGGCCGTAACGCTTTCAAGACCCGCCTGGCGGAACTGGGGTTTGAGCTGTCCAGCGATGAGGCCCTGAATACGGCCTTCGCCCGGTTCAAGGAGTTGGCGGATAAGAAGCACGAGATTTTCGACGAGGATCTCCAGGCCCTTATGTCCGACGAGGTGGTGACTCCCGAGCTGGAGCGCTACAAGCTGGTCTATTCCCAGGTCTGTTCCGAAACCGGGGAAAAGCCCATGGCCACCGTTACCCTCTCCGTGGATGGGGGGGAGAAAAAGGCCACCTCCGGGGGCAGCGGTCCGGTGGACGCCACTTTCAAGGCCATTGAAGCCATTGCCCAGAGCGGTGCGGATCAGCTGCTCTATTCGGTAAACGCCATTACCACGGGCACGGATGCCCAGGGGGAAGTGACCGTGCGCCTCGCCAAGGAAGGCCGCATTGTCAATGGCCAGGGGGCGGATACGGACATTGTGATTGCCTCCGCCAAGGCCTATCTCAATGCCCTGAACAAGCTCCATTCCTCCCTGGTGAAACTCAATCCCCAGGGCGCCGGGGTGTAATGGACTGACGTTTCTTTGGATTGGGAGGGGCCGGTGTAACCCACCGGCTTCCCCTGCCCGACCGGTGCTCGCCCCGATGCTGAAGCCAGGGGCGATCCGGTGCCCAGGCGGCCTTAGGCCGCCTTTTCTTTGCTGGGGCGGGTGAGCCGGGCGTAGAGCACCACGGCGACGAAGAAAATCACGCTCAGCCCCGTTTCCCCCCAGGCCAGCCACTGGCTCAGGCCCTGGTCCGAGGTGGCCCGCACCACCCCTTCCGTAAAGTAAAAGAGGATGAAGAGGGAGCTCCACTGATAGGTGTAGCGCCGTCCCTTGAGAATGCCGAAGAGGGGCGCCAGCAGGGGAATGGCCTTGAAGGCCAGGGCCGAGCCGCCCGGGTGGAGGGGGGCGAGGCGGAGCTCCCAAGCCAGGCACAGGGCAATAAGGGCAATCAGACTGGCGCTGGCCAGGAATATCAGGCGTTGGGGCATGGCAGGGCGGATTCAGGTTGGGCGGGTATTATAACGGCAAGCAAAACTGGGTAAGGACGAGCGCATCCATGGCAAGCGGCAGGCGGGGCAACAGCAGACAGCGGGGCTTTGTGGGGGAAATCCTGCATCGCTTTGTGGAGGAGCGCTTTTTCCAGATCGGCGCCAGTCTGGCCTATACCACCCTGTTGTCCCTGGTGCCCCTGGTGGCTTTGGTGGTGGGGATCGTTTCCATTTTTCCCTTTTTCCACACGGTGCTGGCCCAGGTTAACCGTTTTCTGGTGCAAAACCTGTTGCCGGAAAAGGCGGGGGCGGTGATTGCCCAATACACCCTGACCTTCTCCCAGAAGGCCCAGGACATGACCTGGCTGGGCCTGGCCTTCCTCGCCCTGACCGCCTTGCTGCTCATGGTTTCCGTGGAAAAAACCTTCAATCACGTGTGGCGGGTCAATGCCTCCCGGCCCATCGGGGAACGGATCAAGCTCTATTGCATCATGCTGCTTCTGGGGCCCCTGGTGCTGGGGGGCATTTTCGGCGCCATGTCCTACGGGGTGACCGTGTCCCTGGGCCTGTTCGGGGAGCCCCCCTGGCTCCAGCACACCCTCTTTAAGGGGGTGTCCCTGGCCCTGTTGTGGGGCTTTTTCGCCTTCCTTTATTACGCCGTGCCCAATGCCCGGGTGCGCTTGGGCCATGCCCTGGTGGGGGGGCTGTTCGCTGCCGTGGGCATTTCCCTCATGCAGCGGGGCTTTGAAATTTACCTGAGCAACGTGCCGTCCTACACCCTGATCTACGGCGCCTTTGCCGTGGTACCCATTTTCCTGGTGTGGCTCTATCTTTGCTGGTTGGTCTTGCTTCTGGGCGGCCTCATCGCCGCTACCCTGCATCGGCACCGTTAGAGGCTGGGGCCGGGGCGTAGGGGGCGATGGCAAAGGTCTCCACGGCGCCGGTCTGTTCTTCCAGACGCCCAATCCCGATTTCCCGCACGGCCAGATGGCCCTGCTGGAGCAAGAGCAGCACCATACCCATGTCTGGGCGCAAGGCCCCGGCGGGGGCGAGTAAATGTTCCTCCGGCCGCAGGCCCGGAATGGGGGGGAAGAGGAGGGCGCCGGGGGTCGGTCCCTGGGTCGCCCCGGGCACGGCAAAGGCGGCGGGAATGGCCCGGGGAGCCAGGATTTGCAGGCCCAGTTCCAAATGCTCCGGATTTTCCGAGAGGGCCCAGCGCACCAGGCAGATTTCCCAGTCCGCGCCGTTTTCCCGTTTTAGGGCCACCACATTGCCCACGGCCAGCCCGGTGGTGTGGCCCGCCAGATGCATGATGGCGTAGCCTTCCGGGCTTTCGTTGGTGACCATCCATTGGGACAGGGGGCTATCTTCCCGTTCTCCCTGTTCCAGGGTCCGCCATAGCTGTTCCAAGCCCAGGCAGAGCTTGGCCCGGAAGCTTTGACGGCGACGGGGAAAGCGCCGTTTGGCCGGGTGGCCCCAGCTTTTGGCCAACCGGTGCATCAGACCCTGACCCGTGGGAGTGGCCGCTTCCGGAGGTAATTGCAGGCTTTCCGGGATGGTCCCGGCGTTCAGGGCTTCGGCCCAGGCATCCAGCTGGCGGGCCAGCCGGTCGCAGGAAAACCAGAGCACCGTGGTTTCCGGGGGCGGCAGGCGGCGCACCATGGCCACCGGCCCCCCGTCCCGCTCCGGATCTACCCAGAACAGGCCGTGATGGCGCTCGTCGGCTACGGAGAGGATTTCCATATCCTCGCTCAGCCGGTGGGTCATGGTGGCCACGAACGCCAGCTCTTCCCCGGAATAGGAGGCGGGCTGGGCGCAGGCCAAGAGCAGGGTGCTGCCGTAGGCCCGGGCGATGTCTTCCGTTTCCCCCGACGGCGTGGTGCGGCTCAGACCCTTGCTTTGGGCCAGGCGGTAGGCCCGGTGAATGGTTTGCCAGATGCGGATACCGGCGGGGGCGGCGGCCAGGGCGCTGATCAGTAAATGCAGGTACAGGCATTGGAGCATGCGCCATAGCCCCACTTCCGGGGGCTGGCGCAAGCCTTTGACCAGGTGCAAATCCACGGGATTTTCCACATCCGCCAGGTAATCCAGGGCCAGGGCTTCCAGCAAGCGTTGCTGTTGGCGGATTTGCTGGCGCATTTTTTTGCCCAGGGGCAGGGGGCTGGCGCTCACCTCCGGTCCCAAGGCCCGGCCCAGGGCCATGGCCCGCTGATAGATGAGATCCAGGAGCTTGTGGCGTTGTTGGGGGCTGGCGGGGGACTGGCGCAGGGTATCGAGAAAATCCTGTAGGGTGCCCAGACTCTCCGGGCCAAGCGCCTCCTCCGGCTGGGCGAACCATTGCAACATGGCGCCCGGATCGGGACGAGTAGGGGCGGTGGCCGGAGCGTTAAGGGTCATGGTGTCCCGAGGTTGAAATACTGGATGGCTATTATAGGGAGTTCCGGACTATTCCAGAAAATTGAATGACTTAGAGTCAATTTTCTGTGACAAAAGTCACATTTTTGGTGGGTTTTCCCTCCGGGGCTCAAGGGGAGAAATGGGCGGCAAAGGCAAAAGAGACAAGCCTTTCCCGGTTCTCTCCGGGGCGGCGTAGGAATTTGGCCTTAAACCAAGGGGCGTATGGTGGCGGGCGGGGCGGGGACTGCCTGCGGGCCCAGGAGGCAGAAGGAGGGGCTCGGGCTGGGGGGCGAAGTTTTCTGCCGGGGCCAAAGCCGAGGTGATCCAATTGCTTGTTCTGGCAGCAAAACCCTGCGGAAAAGCTCTTCCATTGTCGGGGATTTTTGCTATACTCTCCCCCTTTTTCTGATTCCGGAAGAACTCACGATGGTCGTCATTCGTCTCTCTCGCGGCGGTTCCAAGAAGCGCCCCTTCTACAATCTGGTCGTGGCTGATTCCCGTAACCGTCGCGACGGTCGTTTCATCGAACGCGTGGGCTACTACAACCCCATGTCTGCCGATAGCGAAAACGGTCTGGTGATCCAGGCTGACCGCGTTACCTACTGGGCCGAACAAGGCGCCAAGCTGTCCCCCACCGTGGCCCGCTTGGTTAAGCAATCCGCCAAGGCTGCTGCCTAATCGCCTTGTCTGACGCAGCCGGGAATTCCATGGTTGTCCTGGGGGCCGTAACCGGCCCCCACGGGGTTCACGGCTGGGTACGGGTGCATCCCTTCGGGGATGATCCCTTAAGTTGGTCGAAAATGCCCGTCTGGTGGCTGGGCCCCGAAGCCGGTCCGTGGCAGGAAATGAAAATTTCCCGCTGCCGTTTGCAAGGGGATGGGTTGGTGGTGGCCTTTGAGGGTGTCACTGACCGTAACCAGGCGGAAGCCCTCCAGCGACTGCTGGTGGCGGCTCCCCGGGCGGCTTTGCCGGAAACCGGGGAAAACGAATTCTATTGGGCCGATTTAATCGGTGCCAAGGTGCTTAACACCCGGGATGAATGCCTGGGGGTGGTCCAGGGCTTGATCGAGACCGGCGCCAATGATGTGCTGCGCGTCCAAGGGGAAGATGGGGAAGAACGCCTCATCCCCTTTGTGAATGCGGTAGTAAGCCAGGTGGATAAGGCCCAGGGCCTGATTCGCGTGGCCTGGGAGCGGGACTGGTGAGCGGGGCAGAGCAGGAAGCCCGGTCGGAAAAGGGGCCGTCCCCCGTCTTCGATGTCATCAGCCTCTTTCCCGAAATGTTTGATGCCTTGACCCGATACGGCATTAGCCGCCGGGCCTTGGAAAACGGTTTGTGGCAGCTCTCCACCTGGAATCCCCGGGATTTTGCCGAAGACCATTACCGTACCGTGGATGACCGGCCTTACGGCGGCGGTCCCGGCATGGTGATGTTGCCCGGCCCCCTGGAAAAAGCCATTGCCGCCGCCAAACAGCGGCAGCGGGACTTGGGGCTGACGCGTTCCCGGGTGGTGCATTTTTCCCCCCAGGGGCGTCCTCTGGACCATGCTGGGGTGATGCGTCTGAAGGACGAGCCGGGGCTGATTCTGCTCTGCGGCCGTTATGAAGGCATCGACGAGCGGGTGATTGCCCGTTGCGTGGATGAAGAGATTTCCATGGGGGATTTTGTCCTGTCGGGGGGCGAAATCCCGGCGATGGCCCTGATGGACGCCATCGTGCGGCAACTGCCAGGGGCCCTGCATGATGCGGCTTCGGCGGAGCAGGACTCCTTTGTGGAGGGGCTGCTGGATTGCCCCCATTTCACCCGACCGGAAGTGTATGAAGACATGGAGGTGCCGCCGGTGTTGTTGTCCGGCCACCACGAAGCCATTCGTCGCTGGCGCCTGAAACAGTCGCTGGCCCGAACCCGGAAGCGCCGTCCGGAGTTGTTTGCCAAATGGCTGGCGCAGCAGACCGCGGAAGGCAAAAAGCTTTCCAAGGAAGTGACGCAACTCCTCAGCGAGCTATCGCGAGAGGAGCAATGCGGTGAGATAAAACATAACTGAAGGAACTCACATGAACCTGATTCAACAACTGGAACAGGAAGAGCTGGCCCGCCTGACCGCCGGCAAGACCATCCCTGAATTCGCCCCTGGCGATACCGTGGTGGTTGGCGTGAACGTGGTGGAAGGTAGCCGCAAGCGGGTCCAGGCCTACGAAGGCGTGGTCATTGCCAAGCGCAACCGGGGTCTCAACTCCGCTTTCACCGTGCGGAAGATTTCTTCCGGCGAAGGCGTGGAACGGACTTTCCAAACCTATTCCCCCATGATCGCTTCCATCGAAGTGAAGCGTCGTGGTGACGTGCGTCGTGCCAAGCTGTACTACCTGCGTCAACGTTCCGGCAAGTCTGCCCGGATCAAGGAAAAGCTCATTACCAAGCAAGGCTAATCCAGCCGCTGCCGGTATTAAAAGGGTGCCTCCGGGCACCCTTTTTTATTGGCTTTTTTGCGGGGAGAGGGGCTGGTGCCTGTCTGGCCCAGGCCTGGCCGGTGGCGTATTCATCTCCCGTGGGCGCGGCGTTTTCCGGAAGGAAGGGGGCAGCCCAAACGAGAAAGGCGCCCTGGGGGCGCCTTTCTTGCGGTTTGCGGTGGCGATTCGGGGCAGAACGGGTGCCTTGGCGCCCGAAAAGGCCCTTGTTCCCTAGTGACTCGCCTTCTTGTCCCGCTCGATCAGGGCGTAGGCGGAGTGATTGTGGATGGATTCAAAGTTTTCCGATTCCACCACGTAGTAGTCGATCCGGGGCTCCGCGTTAAGGGCGGCGGCCACGTCCCGGACCATGTCTTCCACGAACTTGGGATTGTCGTAGGCTTTTTCCGTTACGTACTTTTCGTCCGGGCGCTTGAGCAGGCCGTAAAGCTCGCAGGAGGCCTGTTTTTCGATGAGCCGGACCAGTTCCTCAATCCATAGCAGGTCGTTGGTGCGGGCCGTCACCGTGACGTGGGAGCGCTGGTTGTGGGCGCCCCGGTCGGAGATTTTCTTGGAGCAGGGGCAGAGGCTGGTGACGGGCACCACCACCTTGATGGTGGAGCTGATTTCCCCGTGGCAGATATCCCCGATAAAGGTCACATCGTAGTCCAGCAGGCTTTTCACGCCGGAGACCGGCGCGGACTTGTTGATGAAATAGGGGAAATTCATCTCGATGTGGCCGGTCTGGGCCTCCAGGCGTTCCACCATGGATTGGAGCATGGCCGGGAAGGACTCCACAGACAGGGCATTTTCCTGGCTGTTGAGGATTTCCACAAAGCGGGACATGTGGGTGCCCTTGAAGTTATGGGGCAATCCCACATACATGTTGAAAACGGCGATGGTGGCTTGGTCTTGGCCATGCTCATCCCGCACCCGGACCGGGTGTCGGATGGCTTTGATGCCCACCCGGTTAATGGCCAGGTGCCGGGTGTCGGCGCTGCTCTGCACGTCAGGCATGGGCGCGGCGGGGTGTTGGGGTGCGTTCATTTTCTTGTCCTGTGGGTGTCGGGGTTGGGGCGGGAGCGGTTGGTGCCGGGCGGGCTCAGGCGGGAAACTGCCGGGCCTGCCATTCCTGGACGCTGCGAAGGATGCCCGCCCCGTCCAGCCCGGCTTCTGCCAAGAGCAGCCCCTGGTCGCCGTGATCCATGAAGCGGTCCGGCAGGCCCAGGTGCAGCAGGGGCTTGACCACCCCATGGCTGGCCAGGATACGGGCCACTCCGCTGCCCGCGCCGCCGCTCACCACATTCTCTTCGAGGGTAATCAGGCCCTCATGGTTCCCCGCTAGTTCCAACAACAGCTTTTCGTCCATGGGTTTGACGAAGCGCATATTGGCCACGCTGGCGTCCAGGGCCTCGGCGGCTTCCAAAGCGGCACCCAGGGGGCTGCCGAAGACCAGGAAGGCCAGTTTCTGGCCCCGGCGGCGCATTTCCCCCTTGCCCAGAGGCAAGGGTTCCAGGGCCGTGTCCGGCACCTTGCCCATGCCGCCGCCCCGGGGATAGCGCACGGCGGCGGGGCCGTCGTGGAGGAAGGCGGTGGTGAGCATGCGCCGGCATTCGTTTTCGTCCCCCGGGCACATCACCACCAGATTGGGGATGCAGGCCAGGAAGGAAAGGTCGAAAGCCCCGTGGTGGGTGGCCCCGTCCGCCCCCACCAGGCCGCCCCGGTCAATGGCGAAGGTCACCGGCAGGTTTTGCAGGGCCACGTCGTGGATGAGCTGGTCGTAGGCCCGTTGGAGGAAGGTGGAATAAATGGCCACCACCGGTTTCAGTCCTTCACAGGCCAAGCCGGCCGCAAAGGTGACGGCATGCTGCTCCGCGATGCCCACATCGTAATAACGTTCCGGGAATAGCTCGGCGAAGCGTACCAGGCCCGAGCCTTCCCCCATGGCCGGGGTAATGCCCACCAGCCGGGGATCGGCGGCGGCCATGTCGCAGAGCCAGTCGGAAAATACCTGGGTATAGGTGAGTTTGCCCCCGCCCTTGCCCGTCTGGATGCCTTCCTCCGGCTTGAATTTGGAAACCCCGTGGTAGAGCACCGGGTCCGCCTCCGCCAGCTTGTAGCCATGGCCCTTCTTGGTGATGACGTGGAGAAAGCGGGGCCCCTTCATGTCCTTCAGGTTTTGCAGGGTGGGAATCAGGGCGTTCAGGTCGTGGCCGTCGATGGGGCCGATGTAGTTAAAGCCCAGCTCCTCAAACAGGGTGCCCGGGGTGAGCATGCCCTTCACGTGTTCCTCTGCCCGCTTGGCCAGCTCCAGCAGGGGCGGGGCCATACCCAGCACCTTTTCCCCGGCCTTGCGGGCGGCGGAATAGAAGTTGCCGGACATGATCCGGGCCAGGTATTTGTTTAGGGCGCCCACCGGGGGGGAAATGGACATTTCGTTGTCGTTGAGGATCACCAGCATGTCCGCGTCCGCCACCCCGGCGTTGTTCAGGGCCTCGAAGGCCATACCGGCGGACATGGCGCCGTCGCCGATGATAGCGATGGCGGCCCGCTTTTCCCCCTTCTGCTTGGCCGCCAGGGCCATACCCAGGGCGGCGGAAATGGAGGTGGAGGAGTGGCCCACGCCAAAGGTGTCGTATTCGCTTTCCGCCCGCTTGGGGAAGCCGGAAACCCCTCCCGCCATGCGCAGCCGGGACATGCCTTCCCGGCGGCCGGTGAGAATTTTGTGGGTATAGCACTGGTGGCCCACGTCCCAGACCAGCCGGTCCCGGGGGGTATCGAAGACGTAATGGAGGGCAATGGTCAGTTCCACCGTCCCCAGATTGGATGACAGGTGCCCCCCCGTGCGGGCCACGGATTCGATGAGAAAGGCGCGGATTTCATCGGCCAGGGGCAATAACTGGCGCCGCTCCAGCCGACGTAGTTGGCTGGGATCGTGGATGGTGTCGAGGAGGGGGTAGGCGGACATGGCTGGGCTTGCGCTCCGATAAGCCGGTCAGAATTTGCGGTGGGTGATGAAGTCGGTGAGGGCGATGAGGCGGGTGGCCCGGGTCCCGAAAATGTCCAGGGCGGTGACGGCCTGACGACGCAGTTCTTCCGCGTAGTCCTGGGCGCCGCTCAGGCCCAGCAGGCTGACGTAGGTGGGCTTGTCCGCCGCCGCGTCCTTGCCGGCGGTTTTGCCCAGGGTGGCGGTGCTGGCCGTACAGTCCAGGATGTCATCCACCACTTGGAACAGCAGCCCGGCCCGCTTGGCATAGGTGTCCAAGCGCTCCCGGGCCTCCGGGGCCAGGGTCTCGCCGCACAGGGCCCCCATGAGCACGGCGGCCCGAATCAGGGCGCCGGTCTTGAGGGCGTGCATCAATTCCAATTCGGGCTGGGTCAGGGCCTGGTCATGGGCCCGGCCCACCGCTTCCAGGTCAATGGCTTGACCGCCGGCCATGCCCCGGGAGCCGCTGGCCTGGGCCAGGAGGGCAAGCAATTCCACCTGCCGGGCCGGTTCCAGGGCCAGGGGGCGAGCCAGGAGGTCGAAGGCCAGGGTCTGGAGGGCATCTCCGGCCAACATGGCCGTGGCTTCCCCATATTCCACGTGGCAGGTGGGGCGGCCCCGGCGCAGCACGTCGTTGTCCATGGCCGGCAGGTCGTCATGGACCAGGGAATAGGCGTGGATCAGCTCTACGGCACAGGCGGCGCTATCCAGCAGTTCTGCCGGGGCGGCGGTGATTTCCCCGGCGGCGAAGGCCAACAGGGGCCGTACCCGCTTGCCCCCGCCCAGGGCGGCATAGCGCATGGCTTGGTGCAAGGTGGCGGGGGCGTGATCCGGGGCCGGCAGAAAGCGGCCCAGGGCCGCTTCGGTGCGGGCCTGGACGGCCCCCATCCATTCCGGAAAAGGCAGGGCAGTGGCGGACATGGACGAGGCTTTCAGTGGGATTCGGTGGGGCGGAAGTCGCGCAAGGAGCCGTTTTCCAGCACCTGGATTTTTTCCTCGGCGACTTGCAGTTGACGCTGGCAGAACTGGAGCAGTTCCGTGCCCCGGCGATAGGCTTCCAGGGATTCTTCCAGAGACAGTTTGCCACCCTCCATGGCTTGGGCGATGCGCTCGAGTTCGGTGAGGGCAGTTTCGAATTTGAGAGGGGCGGGTTCTTGCCCGTCCGCAGGCGTGGATGACGGGGCGGTTTGATCCATGTCAATAGCCATCAGAAACGGGAAAAAATAACTTATTCAGGGGCTTTTGGTCAAATTTGATCCAGGCTACAATCCCGCCTCCCTTGATTTATTAACTGATTTCTACCCTTTGCCACTTCCCGGAGGTGTGGAGATGTCCGAAATCGTCACCAGCAACCATTTGGCCCCGGCCGTAACCCAATTCCCCGTCGACTGGTATTTCGACGAAAAAATGTTCGAACTGGAGCAGAAACTCTTCTTCGAGCAAGGGCCCGGGTACGTCGGCCACGAGCTGATGGTGCCCCATGTGCACGATTACCGGACCCTGGAATGGCAAGACCATGGCCGTATGGTGGTGCGTCAGCCGGACGGGGTGTACGACATGTCCAATATCTGCCGCCACCGCCAGGCCATCATGTTGCAGGGCAGCGGCAATGCGGAAAACGTGGTGTGTCCCCTGCACCGCTGGACCTATGACACGGCGGGCAGCCTCATCGGCGCTCCCCACTTCCCCGCCAATCCCTGCCTCAATCTCAATAAGCGCAAGCTGGAATCCTGGAACGGTCTGCTCTTCAAGGGGCCCCGCTCCGTCGGTCAGGATCTGGCCGGGATGAACGTGGCCGGGGAATTCGATTTCGCCGGTTACAAGCTGGACCGGGTGGAAATGCACCAGTGCAATTACAACTGGAAGACCTTTATTGAGGTCTATCTGGAGGACTACCACGTGGTCCCCTTCCATCCGGGTCTGGGCAATTTCGTCACCTGCGACGACCTCACTTGGCAGTTCGGCGAATGGTATTCCGTGCAGCGGGTGGGCATTACCTCCTTGCTCAAGGAAGGCTCCCCGGTCTATGCCCGCTGGCAGAAGGCGGTGCGGGATTTTTACGCCGCCAAGGGGGAATCCCCCCGTCAGGGCGCCGTGTGGCTCACCTACTACCCCAACGTGATGGTGGAGTGGTATCCCCACGTGCTGGTGGTTTCCACCCTGGTGCCCCAGGACGTGAACAAGACCATGAATGTGGTGGAGTTCTACTATCCGGAAGAAATCGTGGATTTCGAACGAGAATTCATCGAAGCCGAACAAGCCGCCTACATGGAAACCGCCATTGAGGACGACGACATCGGCGAACGCATGGACAGGGGCCGCTGGCGCCTGCACAAGGAAGGCCGCAGCGAAGTAGGGCCTTACCAATCCCCCATGGAAGACGGCATGCAGCACTTCCACGAATTCTATCGTCGCATTATGGCCCCCCATCTGTAGGTCGGGCGGTCAGCCGAAACGGGGCGTCCCAGGGGACGCCCTTTTTCTTTGCCCTGGCCCGGGGCGCCCCGCACCGCGTTTGGCCGGGGCTTGGGATACACTTGGGCATCCCCAATTTTTAGTGGAGAGCAAAACTATGATCGCAACCGACCATCAAGGCAGCCTGGTTTCGGTGTCCGTTTTCGGGGAATTTACCCTGGCCGATTACCGGGAATTCGAAGAGCTGGTCAATTACAAGATCAAATTCGAAGGTCCGGTGGACCTCTTCTTCGATCTGCGGGAGATGGCCGATTTCACCCTGGATGTGGCCTGGGCCGAAGTGAAATTTGGCCGGACCCACGGGGACGCCTTCCGCCGCATTGCCGTGCTCACCGAAAGCCAGTGGGTGGCCTGGAGCGCCTGGTTGTCCCAGGCCTTTGTCCAGGCTGACGTGCAGGTCTTCACGGAAGAAGCCGAAGCCAAGGCCTGGCTGGCGGAGCAGGCCTAATGACCGTTTCCCCCCTCATTTCTGTGGCGGACCTGGCGGATCATCTGGAGGATCCGGATTGGCGGGTGGTGGACTGCCGTCACAACCTGGCCGCCCCGGCGGCCGGGGAGGCCGCCTACCAGGAAAATCACATTCCCGGCGCCGTGTTCATGCACATGGACCGGGATTTGTCTGGCCCCAAGACCGGCCATAACGGCCGACATCCCCTGCCCGAGGTGGCGCTGCTGGTGCGTCGCTTGGAAATGCTGGGGATTGGCAACCAGACCCGGGTGGTGGCCTACGACGACTGTGGCGGCATGATGGCGGCCCGGCTGTGGTGGCTGCTGCGCTGGCTGGGGCATAGCGCCGTGTCTGTTCTGGATGGGGGCTTTCCCGCCTGGGTGGCGGCCGGCCAGCCCGTGGATGGGGCGGCGCCCCAGTCCCGTCTGGGCCATTTCACGGCCCGGGTCCAGCCCTGGGTGGTGCTGGCCAGCAAGGTTCTGGCCGGTTTGGGCCATCCGGGGCGCCTGATTCTGGACGCCCGGGCGCCGGACCGGTTCCACGGGGAAAATGAAACCATGGACCCGGTGGGCGGCCATATCCCGGGTGCCCGGAATCGCTTTTTCCGCAACAATCTCACCCCGGATGGTCATTTCAAACCGGCCCATGAGTTGCAGCGGGAGTTCCTGGAAATTCTGGGGGCCCTGAGCCCGGAACAGGTGATCCACCAATGCGGCTCCGGAGTTTCTGCCTGCCACAATCTGCTGGCCATGGAATTGGCCGGATTGCCCGGCTCCAAGCTCTATGCGGGCTCCTGGAGCGAGTGGTGCAGCGACCCCGCCCGGCCGGTGGAAAAGTGAATTTATGAAAAATAGTGTCAACCGACCGAGAAACTGATACGTTATTGCCTGTAACCCGCTCATCGCGGGTGGGTTACAAGAACCATCATCAATTGATCATTTGACGAGGTATAAATAATGAGCAAGCTCCTCTCCGCCCTGGTGGCCTCCCTGTTCGCCGCTTCCGTTTTCGCTGCTGATGCCGCTCCCGCTCCCGCTGCCGCTCCTGAAGCCAGCGCCGACACCGCTGCTGCCGCTCCTGCCAAGAAGGCTCACAAGAAGGCTCACAAGAAGGCCAAGAAGGCTAAGAAGGCTGCCGCTGAAGCCGCTCCTGCCGACGCCGCTCCTGCTGACGCCGCCAAGTAATCGTTTTTTAAACGATGCTGGAAAAAGCCAGGCTTTGCCTGGCTTTTTCTTTTTCCAATGTCCTGAAACTTGTTTTTACAGGGAAATTTTCCCTGTTTGGTGGTTTAGCCGGGACTTTTTCCCCCAAGTCGGGCCAGGGCCCAGGCCACATGTTCCCGCACCAGGGGGGAGGGATGGTCCAGACGACGACGCAGGGCCTGCATCACCGCCGGGCCGCCGGGGCCATTGCCCAGGGCGACGGCGATATTGCGTAGCCAGCGTTCATGGCCGATGCGCCGAATCGGGCTGCCCGCCAGGCGATCATTGAAGTCTGTGGCTTCCCATGCGAACAATTGGAGCAGGGTGGCCGCATCCAGGCCTTCCCGGGGCGAAAACTGGGGATCTCCCGGAGTGGCGAAGCGATTCCAGGGGCAGACCAGCTGACAATCGTCGCAGCCATAGATGCGGTTGCCCAGCAGGGGCCGGAAAGGCTCCGGAATGGGGCCGTGGAGCTCGATGGTGAGGTAGGAGATGCAGCGCCGGGCGTCCAGCTCGTAGGGGGCCAGGATGGCCCCCGTGGGGCAGACGTCCAGGCAGCGCTGACATTGACCGCAGTGGTTGGTTTGGGGCTGGGCGGCAGGCAGGGGCAGGTCCGTATAAATTTCCCCGAGAAAATGCCAGGAACCCTGCCGGGTGAGGAGCAGGGTGTGCTTGCCCCGCCAGCCCAGACCGGCCTGACCCGCCAGTTCCACCTCCAGCACCGGGGCCGAATCGGCGAAGCAGCGGAAGCCGAAGGGGCCGATGGCCTCTTGCAGCCGTTCCGCCAGTTTTTGCAGCCGGTTGCGCAGGAGTTTGTGATAATCCCGGCCCAGGGCGTAGCGGGCCACATAGGCCCGTTCCCCGTCCGCCAGGATGCGGGCCGGATCGGCCCCGGGGGGCAGGTAGGACTGGAGCACGGAAATGACGCTCAGGGTGTTGGGCACCAGGCGCTCCGGGGCCAGGCGGAGGTCCGCATGCTTGGCCATATAATCCATGTGGCCGTGGCGCCCCAGTTCCAGCCAACGGCGCAGCTGGGGCTCGGCCCGGCTGAGGTCCGGCCGGGCGATGCCCAGGGCGCTAAAGCCCAGTTCCCGGGCCCATTGGCCCAGGGTGGCAGGCCAGTCGGTGCCGTTATCCGCGCCCAGAGGGCCTTCCGGGGTGATCCCGGGCTTTTTTTCAGTGGAGTCTAACTCGTGCATACGTCCGATCATAACCAGCCGGCGCCGGCTTTGCATCTGCCGGATGAGGCGGCCACCCAGGCCCTGGGATTGGCCTTGGCGCCCCTGGTGCAAGGGGGCATGGTGGTGTTCCTGGAAGGGGATCTGGGCAGCGGTAAAACCACCCTGGTGCGGGCCCTGTTGCGGGGCCTGGGCCACACCGGTCCGGTGAAAAGCCCTACCTACACCCTGGTTGAAGTTTACAAACTTTCGAGCTTATACTTGTATCACTTTGATTTTTATCGCTTCAATCATCCAGATGAGTTTCTCGATGCAGGACTGGACGAATATTTCCGGCAAGGGGCCGTCTGTTTTGTGGAATGGCCCGAAAAAGCAGGAACTTACCTGCCCCCGCCCGACTTGCGGGTGGTCTTTTCCCAGGAAGGGGAAGGGGGGCGGACAGTGGTGCTACAGCCGGGTAGCGAGGAGGGGAAGCGATGCGTAAAACAGCTCAGTTTAGTAAATCCCAACGCCTGATTCGTCGCCGCCTGTTGCAGGCCGGCGGCGCCGCCATGGCCCTGTTGGTGACGCCCCTGGCCAAGGCGGCCATGGGCCGTCCGGGCATACTGGCGGTGCGGGTCTGGCCCGCCACCGATTACACCCGGGTCACCCTGGAACATGATGGGGAGTTGAAGTACTCCTACTTCACGGTGAAAAATCCGGAGCGCCTGGTGGTGGATATCGAAGGCGTGGAATTCAATGGGGTCCTGGAAGGTCTGGCTAATAAGGTGGGCCCGGACGATCCCTATATCAAGCTTTTGCGGGCCGGCCGCTTCAAGCCCGGGGTGGTGCGTCTGGTCATGGAATTGAAGACCGAGGTGGCGCCCCAGGTGTTTGCCCTGAAGCCCGTGGGGGAATACGCGGACCGGTTGGTGCTGGATATTTACCCGGCCCATCCGGTGGATCCCCTCCTGTCCCTGTTGCAGGGCCAGCCGGACCATGTGGCTCCCGCCCCCGATCTCCAGCCCGCGCCCAGTGCGCCGGGCAAAACCGTGGCCCGTCAGGACCCCAAACCGGCGGAAGCTCCTGTGCCCAAGCGCAGCGACGTCAAGCGGGGCGGCAAGGGAGTGGTGGACCGGCTGGTGACCGTGACCCTGGACCCGGGTCATGGGGGGGAAGACCCGGGGGCCAGCGGCAAAATGGGCAACCACGAAAAGGATGTGGTGCTCAACATCGCCCGCCTGCTCAAGGCCCGGATCGACGGGGAGCCCAATATGCGGGCCCTGATGACCCGAGACTCGGACTTTTTCGTGCCCCTGGGGGTGCGAGTGCAAAAGGCCCGGCGGGTCCAGGCCGATCTCTTTGTTTCCATCCACGCGGACGCCTGGGTCAATCCGGAAGCCCGGGGCTCCTCCGTTTTCGTCCTCTCCGACAAGGGGGCTTCCAGCTCGGCGGCCCGCTGGCTGGCCAAGCAGCAGAATGACGCGGACTTGATCGGTGGCGTCAATCTGGGGGGCAAGGACCCGGTGCTGGCCAAGACCCTGCTGGATTTGTCCCAGACCGCCACGGCCAACGACAGCCTGAAGCTGGGCAAGGCCATGCTGGGGGAACTGTCCAACATCAACCGCCTGCACAAAGGGGCGGTGGAACAGGCGGGCTTTGCCGTGCTCAAGGCCCCGGACATTCCTTCCGTGCTGGTGGAGACCGCCTTCATCAGCAATCCGGAAGAGGAAAAAAAGCTGATCGACCAGGGTTATCAGGAACAGATGGCCGACGCCCTGTTCCGGGGCATTAAGCAGTATTTCGCCAAAAACCCGCCCCATCCCAAATCCACTTTGGCCCGGGCGGATATTGACGAATCCACTGGCTTGATCCGCTAGAAAAAAGGGACTGGGTGCTGCAAAGGCGGCAAAGGCCGGGCTGGATGCCCGGCCTTTTTGTTTGGGCGATGGGGAGAGGAGGGGCGGTGACCGGGGCAGGTTGGGAACGGGGGACGCCCGGGGCCCGGGTAACCCGGCATCGGTGCCACGGGAGGCGGGCAAAAACGCTATAATTCAAGCTTTTTAGCGGCAGATTCATGCTTGTCCTGCGAGGTGTGTCCACCCCGGCGCCCGGGCCGACTGTGCTGACCATCGGTAATTTCGATGGGGTGCACCTGGGCCACCGTACCCTATTGCATCGGCTTACCGAAAAGGCGGAGGCCCTGGGCCTGCCTGGGGCCGTGCTGACTTTTGAGCCCCATCCCCGGGAGTTTTTTGCCCCCGAATCCGCCCCCGCCCGGCTGACCACCCTGCGGGAAAAGCTGGAATTGTTGGGGGGCTACGGGGTCCAGCTGACCTGCGTCTGTCGCTTCAACCGGCGCTTTGCCGCCTTGAGCGCCGAGGAATTCGTGACCCGGGTGCTGGTGCAAGGCTTGCACGTGCGGCACCTGATTATCGGCGACGATTTCCGCTTTGGGGCTGGTCGGGAAGGGGATTTCGATTTCCTGGTCGCCGCCGGTCGCCGCCACGGTTTTACTGTGGAAGCCATGGATACGGTGCTCATGGAAGGGGAACGGGCCTCCAGTTCTGGTATCCGGGAGGCCCTGGCCGCCGGAGAGCTGGAACAGGCGGCCAAGCTCCTCGGCCGCCCCTACGGCATTGACGGCCGGGTGGTCCACGGGGACAAGATCGGCCGCCAGCTGGGCTTCCCCACCGCCAATATCCGGGTGCGCCACAACCCCATGCCCCTCACCGGGGTCTTTGCGGTGCGGGTCACCGGGGCGGGGGAATTGCCGGTGGAAGGGGTGGCTAACATGGGGGTGCGTCCCACCCTGGGCACGCCCCGCCCCCTGCTGGAAGTGAATTTGTTCGACTTTCAGGGCGATTTGTATGGCGCCCATTTGTCTGTCGCTTTCCTGCACAAGCTGCGGGATGAAATGAAATTCTCCGGGCTAGAGGCGCTGAAAGCGCAGATCGGCCGGGATGTGCAGGCCGCCCGGGCCTTTTTCGGGCGTTAAGGCCCGGCCTGAATCGGATTGATACGGAAGACTGCTATGGCTGACTACAAGAAAACCCTGAATTTTCCCGACACCCCTTTCCCCATGCGGGGGGATTTGCCCAAACGGGAGCCCCAATGGGTGAAGGAATGGCAGGAGCGCAAGCTCTACCAGAAGATTCGCCGGGCCAGCGCCGGCCGTCCCCAGTTCATTCTCCACGACGGCCCTCCCTACGCCAACGGCAGCCTGCACCTGGGCCATGCCCTGAACAAGGTGCTCAAGGACATTATCGTCCGGTCCAAGACCCTGTCCGGCTTTGACGCCCCCTATGTGCCGGGCTGGGATTGCCACGGTCTGCCCATTGAACACAAGGTGGAAGTGACCCACGGCAAGCATTTGCCCGCCGATCAGGTGCGGGAGCTGTGCCGGGCCTACGCCAAGGAACAGGTGGAAATCCAGAAGGCGGGCTTTATTCGCCTGGGGGTGCTGGGGGATTGGGACAATCCCTACCTGACCATGAATTTTGCCAATGAGGCCGGGGAAATCCGGGCCCTGGCGGAAATGGTCAAGGGGGGCTACGTGTTCAAGGGCTTGAAGCCGGTGAATTGGTGTTTCGACTGCGGTTCCGCCCTGGCGGAAGCGGAGGTGGAATACGAAGACAAAAAGTCGGATGCCATCGACGTGGCCTTTACCGTGGCCCCTGTCTCGGAAGCTGCGCTGGCCAAGGCTTTCGGCTTGGCTGCCCTGGCCAAGCCCAGCGCCATTGTGATCTGGACCACCACCCCGTGGACCATCCCGGCCAATCAGGCTCTGAACATTCATCCCGAATTCGATTACGCCCTGGTGGATACGGGGGATCGTTGCCTGGTGCTGGCGGCGGAGCTGGTGACCGCCTGCCTGGAACGCTACGGCCTGAGCGGCAAGGAACTGGGCCGGGCCAAGGGCGCGGACCTGGCCGGGCTGGAATTCCGCCATCCTTTCTACGATCGCACCGCCCCCGTCTATCTGGCTGACTACGTGGCCCTGGACGCGGGCACCGGGGTGGTCCACTGCGCCCCTGCCTACGGGGCGGACGACTTTGCCGTGTGGCGGGCCAATGGCCGGGGCTTTGACGAAATCCTCAACCCGGTGCAAGGCGACGGGGTCTATGCCGCCAGCCTGCCCTTCTTCGGTGGACAGCTGATCTGGAAGGCCAATCCCCAGATCGTGGCCAAGCTGGAGGAAGTGGGGGCCCTGCTCAAGCACGAGACCATCAAGCACAGCTACATGCACTGCTGGCGCCATAAAACCCCCCTGATCTACCGGGCCACGGCCCAGTGGTTTGTGGGCATGGACATTCCGGGCAAGGAGGGCAAGACCCTGCGCCAACAGGCCCTGGACGCCATCGACCACACAGACTTCTACCCGGCCTGGGGCCGTCCCCGGCTCCACGCCATGATCGCCGGGCGGCCGGACTGGTGCATCTCCCGCCAGCGCAACTGGGGCGTGCCCATCCCCTTCTTCCTGCACAAGGAAAGCGGCGAACTCCATCCCCGTACCGTGGAATTCCTGGAGCAGGTGGCCCAGCGGGTGGAAAAGGCGGGTATCGAAGCCTGGTTTAAGCTGGACCCCAAGGAATTGCTGGGGGACGAGGCGGATCAGTACGAAAAGGTCACCGATACCCTGGACGTGTGGTTCGATTCCGGCACCACCCACTGGCATGTGCTGCGGGGTTCCCACCCCATGGGCCATGCCCAGGGGCCCCGGGCCGACCTGTACCTGGAAGGCTCGGACCAGCACCGGGGCTGGTTCCATTCCTCCCTGCTCACCGGGGCGGCCATTGATGGCCATGCCCCCTACAAGGCCCTGCTCACCCATGGTTTCACCGTGGATGAAAAGGGCCGGAAAATGAGCAAATCCCTGGGCAACACCATTCTGCCGGAACAGATTAACGACAAGCAGGGGGCGGAAATCCTGCGCCTCTGGGTGGCCAATACGGACTATTCCGGGGAACTGGCCCTCTCCCAGGAAATTCTCAAGCGGGTGGTGGAGGCCTACCGGCGTATCCGCAACACCCTGCGCTTCCTCCTTTCCAATACGGCGGATTTCGATCCGGCCAAGGATCAGGTGCCCCTGGACCAATGGCTGGAAATTGACCGCTATGCCTTGGCCCTGACCCGCAAGCTCCAGGACCAGTGCCGGGCGGATTACGATACCTACGAATTCCACCGGGTGGCCCAGGCGTTGCAGACCTTCTGTTCCGAAGATCTGGGGGGCTTTTACCTGGATATTCTCAAGGACCGGCTCTACACCTCGGCCCCCAACTCCCTGGCGCGCCGCTCCGCCCAAAGCGCCCTGTGGCACATTCTCCAAGCCTTTGTCCGGCTCATGGCGCCGATTCTGTCCTTTACCGCCGAAGAAATCTGGTCTGTGCTCCAGCATGGGGACCCGGAAGAATCGGTCATGCTCCACACTTGGCACGAACTGCCTGAGCTAGCCGGGGAAGGGGAATTGCTGGATAAGTGGCTGGATATCCGCAACGTGCGGGCCGAAGTTTCCAAAGCCCTGGAAGACCTGCGGGCGGCGGGCAAGATCGGCTCCTCCCTCCAGGCCCAGGTGGAAATTCGGGCGGCGGGAGAACGGGCGGCCCGTCTGGCTTCCCTGGGGGATGACCTGCGCTTTGTGCTGATTACCTCCGCCGCCACGGTGAGTACGGTGGCGGAAGGCCAGGAAGCCATCCTGGCCCAACCCACCCCGGCCCCCAAGTGCGAGCGTTGCTGGCATCAACGGGAGGATGTGGGCACCAATCCGGACCATCCCCAACTGTGCGGCCGCTGTGTGGCCAACCTGTTCGGGGACGGGGAGTCCCGCCACCATGCCTAAGTGCGCCTGCCCCTGCAAAGGCCCGGCGGCCTGGTACGGCCTGGCCCTGGGCGTTATTGTGCTGGACCAGTTGAGTAAGTGGTGGGTGGTGGAAAATCTGGCCTATGCCAGCACCCGTACCGTCACCGGCTTTTTTGACTGGGTTTTCGTCTTCAACCGGGGGGCGGCTTTCAGCTTTCTGGCGGGGGCGGATGGCTGGCAACGGTGGTTTTTCACCGCCCTGGCCCTGGGGGTGGCGGCCTGGATTGGGGTAGCCCTCTGGAAAGGCCCCCGGGAACGCCTGCTGTCCTGGTCTTTGACCCTGATTATGGGGGGCGCCCTGGGCAATGTGATCGACCGGCTGCGCTTTGGCGCCGTGGTGGATTTCATCCAGGTCCATGCGGGGAGCCACTACTGGCCCGCCTTCAATGTGGCGGATTCCGCCATTACCCTGGGGGCCATTTTGCTGGCCTGGGATCAATTGAGGAAAAAGCCTGTCCAATAGGCTCCCTTCCTGATTTGGAGTCGCCCATGGACCAGCCCCGTCTTCCTCCCGGCCAGACCCTGACCGCCGGACTGCCCGTGCTGGACCTGGGCCTACGTCCGGACCTGAGGCCGGAAAACTGGTCCCTGGCCCTGTTCGGCCTGGTGGCCCAGGAGCTGCACCTGGACTGGGCCCAGTTCCAGGCCCTGCCCCGGGAAGCCCGGTGCAGCGATTTCCATTGCGTGACCCACTGGAGCCGTCTGGATGCCCACTGGGAGGGCGTGGCCGCCCAGACCCTGATCGACCTGGCCCAACCCTTGGCCCAGGCCCGCTTCGTCACCCTCCACGGGGCGGACGGCTATACCACCAATCTGCCCCTGGCGGCGCTGCTAGACCCGGAGGTGCTTCTGGCCGATGGCCTGGATGGCGGGCCCCTGGCGGATGAGCACGGCGGGCCGGTGCGTCTGGTGGTGCCAAGCCGCTATGGCTGGAAAAGCGCCAAATGGCTGGTGGGCATGGAATTTCACGCCGAGGACCGTCCCGGGTATTGGGAAGTCCGCGGTTACCACAACGATGCAGATCCCTGGAAAGAAGAGAGATACGCGGAATGAGCGCAGAAACCCCAGTCACGGTACAAGCCGACAGTTTTTTGACCCTCCACTACCGGGTGACCACGGGGGACGGGACGGAAATTCTTAACACCTTCCAGATGAAGCCCGCTACCCTGCAAATGGGCAGCGGCCAGCTGGCGGAAAACCTGGAGCGTTGTCTCCTGGGCCTGTCCGCGGGCAAGGAGGTGCATAGCTTTGATCTGCCGCCGGATGCGGGCTTTGGCGAACACAATCCCCGGCTGGTGGAGCGCATTGCCCTGTCCGCCATGCCTGCCGGGGTGGAGCTGAAGGAAAACGCCCTGGTGGAATTTTCCGATTCGGAAAAAGGGGATTTCGCCGGTTTTATCCGGGAATTGACGGACCGCTACGCCCTGGTGGATTTCAACCATCCCCTGGCCGGGAAGCGGGTGCGCTTCGAAGTGCAGATTATCGGCATTCTCTAAACGGGGCCCTGTCCCCGGAGGCCCGTTGGGGGCCGTTCCCCATTTCGGCCGGGCCAGGACGCCCGGCCCCTGTCGTTCTGGAGCCATCATGGAAGTCTTGTTAGCCAATCCCCGGGGATTCTGCGCCGGCGTCGAGCGGGCCATTGCCATTGTGGAGCGGGCCCTGGCCCGTTTCGGCGCCCCCATCTACGTGCGTCACGAGGTGGTCCATAACCGTTTTGTGGTGGAGGACCTGAAAGCCAAGGGGGCGGTGTTCGTGGATGAACTGGATCAGGTGCCTTCTGGCGCCACGGTGATTTTCAGCGCCCACGGGGTGCCCAAGGCGGTGCGGGCCGATGCGGAAAACCGGGGCCTGACGGTCTTTGACGCCACCTGTCCCCTGGTGACCAAGGTGCACAACGAAGTGGCCCGGATGCACGACCAGGGCATGGAAGTGGTGATGATCGGCCACCAGGGCCATCCGGAGGTGGAAGGCACCATGGGCCAGAATCCGGACGGCATGTACCTGGTGGAGCGGGCGGAGGAGGTGGCCGGACTGACGGTAAAAACCCCGGAGCGGCTGGCCTATGTGACCCAGACCACCCTGTCCGTGGATGACGCCGCCACCGTGGTGGGGGCCCTGAAAGCCCGCTTCCCCGCCATCGTCGGTCCCCGCAAGGATGACATCTGTTATGCCACCCAGAACCGCCAGGACGCGGTGAAAGCCCTGGCCAGCCAAGTGGATTTGGTCATCGTCATCGGCTCCCCCAACAGCTCCAACTCCAACCGCCTGCGGGAAGTAGCCAAACAATGCGGCGTTCCCGCCTACATGGTGGATGAAGCGGCGGGCATCGACGGCACCTGGTTGGCGGGCAAACAGCGGGTGGGGGTGACCGCAGGGGCGTCCGCCCCCGAGGTCCTGGTCCAGTCGGTGATCCAGCGGCTGGGGGAACTGGGGGCCGAAAGGGTGGGGAATTTGCCGGGTGTGGAAGAGCAGGTGGTGTTTGCGCTCCCCCGCAACCTGGTGGACTAGGGAGCCCCAAGGGGTTTTGCGGGGGGCGGGAGGTGTTCCCCCGCATTCTGGCTGATGGGCCGAACCGGCACCAGACGCAGTAATTCCGCGTAATTGACTTCAATACGCATGACGCAATTCACCACTTCCCCGTCCTTGTAGCCGGGAGAGAAGCGGGCCCCAAGAAACGCTTGGCGCACGTGATCCAGGAAGGCGGGAGGCAGCTCGTTGCTTTCTACCGTCACGTCATCCACGCCACCGAATTGACTGATCCAGATATCCAGGATCAGTTTTCCCCCTTCCGGATACTGACCCAGATCTTTGAATTCCAAAGGGACTAGTTCCTGGACCTGGGGTTGGGGGTTGGTTTCCGCCACCGGGTAGTAATGCACATCTAGTAATCCGGGGCGGGGGGCTAATTGGGAGGTACTAGAGGTCCCATCCGGATGGGGGCGGGCGGCAGGAGTGGAAGCCGGTTTTTCCGTGGGCTTGCCTGTTTCCGGCTGTAGGGCAGAGGGAAGGGGCATGGGCGGGAGCCGGGGGCTGGGAACCTTAAGACTGGGGAGGGGTAGGGAGGCGGGCGTCGGCGCCTTTTCCGGAAGATGGACATCCAGGGCCAGGGTGGCGTGGGTAGCGGCCCGGGGAAAGCCGGCATGACGGGTTCTCCCCCCCTGTAGGTGCAGGGGGAGGCCAAAGCAGAGGAGCAAATGGAGAAGGGCTGATAGAACCAGGGGTCCTATCAGCCCTTTGTGGCGGGCGAAGCGGGTCACTCAGGGAAGCTGGCGCCAGGTTGCCCGGAAGCCTTGCACCGTTCCGTTAGCGGATTTCCACGGCACGGCAGGAGGATTGGCGCCCCCACTACCGTCGGACATGATGGGGCTGATGACCAGACCACCGGAGGTTTGCAAGACCACGAAGCCCACGACCATGGCATTGCCTGCATAGGTGGAAACCCAGGAAGTCGCCCCCTTTTTGTAATCGAAAACGTTGAACCAGCTGTGTCCCCCCGTCGTGCAGGCGCTGGATTCGGGCACATTGGAGGCAACCACCAGAGAGCCGGCCACCAGGATGGGGTCCACATTGCCCCGCTCTCCAGATTCGGGCAGATCCACATACCAGCCCCAGTCTGTGCCGCTCATATCTGCCGCATTGGAGGTACTGCTGACGGAGCGGGTATTGACACCGGAGGAGTTAGTGCCGCTATTGACGATGGTTTGCTTAACCAGGGTGGAACGGGGGGTGGTCAGCAGCCCATTGATGTCGTACAGGTCTTTGAAGCCATAAACGGTCTGGGTCTGGGTGTTGGACAAATCCGCCGTGCTTAGGTACTTGCCCGTGACGAAGTACAGGGTCCGCTCTGCCCCATTACCGTCCTGGATGGTGGTGAGTTCCGGTACGGTGGTGATGGGTTGGGCGGTGCCGCTCGGGTCGGTCAGCTGGGTGATTTTGGTGGCCGTGCCCCCATTGAAATCGAAGCGCCATACATTGCCCAGTAAATCCCCCCCGTAGACGTAGCTGGCTTGGTTGTTCTGCATGGGGTTGCTGGTCCATGCGGCGATTTTGGCCAAACCACTGGAGGTGGTGGTATCCCCCGCAGAGGTGGCGATCTTGCGGATGACGCTCCCGGTCATGGGGTTCATGACAAACAGCACACCCCGGCCAGAAGCGCCGGTAGTAACGCTGGAGACGTTGTTGTAGCCGGAGGTGGCCAACAAAACCCAGTTCCCCGAGGCGTCCTTGGTCAAGATGGGAGTGCCGTAGCTGTAGCCGAAGTCCGGGTCCGTGGTGTTATCCACTTCCCACAGACCGATGGGCGTGTCCGGATTGGTCACGTCCAGGGCGTAATAACCAAAGCCGCCACCGTTCAAAGGAGCCACCAGGATGGTTTTCCAGGTGGCGCTATCGCTGTTGCAATTGGCCGTGCACACGTCGCTAACCGTGGGCGAGCCGTTAGCGTAGTAGTGGTGGCCGGAACTGTAGTTTGCATCCGCCAGCCGGTACATCTGGCTCATCACCTGACTGGGAACGTAGGCCCAGCGCTCCTGGCCCGTATCCGCATTGAAGGCGTGCAGCATGCCGTCATTGGAGCCGATATAGACCGTTCCTCCCCGAGTGCTATTGCTTTTGAAGGCAGAATAGCCCGGGTCCGTATAGGAGTAATAGGGCTTTCTCACATAGACAGGCTGGGAGTCCACCACGTCCCCGAAAATGAAGTCCCGGGCCCGGAATACCTGGTGATCCACCGAATTGCTATCCCGCATCTCATAGGTCGCACTGCCCTTCAGATATTCCACCAGATTCGTACCAGTGGAAGCTGCCTGGGCATTGGACGATAAGGTGGGATATTGGCTAAGGGTTTTCCCTGCGCAAGGATTGCTGCTGGTGGGATCCACGTTGAAATAACACTGCTGGGTGGAAGAGAGATTGGTGTAGGAAAAGGTGGACAGTTTGTTACTGGTATTCCCTTTAAAGAAATAAATATTCCGGCTGCCCACTTGGCTTTTTAATTGACCGGTACAAGCAGTTGCTCCCGTAGTGGCATTGGCCGTAATGTCGCTGACGCACCAGTTGGCATTGGGTGCAATAACCCCCGTATTAACGTCAACGCTACGGGATTCCAGATTGCCATACCATTTGACGCTGGTGTAACTACCAATATAAGCATAGTTATCTCCTGCCACCGGTTGGAGATTGGAGGTGGCTGCTGCTGCCCCCGAACCCAGGCGGGCGGAAACACCGGCCAAAGCGCTATTTAAACCATTGGAAAGAGTGGTGGGGTTTTTGGCGCTGAAATATTGCCCTTTACCATTGACGGCGGCGTGCCACAGGTCATCCGCTGTTGAAATGTCATTGGCTTTAACTTGGGGCCAGTCTAGCAGGCCCTGTTTTATAGCGAAAAAATCACCGGAAGTTGCGGATAAATAATCAGAAGTGTAATTACGATAACCGTCCACCCCTAACCCCAAAGTAAATAAGGTCATGTGTTGCTGTTGATTCGTGTCATTCGCACCGCTAGGCACATTATTAGCACATACGTCATAGGAGGTGCCGTTGACTGCTGCTCCCGTACAATTCTTTAAATCGGGGGTGCGTAAATCCGTCCAATAATAATAATAGGCGGCGTCGGCTAGGGTATTGCAAGAGGAATAATAATTGTTGTGGCTGGCTGTGCAGGAACTGAATTTGCATGAACTGCTGGAGGTGGCCACACAAGAGGTCGTGGAGGTATCTGCTCCATCGAAATAAGGCCTGGCGCCAGCATTGACATGGTCTGGATTGCCAACCCCCTGACTCTTGCTGGGATTTGTTCCGTCAATTAAAACGGGGCCATTATCACTGTCATTCCACAATCCATCCGTAGTCAGCAAAGCGAAATTTTGCTGGCAGGAATACTGCATGGGGTCGTCATTGGTAATGTTATAAAAAGGATGCTGACCAGCAAACATACGTCCCACCTTGGTCAATGCCGTTCTTAAAGGCGTTCCTCCATCTGGTACGATTGCGTAAAACTTGGTGTACCAGGCCCCTTTTTGAGTGGTATCAAAATCCTGAATGGCAAGGAAATTACTGGTATCTGAATTAATGGTGGTGAAACCCACCCGGAAATTGCTGCCGATATAGCTGAAGGCCTGCCCCGCCGCAGTCTTCATCATTTGAATCCGGGTCTGGTAATAGGTGTACCAGCGGGCAAAATTGGCTAATTCTTCAGCATAGGTGCAGGTGCTTCCCATACAGTCAGTACGTGTACTAGCTTTGGGATAAGAATTTTGACTCGGAACGATATCCGTACGCACGAACGTATAGGGATTCAAACTGCTGGCTCCGTTCCCTTTGCCTAAATAGCGAGGGTAGGCGAAAGTGGGCGTACGTTTGGCTTGGCAAGTAGTGAGTTTGTTGGAGTTACACCACCGCATTTTCGCTGGTACCGTATAGGTAGAACTTGCAGTGGCTTGACAGTCGGTGAGGTTGCCGTCTTTGCAATACTCAGAGACCTTTAGCGTATAGTAGTAAGGGTTTCCGTAAGTGCGACTGGAATATTTGTTGATGTTGTCCGGATAAGAATAGTCACTATTGGTTTTACAGACCTGTCCCCATCCCCAGGAAACGTTGCACCATTGCAAGTCTGGATAACTGTTGGTGAGGTTTATGGTGCCTTGGCTCGTGTCATAGGCGTCTACGTAAACTTTTGAAGAATCAGCGGATAGGCTTGTCGGTGCATGGTAGGGATGCCCGGAACTATCTACGCCATTGGTGTAATTAATAGCAGGGTTGTAATACTGATAATTGACGTCGGAGGACATCCGTGGCGGATCACCAATAGCGCAGCCGGTCATACTATAAGAATAACTACCGTATTGTTTACACATATACTGGTAGGTGGAGTCTTGATTTTGTGGTGCAACATAATCCGGGGTGAAATCCCAAGCCATGGACCCGGAATTGTCCAAAATAAACATTAAATTGGGTTTGACCAGGGTCGTGGTGGCAGAAGCCAGGGGAACCTGGGTCAAATCAATGGCGGCACTTAGGGCTTGATTGGAAAAGCCGAGGGAAATTAGGCTACCGATCCAATATAGGGGGGCCGCTTTGCGTAGAAGTTTGGCTTTCATGAGATCACTCCCCGATCAATAAACGACCGACTGGACAAATACCTGGGTATTACGGGGGCCACTAACCCTTACCGTAATGCGGTAATAGGGGGCGACGGAGGCGTTGACAGCTGCGCTACCGCCATAGCCGGAAACCCGGTTGGAATTACCCGGGGTGGCAGATAGTTGGGCGGTTAAACAATAGGTATTGGGGTCCGTATAATCCCCCGCATATTGACACATGCGGTGAATAACATAGGAAATGGTATTGCCCGCGTAGGTGCTATTCATCGTAAATGCGGCGTTATTCCAGTCATAAACATGGGGGTCGAAAGTATCTTGCCAGTTGGCCCAATACCAGTTATAAGCTCCCCCCCCGTTGTTTTGGGAAAGTTCACTGATACTCCGATTCATTAACCAGGTTCTGGCATCTTCCACGCCGTAATCTCCGGCTTGGGCGGCACTTTGTCGGAAAGCGATATTTCCGGCGATGAGGGTGGCCGTATCTACGGAACGCATAATGGCCAATCCCGCTAAGGTCAGAATAACCAGGGAAATGAGGGCGAAAAACAGCACGACCCCTTGCTGTTTGCGCTTTACCGAAAATTGACCGGAGGCGGTTGATTTAGTGGGAAGTTTTGACATTATTAATGTCCCCACAACAGATTTCTAAAGGGGATGGTGGTTTGCAAAACCCGGTACCGATAATGGCCGAAATTATCCACATTATTTAAATTAATGGGATTTGCCGCAGCCCCTTGCCATGCCGGAGCGGAAACGGTGGTGACCGTGTTTTTTTCGTATTGTTTGCTGCGGGCCACTAAGGCCACCCGGGTTGCCACTACCTGGGTCCAGCCTTCGAAAGTCGTAGGGGTGCCGGTGTCCCAAGTATCCACAATACCGTCTCCCGCCGCTCCGGTTGCCCCGTCATCCTTACCGTAAACAGCCTTCAAGGCTACGATGTCATCCCCAATGGGGACCCATACCGTGGGGTCGGTCAATTTAGTGGCATCCGTGCAGTCGGCGGTGAGCCGGTTGCAGACCGTCAGGCGCTGTCCTCTTACCGCGTAGTCTCGGACAATGACCCCCGAGGCGGGGCCAAAGTTATAGAGCATGCCGCTGGTGTAGGTAACCTTTCCACCCCCATTCCAGGTGGAGGGTGTACTCATGGCGCAGTAGGAAGGGTCTGCGTAAAAGCTGTTGTAGGTGATCGCGGTGTGCTTGATGATGTCCGTATTGACGTTGCTTTTTGCGTCGCCGCAGCGGCCCGAGCCCGGCAAACTGGTGATTTCGGCCAGACTACAGGCATATCCGGGTTGTACGACCAAAACCATGTCCCCTTGGCGGAAGCCGGTCCGACTTTTGACTTTATAGTCCCCATCACTGCCCCCTTGCTGGGTGAAGGTGGTACCCATACTGCCTATGCCGAAATTGTTGTTATAGACCACTTGAATGACGTCACTGCCCCCGTCTCCAGTCGGAATCTGGCTGGGATTAATGACAAAGGGGGCGAAGTTTCCGGAGTGAAAGGAAATAGTCGCAGGGCTGCGGTTGCTATTGGTGGCGGTCAAGGTGCCCAGGGTGCAAACCCCCATGGGACCATTGGCGTCCACGTTGTTGAATCCGAAGCCGGCAGCCCGCAGATCCTGTTCGATGGTGAAGAGGCTGATGGCCGCAGTGGTCTGGGCATCACCGGCACCCGTGGTGGTTCTTTTCAGCCCTTCAGCAACGGACAAGGTTTGCATGATGATGATCACCAGCAGCATGCCCATGACCAGACCGATCATGATTTCTATCAGGCTGAAGCCGTTTTGGCGGGGGAGGGGGCGTTTTTGGGACACCGTCTTAATTCCTAAGAGCTTGTATTGACGCGGCCGGTCTGGACGAAATTGTGGGTACCGCCTCCCGGGGTGGTCCAGGAAATGGTCACCGTAATCTGGTCCGCATTGACCCCAACGGTTGCGGAAGTGAAGTTCAGGGCCTGGACCTGCTTTCCCCAAGTGGTGGTGCCGTCGTTATAGGTTCCCGCGTAGTTTCCAAGGTTTTTTTTATCCCCCGCCCAGATATCTCCGAGAATTTGATCGGCTAGATAGCTGGCTTCCGCCCGGGCCCGGGAGTCCGTATTGGCTTTAATGGCATTGGCCTGGAAGCCCACCAGGGCCAAGACCCCGATGGAAAAAATCAAGATGGCCACCAGGGACTCGATAAGAATGGTGCCGGTTTGGCCTTGGGGTGTGCTTTGTTTCATAGGGATCTCTAGCATCCTCCCGCATCCGGGCTGCAATAGCGGGGATCCGTGTGGTCAGTGACGGCCGGATCGCACATGCGAATCAGGCCCCCCGTGGAGACGCAAACTCTTAAGCAGCGCACATCCCCTCCATCTGCTTTGCAAGTGCCCTGGGCCGGTTTGATATCTATCTTGGTTGTGACTAAGCCACAGTCGGCATCTCCGGTCATGGCGCCCATGCCGGTAAAGCAAACCCCCGCCTGGGTGGCAGAGAGTGCCAGGGGGTTGGTAGCCGGAGCGGGGGGGCTTTTTTGTAGAATTAAAGGATTGGTTGCCGGCGAAAAGTCAGCGCTGAGGGGAGAGGTATTGGGATCTGGAGATTGGTCGCATAGTCCGGAAGCCGGGTACATGCTCACTATCCAGTTAGGGCCGGCAGTATCCAAGGCGCAAGCGCCAGTCATGGTATCTACCAACTGAAAGCGGGATTCCTGATTGCGTTTGACCGCTTCGTTGCGGGCTATTTGCAGTCCGTTTTGCAGTCCATCCGCCATTGCCCGAATTTTCACATTTTGTATCCACTCTTGATAGGCGGGCACGGAAAACAACAAGAGAATGGCGAAAATTGCTAAACCGACTAGCAATTCGATGAGGGTAACCCCCCGGCTACAGCCGCGGGGCTTAGGGCCCTGGATCAGCATTCGTCACCTTTGACTAACCAGCAGCTTTTTGCCACCGTCTTTCCCTTAAAGGAGGTGGTCTGCTTGGTGTTGCTGTCATCTACGGTATACGCGTTGCCTGTGGCGTTACCCGCGCTACCGGTGGCCGTAATCAGATACCCTCCCGCAGCGGTAATGGCACAGGCGTAAGTGAAATATTTCACCGCTCCGGTTGCGGAAGAGGGCATGGCAATACCGCAGGCTCCTCCGTTAGCGTAGCTGCGGTTGTCCTGGTAGTACTGCTCCATGCTGGTCTGTAGGGAGGACAATTCCGCAAAAGCTTCTGATACCTGGCTGCGCCGGATGTAGTCCTGATAAGCGGGCAAAGCGATGCTCGCCAGGATGGTGACGATGGCGACAACGATCATCAACTCAATCATGGTAAAGCCCGCCATGGGGAAGGTGCGCAGGGGTTTCATTGGGAGACTCTCCTCTTCTCTTAAAGTTTATCGGCGGACCAGGGTAGCGTAAGTGACAAAAGACTAGCGGTAGGAAGTAAGCGATGATCGGCGCTTTCGCCAAGGTTTAAGCCAGCCTTGTAGGATTTTATGCCATCAAGGAGGACAAATCATGGGGGGCGGCACCCTCGAATGGGGGAGCTTACCGTCTTCCTCGGGACATTGGGTCCCGTTTGCCTCGTCGGGGGCTCTTGCGTATAATCCGCCCGCTTGGCTGCCGGTGTAGCTCAGTTGGTAGAGCAGCGCATTCGTAATGCGAAGGTCGTAGGTTCGACTCCTATCTCCGGCACCAACCAACTCCCTAGTTTTTCGGGAGTTTCAATCGTAGGAAAAATCCCCCAGTCTCTGGGCTCTGGCTCCGCTTTGAGAGGCCAGGGCTCTAGAAGAGCGATCACTGCTCCCCCTTTAGATTCTTGCCTTATTCTCCTCATGTTCCCCAGGCCTCAGGCGTGGGACTTCCGCCCGGCCTAGCAGCGACTCCCGATCAAAAAAGCCCACAAAAGTGGGCTTTTTTCGTTTTTGCCAGGCTTAGGACAACATCTTATGGGCCAGATACCAGGCCAACACCAGGGTGGCGGCCAGGCCGCCCACCACCCACGGCCAGATGAGGGGCTTTTCCGCGTAGGGGTCGGTGAGGCCTCGGTCGGCGCCTTCCGGCAGGTGGGCCAGCTGGGTGAGGGTGGTGCCGAAGGGGATGTTGATCAGGGCTCGGGCGTTGACCGCCCAGCCGCTGGCGTCCAGCAGGGGCCCCAGGTTGCGCTTCCGTAGTTTGAACCAGGCCAGGAGCATGGCCGGGCCGGAGATGATCAGGATCAGGCCGATGAGGGCCACGGGCATTTGCCACCAGTGGAGGTTGAGAAAGCCGGTGATCACCGAGGCCAGGGCCGTGCCCAGGGCCCCCACGGCCAGGCCGATGGCGGCGAAAATACCGGCGAATTTGCCCACGTCGAAGGGGGTGGGTTTGGCTTCCGGGGGCTTGGGGACCGTGGCGCTGCTTTCTACCTGCTTGGCGCCGCTGTTGATGGCGGCACCGGCCTGCTGTTCCACGCTGTTGGCCTTGGCGGCGGCGAATTTCTGCAATTGTTCCGCCACCAGCTGGCCCATTTTCCGGTAGGGACTCCAAAAGGCCTGACGGATGCTGATGGGGTGATCCACGATGCGTACCACCGTGGCGTCCCAATCCCGGCCCTGGCGGTCGTAAAACACCCCGTTGCGGCCCACCATGAGCTGATCCGCGTCCCCTGCGGTGATGGCGGCGGCGATGGTCATTTTTTCTTCGCCCCGGCGGCAGTCGCAATAGGCCAGGTAAATTTTCGACAGGCTGGCCAGGGCCCCGTGGCGGGTCGGGTCCGTGACCTTGAGGCACAGGTCGGCGCTGCGTCCATCCAGGTACAGGGTGCCCGCCTGGAAAATGGCCTGGACCGGTTCCCCCGCCCCGTTTCGGCGGGTGTAAAAGTCCCGGAAATTGACGAAATTATTGGCCAGTCGGCCCAAATCCCGGACATAGCGCACCAGCCGGTCCACCTCCCCCATGGCGGCGAATTCGGGGGCCAGGGCGGCATCTTCGTCAATCAAGGCCAGGAGGCGGGTTTCGCTGCCGTCCGCCACCCAGCGGCCCAAGTCCTCTGCCGGCAAGTCCGCCACGGGCGTTTCCACCCGGCGTTCCTGCCATTCCCCGTAGGGGGACAGAGTGGCGGTCAGGCTTTCCCATTCGGCCCGGCTCAGGCTTTCCCGTTCCCCCAGCAGGGGCGTGACCACCCGTTGGTGAAAATCCCCCATGGCCTCCGTCCAGGCCGGATTCAGGCCGTTCCCCAGGGGCAGGGGCTGGTTGGCGCCGATGCGGGCCAGGGGCAGGCGGGCCACCGCCGGGTCTTGGGGATTGAGGGCCAGGGGGGCCAGGGCCGCCAATTCCTCGTCGCTGCCATTGAGGGCGTCCCCGGCCCGCCGGTCAAAGGCGGCCAGACGGCAGCGGGTGAAATAGTCTTCCACCTTTTCCCGGACGGCGGCATAGGCGGCGTAGGCCTGGTCCGTGGCTTCCCCCAAGGGACGGCGGGCCGGATCGGCGGCCGGTTCCCCTTGCCACGCCAGCCAAGCCTTCGCCTCGGCAAAAAAGCGTTCCACCTGGGGCCGGGCGACCCCAAGGGCGCCGCTGCGGTCCGTTTCCCCGCCCAGGGTCTGGAGAATGGCCTGGACCAGAGCGGCCAGGGCCGGGTCCCCGCAGGCGTCCGGGGGCAGGATGCCGTCCCCGTTGAGCCGGGCCTGGGCAAAAATGGCCGAGCTGTCCCCCGTGTCCGCCACGGAAATGGTGTCCGCCTGATCCTTGCCCAGGCTGTGGAGAATGCGTCGGGCCGAGGCCAGGAGCTGGGCTCCCGCTTCCGTGTCCGTGGCGATGGCGGCCAGGGGCAGGGGATCGGCACTCCGGGCCAGGAGATCCGGGTCCGTCACCAGGCGGCCCGCCCATTGCAGGGCGGCGATCAGTTCCGGCGCCCGGATTTGCCCGTCCCCATCCCGGTCCAGCAGGGCCAGGGTGCGGGCGTCAAATTCCAGGCCGGACACCGGGCAGGAGAGGGCCACCCAGAGCTTCTGATCCAGCGCATCCAGATGGAGCAGATCCGTGCCCCGGTCGAGGCGGACCTGGTCGAAACCGCCGGCGCGGAAAAAGCGCCAGTCGTGGGAAGGGGGAAGGGCGGCCATGGCAACTCCTGAAGGCGGCGGGTGAAAAAGTCCGACCCCGGGGGGGGCGGGCAGGGGCGCTGGGCCCGGGGTAGGGGCGTGGATCGGGGCTTTCCCCCATGTCTCCAGGCCAAGCCCCAGGGGCTCAGGGCGTCCCGGGCATGGTAGCGCCCGGGCCCGCCGGGGGCCAGTCCCCAGACCTAGGGAGCGGGCCTAGGGGATTTCCGGGGGCAGGGGCACCGGGCCTCGGGCGGTTTCTCCCAAGCCGGGCAAGTCCCCCGCCTGGGCCGTCTGGCCGAAGACGGTGAGCCACAGCCGGTGCACCGCCGCCACATGGGGGGCGATGTCCGCTAGGCAAACCCGGGCCTGGGGACTGCCGTTCAGGCGTTTGGCGTGCTGGCGGCGCCGATAGGTGCGATAGGCTTCCCGCACCGGGTCCGCCTGGTCGGCGGGAATGAGGCCCAGGTCCGCCGCCATCTTGAGCAGGGCGATGTTGCCCAGGTTGAGGCAGAGCTGGGGATAGGACTGGGCGTGGGCGAGGATCAGGTACTGGACGATGAATTCCACGTCGATGATGCCCCCCGGGTCCTGTTTCAGGTCGAATTCCCCCCGGGCCACGGCTTCCGGATTGGAGGCGTGGGCGTCCAGCATGCGGCGGCGCATGGCCAGCACCTCCACCCGCAGGGTCTCCGGGTCCCGGGGCAGGCGCAGGATTTCCTCCCGCACTGCCTCGAAACTGCCCCCCACCTGGGCGTCCCCGGCGCAGAAGCGGGCCCGGGTCAGGGCCTGGTGTTCCCAGGTCCAGGCGTGGTGCAGCTCGTATTCCCGGAAGGCTTCCAGGGACAGGGCCAGGAGCCCGGCTTCCCCGTTGGGGCGCAGGCGCAGATCGGCCTCGAACAGCTGGCCGGCGGCGGTATGGGTGGAAAGCCAGGTGCTCAGGCGCTGGGCCAGGCGGGCGTAGTTTTCTTCCGCCTCCGGGGCCGGGTCGTCGTAGACGAAAACCATGTCCAAATCCGAGGCGTAGCCCAGTTCCTTGCCCCCTAGTTTGCCGTAGCCGATCACGGCGAAGCGGGGCTTGTCCCGGTGTCGTTTGCGCAGCTTGCTCCAGCACAGGTCCAGGGTGGTGGCCACCAGGATGTCCGCCAGCTGGGTGAGGTGGTCGGAGATTCGTTCCAGGGTGTGGAGCCCGGCCAAATCCTGGGCCAGGAGGCGGAACACCTGGGCGTGGTGCATTTCCCGCAGCAGGTCCATCTGCCGCTCCGTATCGTCCCCGCACTGGGTGAGCTGGAGCCGGAGTTCGTTGCGGAAGCCGGACCAGTCGGTGGCCACATCCAGGAGCCGGGGGTCCAGCAGTTCGTCCAGGAGCAGTGGGTGGCGGTTCAGGTAATCCGCCGCCCAGGAGGAGGCGCCGATGAGAGAGGCCACCTTGTGCAAGGCTTCCGGATACTGTTGCAGCAGGGCCAGATAGGCGCCCCGGCGGGCAATGGTTTCGAGAAAACCCAGGCCCCGGGCCAGGGTTACATCCGGTTCCGGGGTGCGGCTGGCGGCGCCGATGAGGCCGGGGGCCAAAGCGTCCAGCCGTTCCCGGCTGGAGGCGGCGAGCTGGCGGTAGCGGCTGCTGTGGCGGAATTCCGCCAGCCGTTCCCGGGCCGCCGGAGCGTCCTGAAAACCCAGCCGGGTCAGGTCCGCCAGGGCCCCCTCTTCGTCTCCGTTGCCCTGCCAGAGGGCGGTGAGGGTTTCGTTTTCTTCCCCCTCCGCTTCCGGGGCGCCGAACACCTGGTGGAAGTGGCCGCTTACCTTTTCCCGATGGGCGTCGAGCACGGCGAGCATGGCCGGGTAGTCGGCAAAGCCCATGGAACGGGCGATCTGGGCCTGGGCCGCCGGTTCTTCAGGCAGGCTGTGGGTTTGCTGGTCGGCTACGTATTGGAGCCGGTGTTCCAGGCGGCGCAGGAATTGGTAGGCCTGGGTCAGTTCATCCACGGCCTGGGGCGCCAGCAGGCCTTTGTCTTTAAGCCGGGCCAGCACCCCCAGGGTGGGCTTGATTTGCAGACCCCGGTCCCGGCCCCCCCGGATGAGCTGGAAGACCTGGGCAATGAATTCGATTTCCCGAATGCCCCCCGGCCCCAGTTTGACGTGGTTGGCCATGTCCTTGCGGGCCACTTCCCGGCGGATTTGGGCGTGGAGTTCCCGCATGGCGTTAATGGCGCCGAAATCCAGGTATTTGCGGAAGACGAAGGGGCGGGCCGTGGCGGACAGGGCCTGGCTCCAGTCCCCGATCTGGTTGGGGCCCGCGTTCATGACCCGGGCCTTGATCCAGGCGTAGCGCTCCCATTCCCGACCCTGGGTGATGAAGTAATTTTCCAGGGCGTCCAGGGACAGGACCAGGGGGCCCGAATCCCCGTTGGGGCGCAGGCGCATATCCACCCGGAACACCTGGCCGTCGGCGGTGAGTTCCCCCAGGGCGGCGATGAGGCGGCGGCCCAGACGGAAGAAAAAGTCGTAGGCCTCGATCACCCCGCCCCCCTCCGGGCGCCCGGCCGTATTGCCTTCCTCCGGATAGACGAAGATGTAATCCACGTCCGAGGACACATTGAGCTCCCGGCCCCCCAGTTTGCCCATGCCGATGACCAGCAGGCGCTGGGGCTGGCCCTGGTGGTCCAGGGGCTCCCCGTACTGGGCCACCAGCTGCCGATGCAGGCAGTCCAGGGCCCGATTGGTGGTCACGTCCGCCAGGACGGTCATGGTTTCCACCACTTCCGCCAGGGGGGCCAAGCCCCCCAGATCCCGGATCACCAGCTGGGCCATGACCCGCTGGCGCAGGCGGCGCAGGCTGCGCTTCAGGCTGTCCTCATCCTGGGGAGCGTCCTGGTCTATCCACTGCTCCATGTCGGCGGCGCTCAAGGGCCGTTCCCAGGTGGCTTCCAGCAGGGGAATGAGCCAATCGTGGGTGGTCAGGAGTTGGCGCAGGAAAAAGCTGTGGGCCAGTCCGGCTTGCCAGCCAGCAGGGGTAGGGGGCAGGGAGGGGAAGGCGGGAGGGAGGTCGGCGGTCATAGGCGGGGCAAGGTGGGGTCAGAAAGGCGGAAGGGGCGTTGGGGGCCGGTGGCGTCCTCCACCCCGGGAGCGGGAGTGCCCCAGGGTCGGTTCCGGGGAAAACCGGCCGGATTTCCCGGAATCAGGCGGGGCGGGCGCTGCCGGCTAGGGTAAAATGCCCATTCCGAATACCCGACCATTGTAGTGACCCTCCTTCGGCTTTGGCAAAGCGTGCCCGGGCGGGAGGGCGCCCCGATCCTTCATGCCCGATTCCCAACTGCGCCCTGCGCTCTATCACCGCTTTCACCGCCTGCTGCCCTGGCTGGTCAGCCCCCGGGCGCGGCGGGGGTGGCGTATTGCCGGGCGGAGCGCAGCGGTGGTGGGGGTTTTGGGCTATTTCGCCTTCGTTGCCCTGGTGCTGGCCCTGCGCTATTGGATATTGCCCAATATCACCGTTTACCGGCCCGATCTGGAGCGCCTGGCCACCCAGGCCGTGGGCCTGCCGGTCACTATCGGTAAGCTGGAAGCCAGTTGGGAAGGCCTGCGCCCCGAGCTGGCCCTGGAAGATGTGCGCATTGCGGACCGGGCCGGGCGCCCGGCCCTGATTCTGCCCCGGGTGGAAGGAGTGCTCTCCTGGTGGTCCCTGCCCACCCTGGAACTGCGGCTGCGGCGCCTGGAAATCGATAACCCGGCCCTGCAAATCCGCCGGGAGGCGGACGGGCGCCTGCTGGTGGCGGGCATTCCAGTGAATACCCAGGGGGGCGGCGGCGGTCTGGGGGACTGGTTCCTGATCCAGAACGCCATTGTGGTCAAGGACGCCACCCTGGTGTGGGAGGACGCCCAGCGGGGCGCTCCGGCCCTGGCCCTGGAAGCGGTGAATCTGGTGGTGCAAAACAGCGGTCGGCACCACCAGTTCGGCCTCACCGCCCTGCCCCCGGGGGAACTGGCTTCCCGCCTGGATATCCGGGGGGATGTGCGGGGGCGGAGCTTTGCCCACCTGGAAGACTGGCGGGGCCAGCTGTTTACCCAATTCGATTACACCGACCTGGGCCGCTGGCGCCAATGGCTGGATTTGCCCGTGGCCCTGGATCAGGGCCGGGGCGCCCTACGCCTGTGGGCCGGATTTGAAAAGGGGCGGCTGACCCAGGCCACCGGCGACGTGGCCCTGGTGGATACCCGGCTGCGCCTGGCGTCCAGCCTGGAAGCCCTGGATTTGCGCCGCTTGCAGGGCCGTCTCCAATACACCCGGGAAGGGGCGGCAGCGGACGACGATACTACCCTGGCCGGGCGCCAGCTGATCATTCAGCCCCGGGACGGGGCCGGGGTCGGCCCCACGGACTTTGCCGCCACCTGGCGCCAGGGGGACAAGCCCCAGGGCCGGTTCACGGCCCAGACCCTGGACCTGGGGGCCCTGGCTACCCTGGCCGGGCGCCTGCCCCTGGGCAATTCCACCCGCCAGCTCCTGGCCCAATACGCGCCCCAGGGACAGCTGCGCAACCTGGAGGCCTCCTGGCGTCTGGACGGGGCGGTGCTCAAGGAATACCGGCTCAAGGGGGATTTCACCAACCTGGGCCTGGCCGCCCAGGGGGACCGGCCCGGCTTTGCGGGCTTGAGCGGCAAGCTGGAAGCGGATCAGAAGGGGGGCAGCCTGAGCCTGGACGCCCACCGGGCGGCCCTGGACTTCCCCGCCATTTTCCCCGAGCCCCGGATTGCCCTGGATAGCCTCACCGCCCTGGCGGATTGGCAATGGGACGGTCAGAACCTGGAAGTGGATTTGAAGCGGGCTGTGTTCGCCAACGCCGACGCGGCCGGGGTGGCCCTGGGCACCTACCGCTACACCGGCCACGGCAGCGGCCTTATCGACCTCAAGGCCAATCTTTCCCGGGCCGAGGGCAAGGCGGTGTGGCGCTACCTCCCCTGGGTGGTGGCCAAGGACGCCCGGGACTGGGTGCAGAGTTCCGTCACCGCTGGCCAGGCCAGCGACGCCCGGCTGGTGCTCAAGGGGGATTTGGACCGCTTCCCCTTCCGTAGCCCCCGGGACGGCCAGTTTGCCCTGACCGCCAAGGTGCGGGGCGCCACCCTGGATTACGGCCCGGGCTGGCCCGTGGCCGACAACATCCAGGGGGAACTGCGCTTCGCCGGTCCGGCCCTCACCATCCTGGCCCAGTCCGGCCGCATTCTGGGGGCCCGGGTCACCGGGGTGACGGCGGAAATTCCCGATCTGGATGCCCGGGACACCACCCTGCATTTAAAGGGCAAGGCGGAAGGGCCCACCGGGGAATTTCTCCGCTTTATCGCCCGTAGCCCGGTGGGGGACATGATCGGCAATTTCACCGCCGACATGAAGGCCCAGGGCAATGGGCGCCTGGGCCTGGAATTCCACATGCCCCTCAACCACATGGTGGATACCAAGGTGGCGGGGGACTTCGATTTCCTCAATAACCAGGTGACGGTGGATCCGGACCTGCCCCCCCTGACCCAGGTGAACGGCCGCCTCCAGTTCACCGAAAAGGGCATGCGCATCCAGAATTTGGGGGCCCAGATGTTCGGCGCCCCCATGCGCCTCAGTGCCAGCACGGAAGGGGATAAGGTCCAGGTCAATGCCCAGGGCAATCTGAGCGCCGCTGGCCTGCGCCGCACCCTGGGCCTGCCCGTGCTGGACCACCTGTCCGGCAGCGCCAACTGGCGGGGGTCGGTGACGGTGCAGAAAAAGGCCGCCACCCTGGTGATCGACTCCAATCTGCTGGGCATTTCCTCCAGCCTGCCCGCCCCCCTGAACAAGAGCGCCACCCAGTCCCTGGCCTTCCACCTGGAAGAGGGGGCTCTGCCCCCGGACGGGGCCAAGGGGAAGAACGCGCCTCCGCGCCAGCAGTTGAAAATGAGCCTGGGCAAGGTGGCCTCGGCCCTGATCCTGCGCCATAAGGAAGGCAGCGCCTTTGTCACCGACCGGGGCTATGTGGCCCTGGGGGATGCCCCGGCTCTGCCAGCCCAGGGGCTGGTACTGAGCGTCAATCAACCCACCATCGACGGGGATTTCTGGCGCGCCAATATGCCGGATGCCGGGGGAACGGCGGGGGGCGCCGGTGCCGGGAGCAGCGGCGGTACGGGGGGCTTTTCCTTCAGCCAGACCCTGTTGAAAACGGCCCAGATGGATATTTTCGGGCGTCGCCTCCACGACGTGACCATCAAGGCGGTGCCCGTGGGCAACGCCTGGCAGGTGGATATCGGCGCCAAGGAGCTGGCGGGCAACTTGAACTGGGACGGCTTCGGCCATGGCCGCCTGAAGGCCCGTCTGCGCCACCTGGTCATGCCCGATGCCACGCCCCACCAGATCCAGGCCGCCAAGGCCGAGGAACCCGGGGAGGTGCTGGACGAGTTGCCCGCTCTGGACGTGGTGGCGGACAGCTTTACCCTAGGCAACAAGCATTTCGGCCGCCTCGATCTCCAGGCCCGGAACGAAGGCAAGCTGTGGCGCCTGGACCGGATCGGCCTCACCAACCCGGACGGCAGCCTGAACGGTAGCGGGGAATGGCGGCCCGGGGCCAAGGCCATTAACCGCACCCAGCTGGACTTCAAGTTGGACGCGGCGGATGTGGGCAAGCTCCTGGACCGGCTGGGTTTCCCCGGCACGGTGAAACGGGGTGGGGCCAAGCTCTCCGGCCACCTGACCTGGCAGGGCCCCCCCACCAGCCTGGATTACCCCAGCCTGAGCGGGGACATGAAACTGGCGGCGGAAAAGGGCCAGTTTGCCAAGGTGGAACCGGGCATCGGCAAGCTCATCGGCCTGCTCAGTCTCCAGTCCCTGCCCCGGCGCATTACCCTGGATTTCCGGGACGTGTTTTCCGAAGGCTTTGCCTTTGACCACATTGAGGGCACGGTCCAGGTG
Organism: Rhodocyclaceae bacterium; assembly: GCA_041907765.1. Lineage (GTDB taxonomy): Bacteria > Pseudomonadota > Gammaproteobacteria > Burkholderiales > Rhodocyclaceae > Azospira. Next base: position 73,165 of record JAYRGQ010000007.1, on the reverse strand, counting down.
CAAAACGGTCTGATGAAGACCGGGGATTTCCAAATCAACGGCCCGGCGGCCAAGGTGGACATGCAGGGTACGGTGAATCTGGAAAAGGAAAGCCAGGATTTGCAGGTGCGCATCCAGCCCGCCCTGGGCAGTTCCGTGGCCCTGGGCACGGCGGTGCTGGCCAATCCGGTGGCCGGGGTGGCGGCCCTGGTGGCCCAGAAAATTTTGCGCAATCCCCTGGATCAGGTCTTCGCCTACCAGTACCACGTCACCGGCACCTGGGATGATCCCAAGGTGGAAAAACTGAGCCGGCAACCCGTGGGAGGACACAAGAGCGATGGCAAACCGTAACGCCCCCAATCCGGCTCCGGTGCTCATTGCCGGGGTGCAGATGGTGTCTTCCCCCCGGGTGGGGGACAACCTGGCCCAGGCGGGCCGTCTGGTGGCCGAAGCGGCGGATCAGGGCGCCCGTCTGGTGGTGCTGCCCGAATATTTCCCCATCATCGGCCTGACCGACGGGGACAAATTCAAGGTGCGGGAAACGGACGGCGCCGGTCCCATCCAGGACTTTCTCGCGGAAACCGCGGTCAAACACGGCATCTGGCTGGTGGGGGGCTCCATTCCCCTGGCCGCCCGGGACCCGGCCAAGGTACTCAATTCCTCCGTGGTATACGACCCCCAGGGGCAACGGGTGGCGCGCTACGACAAAATCCACCTCTTCGGCTTCCAGAAAGGCCAGGAGCGCTACGACGAAGCCGCCTCCATCGAGCCCGGCTGCCAGCCCGTGGCCTTTACCACCCCCTTTGGCCGGGTGGGCCTGTCCATCTGCTACGACCTGCGCTTTCCCGAGCTGTACCGTTCCCTGGGGCCGGTGGACCTGATTCTGGTGCCCGCCGCCTTTACGGAAACCACGGGCCGGGCCCACTGGGAGGTGCTGCTTCGCGCCCGGGCCATTGAAAACCAATGCTACGTCCTGGCCGTGGGCCAGGGGGGGCGCCATGAAAATGGCCGGGAAACCCACGGCAACACCATGATCGTGGACCCCTGGGGCACGGTGCTGGACCGCAAGCAAAAGGGGCCGGGCCTGGTGCTGGCCCCCCTGGACCCGGGCTTTATCGCCGAGGTGCGGGCCAATCTGCCCGCCCTGCGCCACCGGGTGCTGTGACTATGCCCGGAGACCTCCCGAAAATGGGCCCGAGAGGGCCGTGGATGGCCGATCTTCCTTTTTGCCTCGGTAAGGGCCCCGATCCACGGGGTTCTTGGTGCAGGGGGGCGGGAACAGGCCGTCACGCCTGGGCCTGGCGGGGGAGGGGGCGGCCCGCCCCGGCTGCCTTGTCTCTCCCCCCCGGGGTTGGCCCCAGCCCCGGGCCCCGGCCTTTTCCCTAGGGCCCCCCCGGGGCGCCTTGAAAACCGGGGCCTGTGCCCCATTTGCCGCTAAGATTGCCTTTCTTCTTGATTTCCCCTTTTTCGAGCCAGTTATGAGCAAGAAGTCCCAACCCGAATTAATCCTGCACCAAGCCAGCGACCTGCTGCTGACCCCTTTCCACCTGGACCAGGGAGACCTGTCCCGGGTGTTCGGCCAGATCATGGCCCACGGGGTGGATTTCGCCGATCTCTACTTCCAATACAACCGCTCCGAGGCCTGGAGCCTGGAAGAGGGCATTGTCAAATCGGGCAGCTTCAACATCGACCAGGGGGTGGGGGTGCGGGCCGTGTCCGGGGAAAAGACGGCCTTCGCTTACTCGGACGACATCAGCATGCCCGCCCTGAACGACGCCGCCCTGGCGGTGCGGGCCATTGCCGCCGCCGGGCAAAACCGCAAGGTGCCGGCCCTGAAACACCGCAAGGGCGCGGGCCTCTACCCACCCCTGGACCCCATCCCCTCCCTGGAGGCGGCGGCCAAGGTGGAATTGCTGGAGCGCCTGGAAGCCTACGCCCGGGAAATCGACTCCCGGGTCACCCAGGTCATGGCCTCCCTGTCATCCGAATACGACGTGGTGCTGGTGGCCCGCAGCGACGGCCGCTTGGCTGCCGACGTGCGGCCCCTGGTGCGGGTTTCCGTGACGGTGATTGTGGATGGCGGCCAGGGCCGGCGGGAACAGGGCTATGCGGGGGGCGGCGGTCGCTACGACTATGGCTATTTCACGGAAGCGGTGCTGAAGGGCTACGCCGCCGAGGCGGTGCATCAGGCGGTGGTGAATCTGGATGCCCGGCCCGCCCCCGCCGGTCCTATGACCGTGGTGCTGGGCCCGGGCTGGCCCGGTATCCTGCTCCACGAAGCCATCGGCCACGGCCTGGAAGGGGACTTTAACCGCAAGGGTACCTCCGCCTTCTCCGGTCGGGTGGGAGAACGGGTGGCGGCCAAGGGGGTGACGGTGGTGGATGACGGCACCCTGCCGGACCGCCGGGGCTCCCTCAATATCGACGACGAGGGCAATCCCACCCGCTGCACCGTGCTCATCGAGGACGGCATTCTCAAGGGCTATCTCCAGGATTCCCTTAACGCCCGGCTCATGGGGGAGGAATCCACCGGCAACGGGCGGCGGGAATCCTTTGCCCACCTGCCCCTGCCCCGCATGACCAACACCTACATGCTGGCCGGGGACAAGGCGCCGGAGGAAATCATCCGCTCCGTGAAAAAAGGCCTCTACGCCGCCAATTTCGGCGGTGGCCAGGTGGATATCACCAGCGGCAAATTTGTCTTTTCCATGGCCGAGGCCTACATGATCGAGAACGGCAAAATCACCTATCCGGTGAAAGGCGCCACCCTGATCGGCAATGGCCCGGACGCCCTGACCCGGGTGTCCATGATCGGCAACGACATGGCCCTGGACCCGGGGGTGGGCACCTGCGGCAAGGAAGGCCAGAGCGTGCCCGTAGGGGTGGGCCAGCCCACCCTGCGCATGGACGGCCTGACCGTGGGCGGTACGGCCTGAGCCCCATGCAACGACCCGCTTGGCAGCCCGAGGGCTGCTTTTGGTGCCAGTCTGAAAAGGCTAAGGCGATGGTTGTGAGCCCGAGTGGGGTGGGGGCAGGGAAGCCGCTCAGTCTCCGGCCCCGGGCCTTCTTGCTGATGGCGGGCTGGGTGGCCCTGGGGTTAGGGGGCTGCGCCACGGCGCCAGCCCCTGGGCACCAAACCGGTCCGGTCATTGCCCGGATGAGCCCGGCGGCGGTGGCCGCCCTTCCGGCGCCTTCCAAGCCCCTCACGGCGGCGGATATTCTTGCCCTGCATCGCCAGGGCCTGGGAACGGAAGCCATTCTGGCCCGGGTGCGCAGCACGGGCACCCGGCTGGAGCTGACACCTACTCAGGTTTGGGAACTCCATGGTCAGGGAGTGCCCCTGGCCGTGCTGGATGGCCTGCATCAGGCCTGGCGGCGGGGCCTGGAGGCCGATCTGGCCCAGGCCCAGACCGTGGCCCAGAATCAGCGCCAGGCGGCGGTTGCTGCCCGGGAACAGGCCCAACAAGCCCAGGCCGCCTGGCCCGCCGCCTATCCCTATTCCTACGGGCCGGGCTGGGGCTATGGGGGGTACGGGGGCTGGGGTCCTTACGGGCGCAGCGGGATTTTTTTCGGCTGGTAGCCGTCCCGGCCAGGAGCGGCCTAGTCCTGGTAACGCTGGGCGATGGCCTGGAAGGCCTGACTCTGGTCCAGGAAGGTATCCAGAATTTCCGGGTCGAAGTGGGTGCCCCGATCCAGGGCCATGATTTCCACCGCCTGTTGGTGGGCCAGGGCGGCCTTGTACACCCGTTTGCTGATCAGGGCGTCATAGACGTCGGCCACCGCCATGAGCCGGGCGGAGAGGGGAATGGCTTCCCCGGCCAGGCCTTCCGGATAGCCGGAACCATCCCACCATTCATGATGACCGTAGGCGATTTCCCGGGCGCAGCTTAAGAAGGAGGAACTGTCTTCCCCCAGCTGGCTTTCCGCCTGACGGATGGCGTCCCGGCCCAGGGTGGTGTGGGTTTTCATGACCGTGAATTCTTCCGGGGTGAGCTTGCCCGGCTTGAGCAGAATGTGGTCCGGAATGCCTACCTTGCCCACGTCGTGGAGGGGGGCGGATTTGAAAAGCAAATCCACCGTGTTGTCCCCCAGCACCGGGGCGTAGCGGGGCCGGGAGCGCAGGGACAGGGCCAGATGGCGCACGTAATGCTGGGTACGGCGAATATGGGCGCCGGTTTCGTTATCCCGGGTTTCCGCCAGGGCGCAGAAGGCGCCGATGGTGGCATCCCGGGTGGCGCTGATAAGGGCGGAGCGGGCTTCCAGCTCCTGGTTCTTGTCCTGGAGTTCCCGGGTCCGTTCGGCCACCTTTTCTTCCAGCCAGTGGTTTTGCTGGCGGATCAGCCGGGTGGCCCGGGCCAGATGGAGGTGGTTGCGTACCCGGGCCAGAACCACGGCGGGGGAAAAGGGCTTGGTGATGAAGTCCATGGCCCCCAGGGACAGGCCTTTGGCCTCATCCTCCGGGGCATTCATGGCGGTGAGGAAGACCACGGGAATGTCCTGAAAGCGGGGATCGGCCTGGAGCTGGGCGCAGGCGTTATAGCCCCCCATGCCGGGCATGACCACGTCCAGCAAAATCAAATCCGCCGGTTTGTCCTGTTCCAGGTAGCGCAGCAGGGCTTCCCCGTCCCGCAGGGGATGGACGGTGAAATGGGGGGATAGGAGTTCGGTGAGCAGGGCCAGGTTTTCCACCTGATCGTCCACCGCGATCACGTGGGCTTCCCTGTCCAAAGGGGGAGGGGGGGTCATGGGGTCTCGCTCCTCGTCCGCTGGCATAGCCGGGCGGTTAAGTTATCCAGGTCTTGTAGAGCCTGTTCGTAATTGAATTCGGTGATCTGGTGTTCCAGTGCCGTGAGTTCTGACCCCAATTGGTGGCGTTCCGTTTCATCCAGGGCGCCAAATAGGCTTTTCAGGTGGTTGCCCGCATTGCCGTCGCTATTGGCTAAGGCGTTGTGGAGCCGGGCCAGCCGGGCTTCCCGCTCCCCCGCCGGGAGGTCCGTCTCCACCGGGGGCCAGCACCGGGTCCGGTCCAGGTAGGTGGCAATGCCCCCAATCACCTGGGTCAGGCTGTCCCCCAGGGCCCGGGTGGCCCCTTCCAGGGCCGTGGCATCCCCCCCTTCCGAGTGCAGCAGGGTTTCCAGGGCCAGGGCCCGATCCGCCAGCTCCATGGCTCCCAGGGTGCCCCCCAGGCCTTTCAGGGTGTGGGCCTGGCGGGCCAGGGTGGCCCGGTCCCCGTTCTGCACCAGGGTTAGCAGGTTGTCCGGGTCTTCCCGATGGTGTTCCAGGGTGGCTTCCAGCACCTGCTGAACGATGTGGGCCTTGTGGTTGGTCCGGCTCAGGAGTACCTCCACCTGAATGCCCGGCAAATCGTCCGGCCCGGGGAAATCCCGGAGGGCATCGGCCGGTTCGGGGGCCGGGGCGTTGCCTAGGGAGGTCCCCACGGGGCGGGCCAGGCGGTGCAGGGTTTCCAGCAGCAGCCCCGGTTCGATGGGCTTGGTCAGATGGGCCACCATGCCCGCCGCCAGGCAGCGATCCACCTCTTCCCGCAGGGCGTGGGCGGTGAGGGCGATGATGGGGGGATGGTCCGGCCCCTGTTCCTGGAGTATCACCTGGGTGGCGGTAATGCCGTCCATTTCCGGCATCTGCACGTCCATGAGAATGGCGCTCCAGCCCCCGGGGGGCGGTTGGCGTAGGGCATCCACCGCCTCCCGACCGTTGTCCGCCATGACCACCTGGGCCCCGGCGGATTCCAGGTATTCCCGGATAATCATTTGATTCACCCCGTTGTCCTCCGCCACCAGTACGCGGAAGCCGTCCAGGCGCACGTCCGGGGAATGGCCGGCGCTCAGGTGGGGGGCACGGGTGTCCGGGGCCAGGAGCAGGCGGGCCAGTTCCTGGGGCAGGAAGGGGTAGGGCAGCAGGGCGATGGCCTGGGCCCCTTCCAGGGAACGGAGCAGGGGCGGCACATCGTCCCCCCGGGGCACGGCCACCAGCAGGCGCCCGGCTTGATTTGGCGGGGCCCCCGTTCCCTGGCCGGATTCCCGGTTCGCCAGGCGGGCGATAACCTCCAGATTGGCGGACAGGGTGGGGCTCCAGGCCAGGAGGTGGAGGGGCTGGGGCTCCCCGGGCCGGGGGACGGCTTCCGCCTCTTCCACCACCTTGAGGCCGCAATGGTCCAGGAGGGGCCGGGGGTCCCCCAGGGCCTGGCGGCAGTCGCTGCTCACCACAATGTGTTTTTCCGGCAGTTCCAGGTCCGTTAGCCGGGGGGCGGCGGGGCCCCCCGGGTGGGCCATTTCCCGGCAGGGGATGGTGAAGCTGAATTCGCTGCCCACCCGGTATTCGCTGCGCACCGCCACCGTGCCCCCCATCATGGTCACCAGACGGCGGGAAATGGAGAGCCCCAGGCCCGTGCCGCCAAAGCGGCGGGTAGTGGAGGTGTCGGCCTGGGAGAAGGCTTCGAAAAGCCGGGCCTGCTGTTCCGGTTTTAAGCCGATGCCGCTGTCCCCGATGGCGAAGCGCAGGCTCGGGGTGTCGTCCCCCACCAGGCTGATACTGAGCCGGATAAAGCCCTTGGCGGTGAATTTGATGGCGTTGTTGAGCAGGTTGAGGAGCACCTGCCCCAGGCGCAGGGCATCCCCTTCCAGGGCGTCGGGTACCGCCGGGGTAATGTCCAGCTCGAAGCGCAGGCCCTTGGTCAGGGCCAGGGGGGAGAGCATGTCCAGGATGCGGGCCAGGACGTCGTGGAGCAGGAAGGGCTCGCTTTCCAGGGACAGCTTGCCCGCCTCGATTTTGGTCACGTCCAGAATGTCGTTGATGATGCCCAGGAGGGAGCTGCCGGCCGCGTGGATTTTGGCCAGATAGTCCCGCTGGCGGCTATCTTGGACGCTGCGCAGGGCCAGGTCGGAAAGGCCGATGATGGCGTTCATGGGGGTGCGGATTTCGTGGCTCATGTTGGCCAGGAATTCGGACTTGGCCGCCGCCCCCGCATTGGCCTGTTCCATGGCCTGTTGCAGGGCCTCGAAAATGCGCCGCTTTTCCGTGACGTCGTTGAAAACGGCGTAGATGCCGTCCCCGTAGAGGGTGAAGTTGATTTCCACCACCTTTTCCGTGCCGTCCCGGCAGCGCACTCGGTGTTCCCGCAGGGGGGCGTGGTTGATGTCGCCGCGCCGGTAGCGGGCCAGATCTTCCTTCCATTCCGCTTTGATCTTGGCCCGGTAGTCCGGGTCCGGATAGGCCAGCTGGCCCCAGGCCCTGGCGGTGGGCATGTCTTCCTGGGTGTAGCCGAACATCTGGGAAAAGTGCCAGTTCACGAACAGCACCTTGCCGTGGAGATCCTGGTAGCTGATGCCCACGGGCAGGTATTCCACAATGGCTCGGAAGCGGCCTTCGCTTTCCTGGAGGGCCTGTTCCGCTTCCCGCAGTTGGGTGATGTCCTGGACGATGGCGATGCCCAGCAGGGGCCGGTCCGGGGCCGGGGGCGGGACGATGAGATGGACCGAAAGATGGCGCAGGGCCTGATCTCCGTCCCGTCGCAGGCTGAACTGGAGCTGGCACTGACTGCGCTGCCGGGCCGTGTCTTCCAGTTGCTGGAGGACGTGGGGGCGATCCACATCCAGAATCATGGCGCTGAATTCCCCCAGGGAAAGGGGGCCCTGGCCCGAGGGCAGGTTGAGGATGGCCGCCAGACGGGAGTCGTAGCCCACCTTGCTGGCCGCCACGTCCCAGGTCAGGGTGCCCAGATTGGCGGCGCTGAGGGCCAGGTCGATACGTTGGCCCATGTCCCGCAGGTCTTCCTCCATGCGCTTGCGCCGGTCGATATCCACAATCTGGGCGACGCAGTGGCGGGGCACCCCTTCCATGTCCGGCAGCAGGGCCACGGACACCAGCACCCAGACCGGGGAGCCGTCCTTGCGCAGATAGCGCTTTTCCAGCCGGTAATCCCCCCGCCGGCCTTCCAGGAGTTCGGTGGCGTAGCGCACGCTCATTTCCCGGTCTTCCGGGTGGGTGATGTCCGCATAGCCCTTTTCCAGGAGCTCTGCCTCCGTGTAGCCCAGAAGATTGCAGAAGGCCGGATTGACCTGGAGGAAGCGGCCTGCGGTGGCGCTTACCAGCATGCCGATGGGGGCGTAGGTCATGGTGCGGCGGAACAGCTCCTCGCTGCGCCGCCGGGCCTGTTCCGCCGCCCGCCGCTGGGTGATATCCACCATGGTGGAGCGGCTCATCAGGTAATGACCCTGGGGATCGAAAATGGCACTGGCGCTGAGGAGCACGAAAAAGCTGCTGCCGTCCTTACGCTGCATTTCAAATTCCAGGTCCTCCAAAATCCCTTCCCGCTTGAACGTGGGGTAGTGGGCATTGAAGGTGGTCTGGCTGGCCGGGGTGATGAGGTCGGAAAAGCGCAGCTTGCCCACTACCTCATCCCGGCTGTAGCCCAGCCATTGCAGTTCCGTGTCGTTGATATGGACGATGACTCCGTGGGCGTCCAGGGAGTGGTAGCCGATGGGGGCGTGGTTGTAGAGGTCCTCCACCAGGGCGGCGCTTTGCTCCAGGTCCCGCTGGCTGTGCTTTAACTCGTCGATATCCACGATTTCGGCGAGGAAGTAGAGGGGCTGTTCCTGGGCATCCCGCAGCATGGTGACCGCCAGCTGCACCCAGGTTTCCCGGCCATCCTTGCGGATGTAGCGCTTTTCCAGCCGGTAATGGCTGCGCTTGCCTTCCAGCAGTTCTCCCACAAAGCCCAGGTCCGCCTCCAGATCGTCCGGATGGGTAATGTGCTGGAAGGTGAGTTTGAGCAGGGCGTCTTCGCTATAGCCCACCAGATCGCAGAGGGCCTGATTGACTTGCAGAAATTTGCCTTCCGGGCTCACCAGGCACATGCCGATGGGGGCATCCACCATGGTGCGGCGGAAGCGCTCTTCGCTGAGGCGCAGGGCGTCCAGCATATGCTTCTGGGCGTCGATGTCCTGGATCTGGCGCATGAAATAGTCCGGCGCCCCGTCGTCCTTGCTGACCAGGGCCACGGAGACGGAAATCCAGCGGGTCTGGCCGTTTTTGCAGACATAGCGCTTGTCCCGCTGAAACTGGGGCAGTTCCCCCGCCACCAGGCGCCGGTCCATTTCCCGGTCTTCCGTCACGTCGTCCGGGTGGGTGATGTCCAGATAACTCCGGGTCAGGAGTTCCTTGGGGCTAAAGCCGCTGATACGGCTCAAGGCGCTGTTGACCCGGATGAAGCGGCCTTCCAGGTCGGTAATGGCCATGCCGATGGCGGCCGCATCGAAGGATTTTTGCAGCAGAACTTCCCGTTGCCGCAGGGCGTCTTCCGCCTCCTTGCGGCCCGTAATGTCCCGGGTGGAGCCGGCCACCCGGAACACCCGGCCGTCCGGGTGGCGCAGGGCGATGTAGCGGGTTTCCACCCAGCGGAAACTGCCGTCCTCGTGGCGCAGCCGGTAGGTGAGGTGGTGGCGCTTGCGCCGCCCCCGGAGAAAGTCCCGATTGGCCTGTTCCAGAATATCCCGGTCGTCCGGGTGGACCCGGTCGAAGAAACGGCTGACGGAATTGTCGAAATCCTTGCGGCGGCAGCCGATGATGTCGAGGAAGGCCTGGGAAACATAGAGCTGATTGTCCCCCACGGTCCAGTCCCAGATGCCGTCCTGGGCCGCTTCCATGGCCAGGGCGTGGCGCTGTTCCGATTCCTGGAGGGCGGCGTAGGCCTTGCGCACCTCCGTGGTTTCCATGGCCGTGAGCAGCAGCCGGGCCCGGCCGCCTCCCAGGGTCTGGTAGGTCTGGACCCGGAGCAGATAGCTTTGCTCCCCGAGGAGAATTTCCTCCGGCGCCGCCACCTGGCCCGCCAGGGTGCTTTGGACCATGGCGGGCAGATTGGGCACCAGGGTGGGCAGGATGGTTTCGTCCAGACCATGGCCCACGGCCCCGGACTTGATGCGGAAAATGCTCTGGGCCTGGGCATTGACGCGGCGGATCAGCTGGCTTTCGTCCAGCACCACCAGGGCCAGGGCGGAGGCGTCCAGGAGCTGTTGCAGCTCTTCCCCCGCCGCCTGGACTTCCCGGTTGCGCACCTCCAGTTCCTCGTTGGCCGCTTCCAGTTCCTCATTGGCGGCCCGGATTTCCTCCGTGGTGGTTTCCAACTCCTCGTTGGTGGCCTGGAGTTCCTCGTTGGCGGACTGCATTTCCTCGTTGGTGGCTTCCAGCTGTTCCAGGGTGAGCTGGTAGCGGGCGGAAATTTCTTCCAAAGCGCCTTCCAGGGCCGCCACCTGGGGAGTGCTGGGGGCCGTGTCCGGGGCGACGACAGGGGCGGGCAGGGGTTCCACCAGCACCAGGGAGAGGCTGGCGGTGGTGCTGGACAGGGGCAGAAGGCGCAGGCGGAACGGGCCGCCCACGGGCAGTTCCTGGCCTTCCGGCAGGGCCACGGAATGGAGGCATTCCCCCGGATGTTCCCGGCTCTGGGTAAGGAGTTCCCGCCAGGCGAAGCGCCAGGTTTTGGGGAGCAGGGCGGTCAGGGCCAGGTTGGCTTCCCCCTGGCCGAGGCGGAGGAAATTGCGGATTTCCCCGAGAAATTGCTGGCACACCCCGTTGTGATCCACCACTACCCCGTTGGGGGCCAGGGCGTCCAGAATGCGCTGGGAGAGGCTGGGCTCGGCGCTGGTCGGGTGGGGTGTATCGCCGCCAAAGGGCCGCCCCAGGCCGGGCAGGAGGGGGCGGCTGAGACTCTGATCCAGGGGGTTGGACTGGTAGATGCGGGCGTTGCCGTCCAGCACCTGGAAGAGCTCGGAGCCTGCGGGGACGGATTCGTTGCGGCCCAGGATCAGCAGTCCCCCTTCCACCAGGGATTGGTGAAAGATTTGCAGCAGCTTTTCCTGCTCCGCCGGTTGCAAGTAAATAAACAGGTTGCGGCAGGACAACAGGTCCATGTGCAGGAAAGGGGGGGCATGGCGCACGTTGTGGCGGCAAAAAATCAGGTGCTCCCGCAGTTCCGGGGTGACCCGGAATTCCCGCCCCGCAGGGAGAAACCAGCGCTGCCGCAGCAGGGGGGGCAGGTGGCTTAGGGCCTTTTCCGGGTAAAGGCCCTGGCGGGCCACGGCCAGGGCCGAATCCGCCAGATCGGTGGCGAAAATCCGGTAATCCATGTCCTGGCGACCGCAGCGGGTCAGTTCTTCCTGTACCAGCATGGCCAGGCTGTAAGCCTCGTCCCCGGTGGCGCAGGCCGGGACCCAGAGGCGCAGGCAGTGGCCTTCCGGGCGGCGGGCCACCAGGCTGGCCAGCTGCTGTTCCAGGGCCCGGAAGACGTCCGGGTCCCGGAAAAAACTGGTGACGGAAATGAGGAAGCTGGCTCCCAGCCGCTCCCGCTCCTCCCGGTCCCGCTCCAAAAGGGCCAGATAGGCGGGGAAATCCAGGTGTTTTTCCCGCTGCCGCCGGTCCAGCTGGCGGTGCAGGGTGTTGCCCTTGTAGCCGATGAAATTGAAGCCGTCCCCCTGGAGAATCTGGAGCACTTCTTCCAGGGGCGAGAGGTGGGCCAGCTGGGTTTCGTCCAGGCGCCCGCTCAGGGCGGCCACCAGATAGCGGGCCAGTTCCCCCGGGGGGGCGGTAAAGCGGCTGAGACCGGCGGTCTGGATGGCCCCGGGCATTTGGGGATATTCCGCCGTCCCTTCACTGACCACTACCCCGCCTGCCGCCGCCACTTCCCGGGCACCGGCCAAGCCGTCGTGGCCTGTGCCCGAGAGTATGGCCACCCCCAATTGGGGGGCGAAGCCCAGGCATTGGTGGAGCAGGTCGTTGATGTTGGGGCTAGGGCTGGGAGGATTTTCCTCCTGGTTGAGATGGACCCGGCCCTCCCGGTCCAGGTGCAGGCGGGCGGCGGGGGGCATGATGTACAGGGTGCCTTCCGCCAGGGTCTGACCATCCTCCAGATCCACCACCGGCTGGATGGTGAAGGGGGCCAGCAGTTCCGCCAGGCGGCTGCGGTGCCGGGGGGCCATGTGCTGGGCGATGATGTGGCAGAGCTGGGGCCCCTCCTGGGGCAGGCCCCGGAGATAGGCCCGCAGGGCGGCCAGGCCGCCAGCGGAGGTGCCCACTACCACCAGTCGGGTGGGGCGTTCCGGGGTGGGGGGGGAGGTGGGAGGATGGGCGGCCATGGCTCAGGCTCCGGTACCGGCGCTGTCCCCGGGGGCGGTGGCCAGCTCCTGGAGCAGGGGGCGGAGATCGGCGATGCCCTGGCGCAGGCCCGCCAAAACGCCGTCTCCCGGGGTAAGCAGCTGGACCATTTGCTGGCCCCATTCCCGCAGCAGGCCCAGGATGAATACCTCCTGGGCCTCGTTCAGGTTCATGCCCACCAGCCCTTCTTCCAGCTGGCGCAGGCCGTCGGCGATCAGGCTGCGGCTGTCCGCCAGGGCCTGCAATTGGGATTGCTCGAAATGGGCCAGGGTGTGGCTCAAGGTCTGCACCGCCTGGCGGATGCCCTGGCTCTGGGCTTCCAGGCGACGCCGGTCGATCAGGCTGCAAAGGCGGTTTTCCGCCGTTTCCGCCAGGATTGCCAGATTGTCCCGAATGCGGCCGCAACGGTCCCGGTCCGCCTGGGGCAGGTTATGGACCAGGAGGGTGACGTGGTCGTAATTCACCGCCAGACGGGAGCGGAATTCCACCAGGCGGCCCATGGTGCGCAGATTGTCCACGGCGGCGCTGGCCAAGGGGGAGGGGGGGCCGTCGCTGGATTGGAGCACCTGGCCCCGGTCGTCCCGCAGGGCCACCGTGCCCCCCAGACTGTACTGATCCAGGGCCCGGATCAGGGCCAGGGCCAGGGCATTGGGGTCGGGGCAGAGGGCGGCGTCGTGGGCGAACTGGAGCACCACCCCCAGTTCCCCCATGGAGGACAGGGCGGCAAAGGCCGCCTGGCGGGCTTCTCCCACCTGGCGATCCAGGGCCTTGCGCTCGGCGGCCAGCCGGGTGGCCAGGCGCACCTTGCGCAGCACGTCTTCCGGGGCGCAGGGCTTGACGATGAAATCGTCCCCGCCGGCCTCGTAGGCGGCCAGCTGGGAGGCTTTGTCCTCGTGGGCGGAGATGAAGATCAGGGGCGTGCCCCGATGGCTGGGATTGGCCCGCAGGCGGCGGCAGACCTCATAACCGTCCTGGCCCGGCATGGCGATATCCAGCAGGATCACGTCCGGGGCGGCCTTTTCCAGGGCAGCGAGAAAGTCGTCACCCGAGGCATGGCCGGTGACGGAAAAATGGTCTTCCAGGGCGGATTGGAGGGCCAGACGCAAGACCGGATCGTCATCCACAATGGCCACATGGCAGGCGGGGTCCGTCACATTTCGCTCCTTGTCTCCAGTGGGAGGGCGCGGGGGCGCCCGGATGACTCCCATTATGGGGGCAAGGGGAGCCGTTTTTTAGGAATTATTTGTCATGGATTTGGGAGGAAGCAACAGATTTTTTAAGGCTCTATTACTTAAGTAAAACAGCAACTTGGGCGGAACTTTTGGAAAGGGCTAGAACAAATCCAGCTGGGGCGTGGGTAAAGCGGGGGGAAGGGGGGCGGGAGGGGCCTGGAAAAGCCCGGTATTGAGAGGGGGAAGACCGGGGAAGGCCTGACGCCGTTTGGCCAGGGCGAAACGCTGGCCGAGCAAATCTCCGTAATGGCCGAGCCCGGTCATGCGGCTACCGAAACGGCCATCATCCAGCTTGCCCCGGCGCAGGTCGTAGAGCAGGGCCAGGATGCGGGCGGATTTTTCCGGGGCGTGGTGGTGCAGCCAGGCACGGAACAGGTCCCCCACTTCCCGGGGCAGGCGCAGCACCGTATAGACCGCATCCTGGGCGCCGGCCTGGCGGGCGGCGCCCAGGATGGACTCCATGTCCCGGTCCGTGAGCCCGGGGATGACCGGGGCCACCATGACTCCCACGGGAATGCCCGCCTCGCTCAGGCGAGACACGGTTTCCAGGCGCCGGGCCGGAGCGGCGGCCCGGGGTTCCAGCTGGCGGGCCAGGGCCGGGTCCAGGCTGGTGATGGAAATCATCACCTGGATCAGACCGTCCTGGGCCAAATCAGTGAGTAAATCCAGATCCCGTTCCACCAGGGCCGACTTGGTAATCAGGGTTACCGGATGGCGGCTTTCCCGGAGCACTTCCAGTACCCGCCGGGTGAGGCCCAGGCGCCGTTCCACGGGCTGGTAGGCGTCCGTATTGGTGCCCAGGGCCAGGGGGCGGCAGCGGTAGCCCGGCTTGGCCAGGGCCTCGGTGAGCAGGGCGGCGGCCTCCGGCTTGTGGCTGATGACGGTCTCGAAATCCAGACCGGGGGAAAGCCCCAGCCAGGCGTGGCTGGGCCGGGCGTAGCAGTAGATGCAGCCGTGCTCGCAGCCCCGGTAGGGGTTGAGGGACTGGTCGAAGGGCAGATCGGGGGAATCGTTGTGGCTGAGGATGCTGCGACTATGGTCTTCCACCAGCCGGGTGAGGGGAGCGCTGGGGCCGTCCGTGGCCTCCGTTAGCTCGGTGGCCTCCCTGAATTCCGGGGCTTCCGGCCCCTTGGGCATGGGGCGGGGGACAGAGCGGGGGGCCGCCGCTGGGTGGCGGAGGGGCGACTGGGGGGACCGGGGCTTTCCCGGGACCTGGGGGGCCGGGGCCTGCCAGCCGTCGTCTTCCCGCACCCGGGTCCAGGCCACATGGCGGCTGTCCGGGTTGCCGATGGCACCCCGTCCCTTGAACACCGCCGCCGGTAGAGCCGGGTCCGGCGTCCCTTCGTCCCGGGCGGGCGGCGGTGGGGAACGGCGGAAGGCGGCGGAAGACATGGGCGAAAGAAGGGGTGGGGAAGGAAGGAAAAAAGCCCGGGGGGCGGGGCAAACTAGGACGAAAGTATAGTCCTCCCGCAAGCGGCTTAGGTCATTGATTGCATGGATTTTTGTAGATTAAGACAGGGCGGGGCTCGGCGGGGAATGGTTATGCTCATGGCAAGTAAAAACGGGGCGACCCGCGCCGGATAAGGGGCCTGTCGGGCACTGGCACCCCCGTTTTGGAGGACACCCCGCTGATCTGCCCGCAGAAAATCAGCCGAAAAAGGTCGGGGCAACGGTCGGGAAAACGGCGGCGGGGACGGGAGTGGGGAGCGCCGCAAGGGGCCGGGGGGCGGAGGCGGGAGGGCGCAAGCCTCTGGGGGAAGCAAAACCCGGTGCGGACGGACGGAAAAGAAGCCCTGGAGTCTCCCTGGGGGAAGGGAATGACCACCTACATATCCGGGACGGGCCGCTTTGGGTAGAATCTAGGCCTTTCAAGGGCGGAATTTCAGGCGGGCCGGGGGTTTCCGGCTGCTTTTCCCTGGCCGCCCCCGTTACCGCCGTTCCGGCGGGGAGTCCCCCCATGAATCCCCTTACCAAACCTGCCACTGAAGACCTGCGCATCCGGGAGATCCGGGAGCTGGTGCCCCCCACCCATATTTTTCGGGAATATCCGGTCACCCTGAAGGCCGCCACCACCACCAGTCAGGCCCGCCAGGCCCTGCACCGGGTGCTCCACGGGGCGGATGACCGGCTGGTAGCCATCATCGGCCCCTGTTCCATCCACGATTACGACGCGGCCATGGAATACGCCCGGCTCCTGACCAAAGAGGCGGAACGGCTCAAGGACGATCTGCTGGTGGTGATGCGGGTCTATTTTGAAAAACCCCGCACCACGGTGGGCTGGAAGGGCCTGATTAACGATCCCCGGCTGGACGGCTCTTTCCACATTAACGAGGGCCTGCGTCTGGCCCGCAAGCTGCTCCTGGACATCAACGAACTGGGCATGCCCTGCGCCACCGAGTTTCTCGACACCATTTCCCCCCAATACACCGCCGGGCTGGTGGCCTGGGGTGCCATCGGCGCCCGCACCACCGAATCCCAGGTGCACCGGGAACTGGCCTCCGGCCTGTCCTGCCCCGTGGGCTTTAAGAACGGCACGGACGGCAATGTGAAAATTGCCGTGGATGCCATCCGGGCCGCCAGCGCGCCCCACAACTTCCTTTCCGTGACCAAGGCGGGCCATTCCGCCATTGTTTCCACCACGGGCAACGAGGATTGCCACGTCATCCTGCGGGGCGGCAAGGAACCCAATTACGACGCCGCCAGCGTGGAACAGGCCTGCCGGGATATGGCGGGGGCCGGGCTGGCGCCCCGGGTCATGGTGGATTGTTCCCACGCCAACTGCTTCAAGCAGTACCAGCGCCAGGTGGAGGTGGCGGAGGCCATCGCCGCCCAGGTAGGGGGCGGGGAAGAGCGTTTGATCGGGGTGATGGTGGAATCCAATCTCCAGGAAGGCCGCCAGGACCTGGTGCCGGGCAAGCCCCTGGCCTACGGTAAAAGCATTACGGACCCCTGCCTGGGCTGGGATGATTCGGTGCGGGTTCTGGATCTGCTGGCCGAGGCGGTGCGCGCCCGGCGGGTGGTGAAGGCCGCCGGCTGACATGGGCTGGTTCGCCAAACATTTTCGCCGCGCCGCCCCGGCAGGGGCGGCGGAGGGGGAACCGGACCCGGGTCAGGCGCCCTCGGCGGAGGCCCCGGTGCGGGGCCGGGGCATGTCCTCCCTGGAACGGGGGGCCAGCCCGGGGAACGGGCGTAGCGGCCCGGGGGAGGATCCCCGGGAACGGGGGGAACGGCGCCGGGACGGGGAAGAAACGCCCCCGCCGCCCCCCCCCGTACTGGACACCTTTGGCCTGCCCCTGCCCCGGCTGGTGCTCCTGGTGGGGGGGCTGCTGTTGCTCTTTCGCTGCTGGCTGGCGGCGGTCATGCCCATTACCGGGGATGAGGCCTATTTCGCCATCTGGGCCAGCCATCCGGACTGGGGCTATTACGACCATCCCCCCATGGTGGGATGGTGGCTAATTCCCCTGCTGAAAATTTCCTGGTCCCCCTGGCTGGCCAGGCTGCCCGCCCTACTGCTCTCCCCCGCCATGGCCGCCATTGCGGGCACCATGGTGCGCCGCGCCCCGGTGGAATTCGCCAAGGAACGGTCCTGGCTGGTGGCCCTGCTGGTGCTGCTCTTGCCCACCTCGGTGTGGAATGTGTTCATTACCACGGACACGCCCCTCATTCTCTTTTCCCTCCTGGCGGCCCTGGCCTATCTGGACACCCTCCATGAGGGCATCAGCCGCCGCCGTCTCCTGGCCCGCTACGCCCTGGCCGGGTTCTGGCTGGGCCTGGCGTTTCTCTCCAAATATTTCGCTGTGCTCCTGGGCCTGGGCCTATTGGCCCACACCCTCCTGGGGCGGCGGGGGGAGGGCAAATGGCCCTGGATCGGCCTGGCCCTCCTGGTGCTCTGCGCCTTGCCCGGCCCCCTCTTCAATCTGTGGTGGAACTGGGGGCATTGCTGGGACAACATTCTTTTTAATTTCCTCAACCGCCACGACGGTAGCGGCAACGGCTGGTCCCTGGTGACCCCGGTAGTCTATGGGGCCACCCTGGCCTACCTGATGACCCCCTTTCTACTGGTTTATGGCTGGCGTTACCGGGCCGATCTCCGGGCTACCCTGGCCGCTTCCCCGGTGGCCCGGGGCGCGGCCTGGCTGGCCCTGGTGCCCCTGGCCCTTTTCGGCCTGCTTTCCTTCGTTAAGGAAGTGGGGCTCCACTGGCTCCTCTCCTTTGTGCCCCTGCTGGTGGTGGTGGCCGCCCTGGCCCTGCCACCCCAGCGCCTGCGGCGTTTGTCCGGCTGGCTGGGGGGCTTTGCCCTGCTCCATCTGGCCCTGATCCTGACCATCGCCCAGCTGCCCCTATCCACCTGGCGCAACAGCCATCTGTACGACGGCATTGTGCTGACCTTCCATACGGATGCCCTGGTGCAGCGCCTGGCTCCCTATGGGGATGATTATGTGCTGGCCAGCGACGGCTATTCGGATGGGGCGGTGCTGGGCTTCCACGCCCGGCGCTATTTCCCCATTTTGGGCGAAGGGGCTTCCCATGCCCGCCAGGACGACCTGATTACGGATTTTCGCGCCCTGGATGGGCGTAATATCCTGGTCCTGCAAAAAACCGAGCCGGAACGGGAGGCTTTTGATCCCTATTTCCGCCGGGTGGAAACCCTGGCCTTCCAGCAGGACGGGGTGACTTTTTATCTGGTGCTGGGCCACGGTTTCGATTACGACACCTATCGGCAGCGGGTGCTAAACCGTATCCGGGAACGGTTTTACCGCTTTCCCCCCTGGCTGCCCCAGGGCCGTTGCGAATTCTGTGAGCGTTATTTTTCCGAGGAAAGTGCCCGCCCATGAGCGGTTTATCCCCCTATTTGCGTCTGTTGCGTCCCCATCAGTGGGTGAAGAACGGTTTTGTCTTTGTCGGCCTGATTTTTAGCCGGGGCTGGGAACAACCCGCCCTGGTGGTCCAGGTGGTGCTGGCGGCGGTGGCCTTTTCCCTGGCCGCCTCCTGCATCTACGTCTTCAACGATCTGGCGGACCGGGAGCGGGATCGCCAGCATCCCACCAAGCGCCATCGGCCTATCGCCTCCGGGGCGGTGCGGGTGCCCCAAGCGGTGGGGCTGGGCGCCCTCTGCCTGGTGGCCGGGCTGGTTCTGGCCAGCCAGGTGTCCTGGGGCGTGTTCGCCGTGGTGGCCATTTATTTGCTCATCAACGGGGCCTATTCCCTGGGCCTGAAGCATGTGGCGGTGCTGGACGTGTTCATCATCGCCGCCGGGTTCATGCTGCGCATTCTGGCTGGCACCCTGGGGGTGGGCATCGCTCCCTCCGCCTGGCTCCTGCTCTGCGGCCTGATGCTGACCCTCTTCCTCGGCTTTGCCAAACGGCGGGCGGAACTGGACGCCCTGGCGGGCAAGGCGGGCAGCCATCGCAAGGTGCTCAACGACTACGATCCGGCCATGCTGGACCAGTTCATCACCATCAGCGCCGGAGCCGCCATCGTCAGCTACAGCCTGTACACCGTGGCCCCGGAAACCGTGGCCTTGCACGGCAGCCGTTACCTGATCTACACCGTGCCCTTCGTGGTCTATGGCATTTTCCGCTACCTGTTCTTGCTCCATCGCCGGGGCGGGGGCGGCGACCCGGCAGCGGAATTGCTGCGGGACAAGCACCTGCTGGTGGCCTTCCTGGGCTGGCTGGGGGCGGTGGTGGGGCTGCTGGCCTGAGGGCGGCGGTTGGGAAATCGGAGGGTAAAGGCATAAGGGGGCGGATTTTTCCCCTGCTTTCTCCCCCGAAAAAAAGGGCGCTGGGGCGCCCTTTTTTCTTGGCCTGGAGCCGGTATCTGGTCTCGGGCCGACTCGCCACCGGGCGGAGCCCTTCGCCCCACCGCCGGAGGCGGTCAAAAGACGCCCTAAAGGGACCCGCCCGGTTCCCGGGGAGGAAAAACCACGGTGACCGCCAGCCCCCGGCCCTCTGGCCCCTCCGCCAGGCTCAGGGAGGCGCCGTGCAGGGCGGCGATGCGGGCCACGATGGAGAGGCCCAGACCGCTGCCCTCCGCCCGTTCTGGGGCCAGTCGGGTGAAGCGGCCCAGGGCCGCTTCCCGCTGATCCGCCGGAATGCCCGGGCCGCTGTCCGTGACCCGGAGCACCGGCCCCCCCGGAGTCCGCTCCAGACGGACCCGGACCTGGCCTTCCTGGCCCGGGGCGGCGGGTGCGCTATAGCGCACCCCGTTATCCACCAGATTGCGCAGCAGAATGGCCAGCAGATCCGGATTGCCCAGGGTGGGAAGCGTACCCTCCGGCGGCGCCTCCAGGGCCAGGTTCACGCCCCGTTCCAGGGCGGCGGGGGCCTGCTGGGCCAGCACTTCCCGGGCGATGGGGAGTAAATCCACCGGCCGACCCGGGCATTCCCGCAGGGTGGGGTCCAGGCGGGCCAGGGTGAGGAGCTGATCCACTAGGCGCCCCAACCGGTCCGCCCCTTCCAGCACTTGATGCAGGGCCCGCTCCCGGGTTTCCTCCTTGGGGGCGCGCAGGGCCACCTGAGCCTGGGTTTTCAGGGAGGCCAGGGGGGTGCGCAGCTCGTGGGCGGCGTTGGCGGTGAATTGGCGCTCGTTTTCCAGCACCCGGCCAATGCGGGCGAAGAGCCGGTCCAGGGCCGTGACCAGGGGCGCCACCTCGTCGGGCAGGGCGTCCCGGGCTACGGGCTCCGTAGCTTCCGGGCGGCGCTGTTCCAAATGGGCAGCGATGCGGCCCAGGGGCGCCAGGGAGCGGCTCACCGCAATCCAGGCGGCCAGGGCCAACAGGGGGAGCCCGGCGAGCAGGGGCAGGAGCAGGCGGATGGCCGCGTCCTGGGCCAGGGCAAAGCGGATGTCGTGGCTCTGGGCCACCTGGACCTGGCGCCGGCCATCCGGGCTGCGTTCGCTGTAAAAGCGCCAGCGGTCGCCCCGCCACTGGGTTTCGGAAAAGCCGTCCAGGCGGGTCAGGGGGCCGTCGTTGGCCCCCGCCGCGTGGAAGAGCAGGTGGGCCGGCTGGCCGGGCCGGGTTTCCCAGACCTGAAAGAGGATGGCGTCGTTGGCCGGGGGCAGGTGGGAGGCGGGCACCGGGGGTAGCACGGCGGCCCCCACAAAGGGGGCCGCCAGGAGCATGTGGGCGGTCTGCTCCAGGTGGGCGTCGAAAATATCGTCCGCCACCGCGTGGGCCCGCAGGAAGGCCGCCCCCAGGGTGGCCAGCCAGAGCAGGGCCAGGGTGGAAATGAGCACCCCCAGCAGGCGGCGGCGCAGGGAATAGCGGTATTCGTTGAACGGGACTTGGGGTGGGGCGGCGTCGGGCAAGGGCCCGTTAGGCGTGGCGGGGGCCGGGGCGGCGGTGGGCTGGGGACGGGTCATGGGGCGGGGCTTTCTCCGGCCCGGACGGGACGGTCCACCAAATAGCCCACGCCCCGCACGGTGCGGATCAGGTCATTGCCGAATTTGCGGCGTAGATGGTGGATGTACACCTCCACCGCATTGCTTTCCACGGCCCCGTCGCCCCCGTAGGCGGCGGCCTCCAGCTGGGCCCGGGTCAGAACCCGGCCAGCGTTTTCCAGCAGGGTTTCCAACAGGGCGAATTCCCGGGGGGAAAGCTCCACCTCCTGGCCGGCCAGATAGGCCCGCCGGGCCGCCGGGTCCAGTTCGATGGGACCGTGACCCAGGCGCGGGCTGGTGCGCCCGTGGCTGCGCCGGATCAGGCTGCGCAGGCGGGCCGCCAGCTCGTCCAGGTCGAAGGGTTTGACCACGTAATCGTCGGCGCCCCCGTCCAGGGCCCGGAGTTTATCCGGCACCGTGTCCCGGGCGGTGAGAACCAGAATGGGCACATTTTGGCCCCGCTGGCGGCAGCGGCTAAGCAGGTCCAGGCCCGAAAGGCGGGGCAGGTTCCAGTCCAGCACCAGGGCATCGAAAGTCTCCGTCTCCAGGCGGGTCCAGGCCGTTTCCCCATCCCGCACCCAGTCCACGGCAAAACCGGTGAGGCCTAGGCCCACCTGGATGCCGTCCCCCAGAAGGGGATCGTCTTCGATCAAGAGAATGCGCATGGTGTATTTTTATGCTGATGTTTGCCCGGAAGAGGCGTTAGAATGGGCGACTTTCCACCGGCATGGCGTCGGGCGCGGGCTCGATACCGGTTTCGGTGTTGTGCTTTCTCGCCCCCATTGTCCATGAGCCACTGGCCCGTTTCCCCCTCTTTGCCGGGTTTGTCCTCTGCGCCGGAAACCGCCGTTCCCGGCGAGACCGGTGCCGTGGCGCCGACCCCGGAAAATTTGCTGGGGGGGCTGCGGGTGCTGCTGGTGGAAGACGAGCCTGTGACCCGCTATGCCATCGCCGCCATTGTAGCGCCCCGGGTGGCCCAGCTGTGGCAGGCCGGGGATGGGGATGAGGCCTGGGAGCTGTTCCGCCAGCACCGGCCCGACGTGGTCCTCACCGATCTGCAAATGCCGGGCCGGGACGGCCTCTCCCTGACCCGGGAAGTGAAAGCCCTGGACCCCCATGTGCCGGTGATTATCGCCACCTCCTTCGGCGACAGCGAGCGGCTGCTGCAAGCCATCGAAGCCGGGGTGGATCGCTATGTGCTCAAGCCCATCCAGGCCCGGGCCGTGCTGGACGTGTTGCAGGCCGTGGCGGTGCAGGCCCGGGTGCGGCTGGAGCACCGCCTGGCGGCCTCCGTCTTCCGCAACGCCAGCGAGGCCATTCTCATCACCGACGGGGAAAACCGTATTGTGGATGCCAATCCGGCCTTTACCCGCATTACGGGCTATAGCCGGGATGAGGTGCTGGGGGCCAATCCCCGCCTGCTCCGCTCCGGCAACCAGTCGGCGGATTTTTACCGGGAAATGTGGTCCGCCCTCAATGCGGACGGCCATTGGCGCGGGGAAATCTGGAACCGGCGCAAAAACGGGGAGCTTTACCCGGAATGGCTGTCCATCGACCGGGTTAGTGACGACGACGGCAAGGTCATCAACTACATCGCCATGTGGTCGGACATTTCCGAGCGCAAGGAGGCGGAGGCCCGGATCAATTACCTGGCCCACTACGACGTGCTCACCGACCTGCCCAACCGGGTGCTGTTTGCCGACCGCTTCCAGCAGGCCCTGGTCCATGCCCGGCGCACCAGCCAGAACGTGGCCCTGCTGTTCCTGGACCTGGATCGCTTCAAGCGGGTGAACGACTCCCTGGGCCACCGGGCCGGGGATCAGCTCTTGCAAACCATTGCCGCCCGGCTCAAGGAATGTGTGCGGGAGGACGACACGGTGAGCCGCCGGGGCGGGGACGAATTCGTCATTCTCCTGTCCGGTTTGAGCCGGCCCCAGCAGGCCGGCGCCGTGGCTTCCAAAATTCTCGCCGCCCTGGCCCGGCCCGTGCTCTGTGAGGGCCAGGAAATTGCCGTGAGCGCCAGCATCGGCATCGCCTGCTATCCCCAGGACGGGGTGGATGGGGAAAGCCTGGTAGTCAATGCGGATCTGGCCATGTACCGGGCCAAGCAGATGGGCCGGGACAATTACCAGTATTTTTCCGCCGATCTGGAAACGGGCACGGAAGACCGCCTGCAACTGGAAGTGGATATGCGCCACGGTCTGGAGCGGGGCGAATTTGAGCTTTTCTACCTGCCCCAGCTGGACAACGTGACCGACCAGGTGCACGGCATTGAATCCCTCATCCGCTGGCACCATCCCCGCCTGGGCCTGCTGTTGCCCGGGGATTTTCTGCCCCTGGCGGAGGACACGGGCCTGATCCAGCCCCTTACCCACTGGATTCTGGGCACCGCCGTGCGTCAGCTAGCGGCCTGGCGCAATGAGGGCCTGACCCTGCTGCGCCTGGCGGTGAATCTGAGCCAGAATCAGCTGCGCCTGCCCCATTTCGTGGACGATTTCGCCCGGCTGCTGCAACAGGAAGGGCTGGAAGGGCGCTGGTTTGTCTTTGAATTCCCCGAAGCCGTGCTGATGCAGAACAGCGACAGCAATCTGGAACTCCTGGCCGCCCTGAAGGCCCTGGGGGTGGGCATTACCCTGGACGATTTCGGTAGCGGCTATTCCAACCTCAATCTGTTGCAGAAGCTCCCCGTGGATACGGTGAAAATCGACCGCTCCCTGGTGGCCCGCCTGGGCCGGGATCAGGCGGACAGCCGCATTGTGGATGCCCTCATTTCCCTGGCCGGTGCCCTGCAACTCAAGGTGGTGGCGGAGGGGGTGGAAACGGCGGATCAGGCGGGCTTTTTCAAAGGCCGGGCCTGCGCCGAAATTCAGGGCCATTTCTATACCCGCCCCATCAATGCCACGGCCATGGAGGCCTTCCTCCACCGGCCCGGGAAGGCCGCTTGAGGGGCTTTCCCTCCCGGCCTCCGGTCTTCTCCGGGGCCCGGGACTTTTATCGCGCAAAGTGGCGATCAAACCCCGCCTCCGCTCTGGGAAACGAAGCGGGGCGCGGCTTTCCCGGACAGGGTAAGGTTCGGGAAAGGCGTCGGGGACTATAATAAAAAGCAGATGCTCTCGGGCATCGGTCCAACGAAAAAAGTTTTAACACCCATAAAACCTAGGAGGAAACCTTGGACGTGCAGGCTCTTTATCAACAAAAGCGGGTCAATGCCCTTGACGCTCTGAAACTGGTCAAGGACGGCGACACCATTATCGTTCCCACCGGGGCCGGCGAACCGCCCCAACTGCTCACCGCCCTTTCCGAAGAGCGGCGCCGCTTCCACGACGTGCGGGTCAGCCAGATTCTGACCCTGCGCAAGTTCGGCTACATGGACCCGGAAACGGCGGAACACGTGCGCCACGTGGCCTTTTTCCTCGGCTCCCCGACCCGTCCCGGGGCCCAGGGGGGCTGGGTAGATTTTGTGCCCAACCATTTTTCCGAAATTCCCTCCCTCATCGAACGGGACTACTACCCGTCCGACGTGGTGTTTTCCATGGCTTCCCCCATGGATAAGCACGGCTACTTCTCCCTCTCCCTGGCGCCGGACTACACCATGGCCGCCGTGAAGAAGGCCCGGGCCGTGGTGCTGGAAGTGAATCCCAACGTGCCTTTTGCCTACGGCAACTGCCATGTGCACATTTCCGAAGTGGCGGCCCTGGTGGAAAGCCAGGACCCGGTGATCGCCGTGGGGCTGCCGGAAATCGGCCCGCTCCAGGAAGCCATCGCCAAGTATGTGGCGGACCTGATCGAAGACGGTTCCACCCTGCAAATCGGCTACGGTGGCATTCCGGACGCGGTGGTGGTCCAGCTCAAGAACAAGCATGATCTGGGCATCCACACGGAAATGATCGGGGACGGCATCATGGCCCTGGTGGAAAACGGCAACGTGACCAACCGGAAAAAGACCTTCATGCCGGGCAAGATGCTGGCCACCTTCGCCCTGGGGTCCAACAAGCTCTACGAATTCATGGACCACAATCCGGAAGTGGCCATGCACCCGGTGGATACCACCAACGATCCCTTTGTGGCCGCCCAGAACGACAAGCTGGTGTCCATCAATGCCACCATGCAAATCGACTTCCTCGGCCAGTGCGGTTCGGAAAGCCTGGGGGCCAAGCCCCACTCGGGTACCGGCGGCCAGCTGGACTTTGTCCGGGCGGCGAACCGTTCCAAGGGGGGCAAGTCCTTCATCGTTCTGCCGTCCACCGCCAAGGGGGACACCATTTCCCGCATTGTGCCCACCTTGACGGCGGGAACCCACGTGAGCACCACCAAGAACGACATCAATTACGTGGTGACCGAATACGGCGTGGCCCAGCTGCGGGGCAAGCCGGTGCACCAGCGGGTGCGGGACCTGATTGCCATCGCCCATCCCAAGTTCCGGGATGAGCTGACGGAACAGGCCAAGGCCATGAAACTCTGGTAAGCCGCTGAGCTTACCGGAAGGGCCGGAACGCCGGTTCCGGCCCTATAAAAAAGCCGCCCGAGGGCGGCTTTTTTTGCGTCTTGGGCGGCGGGGCTGTGGGGCGAGAGAGGCCCCGGCTAAACCTTGAAACGGGCCACGATTTCCTTCAGCCGGGCGGCTAAGGCGTTGAGCTGGTCCGCCGTGCGGCTGTTGTTGTCCGCTACTTCCCGGCTTTTTTCCGTGAGTTGGGCGATTTGTTCCACATTGGTGGCCACCTGCTGCAAGGCCTGGTCCTGTTCCTGGATGGCGTCGGCAATGCTGTGCACATGGTTCACCACCTGGTTGGAATTGTCCCCCATCCCCCGCAGGGCTTGCTGGGATTCCCCCACTAGGGCCTTGTTATTTTCCACTGCCTCCTGGGCCCCCTGCATGGAGGTCACCGTATTGCCGATCTGGGTCCGGATGGTATCCACCAGGCTGGTAATTTCCCCCGTGGATTGGGCAGTGCGCTCCGCCAGCTTGCGCACCTCGTCGGCCACCACGGCAAAGCCTCGGCCCGCTTCCCCGGCCCGGGCCGCCTCAATGGCGGCGTTTAGGGCGAGGAGATTGGTCTGATCCGCAATATCCCGAATCACCTGGATAATGCCGCCGATTTTGTCCGAGTTTTGCTCCAGCACCGTGACCTGCTGGCCGGATTGGCCGATGAGCAGGGCGATGCGGTCGATGTTTTGGACCGCCCGGCTCATGACCCCTAAGGCGGCCTCCGTCTCATGCCCGGAGCGGCTCACCAGGTCGCTGGCCGCATGGGCGCTGGAGGCGGTTTCGCTGACGCTGACGGAAACCTGCTCCACGGCGGCGGCCACGGTGGAGGTGGAATCGGCGGCATGGGAGGCGGTCTGGTCCACTTCCGCGGAGGAGCGCACCAGATCGTCGGCGGCGGCGGCAATCTGGGCGCTGGAAGCGGCGGTTTCCTGGAGGGTCTGGCGGAATTTCTGGAACAGGCTGTTGAAGGCCTGGGCCACCCGGACCACCTCCGTGGCCCCGTCGGTGGCGAGTTGGCGGGTGAAATCGTTGTGGGTCACGGCGTATTCCGCCTCCCCTACCGCCGCCTCCATGGGGCCGCTGATGCTGCGCCCCATGATCCAGGCCAGGAGTACCGTCAGGCCCAGGGCCAGGGCGGCGCCACTGCTGGTGAGAATCAGGGTGTGGCGGTGGCTGGCGATGAGGGCGTTCGCCTCCCGGTCAATGTGGGCGGCCAGGGTTTCTTCCACCTGATGCAGGCCCTGGATTTTGGCGGTGATGGTTTTAAACCACTGGGCCGGATCCACCCCAAAGCCCCCCTCCGGAACCTTTGCCCCGATCAGTTCCCGTATGCGACCCACCTCCTAGGCCGGTGCGGCGGCCATGACCGCGTCGAAGGCGGCCTTTTCTGTGTCCTCCGCGTAGCCGGAAAAGAGGCTGAAATAGGCGTCCTGCTTGTGGATTCTTTCCAGGAGCTGGCGGTACTGGGCCAGGGGGGCTCGGTCCGCCACCAGGATCTGGGTGGTTAGGGCCCGCTCCTGGCCAGCGTTTTCCTTGCCCCGGACAAAGGCGATATAGGCGGTGATCCGGGTGCTGATGGCGGCGTCCGTGTTGTAGTCCGCCACCCGGCCCATGGCGCCGATTAAGGCTGCTACGGTCTGGCTGTAATAGGGGGTAGATTCGGCGGGGGTAATTTGCTGGGCGCTGATCCGCTGGCGGATGGTGGCAAGTTCCGCCAACTGCTGGTCCACCTTGGCCGCCACGGCTTCCAGGGCGGGCAGGTCGCTTAGGGCCAGATTCGCCAGCCGTTCCCGGTAGGCCGCCAGCCGGGCGTCCGTGTCCTGGCGCAGACCGGGCAGGGCATCGGCAAACTTGCTGCCCTGGGATTGGAGAAAGCCGGCGCTGGCGCCCCGCTCACTTTGCAGGCTGTGGATCAGGTTGCCGGCGGCCACTGAGTAACGCAGCAGTTCGGCGGTGCGCTGGGCCCCGGAAAGGCCCCGGTAGGCGTCATGGAGTAGCACCGTCGCCCCCAGGAGGAGGGCGAGGAGGGGAATGGCGGTGAGCAGAAACAGGCGCTGTCGGATGGAGGTTTGTGGCATAGGAGGCCCCTGAGCAATCAATCTGGACATCGGCGGCCAAGTTTAGCATTACAGCATATACCGGCCGGGTGAGATTTTTGGCATCTTGCTCCGGCCTCCCCCGGAGCAAGACGGGAGTTTAATCCTCGTCCGCGTCCCAGAGTAGATGGGCATCCACATAAACCCGGTAGCGGGCTTCCAGGGCATCCAGCCGAGCCCGGTTGGCTCCCAGCCGGGCTTCATTGGCTTGGCGCTGGGCCACCAGCAATTCCGCAATGCCCGCTTCCCCCAACTGGTAGGCCCGGCCCATGAGGCGGGCCGAATCTTCCATGCGCCGGGCCGCGTCTTCCGCCAGGCGCCAGCTGTCGTAGGCGGCCCGGGTGGTGGCCAGGAGACCGGCCACTTCCGCGCCTACCTTGGCCTGGGCGGCGGCTTCCCGACTGGCGGCGGCACTGGACAGGGCGACCTGCTGGTCGGCAGCGGCCCGGCGGGCGCCCCCGGGCAGGGGAATGGTCAGGGTCAGGGCCGCCAGCCGTTCTTCTCCGGCCCGTTCCGAGCCGATCTGGACTCCCACGGTGGGGTCGGGCAGCTTGTCCGCATCGGCCCGGGAGGCCAGGAGACGGGCGTGTTCGGTCTGGGCCCGGGCCAGGGTCAGTTCATGGCTCTGGGTCAGCAGGCGTTCTTGCCAGGGGCCCGGTTCCAGGGGCTGGGGCTCGCTGGGGGTGATGTGTTCGGGCCGGGGCAGGGTGGGAAAGCGGGCGCTGAGGGCGGCCCGGGCCACCTGTTCCTGGAGCCGGGCCTGTTCCCGGGCGGCCTGGGCTTGGGCGGCGGCGGCGTCTGCCTGCATGAGTTCCAGCTTGGGGGCATCCCCCAGCTGCACCCGGCGGGCCGTGGTGCGCCGTTGCTTTTCCAGGGAGTCGGCCTGGGCAGCCCACTGGCGGGCCGTTTCCCGAGCCCGCAGCCAGTCGAACCAGGTTTGCAGCAGGCTGCGGGAGGTTTCATGGAGGGCATCCCCCAGGGCGGTGCGGGCCGTCGCTTCCCCCTGGGCGCCGATTTTGGCATCCAGGGCGGCTTTGCCGGGCAGGCGCAGGGTGTGTTCCACGGCGCCCTGCCATTCCCGGAAGCGCTCATCGCTGGGATTGACCCGGCGTTGCTGGGTGGTGAGCCGGGTGGTCCATTCGTAGGGCCCGGCTTCCAGACGTTTGCGATTGGCCTGCTCGGCGCTCAGCATGGCGTCGGCCTCCTTGGCCATGGGGGCGCTGCGAATGGCTTGGAGGGCGGCCTGGAGGGGCGGCAGATCGGCGCTGGGATAGGGGGGCGTGGGCAGGCCCTCGGCGGCCCCGGCGGGGCCGGACAGGGCGTAGCAAAGCCCCAGGATCAGGCCCAGGGGGCGGAGGGAATGGGGAAAAAGGGGATGGGGCATGGCAGTCTCGTAACGAAGGGCCGGGGGCGGAAGAGCCCCTTAGATGCGGCCCGTTTCCAGTACCGGGGTGGTCCAGTAAAACAGGTCCGCCCCTTGGAACTGGTCTTGTAATTCCCGCAGCAGTTGATGCACGTCGCTGCTGGCCATCAGGGCTTGCAGGCGCATACGGCGGGCCCGGCCCCGCACCTGTTCGGCGGCGGAGGCGTAGTCCAGATCATTGCCATGGGCGTCCACCGGCCGGGAGGTGAAATGGCCCACCACGTCGCTGTGGGCGAGGAGGAAATCCACCATGGCGTCTTCCAGGGTGGGGGGAAGCACCAGGGTGAGGCAGATATCCACGGGGCGGGAGGGGTTATGCATAAACAACTCCGCTAAGGCTAAGGCCGGGCAAGGGGCCCAGGGCCCGGGCAGGGCCGGGAAAACGGGGGGCGCAAGGGCGGGGGGCAGAAGTCATGACCGGGCCTTGGCTTCGAAATGGCGGTAAAGAATGGGCAGGAGCAACAGGGTGAGCAGGGTGGAACTCACCAGACCGCCGATGACCACAATGGCCAGGGGTTTCTGGATTTCCGAGCCGGGGCCGCTGGCAAAGAGCAGGGGCACCAGGCCCAGGGCGGTGATGGAAGCGGTCATGAGCACCGGGCGCAGACGCCGCCGGGCCCCATCCCGCACCACCTGATCCAGGGGCAGGCCCTGGGCCTGGAGCTGGTTGAAATAGGTGACCATCACCACCCCGTTCAGCACCGCAATACCCAGGAGGGCGATGAAGCCCACGGAGGCGGGCACGGACAGGTATTGGCCGGAAATGAGCAGGGCCAGCACGCCCCCCACCAGGGCAAAGGGAATCATGCCCAGGACCAGCCCGGCCTGCCGCAGGGAGCCGAAGGTGGAGAAGAGGAGCAGGAAAATCAGCCCCAGGGCCACGGGCACCACCAGCATGAGGCGCTGGGCGGCCCGTTGCTGGTTTTCAAACTGGCCGCCCCAGACAATGTGGTAACCGGCGGGGAGCTTGATTTTCTGAGCCACCCCGGCCTGGGCATCCTGGACGAAGCTGACCAAATCCCGGCCCCGCACATTGGATTGGATGACCACGTAACGCTGGGCGTTTTCCCGATCCACCTTCACCGGCCCTTCCACCCGCTCCAGGCGGGCCACCTGGGCCAGGGGCACGGTGCCCCCGTCGGGCAGGGTGAGGCGCAGGTCGGCAAAGCGGTCCACGCTGGCCTGAAGGTCTGCCCCGCCCCGCAGCAGCACCGGGGTGCGCCGTCCCGGCTCCACCACCTGACCGGCGGGGAGGCCTTCCAGCAGGGTTTTGAGGGCGTCCTGGACCTGTTCCACGGGCAGGCCCAGGCGGCCCACGGCCAGCCGGTCCAGATCCACCTTCAGGTATTGGACCCCGGCATTTTTCTTGGTGAAGGTGTCTTCCGCCCCGGGAACGGCTTTGACGATGGCCACGGTCTGGTCCGCCAGCTGGTTGAGCCGGTCCAGGTCCGTGCCAAAAATTTTGATGGCGATGTCCCCCCGTACCCCGGTGAGCATTTCCGAAACCCGCATGTCGATGGGCTGGGTGAAGCTGTAGGCGATGCCGGGGAAATCGGCCATGACCGCCCGCACCTGGTCCGTGAGCCAATCCTTGTCCGGCTTGCGCCACTGGTCCATGGGCTTGAGCACCAGGAAGGTATCCGTTTCATTGAGGCCCATGGGGTCCAGGCCGATTTCATCCGCCCCTACCCGGGCGACGATTTTTTTCACCTCCGGCACCCGGGCCAGGATGGCTTTCTGGATGCGGCTGTCCATGGCCGTGGTGTTATCCAGGCTGATGGAGGGCAGCTTTTCCAGCTGCATGATCATGTCCCCCTCGTCCATGGTGGGCAGGAAGGTCTTGCCCAGCAGGGTGTAGGCCCCCGCCGCCAGGGCCAGGAGCCCCAGGGCCCCCAGGACCATGGCCTTGGTATGGCTGAAGGACCAGGCCTGGAGCGGGGCGTAGGCCCCATTGAGCTTTTTCACCAGCCAGGATTCATGGTGTTCCCCCTGGCGCATGAGCAGGGAAGCCAGGGCCGGGATCACGGTCAGGGCCAGCACCAGGGAGGCGGCCAGGGCGAAGACGATGGTCAGGGCCACGGGAATGAAGAGCTTGCCTTCCAGACCTTCCAGGGTGAGCAGGGGGAAAAAGACGATGATGATAATGGCGATGCCGGAGGCCACGGGCAGGGTCACTTCCCGGACCGCCCGATAAACCACGTGGAGCAGGGGCAGACGGCTCTGGTCGGCGGGTTGGGAAAGGTGGGATTCCACGTTTTCCACAATCACCACGGCCCCATCCACCAACATGCCGATGGCGATGGCCAGGCCCCCCAGACTCATAAGATTGGCGGAGAGGCCGAACCAGTTCATGAGAATGAAGGTGAGCAGGGCGGACAGGGGCAGAATCAGGGACACCACCAGGGCTGCCCGGAAATTGCCGAGGAAGGCCAGGAGCAGGAGGATGACCAGCACAATGGCTTCCCCCAGGGCTTCCGCCACCGTGCCCACGGCCCGTTCCACCAAATTGCCCCGGTCGTAGAAAGGCTCAATGGTGACGCCCTTGGGCAGGGTTTTCTGGATTTCCGCCAGCTTGTCCTTGACCCCGGCCACCACCTGTTGGGCATTGGCGCCCCGCAGGCCCAGCACCAGGCCTTCCACCGCTTCCCCCTTGCCGTCCTTGGTCACCGCCCCGTAGCGGGTCAGGGAACCCAGGCGCACCTGGGCCACGTCCCCCACCCGTACCGGTACGCCGTTCCGGTTGGCAATGACGATGGCGCGCAGGTCGTCCAGGGAACGGACCGCCCCTTCCACTCGCACCAGCAGGGTTTCTTCCCCTTCCGTGAGGCGGCCTGCCCCGTCGTTCCGGTTGTTGCCTTCCACGGCGGCCTTCAGGTCCGCCAGGGAGACGCCCCGGGCGTTCAGGGCGGCCGGGTCCGGCACCACTTCAAAGGCCCGGGCCATGCCCCCGAGGCTATTCACATCCGCCACCCCCCGTAGGGTGCGCAGCTGGGGCCGAATGGTCCAGTCCAGCAGGCTGCGCTTCTGTTCCAGGCTCAAAGGGCCTTCGATGGTGAACATGAACATTTCCCCCAGGGGGGTGGTAATGGGAGCCATGCCCCCGCTGGCCTGGGGCGGCAGGGCGCCGCTGGCGTTACCCAGGCGCTCCGCCACCTGCTGGCGGGCCCAGTAAATGTCCGTGCCGTCGTCGAAGTCGATGGTGATGTCGGCGATGGCGTATTTGGAGGTGGTGCGCAGCAGGCGCTGGTGGGGAATCCCCAGCATTTCCTGTTCAATGGGCACCACAATGCGGTTTTCCACCTCTTCCGGGGTCATCCCCGGGGCCTTCATAATGATTTTGACCTGGGTGGTGGAGACGTCGGGAAAGGCGTCAATGGGCAGGCTGCGGTAGGCCATGACGCCCGCCACCACCATCAGGGCGGTGAGCACCAGTACCAGCAGGCGCTGGGTGAGGGAAAATTCGACCAGACGGGAGAGCATTATTCCCCCTCGGCCGCAGCGCCGGTCCAGGCGGATTTAAGGGAGCTTAAGCCCTTCACCGCCACCCGCAGTCCCGTATTCAGGCGGGGACCGGCCACCAGGGCGCTGCTCCCCGTGTTGCCCAGAACCCGCACGGGCCAGGCCTGGTAACCCTTGGCCACGGCCACGAAGAGGTAGGTTTTTCCCCCTTCCCGCACCAGGGCCCCCTGGGGCACCAGGAAAGACGTTTGTCCGGCGGGCGCGGCGCCGGGGGCGGCCCCCACGGCGGCTTCCACCAGCTGGCCCGGGCGCAGACTGTCCGTGCCCTGATCCAGCCGGGCCCGCAGGGTCACGGTCTGACTGGTGCCGGCGATCTGCCGTCCCACGTTAATGATCCGGCCCCGGGCCGGGCTGCGCACCACCTGCACCGGCTGGCCTTCCCGGACCTGGGCGGCCAGGGCGGCGGGCACCTGGATTTCCAGCCACAGGGGCGCGAGGCGGCCCACGGTGAACAGGGGGGCGGCCATATCCACCCGGGTGCCGATGGCCGCCGGAGCGTCCAGCACCTCCCCGGTCAGGGGGGCCACAATGGCTACTTCCGGGGTAATGCCGTGTTTGCCCCCGGCGGCCCCCGCCAGGCGCAATTCCTCACCCAGGGCGGCGGCGGCCACTTCCGCCTCCTTTTGCCCGGCCCGGGTGGCTTGGTAACGGGATTGGGCGATGATGCCTTCCTGATAGAGCTGTTCATCCCGCCGGGCATTGCGCCCCATGAGGTCCGCCTGCTGCCGGGCCTGGAGATAATCCCGCTGAATTTGCAGGAGTCCGGGGCTGGAGAGCCGGGCCAGCACCTGGCCCTTTTTCACCGACTGTCCCGCCACCACCGCCACCTGGGTGACCAGGCCGGCCAGGGGGGCGGCCACCACCCGGAGCTGTTCCACCGGCACCACCACCTTGGCGGGCAGGCTGGCAATCTGGCCCTGTCCGGCGGGCGCCAGGGGCTGGCTGACCACCCCCAGGGCCTGGGCCTGGGCCGGGCTGATAGGAACGAAATTGGCGGGGGCGCCAGGGGCGGCCTGGAGGGGCAGGGCGAAGGCGGCACACAGCAAAGCGGCCGCTGCGGTGAGGGAAAAGGGGCGAGAGATCATGGGGATACCCGGAGTGATTTTGGCTGCCAGTCTAGTGGCTCAAGCTTAAGACAGGCTTAAGCCTGGGTAAGGAACTGTAAAGCGGCCGGGCGGGTTTGGGCCCTGGGGGCGTTCGGGCGGCAAGCGGCAAGCGGCAAGCGGCAAGCGGCAAGCGGAGAGGCGGAGAGGCGGAGAGGCGGAGAGGCGGAGAGGCGGAGAGGCGGAGAGGCGGAGAGGCGGAGAGGCGGAGAGGCGGAGAGGCGGAGAGGCGGAGAGGCGGAGAGGCGGAGAGGCGGAAAGGCGGAAAGGCGGAAAGGCGGAAAGGCGGAAAGGCGGCCGTTCCGGGCAGAAAAAAGCCCGCCGAGGGGCGGGCTGCTTGGGCCGGGGGCCGGATTAGGCGGCCAGGGCCCGGCATTCCTTTGCGCAGGTGGCGCAGGCTTTTTCGCAGGCCTGGCATTCGGCGTGCTGGTCTGCATGTTCCCGGCAGGCCTTCTGGCAATGGTCGCAGACTTCCGCCGCCACCTTGGCCTGGGCCGGGGTGAAGGCGGATTGTTGCAGGGCCAGCTTGGCCAGGGCGTCGCAGACGGCCAGCATTTCCCGCACCGCCTGGGCGCAGGGGGCCATGTCCTTTTCCCCCTGGCCCAGGAGTACCAGACAGTGGCTGAGACAGGTTTCCCCCGCCTGGAGGCAATGGCCGGCGGCGGTGCTCAGGGCGGCGTAGGGCTGGCCCATGGCGCCGTGCTCATGATGATGGTGGGCCTCCGGGCTTCCGGTGGATTCCGCCGCCATGGCCTGGGCGGCAAGGACACCGGCCACCGTACCGGCCACGGTTTTCAACATCTCCCGACGTTCCATAGGGCTGACCTTTCGATGAGAAATGGGAAGGCCAGTGTATCAGGCCGTCGGGCGGGGCACCCGCTGGTGTTTCCAGAGCACGTCCCCGCCCCCGGCGGCCTGGTTCAGGGCCCGGCCCAGGACGAAGAGCAGGTCGGAAAGCCGGTTCAGGTACTGGCGGGGGCCGTCGGCCACGTTTTCGCTGCGGGACAGGTGTACTACCGCCCGTTCGGCCCGGCGGCAGACGGTGCGGGCCAGGTGGGCCAGGGCGGCGGGACGGGTGCCGCCGGGGAGGATGAATTCCTTCAGAGCGGGCAGCTTGCCGTTCATGTCTTCCACCCAGTCTTCCAGGCGCAGGATGTGGTCTTCCTTAATCATCACCATGCCCGGAATACACAGCTCCCCTCCCAGGTCGAAAAGATCGTGCTGGACCTGGATCAGGAGATCCCGCATGCCCACATCCACCGGATGGGGCAGGGGCTCGGACAGAATCAGGCCAATGCAGGAATTGAGTTCATCCACTTCCCCGATGGCGTCGATGCGCAGACAGTCCTTGCCCACCCGGGAGCCGTCTCCCAGGCCTGTTTCGCCCTGGTCGCCGGTACGGGTAACGATTTTGGAAAGCCGGTGGCCCATGATGGGGTGTCTCCTTTTGTTATGACCATAAACGGGCGTGGGGGGCCCGGTGGGAGGGGCCATTATAGCGGGGTGGGGCGCCCCGGTCCTGCCCCCCTTGCTTGCCCGGCAGCACGGGTTTTGGCCCGGGAAGATACCTGGGCGGATGGGCTACAATGGCTCGCGCTTGCCCGGGGCTTGGGCGGACCGGGCGGGGCGGCTGGGGCCGACCGGGTTGGGGCAGGAATGGGCGGCGGGGGGAGCGCGCTGGGCCGAGGAGCACCGTCCCGGCCCGCCCCGCCTTAACGTTTCCGCTCCACGCTCGGGGCCCGAATCCCGAAGGGCCCCACCGGCCCTGGCCCCCAGCCCGATTCCCCTTTTGTTTTCAGGATGTCCCATGCTGCGTTTTGCCGCCAATCTGAGCTTTCTCTTTGCCGACGCCCCTTTCCTGGAACGCTTTGGTCGGGCGGCCCGGGCCGGTTTCCGGGGGGTGGAGTTCATGTTTCCCTACGCCTATCCGGCGGCGGAACTGGCGGCCCGCCTGAAAGGGGAGGGCCTTACCCAGGTGCTGTTCAATTTGCCCGCCGGCGACTGGGACGGGGGGGAGCGGGGCATTGCCTGTTTGCCCGGGCGTGAAGGGGAGTTTCGGGAGGGGGTGGCGCTCGCCCTGGACTATGCCCGGAGCCTGGGCTGCCGCCGCCTCAACTGTCTGGCCGGACTGCGTCCGGAAGGGGTGCCGGAAGCGGAAGTGGCCGCTACCTTTCGGGAAAATTTCCGCTATGCCCATGCCCGCCTGGCCCCGGCGGGGATCACCCTGCTCACCGAGCCCATTAATAGCAAGGTGGATATGCCCGGCTTCTGGCTGGATACCCCGGATAAAGGCCTGGCGGCCCTGGCCGAGGCGGGCTGCGGCGGGCTCCAGTACGACCTCTACCACGCCCAGATTATGGCCGGGGATTTGGCCCGCTTTTTGGAGCATCACCTGCCCCGCATCGGCCACCTGCAAATTGCCGACAATCCGGGGCGCCACGAGCCGGGCACGGGGGAAATTGCCTATCCCTTCCTTTTTGCCCTCCTGGAACGCTTGGGGTATCAGGGCTGGATCGGCTGCGAATACAAACCCCTGGCGGCCACGGAGGCGGGCCTGGGGTGGCTGCCGTCGGGCGCCTTGGGGGCTTAACGGGCCCAGGGGTTAGGCCCGGGGGCGGGCTGAAGGGGGAAAAGGCTTGGACGGCGCGGCTCAAGGTGGCCCCAAAATTCCAAAGGCGCGGTGTGGGACCTGGTCTTGTTAGGCAAGGGAGCTGCTGCAAGGGACAGGGCTTTGCCAGGCAAGGGCGGAGCTTGGCGGGTCTTCCTACGCTCGGGCGGTGCCATCGGACCCCGCTGGACTTGGCGGCTTCCTTGTTTCAGGTTCCAGTTGTCCCTGAAACGGGGCTTTGAAACTCTGCTGTTTCCCCTGTGCCCAGGGGTGGTCAGGCGGTGCGCGCCTTAGTGTCCCCTAAGGCGCGGCTCCCAGGCCGCTGGCTCACCAGAACTGCCACCACCACTTCTTTTTGCCCATGGCTTCCGCCACGGTGGGGGACCACTGGGGTTCCAGGCCCGTGCCGTGGAAAAACTGGCCGAAGCGCCGATCCGTTTCGTTGATGTGCTGGATCAGCCAGATTTTGACGAACTGGAGCATTTCCCCATCCAGATCCAGCTGGCCCCCGGCCAGTTCGTCCTGAACCTTGTGGATTTGGGCCATGAGATTCTGATGCAGCTCCTTGTGGGAGCCGAAATCCGGGTAATTGGTTACCCGCATCAGGCTTTCTTCCATGGTGAAGTGGTGGCGGGTGTACACCACCAGCTGATTGAGAACCCCCAGGCTTTCCGCCCCCTGGCCAGCCCGGATGGCCCGGTGCAGGGCATCCAGCAGT
Organism: Rhodocyclaceae bacterium; assembly: GCA_041907765.1. Lineage (GTDB taxonomy): Bacteria > Pseudomonadota > Gammaproteobacteria > Burkholderiales > Rhodocyclaceae > Azospira. Next base: position 36,459 of record JAYRGQ010000007.1, on the reverse strand, counting down.
TGCAGGAGCACCTTGTGCTGTTCGTCCACCTCCTGGATACCCACGCTATAGGCATCGTTCCAGGCATAGGAAAGGTCAGTGGTCACCATGGGCAGACCCGGGGAAAAAGTTCCCGTCAGCCTAAGGCGGATCCGCCCGGGGCCTCTTGATCTGGGTCAAGCCCGGGGGCGCCCCCGGCCTGGGGGCGGAGCAGAAAAAGGCCCGGGAAAGACCCGGGCCAAAGGACATCCCGGACCCGATCGCCGAGGTCCGGGCGGGGGAAGGGGGTTTAGGAAAAGTCGTCGTCCGTGCCGAAATCCATGGTGCTGGCGTCGCCGCCAATATCGCCGAAATCCGCGCTGCCGTTGTCCGTCAGGCTGTCCTGGCGGTCACCGTAATAGTTGTTCACCGTCACATTTTCCGGGTTGTTCTGGGCATCGCCGCCGAACCAGCCGCCGCCTTGGCCGAAACCGCTCTGGTGGTGGCCGAACAGGCTTTCCACCCCCTGGAAGAGGAGGGAGCCGCCCACCACCCCGGCGGCGGTGGCTGCCGCCGTGCCCAGGAAGCCCCCCATGGCGCCGGAACTCCGGGCCGGCGCGGCCGGGGCCTGATTATTGACCGGGGTGTAATTGCTGATGGGCAGGCCGCTGTTGTTGTAGCCCGCCACACTGCGGGCGGCGGCGGGGGCCTGGGCGGCCGCCGAATTGCCCCAGGCGGAGGCGCCGAGGAAACCGCCGCTGGCGGGAGCCGGGCTTTGGTTGGCTTGCAGCTGGCGCACATCGTTTTCCAGGGCCGCGATGCGGGCCTGGGCGGCGTGCAGGGCCTGTTCCTGGAGAATGGCTTTCTGCACCAGCAGATAGGGAGCGTCGGGGCGGGCTGCCAGGCTGCGTTGGATGAGCTGGTTGGCCTCCGTGTCCAGCACCTGGCCGGGCAGTTGTTCCATTTGTTGGAGAAAAGCGCTGAGCAATTGCTGTTCTTGGGGGGTCATGATGTCTCCTTGACGGTGGGGGCCGGGCCCCCTGACTGATCCATGGGCTCTGTTATAGGGGTTTCCGGGGCCCTTGTGTGCAACGTTGCGTAACAAGATGTGTGGGAATGTTGGGGGGCCGGGGAAGGGCTGCCGATGGGGCTTGGGCCCGGGCGCAGGGCCCCCGCCAGCCCTAGCAATTCCCAGGCTGTCCGGCAAGGTGCTTTGCCACGGTGGGCCCTCGCCTTTCAGGCTAGAATGGCATCAGCGAGCTGTGCCCTTCCCGGGGGGAAGCCCCTGAGTTCCGAATCCCCTTTTTTGCCCCTTGCCGCCATGACCCGTTCTTCCCCCGCCGCCCCCCAGGCCCCGGTTTCCCGGGAAGCCCAACAGCAACAGGACCAGGCTCTGCTGGACCGGCTGCTGGGCCAGGGCATTAAGCTACCGCCCCAGCCCCGGGTGGTGGAACAGTTACAGCGCCAGATTCAGGGGCCGGAGGCGGATCTGCGGGCCATTGCCCGCACCATTGCCCAGGATGCGGGCATTACCGCCCTGCTTTTCAAGGCGGTCCAATCCTCCGCCTATCGCCAGCATCAACCCTTTTCCTCCCTGGATAAAATTCTCCAGGCCGTGGGCTTAAGTCAGACCCTCCACCTGGTGCAGGCCGTGGCCCTGGCCGGGAGCCAGCGGGTGACCCGGCGGCGCAAGGCCTATGAACGTTTCTGGAGCCGCTCCCAGGATGTGGCCCGGCTGGCCATGCTGATTGCGGGGGACAAGGTGGCGGTGTGCAACGTGTTCCCGGATCAGGCCTATCTGGCGGGCATTTTCCACGATTGCGGTGTGCCCCTGCTGCTGGAGCGTTTTCCCACCTATGGGGAAGCCATGGGCTTGGAGGGGGATCAGGGCTGGATTGATTACCGGGAAGAGGATCGGCGCTTTCAGGCGGATCACTGCGTGGTGGGCTATTTCATCGCCCGGCACTGGGGCCTGCCCGACTTTATTGCGGACGCCATCCGCTTTCACCACGACCTGCCCCGCCTGGTGGCGGGGGAATCCCGTTCCCTGGCGGCCATTCTGCAACTGGCCATGCACGCCTATCACCAGGAGCATCGCCTGGACGACCCGGAATGGCCCCTCCTGCGGGGGGAGGTGGGGGAAGAGCTGGGGCTGGTCCCGGAAGAAGAGCAGGAATACGTGGAAGAATTGCTGTATCGTTTTCAGACCGACGGGGAATGAGGCCGCAGCCTCAGGCCTGACGGGGAGGGGTGCCCGAGGGCACCGATCAGGACAACATCCGGTACAGGATGGATTTTTCAAGAAGCGAGGTACGACGTGAGCGACACCTTCATCGACCCGGCCACGGGCGAAGAACATCCGGAACGGCGCCAGAATCCGGCCCTGCGCAGCATTTTTGATGCGGTTTATGTCCAGATCGAACCCTTCTTCGATCCGAAAAACACCTGGGGCGGCCAGTCCCTGGGCCAGCTGGCCTATCGGGTGGTGCGGGAAAACTACCCGGAACTGACCCGGGAAGAGGTGCACCAGGTCATTATCGCCGCCAGCCGGGTTTTTCACCGGCGCAATCCCCTCCTGAGCGGCCAGGCCCCGTCCCCGGACAGCGTGGCAGCGGAACTGCTGCGCTAGGGGCAACACGCCCACCCACGACCCGGACCGGGAACGCCCCGGCCGGAACTTTCTGCCCGCGCCCCGGCCTTCGCCCACGGGGAGCGGGACATCGGCTCCCTTGCCCGGGCGGTTGTTTTTTCTATGTCTTTGATTTTGGATGCCTGCGTTGCCCAGCACCAGGGGGATCGACGGGAACAGCAGGACCGGGTGGCCCTGGTGCCCCATCCCCGCCAGCCCCAGGTGGCCCTGGCGGTACTGGCCGACGGCATGGGGGGGCATACGGGGGGCGCCCTGGCGGCGGAGCAGGTCATTGTCACCGCCACCAACGACCTCCAGGCCTACGCCCCCCGGGAGGAAAGCCCGGAAAGCCTGCTGGCGGAGATTATCCGGGAATCCCATCTGCTGATCCGCACCGGGCGCCTGCTCAACGAGCAGGACCCCCATAGCACCGTGGTATTGCTCCTGCTCCAGGGACGCCAGGCCACCTGGGCCTATTGCGGTGATTCCCGGCTTTACCATTTCCGGGGCGACCAGCTCCTGTGCCGCAGCCGGGACCATTCCTACGTGCAGCATCTGGTGGATCAGGGCCAGATCACCCCGGCCCAGGCCCTCACCCATCCCAACCGCAATGTGTTGCTCACCTCCCTGGGAGACCGGGAAGAGCCCCGGGTGGATTGGGGCCATGGGGAGGTCCAGCCCGGGGACAGTTTCCTGCTCTGCTCCGACGGCCTGTGGGCCTATTTTTCCGAGGAGGAACTGGGCCATACCCTGGCCACGACCTCCGCCCGGGAAGGGGCGGCCATCCTCATTGATCTGGCCCGGCAGCGCTGCCGGGGCAAGGGGGACAACTGTTCCCTGGTGGTGCTGCGCCTGGGGGAAGGCAAGGCCTAAGCCCTGGCCACGCTGGCCCGGAATGTGCTGTAGGGGAGGGTCTCTCTCTGGAAAGCCCCGCCTATGAATATCGCCTCCCTGGCCGCTCTGCTGCCCACCTATACTGCCTCCAGCGTCAGTGCCACCAAGGCGACGAGTAGTACGAGTAGTGATAGCTCGAGCGCCGCCCAGACCACGGCCCCCGGCTGGTCCAACAGCGGTGGGACTGCCTCCGTGCCGCCCTTGGAACTCCCCACCCGGGAATCCTTTGCCGCCGCCACGGCAACTTTTACCGCCAGCTCCCGGGAAGCTTTTCGGGAAGCGGGCATTCGGGTGCCTCCCGAGGCCGTGCTGACCCCGGACAATTACGGCTATGTGAGCGTGGCCAACAATCACCCGGACATGGCCAAGATCGAGCAGCTTTTCCACGACAACAAAAATCTGCGGGATCAGTTCGCCAAGGTGTCTTCCGACGCCAGCCTGCTGCGCTCCGCCCAGACCTACGGGGATTACGCCAACCGCTACGCCCAGCTGGTGAACAATCCCCAGGCCCAGGCCGCCCTGGTGGAGGCCCGGGTGGCCCAGGAGCGGCAGAATCCCTACATCACCCTGGGGACCGGCCAGAGCGAAATCTTTTTCGGCGGTCTTCAAGGGGTGAGCGCCTGAAGGGGCTCTGGGCTTGGGCTCGGACCCTGGGCCCTCCCCTTGCCGGGCGCCCCAGGCCTGGCCCGAGCAGGTCGCAGGCAAAGAAAAAGCCACCGGAAACGGTGGCTTTTTTGCGCTGAGCCCTAGGGGAAGCTAAGGCTAGACGGTTAGAGGCTTTGCCCAGTAGTGGCGCAGGGAGACTAAGCCGGGGGATTAGCGCCCCAAGCCTCCCAGAAGCGCCGCCACCACCGGTTTTTTGCGCTGGTGGGGATTGCCCGGATTGGCGGCCGGCACCGGCTTCTTTTCCGGTGTTTCCGTATTGGTTGCCGCCGCTGATTCGTAGGGCTTGTCGAAGTCGAAACCGTCGGCGGCCACATGGCGCCGCCGGTTTTCCCCGCCCCGGGTCGGGGCCTGGGCCCGACCGGCCACCGGTTTGGCGGCGGCGTGGGCTTCCCGGGCATGGTGCTTTTTCTTTTCCCCCGGCGGATATTCCCAGTCCGCTTCCGGACCGTAGCCTTCCAGGATGACCTGTTCCACCTGCTTTTTGATGAGCTTTTCAATATCCACCAGGTAGACCACCTCGTGGGCGCTCACCAGGGAGACGGCGTTGCCCTGGCGCCCGGCCCGACCGGTGCGGCCGATGCGGTGCACGTAGTCTTCCGGGGTGTGGGGCAGCTCGTAGTTGATCACGTAGGGCAGGTCTTCAATGTCCAGCCCCCGGGCGGCCACGTCCGTAGCCACCAGTACCTTGCAGGCGCCGCTCTTGAAGGCGTCCAGGGCTTTGATCCGCTCGCTCTGGGATTTGTCCCCGTGGATGGCGTCCGCCGGAATGCCGGCCCGTTCCAGTTCCCGGGCCAGACGACCGCAGCCCTGCTTGGTGCGCACAAAGACCAGGGTCTGGGTGATTTCCCCGGAGCGGAGCAGCTTGATGAGCAGGCTCTTTTTCCGTTCTTCCGCCACGGGATAAACCCGATGGCTGATGGTTTCATTGACCGCGTTGCGTCGGGCCACTTCCACCAGGATGGGCTCGTGCAGCATGGAATCGGCCAAACGCTGGATTTCCGTGGAAAAGGTGGCGGAAAAGAGCAGGCTCTGCCGGGCGGCGGGGAGCATGTTGAGAATGCGCTGGATGTCCGGGATAAAGCCCATGTCCAGCATCCGGTCCGCCTCGTCCAGCACCAGGGCCTGAACGTGGTTGAAGTGGATGCTCTTTTGCTCCACGTGGTCCAGCAGACGGCCCGGGGTGGCCACCACAAATTCCACCCCCTTTTTCATTTCCGCGATCTGGGGCTTGATGTCCACGCCGCCGAAAAGGCAGATGCTGCGGAAGGGGGTGTATTTGGTGTAGTCCTTCACCGACTCATAGACCTGCAAGGCCAGTTCCCGGGTGGGAGCCAGCATCAGGGCCCGCACCGGATGCTTGGCCGGGGAGGGGCTGGGGGTGGCGAAGGGCAGCAAGCGCTGGATCAGGGGCAGGGTAAAGGCCGCCGTCTTGCCCGTGCCGGTCTGGGCGCAGGCTTTCAGATCCTTGCCCTGGAGGACCAGGGGAATGGCTTGCTGCTGGATGGGGGTGGCCTCGGCATAGCCCAGGTCGGCAACGGCTTTCAGGATTTCGGGCGCCAGGCCCAGCTCGTCAAAGCGCACGGCTGGCGCCTCCGCAAGAAATGAGATTGATCAATAACATAGCCGGCGGATTATACACCGATCCTTTACCCTCACCGGACCAGGGTTTTCCCCCAGCTTTCGGGGCTGGGAAAGGGCCTGCTGGGCGGAGAAAAGGGGACCGTCGGGCGCCCAAATGACGCCCTTAAAAAGGCAAAAAAACGGGGAGCCAGTGGCTCCCCGGGGTGTTGCGGCGCGGGGGATGTCCCCTTACAGCTTGGCTTCCACCCAGGCGTTCACCCCTTGCAGGGCGGCGGGCAGATTTTCCGGCTGGGTACCGCCGGCCTGGGCCATGTCGGGACGGCCACCGCCTTTACCGCCCACCTGCTGGGCGACGAAATTCACCAGTTCTCCGGCTTTCACCTTGCCGGTGAGGTCGGCGGTGACGCCGGCGATGAGGCTGACCTTGTCCCCGTTGGCGCTGCCCAGGACGATGATGGCGGAGCCCAGCTTATCCTTGAGCTTATCCAGGGTTTCCCGCAGGGTGGGCACGTCCGCCCCTTCCAGCAGGGTGGCCAGCACGGCCACGTCCTTGATTTTGGTGGCCTGGGCCAGGAGATCGTCCCCCTGGCTGGCGGCCAGCTTGGATTTGAGCTTGGCCAGTTCCTTTTCCAGGGCCTTCATATGGTCCTGGAGCTGGGTGATTTTGGCGGGCACTTCCGCCACCGGGGCCTTAAAGGCGGCGGCGGCTTGGGCCAGCACGTCCTGCTGTTGCTGAATGAGGGCCAGGGCGTTGTCCCCGGTGACCGCTTCAATCCGGCGCACCCCGGCGGCCACGCCGGTTTCCGCCACGATTTTGAAGAGGCCGATGTCCCCGGTGCGGGCCACATGGGTGCCGCCGCAGAATTCCCGGGAATTGCCGATATCCAGCACCCGCACGGTGGCGCCGTACTTTTCCCCGAAGAGCATCATGGCCCCGGTTTCTTGGGCTTCTTCAATGCTCATGACCCGGGTCTGGGTGGCGGTGTTTTGCAGGATTTGCCCATTCACCAGGGCTTCCACCCGGGCGATTTCCTCGGCGCTCAGGGGGGAGTTATGGGCGAAGTCGAAGCGGGCCTTGTCCCCATCCACCTGGGAACCCTTTTGCTGTACGTGGCTGCCCAGGACTTCCCGCAGGGCCTTGTGCATCAAGTGGGTGGCGGAGTGGTTGCGCCGGGTGCGGGCCCGGATTTCCGTATCCACCTTGGCGGTGACGTTGTCCCCCACCTTCAGGGTGCCGGTTTTCACCACCCCGTGGTGGCCGAAGACCTTGGCTTGAATTTTCAGGGTGTCTTCTACCTGGAACAGGGCCGCGCCCTGGAGCACGCCCTGATCCCCCACTTGGCCGCCGGATTCGGCGTAGAAGGGGGTGTTATCCAGCACCACCACGCCCAAATCCCCTTCGTTGAGCTGGGTGACCGGGGTGCCGTCCTTGTAAAGGGCATACACCGTGCCTTGGCAGTTCAGGGTGTCGTAACCGTGGAAGGTGGTTTCCGGGCCGTTGTATTCCAGGGCCAGGGCCATCTTGAATTTGCCCGCCGCCCGGGCCTGTTCCTTTTGCCGGGCCATGGCGGCGTCAAAGGCGGCCTCGTCCACCGTCACGTTCCGTTCCCGGCAGACATCGGCGGTCAAATCCAGGGGGAAGCCGTAAGTGTCGTGGAGCTTGAAGGCGGTTTCCCCGTTGAACACGGTGTGGCCGGACTGGGCCATGGCGGCCAGTTCCCCTTCCAGGATGCCCATGCCGTGTTCAATGGTTTCGAAGAAGCGTTCTTCTTCCGTGCGCAGCACCTGGGCGATGCGCTCCTGGCCGGTCTGAATGTCCGGATAGGCTTCCCCCATTTCCTTCACCACGTCGGGCACCAGACGGTAGAAGAAGGCTTGGCGGGCACCCAGCTTGTAGCCGTGGCGGATGGCCCGGCGGATGATGCGGCGCAGCACATAGCCCCGGCCTTCGTTGCTGGGGATGACCCCGTCGGAGACCAGGAAGGTGCAGGCCCGGATGTGGTCGGCCAGCACCTTGAGGGAGGGGCTTTCCATGTCCGCGGCGCTGGTTTCCCGGGCGGCGGCCCGGATCAGGTTCTGGAACAGGTCGATGTCGTAATTGCTGTGCACGCCTTGGAGCACGGCGGAAATCCGTTCCAGGCCCATGCCCGTATCCACACTGGGCTTGGGCAGGGGATGCATGACCCCGGCTTCGTCCCGGTTGAACTGCATGAACACGTTGTTCCAGATTTCGATGTAGCGGTCGCCGTCTTCATCGGGAGACCCGGGAGGCCCCCCGGCGATTTCTTCCCCGTGGTCGTAGAAAATTTCCGTGCAGGGACCGCAGGGGCCCGTGTCCCCCATCATCCAGAAATTGTCGGAGGCGTAGGGCGCGCCCTTGTTGTCGCCAATGCGCACAATGCGTTCCGCCGGAATGCCCACTTCCTCGTTCCAGATTTTGTAGGCCTCGTCATCCGCCGCATAGACGGTGACCCAGAGCTTTTCCGGGGGCAGCTTGAAGACCTGGGTGAGCAGCTCCCAGGCGTAGTGAATGGCGTCGTGCTTGAAATAATCCCCGAAGCTGAAATTGCCCAGCATTTCGAAGAAGGTGTGGTGGCGGGCGGTGTAGCCCACGTTTTCCAGGTCATTGTGCTTGCCCCCGGCCCGCACGCACTTCTGGGCGGTGGTGGCCCGGGAATAGGGGCGCTTATCAAAGCCCAGGAACACGTCCTTGAACTGGTTCATCCCCGCGTTGGTGAACAGCAGGGTGGGGTCGCCGTGGGGGACCAGGGAGCTGGAGGGCACGATCTGGTGGCCCTTGGAGGCGAAAAACTGGAGATATTTTTGACGGATTTCGGCGCTTTTCATCGTCGTGGCATTCCTGGCCCCGAACCGGGTCGGTCGGGCGCGATCTATGGCAAAGGAAGCATTTTAGCATTTCGGGCCCGGATGGCTGCGCTCCGGGGCGGGAAATGGGGTGTGAAATGGGCAGCGCCAGGGGGCGGGGGACCACTTCCGGGGGGCTGGACTTTGCCTTGGAGAGGGGCGTGAATTGGCGTTCTAGCTTGGCGCCGGTCTGTCAGCCCCGATCCACGCCATTCTTCAGGGGAGGGCGGGAGAAATGCCCGGCTGGCGCCGCTGCCCGGGACGGGTAAAATGGGCCGGTAACTCCTCCCCTTTTCACCCCGGGATCAGGTCGCACTGGGGGTCACAAGCCCGCCGCGACGGTTGGATCCCCTTTTACAGAAAGGTTTTCCGGTGAAAGTCTCCATTATCGGCATGGGTGCGGTGGGCACCGAAATTGTCGGCAATCTCATCAATCTCACGGACATTTCCGAAATTGTCGCCGTGGACCGGGATCGGGCCAAGGCGGAAGCGGAAATCTGGGATTTCGCCCACACCACCGCCTTTACCTATAGCAAAAATCCCCTGCTTACCGTGGGGGATTATCCGGACACGGCGGGCAGCGACATTGTGGTGGTCACCGCCGGCACCCAGCTCAAGGCGGGCCAGACCCGGGGCGATCTGGTGAGCGCCAATGCGGTGATCGTGCGCAATATCCTGGCCAAGGTCCAGCCCTATTCCCCCAACGCCATCCTGATTATGGTCACCAATCCGGTGGATGTGCTGGCCTGGGTGGCGGTGCGCCACTGCGGCTGGCCCCGGGAGCGGGTTATCAGCGCCGGGACGGTGATTGATTCCGCCCGTTTTCTGCGCATCCTCAGCGACCACGTGGGTATCGACCCGAAAAATATTTTCGGCTACGTGCTGGGGGAACACGGCTCCACCAGCTTTATTCCCTGGAGCATCTGCAATGTGTGCGGCCTGGATCTGGACACCTACTGCGAGGATAACGGCATTACCCCGGTGGATCGGGAGCAAATCCACCAGCAGGTGCTGGAGGCGGGCTTCGAGATTTTTCGCCGCAAGGGCAATACCAACCACGGCATTGCCGCCAGCGTGTTCCGCATTATCCGGGCCATTGAGACCAACGAACATTCCGTGCTGCCCGTGGGCGCCCTCCTGGAGGGGGAATACCAGACCCGGGATGTGGTGATCAGCGTGCCCTGCGTGGTGGGGCGGAGCGGCATCGAGCGGGTTTTGAGCTACACCCTGGCGGCAGAAGAATTGGCGGAATTCCGCCGTTCCGAAGGCCATCTGCGGGAACTAGCCGCCCGGGCGGAAGCAGCCCTGGCGGCGGCGCCAGGGCTGGGAAACTAAGGGCGCCGAGTTGCGCCAACTGCCATCACCTTGCCCTAGGGCGGGGGGCCTAATCCCCTAGGGAGCAAGCTGCCAGGGCTCGCCCCAGGTCCAGATTGTCCGTGATCAGGCCATCCACCCCCATGGCCAGCAGGGCTTGGGCCGGGGCTGGGTCATTCACCGTATAGCAGGCCAGCCCCAGCCCGGCCGCCTTGATGGCCCGGGCCTGATCCGGCGTCAGGCTAGCTGCCTGGCAATGGATGGCCATGACCCCCAGCGCCCGGGCCCGTTCCTCCCAATCCTCCGGCAGTTGTTCCACCAGCCAAGCCCGGGGATAGGCCGGGGCTACCCGGCGGGCCGCCTCCAGGGCCTCAAGGGAAAAGGAGGAGAGGAGGGGCCGGGGCAGGGCAGCGGCCGCCGACGGCTGGCATTCCTGCCAGGCCGCCAGGGTGGTCCCGACCACCCCACCGGTTTCCCCCTCCCAGCCCGGCGCAGGCTTGATTTCCACGTTGATCCAGAGGCCCAGGGCCCGGCAGCGGTCCAGGGCGGCCACCAGGGTGGGCAGGGGTTCCCCGGCAAAATCGGGGGAAAACCAGGCTCCCGCATCCAGCTGGGCCAAGTCTCCGTCCCCGGTGCCCGCCAAGGTGCCCCGGCCATTGGTGGTGCGCTCCAGTTCCGGGTCGTGGAGCAGATAGGGGGTACGGTCCCGGCTTAACATGGCGTCCACCTCCACCCCCAGAAAGCCGGCCCGGTGGCCCACCGCCAGGGCGGCCAGGGTGTTTTCCGGAGCCGCCTTGCCCCCGCCCCGATGGGCGATGAGGCGGGGAAAGGGCCAGGGGACAGTGGTCATGGGGAACTCCTGCAATAGAGGTGAGGTGAGAAGGGCCGGTGCAGGGGGAGACGGAGGCTGAGGGGGTGCTATCCCCGGCGTGGAAGGGGCCCGTTAGCGCCCCACCACAAGCGTCCCAAGGGCCCCCAAGCGACCGGCGGCACGGCTTCCCCCAAAAACAAAGCCCCCGGGGAAACCGTGCCAGAAGGCGGGTTTCGACCGGGGGCCGGGGGAGTGGCAGAGCCTTAGCGGATGGTGGCCACGTGTTGCAGGGGACGGTTGCTGCGCAGCACCGCATTACTCCGGGCCACCGCGTCGTCCAGGGCTTCCTTGGCCGGCTTCTTGTCGGCCCACACCGCTTCCAGTTCTTCGTCAATGATGACCCGCACCGGTTCAATGCGGGACACCATGGTCAGACTGCCGCTGGTCTTGCTATAGGCCGACCGGGGGGCGACGCTACTCAGTTGGGAATAGGCCACTTGCTGGTTGGCGAAGTCGGCGCCCAGGAGCTTACCCCGGGTGGCCAGGGCGGAGGCGGTGGTCAGGGGCAGGAAGCCGCCCGCCTTGGAAATTTCCAGCTGCATGTCCGGCGCCATGAGGAAGGAGACGAACTTGGCCACCCCCTTGTATTCCACCGGCTTGCGGCCCGGGCCGACCCACAGGGAAGCCCCGTCGGCCAGGGCCTGACGGGCGCCGCCGTAGATGTCGTCATAGTAGGGCAGGGGCGCTACCCCCACTTCCAGATCGGACTTGTCCCGCAGGCTGGCGTAGAGGTCGGAGCTGCTGGTGAGCATGCCGCATTCCCCCTTGGCGAAGTGGGCATCCGCTTCGTTGGTGCGGCCAAAGGTGACGAAATACTTGGCCTTGTACCAGCTGGAGAGAAGGGCGATGTGCTTGATCTGGGCCATGCCGTTGAAGGTGGTTTCCGTGCCGTGCACCACCGGTTCCGCCCCGCTCCGGGCGCTCACATTGTCAATGTGCACCCAGGCCGGCCAGGAGGTGGTGTAGGGGCAGGAATAGCCCGCCTTAATCAGCTTGCCCGCCGCCGCCTGTACCTGCCACCAGGTCTTGGGGGGATTTTCCGCATCCAGACCGGCGCGGCGGAAGGCCGCCTTGTTGTAGAACAGCACCGGGGTGGAATAGGCCACGGGCAGGGCCACCAGACGGCCCCGGCTATCCGTGACCCCACCCTTCAGGGCCGGGGCGATGTGGGACAAATCCACCTTGACCCGGGCGTCGCTCAACACTTGGAAGAGGGGCTTGTATTCCACCTTGCCGCCGACGAAATGGGACAGATTGTCCCGGTCCGCCAGATTGAGGTCGCCCGGGGCTTCCCCGTCGTTATGGAACTTGAGGACCACGTGGTAGTCCTTTTGCTCGGCGTTAAAGCGGTCCACCACCTGTTGCAGGCGGCTGGCCCGGGCGTCGTCCAATTGGTGGGCGATGGTGATTTCCACGGCGGCGCTGGCGCCCAGGGAAAGGGAAAGAAGACCGGAGGCCAGAAGGGCGCGGCAGAGACGGTTGCTAATCAGAGAGTGAAGCCGGATGGACATCGCCGATCCTCATGTAACAGTTGAGCTTGCCATTATAGCGCCCCAATTTTGCTTAAAAATAGGGCCAAAGTTGTAACCATTTCTGGAGAGGCGGGGCGTGACAGCCCCGGGCCGCCGGGGGACTCCTTTTTCCCGGCGAGGCCCGTCCCGCCGTAAAGAGCGGCGCCAGATTGCCGTTATAGGCCCCGGTGGGGCCGATTTCCGGCCCGAAATCGGCCCGAAATCCGGCCCCTTTTCCGGGGCGGCGTCCCAGGGGAGCCCCCCGGATGCCCCTGGCCGGACACCGCCAAACCGCCCCCGGTCGCCGGGTAGAATAGGGGCCAGGCGCCCCTCCTTTTTCGGGAAGGGCGTCGGGAGAAAAGGACAAAGATGAAAGCAATCGTCGCGTTGGGGGCCGTCCTGGCCCTGAGTTTGGGGCTTTCCGGCTGCGATCAGCTGGAAAGCAAGCTGGGCATTGAGGATGCCGCCGCCAAGGCCGCCAAGCAGGATGGGGAAGGCAAGGCGGTGGGCGGCGCCTGCCGCCAGTCCGGTCGGGCCATCGAGGACTGCTACAGCCTTTATAACTGGCTGCCCAAGGCGTCAGTCTTTGCCGGCTGGCGGGAAATGGATGCCTACATGCGGGACAACAAGCTGGAAACGGTGAAACCCGTGCTGCCCCCGCCCCCGCCCCCGGAAGATCCCAAGGCCAAGAAAAAGAAAAAGGTGGCGGATGCGGCCCCGGCGGCCGCTCCCGCCGATGGGGCCCCCGCTGCCAGTAGCGAGGGAGATAAGGGCGCCGCTGGAGGGGATGAGGCCAAGCCCGGGGGCGAAGGTAAATCCTAGGCGGTTAGGGCGGGCGGAGAGGCCCGGGCCGGGCGCAGGTCCGGCTTTCGTTGCCCGGGAGGCTAGGCATTCCCTGAATACGTTCAGGCTTTCCCCTTGTCGCCCACCGCTACCAGGTAACCCCTTGATGGGGCACTGGGGCAATGTGTGCGGTGGAGCTTGTGCTGACGTTTCCTTGGTGGGTCGGCGTTCGCTGCTGCCGGTCCAGGCGTAGGGCTGGCAGGGTGGGACTCAAGCCTTCGGCGGGGCCGGCCGGAAGGTCCGCCAGGCCAGGGGCAGGGTGATGAGGGCGTTGAGCCCCGCCCCCAGGCCGAACAGACCGGGGAGGGAAAGGCCCCGGCTGAGGAGGGCGGCGGCGCCCAGGGCCCCCGCCACCATGAACAGGGCGTTGAGAATATTGTTGGCGGCCACGATCCGGGCCCGGTGGCTGGGGGCGCTGCCCTGTTGCATCAAGGCGTAGAGGGGCACCCCGTACAGGCCGCCGCAAAAGCCCAGGACCAGGAGATCCAGTACCACTCGCCAGACTCCCGGTTGGTGCAGGAGGGGGCCCAGGGCCAGGGGTGCGGCTGTCGGAGCCAGGGCGGCGGAGGTCCAGGCGAAATCCAGGCCGAACAGGCTTAATCCCAGGGCGCCAAGGAGCACGGGCCGGGCGTCGATGCGGTGGCGGGAGAGCCGGTCGCAGGCCAGGGAACCGGCGCCAATGCCCAGGGTGAACAGGGCCAGGAGCAGGGTGACGGCGCTTTCCTCCCCCCCCAGGGTGAGTTTGGCGTAGGCGGGAAATTGGGCCAGGAACAGGGCGCCGTAAAGCCAGAACCAGGAAATACCCAGAATGGCCAGGAACACCGGCCCATTGGCCCGGGCGCCCTGGAGATTGCCCCAGGTTTCCCCCAGGGGATTGGCATTGAAGGCCAGGCCCGGGTCCGGCGCCGGGGCGGGGGGAATGAAGCGGCTCACCCCATAACCCACCAGGGCCACACCCAGCACCACTGCGGTAATCCACACTGGCCCTTGCTCCTGGGCCGCCAGCAGGCCTCCGGCCAGGGTGCCCAGCAAAATGGCGATAAAGGTGCCCGCTTCCACCAGGGCGTTGCCCCCCAGTAATTCCCCTTCCTTAAGATGCTGGGGCAGAAGGGCGTATTTCACCGGGCCGAAGAGGGTGGAATGGAGGCCCAGCAGGGTCAGGGCCCCCAGCAGCAGGGCCAGGCTGTGGCACCAGAAGCCCAGACCGGCCAGGAGGGCGATGCCGATTTCCAGCCCCTTCACCAGCCGGGCCAGCCGGGCTTTGTCGTACTTGTCGGCCAATTGGCCGGCGCTGGCGGAAAAGAGGAAAAAGGGCAGGATGAAAAGGCCCGCCGCCAGATTGGCCAACACCCCCAGGGAGAGGTCAGTCCAGCTGGCGGCGTGGAAGGTGAGCAGCACCACCAGGGCGTTCTTGAAGGTGTTGTCGTTGAAAGCCCCGAGAAACTGGGTAAAGAACAGGGGGGCGAAGCGGCGGCTGCGCAGCAGGGAAAATTGGGAACTCATGGCCGGAGAAAAAGGGGACCGGAAAAGAAAACGGGCGGGGGCAATATAACAGCCCCCGCCCGTCCTTCTATGACATTTTCCCGTCTCTGCCCGGTTTGTGTGCCTGCCCGGGCCGCCCCTGGGTTTGGGCGGGGCCCCGGGGAATGGCTCAGGGCGCCGGGTTGGGGAAGCGGAGATGGATCTGGTCGATGGCCTCCATGAGCGCTGGCGTCATCGGGGTGGCGTAGGCGGCCAGATTTTCTTCCAGCTGGGTCAGGGAGGTGGCGCCGATAATGGTGCTGGTGACGCTCCAACGCCGGTAGCAGAAGGCCAGGGCCAGCTGGGTGAGGCTCAGGTGGTGGCGGGCGGCCAGTTCCTGATAGGCGGCCACGGCTTCCTTTACGTTGGTTTTGCTATAACGCTGGGCAAAACCGGGGAACAGATTGACCCGCCCGGAAGCCTGGGGATCGGCCAGATACTTGCCGCTCAGCAGGCCGAAGGCCAGGGGGGAATAGGCCAGCAGGCCCACTTTTTCCCGATAGCAGACCTCCGCCAGGGTGATGTCGAAAACCCGGTTCATCAGGTTATAGGCGTTCTGGAGGGACACCACCCGGGGCAGGCCCACTTCATCCGCCAGGCGGAGAAACTGCATCAGCCCCCAGGGGTGTTCGTTGGAGACCCCCACGTAGCGGATTTTCCCCGCCTTCACCAGATCCGCCAGGGCGGCCAGGGTCTCCCGCAAGGGCGTGTCGTGGACGGCGGCGGCTTCTTCCCCCGCCGGATCAAACTGCCAGCGGCCGAACATGGGCTGGTTGCGGGCCGGCCAATGGAGCTGATAAAGATCCACATAGTCGGTCTGGAGCCGGGCCAGGGAGCCGTTCAGGGCCGTTTCCAGGCTGGCCTTGCTGAAATCCTTGGGCCCCTGGCCGCCCCGCAGCCAGCCCATGCCCCGGCCCGGGCCGGCGGCCTTGGTGGCCAGGACGATCTGATCCCGGGGCTGGCGTTTTAGCCAGGTGCCGACGATTTTTTCCGTGGCGCCCGTGGTCTCGCCCCGGGCCGGGACCGGGTACATTTCGGCGGTGTCGAAGAAATTGATGCCCTGACTGCGGGCGTAATCCAGTTGGGCATGGCCTTCCCCTTCGCTGTTTTGCTGGCCGAAAGTCATGGTGCCCAGGCAGACGGCGGAAACCCGCAGGTCGCTGGTGCCCAGTTGGCGGTAATCCATGGAGCTGCTCCTTGCCGATGGGGGTGAAAAGGCCCCTATCCTACCCTTCCCCCGTCCGGGCGCCATCGGCAGCCGGACGGATTTTGCCGGGGCTGCGCCATTCGGTGGCCGGGGCCGGGGGCAGGCCCGGTGGCTTGGTTGGGGGAACCATGGCCCGGGCGCCAGAACCGCCAGAACCCCTAGAACCCCTAGAACCCCCAAAGGGGGGCGACCTCATGGCTGCTGGGGCGGAGGGGCGCCCTATCCCTTTCCCCTTGCCTTCCCGATCCCGACCCAGGCCGAAACTACAGCCGATCCAGCGGCCTGCGGCGCAGCGCCCCAGCGGCCGCTTCCCCCGCCCCGGTGGCTTCCCCCCTTCCTTCCCGGTATCCTTGCGGCCATGAAAAAACCTGCTGCCACCCCGGCCCCTGGGGCCACCCTTACCCCGTCTGCCTTTTCCGCCGTGCTGTTTTATTGCCGCCCCGGCTTTGAAAAGGAAATGGCCCAGGAAATCACGGATCGGGGGGCGGAATTGGCCGTTTTCGGCTATGTGAAGGCCAAGCCCGATTCGGGCTATGTGCTCTTTGTGCCCCATCAGCAGGAAGACATGGCCGTGCTGATGGACAAGCTGCGCTGGAAGCGCCTGGTCTTTGCCCGCCAGCTGGTGTTTGTGGCCCCCTTGGACGGCGACCTGCCCACGACGGACCGGGTGAGCCCCCTCCTGGCCCGGGCCAAGTCCCTGGGGAGCGCCTTTCCCAGCCTGCAAGTGGAGACGGCGGATACCAATGAGGCCAAGGAATTGCTGGCCTTTTGCCGCAAATTTTCCACCCCCTTTACCCGGGCCCTGGAAAAGGCCGGCCTGCTCCAGCCCGAGGCGGCGGAGTTGCCCTGGCTCCACCTCTTTTTCCTCGGCTCGGCGGCGGCCTATGTGGGGGTCTCCTTCCCGGGCAACCATTCGGGCTGGTTCATGGGCATTCCCCGGCTGCGCATGCCCAAGGCCGCCCCCTCCCGCTCCACCCTGAAGTTGGCGGAGGCCCTGCTGGAACTGGTGGGGGAACGGCATCTGGATAACCTGTTCCACGCCGGGCTCACGGCGGTGGACCTGGGGGCGGCCCCCGGGGGCTGGACCTGGCAACTGGTGCAGCGGGAACTGAATGTGACCGCCATCGACAACGGCCCCATGGACCCGGCCCTGATGGCCTCGGGCCAGGTGGAACATTTGCGGGTGGATGGTTTCCACTACCACCCCAAGCGCCCCGTGGATTGGTTGGTCTGCGACATGGTGGAAAGCCCCTCCCGCATCGCCGGCGTCATGGGGGAATGGCTGGCCAGCGGCTGGTGTCGCCAGGCCCTGTTCAATCTCAAGCTGCCCATGAAAAAGCGCTACGACGAACTGGAACGCTGCCGGGACATCATTGACGCCCGGCTGGCGGAGGCGGGCATCAAGTACCGCCTGGATTTCAAGCAGCTCTACCACGACCGGGAAGAAGTCACCGGCTACCTGCGGCCGGTGAAGGGCTGACGTCGGGCCCCCGGGGGCTGATTCGTCTATCCCAGGGCCTTGGGCGCTAGGGCGGCGGTGGGACGTCGCGGATTAGCCCATGCCCTGGCGAGCCGCCGGGCTGGGGGCTGGCCTCAGCCCTCAGCCTACAGCCACAGCCTCAGGCTTCACCCGGCCAGCCCCTGCCTTGCCTGTCCCCGGCCACGCCTGACCTTTTCCCCCTCGTTTTTCCTCTGCCCCCGGGGCGCTCCCGGCCCCGTCCCTGGCAAAACCCCCGCCCCCCGGTGGTATGCTCGGGACTTTTCCGGTCCCCTGCCTGGGGGCCGTCTTCCCACATTTTTGCCAGGTGTGCCATGCCCCGTCTTTCCCTCTCCGTTCTGCCCTTGACCCTCATGCTTGCCCTGCCCGCCGTTCAGAGCTGGGCCGATGATCTGGATCGCACGCCCCTGGAAGCCACCACGGC
Source organism: Rhodocyclaceae bacterium (assembly GCA_041907765.1). Classification (GTDB taxonomy): domain Bacteria; phylum Pseudomonadota; class Gammaproteobacteria; order Burkholderiales; family Rhodocyclaceae; genus Azospira. The sequence goes on along the minus strand of JAYRGQ010000007.1, from coordinate 18,677 downwards.
CCAGGGGGACAAGGTGCGCCTCTACCCCACGGGAAAATGGGAATACGTGGATAAGGTCAAGGCCGCAGCGGCCCGGGATCAGGCCGCCAAGTACCCGGAAAACCAGGTGCGCCCCATTGCCGCCCAGGGGGGCTGGGTGCCCGGCTCCCGGGCCATCATGCCCGGGGACAAGGATTACAACCGGGGCAGCCTGAATCCCAAGGGCCGCTAAACTTTTTTTGTCCTGGGCCCCAAGCGGCTGAGTGTCGGGGGCGCAGGGCCGGGTCTGCCTCGGAAAGTCTTGCCATGTCTGATGAACTGGTTTTGCCCGACATCGTCCGGGCCCCCCGTTTTTGTCCCTATTGCGGCGCTTCCCTGATTCCCCGGGATTTGGGGGGATTGCCCCGTCTGGCTTGCCGGGACGAGCTGTGCGGTTACGTCTTCTGGAACAATCCCACCCCGGTGGTGGCGGCCCTGGTGCAATGGCGGGGGCAGATGATCCTGGCCCGCAATGCGGCCTGGGCGGAGAAAAAATTCGGCATCATCGCTGGCTTTCTGGAGCGGGATGAATCCCCGGAAGCGGGGGCCATGCGGGAGGTGAAGGAGGAGCTGGACCTGGATTGCCAGGGCTGGTCCCTGATCGGCGCCTACCCCTTCCCCCGGAAAAACGAGGTGATCATCGCCTACCACGTGGAAGCGGAGGGGGAAATTCACCTCAGCGAGGAATTGTGCGAATTCAAACTAGTGGCCCCGGACAAGCTCCAGGGCTGGGATTTCGGCACCGGGCTGGCGGTGCGGGATTGGCTGGCCCGGCTTGGGGCCCCTGGCCGGGCTGAGAGCTAGGTAGGACGGGGGCTGGGGAAAAGGCGGGTCTGGTGGCTACTCGGGAAGGAGCTGGGGGCGTTTGCGGCGGCTATCCCGGGGCCCCTTAGGCGTTTCCCCGAGGCCCTCTGGTGGGCAATCCGGCGCCTAGAACAGGCTGCCGTTGGGGTCCGTAGCCGGGCTGGTGGCCATGATCTGGACCGCCAGCCGGGCGGCCAGACTGACGTATTCCCGGCATTGGGCGTGGGCCTGGGTGCGGCAATAGACCTGACGCCCATCTTCCGTATCCAGATCGCAACCCAGTAGCTCACTGCATCGGGTGCCGCCGCAGGCCTGGCCGAACTCCCGGGTGAGGCGCTGTACCGCCTGGTAGGCGGGGCTGGCGGAGGCCTGGGGATCGCTGCGCCCCAGTTCCAGTCCCAGGGCCATGATGGCCCCGGACAGGGCGCCGCAGGTGCCCCAGGAACGGGACTGGCCGGTGCAAAAGCCCGTGGCGATGCGGGGAATGAGGGGATCGTCCCGGCCCAGGTGGTGGCTCAGGGCTAGGAGCACACTTTCGGCGCAGTAATAGCCCTGGTCGAAATGGCGGGCGGCGGCCAGCCCGGGGTCCTCATCCCGGCCCGGGGCCGGACGGGGCGGGGCGCCATCCCCCTGGCGGGCCAGGGAGCGCACCAACAGGGCGGTCTGGCCCGGTTCATAGCTGGCGTCATGCAACAGGCGTTGCAGGGGAGGGGGGGGCGGGTCCTGGGGGGCGGGGAGAAAGCCCAGGGTCTCGAAATAGGTGCGCCCGCTGGCGGTGAGAGTATACAGCTCCCGTATGCCCAGGTCGTAGGCGTGGTCCATGACCCGTTGATAAAGCTGGCGGGCGATGTGCCGTTTGCGGTAGCCGGGGCGTACCAGGAGGGAATGGAAAAGCCCCAGGTGGGGGGCGCAGGGAGCCAGACCGCTGATGCCGATCAGGGTGCCGTCCGTTTCCGCCACATAGAGCACATCTTCTTCCCGCAAAGGGTGGGTGGGTTCCCCCACCGGGGTCAGGGCCAACAAATGGCGTATGGCCGGATGATCGGCGCCTTGGGCTCGGCGAATCTCGAACATGGGGCTTCCTTTCCGGCCAGGAGGGCCACGGGAAATCGGTTCGGGAACGGTGGGACGGGAGCTTTCTTTTTATGCCATGGCGCTGGGCCATGCAAGCTGCGGTGCACCACGGCGAGCCCGCCAGGGGCGTCGCTAACGTCTTGATCCTTTGGCGAAAAAAGGCGGCTCAAGCCGTGCCTAGCGGCGGATCAAGGGAAGGTGCGTATCAAGGGATGGGCCTGGGGCCGTGGCAAGGCGCCGTGATAAAAGGCACCGAGATCAGGGGCAATGCCGGGCCCAGGCGGGACGGCCTTCAGCGGGTGTGGCTTTCTTCCAGGGCGGCGGTCCAGGCCAGGGCCTGGGTCTGGGCCTGATTGACCAGTTCCGGGCTGAGGCCCGGAATCTGGGCTAGGAGGGGAGGCACCTGGTCCAGGGTGTCCTCTTCCAGGCTTTCCACCAGACGGATGAGTTGGCCCAGGGGGCCCTGGTGCTCTAGCAGGGCCAGGCGCACGTCTTCCGCCAGATTGGAAATCTGGGCCAGGATATCTTCCATGGTGAGATTGAAGAGCCCGGGGGTGAGGGACAGGATGCCGGTGAGAAAGGCCTTGTCCCCGTAGGCTGGCAGGTCCGGCTGCTGGGCCCCGGCCAGGATTTCCATGAGCCGGGCCCGGGTGGCGGCCAGTTGTAGCAGGGGGGTAGCGTAGGTAATGCCGCTGGGGTCGGTGTACAGCAGGAGTTGCAGCCAGCGTTGCAGCTGGCGGCGCCCCAGTAGGGTAATGGCGTGGCGCAGGGAGTCGATCTGGGCCCGGGCGCCCACGGCGGCGGAATTGGCCAGACGCAGGAGATTGATGCTGAGGCCCGGCTCCCGTTTGAAGAGGCTTTCCAGGGCCGTGGTTTCCGCGTCATCCAGCACCTGGGTGAGAATTTTCAGGAGGGAGAGGCGGGCGTGGCCCAGGCGGTGGCCAGTGAGAATGTCGGGTCGGGCGAAGTAGTAGCCTTGGAAGTAGCGAAAGCCCAGGGCCCGGCACCGTTCCATCTGCTCCCGGGTTTCCACCTGTTCCGCCAGCAGTTCCACCGGATAGGGGGTCAGGGCCGTGACCAGCTCATTGAGGCTATCCCCGGGCAGGGCGCCGATGACCACCTTGACGATGTGCACCAGGGGCAGGAGGGCTTCCACCGCCGGGGTGAGGGCGGTGACGTCGTCCAAGGCCAGGGTGAAGCCCGCTTGGCGCAGGCTGGCACAGCGTTCCAGCAGGTCGGCGGTGAGGGGCACGTCTTCCAGAATTTCCAGCACCACCTGATCCTTGGGCAGGAGTTCGGAGGCGCTGCTGTCCAGGAAGGCCTGATCCACGTTGATAAAGCCCCGGTGCTGGCCCAGGGCGTCCCCCAGTCCCAGTTCCCCAAAGGCGTAGGCCACCACGGTGGCGGTGGCGGACAGGGAATCGTGCACCAGGGCCCGATTGGGATTGGGCCCGGCCCGGAACAGCAGTTCGTAGCCGTAAAGCTGCTGCTGGCTGTCCAGGATGGGCTGGCGGCCCAGGTAGATGGGGGGGGCGGCGACCGGGGCGACCACGGATCAGCGTTCCTGGGTGAGGCGGTTGGCCCAGGACAGGGCCTGGGCGAGGCATTCGCTGACACTGCGGGGGCGTAGGCCCGGCAGCTGGGTCAGCAATTCGGCGCAATCCATGTCCTGATCCTCCTCCAGCTTTTCTGTCAGAGAGAGAAGGTACCCCAGTTCGGTACGCCGTTCCAGCAGGGCTAGATGGACGTCCTGGGGCAGGGACAGGGGAGCCAGGATGTCGGCCATGGGTTGGCCGATGACCGTGGGCAGCAGGGAGAGGATGCCGGCCATAAAGGCCCGGTCCGGCAGATCCCGGTCCCGGCTGCGTAGCCGCTCTGCCCCTAGTTCCATGAAGCGGCCCCGGGTGGCGGCCAGTTGCAGCAGGGGGCTTAAGGGGCCCCCGTCCGGATTGGCGTAGAGCAGCAGTTGCAGCCAGCGTTGCAGCTGACGCCGGCCCAGGATGGTGATGGCGTGGCGGACCGAGGCGATGCGCACCGCCAGGCCGCTGGCGCAGGAATTGGTGAGGCGCAGGAGATTGATGCTGAGGCCGGGCTCCTGCTTGAAGGTGCGCTCCAGCACATGGGTGTCCGCATCGGTGAGAATCAGGTTGAGGAGATTCAGTACCGAGAGGGCGGCGTGGGAGAGCTTGCGGCCTTCCAGCAGGGTCGGGCGGGCGAAGTAATAGCCCTGGAAATACTGGAAGCCCAGGTCGAAGCAGTGCTCCATCTGCATCCGGTCCTCGATTTTTTCCGCGAGGAGCTTTTTGTGCAGGGGCTTTAAATGGCAGGTGAGGAGAAAGAGCTCGTGATTGTTCAGGAGCTGGTGATCCACCTTGAGAATATCCACCTCTCCGGCCAGGGGCAGGTGGCTGTCCGGATAGCGGGCCACGCCCCCCAGGGCGAAGGAAAAGCCCTTGCGCCGCAGTTGGCGGCAGCGCTGGATCAGCTCCGGGTCCGCCGGGGTTTCGGCGGCCAGTTCCAACACCACGTTTTCCCCAGGCAGCAGTTCCACCGCTTCGGACAGCAGAAAGGCCGGGTCCGCGTTGATATGGGCCCGGTAGGGGCCCAGCACGTCGCCAAAGGAGAGTTCGCCGAAGGCGTGGGTGACCACCTGGGCGGTGGCCAGCTTTTCGTCCTGGACCATGGCCCGGTTGGATTTGGAGCCCCGGAACAGAAGTTCATAGGCCACCAGCTGCTGGTCCCGGTCCAGAATGGGCTGGCGGGCAAGGAAAATTTCCTCGCCCGCCAAGGCGTCCGGTTGGAGGGGCAGCTGTTCCGGGTCCATGGCTCAGAAAGGCAGGCTTAAGCCCGGCCAGGCGGCGTTCAGGGCGGCCCGGAAATCGGCCTGGATGCGGGCCAGGGCGGTCGTCGAATCGGCTTCAAAACGCAGCACCACCACCGGGGTGGTGTTGGAGGGCCGGGCCAGGCCGAAGCCGTCCGGATATTCCACCCGCAGCCCGTCAATGGTGATGATTTCCCGGGCGGCGGGGAATTGGGCCTGGGCCTTGAGCTTGTCCAGCAGGGCGAAGGGTTCCCCTTCCTGCATCTTGATATTCAGTTCCGGGGTGGCGGTGGAATTGGGCAGGGCCTTCAGCACGGCGTTGGCGTCCGGGCTGCGGGACAGGATTTCCAGCAGCCGGGTGCCGGCGTAAAGGCCGTCGTCAAAGCCGTACCAGCGTTCCTTGAAAAACACGTGGCCGCTCATTTCCCCGGCCAGGGGGGCGCCGGTTTCCTTGAGCTTGGCCTTGATCAGGGCATGGCCCGTGTTCCACATTACCGGTTCCCCGCCCTTTTCCCGCACCCAGGGGGCCAGGAGCCGGGTGCATTTCACGTCGTAAATGACCTGGCCACCGGGCACCCGGGAGAGCACGTCGGCGGCAAAGAGCATGAGCTGGCGGTCGGGGAAAATGATTTCCCCATCCTTGGTCACCACCCCCAGCCGGTCCCCGTCCCCGTCGAAGGCGATGCCGATTTCCGCATCCGTTTCCTTCAGGGCCCGAATCAGGTCCTGGAGATTTTCCGGTTTGGAGGGGTCCGGGTGGTGGTTGGGAAATTGGCCGTCCACCTCGCAGAACAGGGGCACCACCGTGCAGCCCAGGCGGCTGTAGAGCTGGGGCGCCACGGCGCCGCCTACCCCGTTGCCGCAGTCCATGGCGATTTTCATGGGGCGGGCCAGTTTCACGTCCCCCAGAATCCGTTCCAGGTAAGCGGGCACCACGTTGGTGTGGCTCAGTTGGCCCGACCCCTGGGTCAGACGCCCCGCTTCCACCCGCTGGCGAATGGCCTGGATGGCTTCCCCGGCCAGGGTTTCCCCGCCGATGACCATTTTCAGGCCGTTGTAGTCCGGCGGATTGTGGCTGCCGGTGACGGAAACGCAGCTGTTGCAGCCCAGGTGGTGGGCGGCGAAATAGGTGACCGGGGTGGGCACGCAGCCGATGTCGATCACGTCCATGCCGGCGGCCTGGATGCCTTCGGCCAGGGCTTCGGTCAGTTCCGGGCCGGAGAGGCGGCCATCCCGGCCCACCGCAATGGCGGTCTGGCGCCGTTCCCGGGCCAGGGAGCCGAGACCCTGGCCAATGGCCCGGACCACGTCCGGGGTGAGGGTTTTACCGACAATGCCGCGAATGTCGTAGGCCTTGAAAATTTCGGCGGGAAGGGCGGGAGTACTCATGACCATCAGTCTCACTGAGGAATTTCGTTGCAGAAAAAATGGAGCAGGCGATGGGGCAGCCAGTCCAACCGTCCCGGCAGGGTGCCGGCGACAAAGCCCACATGGCCGCCTTCGCCGGGCAGTTCCAGATGCACCTGGGGTGACACCTGGGCCGGGGAGGGAAGGGCGGCGGCGGGAAGAAAAGGGTCGTTGCGGGAATTTAACACCAGGGTGGGCACCCGGATGGCGGCCAGCCAGGGCTTGCTGGAGCAGCGCCGCCAGTAGTCGTCCGCATTGGCAAAGCCGTGCATGGGGGCGGTGACCGCCTCGTCGAAATCATGGAGATTACGGGCGGCCTTGACCCGGGCAGTATCCAAGAGGCCGGGAAAGCGCCGGGCCTGAAGCAGGGCGCGGCGTTTCAAGGTGCCCATGAAATTGGCGGTGTAGAGGCGGTTAAAGCCCCGGGCCAGGGCGTGGCCGCAGAGGGTGAGGTCCAGGGGGGCGCAGACGGAGGCGGCGCCCTGAATCAGGGCTTGGGCGGTATCCGCCCGTTCCCCCAGCCACTTGAGCAGGGCGTTGCCCCCCAGGGACACCCCCACGGCGTAGAGGGGGGCTTGGGGATAGCGTTGCCGAAAGCGTTCCAGCACCCACTGGATTTCCGCCGAATCCCCGGAATGGTAAGCCCGGGGCAACCGGTTCAATTCCCCGGAACAGCCGCGAAAATGGGGCACGGCTCCCTGCCAACCCAGGTGGGCCAGGGCCTGCATCAGGCTCACCGCGTAATGGCTGCGGGAGCTGCCTTCCAGACCGTGGAAGAGCACCACCAGGGGCGTGGCCGGGTCCTGGGCCGTGGCCGGGACGGGGGCGGATAGCCAATCCACGTCAATGAAATCCCCGTCCGGGGTATCCCAGCGCTCCCGGGTATAGGTCGGGGGACGGGGCTTGATGAGCAGGGGGTAGATTGTTTGCAGATGCCCCCCGGGCAGCCAGGCCGGGGACCGGTAGGCGGAGTAGGGGGGCAGGGGCTTGCGCGGGGCGCTTTTCCGCATGGGGGTCAGTGCAGTACCCGGGGCACGTCCCCCAGGCCGTCGGGCAGCTCGGGGGCGTTGGAGGCGTGGTGGGAGAGGAGGCGCCAGCCGTCCCCGCCCCGCACATAGACATTGGTGGCCAGGACCGGCTCCACCTCGGCGTCGCCGCCGGGCACCAGAAATTGTTCGTGCAGGCTATGAATGGCCAGCAGACCGCCTTGCCAGCGGATGCGCTGGAGCAGGCGAACGCTGAAGCTGGGAGCCTGGCTGAGGATCTGCTGCCAGGTTTCCCGGATCTGGGCGTGGCCGGTGAGCCGGGGGCTGCCGGGATGGATGCAGACCACATCCTCGTCGTCGGCCCAGACCGCCATCAGGGCTTCCAGGTCGCCCCGCTCCCAGGCTTCATAAAAGGCGTTTTCCGCCTCTTCCGGGGTGGCAAAACGGGGGCTGTCGCTCATGACCGGGCCTCTTCTATGGCGGCCAGCACCTTCAGGGGGCTCAGGTCTTCCAGGCAGCGCAGGTGGCCCAGGGGGCATTCCCGCTTGAAGCAGGGGGAGCATTCCAGACCCAGGGAGAGGACCCCGGCCTTGTCCGACAGGGGCGGGGTGAAGCCGGGGGACGAGGAGCCGTAGAGGGCGGTGAGGGGGCGGCCCAGGGCGGCGGCCACGTGCATCAGGCCCGAGTCGTTGCAGACCACGTGGTCTGCCTGGGCCAGGAGGTCGATGGCCTGATCCAGCCGGGTGCGGCCGCAGAGATTGCGGACCCGGCCCGGGGCCAGGGCGGCGATTTCTTCCCCCACCGCTTTGTCCTTGGGGGAACCCAGGAGCCAGACGCACCAGCCCTGTTCCCCCAGGAGGGCGGCCAGGGCGGCGAAATGACGGGGGGGCCAGCGTTTGGCTGGGCCGTATTCGGCCCCGGGGCAGAACACGGCCAGTTTGATGGGCCGTTCCAGTTCCAGGGCGTCCAAGGTGGCCTGGCGCTGGTCCGGATCGCTGATCAGCCGGGGCTGGGGCAGGGGCCGGGCCAGGGAGGCGCCGGGGTCTTCCGCCAGCTGGGCGAAGCGCTCCGCCATCAGGGGGGTGGCCTTTTTGTCCAGGGTGTGGCGCCGGTTGAGCAAGCCGTAGCGGGCTTCCCCGGTGTAACCCACCCGCAGGGGAATGCGGGCCATCCAGGGGATGAGGGCGGATTTGAGGGAATTGGGCAGCACCCAGGCGGCGTCATAGCCCTGGGCGGCCAGTTGGCGGGCCAGGTGCCAGCGTTCCCCCAGGGCCAGCTGGCCGTGGGCGAAGGGACTGGCGTGGGTGTGCCGGATTTCCGGCATCCGGGCCAGGACGGGGGCCACCCAGGTGGGGGCCAGGGCGTCCAGCTCCAGGTCGGGATGACGTTCTTTCAGCCGCTGAAACAGGGGCTGGGCGAGGACGGCATCGCCGATCCAGGCGGGGGCGACGATCAGGCCTTGCATAGGCGGGAGAGGGAAAGGCGGGGCGGCAGCCGGTGGGAGCGGCAACGCGTGGCGCGTTCCGGACCCGGGTTGCCGCCCCGGCGGGCCTTAGTGGTGGCCCTTGGGCAGTTCGCCCTTGAAGACGTAGTGGGCGCTGCAATAGGGGCAGGTGACATCCCCCGTCTTGGTGACATCCAGGAATACCCGGGGATGCCGGGCCCACAGGGGGGCGTCGGCGGTGGGGCAGTGGAGGGGCAGCTCGGCGGCGGTCACTTCGACCGTCAGGGCGTCTTGCTTGTCGCTCATGGGGGAGGTCTCCTTAAACCAGGGCCAGCCAGTCGGCGTGGGTGTCGCTGCGGCCATTCACCAAGTCGAAGAACTTATCTTGCAGGGCCTTGGTCACCGGGCCCCGGTGGCCGACGCCGATCACCCGGTCGTCCAGTTCCCGGATCGGGGTGATTTCGGCGGCGGTACCGCAGAAGAAGGCTTCGTCGGCGCTGTACATTTCGTCCCGGGTGATGCGCTTTTCCACCACCTTGATGCCCATTTCACTGGCCAGTTGGATGATGGTGTCCCGGGTGATGCCTTCCAGACAGGAGGTCAGATCCGGGGTGTAGAGCACGCCCTTGCGCACGATGAAAACGTTTTCCCCGGAGCCTTCGCAGATGTAGCCTTCCGGGTCCAGCAGCACGGCTTCGTCGTAACCGGCGGCGGTCACTTCGTTATTGGCCAGGATGGAATTCAGATAGTTGGCGGAAGCCTTGGCCCGCACCATGGCGATATTCACGTGGTGCCGGGTGTAGGAGGACACCTTGATGCGGATGCCCCGTTCCAGGGCTTCTTCACCCAGGTAGGCACCCCAGGGCCAGGCGGCGATGGCCACATGCACCTGGGCGCCCTTGGGGGAAACCCCCATTTTTTCCGAGCCGTAGAAGGCGATGGGGCGCAGGTAGCAGGATTCCAGCTTGTTCGCCCGCACCACTTCCTTCTGGGCTTCGTCCAGGGTCTGGGCGTCAAAAGGCATCTTCATTTGGAAGATGTGGGCGGAGCGCATCAAGCGGGCGGTGTGATCCTGGAGACGGAAAATGGCGGTGCCCTTGACGGTCTTATAGGCCCGCACCCCTTCAAATACGGCCATACCGTAATGCAGGGAGTGGGTGAGAACGTGGGTGCCGGCTTCCCGCCAGGGCACCAACTTACCGTCCATCCAGATAAAACCGTCACGATCCGACATAGACATGTTGCTTCTCCAATTCGCTTGCGTATTTTCTAAAGCTCAGGATTCTAGCCGATTTCGACCCCGCCTGCATGGGCGCCCCCCGGGGCGGGAGCCGTGGACCGGGGCCTAAGGCCCGGCCCACGGGGCCTTTGGGGGGAGTGGCCGGGGCCGGGACGGGGCCTCCCGGACCCGGGCCCACCTTCCCGGAAGCAACAAGGTAAAATGCGTCTTTTGCTTTTTTCCATACCCCCATGACCCGTTGGAAACCCCATGTGACCGTGGCCGCCGTAGTGGAGCGGGACGGTCGCTTTTTGCTGGTGGAAGAGGAAACCGAGTACGGCCTCCAGTTCAACCAGCCCGCCGGACACCTGGAAGAAGGGGAAAGCTTGGTGCAAGCCTGCATCCGGGAAGCCCTGGAAGAAACCGCCTACCATTTTCGGCCCACGGCCCTGGTGGGCATTTACCGCTGGCCCCATCCCGTCAAGGACATGACCTATCTGCGCTTCAATTTCGCCGGAGAAATCACCGGGGAAGAGACGGGGCGGGCCCTGGACGAGGGCATTGTGGCGGCCCGCTGGATGACCCTGGAAGAAGTCCGGGCCACCGCGAACCGGCACCGCAGCCCCATGATCCTGCGCTGCATCGAGGATTACGCGGCGGGTAAGCGCTATCCCCTGGACATTCTCACCGACAATCCCCAATGAGCGGACGTTCGGCCCCTGGGTTGCTGAGTTTCGCCCTGCTCCTGGCCGCTTCGGCGTGGGGGGCGGAACCGACGGCCACGGTCTGTTATGACTACGGTTGCCAGACGGAAACCGCCGTCACCTTTCCCCCCGCCGTGCTGGCGGCGGCTGCCGCGCCCCTGGCCGGGGCGGGGGATGCTGCCGCCGAGCGGGCCGCCCTGGGGGAGGTGATCGGCCGCCTCTACCGCTATGCGGGCACCCGTACCCCCATCTGGCGGGACAAGGGGGGCAATACGGAGGATGACGGGGTGGAAGGGCGCATGGATTGCATCGACCACTCCACCACCACCACCCATTTTCTGGAAATGCTGGCCGCCTCCGGCTGGCTCCGTTTCCACACCATCCAGCCCCGGGTGATGCGCAGCCGCTTCCTGGTTATGGACCACTGGACGGCGGTGCTGCGGGATAAGGCCACGGGGGAGCTTTATGCGGTGGATAGCTGGTTCGGCGACAACGGGGACCCGGCGGAAGTGCAGCCCCTGGCGGATTGGCGGGCCGGGCAGGACCCGGAGGTGATCCACCGGCGTCTGCCCGGGGAACCGGGCCAGCCCCTGCTCCAATATTCCCGGGAAATGGTGGAAGGGGACCCGGTGCCCCCGGGCCCGCCACCCCGGAAGGTGGCGACCCCCGCCAAGGCGGAAGCCTCCACGAAGGGGGGCGCTGCTCCGGGGGAACTGCTGCCGGCGGCGCTCCAGGCCGCCCGGGCCTATTTGGCGGCCAAGCAAACACAGGTAAAGGAAAAACCATGAAGGAAAAGACCGTAGTGGTGGGCATGTCCGGCGGGGTGGATTCCTCCGTGGCGGCCCTGCTGCTCAAGCGCCAGGGCTGGAAGGTGATCGGCCTGTTCATGAAAAACTGGGAAGACGACGACACGGAGGAGTACTGCTCCTCCCGTCAGGATCTGATCGACGTGATGAGCGTGGCGGACACCATCGGCATTGACGTGGAAGTGGTGAATTTCGCCCAGGAATATAAAGAACGGGTGTTTTCCGAGTTTCTTCGGGAATACCAGGCTGGGCGCACCCCCAATCCGGACGTGCTGTGCAATTCGGAAATCAAATTCAAGGCCTTCCTGGAACACGCCCTCACCCTGGGGGCGGACAAAATCGCCACGGGCCATTACGCCGGGGTGCGGGAAGTGCCCAGCCCCAGCGGCCTGGGGGTGGAATACCAGCTGCTCAAGGCGGAGGACGGTACCAAGGACCAAAGCTATTTTCTCCATCGCCTGAACCAGGCCCAGCTTTCCAAGGCCCTCTTTCCCCTGGCCGACGTGTATAAGCGGGATGTACGCAAAATGGCTCTGGACGCCGGTCTCCACGTGGCGGCCAAGAAGGATTCCACGGGCATCTGCTTTATCGGGGAACGGCCCTTCAAGGACTTCCTCATGCATTACCTGCCCCCCAAGCTGGGGGAAATCCGGGATCTGGATACGGATCGGGTCCTGGGGGAACACGACGGCATGACCTACCACACCCTGGGCCAGCGCAAGGGCCTGCACATCGGCGGCCTCAAGGGCAGCGGCGGGGAACACGACGCCTGGTTCGTGGCCCGCAAGGACGTGGCCCGGAACATTCTTTATGTGGTTCAGGGCCATGACCACCCGGCCCTTTACCGGAGCGAGCTGGAAGCCCGGGATTTGTCCTGGGTGGCGGGCCGGGCGCCCCATACCCATTGGGTGTACAACGCCAAGACCCGCTATCGCCAGGACGACGCGCCCTGCGAGGTGGAACGGGTGGGGGACCAGGCCTGCACGGTGAAATTTGCCGAGCCCCAGTGGGCGGTGACCCCGGGCCAGTCCGTGGTGCTTTATGAATCCCGGGTGTGCCTGGGGGGCGGCATTATCCAATGAGCGCCCCTGAATTGCAGCCTGACCGGGAGGCAACGGGGAGCCGGGACAGCGTGGCCGGTTTCCTTTCCCCCCGCACCCTGCGCCTTTCCCTGATCACCGTCATCCTGGCCGTGGTGGGCTATCTGGCCCTTTCCGTCTGGGCGGGCTGGGACGCCATTGCCGCCGCCCTGACCCGTATTGGCCCCGGGGTGGCCCTGGGCCTGCTGGCCCTGTCCCTGGTCAATTACTCCCTGCGCTTCGTGCGCTGGCAGCATTACCTCCATCTCCTGGGGGGAGCGCCGGCCTGGCGGCCCAGCCTGCGCATCTATTTCGCCGGGTTTGCCCTGACCACCAGCCCGGGCAAGCTGGGGGAACTGCTCCGGGGTGCCCTGCTCAAGCCCTATGGCATCGGCCTGTTGGCCAGCACGGCGGCGTTTTTTTCGGAGCGCTGCGCCGATCTCATGGGCATCCTCATTCTGTCTTCCCTGGGCTTCTGGCATTACCCGGCGGGGGCCAGCCTGCTCCTGGCCATTGTGGCCGGGGTGGGGGTGCTGCTTCTGGCGGTCCAATACCCGGGCTGGATTGCCCTGGTGGAACGGTGGAGCGAAGGGCGCCGGGGCCGACTCTTTGTGCTGCTGGGCCATCTGTGCCAGCTGGTGTTGAGCTTCCGCCGCTGTTTCGCCTGGCCCACCCTGGCCCTGGCCCTGGTGCTGGGGGTGGCGGCCTGGGGAGCGGAGGCCTTGGCCTTTCACTGGCTGCTGGTGCGCCTGGATTGCCAGGTGAGCCTGCCCATGGCGGTCTTCATCTATTCCTTTGCCATGCTCATCGGCGGTCTTTCCTTCCTGCCCGGCGGGCTGGGGGGCAGTGAGGCGGTGATGATCGGACTGCTGGTCTGGCAGGGGGTGGCCCATCCCCTGGCGGTGACCGTGACCCTCATTACCCGTCTGGCCACCCTGTGGTTTGCCGTGGTCCTGGGCATTGTGGCCCTGGGGCGGCAGCAGCGGGAAATCCGTCTTTCCGGAGCTTCTTCATGAATCCCTATCCTTCCTGGGGCAATCTGCCTTCCCGGCCGCCCCGGCGGGTGTTTCCCCTGGCGGATCGCCATGCCTTGCTTCCCCGGGATGAGGTGAGCCTCATTCCCCAGGGCAACGGCCGCAGTTACGGGGATGTGTGCCTGAACGGGGACGGGGGCCTGGTGCTCACCCGGGCCCTGGACCGCTTCCTCTTTTTTGATGCCGCCACGGGCATTCTGCGTTGCGAAGCCGGGGTGCTGCTGTCCGACATCCTGGCCCTGGCCGTGCCCCAGGGCTGGTTTTTGCCCGTCACCCCGGGCACCCAGTTTGTCACCGTGGGGGGCGCCATCGCCAATGACGTCCATGGCAAAAACCACCATGGGGCGGGCACCTTCGGCTGCCATGTGGGGGGGCTGGAACTGCTGCGCAGCGACGGCTCCCGTAGCTGGTGTTCCCCGGAGGTGAATTCGGAGTGGTTCGCCGCCACCGTGGGGGGCCTGGGGCTCACCGGCCTCATTACCTGGGCCGAGCTGCGCCTTATCCCCATCCACCATCCTTTCCTTTCCGTCACCAGCACCCGCTTCGGCAATCTGGACGAATTTTTCGCCATCAATCAGGCGGCGGAAGCCCAGCACGCCTATACGGTGGCCTGGATCGACTGCCTGGCCAAGGGGCCCCAGCTGGGCCGGGGCATTTTCATGGCCGGGGATCACGCCGGGCCGGTGTCCCGCCTGCCCAAATACCGCAGCCGCCCCCGCAATGTGCCGGTCCAGCCCCCCATTTCCCTGATCAACAATCTGAGCCTGCGCCTGTTCAACGCGGTCTATGCCCGCAAGCCCCTGGGGCGGCCCGGGGGGCTGATGCACTACGAGCCCTATTTTTACCCCCTGGACGCGGTACTCCACTGGAACCGGCTCTACGGCCGCAAAGGCTTTTACCAGTACCAATGCGTGTTGCCCCCGGCGGTGGGGCGGGACGGGGTGGCGGCCATGCTCCGGGCCATTGCCAAGAGCGGCCAGGGTTCCTTCCTGGCGGTGCTGAAAACCTTTGGGGACGTGCCCAGCCCGGGCATGCTCTCCTTTCCCCAGCCCGGGGTCACCCTGGCCCTGGATTTCCCCAACCTAGGGGACAAAACCCGGCAGCTCTTCCAGGTGCTGGACAGCCTGGTGGCCCAGGCCGGGGGGCGCCTCTATCCGGCCAAGGATGCCCGTATGCCCGCCAGCCTGTTCCGCCAGGGGTATCCCCAGTGGGAACGCTTTCAGAATTTTATCGACCCCCAATTTTCATCCGACTTCCGGCGTCGGATGATGGAGTAAGCCATGAGCAATATCGTCATCGTCGGCGCCACCTCGGCCATTGCGGAACGCTGCGCCCGTCTCTGGGCCACCCTGGGCAATTCCCTGCTGCTGGTGGGGCGCAACGCCCAGCGCCTGGAAGACATTGCCACGGATCTCAAGGTTCGGGCCGGGGGCCAGTCCTGCACCATTGCCACCTATGTGATGGACGCCACCGATGTGGCCGCCCATGAGGCCCTGCTGCAACATGCCCGGGATACCCTGGGGGAAGTGGACGTACTTTTCATCGCCCACGGCACCCTGCCGGATCAGGCGGCCTGCGAAGCCTCGGTGGAAAAGACCCTGGCGGAAATCGCCAATAACGGCACCAGCGTGGTGGCCCTGGCTACCCGCTTCGGCCAGTATTTTGCCGAGCGGGGCCGGGGCACCCTGGCCGCCATCGGCTCCGTGGCCGGGGATCGGGGGCGTCAGAGCAATTATGTTTACGGGGCCGCCAAGGGTCTGGTGGACCATTTCTTCCAAGGCCTGCGCAACCGGCTCTTTCCCCTGGGGGTGCGGGTGCTGCTGGTGAAACCGGGCTTTGTGGATACCCCCATGACCGCCGCTTTCCCCAAAGGCCCCCTGTGGGCCAAACCGGAAACCGTGGCGGCCCGGATTGTGGAAGCGGTATCGGAAGGGGACGACGTGGTCTATGTGCCCAGCTTCTGGCGCTTCATCATGTTCATCATCCGCCACGTGCCGGAGACCATTTTTAAACGGCTGAAGCTTTAAGCGAACGCTGGCCTTCCCGTTGCCAAGGTGGGCAGGACGGCCAGGGTTAACGCAAAAGCCGCCGAATCCGGCGGCTTTTTCTATGGGGCACTTGGCCTTTATTCCTGGGGCACGGTCTCCGCGAAGGAGGGGCGCTGCATGAGCTTTTCGTACACCCGGGCCAGACCCGGATGGGCCACCCGCCAGTCGATATCGGGAAAGCGGAAGTCCAGGTAGCCAAGGGCCACGCCCACGGCCACGTCGGCCAGGGAGAAGTGGGTACCCATACACCAGGTGCCTTCCCCCAGTTCCCCGGCCATGAAGTCCAGGCTACGGGTGATTTTTTCCCGCTGGCGCTTGATCCAGGCCGGGCTTTTTTCGTTCTTGGGGCGCTTGCCTTCCAGGAAGGCCGCCACCCCGGCCTCACAGACCCCGTCCGCCAGGGCTTCCCAGCGCTTCACTTCCATGCGCTCCCGGTTGGGGGCGGGCATGAGCTTGTTGTTGGGGGTGACGTTGTCCAGATATTCCACAATGACCCGGGAGTCGAACATGGGGCTGCCGTCGTCCAGGATCAGGACCGGAATTTTGCCCAGGGGATTCACATCGGGAACATGGGTGTCGGGAGTCCAGGGGGAGTCGATCTGGAATTCCGCTTCGATTTTCTTTTCCGCCAGCACGATGCGAACTTTGCGTACGAAGGGGCTGGTGGTTGTGCCGATCAGTTTCATGGGCGCTCTTGTAGGGAACTGCCGGGGCTAGGATAAAGGCTTTATGGAAGGAGCCGATCTGGTGTCGCTATGTCATTTTTGTTGCGCCCTGATTATAGCATCGGCGGGCCGTTCTGCCGTGTTCCGGGCGTTTTCCCCGGGTTCCGGGGCACGGCCGGTTTGCCCGGAGGGAGCCCCGGCAGGTAAAATTCCGCCCTCGTTTCAATAGGATGCTATTCATGTCTTTCACTGCTCTTACAGCCCTGTCTCCCCTGGACGGCCGCTACGCCGCCAAGGTGGATGCCCTGCGTCCCCAATTTTCCGAATACGGGCTGATCCATCGCCGCCTGCAAGTGGAAATCGAATGGCTTAAGGCCCTGGCCGCCGAACCCCATTTCGCCGAAATTCCGGCCTTTTCCCTGGCCACCGTGGCGGAACTGGATGCCCTGGTGGGAGCTTTCGGGCCCGAACAGGCGGCGGAAGTGAAGGAAATCGAGGCCGTCACCAACCACGATGTGAAGGCCCTGGAATACTGGATCAAGAAGCGCCTGGCCCATAACCAGGAAGTGATGAAGGTGGGGGAATTCATCCACTTCGCCTGCACTTCCGAGGACATCAACAACCTGTCCCACGCCCTCATGCTCAAGGCTGCCCGGGAAGAGGTGCTGTTGCCCACCCTGGGCAAGGTGGTGGAACGGCTGCGGGAACTGGCCCATCTGCTGGCCGAAGTGCCCATGATGGCCCGTACCCACGGCCAGCCCGCCACCCCCACCACCCTGGGCAAGGAAATGGCCAATGGCGCCTATCGCCTGGGCCGGGCCTATAGCCGGATTGCCGGGGTGTCCCTCACCGCCAAGATCAACGGGGCAGTGGGCAACTACAACGCTCACCTGGCCGCCTATCCAGGCTTTGACTGGGAAGGCTTCGCCAAGCGCTTTGTGGAAAGCCTGGGGCTGGAATTCAATCCCTACACCATCCAGATCGAGCCCCATGACGCCATGGCCGAGCTGTTTGACGCCTACGCCCGGGCCAACACCATCCTCATCGACCTGGATCGGGACGTGTGGGGCTACATTTCCCTGGGCTTCTTCAAACAGAAGGTCAAGGCCGGGGAAGTGGGTTCTTCCACCATGCCCCACAAGGTCAATCCCATCGACTTCGAAAATTCCGAAGGCAATCTGGGCCTGGCCAATGCGGTGCTGCGCCATCTGGCGGAAAAGCTGCCCATTTCCCGCTGGCAGCGGGATCTGACCGATTCCACCGTGCTGCGCAACATGGGGGTGGGCCTGGGCTACACCCTCCTGGGCTACGATTCCCTGCTCAAGGGCCTGGGTAAGCTGGAAGCCCGGCCTGAGAACATGCAGGCGGATCTGGACGCCAACTGGGAACTCCTGGCCGAGCCCATCCAGACCGTGATGCGCCGTTACGGCATTGCCAATCCCTACGAAAAGCTGAAGGAACTGACCCGGGGTCACCGGGTTTCCCGGGAAGACATGCAGAATTTCGTGCGCAGCCTGGAGATTCCGGAAGCCGCCAAGGAATCCCTGTTGCAGCTCACCCCCTGGGATTACACGGGCAAGGCCGCCGAGCTGGCCAAGCGCATTTAAAAACGGGTGGGGGGCGTTGTCGCTCGCCCTTGCCTGACTTTGCAAAACGGCCTCGTGGGGCCGTTTTGTTTTTCCAACCCCGAACCGGAGCCTTTCCATGAGTTTTGCCGAAAATCTGAAAAAACTACCCGGCGTCTCCCACCTGTCCGCTATCAATCTGCTGGACGGAGAGGGCAATGCCGTGGGCCTGATCGAAAACAAGCCGGGCAGCCAGGGTTCCCTGGCGGTCTATAACCACCTGGCCCAGACCTATGGGGCCATTACCCCCCAGGCGGCGGAAAAAGGGGTGGAGTTGTTTGCCGAACATGGGGAAGACGCCAAACTCCATCCGGGCAAGCACCCCAATATCGATCGGCTGCTGCAAGTCCAGGCCAGCGGTGCCACCCTGCGGGTGAAACACGTATTCAATCTCTAGGCGGGGCGCCCTTTTACCTATCTTTACCATCCCTTCGGCATGGTCTGGGGGAGGGGGCTCTATAATTTACCTACAAGAAACGGGCTTCCCATCCGGGAAGACCCTTCCGCTCAACCCAACCTGGAGGTATCACCCATGAAGTCTTCTTCTTTGCTCGTTTCCCTGGTGCTTGGCGCCACTCTGGTCGGCAGTGCGTCCCTGGCCCTGGCCCGGGAAAATATGAGCCCCACCGATGAAGCCATCGTCACCCGGCAGGCTGGCTACAAGTTCATGGCCTGGAATATGGGCAAGATCAAGGGCAATCTGGCGGGCAGCTACAACAAGGAACAGGTGGCCGCCGCTGCCAACACCATTAACGCCATCGCCAATTCCGGCATGGGCGCTCTTTATCCCGCCGGTTCCGATAAGGCCGGTGCCGGTGCGGCGGTCACGCTTTTTCGGACAGTTGGCTAAGCTAATGCTGACCGGTTGAAAGGGAAGTGAAAGATGGGAACGAAACGCAAGCAACACAGTGCGGAATTCAAGGCACAAGTGGCGATGGCGGCC
>JAYRGQ010000006.1:0-178190 GCA_041907765.1 Rhodocyclaceae bacterium | reverse complement strand
CATTTCAATTTCGCTGAGTCTCAGGAGGAGACAGTGTGGCCATCGTTACGCCATTCGTGCAGGTCGGAACTTACCCGACAAGGAATTTCGCTACCTTAGGACCGTTATAGTTACGGCCGCCGTTTACCGGGGCTTCGATCAAGAGCTTGCACCCCATCACTTAACCTTCCGGCACCGGGCAGGCGTCACACCCTATACGTCCACTTTCGTGTTTGCAGAGTGCTGTGTTTTTATTAAACAGTCGCAGCCACCATTTCACTGCAACCCCATCGAGCTTCAATCGCGAGGATCTACACTCTACCGGGGCGCACCTTATCCCGAAGTTACGGTGCTAATTTGCCGAGTTCCTTCTCCTGAGTTCTCTCAAGCGCCTTAGAATTCTCATCCTGCCCACCTGTGTCGGTTTGCGGTACGGTCTCTTTGTAACTGAAGCTTAGAGGCTTTTCTTGGAAGCTTGGTATCAATCACTTCGCGGTCAAAGACCACTCGTCATCACGCCTCAGCTAAGCTTTCCGGATTTGCCTAGAAAGCACGCCTACACGCTTAAACCGGGACATCCAACACCCGGCTGACCTAACCTTCTCCGTCCCCCCATCGCATTACAAAGAGGTACAGGAATATTAACCTGTTTCCCATCGACTACGCTTCTCAGCCTCGCCTTAGGGGCCGACTCACCCTGCGCCGATGAACGTTGCGCAGGAAACCTTGGGCTTTCGGCGAGCGGGCTTTTCACCCGCTTTATCGCTACTCATGTCAGCATTCGCACTTCTGATACCTCCAGCATCCCTCACGAGACACCTTCGCAGGCCTACAGAACGCTCTCCTACCATATCTAAAAGATATCCGCGATTTCGGTGCATAGTTTGAGCCCCGTTACATCTTCCGCGCAGGACGACTCGACCAGTGAGCTATTACGCTTTCTTTAAAGGGTGGCTGCTTCTAAGCCAACCTCCTGGCTGTCTAAGCCTTCCCACCTCGTTTCCCACTTAACTATGTCTTTGGGACCTTAATCGGCGGTCTGGGTTGTTTCCCTCTTGACACCGGACGTTAGCACCCGATGTCTGTCTCCCAAGCTCGCACTCCACGGTATTCAGAGTTTGCTATGGCGAAGTAAGTCGCGATGACCCCTTCAACCATTACAGTGCTTTACCCCCGTGGGTGATACTTGAGGCACTACCTAAATAGTTTTCGGAGAGAACCAGCTATTTCCGGATTTGTTTAGCCTTTCACCCCTATCCACAGCTCATCCCCTAACTTTTCAACGTTAGTGGGTTCGGACCTCCAGTGCGTGTTACCGCACCTTCATCCTGGCCATGGATAGATCATCCGGTTTCGGGTCTACGCCATGCTACTAATCGCCCTTATCAGACTCGGTTTCCCTACGCCTCCCCTATTCGGTTAAGCTCGCAACATAACGTAAGTCGCTGACCCATTATACAAAAGGTACGCAGTCACCCCACGAAGGGGCTCCCACTGTTTGTATGCATGCGGTTTCAGGATCTATTTCACTCCCCTCCCGGGGTTCTTTTCGCCTTTCCCTCACGGTACTGGTTCACTATCGGTCGATCACGAGTATTTAGCCTTGGAGGATGGTCCCCCCATGTTCAGACAGGGTTTCACGTGCCCCGCCCTACTTGTCGCAAGCTTAGTTCCACTAAAGGGTTGTCGCGTACGGGGCTATCACCCACTACGGCACAACTTTCCAGATGCTTCCGCTAACCCTTCAGCTAAAACTTGCAGGCTGGTCCCAGTTCGCTCGCCACTACTTTGGGAATCTCGGTTGATTTCTGTTCCTCCGGCTACTTAGATGTTTCAGTTCACCGGGTTCGCCTCCCATACCTATGTATTCAGTATGGGATACTCCTTGCGGAGTGGGTTTCCCCATTCGGATATCTCTGGATCAAAGCTTTATTGCCAGCTCCCCAGAGCTTTTCGCAGGCTTACGCGTCCTTCATCGCCTGTGATCGCCAAGGCATCCACCACATGCACTTAGTCGCTTGATCCTATAACTTTAAGCCCTCCGAAGAGGTGTTATAGGCAACTCAGTTTGTGCGTATCGTGCTAGCTGTAACACGATACGATGCAATCACAACTTGTATCTGGTCTTCGGTTGTCGGCAACCAGATACATCTTTCTCCATTTTGTTAAAGAACGAACAGCATTTAAGCTTTCTGACCAAGGGTCAGAGATAAGAGCACTTCGTGCGCTTATCTCTAAGTCCTGGTGGAGGCAGACGGGATCGAACCGACGACCCCCTGCTTGCAAAGCAGGTGCTCTCCCAGCTGAGCTATGCCCCCGATAAGTTGGTGGGTCAGGTTGGAATCGAACCAACGACCCCCGCCTTATCAAGACGGTGCTCTAACCGACTGAGCTACTGACCCTTTTTGTCGGGGCCAGCGGCAAGAACAGGAGCCAGCACCTTCCGGTTACTCCTCACTCCTTGCTTCTTACCCCTTGCTGCTCTTTAGTGACAACCGATAGGTTGTGGATACTTGGTGGATGCTTTCTCTAGAAAGGAGGTGATCCAGCCGCACCTTCCGATACGGCTACCTTGTTACGACTTCACCCCAGTCATGAATCCTACCGTGGTAATCGCCCTCCTTACGGTTAGGCTAACTACTTCTGGTAGAACCCACTCCCATGGTGTGACGGGCGGTGTGTACAAGACCCGGGAACGTATTCACCGCGACATGCTGATCCGCGATTACTAGCGATTCCGACTTCATGCAGTCGAGTTGCAGACTGCAATCCGGACTACGATCGGCTTTCTGAGATTAGCTCCACCTCGCGGCTTGGCAACCCTCTGTACCGACCATTGTATGACGTGTGAAGCCCTACCCATAAGGGCCATGAGGACTTGACGTCATCCCCACCTTCCTCCGGTTTGTCACCGGCAGTCTCATTAAAGTGCCCAACTAAATGATGGCAATTAATGACAAGGGTTGCGCTCGTTGCGGGACTTAACCCAACATCTCACGACACGAGCTGACGACAGCCATGCAGCACCTGTGTCCAGGCTCCCTTTCGGGCACCAATCCATCTCTGGAAAGTTCCTGGCATGTCAAGGGTAGGTAAGGTTTTTCGCGTTGCATCGAATTAATCCACATCATCCACCGCTTGTGCGGGTCCCCGTCAATTCCTTTGAGTTTTAACCTTGCGGCCGTACTCCCCAGGCGGTCAACTTCACGCGTTAGCTGCGGTACTAATGGGTTTAACCCCACCAACACCTAGTTGACATCGTTTAGGGCGTGGACTACCAGGGTATCTAATCCTGTTTGCTCCCCACGCTTTCGTGCATGAGCGTCAGTACTGGCCCAGGAGGCTGCCTTCGCCATCGGTATTCCTCCACATCTCTACGCATTTCACTGCTACACGTGGAATTCTACCTCCCTCTGCCGTACTCTAGCCTCGCAGTCACAAGCGCAGTTCCCAGGTTAAGCCCGGGGATTTCACGCCTGTCTTACGAAACCGCCTGCGCACGCTTTACGCCCAGTAATTCCGATTAACGCTCGCACCCTACGTATTACCGCGGCTGCTGGCACGTAGTTAGCCGGTGCTTCTTATCAAGGTACCGTCATCTACACCAGGTATTATCCGGTGCAATTTCTTCCCTCGCGAAAGAGCTTTACAACCCGAAGGCCTTCTTCACTCACGCGGCATGGCTGGATCAGGGTTGCCCCCATTGTCCAAAATTCCCCACTGCTGCCTCCCGTAGGAGTCTGGACCGTGTCTCAGTTCCAGTGTGGCAGATCATCCTCTCAGACCTGCTACGGATCGTCGCCTTGGTGAGCCTTTACCTCACCAACTAGCTAATCCGACATCGGCCGCTCCAAGAGCGCGAGGCCCGAAGGTCCCCCGCTTTCCTGCTCACAGAATATGCGGTATTAGCGTAACTTTCGCTACGTTATCCCCCACTCCAGGATACGTTCCGATGCATTACTCACCCGTTCGCCACTCGCCACCAGGAGCAAGCTCCCGTGCTGCCGTTCGACTTGCATGTGTAAGGCATGCCGCCAGCGTTCAATCTGAGCCAGGATCAAACTCTTCAGTTCAATCTCTGCTTAAAACTCGCTTGACGGATGTGAATTCAAGTTCCCTTGAACTACATCTGTGTAAGCGCTCAATCTTTTGCCTGACTTGCGTCAGTACATCCAACCAAGCACCCACACCTATCGGTTGTCTTCTTTTTAAAGAACTCTCTGCAAATTCAACAACTTACTGCTCTTTTGCAGCGCTGCCGTAGCAACGAAAGATGCGCATTTTAGAGAAAACTCAGAAGCTCGTCAACTCTTTTTTGCAGCACCCGGAAAACTTTCTTTCCGTTTGTCGCGCCCAACCAACGAATTCCCGGTCGCTTTCGCTTCCTTCAAGTCCGCCGTCAGTCACAACAGGCCGCGCATTCTATACGTTCCCTCTAGTCCGTCAACCCCCTACGACGCCGCCGAGATCGCCATTCCACAGGGGGTTTCGGCTGAAACCGATTACAAACAGCAAGTTAGCGCTAGTAAAGAAAATACAACTTTTTTCAAAAAACCCTAGATATTTGGCAAATAGCACTATTTCCGTACAGAAATAACTAGGTTTCCAGGCAGAAGAGCCGGTTCTTCTTATATGTTCCCGAGCACCAAGCTAGCGATTTTGCCCAAGCCTCATCCGTTACAGCTTCGCTCCTCCGTCTAACTAGATAAGCCTACGGGGAGAACGACGTCGTTACTTAACGTAGCGAGCAATATCCCAGGAACAGGTACGGTACGGCGCTTACCTAGTTCGCAGCACAGACCACCCGAGCCAGGTCTCCCTATTTTCTGCGTACCCCGCCCCTATGGCGCGACCACCTCTTCCTACTGGAGCGGACCCACATACATGTATAAGGGGCTCACTCCATCCAACGGCACACGACCAAGCAAAAGGAAGGATACAGGGGCTCACCCGACCCACACGTCGTCGGGTTCCAAACAATAAGAAGGGAGAAGAAAAACGAAGAAGAACCGCTAGAAAAGAAAAAAGCTCTGATTTCTCAGAGCTTTTTTCTTTGAATCTGGCGCGCCCGGCGCGATTCGAACGCACGACCCCTGCCTTCGGAGGGCAGTACTCTATCCAGCTGAGCTACGGGCGCCTTGGGAAGAGAGGCGAAAGGATAACGGTTTTTCCGTTCCACGTCTACGCCCCGTCTTTTAGGCACTGGTTGAATCTCATATAATGCGGCTATTTGTCACTTTCCACCTATAAAGGAATAGCCATGTCCCAGCAGCAGGATTCTTCCAGCAGCTCCATCTTGTTATGGACGATTGTCGGCGCCGTCGTCCTCATGCTCATCGCCGTGCCCTTCGCCTACCTGGGCAAGGGCAGCGGCTCCAGCAACAATGACGACGCGGAAACCCGGATCGCCCCCGTGGCTCAGGTGGAAATCCAATCCGGCGGCGCCGATGCGGACAGTGGCAAGCCCAAAGATGGGCAAACCGTAGTGCAAACCGTTTGCAGCGCCTGCCACGGCAGCGGCGCCCTGGGCTCCCCCAAGATCGGTGACAAGGCTGCCTGGGCTCCCCGTATCGCCCAAGGCAAGGAAGCTCTCTACCACAGCGCCCTAAACGGTAAGAACTCCATGCCCGCCCGGGGCGGTTCCGCTACCCTGACGGACGACGAAGTGAAGGGCGCGGTGGATTACCTGGTCAGCCAAGCCAAATAATTCGGTTATTTCAGGCCCAGCGCCTGAGACCAAAAAAAGGGCACCTTGAGGTGCCCTTTTTGTTATCCGTGAAACCCGGCGGACCGCCCAGGGCGGCCTGCCCTTACTTCTTGGCCGTATCGGCTTTCACCGCTTCCGCCTTGGGCGCAGCTGCCTTGGTGTCAGCCTTCTTTTCCGCCTTCACCGTCTTCGCTTCGTCCTTGGCTTCCGCCTTCACTTCCGGCTTGGTTTCAGCCTTGGCGCCGTCTTCCTTGGCAGCCTGTTCTTTCATCCCATGATGTTTCTTGTGGGCCACGTGCTTGGCCTTGGTCGCCTTGCCTTGATCCTGGGCAACTTCCGCCTTCGGCGCGTCAGCCTTGGCAGCGACGGGAGCGGCCGGGGTAGCCGGAGCCGTGGCAGGGGTTTGGGCAAAAGCGGTACCGAAAACGGCGGCCAGGGACAGGGCGATCAGATTCTTGGTGATGGTCATTTTGTTACTCCTCAATAGATGAATTATCCGGTTTAACCGGGTCGGCCGCTTTTTCCTTCGGCCTTGCAGTCATTAACGCGGCGGATGACGCCCCGGATATCATCAGTTGAGTAACGCGGCGTAACCCTTTATGCCCGAGGTGACGGTCTGTAACCCGCCCCCCATAAGGATTTAGCCCAGTCCCCTTGGGAGAGTGGCTTACTTATTGATCCCCAGAGAGCATGGCCTTGAGCGCGGCCAGGCGTGCGCTTCCCGTGGCCTTATCAGGCACAGCGGCCTTGTCACCGGAAAATTTTAGGTCTTCCTTGCCCATTTCCTCAATGAAGCGGGATGGCTCGCAGGGGATCATTTCCTTGCCCTGCTTGCGCTTCTGGCACCAGGACAGGTGCAGGCTGTGGCGGGCCCGGGTAATGCCCACGTACATCAGGCGCCGCTCTTCTTCCACCTTGCCCGTTTCCACCGATTCCCGGTGGGGCAGAATGCCCTCCTCCACCCCCACCAGGAACACATGCTTGTATTCCAGGCCCTTGGCGGCGTGGAGGGTGGACATCTGGATGGCGTCGATTTCCCCGCCGTCATCCCGCTTTTCCAGCATATTAATTAGGGCGATGGTCTGGGTTAGTTCCACCAGGGTCTTGCCCTCCTCATCCCCCTTGGTGGAAAGCCACTGGGTGAATTCCTTCACGTTGTTCCATTTACTTTCCGCCGCCCGACTTTCCTCGTGATCGTAAAGCCAGGCCTCGTAGCCGATGGCGCCGAGCAAATCCCCCAGCACCTGGCCGGCCGGTTCCCGGGTGGCCCGCCATTCCATGCGGTTGATGAAATTGCCGAATTCCCCCAGGGGCTCCAGCTGCCGGGGAGAAACCCGGTGGGCAAAGCCCTCCTCGAAAAGGGCGGCAAAGAGGGAGATGTGGCGTTCCCCCGCATATTTCCCCAGGGCTTCCAGGGTGGTGGAGCCCACCCCCCGCTTAGGTGTGGTGACCGCCCGGATGAAGGCCGGATCGTCATCCTGATTGGCCAGCAGGCGCAGATAGGCGGTGAGGTCCTTGATTTCCGCCTTGTCGAAAAAGGACTGGCCGCCGGACAGCAGGTAAGGAATACGGGCGTTGCGCAGATGCCGCTCAATGCCCCGGGCCTGGTGATTGGAGCGGTAAAGAATGGCGTAATCGCTGAATTTGCTGCGGTGCTCGAAACGGTGGGCTTGAAGCCGCATCACCACCTGCTCCGCCTCATGTTCATTGTCCCGGCAGGCGGTTACCGTAATCGGGGTGCCGTGGCCCAGGTCGGACCAAAGCTTTTTCTCGAACAGCTTTTCGTTGTGGGAAATAACGTTGTTGGCCGCCTTCAGGATGCGCACCGTGGAACGGTAATTTTGTTCCAGCTTGACCACTTTCAGTTGGGGGAAATCCTTGGGCAGATTGCGCAGATTGTCGATATCCGCCCCCCGCCAGCCGTAGATGGCCTGATCGTCGTCCCCCACGGCGGTAAACATGGCCCGGGGCCCGGCCATGAGCTTGAGGAGCTTGTACTGGCAGGCGTTGGTGTCCTGATACTCATCCACCAGCAGGTAGCGCAGGCGACTTTGCCATTTTTCCCGCACCTCCCGGTTTTCCTCGAACAGCTGGGCGGGCAAGAGAATCAGATCGTCGAAATCCACCGCCTGATAGGCCTTCAAGGTTTCCGCGTAATTCAAATAGGCCCGGGCCGCCAGGGCGTCGCTCTCCGATTCCGCCTCCTTGAGGGCCTGATCCGGGGAAATCATGGCGTTCTTCCAGCGGGAAATGGTGGATTGGAGCCGGCGCAGAGTGGCCTTATCCGTACTCCCAGCCAGATCGGAAACGATGCCGTAGCAGTCGGCGGAATCAAAAATAGAGAATTTCGGCTTATAGCCCAGGGCCCGGGCTTCTTCCCGAAGAATGCGCACCCCCAGGGAGTGGAAGGTACTGACGGTAAGGGCCTTGGCCGCCCCCGCGTCTAGGATTTTCCCCACCCGATCCTGCATTTCCCGGGCTGCCTTGTTGGTGAAGGTAATGGCCGCAATGGTGGAAGGCTTGAAGTCGCACTGCTGCACCAGATAGGCGATTTTCTGGGTAATCACCCGGGTCTTGCCCGAACCGGCCCCGGCCAGAACCAGTAAAGGTCCGTCCAGATAGCGGATGGCTTCCCGCTGGGGGGGATTGAGGGTATCAGCAGACATGGGCGTGGCGGAACGACAAACAGGGGACCAGGGAAATGAAACGCCCCGGCAAGCCGGGGCGCGGGAGAGTGGGGAGGATTTTACTATTTGAGCAGGCCGCCGAACACCTTTTCCAGGAGCTTGCTGCCCGTGCCCACCGGGTCATGGCGGATGGCTTTTTCCTGCTCGGCGATGACGCTGTAGAGCCCATCCAAGGCCTTGCGGGTCACATAGTCATCCAGATTGGCGTCCTGGGACTCGAGCAAGTGGAGCTTGGCTGCCTTGCCTGCCAGACGGTTGTATTGGTCGGCCAGCTGCACCTTGGCCGTGGCCTTTGCCACGATGGGGCGAAACTTGGCCGTCAGGGGCGTCGCCGTGGTGCGGCGGAAATACTGGGTAGCCCCATCGTCCCCGCCGGTCAAAATGGCCTGGGCATCCTTCACGGTCATTTGCTTCACCGCATTCACCAGCAGGGGCTTGGCCTCCGCCACGGCGCTTTCCGCCGCCCGGTTCATGGTTTCCTTTAATTCATCCGCCTGTTTGCCCATGCCCAAACCCCGCAGCAGACTTTCCCCTTTTTGCAGGGAGTCGGGCAGGGGAATACGCAGTTTGTCGTTGCCCCAAAAGCCATCCGGCTTGCCCAGTTGGCCCACCGCCGCCGTCGCACCCCGGCTGAGGGTTTCTTTCAACCCGGCCACCGCCTCTTGATTGGAAACCGACCCCGCCCAGGCCGCCGGGCCCAGGGTCAGGATGACAAGGGTAGTCAAAATCCCCACAATACGTTTCATACTGATCGGCCTTTCTTCCATGTCCAGGTTCCACAAGCTTATTCTCCTGCTCGCCCTTGCCGCAATCCTGGGCGCCTGGCTGGTCACCCTGGCCAAGCGCCAAGCCGCCCCGGCGATCACCCTGCACACCCTGTCCGGCAGCGCCGTGGCCTTGCCCAGCCTGAAAGGCCGGGTGGTCCTGGTCTATTTCTGGTCCCCCAGCTGCGAGCCCTGCACCCGGCAATTGGCAGATCTGGCGGACAGCTACCGGCAACACCACGGGGAAGGCCTGGAGATTCTGGCGGTGGCCATGGCCTACGACCAGCCCAATCAGGTGGCCGCCTACGCCTTTAGCAACGGCCTGCCTTTCCCGGTGATGAGCGACGAAGGGGGCCAGGCGGCCAAGACCTTCTACAACGTCCAGTCCCCGCCTGCCCTGTTCATCATCGACCGGCGCGGCCACCTGGTGCACGGCGCGGCGGAAAATCTGCTGCCGGAAAAACGCCATGTGCTGATTCAGCAATTGCTGGAGGAAAAAGCCTGAGGCTCAGGACTCCTCCGGCCCCTCCCCACTTCCGGGGTGACGGAGGGGCTGGAGCTTACGATACAGGGTCCGTTCGCTGATCCCCAGGCGGGCCGCCAAAGCGCTGGGCTTGGTCTCCCCCCAATGGGCCTGGAGCCAGGCCAAATAGCGCCGCTCCACTTCCGCCAGGGCGAGGGGTTCGGTGAGGCTGAAACCGTTAGCAGATGCCGCTCCCAGGGCCGGTAGGGCCGGGCACCCGGATTCTCCCTCATCCAGACCATCCAGGCAGTTTTCCAGGGAAATCACCTGGCCGTCCCCCAGCAGGGCCGCCCGTTCCACCAAATTGCGCAATTCCCGGATATTGCCGGCGTAATCCCGCCCTTGCAGCCAGGCCAGGGCCTCCGGCGCCAAACGGCGGCCGGGCCGGGAATCCACCCGTTCCAGCAGAGAGGCGGCGAGCATGGGAATATCCTCCCGCCGCTCCGCCAGGGACGGGGTGCGCAGGGGAAAAACATTGAGCCGGTAAAAAAGATCCTGACGGAAGGAGCCCCCCCGAACCATGGCCGGCAGATCCCGGTGGGTGGCCGCCACCAACCGAAAGTCCGCCCGCAGGCTGTCCAGGCCGCCCACCCGCCGGTAGGTGCCGCTTTCCAAAAGGCGCAGCAGCTTGACCTGCAAGGTCAGGGGCAATTCCCCGATTTCGTCCAGAAACAAGGTGCCTCCGGACGCGGCTTCCACCAGGCCCAGTTTGCGGAAGTTGGCGCCGGTGAAGGCCCCTTTTTCATAGCCAAACAGTTCGCTTTCAAACAGGGTTTCCGTCAGCCCGGCGCAGTCCACCGCCACAAACGGCCCGTGGCGCCGGGGGCTGGCCTCGTGCAGGGTCTGGGCCACCAGCTCCTTGCCCGTCCCCGTGGCCCCCAAAATCAGCACCGCCGACTCCGCCGCCGCCACCCGCATGAGCCGCTCCAGCAGCCGCAGGAAGGCGGGGGAGCGCCCCACCAGACCCTGGGCGTGGCGCTGCTGGCTGGCCTGGCGCACCACCTGAAAGCTTTCCACGAAGTAGCGCAGGGCCCCCTGCTCGTCCCGAATGGGGGTGATTTCCACATCCACGTGCTCCTCGCCCCGGGAGGTGTGGTGCAGGTGGAGCACCCGCCGGGTATCCCCCTCCTCCTGGGCCAGTTTCAGGGGGCAGGATTCCCCGGCCTGGTCGCAGGGCACGGTGAAGTGGTGGGAGACCTCGTAGCAGCAACGGCCCAAAATGGATTGGCCGCCGCCGAATTCCCGACGATAAGCCCGGTTCGCCCCCACGATGCGGTAATCCCCGTCCATCACAATCCGGGGACTGGGCAGACTGTCCAGGAAGGACAGCAGTTCGGCCAGGGAGGAATTGGGCAGGGTGGACATGGGGAGATTTTCCGTCATATCTGACATTACTGCCAGAGATGTGCCGCCATTTTTGGCGGTCATGGCCTTTCCCCACCTCCTCGCCCTTCCACGGGACAGATCAAGCCATTGATTTAAATCAATTCCCGTATCCCCTCCGGGGATGGCACGGTACTTGTTATAGCTTTGGTCAGACCGGCGCCTGGCGCCTTCTTTTTCGGAGTGTTCGTTTTGCAGGTTTTCCGCCAGCTGCTGGACAAAGCCAGCGCCACCTTCACCTACCTGATCGGCTCCCGCACCAGCGGCCAGGCCATTCTGGTGGACCCGGTGCTGGGCCAGCTGCCCCTCTACCTGGGCCTATTGGCGGAGGAAGGGCTGCGCCTGGCCTATGTGGTGGATACCCACCTGCATAGCGACCACCTCACCGCCGCCGACCGGCTGCGTCAGGCCACCGGCGCCCAGGTGGCCCGGGCCGCCGCCCCGGAAGTGAGCGGCGCTGACCTGGTTCTGGAAGAAGGGGATCTGGTGGGGGAAGGGGACAGCCAGTTGAAGGTGCTCCTCACCCCGGGCCATACGCCGGACAGCCTGTCCCTGATCTGGAGCGACCGGATTCTCACCGGCGACAGTCTGTTGATCGGCGACTGCGGTAGCTGCCGGGAGCCGGGCAGCAATCCGGGCCAGCTTTTCGACAGCGTCACCCGGCGCCTCCTGCCCCTGGCGGATGAGCTGCTGGTATTCCCCGGCCATGCCGGAGACGGCCGCCGGGTCAGCTGTATCGGTGAAGAACGGCAGAACAATC
Organism: Rhodocyclaceae bacterium; assembly: GCA_041907765.1. Lineage (GTDB taxonomy): Bacteria > Pseudomonadota > Gammaproteobacteria > Burkholderiales > Rhodocyclaceae > Azospira. The sequence continues at coordinate 166,387 of JAYRGQ010000006.1, read as the reverse complement.
CCCGCTTTCAGGGGGTTTCCCGGGACGAGTTTATTGCCCGGGCCCTGGCAGGCGGAACGGGGACAAGCGAGGACCGGACGACTATACTGGCCGCCAATCGACGCTGCGGACGGGCGGAGATGCCTCCGGCCCTTGCCGCCAGCCCCCTAAGCCATTGATTTTGTAATTACCAACCTTGTTTTCCAAGGAAAAAACCCATGAGCGAGACGAATCCTAGTCCAGCCACACCCCAATCCGGGGGCTCTCTTTACGAGAAACACCGGAAAATCTACGCCAAGGCGGTTAGCGGCCTGTTCGCCAACTGGCGCTGGGTGATGGTTTTCATCACTCAAGCCATTTTCTACGGCGGCCCCTGGCTGCAATGGAATGGCCGCCAAGCCATTCTGCTCCATTTGGTGGAACGGAAGTTCTACCTCTTCGGCCTGATTTTCTGGCCCCAAGACGTGATTTACCTGGCCATTCTGCTCATGGTCTCGGCCTACGGCCTCTTCCTGGTCACCGCCGTGGCCGGACGGCTATTCTGCGGTTATGCCTGTCCCCAAACGGTCTACACGGAAATTTTCATGTGGATCGAACGCATGGTGGAAGGGGACCGGAATGCCCGCATCAAGCTGGATAAGGCCCCCCTGTCCGGCGCCAAGCTGGGCAAAAAGCTCACCAAGCACGCCCTGTGGATCATTCTCGCCCTCTACACCAGCTTCACCTTTGTGGGTTACTTCACTCCCATGAATGAACTGCTGGGCGAACTGAAGACCCTGCACCTGGGCCCCTGGGAAACCTTCTGGATTTTCTTCTACGCCGGTTTTGCCTACCTCATGGCGGGCTTTATGCGGGAACAGGTGTGCAAATACATGTGCCCCTATGCCCGCTTCCAGAGCGTGATGTTTGACCCGGACACCCTGATCATCACCTACGATCCGGAACGGGGCGATCCCCGGGGTGCCCGGAAAAAAGGCGAAGACTACAAGGCGGCGGGTAAGGGGGACTGCATCGACTGCGGCCTCTGCGTCCAGGTCTGCCCCACGGGTATTGATATCCGCAACGGCCTCCAATATGAGTGCATCGGCTGCGCCGCCTGTATCGACGCCTGCGACGGGGTGATGGACAAGATGGAATACCCCCGTGGCCTGATCCGCTACTCCACGGAAAACGTGATGAACAAGAAGGTGGACCGGACCGGCATCATCGGCCACGTCATCCGTCCCCGGATTCTCATCTACTCCGGCATTCTGACCATCATTACGGTGACCGCTGGCTGGTTCCTCTTCCACCGCATTCCCCTCAAGGTGGACGTGATTCGGGACCGGGCCACCCTGGCGCGGGAAACGGACGACGGCCTGATCGAAAACGTCTACACCCTGCGGGTGATGAACACGGACGAAAAGGAACACCGTTATTCGGTGAAGATCGACGGTCTGGATACGGCCTCCGTTTCCACCAAGGAAGTGGTGGTGCCCTCCGCCACCACCACGGAAGTGACGGCGGAAGTCCATGCCAGCCCGGATGCGGGCAAGAAGGGCTCCAACCCCATCCACTTCGTCATCCAGGCGGAAGACAACGCCGCCATCCAGGTCAAGGAAAAAGCCGCCTTCATGCAACCCCAGTAAGGCGCGGGGCCGCCCCGGCCAGCACGGCGGGGCAAAGGCGACACCATCAGGGAAAGGCTAAGGCCTTTCCCTTTTTTTATCCCCTGCCCCGTCTTAAACAGTGAAAATTCTGGTAAAGATGGGGCTTCCGGGCTCCCCCTGGGGTCCCCGCCATTCCACAATAGCTCTCTCCCTTCCTCTCCCTCCCGCCCATGTCCGCCCCGGCATCCCCCACCTCCGACCTTCCCGCCGAAGTCGCCCTGCTCCAAGCCGCCCTCAACCACAGCGCCCAGGGGAACACCACCCCGCCCCCCTTGCCCCCCGGCATTGCCCCGGAAAAGCTGCAAGCTGCTGCCCTCCACCTCCTGGCCATCCTGCGCCAGAACGCGGGCCAGCTAGAGGCGGCGGAAACCCTGATGCGCCAATCCCTGGCCCTGGAGGAAACGCCCCTCACCCTCCATTCCCTGGGGGTGCTGCTGCACCGGATGAAGCGCTGGGAAGGAGCGGAAGCCGCCTATCGGCGCGCCATCACCCTTACCCCGGATTACGGGGAGGCCTATAACAATCTGGGCATTCTCTATAAGGATTGGGGCCGTCTAGGGGAGGCGGAACAAGCCTATCTGGAAGCGGTGCGGGTCAAGCCCGAGTACCCGGACCCCCACAATAATCTGGGGGTGCTCTACAAAGGCCGGGGCCAGCTGGAGGCGGCGGAGGTGGCCTACGGTCGCGCCCTGGAACTGCGTCCCGAATTTCCCGAGGCCCTGAATAACCTGGGAGTGGTGTGCAAAACCCGGGGCCAGCTCACCGAGGCGGAAGCCTTTTACCGCCGGGCCGTGGCCCTGCGCCCCCATTACGCCGAAGCCCATAACAATCTGGGGGTGGTGTACAAGGAGACCCGCCGCCCGGTGGAAGCGGAAGCCGCCTACCGGGAAGCCCTGGCCCTGCGCCCGGATTACGCCGATGCCCGCTGGAACCTGGGCCTGCTGCTCCTTTCCCTAGGCCGCTACCGGGAAGCCTGGCCCTGCTACGAATCCCGCTACCACCCCAATCGCACGGAGGCGGTAAGCGTGGCGCCCCCCTTCCCCTTCCCCCAGTTGCAACGCAACGACGACCTGGCGGGAAAATCCCTGCTCATCTGGCCAGAACAGGGTTACGGGGACGCCATCCAGTTCGCCCGTTTCCTGCCCCAGATGAAAGCCCTAGGGGTGCGCCACATCACCCTCTTCTGCCCGCCGGTCCTGGGGGAACTGCTGGCCACCGCCCCGGGGGCGGACCAGGTGATTTGGGACGGGGCCCAGCTCACCCAGCACGATTACTGGGCCTTTTCCCTCAGCCTGCCCTATTACTGCCACACCTCCCTGGGCACCCTGCCCGCCGCCCCCTACCTCCATGCCCCGGCAGAGCGTCTGGAGGCCTGGCGGGACCGTCTGACCGGACCCGGCTTTAAGGTGGGCCTGGTGTGGAAGGGCAACCCGGAACACAAAAATGATCAGCACCGCTCCCTGCCCGGGCTGCCAACCTTGGCGCCCCTGTGGGAAGTGCCGGGAACGCGCTTTTTCAGCCTGCAAAAAGGCGCAGACGAAGAAACTGCCGCCCAGCCCCCGGCTTCCCAACCCCTTACCGCCCTGGGCGGAGACATCCGGGATTTCGCCGATACGGCGGCCATCATCAGCCAGCTGGATCTGGTGATCTGCGTAGATACGGCCGTCGCCCACCTGGCAGGGGCCCTGGGGAAGCCCTGCTGGCTGCTACTCAGCGACCACGACACGGATTGGCGCTGGCTCAAACTGCGCAACGATTCCCCTTGGTACCCAGAAGTCATGCGCCTCTTCCGCCAGCCCGAGGAGGGGGATTGGGCGACGGTCATGGCCCAGGTCAAAACCGCCCTGGCCCGGGTAGTGGCAGAAAAGGGATAGGCTAGGCGGGATACGGGACAGGCATCCGTCCCACTGCCAGAGAAGAAACCGCCTTATGGCGGTGATTCAAGCGCTTAGCAAAAACAAAAGGCCAGCCACGCCGGGTCGTCGATCAGGCTTAAGCTGAGAAACAGGGCGGTTTGGTAATACAGGGGCAGCCAGGCCGCTTTGGAAAACCCGGGCCAGGATAGGGAGGACAAGGAAAGGGGGGAAGACATGGCCTAATTATCCCGCGTCTTAAGGGCTTAGGGCCAGGCTTGGAGGGCGCCCCCGAGGGGGAATACTTAAGTCATACAGACTGTTACAAACTGTCCACCTTTCCGCGTCTTCCAAATTGGATTCTCCGGCGTTAAGGGAACATGGCATTCAAATAGCGGAGACGCACATGTTCATCAACCAGACCGAATCCAACGAATTTCTCCAATCCCTGAAGCAGGCTGGGGTCACCATTCAAAACGAACGGGAAGTGACTGAGCGTTTGGCCGAGGCGGGGGAATGGCACTATGCCTTCCGTACCCTGGTCAATGCGGGTAAGCGCATCGGCATTCACTTCGCCCCCGCCACCCCCATCCAATCCCAACAGCTGGACAGTGTTTTCGCCCAGTTCCGCTTCAACAGTAAGGACGCCACCGCCTTCGAAGCGGCCCTGCAAGGCTAACCCCCTTGCCCGGGCCTGCCCCTGCCGGGGACCAGGCCCAATCCCCCTGGCCCCGCCACCCCCAAAAAAAAAGCCACGCCCGGTCAGGACGTGGCTTTTCTGTCCGGAGCAGGCTCCGAGATCAGGCGAGCCGCTCGTAGATGGTGGTAATGCCCTGGCCGCCGCCGATGCACATGGTAGCCATGCCGTAGCGGGCGCCCACCCGGTGCATTTCGTGGAGCAGCTTGGTGACAATCACCGCCCCGGTGGCGCCCACCGGGTGGCCTAGGGCAATGGCCCCCCCATTGACGTTGGTCTTGGCCGGGTCCAACCCCAGGCCCTGCTGCACCGTCAGCGCCTGGGCGGCAAAAGCTTCGTTGGACTCGATCAGGTCAATCTGGTCCAGGGTCAGGCCAGCCTTTTGCAGAGCCAGCTTGGCGGAAGGAATGGGGCCCTCGCCCATGACGTCGTTGGGCACCCCCGCAATGGCGTAGGAGACCAGCCGGGCCAGGGGCTTGTGGCCCGCCGCCACCGCCTTGTCCCCATCCGCCAGCACCAGGAAAGCCGCCGCGTCATTGATGCCGGAAGCGTTACCGGCGGTCACCGTGCCGTCCTTCTTGAAGGCCGGGCGCATTTTGGCCAGGGCCTCCAGGGTGGTACCAGCCTTGGGATGCTCGTCCGTATCAAACACCACCTCGCCCTTGCGGGTCTTCAAGGTAATGGGGACGATCTGGGACTTGAAATAGCCCGCTTCGATGGCCTTCACCGCCCGGGCCTGGGATTCCACCGCAAAGGCGTCCTGGGCTTCCCGGCTGATGCCGTGCTTCACCGCCAGATTTTCCGCCGTAATGCCCATGTGGCCCACACCGAAGGGATCGGTGAGCACCGCCACCATGGCATCAATGGCCTGGGTATTGCCCATGCGGGCACCGGCCCGCAGGGCGGGCAACAGGTAGGCGCCCCGGGACATGACTTCCACCCCGCCCGCCAGGGCGTAATCCGCATCCCCCAGCATAATGGCCTGGGCGGAGCTAACGATGGCCTGTTGGGAGGAGCCGCACAGCCGGTTCACCGCAAAAGCCACGGAATCCATGGTCATGCCGCCTTGAATGGTGGCAACCCGGGCCACATAGGCATAACGGGATTCGGTGGGAATGCAGTTGCCCACGCTGGCAAACGTCACCGCCTCCGGCGCCACGCCGGAACGGGCAATGGCTTCCTTGACCACCAAGCCCCCCAGCTCGGCAGGCTCCATGTCCTTCAGGCTGCCGTTGAAAGTGCCAATCGCGCTACGCACGGCGCTGAGTACAACAATATCCTTCGCCATCTCACTTCTCCTCATCAACTATGTGGCCCGTCACGGCCCCTTTGCGGGATTCTTGTTGAACGTGACGCCCAGCGAAAAAAGGGGCCGGACCTCCGACCCCTCCCACGGTACCCCTCGCCGCCCCAAAGCAGCTGGTACCGTTAGGGGATTCTACTATTCTTATGGACTAAAACTGGGACGGTGCTGAGGAAGAAACTGAGGCAAAAATGAGCCCTATTGGGGCGGACATAGGGGAATCCGGCAGGCGACAGCGCCAGGAATGCCGAGGCAGCCCCTTCCCGACCAAAGCGGGTGGGAAGCTTGGCGCCAATTCCAAACTGCGTGGCTGTTCGATAGGGAATGCGCCGACTGGGGCAAAGGGTCAAAATTGGCCCCTGCTCGGTTGGTGGCAGAGGCCAGTGATTGCCCGCTTTACGCAGCATTGGCCGGCACTTAAGAGCTTGCCGAAGGCTGTGATGTTGTCCGGAGTAATCAGCCCACCCCGGATAGAGGGCAAGGCACCACCAAATCCCCAATTAGACGCGAGGTTGCAGTGCTGAAAGTAATTCTAAAACTCCCCAGAACGGTCTGGCTGATTGGCTTGATTAGCTTGGTTAACGACAGTTCCAGCGAGATGCTTTATCCCCTGATTCCCCTCTACCTGGCCTCTTTCATGATGGCGGGCCCACGGGCTTTGGGCCTCATTGAGGGCATCGCCGAAGCCACCGCGAGTCTCCTTAAACTGTTCTCCGGGGTCGTGGTGGACCGGACCCAACGCTCCAAACCCTGGGTCGTGGTGGGCTATGCCTTGGCCGCTTTAGGCAGACCGCTAATTGCCTTCGTTTCCCATTGGCCTCTGCTGCTATTGATCCGTTTTGCGGACCGTGTGGGCAAGGGCTTGAGAACCTCCCCCCGGGACGCCCTCTTGGTGGATTGTGTGCCCCCGGAACAACGGGGCATCGCGTTCGGATTCCACCGGGCGATGGATAACGCCGGGGCAGTCATCGGCCCCCTCGTGGCAGCAGCGCTGCTCGGGGCTGGAATGTCTTTGCACGACATTTTCCTCTGGTCTGTCGTACCGGCCATTCTCTGTGTCGCCCTGGCCCTAGCCATCAAGGAGCCCGACAAGGGCCAGACCGCCCCCCAGAAAACATTTCAATGGAACCTGGGGGACATGCCCCGCCCCTTCAAGCGTTACCTGGTGGTCGTTGCCATTTTTACCCTGGGCAATTCATCCAACATGTTCCTCCTTCTACGGGCGAAGGAATTAGGCGTGCCGGAAGCCAGCATCCCCCTCCTTTGGGCGGCGGTGTCCTTGGTGGCGGCCCTGTTCTCAACGCCACTCTCCGCACTCTCCGATAAAATCGGCCGCCTTCCCCTGCTCCTGGGGGGCTATTTCGCCTACGGCCTATTCTATTTGGGCTTGGGCACCATGACCCACGGCATGGCCGTTCTCTTTAGCCTGTTTGCCTTCTACGGCTTATTCATGGCGGCAACAGAAGGGGTGGAAAAGGCGCTGGTGGCGGACATCGCGCCAGAGGCACTACACGGTACGGCGTTTGGCTGGTTTAACCTCACCACAGGATTATTCCTCCTGCCCGCATCCGTCGTCTTTGGCTGGCTGTATCAAACCTACACCCCCCTGACGGCCTTTTCCTTCTCCGCTGGATGCTCCCTTAGCGCAGCCGTATTGCTGGGGACATGGGCTTTCCGTCAGCAACCGAGGGACGAATAACCTGGCAGCCGGTGATATGGGGCTAAAAGGGCGGGGCCTAGGCAACGCCAAACAAGCCTGGGCCACCCAGAGAGAAAATGCATTTAGGCTCGGGTGCCATAGTCGCCCCACCCCCACAATGATTTCCCGGCCGAAAACGGCTGTCGGGTGACCTCCAATCAGCGAATCTATCCTGGGGAAGTCACCACTAGCGGCTTTCGCCCAGACCTGGTGATCGAGATATAAAACGCTAACTGCATCGCCCATAAAAAAGGCCACTTAGGTGGCCTTTTCCCTCTTTGGAGGAGAACGTTCTGAGGACTATCCAAGTTCACAGTCTTAAATATCTCTGCTCATTCTCATTTATCGATGGAATTTACAACTCTAATTACCTAATCGATATAAAGACAGAAACACTTAACCCAGTTTCCAGGACGTCATCTGTAAAGCCCATCTGGATTTCGGCTCCGATTCGCTCAGCAACGGCTTTGACGATAGACAGGCCTAAGCCAGCCCCCACCTGCTCATTGCCCAGTATGCGGTAGAACGGGTCGAAAACCCTCGACCTTTCGGCTAAGGGAAGTCCCGGCCCGCTATCCCGAATAAGCAGTTCTACTTTTCCTCCCGACACCCCTACGGAAAGGTCAACACGCCCCCCCTCTGGTGTGTAGCGAATGGCGTTATCGACCAGATTTTTGACTATAGCGATCAGATCCAACTCACCCACCCATACCTGCGCGTCCTGGGTTCCTTCGACGCCAATGTCGATATGCTTAGCCTCCGCTAGTGGCATGAGGTCTTCCAACACTCGGCGGTAAATTCCGAGAAGGGACACTGGCGATTCCGGTAAATCCGTTTCTACCGGGGCTTTGGCTAAGCTCAGGAGCTGGTCCAAAAGGCGTCGACCACGCTCGATCCCCTGACGCAGAGCGCTAAGCCGTTCCCGGGCAGTATCCGACATTTCCGCCTCCGCCAGCTGCTCCGCTTGCAGAGACAAAGCGGTCAACGGAGAGCGCAGCTCGTGGGCAGCATCCGCCACAAAGCGACGCTGGGAAGCCATAGACTGGCTGATTCTGGCCAACAAACGATTGATAGCCACCGCAAAGGGACGTACCTCTACCGGGAGGCGGCGGTCTTCGACCGGATACAACTCCTGCTCAGTACGCCGATCAATTTCCCGGGAAAGCGCAGCAATCGGGCGGAACATCTTGCGCACCAAGTCGGCAACGAGTAACAGCAAAACCGGTAAGAAAATCAAGAAAGGCATTACGGTACGAAGGGCACCATCTCGGGCGATTTCATTGCGGAATCCCGATTCTTGAGCCACCGCAATACGTTCCCCTGTTGCCGTTGTTTTAACTAACACGCGGAACGTTTCTCCACTAACGTCCAAGGTATGCAATCCATCCGGTAGGGTTGTCGGAAGCGCAAGTGCCCCTCCTGCGTCCACACCAACCATTGGGGAAGGCGCTTCACCCAGACGTTGAACGATCACTCGCGACTCCTCATCCACACTTTGAAGATGAGCCAATGGAGTTGAAGCAATACGCTGCCTATCCAATAGCTGAGCGACTTGGCGTAGAACATCGTCCTGTAATTCGTGGGCCTCATCGAATGCTGACAGGAAAGAAAACGCTCCTGCCACTACCCCCACCACCAGGATGGCCACGGAAAGGGTGATGGAGAGCTTGAGTTGAATGGATTCGTTTAAGCGCTTTTTGAGACTGTCCATCCCAGCCCCCTAACGTTCTTGATGATCTCGCTGCCGAGCTTACGCCGCAGAGCGTGGATCAGATATTCCACGGCATTACTCTCGACTTCTTCTCCCCAGCCATAGATTCTGTCCTCAAGCTCACTGCGGGAAAGGATGGCTCCAGGTCGAATCAACAAGGCTTGCAGCAAGGAGAATTCTCGATGGGATAGTTGTAATGGAGGTCCTCCGCGAATGCTGGCTTCCTTGGTAGCAGGATCCAGCAACACCACGCCATTGCTGAGCACAGGAGCGGCCCTACCGCCTTTGCGCCGAAGGACGGCACGCATCCTGGCCAGCAACTCCGCCATTTCAAACGGTTTAAGCACGTAGTCATCAGCGCCACTATCCAAACCCCGGAGACGATCTTCCAAGCCATCTCGAGCCGTGATGACGAGCAGGGGAATTGGATTGTTCTGGGTACGAAGGCGCGTCAACACCTCTAAGCCATCCTTACCAGGCAACCCCAGATCGAGTAGCAGCAGATCGTAATGCTGGCTTTCTAGAGCTCCTAGAGCGCTCGGGCCATCCTTCACCCAATCGGCAGCATAGGAAGCATCTTTCAAAGCTCCCTGAATCGCATCGCCGATCATAGGATCATCCTCAGCCAACAAAACCCGCATGGTCCCGCCCTCCGATCATTGTCTAGTGGGCCGTGTCGGCTGCCTGCTGCCTAAACAACAGGATGGCTAGCAACATGAAGGCCAACAGGGCAGCCGATGCGGAATACCGGCTGAGAGCCAGGCCTCCCGCACTCAAAGGTTTATCCAAAAAATCGCCCACTACGGCCCCTAAAGGTCGGGTCAGGATAAACGCAGCCCAGAACAACAGGGTACGGGATACCTGGGTCCAATAATAAACAACCACAACGAGGGCCAGCAGTCCGCCAAAAACCATGGCTGCACCGGTGTAGCCCAGGCCCGCCGTATCGGCAGTCCAGTCCCCCAGCGCAGTGCCTAGGGTTTGGGAAAACATAATCGTCAGCCAGTAGAAAGCCTCCGCCTTGGGAGCACTCACGGTACTAACAGAAACGGAGCCAAGGGTACGATGCCAAACAAAAAGAGAGCCGAGCAACAACGCCAGCAGCAAACTGGATCCCCCTGCGTACCCGATACCCAGAGAACGATCAGCAAAATCGGCTAACGTCGTACCGACAGTAGTCGTGGCAATGATGGTGGTCCAGTAAAGGAATGGGTGAAAGCGCCGCGCCTTGATCTGCGCGAACACGGCGACCAAGAACACAGCAGCAAAAATCCCTGTGCCGACCAGATAGCCTAAGTTCATGGACATGGACACGGCATCTCCCCCCGTTTCACCAAGGGTGGTCGCGGCGATCTTGATCAGCCAGAAACCTAACGTCACTTCAGGGACTTTAGCCCAGGTCCGTTCAGTGGGTGTTTTCATAGGAAGTACTCACTTTCCTTCAAGCGTGTCGAAGGTCTTCAGCAAAGCTCCCATCGACGCATTGCAGTAGGACTGGCTCGGTACGTCTGCACGCAAGGCCGCTAATGACCGGTCAATAGCTTTGTCCAGCACATGCCAGTCTTCGGCCGCTCGAGGTTTCAAGCCAGCTTCAGCAGCGTCCCAAGAGACTTCTAAATCCTTGATTCGCGCTTTTGCGGCGGGCAAGTCACCCTTGTCTACAGTTGCGGCAACATCGGTGGCGATCCTATGGAATTCCGACAAATCACCGAGTTTAGAAACAGCTTTGCCTTGTGGCCTTGGGGCAATCTGAACTTGGGGAGTCGGTATTGTGCCCGCGTTACTCGAATCTACGGGTTTGGAACAACCAGCCGCCAGGGCTAGAAGGACAACGACCGATACAGCAGTAACAGGACGAGCATTTGAATACTGAGAGAGCATGTCTTTCTCCTTAGAGAGAAGGTTATTCGGCCAACTAGGCGGAGCGGCGCCCGGTCGCCTCGATTTGCGCAACGGCCACTAATAGGATGATCACTGAGAGGAATAAGACACTTGTCCACATAGCCCCCATGCCAAGCCCTCCATAGGCCCTAGCCTGTGTCAGCAGATCGCCTAGTGCCGCGCCGAAAGGGCGAGTCAGGATGTAGCCAATCCAGAAGGTCAGAACGGCGTTGCCACCTAGGCGCCACCCTGCATAGGTAATGCCGATCAGAGCACCAAATGCCATCGCCCCCCAGGTAAAACCCAAGCCCAACGCTTCAGTCGCAAGATCGCCAGCCGCCGTACCTAGGGCAAACGTGCAGAGGATGGCTGCCCAATAGAAAAGCTCCCGGCTTCGCGTCACAATATCGTGGATGGATAGGGTACGTTCGGTCCTGTACCAAACATAAAAGATCACGGCGAGCACTATGGCAAACGCCGAGGTACTGAGGTACAGGCTAATGCCGAGACTATCGGTCAACAGGTCGGTGATCTGGGTACCCACCACGCTCACCAGTACTACCGTTAGCCAGTAAATCCAGGGGGTGTAGCAACGGCGGCTCAACTGAGCGGACAAGGCAACAGCCAGCAAAATCGCCATGACCGATCTGGTCACCCCCTGGCCAAAGCCTGCATCAACCGCAAGAAAATCCGCCCCAGTTTCGCCTACTGTGGTGGACATGATCTTGATTATCCAGAAAGACAGAGTGATTTCTGGAACTTTGGTTAGCCAATCGCTAGCCTGATTTTTCGGCCATAGGAACATGGAAATTTCCAGCCAATAGGAAGAACACATTGGCTAGTCTGGGCAAATAGACTTAGCTCCAGCTTAGGTCGTTCCTAATGTGGTCGATCAGTGACTGCGCGGCCCCGCAACAATGATTTCTTTGATGAAAGCGGCTCTCGGGTGGTTTCCAATCAGCGAAGCTATCCTGGTGAGGTCGCTACTAGCAGGTTTCTTCCCAACCTGGTGATCGAGATATAACCCCAAAGATAGGGGCTCACCCATAGAAAAGGCCACTTAAGTGGCCTTTTCGTTTCACCGGAGCCAATGGAATCTTTGCCCGGTAGCGTTTATCGATGGAGAGTAGCTTTTATCGTTGTTCAGTAGCTTTTATCGATGGAATTTACAACCACGCCCGCCGTTTCCGCCTGCCGATCTGCCCAATAGCTGGAGCGGACCATGGCAGCACAGGCGGCGCCGGAAAATCCCATGATTTTTGCCTGGTCTTCGAACATCTTGAAGGTATCCGGATGAACGTAGCGGACCACGGGCAGGTGGTGGTTCGAGGGGGCTAGGTATTGGCCGATGGTGAGGAGTTCCACGTCGTGGGCGCGCAGGTCCCGCATGACGTCTAGGATTTCTTCGTCCGTTTCCCCCAGGCCCACCATGAGGCCGGACTTGGTGGAGACGTCCGGGTAGCGGGCTTTGAACTGCTTGAGGAATGCCAGGGAGTGGGCGTAGTCGGCGCCGGGGCGGGACTGTTTGTAGAGCCGGGGCGCGGTTTCCAGGTTGTGGTTGAGCACGTCGGGCAGGGCCTGACCCAGGATGTCCAGGGCGATGTCCATGCGGCCGCGAAAATCGGGCACCAGGGTTTCGATGGTGGTTTCCGGGGAGGCTTCCCGCACGGCCTTGATGACGTCCACGAAGTGTTGGGCGCCCCCGTCCCGCAGGTCGTCCCGGTCCACGCTGGTGATCACCACATAGCGCAGTTTTAGGCGGGCCACGGATTCGGCCAGGTGGGCCGGTTCCAGGGGGTCGGGGGGCAGGGGCTTGCCGTGGCCCACGTCACAGAAGGGGCAGCGGCGGGTGCAAATGTCCCCCAGGATCATGAAGGTGGCGGTGCCCCGGCCAAAGCATTCGCCAATGTTGGGGCAGGAGGCTTCCTCGCAGACCGTGTGCAGCTTTTGTTCCCGGAGCATGCGTTTGATTTCGCCGAAGCGACCCTGGTCGTTGCCCGCCTTTACCCGAATCCAGGAAGGTTTGCGCAGGACTTCGTCCCGGGGAACGATTTTGATGGGAATCCGGGCGGTTTTGGCTTCGCCCTTTTCTTTGACGCCGCGTTCGCTGCTCATGGGTTTGTCTCCAGTTGTTGTGCCAGATGCCGGGTCAGGGCCGCCGATGCTTGTGACACCGTGAGCGCCACGCCCAGATCCTTGAGTTGGGTCACCGGCATACCGGCGTACCCGCAGGGATTAATGGCCTTAAAAGGGGCCAGATCCATATCCACGTTGAGGCTGACCCCGTGATAGCAGCAGCCATGCCGCACCCGCAGGCCCAGGGCGGCGATTTTCGCTGGCCCCACATAAACGCCGGGGGCTCCTTCATGGCGGCAGGCGGTCACCCCCTGCTCGGCCAGCAGATCAATGACCGCCTGCTCGATGCGGGTGACCAGTTCCCGAATTTTCAAATGGCGCCGGGGCAAATCCACCAGCAGATAGACCACCGCCTGGCCGGGCCCGTGGTAAGTCACCTGGCCGCCCCGGTCGATATGCACCACGGGCACCCCAATGTCCCGCAGCACATGTTCCGGCTTGCCCGCCTGGCCCAGGGTAAAGACCGGGGGATGCTGCACCTGCCAGAGCTCGTCCGGAGTTTCCGAGGTCCGGGCGGCGGTAAAGTCCATCATGGCCTGCCAGGTGGGCTGGTACTCCACCAACCCCAGGTCCCGCACGATCAACGATTGATTCACGCGACTGCTTTCAAAAAATTAGGAGCCCCGGCGTTGTTCGCCTGACCGTCGATCCCCATGCTACGCACGGGGCCCCTCGCCGGGTGGCTCACAATGGCGCCTACGCCTGGGTTTGCCTCGGCCGGGGACGCCATACGGCGCCCGGTGTTGTTCGCCTGGCCGTCGATCCCCATGCTGCGCACAGGGCCCCTCGCCGGGTGGCTCACAACGGCGCCTACGCCTGGGTTTGCCTCGGCCGAGGACGCCATACGGCGCCCGGTGTTGTTCGCCTGGCCGTCGATCCCCATGCTACGCACGGGGCCCCTCGCCGGGTGGCTCACAACAGCGCCTACGCCTGGGTTTGCTTCGGCCGGGGACGCCATACGGCGCCCGGTGTTGTTCGCCTGGCCGTCGATCCCCATGCTACGCACGGGGCCCCTCGCCGGGTGGCTCACAACACCACCTTCACCAGGGGATGAGCGGTCAGGGCCCGGTAGAGGTTGTCCAGTTGTTCCCGGGAGGTGGCGCGGATGGTGCAGGTCACGGAGAGGTAGTTGCCCTTGGCGGAGGGGCGCATTTCCATGGTGGAACCGTCGAAGTCCGGGGCATGGGTTTGCACCAGGGCGAGGATCTCCTGGGAGAAGGTGGCTTCCATGCGGCCCATGATTTTCAAGGGGAAGTCGCAGGGGAAATCCAGCAGGGGCTTTTGTTCTTGGCTCATGACAGGCTCGGGGCGTAGGCGGCGCTTAGCGGTCCGCGTGGCGCATGATCTGGCGCTTGAAGTCCTGGTACCACGCAATCATCTGTTGGCCCACGGGGCCGGGCACACCGGCGCCTACGGGCTGGTCGTCCAGGCGGGTGACGGGCAGCACTTCCTTGGTGGAGGATGTAATCCAGACCTCGTCGGCGCTGCGGAGTTCCGCTTCACTCACAGGGCGGAGTTCGTGGGGCAGGCCGTGGGCGGCGGCCAGTTCCAGCACCACGTCGTAGGTCACCCCGGGGAGGATGAGGTGGCTCTTGGGGGGCGCCACCAGGGTGCCGTTTCGCACCACCATGATGTTGGAGGAGGAACCTTCGGAGAGAAAGCCGTCCCGCAGCATGATGGTTTCGGCGCAGCCCGCATCCACGGATTGCTGGCGCAGCAGCACATTGGCCACCAGGGACAGGACCTTCAGGTCGCAGCGCTGCCAGCGGTAATCCGGGGTGGTAATTGCGGACACGCCCCGGGCCAGCACTTCCGGGGAGGAAGTGACCAGGGGCGCGGCAAAGGCAAAGACGGTGGGGGGCACGGGGGGCTGGGGAAAGGCCTGATCCCGAATGGGCGCCGCCCCCCGGGTGACCTGGAGATAGACGGCCTGATCCACGGCGGCCTCGGTCCCGATCAGGTGCTGCACCACCTGGCTCCAACCTTCCTCCGCCAGGGGATTGGGCAGCTGGATGGCGGCCAGGCTGCGGCCCATGCGGGCCAGGTGTTCGGCCTGGCGGAAGGGGCGTCGGGAATAGACGGGGATCACTTCATAGACCCCGTCGCCGAAGAGAAAGCCCCGGTCCATGGGGGAAATACGGGCCTCTTCCAGGGGCAGATAGTCGCCGTTGAGATAGACCGTCATGGTCAATGCCCTTCCCTTAAAAATTATTGAAACCAGAGCCGGATGCTGTCCCACAGGCGGGTAAAGAAGCCGCCCAGGGGCACGTCTTCCAAGGCTTGCAGGGCAAATTCCCCATAGGGCTTGCCGTCCAGGGTGAGTTTCAGGGTACCCACCCGCTGCCCGGCCTTGACCGGGGCCACCAGGGCCTTCTGGGGCACGATCTGGGTCTGGATGCGGTTGCCGAAGCCCTTGGGCACGGCCACGGCAAAGTCATTGGGGAAGCCGGCCTTCACCGTACCGCTCTGGCCCTTGAAAACGGGCACATTGGCCGCCGCCTGGTTGCGGGCGAACAGCCGGGGCGCGTCGTAATACTGGTAGCCGAAGTTCAGCACCTTTTGGGATTCCCCGGCCCGGGCCGCGTCGGTCGCGGTGCCCAGGACCACGGAAAGCAGCCGCCGTCCGTCCCGCTTGGCGGAGGCGATCAGGCAATAGCCGGCGCTTTCCGTATGGCCGGTTTTCATCCCATCCACGGAGGGATCGGCCCACAGCAGGCGATTGCGGTTGGGCTGGGTGATGTTGTTATAGCGGTACTGCTTCATGGAGTAGTACTTGGCGTACTCGGCGGGAAAGTCCCGAATGATGGCCGTGGCCAGCAGGGACAGGTCCCGGGCCGTGGTGTAGTGCTGGGGATCGGGCAGGCCCGTGGGGTTCATGAAATGGGTGTTTTTCATGCCCAGCTTGGCGGCCTGCTGATTCATCATGTCCGCAAAACGGGCTTCCGAACCCGCGATGGCTTCCGCCAGGGCGATACAGGCGTCATTGCCGGACTGAACGATCATGCCCTGGATCAACTCTTCCACCGTCACCGGCTTATTGGGCTCCACAAACATGCGGGAGCCCTGGGCTTTCCAGGCGTTTTCCGACACCGGAATGGTCTGGTTGAGGGCCAACACCCGCTGATGCAGGGCGGCGAAGGTGAGATAGGCCGTCATCAGCTTGGTCAGGGAGGCCGGTTCTACCCGCTGTTCCCCATTCACCGAGGCGAGCACCTGGCCCGAGCCCACTTCCAGGAGCAGCCAGGCTTTGGCGGCGATGTCCGGGGTGGGAGGCAGCTGCTGGGCGCTGGCGGGGGCACCCCACAGGGACGCCAGGAAAGCGAAAGAAATACCGAGGGAACGCAAAAAGGGACGCATGGAAAGTGACCTGAAGGGGGAGCGGGAATTATAACCCAGGGCGAAAGGCCCGCCGGGACGCCCACCCCCCGATCCAGCCGCCAGGGAGCCCGAGGGGCGGGGCTAGGCGTCGGGGGCCCGAGGCGGCCAGCGCCCCACCCGGGTCCCCAGGGGGCCCCGCCCCACTTCGTTACAAAAAACCCCAATTCCGCCCCCATGGGGTGCGCTAGAATCCGCTCCGTCAGTTTTCCGTCAGACTTCTGACTCATGCCTGACCCATCTTTTCCCGGACCCTAGAAAAGGGCGAAAACCCTGGGCCCGTCAGGGATGGCATGGAATGGCCGGGACTTTTCCCCGCCTCCGTTTCTGAATTTGGCATATGCCTTGCTCATTCGCCCCCATGAAACCACGATTTTTCCCCACTACCCTGGCGGCCCTGCTCCTGGCCGGTACCGCCTACGCCGCCCGGGCCGAAAGCTACGGCCTGGACCAGCTGCTGCGTCTGGCCGCCACCAGCAATCCGGGCCTGCAAGCCGCCCGGGACAGCGTCCAGGCAGCCCGCTCCGACGTCATCAGCGCCGGGGCCTTCCCCAATCCGGAAATCGAATACCTGGGCGGTAACGCCCGGGCCCGCACCCCGGGCACCAACGCCGGACATTCCGACAGCGTCACCCTGACCCAGCGCCTGGACCTGCCCCCGGTGCGCTCCGCCCGCATCGACGTGGCGGACGCCGGGCTGGCCGCCACCCACGCCGCCAGCCGCAGCTACGAAAGCGAGCTGGCCGCCCGCATTAAGCTGGCCTATTACGAGCTGAACCGGCGCCAATCCGAGCAAAAGGCAGCCCGGGAAGATTTGTCCCTCATGGAAGCCATCCGCAACCGGGTGCGGGTGCGGGTGGAAACGGGGGAAGCCCCCCGCTACGAATTGATCAAGGCCGACGCGGAATTGCTCAATGCCCAGAAGGCCCTGCAAAGCGCCCAGCTGCGCAACGACCAGGCCAAGGCCTTGCTGCGTCAGGCCGTGGGCGCAGCCCTGCCCCCGGACTTCAACGTGGCCCCGGCCACGGACCCGGTGCCCCCCGCCCCCCTGGACGCCCTGCGCCAGACCATGATGGCGCACAACCCGGATCTGGCCCAGATCCGCGCCGAAGCGGACCGGAGCCAGCGCCAGCTGGAGCTGGAACGGCGCCTGCGCCTGCCCGAGGTAGCCCTCAAAGCCACCCGGGACACGGACCCGGATCTGCGCACCAATAAGCTGGGGGTGGCCGTCACCATTCCCCTCTGGGATCGGCGCAGCGGCCCCATCGGCAGCGCCGTGGCCAACCTGTCCCGGGCCCGGAACCGGCTCACGGACCAGGAATTCGCCCAGCAGCGGGCCCTGGAAACCGCCTATCAGCAATATCAGATCGCCAACAGCCAGGTCACGGCCCTGGAACAGGGCATCCTGCGCCAGGCCGAATCCGCCCTGAAGGTGGCAGAAGCCGCCTACCGCTTTGGCGAACGGGGCATTCTGGATTACCTGGATGCCCAACGGGTGTACCGGGCCGCCCGCAATGAGCTGATTACCGCCCGCTATGAATTGCGCGCCGCCCTGGTGGATATCGACCGCCTGGTCGGCACCCCCCTGACGCCCCGCTCCCAGGAACAATAACCATGTCTTTGCCCCACGCCCCCCTGCCCCCGTCCAGCGCCTACGGCGCCCGCCCCCCCTTTCGTCTACGCCTGGCCTTGAGCTTGGCGACCCTGGCCCTCCTGGCCGCCTGCCACAAGGAAGCGCCGCCCCCCGCCGCTGCCCCCACGGACCCCAATCTGGTGACCATCGGCCCGGAACTGGCGGGCCAGATCAAGGTAGCCACGGTGGGCAGCGCCCCCATTAGCGAAACCCTGCGGGTAGCCGGGCGCTTGGATTTTGATGAGCAGCATCTGGCCCGCATCGGCGCCACGGTCACCGGGCGCATCACCCAGGTGAGCGC
Organism: Rhodocyclaceae bacterium; assembly: GCA_041907765.1. Classification (GTDB taxonomy): domain Bacteria; phylum Pseudomonadota; class Gammaproteobacteria; order Burkholderiales; family Rhodocyclaceae; genus Azospira. Next base: position 148,170 of record JAYRGQ010000006.1, on the reverse strand, counting down.
CATCCTGGGGCAGAACGTCAAGGCCGGTCAGCCCCTGGCCCAGCTCAACAGCACGGAATTAAGCGACGCCCAGCTGGCCTTCCTCAAGGCCAACGCCCAGGCCCAGCTGGAGCGACGCAACGTGGATCGGGCCCAGCAGCTCTATTCCGCCGACGTAATCGGCAAGGCGGAACTGCAACGCCGGGAAAACGAGGCGGCCATTGCCCAGGCGGAACGCCAGGCCGCCGCCGACCAGCTGCGGGTGCTGGGCATGTCCCTGGGGGATGTGGCCCAGCTAGGCCGCCGGGGCACCATCAACTCGGTCACCCCGGTGCTGTCCAGCATTGCGGGCACGGTGGTGGAACGGAAGGTGACCCAGGGCCAAGTGGTGGCCCCCGCCGACGCCCTGTTCACCGTGGCCGATCTGGGCCAACTGTGGGCCGTGGCGGACGTGCCGGAGCAGGAAGCGACCCTGGTCCAGCCCGGTCAGGACGTGGCATTGGAAATCCCGGCCCTGGGGGGCGAACGGCTCCACAGCAAGCTCATTTACGTGGGGGATACGGTGGATCCGGAAACCCGTACGGTGATGGTGCGGACCGTGCTGCAAAACCCGGAGCGGCGCCTCAAGCCCGCCATGCTGGCCACCATGCTGATCGCCGGCAAAGCCCGGCCCCGGCTGGTGATCCCCGCCGCCGCCGTGGTCCGCCAGGACAACGGGGACTATGTCTTCCAACAGCTCAAACCCGGCCAGTTCCGGCTGATCCCGGTCACCCTGGGGCCGGAGACCGCCGGACATCGGGTAGTGCTGTCCGGCCTCAAGACGGGCACCCCCATCGTGGTGGACGGGGCCTTCCATCTCAACAATCAGCGTCAGGCCAAGGAACTGGAGGGCGGCGCATGACGTCCCTCCGCCCTGCCCTGCCCCGCCGCCCGGGCCGCCCCTGCCCCTTGCTGGGCGCTAACCGCTCCGGGAGCGCCTGACCATGATCGAATCCCTGATCCGGGCCGCCCTCAAGCAGCGCCTCATTGTGGCCGTGATTGCGGTGGTGCTGCTGGTGTTCGGCGTGAACGCGGCGCGCAAGCTGTCCGTGGACGCCTTTCCGGACGTGACCAACGTCCAGGTACAGATCGCCACCGAAGCCCCGGGCCGCTCCCCGGAAGAGGTGGAGCGCTTTGCCACCGTGCCCCTGGAAATCGGCATGACCGGTATGCCCGGCCTCACCGAAATGCGCTCCCTGAACAAACCGGGCCTGTCCCTCATTACCCTGGTGTTCACCGACGATACGGACGTCTATTTCGCCCGTCAGCTGGTCATGGAACGGCTCCTGGAAGTGGGCTCCCGCATGCCCCAGGGGGTCACCCCGGTGCTGGGGCCCGTGTCCACGGGCCTGGGGGAGGTTTACCAATACACCCTGGAACGGCCCGATGACGGCAACCGGGCCCTCACCCAGGAGGAGCTGACCCAGCGCCGCATTGTCCAGGACTGGGTGCTGCGCCCCCTGCTGCGCTCCATTCCCGGAGTGGCGGAAATCAATTCCCAGGGCGGCTACGAAAAGCAGTATCAGGTGCTGGTGAATCCGGACCGGCTGCGCCACTACGGCCTCACCGTGGCGGACGTGTATCAGGCCGTGGGCCGCAACAACGCCAATTCCGGCGGCGGCGTGCTGCCCCACTATGCGGAGCAATACCTGATCCGGGGCGTGGGCCTGGTGAAGAACCTGGACGACATCCGCTCCATCGTCCTCAAGGAGGTGGATGGGGTGCCCGTGTACGTGCGGGACGTGGCCGATGTCACCTTCGGCCATGCGCCCCGTCAGGGGGCCGTGGTGAAAAACGGGGTGACCGAATCGGTGGGGGCCGTGGTGATGATGATCGCCAGCGGCAACGCCAAGGAAATCGTCGCCCGCATCAAGACCAAGGTGGATGAAATCAACCGCAAGGGCATGCTCCCGGACGGCTTGAAGATCGTGCCCTACTACGACCGTTCCGAACTGGTGGATGCGGCGGTGCATACGGTCACCAAGGTGCTCATGGAAGGGGTGGTGCTGGTGGTGTTGATCCTCCTCCTCTTCCTGGGCGACATTCGCTCGGCGGTCATTGTGGTGGGCACCCTGATTCTCACCCCCCTGCTCACCTTCATGGTCATGAACCAGGTCCATCTTTCCGCCAACCTCATGTCCCTGGGGGGCCTGGCCATTGCCATTGGCCTCATGGTGGACGGTTCGGTGGTGGTGGTGGAAAACGCCTTCGCCCACCTGGGCCGGGCCGAGCCCGGGGAAAGCCGGGTGCGCACCATTTTCCGGGCGGTGACGGAAGTGGCCACCCCGGTGATTTTCGGGGTAGGCATCATCATTTTGGTGTTCCTGCCCCTGATGACCCTGGAAGGCATGGAGGGCAAGATGTTCTCCCCCCTGGCCTTTACCATCGCCATTGCCCTGGCCATTTCCCTGGTCCTCTCCCTGACCCTGTCCCCCGTGCTCTCGTCCTATCTGCTCAAGGTCAAGGCCGGCGGCGGAGACCACGACACCCGGGTGATTGCGGCCATGAAGCGGCCCTATTTGAAGCTGCTCCATCTGGCCCTGGATAACCGGCGGCGCACCATGACCGTGGCCCTGGGGGCCTTTGCTGGCGCCCTGCTGCTCCTGCCCTTCCTGGGCACCGCCTTTATCCCGGAAATGAAGGAAGGCTCCATTGTTCCCGGCATTAACCGGGTGCCCAATATTTCCCTGGCCGAGTCCATCAAAATGGAAATGCAGGCCACCAAGCTGATTATGACCGTACCCGGGGTGAAATCCGTGGTTTCCGGGGTGGGCCGGGGAGAATCCCCCGCCGATCCCCAGGGGCCCAACGAATCTTCCCCCATTGTCAGCCTCAAACCCCGGGCGGAATGGCCCAAGGGCTGGAATCAGGATGACATTGCGGAAGCCATGCGGGACAAGCTGAAGGTGCTGCCCGGGGTGCAGATTGTGATGGCCCAGCCCATTTCGGACCGGGTGGATGAAATGGTCACCGGGGTCCGTTCCGACATCGCCGTAAAGGTTTTCGGGGACGACCTCAAGGTGCTCAAAGCCAAGGCGGAAGCCATCGCCAAGGTGGCCCAGTCCATCCAGGGGGCCCAGGATCTGCGGGTGGAACGGATCACCGGCCAGCAATATCTGGTGGTGGAAATCGACCGCCAGGCCATCGCCCGCCTGGGCCTCAACGCCAGCGACGTGCACGACGTCATCGAAACCGCCATCGGCGGCAAGGAAGCCACGGACATTTACGAAGGGGAACGGCGCTTCGCCGCCACCGTGCGCCTGCCGGAAAGCTATCGGGGGGACGTGGAAGCCATTCGCCGGGTGCTGGTCACCGCCCCCTCCGGCGTTCAGGTGCCCCTGGAAGCCGTGGCCAATATTCGCCTGGAAGACGGCCCGGCCCAGATCAGCCGGGAAATGGGCAAGCGCCGCATCGTGGTGGGCGTCAATGTGAAGGACCGGGATCTGGGCAGCTTTGTCGCCGAGCTCCAGCAAAAGGTGGATCAGCAGGTGAAATTGCCGGAAGGCTATTACCTGGAGTGGGGCGGCCAGTTTCAGAATATGGAGCGAGCCTTGGGGCACCTGGCGGTGATCATCCCGATCACCGTCGGTGCCATTTTTTTCCTCCTCTTCCTGCTCTTTAAGTCCCTGCGCATGGCCACCCTGATTATTCTGGTCCTGCCCTTTGCCTCCATCGGCGGCATCATCGGCCTCTTTGTCACCGGGGAGTACCTGTCCGTGCCCGCCTCCGTAGGTTTCATCGCCCTCTGGGGTATCGCGGTGCTGAACGGGGTGGTGCTGGTCTCCTACATCCGCAATCTGCGGGCCGAAGGCCTGTCCGTGGAAGAAGCGGTGGTCCAGGGCGCCGCCCTGCGCTTTCGCCCGGTGATGATGACCGCCACGGTGGCCATGCTGGGCCTCATTCCCTTCCTTTTCGCCAATGGGCCCGGCTCGGAAGTCCAGCGTCCCCTGGCCATTGTGGTCATCGGCGGCCTCATCACCTCCACCCTGCTCACCCTGGTGGTGTTGCCCACCCTTTACAAGTGGTTCGACGAAAAGCCCGTGGAAGCTTAAAGTGGCCGGGGCTGGGGATATCCCTGGCCCCCTGCCCGCTGACCGGCCCCCTTTCTTTTCCCCCGCCCTACGGGAGACTGCGCCATGAAAGAAATCAAGGCGGTGATCCGCCCCAATAAACTGACCGCCCTGCGGGACGCCCTGCGCACCGTGCCCGGCTTTCCCGGCATGACCGTGAGCAAGGCCGAAGGCTGTAGCGCCCCCGCCCGGCGCCCCGGCAACTCCATCAAGGAGGAGCTCACCGATTACACCCCCAAGGTGCGCCTGGAAATCGTGGCGGAAGACGAGGTAGCGGAAGCCCTCTTCCAGCGCATTATCCAGGTCACCCAAACGGGCCAGGTGGGGGACGGCCTGGTATGGATGACCGACATCCACAAAGCCGCCTTCATTTTCAAAACCACCCCGGGGGCGGAAGGGCTGTAAGGGGCCTGGGGAGCGGCAGCAGGACGTGGCCCAACCGGGAAAATCCCCCTGGTCTCACGCAACAAAAAGGGAGCTCCGGCACTGCCGAAGCGGGCAATCAGCGCGTCACAAAGGTGGGCTTGAAGCCCAGGGAGAGGCGGATGCGTTCCGCCACCTTGTCCGCTTCGGCCCGGTTGGGATAGGGGCCCACTTGCAGGCGGTGGATGCCCGCCTGGCTGTTGATCTGCATGCTCTGGCTCAACCAGTCCAGATCCCGGGCCAAACGGGCCCGCAGGCTTTCCGCATTTTCCTGGCTGGAAAAGGCGCCAAGCTGGAGATAGACCCCGGGGCCCAGGGCCCGGGCAGCAGGGGCGGTCCCGGCCAGATGCTGGTCTTCCGTCTCCAGGCGCATGGCTAGTTCCCCCAGTTCATCCCGGTCCTGGGACGTCGTCGTACTGCGGCGGCTCGGGCGCACGGGCATGGGAGGGGCCACCTGGGCGTAGGAAACCCCGGTGAGATCGGGCACGATGGCTTCCACTTCCACTTCGCCACTGCCCGTGGCCACCAGGCCCAGCTTGTGGGCGGCGGTGTAGGACAGGTCGATGACCCGGTCCGCGTGGAAGGGGCCCCGGTCCGTCACCCGCACCACCACGGAGCGGCCGTTATGGGTGTTGGTCACCCGCACGTAGGAGGGAATGGCCAGGGTGGGATGGGCGGCGGTCATGGCGAACATGTCGTAGGGTTCGCCGATGGAGGTTTTCTGGCCGTGGAATTTTTTCCCGTACCAGCTGGCCACCCCCACTGCCTTGTAGGGCTGGAGGGAGGTGTTGGGCACGTATTCCTTGCCCAGCACTTCGTAAGGCTTGTTGGCGAAGCGGTTTAACGGCTCCAGCCGGGGCACGGCATCGGGAATTTCGTCGATATTGTCCGGAATGTCTTCCAGGGGGCCGTCGTCCTTGTAATAGCCGCCCCCCTTTTTGAGGACCAGGGGACGCCGGGCCTTGCTAGGCGCCGGGTTGCTACCGTAGTAGCCCCCGTAGCTATCCCCCCCATCCACCGGCGCCCGGGCCGGGGCGCCGCTACAGCCCACCAGATACAGGGTGGCCAGGGCAGCGGCTAGGCCGGTGAGGGCGGCGGGTTTCATTTTTTCACCAGCATCCGGTGGGTCTGGATGCTCATGAGAATGCCCAGACCCAGGAACAGGGTCACCAGGGCGGTGCCGCCGTAGCTGATAAAGGGCAGGGGCACCCCCACCACGGGGAGAATGCCGCTCACCATGCCCATATTGACGAAGGCGTAGGTGAAGAAAATCAGGGTAATGGAGCCCCCCAGCAGGCGGGTGAACAGGGTCGGGGCGTTGGCCGCAATGACCATGGCGCGGCCGATGAGCAACAGGTAGAGCATGACCAGCACCAGATTGCCGATCAGGCCCCATTCTTCGGAAAAGACGGCGAAGATGAAGTCGGTGTGCTTTTCCGGGATAAATTCCAGGTGGGTCTGGGTACCGTTCAGCCAGCCCTTGCCGAAAATGCCCCCGGAGCCGATGGCGATGGTGGACTGGATAATGTGGTAGCCCGCCCCCAGGGGATCGGAACTGGGGTCCAGCAGGGTCAGGATGCGCTTGCGCTGGTAGTCGTGGAGCACGTTCCAGATCAGGGGGGCGGCAGCCCCTGCGGCAGCCAGCATGGCCAGGATCACCTTCCAGGGTAGGCCCGCCAGGAAAATCACGTAAAAGCCCGCCGCCGCCACCAGAATGGCGGTACCCAAATCTGGCTGTTTGGCGATCAGGGCCACGGGCACCAGGAGCAGAATGGCCGCCACCACGTGCTGGCGCCAGTTTCGGGTGGTTTCGTAACACTGGTAATACCAAGCCAGCATCAGGGGCATGGCGATTTTCATGATTTCCGAGGGCTGGATCCGGGTCACGCCAATGCTCAGCCAGCGTTTGGCCCCATTCACCTTGACCCCGGCCACCCACACCCCCACCAGCAAAATGAGCCCCAGCACGTAAAGGGGAATGCCGAAGCGCATCAGGGTTTGGGGCGGCATGCGGGCGACGAACCACATGAGCAGGAAGGCGGAAAGCAGATTCACCATTTCCGGCAGCAGGCGGCTATTGCCCACGTAGGTGGCGGAATAAACGGTCATGGAGCCCACCACCATGAGGGCCAGGGCCACCCAGGTGAGGAAGGGGTCCAGATGGGCCGAAAAACGGCCCCACAGGCGCCTAATCAACTGATGCATGGCCGCTCTCGTCCCCGCCCGTGTCATTCCCGGTCTTGATGTCCGCCGCCGGGCCCTTGGGCACCTTGCCCAGGAGGTAGTAGTCAATCACCATGCGGGCGATAGGCCCGGCGGACTGGGCGCCGAAACCGGCGTTTTCCACCAGCACCGCCAGGGCGATGCGGGGTTTGTCCGCCGGGGCAAAGGCGATGAACAGGCCGTGGTCCCGCAAATGTTCTCGCACCCGGCCGGCGGCGTACTTTTCCCCTTTCAGGCTGAACACCTGGGCCGTCCCGGTTTTGCCGCCGGATTCATAGGGCGCTCCGGCAAAGGCCTGGGCCCCCGTCCCTTCCTTGTTCACCCCCACCATAGCCCGCTTGATGGTGGCTATGTTTTCCGGCTTCAAGGGAATCACCCGTACCGGCTTGGGTTCCACCACGGTACGAGCGCCGGTGCGAGCGTCCGTAATGTATTTGACCAAATGGGGCCGGTACATCACCCCGTCGTTGGCCAGGGTGGCCACAGCCTGGGCCAGCTGAATGGGGGTGTAGGCGTTGTAGCCCTGGCCGATACCGATGGAAATGGTTTCCCCGGCGTACCACTTTTGTTGTTCGGGACGCTTGAAGCGGCGCCGTTTCCAGGCCGGGGAAGGCAGCACCCCTTCCGCCTCGCCCTCAATATCCACCCCGGTGCGCTGGCCGAAGCCGAACTGGCCCACGAATTTGGCAATGGCGTCGATGCCCATATCGTTGGCCAGCATGTAGTAGTAGGTATCGCAGGACTGGACGATGGACTGGTAGAGATCCACCCGGCCGTGACCGCCCTTTTTGTCATCCCGGAACTGGTGCCCGCCGAAATTGAAAAAGCCCGGGTCCATGATGGCCTGGGAGGCGGTGCGCTTGCCCAGTTCCAGGGCCCCCAGGGCCATGTAGGGCTTGAAGGTGGAGCCGGGGGGATAGGCGCTGTAGATGGCCCGGTTGAGCATGGGCTTGTCCGGGTTGTTGTTCAGGCCATCCCAGTCATCCGGACGAATGCCGTCCACAAACAGATTGGGATCGTAGGTGGGCTTGGAGACCAGGGCCAGAATGCCGCCAGTGGTGGGGTCGATGGCCACCATGGCGCCCCGCCGGGCACCGAAGGCGGTTTCGGCGATTTCCTGGAGCTTGGAGTCCAGGGTCAGGGTCAGGTTATTGCCGGACACCGGGGGGGTCCGGGACAGCACCCGCACCGCGTGGCCCCCCGCATCCACTTCCACTTCCTGGTAGCCGGTTTTGCCGTGCAGCTGGAATTCGTAATGCTGCTCCAGGCCGGACTTACCGAAATGCTCCGTGCCCTTGTAATTGGCGTCTTCTTCCGCATCCGCAATGCGGTTCAGGTCATTGTCGTTGACCCGACCGATGTAGCCCAGGGCGTGGGAAGCCAGTTCCCCCAAGGGGTACTGGCGGAACAGGCGGGCCTTCACCTCCACCCCGGGGAAGCGGTAGCGGTTGGCGGCGAATTTGGCCACTTCTTCATCCGTCAGCCGGGTGCGGATGGGGATGGATTCAAAATTCTTGGCGTCTTCCAGCAGCTTGCGAAAACGCTTCCGGTCCTTGGGGGTCACTTCCACCAGCTGGCCCAGGGCGTCGATCACCTCATCCAGGGGACCATCCACCTTGGAGGGGGTGATTTCCAGGGTAAAGGCGGAATAGTTACGGGCCAGCACCACCCCGTTCCGGTCCATGATCAGGCCCCGATTGGGCAGGATGGGCACCAGGGAAATGCGGTTTTCCTCGGCCCGGGTGCTGTAGTAATCGTTCTGCACCACCTGGAGCCAGACAAAGCGGCCCACCAGGAGAATGAAGGCGATCAGGACCAGGGCGCCAGCCACCCCCAGGCGGTAGCGATACTGCTCCACCTCCCGGTCCGGCGCGTTGAAATCGTTATAGGGCATGGAAAACGGTCCCGGAACTCAGATGGGACGGTTTTCGTCCCGCTCCACCGGCTGGTACTGGGGTAGCAGCAGGATATAGGTGGCAGGCACCCACAGGGCGGCCGCCAGGAAGGGGCCCATGAGATAGCCCAGGCCGGGGAAGGCAGCACCGGCCATCATGCGGGCGCCCACTTGAATGAGCTGGACCAGCATGAGCAGGGGAAAAATCTGCAAGGCCTGTTGCCCCAGGGGAAACCAGAGAATGCGCCGGGACAGGCTGGTGGCGCCGTAGGAAAGGAGCACGTAGGCCAGGGCATGCTGGCCCATCAGACTGCCGTCCGCCACGTCCATCAAGACCCCGAAAAGAAAGGACCAGCCCATGCCCACCCGACGGAATTCCCGCAGGCTCCAGAAACACAGGGTCAGGGCCACCCAGTCGGGCATGGCGGGCCACCGGGCCGTGGGCAGCAGATTCAGCAGCAGGGCCACGAACAGGGAAAAGAAAATGAACCAGGGCCGGACCGGCAGCAGGATGCGGGAGGAGGTGAACGAGGATTGCATGGGACCTCCCTATTTGCCCGCCGCTTTAGCCGCTGGCTGGACCTTGGTCCGCACCGGCGCGGGCTGGTTGGCCCGCCGGTTACCAGCCACCGTGTCCGGCGTGGGGGCGGGGGCGATGTCGTTGTTGCGGGGATTTTCCGGGGGCCGGGGGGGCAGGGCCTCCCGGGGATTGAGGATCAACACTTCACCAAAGCTTTCCACCGCCCCCACAGGGGCGCAGATGATGCGGGCGAAGGTGTAAGTGGTGTCCCGCTCGATGTAAATCACCTTGGCCACAGGAAAGCCCGCGGGGAAAACCCCGTCCAGACCGGAGGTGACAATCAGGTCGCCGTTCTGCACATCCGCATTGGCGGGGAGAAAACGCAGTTCCAACTGGCCGTTACCCAGGCCGAAGACCACGGAGCGCAGCCCGGAGCGCACCACCTGGACCGGCACCGCCTGATCCTTATCCGTAATCAGGGTAACTTCCGAAACCATGGGATAGACTCGGGTCACCTGGCCGATCAGGCCCCGGTGATCCACCACCGGCTGGCCCGCCACCACCTTGTCCTGCAAGCCCTTGTCCACAATCACCCGGCGGGAGAAAGGATCCCGGGCCGCATAGAGAATCTGGGCCATCTGGCCGCCGGCGGGCAGATGTTCCTTGGCCCCGAGCAGGGCCCGCAGATGGGCGTTTTCCGCTTCCAGGTGCTGGACCCGTTGCAGGGTGGTGGCCACCGCCAGTTGGGAGTGCTTCAACTGACCGTTTTCTTTCTGCAACTCGGTCAGGGTGGTGAAGTAATCCCCCAGCTGGTAGGCCGCCTCCCCGGGGGCGTGGGCCACCATGTGCAGGGGCGCGGTGACCATGGACACGCCTTGGCGCACCCATTCCAGGTAGTGGAAACGGTGGTCGAGCACCAGGAGGGACAGGCTCAGCCCCAGGTACAGGGAGAGCATGGCCACGGGCGCCGGGCCCCGTTTAAAGAAAGGTGGTGGTGTGTGGTCGATGCCGGCCACGGTGGTCTTTCAGAACGTCAAAGCCGCCCGAAGGCGGCGGAGATAGCGGGAAGGGCGAAGGGCGGGCGGGAGCAGGAAGCCCCCGGCGGGCCGATCACCCGGCCGAAATTTACTCGGAAGCGAAGATACTGCCAAGCTTGTCCATCTTTTCCAGGGCCATGCCGGAGCCCCGCACCACGCAGGTCAGGGGATCTTCGGCCACGATCACGGGCAGGCCGGTTTCTTCCATGAGCAGGCGATCCAGGTCCCGCAGCAGGGCGCCACCACCGGTCAGCACCATGCCCTTTTCGGCAATGTCCGCACCCAGTTCGGGGGGGGTCTGTTCCAGGGCGCTCTTGACGGCGGAGACGATGGAATTGAGAGGATCGGTCAGGGCTTCCAGGATTTCGTTGGAAGAAATGGTGAAGCTGCGGGGAATCCCCTCGGCCAGGTTACGGCCCTTCACTTCCATTTCCTTCACTTCGGAACCGGGGAAGGCGGAACCGATTTCCTTCTTGATGTTTTCCGCCGTGGTTTCACCAATCAACATGCCGTAGTTACGGCGGATGTAGTTGATGATGGACTCATCGAATTTGTCGCCGCCGACCCGCACGGAACCGGCGTAAACCATGCCGCCCAGGGAGATGACCCCCACTTCCGTGGTACCGCCGCCGATATCCACCACCATGGAGCCGGTGGCATCGGCCACGGGCAGACCGGCGCCGATGGCGGCGGCCATGGGTTCCTCGATCAGGTAAACCTGGGAGGCCCCGGCACCGATAGCGGATTCCCGGATGGCCCGACGTTCCACCTGGGTGGAGCCGCAGGGTACGCAGATGATGATGCGGGGGGAGGGGGAGAAAAGCTTGGAGTCGTGGACCTTCTTGATGAACTGCTTGAGCATCTGCTCAGTCACCGTGAAGTCCGCGATCACCCCGTCTTTCATGGGGCGGATGGCGGTGATGGAACCGGGCGTTTTGCCCAGCATCAACTTCGCTTCCTTACCCACCGCCTGGATGGTCTTCTTGGCATTGGGACCGCCTTCCAGGCGGATTGCCACCACGGAGGGTTCATCAAGAACGATGCCTTGGCCGCGACAATAAATCAGGGTGTTAGCCGTACCCAGGTCAATGGCCAGGTCATTGGAGAAATAGCTGCGTAGAAAACCGAACATGGGGGGAAGATTCCGTACAAGGCTGCTGGGGTAAAGGTTTTATGATACCTTATAAAGCTTTCCGGTATAAGACCTTACCGCAGGCAAGCCCATGTCTCTTTCCCTCGACGAAGTCCATCGCATTGCCCATCTGGCCCGCATCGAAATCACCGACGCGGAGGCCAATGCCACCCTGGGCCAGTTGAACGGTATTTTCTCCCTGATCGAGGCCATGCAGGCCGTGGATACCGCCGGCGTGGCCCCCATGGCCCACGCCCAGGACCTGCCCCAACGCCTCCGGGAAGACCGGGTCACCGAATCCGACCAGCGGGCTGCCTTCCAGGCCGTCGCCCCGGAAACGGAAGCCGGGCTTTACCTGGTGCCCAAGGTCATCGAATAGGGCATGGCCCGGGACCGCTGCCTTTTGGAGCTCCGTCCTTTGTTCCCCGTGTTCCTTGCCTTGTTCCCCCGTCCGCTTTCGACCCCCTTCATCCGTCGCGGTCCGGTCGCCGCTCCCCCCGGGAGCTTCCGCCGCCGCCAGCCACTCTCCGAAACGCCATGATCAACGCCAGCCTCAAAGAACTGTCGCAGGCCTTAGCCGACAAGAAAATTTCCAGCGTGGAGCTGACCCAGCTCTACCTGGACCGGATCGCTCGTCACAACCCGGCCATCAACGCCTACATCACCGTGGACGGGGAGCGCAGCCTGGCCCAAGCCCGAGCCGCCGACGCCCGGCGCGCCGCCGGGGAGGCGGGTCCTTTGACCGGCATTCCCCTGGCCCAGAAGGACATTTTCTGCGCCCAGGGCTGGCGTACCACCTGCGGCTCCCACATGCTGGCCAATTTCGTCAGCCCCTACGATGCCACGGTGATCCAGAAATTTGACGCCGCCGGGGCCGTGAATCTGGGCAAGACCAACATGGACGAATTCGCCATGGGCTCGTCCAATGAAACCTCCTGGTTCGGGCCGGTGAAAAACCCCTGGGATCAGGAACGGGTGCCCGGCGGCTCCTCCGGCGGCTCCGCCGCTGCGGTGGCAGCCCGGCTGGCCCCCGCCGCCACCGGGACGGACACGGGGGGCTCCATCCGCCAGCCCGCCGCCCTGTGCAACCTCACCGGCTTGAAGCCCACCTACGGGGTGGTTTCCCGCTGGGGCATGATCGCCTTCGCTTCCTCCCTGGATCAAGCCGGCCCCATGGCCCGCAGCGCCGAAGACTGTGCCCTGCTGCTGAACACCATGGCGGGCTTCGACCCCAAGGATTCCACCAGCCTGGAGCGGACGCCGGAAGATTACGCCCGGCTGCTGGCCGCCCCTGCCGGAGCCAAGCCCCTGGCCGGGCTGAAAATCGGCCTGCCCAAGGAATTTTTCGGCGCCGAGGAACAGGCGGGCTGTGACACGGAAGTCATGGCCACCATCCAGGCCGCCATCGCCACCTATCGGGAACTGGGGGCGGAAACCGTGGAGGTGAGCCTGCCCAGCATGAAGCTGGCGGTGCCCGCCTATTACGTCATCGCCCCGGCGGAAGCCAGCTCCAACCTCTCCCGCTTTGACGGGGTGCGCTACGGCTACCGGGCGCCGGAATACGCGGACCTGAACGACATGTACTGCAAGAGCCGGGCCCAGGGCTTCGGCGAAGAAGTGAAGCGGCGCATTCTCATCGGCACCTACGTGCTCTCCCACGGCTATTACGACGCCTATTACCTCCAAGCCCAGCGCATCCGCCGCCTCATCGCCGACGACTTCGCCGCCGCCTACGCCCAGTGCGACGTCATCCTGGGGCCCACCAGCCCCACCCCGGCCTTCAAGCTGGGAGCCAAGTCCGGGGACCCGGTGCAGATGTACCTGTCCGACATCTACACCATTGCGGTAAATCTGGCGGGCCTGCCCGGCATGTCCCTGCCCTGCGGCTTTGTGGGCGGGGCAGACAAGCCCCTGCCCGTGGGCCTCCAGCTCATCGGCAACTATTTCGACGAAGCCCGGCTGCTCAACGTGGCCCATCGCTACCAGCAGGCCACGGACTGGCATCAACGCCAGCCCGCCGGTCTGGAGTAAGGGGCAGGCACCGTGGCCCGCTCCCTGTCCCCCATGCCCCTACCGTTCCGCTTGGGCGCGGCGGGCCTGCTGGCGGCCTTGATCCTGGCCGGTTGCGCCACGCCCCCGGGCCCGGCGCCAGTGGAGGAAGAAGGGGTGGGCGCCCCCGCCGTGACCCCATCCGGGGTGCTCATCAACGCCCCCTTGAAGCATCTGTCCAAACGCAAACTGGCCCCCATGCCGGTGCGGCCCCTGAATGTGCAGACCCGCTGCGCCTTCCGGGACGATAACGGCTACGGCGGCCGCATCCAATTGCTGGTGAAGGAAGCCCAGGTGCAGCAATTCAGCGCCGATGTGGATATTCCCAACCAGGGCAGCTGCCACTTCGATCTGAAGGATTTCCGCCAGACCGGCACCCTGCCCCAGATCGCCTTGGCCGCCAACGCCGGGGACTGCGCCGTGCATATGTGGGAGCAGGGGCCCCGGGTCACCGTGGCCTTCGCCAATTGCCGCGCCCAATGCAGCGGCGACGCGGTGGATTACCTGTGGCCTATCCAGGTGGATCCCCGCAAACACGACTGTTTTTAACCTCTTAACGATTTTTCCTGGAAATGCCCCATGAGTGCTAGCAACTGGGAAGTGGTCATCGGTATCGAGACCCACGCGCAACTGGCCACCTGCTCCAAGATTTTCTCCAGCGCCGCCACCGCTTTCGGTGCCGAGCCCAATGTCCAGGCCTGTGCCGTGGACCTGGCCCTGCCCGGGGTGCTCCCCGTGCTCAACCGGGCCGCGGTGGAATGCGCCATTAAGCTGGGTCTGGCGGTGGGCGGCCAAGTGGCCCCCCGTTCCGTCTTCGCCCGGAAAAACTACTTCTATCCGGATCTGCCCAAGGGCTACCAGATCAGCCAGTACGAGCTGCCCGTGGTGTCCGGCGGCGGCATCACCCTGCGTCTGGGGGAAGGGGAGCAGGCCACGGAAAAAGTGGTGCGCCTGACCCGGGCCCACCTGGAAGAGGATGCGGGCAAATCCATCCACGAAGGCTTCCACAACAAGACCGGCATTGACCTGAACCGGGCCGGTACGCCCCTGCTGGAAATCGTTTCCGAGCCGGACATGCGCTCCTCCGCCGAGGCCGTGGCCTACGCCAAAGCCCTCCACGCCCTGGTCACCTGGATCGGCATCTGCGACGGCAACATGCAGGAAGGCTCCTTCCGCTGCGACGCCAACGTGTCCGTGCGCCGCAAGGGAGACCCGGAATTCGGCACCCGGCGGGAAATTAAGAACCTCAACTCCTTCCGCTTCATGCAGCAGGCCATCGACTACGAAGTGCAGTGGCAGATCGACACCCTGGAAGACGGGGGCCGCATCCAGCAGGCCACCGTGCTCTTTGACCCCAGCACCGGGGAAACCCGGGCCATGCGCACCAAGGAAGACGCCCACGATTACCGCTACTTCCCCGATCCGGATCTGCTGCCCCTGGTCATCGCCCCGGAATGGGTGGAACGGGTCAAAGCCGCGCTGCCCGAACTGCCCGGCGCCAAGCGGGACCGGTTCATGGCCGACTACGGCCTCTCCAGCTACGACGCCGCCACCCTCACCGCCGCCCTGGACACCGCCGACTACTTTGAAGCCGTGGTGCGCCTGGCGGGCAAGGCCCAGGCCAAGACTGCCGCCAACTGGGTGATGGGGGAACTGGCCGCCCGCCTGCACAAGGAAGACAAGGCCCTGGACCAATCCCCGGTGAGCGCGGAACAGCTAGCCGGTCTGGTGGCCCGCATCGGCGACAACACCATTTCCAACAGCATCGCCAAAAAGGTTTTCGAAGCCCTCTGGACCGGGGAAGGCGCCAGCGCCGACCAGATCATCGAGCAAAAGGGCTTGAAGCAGATCACGGACAGCGGCGCCATCGAAAAGCTGGTGGAAGAAGTGCTGGCCGCCAATCAGAAATCCGTGGAGGAATTCCGGGCGGGCAAGGAAAAAGCCTTCAACGCCCTGGTGGGCCAGGTCATGAAGGCCGCCCGGGGCAAGGCCAATCCCCAGCAAGTCAATGAACTGCTGAAAGCCAAGCTGGGCGCCTAAGCCCGCTCGGACAGCCATCAAAAAGGGCGGCCTGGAGCCGCCCTTTTTCTTTGTCCGCCACCGCCGCCCTAGGGCAAGCCACCGGGCCAGGCGGAAAACACCAGCAGGGCGAGGAAGCCGCCGCCGATGGTGAGCAGGGTGTTACGCCGCCAGGCGGCCAAGCCCACGGCCACCAGCCCCGCCGCCGTGCGGGCGCCCAGGTGGAAATGGCCCTGGAGCAAAAACAGGTCGGGGGTCACCAGGGCCGCCAAAGCCGCCACGGGCACCAGGGGCAGGAGGGCGATAAACCAGCGGGGCGTGCCCAGGCGGCCCTGGAGGGCGATAAAGGAAAAGCGCAGGAGAAAGGTCGCCGCCCCGGCCCCGAGGAAAATCCAGCCCACCCTATCCATGGCGTACTTCCTGGCCGCCAGCTACCGCCCGCCGGGGCAGGAACAGGGCGCCCGCTCCCAGCCCGGCCAGGGCCGCCACAAAGAGGCCCAGCTTATAGGGCCAGACCGCCCCCAGCACCGCCACCGTCCCAGCCACCAGGGCCGCCACGGCCTGGGACCGGCGGCGGATCAGGGGCACCGCAATGGCGATGAAGGTCAGGGTGGCAGCAAAATCCAGGGGCAGGTCCGGGGGCAGCTGGCTGCCCAGCACCACCCCGGCCAAGGTCGCCAGCTGCCAGCCGGACCAGAGGCTAAAGCCCGCTCCCAGGAGTATCCAATGGGCCTGGCCCTGCTTGGCTCCGTCCAGAAGATGGGGAATGGCGGCCGCGTAGGCTTCATCGGTGAGCAGGTAGGCCAGCAGGGCTTTCCAGAGGCGATTGCGGCCCGCCAGGACGGGGGCCACGGAAGCGCTATAGAGCAGGTGACGCAGGTTGATCAGGGTAACGGTGGCCAACATTACCAAAGCCGGGACGCCAGCCCCCAGCAGCTGGGCCAGGACAAACTGGGCGGAGCCGGCAAACACCACGGTGGACATGGCCACCGCCGCCGTGGGGGAAAGCCCGGCCTGGAGGGCCACCACCCCGTAGAGCAGGCCAAAGGGCACGGTGCCCAGGAGCAGGGGCGCCAGGGCGCGGCAGCCGAGGAAGAAGGCGGCACGGGGAGTCATACAGAGGGACGGGGCCTGAACCCCCGGGGCAAGGGGCGCCTCAATGGGGCGCCAGGGCCGGATGGAGCTCGCCGTTATGGCCGCTGATGAGCTCCTGGTAGCGCTTCCGGTCTGCGTCGTAGCGGGCATTGGCGGCAGCCAACTCCTGCCGCTTTTGGTTCAGTTGGTCTTGCAGGCTGCGGATGTCGTAGCCGTTGTCCTTCACCTGTTTGGTCAGGTCCGGGGGCAGGGGCTTGTTGCGGTAAAACTCCGCCTCGTTTTGCAGATGGGTACGCCGTTTCAGGGCTTCGTTCAGGCGCCCCTGGAGCTGGCGCTGTTGCAGGGTGATGTCCTGCTGGCTGCGGCTCTGCTGCTCCTGGATGTCCTGCACGCTGCCGTACATGTTGAGCAGAGCCTGATCCTTGCGTTTCTGCTCTTTGGCGGCCTGTTCTTGGGCTTTTTGCTTTTCCAGCTCCGCCGCCCGGCGGGCCTGCTGTTCCGGCGTCAGTTGGCCTTCCACCTGGCGAGTTACCACCCCCTGGGGATTGAGCTCCTGATAGCCCCGTTTTTGGCACAGGGGCGGCACCGTATCGCCGCACACCTTGTGGCCATGGGCATCCTGACAGCAGTAGAGCTGCCCCGCCCCGGCAGGCAGGGCGGTAAGCAGCAACAGCAGCAGGCTAGCGGGCCGCCACACCGTAACGGTCCCGATAGGCGCCGATGGCGGGCCGGAAAGCGGCCAGATCGGGCCGCCCTTCCAGAAAGGCCATCAGATCCTGAAGACTGGCCACGGCAATCACCGGAATGCCGTAATCCCGCTCCACTTCCTGGACGGCGGACAAATCCCCCTTGCCCCGCTCCATGCGGTCCAGGGCGATGACCACCCCGGCGGGGGTGGCGCCCCCGGCCCGGATCAGTTCCACCGATTCCCGCACCGAAGTCCCGGCGGAAATCACGTCATCCACAATCAACACCCGGCCGGACAGGGGGGCCCCCACGATGGTGCCGCCTTCCCCGTGATCCTTGGCTTCCTTGCGGTTAAAGGCGTAGGGCAGGTTGCGCTCCTGCTCCGCCAACGCCACCACCACAGCCGCGACCAGGGGAATGCCCTTGTAGGCCGGGCCAAAGAGCATGTCGCACTGGAGCGCCGACGCCTGGATGGCTTTCGCGTAAAATCGGGCCAGCTTGCCCAGGGAGGCGCCGTCGTTAAACAGCCCGGAATTGAAGAAATAGGGCGAGAGGCGCCCGGCCTTGGTCTTGAATTCGCCGAAACGGAGCACCTCCCGGGCTACGGCGAATTCGATAAATTCCTGACGAAAATCCATAACACTTCCTAACACGCCCTCCGGGCGCAACGCGGCTATGTTACGCATCATCTCCCTCAATCTCAACGGCATCCGCTCCGCCTGGAGCAAGGGCCTGCCCCAATGGCTGGCAGCCCAGGAGGCGGACGTGGTCTGTCTCCAGGAACTCAAAGCCCAGGAAAAAGACCTGAGCCCGGACATGTTTGCCCCCGAATCGGGCCGGGGCCCATTCCACGGCCATTTCCACTACGCGGAAAAAAAGGGCTACAGCGGCGTGGGCATCTGGAGCCGCCAGGCGCCAGACCGGGTTACCGTGGGCATGGGCCATCCGGGCTTCGACGCGGAAGGCCGCTATCTCCGGGCCGACTTCGGCCAGCTCTCGGTCATTTCCGTCTATGTGCCCTCCGGTTCCAGCTCTCCGGAACGGCAGGAAGCCAAATTCCACTTCCTGGACGAATTTCTCCCGGTCCTGGCCGCCCTTAAAGCGGAAGGCCGGGAAGTGGTGCTGTGCGGCGACTGGAACATCGCCCACCAGGAAATCGACCTGAAAAACTGGAAATCCAACCAGAAAAACTCCGGCTTCCTCCCGGAAGAACGGGCCTGGCTCACCCGGGTCCTGGACGAACAGGGCTGGGTGGACGTGTACCGCCACCTGCACCCGGACACCACGGGCGAGGCCTACACCTGGTGGTCCAACCGGGGCCAGGCCTGGGCCAAGAACGTGGGCTGGCGTATCGACTACCAGATCGCCACCCCCGGCCTAGGCGCGAAGGCCTTACAAACGAGCATTTACAAAGAGCAGCGCTTCTCAGACCATGCGCCATTGACGGTGGATTACGACTGGGATGTGTGACGCATTGCTGAGGTAGCCAATCCGATATTTCGGCTCCCAAGTGAAAAACGCGGCCCCCTAGAGGCAGCGCAAATAATTGGGTTTGCTTCCTTTTTGGCATGCTGGACTCGGTCCTTGGAGGCAAGATGAAAGTCGCATTCGTCCTATTTGATCGCATGACGTCCCTGGACTTCATTGGGTTTTACGATCCAATCACACGTCTAAAATCCATGAAAATCATGGACGACTTGGAATGGCAGCTTTGCGCCATGACTGAGACGGTTGTGGATGACAGAGGACTTCGTATTGAGGCGAATCAGGTCGCTCAGCCCCTCGACACCTACGACATGGTGTTTTTGCCAGGCGGATTTGGCACCAGAGCCCTCCAGCGAGATGGGGCATTCATTGCATGGCTACAAAGCGCCCGATCAGTTCGTCTGAAGGTCTCCGTATGCACAGGCGCCCTGCTCATGGGAGCAGCGGGTTTTCTCCACGGCCGTCGGGCCACAACCCATCCGAGTGCGTATAAGGAGCTTGAACAGTACTGCGAGCATGTCATTCCAGCGCGGATCGTGGATGAACGCGATGTCGTCACGGCTGGTGGCGTCTCCAGCGCCATTGACGCGGGACTACACCTAGTCCAGAAACTGGCAGGCGTCGAGGCTCGGCGCCGCATCGCCACTCAAATGGATTATCCCTATGGATAGAACACGGGCTACCCCACCTTTCACGGTGGCCTAGAGGCCCGGGCGCCACACATCGGCATCTACAAGGCCCAGGCCTTAGGCCAAGCACCGCTGACGGTGGCTTACGACTGGGAGGGGTAAGGGCGCGGGAGTTATTGCTTGGGAACGACGGTTGGCTGTCGGCCGGAAGCGACCAGTGGTCGATTCGCCTGAAAGTGGGCCGTATAATGCCATTGGTATTCTTTAAGAGCTTGCAGGGTTTGGCAGGATACTTAGCACTAGATGTAGTGCTGGAATAATGATGAAACCTAATTGAAAAACAATTGATTGCATCAATGTGCGCCGCCAGATTATCCATCTCGAATCCGAGAACTCTGCAAAATTGACGTCTACTTTACCTTGGGCCAATGCCATGTACTACATCGCTCACCTAGCTCTACCTGCATTCGTGGCATTGATCATGGTCGTCTCCGGCACTCAGATTGAGTTGAGCATTTCATGGGTTGTGCGCGTCATGGAAAACCTCGCAAATATCTACATGATCTTTGCGGCCCCTCACTGGATTTGGGGGGCCATCTCTGGCTACTTCGAAGCCTCAAAGGGCGCTACTGTCGGAGGCTTTGCGGGCCTTCATCTCTTGCTGTTCTTGGTTTGGTTTCTTGTCGCGCAGTCCAACGAATCTAATGCGGCAAACGGCTGGTTAATCTATTTCTTGGGCGCCCCCATAGTCGTCGCTATTGGCGTCGTCGCCGGGAGGTATGTCGCGTCATGGAAAGCCCGTCAATCGACCTAACCGGCGTTCCAGGAAAAAACGTCACCCTGGTTGTCACGAAAGTCACCGAGCGGAATACCTGCTACCGCCGTGACCGGCAGGGAAAGTACGTCGAGAGCGAATCCTGTTGCGGATCAGCGGTCAATCTGACGTTCAAGCTGAACGACGGCAATTCGACGAGAATTTTCCACGGTAACCGATGGTACGGAGGCTAGATAGGAGGCCCTTCCCTCCATTCCACAGGATCGCCCCCCGCCCAGCCGGTTTTCCCCGTGAACGCAGGTGCCCGCGGATTAGGCCCCTTCCCCCACGCCCCCGGCGGGTAATTTTGCTCGGGAATTCCCCCCAAACCCGCCGCCACACGGCCCTGGCGCGTTGCTTTTGCGCCCCAGTCCGGCTAACCTTTGGGCTGGAACCATCGCTGCACCATAACCAATACGCATCACCTAGCCTTCGGGCGTTTCTTCAAGAGGATAAATCATGAGCACCCCCGCTTCCGAACTCTCCAATCTGTCCGCCGTCTCCAAGGACAAACTGGTCTCCGACCTGCGCGTCGTCGTTGCCGATGCGGAAGATATCCTGAAAGCCACCGCCAGCCAAGCCGGTGAAAAGGCTGCCGAACTGCGGGAAAAGATTTCCGCCCGCCTGCGGGACGCCAAGCTGCGTCTGGCCGACGCGGAAGCCGCTCTGGCCGACAAGACCAAGGCTGCCGCCCGGGTGACCGACGACTTCGTCCATGACAATCCCTGGAAGGCCGTTGGCATCGCCGCCGGTGTGGGTCTGCTCCTCGGCGTCATCATCGGTCGCCGCTAACGCGACCCATGCCTGAGCAAAATCCCGGACGGGAAGGGTTCTTCAAGTCCTTGAAGAACCTGCTGGCGACCCTGGTCGCCATGGGCCGCACCCGCCTCGAACTCCTGGCTACGGAGTTCGAGGAGGAAAAGCTGCGTATCGCCAATCTGCTGATCCTGGCCGTGGGCGCCATGGTCTTTCTCGGCATCGGCGTGGTACTGCTGGTGGCCCTGCTGGCCGCCGCTTTCTGGGAAAGCCGGATCGTGGTCTTTGCCGTGGCTTCCCTGATTTTCTTCGGCGGTGGCATCGGTCTGGGACTGGGCTTTTTCCGCCTCTCCCGGCGTCCCTCCAACCTCTTTTCGGCCAGTCTGGACGAATTGCGGCGGGACATCGAAGCCCTGAAGCGGGAACAGCAGCCATGAATCCCCGGCGCCTGGAACTGGCCACCCGGCGGGGGGAACTGCGGGCCCGGATCGCCGCCCAGCGGGATGATCTGGCCCGGCAGTCCTGGCCGGTGCGCAATACCCTGGATTTGGCCGACCAGGGGGCCAAAGGCCTGCACTGGCTGCAAGACCATCCGGGCACGGTGAGCGCCGCCGTGGCCGCCAGCGTGGTGCTGCGTCCTCGACGCATGTTCCGCTGGCTACGCCGGGGCTATTTTCTCTGGCGCGGCTACCAGGGCCTGAAACGGCGTCTGGATCTGGCCCTCCACGGGGTCGGACAATAATTCCCATGGCGCCCGGCCACCCGCCTGCCCCTCCGGGCGCCCACTCCGGCAGCGGTCCCCGGCATTGGTGGCAATGGCTGATGGCCGCCCAGCGCCGGGAAGCCAAACGAATTCTCACGGAAATGCTGCAAATGCGGGGGCTCATGCCCCTGCTCATGAAGCCCCGCAACGGGGCTAGCTGGACGCCGGAAGAACGGCGCCAACTCCTGGGCCAACTGCGCCGTCTATCCCGCCTGTCCCCCTACCTGCTGCTCCTCATCCTGCCCGGCTCGATGCTGATTCTGCCGTTCTACGCCTGGTGGCTGGATCGGCGGCGGCAGCGCCGGGTCACGCCCCTGGAACCCTAAACGCCCGTTTTCGGGCGTCTTCCCTCAGGCCTGGGGCGCCGTTTCCTGGCGCCAGGGCGCCACTTTCACCAGCAAGGCCATGCCCGGCAGGGCCAAGAGGGCGCAGAGGAGGAAAAAGGTAGTCCAGCCCAGGTCGTCCACCAGCACCCCGGCAGAGGCATTGATAAAGGTGCGGGGCACCGCGGCCAGACTGGTAAACAAAGCCAGCTGGGTAGCCGTATAGGCCGGATGGGTGGTGCGGGCGATAAAGGCCACGAAGGCCGCCGTGCCCAGGCCCACCCCCAGGGCTTCCATGCCGATCACCAAAGCCAGAGAGGCCTGCTGGGCCGGACCAATGTCCGTATGGGGCCCGAGCCAGGCCAACCAGGCAAAGCCCAGGATGGACACCACCTGGACCACGCCGAAGAGCCAGAGGGCCCGGTTAATCCCCAGACGCACCATCCACAGCCCCCCCAACAAGCCACCGATCACCGCCGGCCAGAGCCCCGCGTGTTTGGCGATGAGGCCGATCTGGGACTTGGTAAAGCCCATGTCCAGATAGAAAGGGGTGGCCAGGGCGGTGCATAGGCTGTCCCCCAGCTTGTAGAGGAAGATGAAGGACAGGATCAGCAGGGCGCTCCGCCAGCCCTGACGGCTGATGAATTCGTGGAAGGGCTCCACCACCGCTTGACGCAGGGTGCGGGGCGCCCCTTCCCCGGCGGCGGGTTCCTTCACCAGCACCGCCATGACCATGCCCGGCACCATGAACAGGGCGGTAATCCAGAACACCAGGGCCCAGGGCAGGTGATCCGCCAGTATCAGGGAGAGGGAGCCAGGCACCAGGCCAGCCACCCGGTAGGCATTGACGTGCACCGAGTTGCCCAGGCCCAGTTCCGCTTCCCCCAGAATTTCCCGGCGGAAGGCGTCCAGGGCGATGTCCTGGGTGGCGGAAAGAAAGGCCAGGAGAGCGGCCAGGGCCATGATGGCGCCCATCTGGGTTTGGGGCGCCAGCCCACCCAGGGCGCCGATCACCCCCAGCAGGCCCAGCTGGGTCACCAGCATCCAGCCCCGGCGGCGGCCCAGCCAGGGAATGCCGAAACGGTCCAGGAAGGGGGACCAGAGGAATTTCCAGGTATAGGGAAACTGGACCAGGGCGAAAAAGCCGATGGTCTTTAAATCCACCCCCTCGCTGCGCAGCCAGGCGGGCAGGAGATTGAGGAGCAGGTAGAGGGGCAGGCCGGAGGTAAAGCCGGTGAAGACGCAAACCAGCATGCGCCGGGTGCACAGGGCCCGCCAGGCAGACGGGGCGGTGGGGGAGTCAGGATTCATAGGAAACGGCAGGGGACGTCAGACGCCGGGACTGGGAAAAAAGGGGAGAAGGGGCGGGGTTGGAGAAACCGGCCCATGAAAAACCGGCCCCTGGGGGCCGGGTGGGGCAGGGGGGCGGGAGCGCCCCGTCCCGGGCCGGACCTGAAGCGATGGGGCTCCAGGTCCGCCATTTTAGGCCCGTCCCAGGCGGCAGAGGGCCATGCTGGCGAGGAAATTGGGTTCTTCCGTCACTTCCTTGCCGTTATCGAAGGCCTTCAGTTCCTTGATGACAATGCCCCGCTCCCGGCACAGGGCCTCAAAGTCCGCGATAGTGAAAAAGCGCACGTTGGGGGAGTCGTACCACTGGTAGGGCAGGTCCTTGGAGACCGGCATACGGCCATTGAGAATGGCCTGACGGTGGCGCCAGTAGGCGAAGTTGGGGAAGGACACCACGGCTTCCGCCCCCACCCGGAGCATTTCCTGGAGCAGGCGCTCCGTGTGCTTCACGGTCTGGAGGGAGAGGGACATGATGACGTGGTCGAAAAAGCCGTCCTCGAATTCCACCAGGCCCTGATCCAAATTGGTCTGAATCACATTGACCCCGTTGGCCATGCAGGCCAGCACCTTGTCCGGGGCGATTTCCACCCCGTAGCCCCGAATGCCCCGTTGGCCGCGCAGATAGCCCAGCAGGGAACCGTCGCCGCAGCCCAAATCCAGCACCCGTTCCCCGGGGGCGATCCAGTTGGCGATGGCGTCGAAGTCAAAACGGTCGATTGCGTTATTGGTCATGGTAGGCGCCTCAAACCTTAATGCCCTGGAAGTAGGTGCGCATTACCCCGTGATACTGGGGATCGGTGAGCAGGAAGGAGTCGTGGCCCGCATTGCAGTCGATTTCCCCGTAGGACACATTGCGGCCGTTGTGGAGCAGGGCATAAACCATCTCCCGGCTGCGCTCCGGCGCAAAACGCCAGTCGGTGGTGAAGGAGACCAGGAGGAAATTGGCCCGGGCCCGGGCCAGGGCGGCCTTCAGGTCGCCGTCGTATTCCCGGGCCGGATCGAAGTAATCCAGGGCCTTGGTGGTGAGGAGATAGGTGTTGGCGTCGAAAAAGCCGGCGAACTTATCCCCCTGGTGGCGCAGATAGGATTCGATTTCAAAATCCACGTCGTAGCTGTACTTGAGCACCCCTTCCCGGAGCTGGCGGCCAAATTTTTCCCCCATCTGGTCGTCGGAAAGATAGGTGATATGGCCCACCATGCGGGCCAGGCGCAGGCCCCGGGCGGGCACCACGCCGTGCTCGTAGTAGTTGCCACCGTGGAAGTCCGGGTCGGAAAGAATGGACTGGCGGGCCACCTCGTTAAAGGCAATGTTCTGGGCCGTGAGCTTGGGGGCGGAGGCGATGATCAGGGCGTGGCGCACCCGGTCCGGGTAGGCCAGGGTCCATTGCAGGGCCTGCATGCCCCCCAGGCTGCCCCCCAGCACCGCCGCCCACTGCTCAATGCCCAAGAGGTCCGCCAGGCGGGCCTGGGTTTCCACCCAGTCTTCCACCGTGGCCACGGGGAAATCCGCGCCATAGGGCTTGCCGGTGGCCGGGTTGAGGGACATGGGGCCGGTGGAGCCGAAACAGCCCCCCAGGTTATTCACCCCCACCACAAAAAACTTGTCCGTATCCAGGGGCTTGCCCGGCCCCACCAGGTTGTCCCACCAGCCCACATTTTTGGGGTTGTCGGCGTAATAGCCGGCCACGTGGTGACTCCCGGAAAGGGCGTGACAGACCAGCACCGCGTTGGAGTGGTCCCCGTTCAAGGTGCCGTAGGTTTCATAAACCAGATCGTAGCCGGGCAATTCAAAGCCCCCGGCGAGGCGGATGGGTTCGGCAAACCGGGCCTTTTGGGGGCTCACGGCGCCGACGGAATGCTTTGGCGACATCGTTTTCCTGAAAACAATAAGCCCTGTCGGAGTTGCGATAGCTAGGATCGGCTCGGACAGGGCGTCGGTCCCGCTTTAGCCGCATTTTTTAAGCGCCCGCAAGCTGTTGGTTCAAATCGGCGCTAGAGCAGCATGATAACCAAGCCCGGGGAGTGGTGCAAACCGGCCCCGGGCCGGGTCCTGCTAGGTCAGACGTTGATTTTCTCGATCTGTTCCCGGATTTTCTGGGGTTCGTTGTAGCGCAGGATTTTGCGCACCACCGGCCCCAGGAGGGAAACGTCGCTTTTCAGAATCTGACGCTTCACCTCCAGGATCTGGGTGGGGTGCATGGAGAAAACCCGCAGGCCCATGCCCAGGAGCAGGCGGGTCATGGCCGGGTCCCCGGCCAGTTCGCCACAGACGGAGACGGGCAGCCCGGCCTTTTCCCCGCTGTAGAGGGTGTGGGCCATGAGCATGAGCACCGCCGGGTGCAGGGGATCGTAGAGGTGGGCCACCTGTTCGTCGGAGCGGTCGATGGCCAGGGTGTACTGGATCAGGTCATTGGTGCCGATGGAGAGAAAATCCAGGCGGCGCAGGAACATGCCGATGGCCAGGGCAGCGGCGGGGATTTCGATCATGCCCCCCACTTCAATGCCCTCGTCGAAGGCCAGCTTTTGCTCCCGCAGGCTCTGCTTGGCCTGCTGCACCGCCACCAGGGTGGCGTCGATCTCATGGGCGTGGGCCAGCATGGGAATGAGGATTTTCGCCTTGCCGTAGCGGGAGGCCCGGAGAATGGCCCGGAGCTGGGTGTGGAACATCTTGGGCTCGGCCAGTTGCAGACGAATGGCCCGCAGGCCCAGGGCCGGATTGGTCTTCACCCGATCCAGGTCCACCAGGCTTTTATCCGCCCCCAGGTCGAAGGTGCGGATGGTCACCGGCTTGCCTTCCATGCCCTTCAGCACCTTGCGGTAGGCCTCGAACTGCTCGTCCTCCGTGGGCATGTCGCCCCGGTTCAGATAGAGGAATTCGGTGCGGAACAGGCCGATGCCCTCGGCCCCCGCCTCCTTGGCCGCCTCCACGTCGGAGGGCAGCTCGATATTGGCGTAGAGGGCAATATCCACCCCGTCGATGGTGGTGGCCCGGGCGGTCTTCAGGCGCTTTAACTTGGTCCGTTCCAGTTCCAGCTCGCTCTTGCGCAGCTGGTATTCCTCCAGGACCCGGTCATCCGGATTGACGATCACCACGCCCCGGGTGCCGTCCACAATAATCAGTTCCCCATCCCGGATCAGATCCCGGGCCCGGGGCAAGCCCACGATGGCCGGAGTGGCCATGCTGCGGGCCAGGATGGCGGTGTGGGAGGTGGCGCCCCCCACCTCGGTAATGAAACCGGCGAAATGCTGATCCTTGTAGCCGATGGTGTCGGCGGGGGCCAGATCGTGGGCGACGATAATCTGCTCTTCCGTCTTTAAGCCCTTACGGGGCCGCAGGGCGGTGCGTCCGGGCCGGCCCAGGAGCACCTTGACCACCCGTTCCACCACCTGGACCACATCCGCCTTGCGCTCCCGCAGATAGGGGTCCCCCATGGCCTCGAACTGCTTTACCAGGGCTTCCATCTGCTGCACCAGGGCCCATTCCGCATTGCAGCGCCGTTCCCGGATAATTTTCTTGGGGGCCTCCGCCAGTTCCGGATCGGCCAGAATCATGGCGTGCAAATCCACGAAGGCCCCCAATTCCGCCGGGGCACCTTCCGTGTTCTGGCGCAGTTCCAGGAGTTCCTGGCGCACCGCTCCCACCGCCGCGTCAAAGCGGGCCAGTTCCTTGTCGATCTGGCGGGGATTCAACACCAAGTGGGCCACCTCCAGGGTGGCGTAGGACATAAGCTGGGCGTTGCCGATGGCAATGCCGCCGGAAACGCCCAGACCGTGGAGGGTAAAACTGACGTGCTGGCTGGCCGTGGCCAAGGGCATCACTCGCCCTCCCCGAACTTGTCGGCAATCAAGGCCACCAGGGCGTCCATGGCTTCCTGGGCATCTTGGCCCTCGGTTTCCAGCAACACCTTGGAGCCCTTGCTGGCGGCCAGCATCATCACCCCCATAATGCTTTTGGCGTTGATCCGGCGACCATTTCGTTCCATCCACACCTGGCAGGAAAACTTGCTGGCGAGTTGGGTCAGCTTGGCCGAAGCCCGGGCGTGGAGCCCCAGCTTATTGACGATTTCCACTTCATTACGGCAGGTCTGGCTCATGGCATCTCCGCGTTGTCGGCGTCGGGGGAAAGGCTTATTCCAGGATGGCCGTGCATTCCACGGCCGCGGTCAGGGCCCGGGCGGCCAGGGGGACGGCGGGCAAATTACGGTCATTGAGGGCGCGCAGCAGAATGGGCATGCTCACCCCGGCCAGGGCCGCCACCTTGCCCGTATGGAGCAGCTCCCGGGCGAAATTGGAGGGGGTGGCGCCGAACAGGTCGGTGAGAATGAGCACCCCGTTGCCCTCGTCCAGGGCCGCGATTTCCTGCCGGGCCAGGGCCAGAAAGGCCTCCCGGGGTTCGTCATGACCGGCGGAAAGGGCTTTCAAGCGCTCCGGGCTGCGGCCCAGGATGTGGCTGGCACAGTCGATCAACACTTG
The DNA here is from genome assembly GCA_041907765.1 of Rhodocyclaceae bacterium. GTDB lineage: Bacteria > Pseudomonadota > Gammaproteobacteria > Burkholderiales > Rhodocyclaceae > Azospira. Next base: position 120,413 of record JAYRGQ010000006.1, on the reverse strand, counting down.
GCCCAGCTGGCCGTGGGCAATAATCAGGATTCCTGTCTGCATTTTATTCTGGGTGAATTCCGCTCAAACATCGCTGGCGGCACGGGGAAGCAGGGGCTTCCGGGGCGTCCGCCCCGCCGGGAAACCATCATGGTCCCACGACTTCCGTATCCACGCCACTCTCGAACTTGATCCGGTCGTCCAGGGCCGGGGTGACCTGGACCTTGCCACTGGCATCCACCCGCAGGGCCTGGCTCACCCCCAGTTGGCGGGCCAGACGCAGCCACTGGCTGGGGCCGCCGATGAACAGGGGCTTGGAAGCCGCGTCCGACAAGGCCCCCGCGTGGGGGCCGGGGGGAATGAGCACGGTCACCGCTTCCGTGCCCTCCGCCGGATGGCCGGTACGGGGGTCCAGGAGGTGGCAGTAGCGTTTGCCCCCCACCTCGAAAAAGCGCTGGTAATCCCCGGAGGTGCCGATGGCCTCCCCGTCCCGTAACTCCAGGGTGGCCATGGGCCCCGGCTTGCGGGGATGCTGGATGCCCACCCGCCAGGGCTCCCCGTGCTTGTCCCCCAGGGCCAGCACATTGCCGCCGATGTTGATCAGGGCGTGGTGGATGCCCCGGGCCTTGAGCATGGCCGCCGCCCGGTCCAGGGCCACTCCCTTCAGGTAGCCGCCGAAATCCAGGGCCACCGCCGGGTTGGGGGAATAGAGCTTATCGCCCCGGATTTGCACCCCTTGCAGGGAAGGATGGGCCGCCGTGAGGAAGGAAACCCGGGCCATGTCCGGCAGGCGGGGGCGGAATTCGTCGCTGTGAAAGCCCCACAGCTGGACCAGACGGCCGACCCCCGGATCAAAAAGCCAGTCCCCCTTTCGGGCGATGGCCTGGGCGTCCGCCACCAGGCCCCGCATTTCCGGGGATACCCGGATGGCCTGGCCGTTCTGGAAGGCCTGATTCACCCGGGTCAGCTCGGAGGGCTGCCAGGCGTGATAGGTGCGGTGCAGCCGGTCAAATTCCTGGAGCACGGCGGCCACCGCTGGCCGGGCCTGGGCTTCCGGCTGATCCGCCACCAGCACCTCCACCCGGGTGCCGAACACATAGGCTTCCTGGCGATAGGGTTCGGGGGCGTGGCTACAGGCGCTCAGGGCCACCCCGGCGGCCACCGCCAGAGCGGCCACCAGGGCGCGCCAGGGGGACCGGCAAGCGCCCCGGCGGGGCGCCAAATCAGTGTTGCTCACAAACTTACCTCCGCACCCCGGCTCCGGGGCCATGCACCGGTCAGGCTTCGCCCCAGGCCCGTTCCAGGGCCGTGATGACCGTGCCCGCCACATCGAAGCCGGTTTGCTGTTGAATTTCCACCATGCAGGTGGGGCTGGTGACGTTGATTTCCGTGAGGCTGTCACCAATCACATCCAGGCCCACCAGAAACAGACCCCGGGCCGCCAGGATGGGGGCCAGGGTTTCGGCAATCTGCCGGTCCCGGGGGGTGAGTTCCCGGGCCACCCCGGTGCCCCCGGCGGCCAGATTGCCCCGGGTTTCCCCGGCTTTGGGAATGCGCGCCAGGCAGTAGGGCACCACCTTGCCCCCCACCAGGAGAATGCGTTTGTCCCCGTCCCCGATTTCCGGGAGAAAGCGCTGGGCCATGACCGTGCGCTGGCCCAGCTGGGTCAGGGTTTCGATAATCACGTTGCGGTTGGGTTCAAAGCGATGGACCCGAAATATGGAACTGCCCCCCATGCCGTCCAAGGGCTTCACCACCACGTCCCGCTGCTCGTCGATAAAGCGTTGCAGCACCGCCCCGTTGCGGGACACCAGGGTGGGCACGGTAAATTGGGGGAATTCGGCAATGGAGAGTTTTTCCGAGTGGTCCCGCAGGGCCCGGGGCCGGTTAAAGACCCGGGCCCCTTCCGCCTCGGCCCGCTCCAGGAGCCAGGTGGCGGTCACGTATTCCATGTCGAAGGGGGGATCCTTGCGCATCAGCACCCCGTCGAAATCCCTCAGGGCCACCCCTTCCTGGGCCGCCTCCCGGTACCAGTCGTGGTCATCAGGCCGGGTATGGAGGCGCACCGCCTCCCCCCGGACCCCGCCGGACTGGCTCCATTGCAGGGTTTCCGCCTGGAGGGTCCAGACTTCGTGACCCCGGCGTTCCGCAGCCCGCATCATGGCCACGGAGGAGTCTTTATAGGCCTTGAGTTCGGCCAGGGGATCGACGATGAAGGCGAGACGCATGGGGATTACTCCTCAGGGGCGGTGCGCTCCAGTTCCACCGAGGCGGCCAGGAGGGCAAGACGGGCCACCACGCCGTAGGCGTAGAAGCGGTTGGGGGGGGCATCGGGCCCCAGGGCGTGTTCCGGCTGGTTGCAGCAGGTTTCAAAGGCCAGGGGTTTGAAGTGCATGCCCGGGGCGTTGAGGTTTTCGTCCCGGCTGCGACTGCCATGCACCCGGTAGAAGCCGCCCACCACGTAGCGGTCCATCATATAGACCACCGGCTCGGCCACCCCGTCATCCACGGTTTCGAAGGTATGCACCCCTTCCTGGATGATCACCTCGGATACTTCCAGGCCTTCCTTGATCACGCTCATTTTGTTGCGCTGCTTGCGGTTCAGGCCCACCACCTCGGAGGCGTCCCGTACCGTCATCACCCCCATGCCGTAGGTGCCCGCATCGGCCTTGACCACTACGAAGGGGGTCTCGTCGATGCCGTATTCCCGGTACTTTTCCCGGATGCGGGTGAGGAGCATATCCACGTTGGCGGCCAGGCAGTCTTCCCCCTGGCGCTCGTGGAAATTGATCTGATTGCAGACGCTGAAATAGGGGTTGATACGCCAGGGGTCCAGGCCCAGGGCCTCACCGAAGGCCCGGGCCACCTCGTCGTAGGCGGCGAAGTGGTGGGATTTGCGCCGTACCGCCCAGCCTCCGTGGAGGGGGGGCAGGAGAAACTGCTCGTTCAGGTCCTTGAGAATGTCCGGAATCCCGGCGGACAGGTCGTTGTTGAGCAGAATGGCGCAGGGATCGAAATCCTTCAGGCCCAGCCGGTATTGGCTGCGCACCAGGGGTTCCAGGAGCAGGCGCTGGCCGTTTTCCAGGTCAATGGGGGTGGGCTCGGTGATTTCCGGGATCAGGGTGCCCAGGCGCACGTTCAGGCCGGTCTGACGCAGGATGGTGGCCAGGGTAGCCACGTTTTGCAGGTAGAACTGGTTGCGGGTGTGGTTTTCCGGAATCAGCAACAAATCCCGGGCTTCCGGACACAGGCGCTCCACGGCGGACATGGTGGCTTGGACGCAGAGGGGCAGAAAGGCCGGGTTCAGGTTATTGAAGCCGCCGGGGAACAGGTTGGTATCCACCGGCGCCAGCTTGTAGCCGTTGTTGCGCAAATCCACGGAGGCGTAGAAAGGCGGCGTGTGGTCCAGCCACTGGCCCCGCAGCCATTGTTCAATGCGGGTGCTGTTGTCGAGAAAAGCCTTCTCCAGTTCCAGCAGGGGGCCGGAGAGGGCGGTGGTGAGATGGGGAACCATGGGATGCGTCTCCACGGGCAACCTCCAGACGATGGGTCGGAAGGCCCAGGGTAAAAGACAAATCTTACCAAACCGGGACGCCCCCCACCGGCCCGGGGGCGCCAATCCATACCGTCCAGGCGCCGCCGGGGCGGCTCGGGCAGGGAAGGGCGGCCCCGGGGCCGCCATCGGTGTCGGTGTCGGTGTCGGTGTCGGTGTCGGTGTCGGTGTCGGTGTCGGTGTCGGTGTCGGTGTCGGTGTCGGTGTCGGTGTCGGTGTCGGTGTCGGTGTCGGGTCGGGTCGGGTCGGGTCGGGTCGGGTAAGAAGCTTAGGGGCAGTGGACCGGGGGCGGGGCAAAAGATTCCGCCCGGCGGGGGAAAGGCCCGTGGATGGGCGTCCGGGGCCCGGTTTTTGCCCCCATGGGCAAGGAAATTGCTCCATTTTCCCCGGTCCGGAGTCCCCAGACGGGCAAAAAACCTTTAAAATCCAGGCCCCAATATCCAACTTTCGTCAGATCTGGAGAATTCAAATGGCTTCCACCTCCAACCGTACCCGTCGTTCCACCCTGGAACGCCGCTGCCTGTCCAAGGCCGCCAAGCGCCTGTTCCTGAGCAGCACCAAGGAAGTTCGCAAGGCCGTCTACGCCGCCGAATGCTCTTCCCGTAACAAGCCCGCCCTGGGCGCCGGCAAGTAAGCCCGGACCCGATTCTGGCTTGATCCGGGGGCGGCTTGACCGCCCCCGGTGCTTTTCCGCACCGCCCTCGCCCCCATTCCTTCCGGGGCTGTGCCGCAACGCTCCGAGGAGGCCATCCTCGCCCCCTCTCCAAGGACACCCATGCTCGTCGCCGCCAATATCACCATGCAGTTCGGGGCCAAGCCCCTGTTTGAAAACGTCAACGTCAAGTTTGGCGAAGGATTCCGCTACGGCCTTATCGGCGCGAACGGGGCGGGTAAATCCACCTTCATGAAAATCCTTTGCGGCCTGCTGGAACCCACGGGGGGCAACGTTTCCAAGGATACCCACGAACGCATGGCCTATTTGCGCCAGGACCAGTTTGCCTACGAGGACATGCGGGTGCTGGACGTGGTGCTCATGGGCCACGAGGAAATGTGGGCCTGCATGCAGGAAAAGGACGCCATCTACGCCAATCCGGAGGCCACGGAAGAGGATTACATGAAGGCCGCCGAACTGGAGGGCAAGTTCGCGGAATACGACGGCTACACGGCGGAAGCCCGGGCCGGGGAGCTGCTACTCGGGGTGGGCATTCCCACGGACAAGCACAACGGCCCTATGCAGGAAGTGGCCCCGGGCTGGAAGCTGCGGGTGCTGCTGGCCCAGGCCCTGTTCGCCAATCCGGACATCCTGCTCCTGGACGAACCCACCAATAACCTGGACATCAACACCATCCGCTGGCTGGAAGATGTGCTCAATGAGCGCAATTCCACCATGGTCATCATTTCCCATGACCGCCACTTCCTGAACCAGGTCTGTACCCACATGGCCGACCTGGACTACGGCAAGATCACCCTCTATCCGGGCAACTACGACGACTTCATGGAAGCCTCCACCCAGGCCCGGGAACGGCAGCAACAGGCCAACGCCAAGGCCAAGGAACGGGTGGCCGAGTTGCAGGACTTCGTGCGCCGCTTTTCCGCCAATAAGTCCAAGGCCAAGCAGGCCACCAGCCGCCTGAAGCTGATCGACAAGATCAAGCCGGAAGACATGAAGCCCTCTTCCCGCCAGTACCCCTGGATTCGCTTCGAGTACGACGACAAGGACAAGCTCCACCGTCAGGCCGTGGAAATCGAAAACCTGAACTTCGGCTACGACCCGGCCCAGCCCGTGATCCAGAATTTCACCTGCACCATCGACGCGGGGGACAAGGTGGCGGTGATCGGGGAAAACGGCGCCGGGAAAACCACCCTGCTGAAGCTGCTCATGGGCCAGCTGCAAGCCCAGCACGGCCAGATTAAATGGGCGGAAAAGGCCCGCCTGGGCTACTACGCCCAGGACCACGCCGCTGACTTCGCCGAAGACAAGAGCCTGGCCGACTGGATCACCGAATGGGTGCGCATGGGGGGCTACGAAGGGGGGGACGTGGAAACCCTGATCCGGGGCACCCTGGGCCGCCTGCTCTTCTCCGGGGACGAGGTGAAAAAGTCCGTCAAGGTCATCTCCGGGGGCGAACAGGGCCGCATGCTCTTCGGCAAGCTCATGCTGCTGCGCTCCAACGTGCTGGTGCTGGACGAACCCACCAACCACTTGGACATGGAATCCATCGAATCCCTGAACACCGCCCTGGACCTCTTCAAGGGCACCCTGGTATTCGTCTCCCACGACCGGGAATTCGTCTCCTCCCTGGCCACCCGTATCATCGAGGTGAAGCCCACGGGCCTGGTGGATTACAAGGGCACCTACGAGGAATACCTCTCCAGCCAGGGCATCGAATAAGCACGCCCCCACCGGGCGCGGAACCGCAGGAAACGGGCGACGGGAGCAGGGCCTCCCGTGGGGAGCCCCGCCGGGCCAGAGGGGAAAAGGGCTCCCATCTTGGGGGTGGGAGTGATTTTGGGAAACCGCCGGGCGCCGGAGAAACGGGGCACGGGTCCCGGCCTAGGGGGCGAGGGGCCCAAGCCCCGGGACAAGGGCTAGCCTCATCCCCGACCCACTCGCCTGGGGCGGAGAAAAAGCACGTGGGCAGCGCGGCAACCGACCGCCCCCGTATCCTGACCGCCCATCCCGCCCCGATCCCCCTTGGCCAAGGGCGGCCCCATCCCCCCCACCGATTTGGCATAAACTCTGGCATTGAGTTATCCACAAACCCCTGTCTTCCCCTGCCTTGAGGAGAACACCCATGCAATGGATATTTCTAATGGTGGCCATCGTCAGCGAAGTCATCGGCACCTCCGCCCTAAAAGCCTCGGAAAGCTTCTCCCGCCTAGCCCCCTCCGCCGTCGTAGTGATCGGCTACGCCACTGCCTTCTACTTCCTCTCCCTCACCCTCAAGACCATCCCGGTAGGCGTCGCCTACGCCATCTGGTCCGGCGCCGGCGTCGTTCTCATTACCCTCATCGCCTGGATACTCTACGGCCAAGCCCTCAACCTAGCCGCCATCCTAGGCATCGCCCTGATTGTGGCCGGGGTGGTTATTTTGAATATTTTTGCGGTAGCTCACTGATAGACGCTTTTCCAGGTATTACGCAATACAAATAAAGCAAACCGGCAATATCCAACGTATTCACCAAAATTTTAGAACAAGGGCTAAAGGACAGCCTGCTTGCTTATACAATCGCAGGCTTATCCAAACTCACTGCGTTGCAAGCAACATAGAGGTAATCTCAATAGATTAATTATCTCTGGCCTTCATACAAGCATTGATTTATTTTCTAGCTAGGGCATTAATTTAAATATCGAAACCAGCGCAAAACTGCGATTTGAAGACCTGGGTTCATGGCGGAGACAAAGCATCTCGATGCTGCTGTAGGAGGACGATAATTGACAGTAGTAAAGGAATTTTTTCGTTTTTTTCTGTTTATTGCTCGACCACTTTTCTTTAATCTGAATTCGCTTCTATGTCTATCATTTTTCCTACTTATTTTTAATGGAATGAACAATACCATCACAGCTACTCGGATGGAAATTCCAAGCATAGAAAAGGTAATCCGCATCTCTGGAATCTTTGTTGATACCGGGAAAACATATAGACGAGGCAGCTTGTTTGATATCGGCATCATGGATAAGCAAGGGGTAGTACATAGATGTAACTGTGAGCCGCTGGATTACTCAAATTGTTTGGGGAGGGAACCTGCAGATTACGCGCAAATTCCAAACAAATTGGATACTAAAATATTAGATAGCCGTGGATTACAAACAGCAATAGTTCATTGGCTGGCTGGTCAAAGCGGTGAGATTTGGATGTACCCCAACAATAGTTTCTGGCCAACCAAGAGATACTCTTGTTATAAAATCTCGAGCAATTCCCTTGTGCTTCGCTCGTTCGAGCAGTCTGTTCGGGAATATTCACAGATAAAGAACGGGACAAGCGTCTATCTGCTTTGGTTTGTTGCGTTTTCAGGAATAGTGATTTTTATTATTTATTTAATTATTCGGATTGATACATACTTCAGGTTGCACAAAAGCAACCATCAGGATTGATTGAACAATGAATTCGAGTTTTGCGAAGCAAATGGTGGTAGTAAATTGGCAAGCTAGCAACTTAAAGTAAGAGACCGAGTTGAATTAAGCCAGTCCTTATACTGTATTGGTGACATATTTCCGCCCGCCATTTAATAGAAATTTGTCTATACCTAAGCTATCGCGTTTTTACCCTCAGCCTCCTCAGCGTTCTCTTTTCCCCTGTTTGTCGCCGAGCAACGGAGCTTGCGGCGGAAAGAGGGCGAGGACTGTCTGAGGCCCGTAGGGCCGAGTTCCGCAGCCCCCGCTGCAAGCGAGTAGCGCAGGGAACCCCGTAGGGGCGACAAACCGGGGGCGCCTTCTTTTGGCTACTTTTCTTGGCAAGACAAGAAAAGTACGTCCGCCGGTCCACGGCGGAACACAGCGGAAACTCAACCACCTGCGCTCAAGGCGCACCACGCCCCGCGCCCCGCGCCCCGCGCCCCGCGCCCCGCGCCCCGAAGCCCGAAGCCCGAAGCCCGAAGCCCTTAAAATCCTAGGCCAGCTCCTCTCCAGCCTCCAGGCGAGGAGCGCCATTCCAGCCGCCAACCCACGCCAAGCCAACTCCGCCTCGCCAAGAGGCAGCCCCCAAGCCTGCCACCCAGCAGCCTGTCCCCAGGCCGAGGCGCGAGGCCCTCCCCCCTTATTCCCCTTGCCCCCGCCGCCGCTGTTCCGCCTCCCAGGCGGCCTTATCAGCGGCTTGCTGTTTTTCCTTGGCCAGACGCTTGGCGGTCTTTTCCGCCACCCGTTTATCCCGGTCCGCCACGTTTTGCCGGACTTCGTCTTCCGGCGTGGCCCCGTTACCGCCCTTGGCCTGGGCTTTGGCCACTTCCTCGTTGTGCTCGGCCAGGCGCTTGGCCCGGTCCTGGGCGTCTTTCACCGCCTTGGTATGGCCCTCCTGGGCCCGGCGTTGCAGATCGGCCTGATTCTGGCTGCGGTCCTGTTCCGCCTTGCTTTGTTCGGCGTGGAATTGCTGCACCTTTTCCTCGGTCTTGGCCGCTTCCCGGGGCGCATCGGCCGCCTTTTTCGCGGACTGGGTGGCCAAATCCCGGGCATTGGCTTCCCGGCGGATGGCCCGGGCCTGGGCTTCCTTCTCCCGGGCCACCTGGATCACCTTAACCCGTTCCTTCTTGGCGTCGGCGATGCAGGCATTGACCAGGAATTTCTGGTAGCAGGCGTCCTGGTCCTGGGTAAATTTGGCTTCCGCCCCGTTTTTCATGGTGGCCGCCTCTTCTTCCAGTTGCTGGGCCTGGCCCAGGAGCCGGGCTTTTTCCCCTTCCTCCAGCAGGGGTAGGTCTTCGGCCCGGGCCAGGGCGGCCAGGCACAGGAGGAGGAGGGGGGAACAACGGCGCAGGGTGGCAAGCATGGGGAACGCTCCGACAATCGGATGGGCGGCGGGGCCGCAAGAGCGGGAATTTTAACGGCTGGGCGGGGCCGGGGTAAGGGGCGGGAGGGGCCCCGGGGAATTCAGACGGCGGCGGGAAGCCAGGCGGCGATGTCGATGGACCAGGCTTCCGGGTCTTCGTGGGCCACGATCCGGTCCTGGGATTTGGAGAGATCCACCTCTTCCGGGGTCAGGTAGTGGCGGTGGGCGGCGCTGTAGAAGAGCTTGACCCGGGGCTGGAGCAGCTTGTCCGCGTGCTGTTCCAGCACCACCCCCATGCGGCCGCTTTCCAGGCGCACCAGGGAGCCGGAAGGGTAGATGCCGATGGTGCGGATGAAGGCCTGGACCAGCTCCGGGTTGAAGTGGAACTTGCTCCACTCCAGGAGCTTTTTCAGGGCGTCCGTGGGGGCCATGCCCTTGTGGTAGACCCGGTTGGAGGTAATGGCGTCGTACACATCCACGATGGCCCCCATCTGGCCGTAGAAGCTGATCTCCTGGCCCTTCAGCTTATTCGGGTAGCCCGTGCCATCAAAGCGCTCATGGTGCTGGGCGGCCACGTCCAGGGCGATTTCGCTAATGCCCGGGGTGTTGTGCAGAATGATTTTGCTCTGCACCACGTGGGACTTCATTTTGTCGAATTCCCCGTCGGTCAGCTTGCCCGGCTTGTTGAGGATGTCGTCCGGCACCTTGGCCTTGCCCACGTCGTGGAGCAGGGCGCCAATGGCGATTTCCTTGATCACTTCCCGGGACAGCTTCAGGCCCCGGGCAAAGGCCACCATCAGGGCGCACACCGAGACGGAATGCTGAAAGGTGTATTCGTCGTGGGTTTTCAGCCGGGCCAGGGGAATCAGGGCGTCCTGGTGGCGAAAAATGGAATCCACCATTTTTTCCACCAGGGGTTCCACCTTTTCCATCTGGATCTGCTGGCCCAGGCGGATGTCCCCCATGATGTCCTTGACGATCCGGTTGGCTTCCCCGTGGAGCTTCTTGGCCCGCCGGGATTCCTCTGCCAGGGGGGCGGCCAGGATCGGCTTCTGCTCGTCCTGGGCAATGGCCTCCAGGCGCCGCTCCATGGCCTGGCTGGTTTCCTCTTCCGTGGGGGCCGTGCCCCCGTCCGCCACATCCAGGCCCTTTTCCGTATCGATATAAAGCTCATGGACCCCCGTCGCCCGCACCCGTTGCAGGATGTCCCCATCCTTCACGGCAAAGGCATTGCGCAGGAAGTTATGGTCCATCCAGTTCAAGTTCAGATCATGGATGTACATACCGGTCTGCAGGGCATCAATGGGAATGAGCTTGATCATCGGCAAATGGAGGTATCAAATTTTTTCAATTATCCAGGAATCCGCCCCTCAAAGATATTCAAAAATACTGATAACCCCCTGACACCGGGCCGAAGGGGAGGGACATCGTTACAATACGCGCCTCCCCCTTCGGCATCCGTTTCATGATCACCCTACGCAATCTCAGTTTCGGCCGGGCCGGCCGCCCCCTGGTGGAAGGCGCCAGTCTTCAGCTCCACGCCGGGCACAAGGTGGGCCTCACCGGCGCCAACGGCTGCGGCAAATCCTCCTTTTTCGCCCTGGTCACCGGGGCCCTGCACCCGGAACAGGGGGACCTGGAACTGCCCGCCGCCTGGGTCATCGCCCACGTGGCCCAGGAAACCCCGGCCCTGCCGGACCAGGCCCTGGAATTTGTCCTGGATGGGGACCGGGAATTGCGCCGCATCGAAAGGGAGTTAAAGGAGGCGGAAGCCCGCCAGGACGGGGTACGCATCGCCGCCCTCCACGCCCGCTACGGGGAAATCGGCGGCTACGGCGCCCGGGCCCGGGCGGCGGAACTGCTCCATGGCCTGGGCTTCCGGGACCCGGATTTCACCAAGCCGGTGGCGGAGTTTTCCGGGGGCTGGCGGGTACGCCTGAACCTGGCCCAGGCCCTGATGTGCCGCTCCGACCTGCTGCTCCTGGACGAGCCCACCAACCACTTGGACCTGGACGCCGTGCTCTGGCTGGAAAGCTGGCTAAAGAGCTATCGGGGCACCCTGCTGATGATTTCCCATGACCGGGATTTTCTCGACGCGGTGGTGGGCCACATCCTGCACATCGAGCAGGGCCACATGAAGCTCTACACCGGCGACTACTCCGCCTTTGAGCGCCAGCGGGCGGAACAGCTGGCCCTGCAACAGGCCCTCCACGACAAACAGCAGCGGGAACGGGCCCACCTGCAAAGCTACATCGAGCGTTTTCGCGCCAAGGCCACCAAGGCCCGCCAGGCCCAGAGCCGGATCAAGGCCCTGGCCCGCATGGAGGAAGTGGCGGCGGCCCACGCCGACACCCCCTTCACCTTCCGCTTCCGGGACCCGGTCTCCAGCCCGGACCCCTTGCTGGTCCTGCGTCAGGCCCGCATCGGCTACAACGGCAAGACCTTGCTGGACAACCTCTCCCTCACCCTGCGGCCCGGGGAACGGGTGGCCCTGCTGGGCCGCAACGGGGCGGGGAAATCCACCCTGATCAAGCTCCTGGCCGGGGCCCTGGCGCCCCAGGCCGGGGAACGGCGGGAGGGTAAGGGCCTGAACATCGGCTACTTCGCCCAGCACCAGTTGGAACAGCTGCGTCCGGACGAATCCGCCCTGCAACACATGCAGCGCCTGGCCCCGGAGGTACGGGAACAGGAGCTGCGGGACTACCTGGGGGGCTTCGACTTCCGGGGCGACCAAGCCACCCGGCCCTGCGGCGTTTTTTCCGGCGGGGAAAAGTCCCGCCTGGCCCTGGCCCTGCTCATCTGGACCCGGCCCAATCTGCTGCTCCTGGACGAACCCACCAACCACCTGGACCTGGAAATGCGGGAAGCCCTCAATCTGGCTCTCCAGGAATACGAAGGGGGCGTGGTGCTGGTCTCCCACGACCGGCACCTGCTGCGCACCACCGCCGACCAGCTCTATCTGGTGGCGGACGGGGCCATGACCCCCTTTGACGGGGATCTGGACGAATACGCCGCCTGGCTGGCCCAGCAGCGGGCCGCCACCCACCAGGACCCGGACCGGCAGGCGGACAAGGCGGAACGGCGCCAGCAGCGCCAGGAAGACGCGGCGGCCCGCCAAGCCCTGCTGGCCAAACGCCGCCCCCTGGTGAAGGAAGGGGAACAGCTGGAAAAGAAACTGGCCTCCTGGCAGGGAGAATTGAAGCTCCTGGAGCAGCGCTTGGCGGACCCGGGCCTCTACACCCCGGAACAAAAGGCCCAGCTGGAACCCCTGTTGCGCCGCCAGGGGGAATTGAGCGGCCTGGTGACGGCGGGGGAAGAGCGCTGGCTGGACATCCAGACCCAGCTGGACGAGCTGCCCGCCCCCTGAACCCGGGCCGGGTCCGGAGGTTCCGGACCGTCCGGGGCACCAGGGGGAAATGGTAGAATCCAGGTTTTTTCCGCCCGTCACCCCGGGCCCGAACTGGAAGGAGCTTGCCGTGCAGATCGTCTGTCTCGACCTTGAAGGGGTATTGGTTCCCGAAATCTGGATCGAGTTTTCCAAGCGGACCGGCATTCCGGAACTGCAACGCACCACCCGGGAAGAACCGGACTACGACAAGCTCATGACCTACCGGCTGGGTATCCTGAAACAGCACGGTCTGGGCCTGCCCGACATTCAGAAGGTTATTGCCGACATGGGCCCCCTGCCCGGGGCCAAGGAATTCATCGCCTGGCTGCGGCAGCACTATCAGGTGGTGATTCTTTCCGACACCTTCTACGAGTTCGCCATGCCCCTGATGGCCCAGCTCAACTACCCCACCCTCTTCTGCCACAAGCTGGAAGCGGATGCCCAGGGCTTCCTGGTCAATTACCACCTGCGCATGGCCAACCAGAAGCAGGAGGCGGTGAAGCGCTTCAAGGAACTCAACTTCCAGGTGATCGCCTCCGGCGACTCCTACAACGACACCAACATGCTGGGCGAAGCCCATGCGGGCATCCTCTTCCGCCCGCCGGAAAACGTCATCCGGGAATTTCCCCAGTTCCCCGTGGTGCAGGATTACGCCGGTCTCCAGGAAGAAATCCTCAAGGCCAGCGCCCGTCTCTGAGCCCCCTCCGGGGCCGTGGCCGCCGCCCCGTCTAGCCATGGGGCGGGCCGCCACGGCGCCCTTTCCCCAAGGTTTTTGCCATGCAACGCCAACACCATTACACCCTTTCCGCCTCCTGCCCCGACCGGGTTGGGATCGTGGCCAAAGTGGCCGGTTTTCTTGCCGAACACGGCGGCTGGATCCTGGAAACTGCCCACCATGCGGACAACGAGGAAGGCCGCTATTTCATGCGCATCGAGGTGAAGGCGGATTCCCTGCCCTTCATGCTCAGCGAATTCCGGGAACGCTTTCGCCCCATCGCGGAAGCACTGGAAATGCGCTGGAAAATCACCGACAGCGCGGTGAAAAAGCGCCTGGTGATTCTGGTGTCCAAGCAGGAACATTGCCTCTACGACCTGCTCTCCCGCTGGCAGTCCAAGGAGCTGGACGTGGAAATTCCCTGCGTCATCTCCAACCATGAGGATTTTCGCGGCTTTGTGGAATGGCATGGCATTCCCTTCCACCACGTGCCCGTGACCCGGGACAACAAGGAACAGGCCTTCGCCGAAATCCACCGGATTTACGAGGAAGTGAGCGGGGACACCATGGTCCTGGCCCGCTACATGCAAATCCTGCCCCCGGACCTGTGCACCGCCTTCCCGGGCCAGATTCTCAACATCCACCACAGCTTCCTGCCCAGCTTCGTGGGGGCCAAGCCCTACCACCAAGCCTACGCCCGGGGGGTGAAGCTGATCGGCGCCACCTGCCACTACGTCACCCCGGATCTGGACCAGGGCCCCATCATCGACCAGGACGTGATCCGGGTGGATCACTCGGATACCCCGGACGATCTGGTGCGCTACGGCAAGGACATCGAAAAAACCGTGCTGGCCCGCAGCCTGCGCTACCACCTGGAAGACCGGGTGATCGTGCATGGCAACAAGACGGTGGTCTTCCGCTAGGCCTTCCCCCCGGCCTTTCCGGGCTCGCCCGGAGGGGGTTCCCCGGCGCGCTTTCCTCCCGCCGGGGCCGGGCTAAAATAGGCTCGGCGCCTCCCTCCCGGCGGAGGCCGTCCCTTAAAGCTTTTCTTGGAGGCAACCCATGTTCCGTTCCCTGCTGCTCTCCCTGGTCTGGGCCACCCTTCTCCTGCTGGCTCCCCAGGCCCAGGCCTATCCGGTTCGGGTGACCAGCGTGCCCCAGGTGGATTTGTCCCGCTATCTGGGCAAATGGTATGAAATCGCCGCCCTGCCCATGTTCTTCCAGCGCAACTGCGTCGGGGACACCACGGCGGAATACAGCCTGAACGGGGACGGCAGCGTCGCCGTCCATAACCGCTGCCGCACCAAGGATGGGGTGGATGAGGCCAAGGGCCGGGCCACCGTGCTGCCCAACACGGGCAACGCCCGGCTGGAAGTGAGCTTTTTCTGGCCTTTCAAGGGGGATTACTGGGTCATCGGCCTGGACCCGGACTACCGCTGGGCCCTGGTGGGCCAGCCCTCCCGCAAATACCTGTGGCTCCTCTCCCGCACCCCCCAACTGCCCCAGGCGGACATCGACAAGGCCCTGGGCATTGCGGTGACCCAGGGCTATCTGCTGCGGGAACTGAAATTCACCCCCCAAACTCCCTTGCCCGTCATCCCGCCCCCGGAAGCAGCGGCGGAAAGCAGTACGGCGGCCCCGGAAGCCAAGTAGAACGCCCTGCTGCCTGGGATCTGGGGGCCCCCGCCCGGCCCCCGGGCAATCCCCGCCAAAACCGGGCCAGACTCCTCTCCCACAAAAAGCCCCCGCCACCGGAAGGTGGGCGGGGGCTTTTTGTGGCCCAAAGACCAGGCTCGGGGGCTAGGCCCGGGCCTGGTGCCGATAGTCGGTCATGAACTGGGCCAGGCGGGCCACCGCTTCCCGGGTTAGGCCGTTGTAGAGGGAAGCCCGCAGGCCCCCCAGGGAACGGTGGCCCCCCAGGCCGGAAAAGCCGGCAGCTTCGGCGGCGGCCAGAAAGGCCCGATCCCTCTCCGGGCTGCCCAGGGTGAAGGCCACGTTCATCAGGGACCGATCTTCCGGGCGCACATGGCCCCGGTAAAAGCCGTCGCTGTCGTCCAGCACTCCGTAGAACAGGTCCGCCTTTTCCCGGTTCAGGGCATCCATGGCGGCCAGGCCGCCCACCGTGTCCTTCAACCAGCGGGTCACCAGAAGCACCGCATAGATGGCAAACACGGGGGGAGTGTTGTAAATGGAATGGGCGTCGATCTGGGCCCGGTAATCCAGGAAGGGGGGCAGGGTTCCGGCCCGGTCCCCGAGAAAATCTTCCCGCAGCACCACCACGGTCACCCCCGCCGGGCCGATGTTTTTCTGGGCGTGGGCGTAAATGAGGGCGAAGCGTTCCGCCTCACAGGGCCGGGAGAGAAAGTCGGAAGACATGTCACAGACCCGAGGCACCGCCTCCAGGCCCAGCACCCGGCGAAACTGGAGGCCTTCCACGGTTTCGTTGGAAACGTAGTGGAAGTAGGGGGCCGCCGGGTTATAGGCCAGTTCCCCGTCCTCGGGCAGGCGCCGGAAACCTTCTGCCTCACCGCTCCAGAGCAGATGCACCGGACCCTCCCGCCGGGCCTCCGGCAGGGATTTACCGCTCCAGTAGCCGGTGTGCAGGTAATCCGCGGCCACCGGGCTGCCCCGCAGCCAGGTCATGGGCACCATGGAAAACTGCTGGGTGGCGCCCCCTTGCAGGAACAGCACCCGGTAAGCCCCATCCAGGCCCAGGAGTTGGCGCACATTGTCTTCCAGCTCCCGTACCACCTGGGCGAACCAGTCGGAGCGGTGGCTGATGCCCAGCACCGACAGGCCCACCTCGGGCACCGCCCGGATGGATTCCTGGAGCTGGTCCAGCACCGGCTCGGGGAGCACCCCCGGGCCGCCGGAGAAATTGAGCCGGTTATCCCGCTGGGGAGCGTTCATGGGGCGGTCTCCGTCACGGGGTCCGCCCCGGTACGTCGGGCCAGCAGGGCCCGAAAAGCGTTTTTCACCCGGGCCATGGGGGCCTGTTTGTAGGGGAAGGTGTCCACCGGGTCCATGGCGTGGACCACCATGGCATTGCCCACTTCAAAGACCAGCAGGCGACCCTCCGCCGTTTCGCCGCAATCCAGGCACAGGTAATCCAGGCCCACCCGCCGGGCAATTTCTTGCAGAGCGGCCCCGTGGCGGGCGGCAAAAGCGTCGAAGCCTTCCATGAAGGCCCGCTCCTCTTCCCGCTTGGCCCCGTCCTCGTACATGCCCGCATTGACGTAGTGGATCATCCAGTGGGCAGAGACCCCCAGATGGCCCGCATAGGGCTGTCCGTCCACCAGCACCACCCGGTATTTGCGGTATAGGCCGTCCCCGCCCCGGTAATCCACAAAGGGGGCGTGGAAAAAGCTAGAGGCGTCCGGATTGGCCGCCAGATAGGCGCCCAGGGCCTCCGGCCCGGTGAGGCAGTCCAGGCCATGGCCGGCGTGGGAACCTACGGGGCGGAGGATGCAGGGAAAGGGCGCAGCGTCCTCCCCCAGCACCGTGGCCAGGGCCCCCGGAGGCAGCTGGCCCTGGGCCACGGCAGTCAGCAGACGCCGGGGCACCCGGCTGACCCGGGGGGCCAGCACACCGGGAATGTCCTGGAAGAGGGCGCTGGCCACTTCCCGGCCGGTACGCAGAATGGCCGCCGGGCCGTTGAGCACGGGCCGGGGCCAGCGGGCCAGGAGCAGTTCCAGGGCGGTGAGCAGGGAGCGGTATTCATCCGCCTCCGTGACCCCCAGGAGCACCCCATCGTGGTCCGGCACGGGCACCGCCAGGGGATTGCCCGGGGTCAGGTAATAGAAAATTAGGGTGACGTCGCTGTCTTCCAGAAGACAGTCCAGGGGCGTATTGGCCGCCAGGTCCCCGGGGGCCACCAGGACCAGGAGGCGCAGGCGGGCGGGTTGGCTCGCTTCCCGCACATAGACCCGCTGCATGGCCAGAGCCTGAGCCTGGGCGGCCAGGCCCAGCTCCCGCTGTTGCAGGCAGAACAGGACGGTGGCCAGATTCATCCACAGTTCCGGATCGTTTTCATCGGCCTGGGCCCGAGCCAGCAGGTCCTGGCAGGCGGGCCGCAAGTCCTCCCCGGCAATGCTGCGGCGCAGGAAGGGGGCCAAACCGAGAAAAGGGGTAGGGCTCTGGGGGCGGGTCACCGGCAAAATAAGGCTCATAACATCCCTAGGATGGGCAAGGATCGGCGGGGGCCGGGACCGCTCACGGCGCCCCGGTTCCCAATGTCCCCGCTGGCGGGCCGGGGGTCAAGCCGGGGAAAGGTAAAATTCCGTCTCCCCCGGAAGCGGCCCCTGGGCCGCAGACCCAATCGGCATAAGCTTTTCCGGCCAGTGGGGAGAGGATTATAGAACCGGGGAAGGGGTTCCAGGAAACGGCCCGGCAGGGGGCCTTAAGGGAGGCCGGAAACAACGGGAAAGGGGGAAACTCGGGCAGCGGGGGAGGGAAGGGGAGACCGGGCCGGGAAGCGCCCCGGCAACCCCGGGGGCGTAGGCCGAAGCTCCCCGCCTCCCCGCCTCCCGGAAGAAGCCACCCGCCCTAGCGGGACAGGGTCAGCACCCCGCCCCCCATGCGCACGTTAAGGCGATGGAGAAAGCTCATGCCGATCAGGATCGGGCCGGTATTGCCCACGGAGACCGCCACATTGCGCAGCACCATGCCCCCCACCTGAATTTTGGGGACGGTAATCACGGAGCCCGTGGTTTTGCCGTTGGCGGTCTGAAACTGCTCCTGCTTACCGTGGCTGGCGTCAATGCCGAAGTGCTTGGCGGATTCCGCGCTCATGGCAATGGTGGAAGCGCCGGTATCGATCATCCCCTGTTCCGTCACCCCGTTGATGGTCACGGGGGCGAAGTAGTGGTTATTGGGCGCGGCCACGAAACTGGCGGCATGGGCCCCTTCCCCCTGGCCGCCCCCGTAGCAGTAGTCCCCCATGCATTCCTTGCCGCCCCCCAGGGAGGCCAGCTGATCGTGGTGGGCCACCCATTCCCGGGCAATCCCATCCCCGCTCTTGGCAGCCCGGCGATACCAGTATTCGGCCCGGGACGGGCTGCTGGCCACCAGATAGCCGGTTTCATAGGCGATGGCCAGATCCCGCTGGGCCTGGGCCTGACCGGCCCGGGCCCGGTGTTGCAGGCCTTGGGAGGTGAGGGCTGGCGCCCCATGGGTCCGGCTGGGGGGTTGGGCGGTCGGGGCGGCGTCGGGATGGCCGCTGTCCGCTGCGGCCACGCCGCTCCCTTGCGTCAGCCCTACCAGCCCCGCCAGCATCAGCAGGCGGCACCAGCCGCCCTGGCGCCCCTGGGCACCCTTGCTGAGCTTCACGCCCCCACGTTTCCCTCCGTCCATGATCATTCCTCCGTCATCCATGGGCGTCATGATGCCCGGAGCCCGGAGGAAGAACAAGGCGCCGCCGGGGAAAAGCCCCTCAGGGCTTCACGCCCTGGCCGATGAGCACCCCATTCACCCGGGTGCCGTAGAGATTGACCCCATCCCCTTCGTGGAAGCGTTTCCGGGTGGCTTCAATGTCCCCGTTGATGAGGCGGGGGTCCTGGGGCCGCTCATGCATATTGACGAAAGCCGCCACGTCCCAGGCCTCCTGGTCGCTCAGGGTTTCCCCCTTGCCCAAGGGCATGTTGTGCTGGATAAACCCGGCGGCGGTATTGATGCGGTGCATACCCGCCCCCCAGTTGTAGGAATCCTTGCCCCACAAGGGCGGGAAAACGTAGCTGGCCCCCACCTTCTGGCCCTGGCCGTTGTCCCCGTGGCAGAGGGCGCACTGGCTCTTGTACACCGCCTCGCCCCGCACCAGGCTATAGCCCCCCTTGGGGGGAGGGGGTTCGTCGAAGCCCCGGCCCGGCAGGGCCTTGCCCACGGGGGCGCCGGTGGCGGTCCAGTAGGCGTAGGCGGTGAGGGCGGTGAGCACCTCGCTGTCCGCCGCCGGCGGCTTGCCGTTCATGCTGAACTGGAAGCAGCCCTGCATGCGCTCCGCAAAGGTATTCACCTTGTTGTTCTTTTTCCGGTAGGCCGGATACATGCCGTAGGCCGCCCACAGGGGCGCGGAATTGGCCTTGCGGCCCCGGTCCAGGTGGCAATTGACGCAATTCATTTCATTGCCCACGTACTGGGGCGCCAGGGCCTTGGTGTTCACGAACAGGGCCTCGCCCCGGCGCACCATTTCGCCGAAGGCGTTATTGGGCAATTCCCCGATCTGGGGCGGTTGAAAATAGGGGGAAGCCCCCTTGGCCGGAGCCTTGGGAAGCTGGGTCTGGTCATCCAGGCGATTACCGGCGGCCTGGGCCCCCAGGGAAAGGCCCAGCAGGGCGCCCAGGGCCAAACGGGCAGACAACATAGTGGACATGGAAACTCCTGTAGGGCCCGTCTAGCGCAGACGGTGCTGGGAATCGTCGAAGGGTTCGTCCGAATCCCCCATGCTGCCGAAGTATTCGGCCAGGGATTTGATTTCCGCCCCGGTCAGGCTAGCCGCAATATGGGCCATGAGGCCATTGGGATCGTTATGGCGGGTGGGGGGAATCAGCACCGGCTTGCCCGGCTTACCGTTGCGCTGCCGGGGGCCCGGCTCGCTACGCCCCTTCCAGGCCCAGAGCTGGGACTCCAGATAGGCGGCGGACTGGCCCGCCAGGGGCGGGAAAGTGTTGCCCACCCCCAGGCCCGAAGGGCCGTGGCACAGGGTGCATTCGGGAATATTGCGGGACCAGGCGCCCCGCAGGGCAATCCATTCCCCGGAACCGGGCAAAGGCTGGGCGGTGGGGGTGCTGGCCGCCACATTGACCCGGGGCCGGGCCGCGAGGAATTCCGCCACACCCGCAATCTCCGGCTCGGTCAGGGCCTTGGCAATGGGCTGCATGACCGGATTCATGCGCCGGTCGGCGCGAAAATCATGGAGTTGTTTGACGATATAGGCGGCGGGCAATCCCGCCAGCCGGGGAAAGCCGGAAGCGGCAATCCCCTTGGCATCCGCGCCATGGCAGGTGATACAGGGCAGGGCGGCCGGATTGTTGCCCCCATGCACCATCACCGCCTCCCCATCCACGGCCCAAGCCGTGCTGGCCAGCCCCCCCGTCATCAGGGCGCCGAGCACCCCCATGGCGAAGCGGCGAAGCCCCTTCCCCCTTATCTCCATGGCTGCTTCCTTGTCTTATTGGGGCGGGCGCCGGGGCCCGCAACGGTCCATTAGACAAGACGAATATAGGGAAGTTCCGACGGGCGTCGGCCTTCCATAGGCAGAGGAGGGAAAACCCACCCGGGGGGACGCGCCGCGCCCCGACCGGGGAAACGCTTAACGGCGCCGCTGGGCGGGGCCGAAGGAAGAAGGGGGCGTGCGACCTTCCAGGTGACGGAAGGTGATACGGGCTTTGCTCAAGTCGTAGGGGGAGATTTCCACGGAAACCTTGTCCCCGGCCAGAATGCGGATGTGGTTCTTACGCATTTTGCCGGCGGAATACGCCACCAGCTCGTGGCCGTTATCCAGGGTGACCCGGTAACGGGAATCGGGCAGCACTTCCTCTACCACGCCCTGCATTTCGATGAGTTCTTCCTTAGCCATGCAAAACCTTTACAAAAGACGGTCCCCGCAAACCGCAGCGGACCGTGAAAACACGCTTGGGGACACCGTCCCGGGGCACCTTCCCGCGGGGTCCGTCCGTCCCTGCCAAGCGCCCAGAAAGGGGGCGGCACACACCGTTCAACCCGGGCACGGGGAACGGGGAAAAGCGGCGGAAACGGGCGGAACGAGAGGCGGAAACCGGAGCACAATGCCGGGGGCCGGGCGGCAAGGGTGGCACTATGCGGCAGATGGCCGATTTTTGCAATATTTTCCCCCCAAACCGGTCCCGGGCCGGGCTTTCGCCTCTTTTAAGCACCTTTTCGCCGGTGTTTGCCCCCTACTCCCCCGCCGCCCCCTCCGGCGCCACCCATCCCACCTGAGCATAACCGTAGTGGTGCAAAAGCTCCCGCAGCACCAACACCAGGGCGGCAAATTCCGGGCCCTCCGGCAGACCGGCCAGGCCCCCTGGGCGGGCCTGGCAAAGCCGCTGAAAACACTGTTCCAAGGCCTCCCGGGCCAGGGCGGGGGCGCCCGGCCCGGCCGCCAACTCGGTCAAGGCGTGCACCAGGGGATCGGCACACCACAGGTGCCCGGCCGGGGGCACCCGGGGTCGGGCCGGGGCCAGCAGGTCCTCCACCGCCATAATGGCCCCTTCCCATTCCTCGGGACGGGGCGGCCGGTGATGGAAAAAGCGGGGCGCTAGATCGGCATAGCCCAGGGGCAGGGCCAGACCTTCCTCCGGTGCCGCTCCCCAGATCAGGTTCAGGGTCTGGGGCCCTAAATGAAGCAGCACCGGCGCCCCCAAGGTCCGGGGACAGCGGCGCCACAGGGCCCCCAGCTCGGGAATGGGGACGGCGGGCAGGGGCTCCTGCCACAGCAGGGGGAGGGACATGGACGGGCTCCGGGGCAAAAGACTTACCTTAGCGCCCCAGGGGTGGGGCGGGCAACGGTCAGGGGGACGCTAGGGGCCGCTTGGGTGATTGGCACCATCCGCAGTCCCCAGAGGGGGAAAGCCAATCCAGGCCATCTTTAGCTGCCGCCTCCCAGGCACGGGGAAACCAGGACGAAAAAAAGGCGGGCACCGGGGTGCCCGCCAACACTGGTAACGCCGTGCATTAATAGTGGTAAGCGGATTCTCCGTGGGAGCTGGTGTCCAGACCTTCCCGCTCCTGTTCTTCGCTGACCCGCAGACCAAAGACCATATCCACCAGCTTGTAGGCGATCAGGGACACCACCCCGGACCAGACCACGGAGGTGCCTACGCCCCACAACTGGCTGACCATCTGGGCACCCATGTCGAAATCCCCCACCTTATTGGCCACGTAGTCAAAGACCCCGGTGCCGCCCAGGGAGGGGCTGGCGAAGACGCCGGTGAGCAGGGCGCCCATGATGCCGCCCACGCCGTGGACCCCGAACACATCCAGGGAATCATCCATGCCCAGGAAGTTTTTCAGGCCATTCACGCCCCACAGGCAGACCACCCCGGCCAGCAGGCCGATCACCAGGCCCCCCATGACCCCGACAAAGCCGCAGGCCGGGGTAATGGCCACCAGCCCCGCAATGGCGCCGGACACCGCCCCCAGAAGGGAGGGTTTGCCCTTCAGCCACCATTCCGCAAAGGTCCAGGAAACAGTGGCGGCGCAGGTGGCCAGGAAGGTGTTGAGGAAGGCCAGGGTAGCGGCCCCGTTGGCTTCCAGATTGGAGCCCACGTTAAAGCCGAACCAGCCAGCCCAGAGCAGGGAGCCGCCGATCATGGTCATGGTCAGGCTGTGGGGCGCCATGATTTCCTTGCGGAAGCCAATGCGCTTGCCGATCATGAAAGCCCCCACCAGCCCCGCCATGGCCGCGTTGATGTGCACCACCGTGCCACCGGCGAAGTCCAGGGCCCCTTTCTGGAAGAGGAAGCCTGCCGTGGCCGTGGCCTTATCCGCCGCTGCTGCCGTGGTGTAGGCGTCCGGACCGGCCCAGTACCACACCATGTGGGCCATGGGGATATAGGAGAAGGTGAACCACAGCACCATGAAGGCCAGCAGGGCGGAGAACTTCACCCGTTCCGCCAGGGAGCCGATGATCAGGGCCGGGGTAATGGCCGCAAAGGTCATCTGGAAGGCCACATAGATCAGCTCGGGCACCGCCACTCCCTTGGAGAAGGTGGCCGCCAGGGTATCCGGCGTCACTCCCTTGAGGAAGAGCTTGGAAAAGCCGCCAAAGAAGGCGTTGCCCTCGGTGAAAGCCAGACTGTAGCCATAGACGCACCACAGCACCCCGAGCATGGCGAAAATCACGAACACCTGGACCATGACGGAGAGCATGTTTTTGGTACGCACCATGCCCCCATAGAACAGGGCCAGACCGGGTACCGTCATAAGAATCACCAGCACGGTGGCCACGATCATCCAGGTGGTATCCCCTTTATCCACCTTATCCACGGGAGCCGGGTCGGCGGCAGCCGCCGTTGCGGGGGCGGCAGCGGGGGTGGCAACAGGGGCAGCAGCCGGAGCCGCCACCGTGGGGGCCGTCACCGTAGTGGCGGAGGCAGAAGCCGCCGGGGCGTCGTCGGCCAAGGCGGCGGGGGACAGGCTCAAACAGGCCCCAGCTAGGGCCAACAGGGCAATGAGACGTTTCATGTCGGGCTCCTAAAGGGCTTCGTCACCGATTTCACCGGTGCGGATGCGGATCACCTGATCCAGGTCATAGACGAAAATTTTTCCGTCGCCGATCTTGCCGGTGGCGGCGGATTTTTCGATGGCTTCGATGGCCGCGTCCACCTGATCTTCACGGAGAGCGGCTTCCAGCTTCACTTTGGGCAGGAAATCCACCACGTATTCGGCGCCCCGATAAAGTTCGGTGTGCCCCTTTTGCCGGCCGAAACCCTTGACCTCGGTGACGGTGATGCCTTGTACGCCCACCGTGCCCAGGGCTTCCCGGACCTCGTCCAGCTTGAACGGCTTGATGATTGCGGTTACCAGTTTCATGTTGGCTCCTTGGTTGGGGCAGGGATCACCCGCCCGCAAACTGAGAAAAACCCGCATCCCGGAGTCCACAAAGGCGGTTGGGTGGCGCCGGACCGGGGATGTTCTACGCGCTGGCCCTTACTTACACCGTGGCCCCCACCCCCTTTCCGACGCCCCTGCCATGGGGCGCCCCCCGGGAAAGGGGTGGGCTGTCCCAGCCCGCCCAACCTTCCCCCTGAGCCAATTCCTGCCTGCGTTCCGCCGAGCGCAGGGTGTTTTCAATCAACATGGTGACGGTCATGGGGCCCACGCCCCCGGGCACCGGGGTAATCCAGGCCGCCTTTTCCATGACCCCGTGAAAATCCACGTCCCCCACGATGCGGCCGTCGGCCAGACGGTTAATGCCCACGTCGATGACCACGGCCCCTTCCTTCACCATCTGGGGCACGATGAGCCCGGGCTGGCCGGCGGCCACAATGAGGATGTCCGCCAGAATGGTGTGCTGGGCCAGGTTATGGGTCTTGGCGTGGCACACGGTGACCGTGGCTTCCTTTTGCAGGAGCATCAGGGCCATGGGCTTACCCACGATATTGGACGCCCCCACCACCACCACGTTTTTACCGGCCACCTCCGTCCCCGTGGTTTCCAGGAGCAGCTGCACCCCGTAGGGGGTACAGGGGGGAAAAATGGTATTGCCCACCACCAGGCCCCCCACGTTGTAGAGGTGGAAGCCATCCACGTCCTTATCCACGGAAATGGCTTCCAGCACGTGGCGTACGTCGATATGGGGCGGCAGGGGCAGCTGCACCAGAATGCCGTGCACCGCCGGATCGGCGTTGAGCTGGGCAATGGTGTCCAGCACCGTTTGTTCGTCCGTATCCCCGGGCAGGGCGTGGTGGAAGGAGCGCACGCCGCATTCGGCGCAGGCCTTCACCTTGTTGCCCACGTAAACCTGGGAAGCCGGGTTGTCCCCCACCAGAATGACCGCCAGACCGGGAACCACCCCGGCCCGACCCAGGGCGTCCACCCGGTCCTTGTATTGCTGGCGCAGCACCTTGGAAAGGGCCTTGCCGTCGATGATCTGTGCTGCCATGACTGGTCCTTGCCGGGGCCGGAATGTTTCGCCGCCCGGCCCTGGGGGGAGGTCCGGCCTGCGCCGCCGCTCCGCCCCGTTGCCCTTGCTTCGCTTCGCCCGCCGGGGCAAGGCACGCTCGGAGAGCGCCCCTTCCCGGCGGGTCAGCCCTCAGTAGCCCCCCACCCCGGGAATCCAGCTGGTCCCGGCCAGAGGCACATGGGCCATGGCCGCCGCTTCCAGGGTCAGGGCCACCAGATCTTCCCGTTCCAGGTGATGGACGTTCTGCTTGCCGCAGGCCCGGGCGATGGTGGTCAGCTCCATATTCAGGGTCTTCAGGTAGTTCTTCAGGTGCTTGGCCCCCATTTCCGGTTCCAGACGCTGTTCCAGAATCGGGTCCTGGGTGGTGATACCCACCGGGCACTTGCCCGTGTGGCAGTGGTGGCAGTAGCCGGGCACCGTGCCCAGGGCCTGGTAGTCCGCCAGGGCGGAATGGTGCTGGCCGTTCTGGTAATAGGTTTCCCCGTTGCAGCCCATGGCGATCATCACCCCCTGGCCGATGGACACGGCGTCCGCTCCCATGGCCAGGGCCTTGGCCACGTCCGGACCGGTGCGCACACCGCCGGAGATGATGAGCTGGACCTTGCCCCGCATATCCAGGTCTTCCAGGGCATCCACGGCCTGGCGCAGGGCGGCCAGGGTGGGAATGCCGATGTGTTCGATAAAGCAGGTCTGGGTGGCGGCGGTGCCGCCCTGCATCCCATCCACTACCACCACGTCGGCCCCGGCATGGACCGCCAGCTTGACGTCGTTGAAGGTACGGGTGGCCCCCACTTTCACGTAAATGGGTTTTTCCCAGTCGGTCATTTCCCGCAGTTCATGGATCTTGATGGCTAGGTCGTCCGGGCCGGTCCAGTCCGGGTGGCGGCAGGCGGAGCGCTGATCCACCCCGGCGGGCAGGGTGCGCATCCCGGCCACCCGTTCCGACACCTTCTGGCCCAGCAACATGCCGCCGCCGCCCGGCTTGGCCCCCTGGCCAATCACCACTTCAATGGCGTCGGCCCGGCGCACGTCGTCCGGATTAAAGCCGTAACGGCTGGGCAGGCATTGGTACACCAGGGTCTTGGAGGACAGGCGTTCCTCCGGAGTCATGCCCCCGTCCCCGGTGGTGGTGGAAGTACCCACCTCCGTGGCCGCCCGGCCCAGGGCCTCTTTCACATTGGCGGACAGGGCGCCGAAGCTCATGCCGGCGATGGTGATGGGGATTTCCAGTTCAATGGGCTTCTTGGCAAAGCGGGTGCCCAGCACGGTCTTGGTCAGGCACTTTTCCCGGTAGCCTTCCAGGGGATAGCGGGACATGGAGGCCCCCAGGAACACCAGGTCATCGAAATTGGGCAGCTTGCGCTTCGCTCCCATGCCCCGGATTTCATAGAGGCCGTGGGCGGCGGCGTTGCGGATGTAGTCCAGGGTCTTGCGGTCGTAGCCGTAGGATTCTTCCTGGGAAAGATGTTGCAGCTGAACGGGTTTGGCTTCCATTTTGGGACTCCTAGTATTCTTGATTGGCGTCGGCGTTCCAGTGGTACAGCTCACGCTTGGAGGCAATGCGCTTGAACTCCTTGGGGTCGTGGGGGAGCCCGGCCTGTTGCAGCAGGTCGGCCACGGTGGCGTAATCCGCCTCGCTCATGGGCTCCTCGTAGGCATCGGCCCCCAGGGAGTGGGCCTTGCCCCGCAGATAGATGACCGCTTCGTAGAGGGAATCCCCCAGGGCATCCCCGGCGTCGCCGCAGATAACCATGCGACCGGCCTGGGCCATGAAGGCGGAGAAGCTACCCACGGAGCCGCCCACCACAATGTCGCCCCCCTTGAGGGAAATGCCGCAGCGCAGGCCCGCATCCCCTTCGATGACCAGGAGACCGCCATGGGCGGAGGCCCCGGCCCCGTTGGAGGCGAAGCCCTTCACATGGACCACGCCGCTCATCATGTTTTCCCCCACCCCGGTGCCGGCACTGCCGTCCACCACCACCCGGGCGCTCTTGTTCATGCCCCCGGCGTAGTAACCGGCGTGGCCGATAATTTCCACTTCCACCGGGCAATCCAGGCCCACGGCCAGGTTGTGGGCCCCGTCCGGGTTGGTGACGAGAACCTTCCCCACCCCGCCTTTGGGGGCTTCCTGGTGCAGGAAGGTGTTCAGCTCGCTGACGGACTGGTGCGCGAGATCAAAGGTCAGACTTTCCATACGTACATCTCCTCAGGCGCGGGCTCAAACACGTGGGCGTCTTTGACGCCCGGCAAATGGGCCAGGGAACGGAATTCGGAAGCGATGGCCACGTAATCGTCGGTTTCGGCCACCACGGCGGGTTTGCAGGCAAAGGGGTCGCGGATCAGGGCCAGCTTGTCCGGAGTGCCCATGAGGAAGGTGTAGAAACCATCCAGTTCCTCGAAGCCCTTTTTCAGGGCCTGTTCCAGGTCATCCCCTTCCCGCAGCCGCCATTCCAGGTAGCGGCAAGCCGCTTCCGTGTCGTTGTCGGTTTCAAAGTGGATGCCCCGGGGCTCCAGCTGGCGGCGGATACCGTTGGGGTTGGACAGGGAGCCGTTATGGACCAGGCAGAAATCCTCCCCGGCGGTGAAGGGGTGGGCCCGATCCGGGGTCACGGCGCTTTCCGTGGCCATGCGGGTGTGGCCCACCAGGTGGGTGCCCGTGAGGCCGCTGAAGTGGTAGCGGGCCGCCACTTCCGCCGGGGTGCCGATGTCCTTGTAGAGGTCCATGCTACGGCCGGTGGCCAGGACGTGGAGCTTGGGATGGTTTTCCTTCAGCCAGTGCTTCACCGTTTCCGGGGGCAGGGCAAAGCTCAGGATGGCGTGGTTGCCCAGGGGACTGATTTGGGCGTCCGCCCCCAGATGGGCCTTCAAGGCGTCGGCCAGGCCGAGCCAGTTGAAATCCGCCCCTTCGTCCGTAAGCCCGGAATAGAGGCTCAGCTTCCGTTGGGTGCCGGGCAGGGGCTCGGTGAAGACGGCCAGACCGGCCGAATCCGGACCCCGTTCGGTCATGCCGATGAGCATCGGCACCAT
This sequence comes from Rhodocyclaceae bacterium, assembly GCA_041907765.1. Taxonomy (GTDB): domain Bacteria; phylum Pseudomonadota; class Gammaproteobacteria; order Burkholderiales; family Rhodocyclaceae; genus Azospira. Next base: position 92,633 of record JAYRGQ010000006.1, on the reverse strand, counting down.
CAGCTCTCCCAGCTTTTCGCGCAGGGCGGGCTTTTTCACCAGTAATCCGACAATTCCACACATAGTTTCTCTCCAGTTGCGTACCCCGCCGCACCCCGTACCACCGGGCCCGGTGGGGCGAAAAAATCAGAAAAATTCCAGGTAGCTCTTCAGTTCCCAGTCGGACACATGGCGCATGTATTCCACCCACTCCATGTGCTTCAACTTGAGGAATTCCCCCGCCACCGGGCCCAGGGCTTCTTGCAAGGCGGTGTCCTTCTCCAGGGCCGCCAGGGCTTCGTGGAGGTTTTGGGGCAAAACGCCGATGCCCTTGGCCTTGAGTTCTTCCGGGGAAAGCTCGTAGAGGTTGATGTTCTGGGGCTCCCCCGGGTCCAGATTGCGTTCGATGCCGTCCAGACCGGCGGCCAGCACGGCGGCGGTGGCCAGGTAGGGATTGCAGCCCCCGTCGGGCAGGCGCAGTTCCAGACGGCCCCCGGGGATGCGCACCATGGAAGAGCGGTTGTTGTCCCCGTAGCTGATGTAGGCGGGAGCCCAGGTGGCGCCGGTGAGGGAACGGCCTACCACCAGGCGCTTATAGGAATTCACCGTGGGGGCGCAGATGGCCGCCAGGGCGGGGGCGTGGGCCAGAACCCCGGCCAGGAACTGGTAGGCCAGCTTGGAAAGGCCCAGGCCCCGGGTATCCGCCTTGTCCGCAAAGAGATTGGTTTTGCCGTCCCCCAGGGACATGTGCATGTGCATGCCGTTGCCCGGGCGGTTGGCGAAGGGCTTGGGCATGAAGGAGCAGATCAGGCCCAGTTCATTGGCGATTTCCGAGGCGGCCATCTTGAAAAAGACGTAGTGGTCGCAGGACTTCAGACAGTCGGCAAAGGTGTAATTAAGCTCGAACTGGCCGTTGGCGTCCTCGTGGTCGATCTGGTAGATGTCGATATCCACCGCCTTCATGCTGTCCGTGAGCTTTTCCAGGAAAGGCCGCACTCGGGACAGGCCCTTGTAGTCGTAGCAGGGCTTGGGCAGGGTATCCGTGGCGTCGCAGGGGACAATCTGGCCATCCCCGTTGCGCTTGAGCAGGGAAAACTCGGGCTCCAGACCGGTGTAAAAGGTCAGGCCCTTGGCTTCCAGGCGCTTTAACTGCTGCTTTAACACCACCCGAGTGTCGTACTTCCAGGGTTGGCCCTGGACGTGGCCGTCGCAGACGATGCGGGCGTAGCCGGGCTGCCAGGGCACCAGGGAGAGGGTGGCCACGTCCCCCACGGCCATGAAATCCGGCCCATGGGGGTCGATGCCCAGACCCCACACCGCAAAGCCCGCGAACCCGGCGCCGGTGGTGAGGATTTCCTCAAAGTGGTCGGCGGGAACCGCCTTGGTTTTGGCCGCACCGTGGATATCCACGAACTGGGCCAGGACATATTTGACCTGGTTTTTTTCCAGGAACTGCTTGGCTTCTGCCGGGGTCATCACAAATCTCCGTCAAGGTTTCGAAGTCGTTCTTGGGTCCCCCTCCGGCAAGGTCCGGGGTGGGGGTGCTGCCAACTGCCGTTCAAGCAAAAAACCGGGTCAGCCCAAACTCAGGGGGCTAGGGCATCCAGGCCCACGGGCCCGCCGCCCAGTTCCGTGGCGATTTCCGTCAAGGTGCGCCACAGGTAAGGTCCATAGGTGCCGTCACACCACAGCCGGTAGTAGGGCAGGCCCGCCGCCGCGCCGGGCAGGACGGTGACCGTCACCCCGGCCATGGAAGTGAGCACCACGGGCCGGGTCGCCAAATCCAGGCTGGCGAAATTGACGCTGCACACCTGGGCCAGAAGGGCAGGCAGGGCCTCCCCTTGGAGCACCAGGGCCGCGTCCTGACGCAGCACCGGATAAACCCGGGCGCCGGGTTCGGCCAGGAGCAGGGCCTCCAGGGGGTCCGCCGGGCCTTCCACGAGAAACTCGCTGCGGCCCAGGCGCAGCACCCGCCCGCCCTGGTCCAGGGGCGCCCAGGTATTGGGGGCTTCCGGCACGGGCAAGCCCCGCCCCGCCAGCCAGGCAGCGGCACCGGGGCCTTTGCCCCCCCAGCGGCGCTGGCAGGACAGGTCCGCCACCCCCAGCACCTCGCCTCGGGCGGCTTCCCCGGCCGGATCACCGAAATGTTTGGGCAGGGCACCCTGGTCCCCCTCTGCCCAGGCGGGGCTCAAGCCCCTCAGCAGGTCGTAGAGGGGCGAAACGGGAGTGGTTTGGGACAGGAAAGAGGTCATCACGCTTCCTTCTGGCGCAGGTTTTCCGGGTCATAGAAGGGGGTGGCGGCGGTCTGCACCGTGACGCCGGCACCATGGGAAAGGCGCGCTTCCAGGGCCAATCCGGGCTTGGCCAGATCGGGACGGACCAGGGCCAGGCCGACAAATCCCTTGAGGGTGGGGCTCCAGGCAATGCTGGTGACCCGGCCGACGATTTCCCCTTCCCGGATGAAGAGGTGGCATTCCTGGGGCACCCGGGCGTCCGGGCCCCCGGGGATCACAAAGCCGATGAGCCGTTTGCGGGGATGTTTGCGGGCTTCCGCCTGGAGGCTGCGCTGGCCGATGAAGAAAGGCTTGTCCAGCTTCACCGCCCAGTCCAGGGCCGCTTCGTTGGCCGTGGTCAGGCCATCCGTGTCCTGGCCGATGATGATGTGGCCCTTTTCCAGACGCAGCAGGCGCTGGGCTTCCACCCCAAAGGGGCGGATGTCCTGGTCCGCACCGGCGGCCAGCAGGGCGTCCCACAGGGCTCCGGCCTGACTGGCGGGAACGTGGATTTCGTAGCCCCATTCCCCGACAAAGCCGACCCGCATGATCCGGGCGGGAATGCCCGCCACCCGGGCTTCCCGTATGCCTAAGTAGGGGAAGGCGGCGGAAGACAAGTCCAGATCGGTGAGCTGGGCCAGCACCTGGCGGGACCGGGGCCCGGCCAAATTGACCCCGGCGTAGGCGCCGGTCACATTGACCAGACCGCAGTCCAGCTGCCATTCCAGGGCCAGGCGGGAAAGCTCCCGGTAAATGCCGGCGGCCCCGGAAGTGGTGGTGGTGAAGTAGAAGTGGTCCTCCGCCAGGCGGGCCACCACCCCGTCGTCAATGACCACCCCGGATTCGTCGCACATCACGGCGTAGCGGGTCATGCCCACCTTCAATCCGGCGTAGCGGGAAACGTAGGCCCGCTCCAGGAAGGCGGCGGCGTCCGGGCCCCGTATTTCCAGCTTGCCCAGGGTGCCCACGTCGATCAGGCCCACCCCGTTACGCACCGCCAGGGCTTCTTCCCGGATGCAGGTAATGCGGCTCTTGCCGTCCCGGGCGTAGTACTCGGGCCGTTGCCACACCCCGGCGGGCATCCACACCGCCCCCAGGGCGTCGTGACGGGCTTGCAGGGGCGTCTGCCGTTCCGGGTGGAAACCCCGGCCGCCCAGATGGGCCATGGGCACGGGATGGAAGAAGGGACGGGCCGTGGTGGTACCCACTTCCTGGGGCTTTTTGCCGGTCAGGCGGGCCAGGATGCGCAGGGCATTCATGTTGGAATGCTTGCCCTGGCTGGGGCCCATGCCCACGGTGGAATAGCGCTTGAGCAGCTCGATATTGTCGAAGCCTTCCTGGACCGCATTGGGGAAGTCCTGGAGTTGCAGGTCTTCGTCAAAATCCACGAAATTCTTGCCCTTGGGGTGGGCCACGATGGGCCAGGGATGGCTGGGGCATTCCGCCTCCGGCGGCACGATCACGGTCCGGGGGCTACCAAACCCGGCGTGGGCCGCGGCGGCGCTACCGGCCCGGGTCCCGTCCAGGAGGCGAGCGGAAAGCTCATGGACCCCGTTCACCTTGCCGCAGGCGAACACCCCTTCCGGCAGCACGTCCGGCACGAACTGGTGCAGCTCTTCCCGATAGGCCATGCGGGTGCCGGCCTGGTAGAGCAGATTGGCGGCAGGGGCCCAGCCCACGCTCACCGCCACCCCGTCGCAGAGGATTTCTTCCACCGGGCGCCCCGCCCGGCCATTATCAAAGGGGGCCAGACCCACGGCCTTGAGGCCCTTGTGGTCCCCCGTGGGCACGGCTTCCACGATACAGGTGGCGGCATGGACGGCAATGCCCAGGGCCTTGACCTGTTGCACCAGGGCCGGGCTGCCGTAATGGGGACGGAGATCCGCCACGGCCACCACCTGGACCCCATGGGCGGCCAGATCCAGGGCAGCCCGGTAACCGGCGCTGTTGGCGGTAAGCACCACCGCCCGGTGCATGGGCTTGACCCCATAGCGGTAAATCAGGCGCTGGGCGGCGGAGGCCAGCATAATGCCGGGCAGGTCGTTGTAGCGGAACACGGCGGGCTGCTCAAAGCCCCCGGCTGCCACCACCACGGCTTTGGAACGCATTTTGGTGATCTTGTCCCCCTCCACCAGGGGCACCCACTGGTCGGCGTAATAGCCCGCCGCGTAGGTGGCGGCCATGACCCGGATGCGGGGATGGGCGCTGACCTGGGCCAACAATTCCCGGCCCTGACGGACCCGCTCCTGGTCGGCGCCGAATTCGTAGGTGGCGGAGCCCCCGGCCCGGGCGTTTTCATCCACCAACACCACATCGGCGCCCTGGTCGGCGGCGCTCAAGGCGGCCGCCATGCCGGAGGGGCCGGCCCCCACCACCAGCACGTCGCAGAAGCCGTAGCACTTGGGGCTGTAGCGCCGGGGGGCGGTTACCTCCACCTTGCCCAGGCCGGTGAGGGTGCGGAACATCTTTTCCCAGAGGGGAAAGAGTTTCTTGGAATAGAAGGCCTTGTAATAAAAACCCACGGGCAAAAAGCGGGAGAAGGCACCCAGAATGGCGGCCTTGTCCGATTCCAGGCCACCGAAGGTATTCACGGCGGTGAGGGCCATGCCCGGTTGCACCGGGGTCACGTCCATGCGCACATTGGGCATGGCGCCCCACTGGGCCACATTGTTCATATCGTGGTTAGCCAGGGAGAGAATGCCCCGGGGCCGGTGGTACTTGAAGCTGCGGCCCAGGAGGGTGCGGTCATTGGCCCACAGGGCCGTGCTCACCGTATCTCCGGCATAGGCCCGGTAGGTCCGGCCCTCAAAGCTGAACTCCACGCTGCGGGAGCGGTCGATCCACTCCCCTTCCATGGCTGGCAGTCGCATTACTCTTCCTCCCCAACCAGATAGGTGCGCAGCACCCGGTCTTTTTCCGTATCCCGTTCAGCGATGAACCAGGTGTTACTGGGGGTATGGCACCACCACTCCTTTTTCACCCCGGGGGCGCCGTTGCGGTTGTAGACGTAGTCGGCCCACTGGTCGTCGCTGGCGGTAGCCGGGTCCGGCATGGGGCGGATCTCGCCCCCGTAGGTAAATTCGGAAATGGCCCGGGGGCCGTTGATGGGACAGGTCATGAGTTTCATCGCGGTAGCTCCTGGCGGTTCTCTGGACTAATGGCCCACGGAGGCAGCGCCCTTTTCGCCGGTGGGGGCGAATTGGCGGAAGCGGTCCAGGGAGAAGCCGGTAATCAGGGGATGGGGCTGGTCGTTGGCCACGGTGTAGGACATGGTCTTGCCCGACACCGGGGTGGCTTTGAAGCCCCAGGTGCCCCAGCCCGAATCCAGGTAAAAGCCTTCCACCGGGGTCTTGCCCATAATCGGGGCGAAGTCCGGGGTCATGTCCGCCATACCGGCCCACTGGCGCATGACCTTCACGTTGGAAAGGAAGGGGAACATGTTCAGCATCTGGCCCGACAGGTGCTCCACAAAGTCCAGGGTGGAGCGGGTGGCGTGCACCTCGTAGGGGTCCAGGGAGGCCCCCATCACCAGTTCGCCCCGGGCGGACTGGCTGATGTAAACGTGCAGGCTGCCGGAGACCAGGATGGGATCGAGCCAGGGCTTCAAAGGCTCGCTCACCATGGCTTGCAGGGGATGAACGTGGAGGGGCGTGCGCACCCCCACCATTTTCAGAATGCGCGGCGTGGAGCCGGCCACGGCGCAGAGCACCTTGTTGGTGGCGATATAGCCCCGGCTGGTATTCACCCCCCGGACCTTGCCCGCCACCACATCGATGCCAGTCACCTCGGTTTGCTGGTGGATTTCCACCCCCCGCATGTCCGCACCCTTGCCATAGCCCCAGGCCACCGCGTCGTGGCGGGCCACGGAACCGGGGGCGTGGTAGAGAGCCCCCAGAATGGGCGCCTGGCCACTACAGGAGAGGTCGATCATGGGGGCGGCTTCTTTCACCGCCTCCGGCCCCACCAGTTCGGAATGAACCCCGTAGTGCTTGTTCACCTCGGCCCGCCAACGCATGGTGCGCAGGGAGGCATCGGTGTGGGCCAGGGTGAAGTGGCCCCGGTTGGCGTAAAACAGGTTCAGGTCGAATTCCTGGGACAGGTCCTGCCACAGATTCACCGAGGCGTCGTAGAACTGCACCCCTTCGGGGGTCAGGTAATTGGAGCGGATGATGGTGGTGTTGCGCCCCGTATTGCCGCCGCCGATGTAGCCCTTTTCCAGGACGCAGACATTGGTAATGCCGAAGTCCCGGGCCAGGTAGTAGGCGGCCGCCAGACCGTGGCCGCCACCCCCGATAATCACCACGTCGTAGGCGGATTTGAGCTTGTCGTGCCGCGTGAACATGCGCGGCTCCGGGTGTTTGCTGGAAAGCGCGAAGCGCAAAAGTCTCCAGGGCATGCTGGGCTCCTTAGCGGAAAACGACCGTCTTGTTGCCGTGCACCAGCACCCGGTCTTCCAGGTGGTAGCGCAGGCCCCGGGCCAGAACGGCCTTTTCGATGTCCTTGCCGTAACGCACCAGGTCGTCCGGCAGGTCCGAGTGATCCACCCGGATCACGTCCTGGTCGATGATGGGTCCCTGATCCAGGTCGGCGGTGACGTAGTGGCAGGTGGCGCCGATCAGCTTCACCCCCCGGGCGTAGGCCTGGTGGTAAGGCTTGGCGCCCACAAAACTGGGCAGAAAGCTGTGGTGGATGTTGAGAATCTGGCCCGGATAGTTGGCGCACAGGTCCGGGGAAAGAATCTGCATGTAGCGGGCCAGGACCATCACGTCCCCCTGGGCCTGCTCGAAGAGTTCCTGAACCTTGGCGTAGGCGGCGGCCTTGTTGTCCGGGGTGACGGGCACGTGGTGGAAGGGGATGCCGTGCCATTCCACAAAACCTTTGAAGGTGTCGTGGTTGGAAATGACACAGGGGATTTCAATATCCAGTTCCTTGGACTGCCAACGGGCCAGAAGGTCGTAGAGGCAGTGTTCCTGCTTGGAGACCAGGATCACCACCCGCTTTTTCCGGGCGCTGTCGTTGATCTTCCACTTCATGTCGAACTGGGCGGCGATGGGGGCGAACTTCTCCCGCAGCACGGCCAGATCAAAATCCAGGGATTCGGCCAGGATGTCCTGGCGCATGAAAAAGCGCTTTTCTTCGCTATCCGCGTGGTGGTTGGCCTCGGTGATCCAACCCCCGTGGGCGGCGATGAACTGGCTCACGGCAGCGACGATGCCCACCCGGTCGGGGCAGGAAAGGGTCAGGGTGTAGCGGCGGGGTGCGGACATGGCGGTGGGGGCTCTGGGTGGCAATGAAGTCGTTTAAAGATTCATATAAGGCAACATTTGTGAGCATTGTGCATCCTTAATTCGTATTGGTCAACATTTTTTCCTATTAAGAAACTTTATGGTGTGGGATAATGGGATCGTCATTCCGGCAAAGACCGGAACACGCTGGTAACACGCGAGAAAACAAGGAGATTTCGCCATGAGCGATCACGAAAACAGCGACAGCCTGTCCCGTTATCTGGGCAACACCATCCGGGATCTGCGCCAGCAGCACGGCCTGACCATTGCGGATGTGGCCGACCGGACCGATATCAGCCGGGGCATGCTGTCCAAGATTGAAAACGCCCAGACCGCCACCAGCCTGGAAACCCTGTCCCGGCTGGCCCACGCCCTGGGCGTCTCCCTTTCCACCCTGTTCCGCCATTACGACGTGCCCGGTGGCGGCGCCCAGCTGGTGAAGGAAGGGGAGGGCATGGAAGTGGTACGGCGGGGCACCAAGCGGGGCCACACCTACCATCTGCTGGCCTACGACCAGGGGCCCACCAAGGTCTTTGAACCCTTCCTGATCACCATCGACCACGAATCGGAGGTCTTCCCCACCTTCGAGCACCCGGGCACGGAATTCATCTACATGCTGGAAGGCAAGATCGAATACCGGCACGGGCAAAACACCTACCTGCTGGAACCGGGGGATAGCCTGACCTTCCGGGGCGAGGTGCCCCACGGCCCGGAAAACCTGCTCCAGTGCCCGATCCGCTTCCTCAGCGTGATCATTTACAACAGCGCCCTGCCCGGAGAAATGTAATGTCCCCCGCCCCCGTTACCCTGGATGCCGCCACCCCGGCGGATATCCCCGATCTGGTCGCCCTGCTCCACCGCCTTTTCGCCATCGAGCAGGATTTCCAGGCCGATCCGGAAAAGCAGATCCAGGGGCTGACCCGGCTCATGGCCAGCCCGGCCATGGCCCACATAGCCGTGGCCCGGGACGGGGACGGTCGTGTGGTGGCCATGGTGAGCGCCCAGCTGGTCATTTCCACGGCGGAAGGGGCGCCCTCGGCCTGGATCGAGGATATGGTGGTGGCCCCGGAATGGCAGGGCCGGGGCGTGGGACGCCGGGTTCTGGCGGCCGTCCTGGCCTGGGCCAAAGACCAGGGGGCCACCCGGGCCCAACTGCTGGCGGATTTGGACAATGCCCCGGCCCTGGCCTATTACGACCACCTGGGCTGGCAGGCCACCCGCCTGGGAGCCCGGCGCCTGATGCTGTAGCCGGGGTCGCCTTGGGTGGTCGAGTGGTCGTATTAGGGCCACTTTGAGGTACCTATAAAGCCTTCGCCCTGATTCGGGGTTGCTCCACGACTCTTCTGGTCCGCTCCTTCCTCCTTCCCCAAGGGGCGCCCCGGCCTAGTTCCCCTGGTCCCCCCATCGCCTAACCCCGCCCCGGCGGTTTTTTTTTGGAGTAAATCCGTTGGGCTACCCCTCCGTCCACGAAAAAGGGCGCCCCGAGGGGCGCCCTTGCTCACGGTGAAGTGAGGGGAAATTACAGGTGGTAGGCTTGTTCGCCGTGGGAGGTAACGTCCAGACCTTCCCGTTCTTCTTCTTCGGGAACCCGCAGGCCGATGAAGAGATCCACGATCTTGTAGGCGATCAGGGAAACCACACCGGACACCACAATGGTGGTAGCCACGCCCGTGGCTTGGATGATCACTTGATCCACGATGGAGTAGTTATCCGCCACCTTGTTGGCCACGTAGTCGTAGATGCCGGTGCCGCCCAGGGAGGGGCTGGCGAACACACCGGTGAGCAGGGCGCCCAGGATACCGCCCACGCCGTGCACCCCGAAGACGTCCAGGGAATCATCCACACGCAGCAGTTTCTTCAGGCCATTCACACCCCACAGGCAGACCACACCGGCCAGCAGACCGATGACCAGAGCACCCATCACGCCGACGAAGCCGCAGGCGGGGGTAATGGCCACCAGACCGGCCAGGGAACCGGAAGCGGCACCCAGCATGGAAGGCTTGCCCTTGATCAGCCATTCAGCAAACAGCCAGGACAGGGTCGCCGCAGCGGTGGCCAGCCAGGTGTTGATGAAGGCCAGACCGGCGGAACCATTGGCTTCCAGGGCGGAACCGGCGTTGAAACCGAACCAGCCGAACCACAGCAGGGAAGCACCGATCATAGTCATGGTCAGGCTGTGAGGCGCCATGGAGTCCTTGCCCAGGCCAATCCGCTTGCCGATCACATAGGCGCCCACCAGGCCGGCGACGGCGGCGTTGATGTGCACCACGGTACCGCCAGCGAAGTCCAGGGCACCCTTTTGGAACAGCCAGCCAGCGGTGGCGTTCAGCTTGTCGGCAGCCGCAGCGTCGATGTAGCCGTCAGGACCAGCCCAGTACCAGACCATGTGAGCCATGGGCAGGTAGGAGAAGGTGAACCACAGGGCGCAGAACACCAGCACGGCGGAGAAGCGGACCCGTTCAGCAAAGGCCCCCAGAATCAGGCAGGCGGTGATGGCCGCGAACGCCCCTTGGAAGACCACATAGATGAACTCGGTAACCACCACGCCCTTGGAGAAGGTAGCGGCCACGGAATCCGGGGTCACGCCCTTCATAAAGAGCTTGTCCAGGCTACCGAAGAAGGGATTGCCTTCGGTAAAGGCCACGCTGTAACCGTAGATGCACCACAACACGGTGATCATGGAGAAAACCACGAACACTTGGATGAGCACGGACAGCATGTTCTTGGAGCGCACCAGGCCGCCGTAGAACAGGGCCAGGCCCGGGATGGACATGATGATGACGAAGGCGGCAGCCACGATCAGCCAGGCATTGTCACCCTTGTTGGGCACCGGGGCGGCAGCAGGGGCAGCCGCCGGCGCAGCAGCGGTGGCAGCGGCGGGAGCAGCCGCATCGGCGGGCTTGGCAGCGTCCGCCGGAGCGGCGGCAGGAGCCGTGGCCGCCGGGGCGGCAGAAGCGGCGGGGGCGTCGTCGGCAAACGCCGGGGCGGACAGGCCGACCACACCCAGCAGTGCCAACATAGCGAGCATGCGTTTCATTGTTTTCTCCCGATCAAAGGGCATCTTCGCCGGTTTCACCGGTGCGGATGCGAATGACTTGTTCCACGTCGAAGACGAAGATCTTGCCGTCACCGATCTTGCCGGTGCTGGCGGATTTTTCGATGGCTTCGATGACCTGATCCGTCAGGTCGTCCTTCACCGCCGCTTCCACCTTGACCTTGGGCAGGAAATCCACAACGTATTCCGCACCCCGGTACAGCTCGGTGTGCCCCTTTTGCCGGCCGAAACCCTTGACTTCGGTGACCGTGATGCCTTGTACGCCAATGGCGGACAAGGCTTCACGCACTTCGTCAAGCTTGAACGGCTTGATGATGGCAGTTACCAGTTTCATGTTGGCTCCCAATCAGTTGGAAATCCGGTTTTATCCGATGCCCCCGACCCCGAGGGCACCGGTCACGCTAAGAAAAAATCGGCTTAGAAAGTCTTGGTGAAAGACAGTTGGGCGGCACCCTTGCCCAGGTTCTTACCTTGCAGGCTGCAGTAGGGTTCGCCACCAGTCGCGGCATCAGACTTATTGCAATCGCCATGGGCATTGGAGTCGTAGTAGGACAGAGCCACCACGCCAAAGCCCACATCCTTGGTCACGCCAAGCTTGTAGTCGGAGTAGGAAGCGCGGCTGAAATCCTTAATGGATTGATGGCCCACGTGGCCCACCAGGCCCCAGCCGGTGCCCAGGTCATAGTTGGCGTTGACTTCGAAGTAGCCCGAACCACGGGTGCTCCCAGTCGTTTGCCCCATGGAGCCATCACTCAAGGTTCCCCATTTACCGTTACCGAAAATGTGGTTAGAAACGGTGTAAGAGTATTTAGCAGACAGCCACTTCCAACCCAAAGCCCCATAAACCTCCGTGGTGTTCGGGCTATTTACAGTGCTCAGCGTACCGCTGTGGGGGTAGTTATAGGTCAGAACGCCCACGTCGTAGTTCCAGTCACCACCGGCGAAGGTGTTCTTGTAACCACCGTAAACGTCGATTTCCACGGGAGCGGTACCGGCTTTCACACCGTCACCACCCACACCATCGGTCAGCCAGGAGATGGAAGACCCCCAAACGCCGGCGTAGAGACCGGAGGAATGGGAATAGTCGAACCCACCTTGAATCGCCGGCTTACGAGCAGACTGGGCGATCCCCCGGTAGATGTACTCGGAAGTCAGGCTCACGTTGGCGGTAAAGGTATGTTCCGGCGTGGCGGCGGCCGCAGGAGCGGCGTCGTCGGCGAAGGCCGGTACGGACAGACAAGCAAGAACGGCGGTGGCGATGAGAGTTTTTTGCATTGCAGACTCCTGGTAATAAAAAGAGAACTTCGCGGAATGCATCTAGCACAGGTCGTGCCAACCTTTTTTTCAGCCAAAAACAGGGGATTGCATAAACTTTATAACCCATTCCCATGGGGGCCGCACCAAGGGAGCGCATCCCCAAAAGGGTGCGCACAGCTTCGGTGCGGGGACGTCCGGCAGCCCCCACTACCCCCTGTGCTACACTTTGCCGCCTGCTTATTGACCCCCGGATGCGCATCATGCTCGATCCCAAACTTTTTGAAGATTTCAGCCAGCGGCTGAGTACTCTCCTGGCCGGCACCCCGGCCGCCGACCTGGAAAAGAACGTCAAGGCCATGCTTTCCGGCTTTTTCACCAAACTAGACTTGGTCACCCGGGAAGAATTCGACGTTCAGGCCCAGGTTCTGGCCCGCACCCGAGCCAAGCTGGAAGCCCTGGAAGCCCGGGTCACGGCCCTGGAAAATCCCCCCGCCCAGGATTAAGCCCGGGCGTCCGGGGGACGCCAAGTCGTTATTATCATGGCATAATCGGCGCCATTTTCCACGGGCCGCCGCCATGCCACTCGCCCTCGTCCACAGCCGCGCCTTAGCCGGAATGGCCGCGCCACCGGTGACGGTGGAAGTCCATATCGCCAACGGGCTGCCCGCCTTTTCCCTGGTGGGTCTGCCCGAGGCCGAGGTGCGGGAAGCCCGGGACCGGGTGCGGGCCGCCCTGCTCACCAGCGGCGCCGATTTTCCCCCCCGACGCATTACGGTCAATCTGGCCCCCGCCGACCTGCCCAAGGAATCGGGCCGTTTCGATCTGCCCATCGCCCTGGGCCTGCTGGCCGCCTCGGACCAGTTGCCCGCCACCGCCCTGGAAGACTACGAATTCGCCGGGGAACTGTCCCTTTCCGGAGACCTGCGCCCGGTGCGGGGCGGCCTCGCCATGGCCCTGGCGGCGGGTCGAGCCGGACGCCCCCTGGTGCTGCCCCGGGAAAGCGCGGCGGAAGCCGCCTGGGCCCGCCACACTACCCTGATCCCCGCCGCCACCCTGCTGGAAGTCTGCGCCCACCTGCGGGGCGAGGCCCCCCTCTCGCCCCTGGGCGCCCCGCCCCCCGTCCCGCCGCCCCCCTACCCGGATCTGGCCGATGTAAAGGGTCAGGCGGGGGCCCGCCGGGCTCTGGAAATCGCCGCTGCCGGCGGTCATTCCCTGCTTTTCTGCGGCCCCCCGGGCACGGGCAAATCCATGCTTGCCCAACGCCTGCCGGGCATTCTGCCGCCCCTGGAGGAACAGGCGGCCCTGGAATCCGCCACCCTGCTTTCCCTGGCCGGGGAATTCCAGCCGGACCGCTGGACCCTGGCCCCCTGGCGCCATCCCCACCATACGGCCTCCCCCGCCGCCCTGATCGGCGGCGGCAGCAAAGCCCAGCCCGGGGAAATTTCCCTGGCCCACGGGGGCGTCTTATTTTTGGATGAACTGCCCGAATTCGACCGCCGGGTTCTGGAAGCCCTGCGGGAGCCCCTGGAAACCGGGGCCGTGCAAATCTCCCGGGCCGCCGCCAAAATCAGCTATCCGGCCCGTTTCCAGAAGCTTGGCTAGTAGACATGAATCCCTATCTTTCCCATGTACTAACAGCTTTGCTTCTTTTGCTTGCCATATCGACACCAGTAGCTGCTGATAGCATTTCAGGCCGTATCGTCGGTGTTAGTGACGGGGATACAGTTACGCTTCTTGATAGTGCCAAAACCCCCCATAAAGTACGGCTGATAGGCATAGATGCACCAGAAAAGTCCCAACCATTTGGCACGCGCTCGAAGCAATCCCTGAGTTCCCTAGTCTTCGGAAAGCAAGTAGTTATTGAGTTCTACAAGAAAGATCGTTACGGCAGGCTGATAGCCAAGATTGCTACACCCAACACGCCAGACGTGAATCTAGAACAAGTCAAACGGGGCATGGCTTGGCATTACAAGGATTACCAAAGGGAGCAATCCCCTATAGATCGTAAAGCCTATGCCAACGCTGAAGAGGAAGCCCGAGCATATCGCCGGGGTCTTTGGTCTGATACTGATCCGGTAGCACCTTGGGCCTTCAGGAAGGCTAGAAGAGCAGGAAGCGCATTGCTAGTGCCCCCAGCGCGATAGCTTGAGCAAGCCAAGGAAACGCCACATCGAAAGCCAAAGATGGCCCAGAAGCCTGCAAAACACCTTTTATGGGCAAATAACAATCAGTGACTTCTGTCACCTATGATGAATGCTAGCTCTGCTTGCACAAACAATGATTATCAGACTCGTTGTTTATTTGTTCATGCACTGTTTTGCGATTGATTGTAACCGTTTGTTTTTATACGTATTTTACTCTGCGCTGTTAGCATCATTCTAGATTTCTAAGTTGGAAATATTCCTTCGTCTTGACAAACTTAGGGGGGGCACTACGATTAGCGATTTCCAGCCATCATATTTGCGCACCAATGGACTCTCCCAAGAAGTTTGTTTTTGCTGACACTGAATGGAAGCGCGAACGCTCTCAAGAGAACAGCTTGCAACAACGGGCCACGCCCCCAGAGTCGTTACACAAGGCGTCAGTTTATTGCATGCAATGCGAAAATCTCTGGGATGACAATGTATATAAAGGCTCCTCATTGGAGCCAGCGCTGTTCGAAATAATTGTGACATGTCCTGCATGTGGTGCATGTGCATCAATTCCACAATCAGAGATACCGCGCAAAAATATTTGATCACCAGCCACCGCAAGACTTAAATGGCTTCACTGTTCTAATCAACTGAGTAAAATTATATTATGCCGTTAATAAACTGCCCTGATTGCAACAAAGAAATATCTGACGCTGCTCCGACCTGCCCAAATTGTGGCTATCCTTTAAAACAGCAATCTATCAACAAAAAGGAACAATCTGCTGACACTCTAAATGAGAAAGGTAGGAGCGTCGGATTATTACTTGGCATCGGAATTACTTTTATTCCATACATTTTTTCTTGGCTCACGCTAAGGAAAGGGTATAGCACTACAGCCAGAACCATTTCATTTATATGGCTTGCAGTCGTTGTCATTATGATCAACAGCAACTCTAACTCTCCCGCTAGCCCAAGCAATGCAAATCCCACAAATGCAGCAACCACTCAATTCTGGAAGAAAGGTAGCTACGTTGATGAATTCAAAAACGAAACCGGAGAAACTTACATAACAAACACCAATCGAATCGATGGTCAATTTTCTAATACAGCAACCGAAAACAGTAGCCTCGGAGTTAAATTACTAATCAATAAAAACACGGTTGATATTCAGCTTTACGAATACAACCGAGACGTCCCCATAAAATCATCCATCGATAGAAAATATTACACGTCCTTCTCATGTAACGGGAAACGACATACTCATATAGGAAAACTCCTGCAGGATAGAATAGAATTCAGCGATAAAGCGAATATTGAAATAATAGAAGCACTAAAATCTAATTCAGAAGTAATGTTTAACATCGTTGACGAAAGCGACACTACTTCAACTTATAGATTTACAATTCCACCGAACACACAACTAAAAATATAGGTAGTTAGCTAGCTAAATTTCACCTCAAAAATAAATCTAATTCAATTAGAGACAATTTGTCATTTTCCCGCTTCAGTTTTTATTTTATTTCTACAAGTCAAAATCGACTTAACTCTCCTCGACTTTTCTCTTTTTCTGGCAGGTATAAGGCATCGGAATGCAACCAGAGAACAAACGGCGAATGCTCGTCTAAAAGATTGATAGAGCCTTTCAGCTTGAAGTAACTAATCAAGCTTCTGCCTTGGTATTCAACGCTGTATTTATCGCCATGCAATTGCTTTAGCACTTGCTCAAAGATGTAGGATTGAACCTTATTTCCATTTTCCTGCTGTACCCATTGGCGGTGATAGCACCAATAGGTTTCAGAGGCATAGAAATCGAGGAACAACTTGAAAGGCGACCAAGGGGAAAGCCTATTTGTCTCTTGCATTACTACAAATTGCAAAGGGGTCGGCTCTCGTGAATATCCTAGCTTGAAATCAACCCCGAACGCTTGACTATGTGCCTCTTGTAGCTCTTCTAGGGTGGCTGATTCAGAGTAAGGGATATTTTGCTTGGCGAGCTTTGCTTTGATCTTATTTTGTGAAGTTAAGCCAAGCTTTGAAGCATATTCTTTGAGAAACGCGTTATAAACCGCTGCACCAATAACAGCCTTGATTTTATCTAGAACTTCACTCTTTGGGGTGCTATTGCGGACAATGTATTTCCTCTTCAGAGTATTGATTGGAATACACCTACCCGCCCCCTCTTTGGGTAACTTGTTACCTCTCTTTTGATTGAATTCTGAGGGAGCGATAACTAAGTTTTCTGGGTGAAGTAGCCCAATATTCCCGGAGTTGTGATTAACAGCCGGGAAAATATGAGAGATTGCGTATTGCCGAGAGTCGCCACCGTTGTAGGTAGTACGCTTAGCAACCAAGTCCCGTAACAGCTTCAACCCATCAAGACCAATACCTTCTAGAACCTGTACTGTACCAGCTCGCTTGCATTCGCCTATAAGGTAGCTAGCAAAGGTTGATTGATCGAATTTATTTGATCTAGCTGCTTGGCGCTTGGCTGCGGTTGCCTCTCTGTCCTTCTTCTTGATGGCATTGTTGTATTTGGTTCTGCAATCATCTGAGCAGAACTTTGCACTCTGGCGCTTAGTTAGTAGCTCAGCCGTGCATTGCAGGCATTTCCTTTCCTTGTTGTTCATATGTCTCCTTCTGGAGTTGTTGTTCCAATAACTTGAAGGCAGTATTTAAGACTTTTGCAATTGACATGTTCCTATCAATACAGTCAAACAATACTGATCTCTGATATTGATTTAAACTTATTTTCATTGATTTACACTCTTGAATTATCTAGGTAATCACACAATAAATTAGTTACTATCTCTAGTGTGATTTCTAGTATTACACATATGGAATTACTAGTTACCGTGTAATAACCTAGAGATAGTCACTCCCTTATTTCATGCGGGCTTCAATACTGTTTTATCGGTATTTATGGCGAAGCTTTTGCTCTAGATTCCGCACTTTAGCAGAGTCAATTTCGTTAAGATATGGCAGCACTTCTTCTTTAAATTTATCCATAAATCCACTGATTAGCAAATCGGTTGCATAGGCTATTGCCTCGTCTTTGTCGTTAAATTGGCTTTTATCATTCAGCGTCAGGACTATCCACTGCTCACCAATCTTTACGATGCCTTTTGGCCTTTCAGTAGAAAAGGAATCCAAGGACTCTTGCGTTTTCGTGAAGCTGGTATTAACACTATGGGGCAAAAGCAAACAAGTCTCAGCGCTATAGGACTTGGGGGAGCCATTCAGGAACGGGCTAATATCGCTATCTAGAGCAAGCGTTACAGTTTTCGGGTATTTTGATTTTCGCTCTAAGTACCATTTCTCAAATACTTCAAAGCACTGAAAATCATCGCCAATGGGAACATCTTTATAGTTTTGTCGTTCCCTGACTCTTGCAAACATTGCTTTCCAAATTGCGTACTCTAGCTTTGGCTCGCCGTTTAGACATGCGCTAGTATTACCAATATAGCCGCCTGTCGCTTGTTCCAGGAACCTGTCTTTTACCTTACCATCTCTAATGTTTTGTGCTGTAGCTAGCATCTCGAATTGCGTAGCAACAAACCGAATCTTTACGTTATTTGAGTTGATATACTCAATAACTTCAACATAACCATTGTGTGTTTCTAAAACATCCCCAACCTGAAAACGTCTGTGCTTCTTCTTACGACTCGGCTTCGGTGTCTCTGCCTCTACTTCATTTACAGCTTGTTGCCAAAGTTCTAGGAAGCAATCTCCTTGATTATTGTCTTGGTACATGGTATTTCCTTATTGTTGTTTTTAGAGTCAATGCGTGTATTCATATACATAATTTTTGCAAACCTCTGATTTTGAACGAAAAAAAGCCGCCAAAAATATCAAGGCGGCTCTCACGGAAGGAAGCTGGCATTCATTAAAATGAAATATCAGCTTACATATTTATTATACCACGACATTCACAATTTGTCAAGTCAAATATCATATTTATTTGGTTGCTGCATTTGAATTTATACTAATAAATATTTAAATAAATTTGATTGAAGTACGGCAAAGCACTTTGATAGCAGATAACACCGCTAGGCTGCTTCATAGCACGATTTCAAAATATCAAAGAGGGCGATAACCCCTCTCTTCCAATGACTAACCTACTAACTCAATACGGTCAGCCAAGTAATTGTAAACAGAAGCTCTACTGATATTGAAACGCTTAGCTAGCGTTGCCTTCTTCTCGCCTGACGTAGCTAGCGCCTTGAGTTCTGCTATCTGATCTTCACTCAAGGAAGCCTTGCGGCCCTTATAGACGCCTTTTTGCTTGGCTATGGCGATACCTTCCCGCTGACGCTCCTTGATGATTGAGCGCTCAAACTCGGCTACAGCGCCAAGCATCGAAAGAAGCAGGTTAGCCATTGGCGAATCATCGCCAGTAAATAGCAGCCCTTCTTTATGTGCCCTCACAGCAACCCCACGACCTGTTAGACCTTTGATGATGCCTCGCAGGTCGTCTAGGTTGCGCGCCAGCCGATCAAGACTATGGATGTGCAGGGTATCGCCTTCACGAAGATAGGCTAGGCATTCTTTCAAAGCGGGTCGGTTAGTGTCCTTACCGCTCAGCTTGTCAGTAAACGTCTTGGTTAGCTCAAGCCCTTCAAGTTGCCTCGCCGTATTCTGGTCTTCAGTTGAAACCCGAATGTATCCGACTGCTTGCCCGTTTTGCTCCATGGCGACCGCCCCCAAAGAAAGTGCACAACTGAATTCTAAGAGGCAAATTGGATTGTGTCAAACAAGTACAAATTAGACCCTAAATGGACACAAACAACAGGGGGCGGGGCTGTCTAACATGGGTACAAGCTATATACACATACGCCCAATGAGAGGTACATTGGCTTATTCTTATGTCTTACCCATATTATTTCTGTTAGTAACAGGCAAGCCAATTCTGAACCATGCTAGCTAAAAATTTATTTCTAAGCGACGTCAAAAACTTTTTACACCTCATCTACTTAGGACATTTAATTATTTTGAATTATTGATAATGAGGACATTAATCTAGTAGACCTAAGGGAATGCTTCGCGGCGAATGCGTTTCCAAAAATAGGTCTATACCGGAAAGTTAAATAAGAATATGTGCTGATGTTGTAAATATATTTGCTAATGAAAGAAACGAAGCTTCTTTGGCGTTATCCTATTTGAAAAGCCAGTTTTAATCGAGATGGTTCATATAAGCGTAGGTTGAAATATTACGGGAATCTATTCAGGAGAAACTTAAAGGAAAAATCATGAAAAATATTATTGCAACTTTATTTCTTACTGTTATTAGTGCTTCATCCTTTGCCGATGATGATGAGTCCTTATGTCAAAGTTGGAAGGAGACTGCTAAAGTAATCATGGAAGAACGACAATTAGGTGTTGAGTATTCATCAATGTATGCAGTAGCAGCTAAGATTGATGCTAATCATGGAACAAATACACAAAAGCACATGGTAGATAGAGCTTATTTATATCCTCGAGTATTTGATCCTCAAGCGCGGGAGGCTATTATCTCTAATTTTCAAAATGAAATCTATAATATTTGTAAGTCAAATTAATAGAGATACTATGAGCGAAATAATTGACAAAAAATTTCTGACGCAGTTAATAAACTTAAAATAGTTAATGACCTATATTTTTTAATATTTCTTGTTTCTTGCAACGTCGCCCCTTCCTAAATTAGGCTAGCGTTATATTTTACAAAAAAGGCCAAGAGAGAAAAACATGTCGAAAGAGTATATTATTTTACGACACCCTACCAATGGACTTCAGGAACAGACTTGGGAAGGTTTTAGCTGGCCGGCCTTGTTTTTTGGCATGCTCTGGCAGCTATACAAAGGGTTGTATGGTCATTTTGTCATATGCTTAGTCATATTAATCATAACTGCCGGATACACGGCACCGATAATATGGGTCGTGTATGCGTTTATCGGTAATGATGAGCACTACAATCTATTGCTCAAGAAAGGCTACCTTACGGAAAAGCAATGGCAAAGAAAGGAAGGGAGCGTGCCTACGGAGACTACAAACATCGCTGATGAACTAATAAAATTACGGACCTTAACGGATTCCGGCGCTTTAAGTGAGGAGGAATTTACTAATGCAAAACAAAAATTACTGAATCGCTAGAAAGCCCATTAACTTTTGCGTCTAGCTTCAAGGATCTCTGACTGCCTATCATTGATAACATCATAGTCGTCGTTAGGATACTGCTCTACGTCCACCGGCCCCCAGAAGCGATGCTCTACAATATAGCAGCCTAGTTTCTGGGAACGCTTTTGAATAATCCATTCCTCGCCTGGTTCGTCGGAATCTTTACAGGTTAGCCGAACACGCCCGTCTTTGGTTCTATCAACAACGATCCTATAGCCTGCATTTTTGAGGGAAAGCCGCATTAGAAAAGGGCTTGCTTCTATCCTCGCTATTTGTTCTTCTACTGCTGTCTTCAAGCCCTCATTCTGAGCTTCAGGAAAGCCCCAACCAAACACGGCATCAACTATGTTCAAACGCTCCCCTTTGCCCAACTTCTTCCGCATTTCCTGTATTTCTGATTTGTAGTTTTCAAACTGCTGCTGCTTATCTAGGTTTGAAGTAATCTCTTTGTCGCACTCAGCAATTTGTGCCTGCAATAATGCTAGTCTTGCTGCGTCATCTTCAGAATTTTTTATTCCCTTGATATATAGCGATTCTCGATTATTGTATTCAATCTCTAACCTTGCTCTTCTTTCCACCAGACCCGCCAAGTCTTCTCGGCTTTTAACATCCCTTGCTGCGACATAGGCCAAGTCGAACAACAATCTATCCACGGTAGCGTTATAGACAAGCATCGCTACTTCTTCGGGCACTGTTGCACCATTGCTGCAAGCCTTCTCGTGTAGATAGTTACGGCAATTGCCATACACAATCATTGGCTTTGCTGCGTAGGCTTCAGAGCCTTTTGGAGCAGCTATCGTTGGTGCTGGCTTCTGTATTCTGAAATTGAAGGAGCTACCACATTTACCACACACAACAAGCCCAGACAGGGGACGGAAATTTGGCTGTTTAGGGTTTGTGGTTCTAGCCTTGCGTTGTCTCTGTAGCTCAAAAAATCCCTTCTCTGACAGCAAGGCATCAAAGCATTTAACCCCCCGCCAATGCCCTAGCAACACTTCACTGTCTAGCCAGCGTGAGAAAGTTCTGGCCGCTACGTCAAAGCCTAGGCCTTCTCTCGCAAAGTAGCAGACCTCCCGTATCCCCTTTCCTTCAATATATAAATCAATCAGTTGTTTGATTGTTGGAGCTAGTTCGTTCAGTTTTAAGCTCTGTCGATCAACCCAAGCAGGTATGTTGTGCAGTTTGGTGACCTGCTCCCCTGCTTTGGCTTTCTCTTCTTTCACTTTCCATGCTGCTTTGACGCGGGAACCTAGACGCTTGCTGTACTCATGCGCTCCTTGCACCTTTGCGGCAAGCAAAAATAGTTGAGGGCCGTTCAATGATTCTTCGGTGTAAGTCTGATTGTCTTCCAGCGTAATGATTGGGATACCAGCCCTGACAATATCTCCTAGCAGCCTCAGTGCATCCATTGCTTGCGCTCTTGAAAGCCTATCAATGGCTTCCACCACTAAGACATCTCCACTTCTGACTAGACCGTGCTGGATCGCCTCTAGGATGGCACCTAATCCCCCCTCTTTGTTTTTCCCCTTGTAGGCTGACAAGCCTTCATCTTTTGCGCTTAGATTGCTTTCATAATAGCTACCTTGATTTCTTGCTAGCCATTCGTTGAACATCTCGCGTTGTCGCTCAATGGATGATCCTTTGCCTTGCTTTAGACTTGAGAAGCGACTGTAGCTAATTGCTTGATGCTTGATTTCTGGCGAATTCTCTAAAGACATGGCAGGCAGCGAGTTACTAAGCAAAATGAATAACAGAAATGATTAGTACAATCTACCACACCTTCCAGCTCATTGCCGCCATGAATCCCTGTCCCTGCGGCTTTCTCGGCCATCCCCGGCGGGCCTGCCGCTGCACCCCGGATCAGGTGGCCCGCTACCGGGGGCGCCTGTCCGGCCCCCTCCTGGACCGGATTGACCTGGCCTTGGACGTGCCCCCCTTAAGTCCGGAAGAGCTGGCCGCCGCCCCCACCGGGGAAAGCTCCGCCCCGGTGCGGACCCGGGTCAGCCAGGCCCGGCGGCGCCAGGAGGCCCGTCAGGGCGGCCTCAACGCCCATCTGGAAGGGGCGGCCCTGGAACAACATTGCCGCCCGGACAAGGAGGCCCAAGCCCTGCTGGGCCGGGCGGTGGAACAAATGCAACTGTCGCCCCGGGCCTACCATCGTATACTGCGGGTAGGGCGCACCATCGCGGATCTGGCAGGCAAGGACTCCCTGGGCCCCGCCGCCGTGGCGGAAGCCATCCAATACCGGCGCTTCGACCGGGCCCGCTGAGACCGCCCCCTGGGCGGCGTCCCCCGGTCTGGTCAGCTCCTCCGGCGCTTTAGCTGCGCCCGGTGATCCGCTCCCCGCCCCCATCGGCCCCCTCCCGGGGGCCGGAGCCACCCCCTTTGAGGCTTTCTTTGAACAGCGAAATTTCCTATCGTCTGCTGGCTATCCTGTTGGCGGCCCTGTCCGCCCTGGGCCCCTTTTCCATCGACACCTACCTGCCGTCTTTCCTGGAAATCGGCGCCAAGCTCCAGGCCAGCCCTTGGGAGGTGCAGCAGACCCTGACCGCCTACATGCTGCCCTTCACCGTCATGACCCTGTGGCACGGGGCCATTTCCGACGCCTACGGGCGGCGTCGCATGATTCTGGGAGCCATGTTGCTCTTCGCCCTAGCTTCCCTGGGCTGCGCCCTGGCCACCAGTATCCAGATGCTCTGGCTGATGCGGGCCCTCCAGGGGGTCACCGCCGGAGCGGGCCTGGTGGTGGGCCGGGCCGTGGTACGGGACGTTTACCAGGGACCGGAGGCCCAGCGCCTGATGGCCCACGTGGCCATCATGTTCGCCCTGGCCCCCGCCGTGGCCCCCATTGTGGGGGGCTGGCTGCACACCTGGTTTGGCTGGCGCTCCGTCTTCCTTTTCATGGGCATCTTTGCCCTCAGCCTGTTTCTGGCCTGCCGGGCCCTGTTGCCGGAAACCCTGGCCCCCACCGCCCGCCAGCCCCTCAACGCCCCCTATCTCCTGGGAGCCTACAAGGGCGTCATGTGGTCCCTGCCCTTCCAGGCCGCCTGTCTGGCGGTGTCCTGTAACTTCCTAGGCTTTTTCATCTACGTCACCTCGGCGCCCGTGTTCCTCATCCGCCACCTGGGCGTCTCGGAAACCGGCTTTTTCTGGCTTTTCGGCCCGGCCATGGCGGGGATGATGGGGGGCGCCTGGCTCTCCGGTCGCCTGGCCGGTCGCTGTTCCGCCCCCAAGCTGCTGCTTCTGGCCTACGCCCTCATGGGCCTGGGAGTGGCGGTGGACTTAGGGGTGAGCTTTCTCCGTCCCCCGGGCCTGCCCTGGAGCGTGCTCCACCTGTTCATCTACAACCTGGGCATGGCCCTCTCCATGCCCACCCTGACCCTCATGGCCCTGGACCGGTTTCCCCTGCAACGGGGGCTGGCCGCCTCCTGCCAGGCCTTTCTCCAGTCCGGGGTAAATACCCTGGCGGCGGCCGCCCTGGTGCCCCTGCTGTGGGATAGCGTCGGCCATCTGGCTCTCGGCACCCTGGCCATGTGGAGCCTGGGCGGACTGCTCAGTTACAGCATTTTCCGCTTCAGCCCCCGCCTCCCCCAAAGGGAGTGATGACAGGGGGAAGAGGCCCCCCTATACTCGGATCGTCCCCTATCCCCCAGCCCCCATGCCCTCCCTGCAAAAGCGCCTGCGCCGCAGCCTGCTGATCCGCATCATCGCCCTGGTCTCCGCATCCCTGGCGCTGTTTGCCCTGGGCGCCTATTTCCTCCTGGTTCAGCCCGTGGTACGCCAGCTGGCTTCCCGGGAAATGGACTGGGCCGCCGCCCAGGTGGCGGATTTGAGCAACGAGGAATTGGATGGGGGGGAAACCCTGCTCCGCCTGACCCGGGGCTGGGGGGAGGGAGAAGCCCTGCCCCTGGACGATCCCCGGGCCTTCAACCGCCGCTTCGTGCCCCTGTTGCGCCTCCATCCGGCCACCGCCTCCCTCCATGTGGCGGACAGCCGGGGCCGGGAAATGCTGCTCCTGCGCAACCCGGACGGCAGCTGGCTGAATCGCCTCTCCGACCCGGCCTGGGGCGGCAAGGTGCGTCTCTGGCACTGGGATGACCGGCTCACCCTGTTGGACAACCGCTGGCAAACCCTGGATTACGACGCCCGGCGCCGCCCCTGGTTTACCGGCGCCCTGGGTCTGAAAACCCAGGAGGAGTTTTTCTGGAGCGAGCCCTACACCTTCTTCACCACCAAGCAGCCGGGCATCACCGTCTCCAGCCGCTGGCAGCGGGACGGCCAGACCTATGTGGCGGCCTTTGACCTGCTCCTGCAAGACCTCTCCCATTTCACCTCCCACCTGGATGCGGGACAACATGGCTACGCCGCCATTCTTTCCGCCGACGGCCGGCTTCTAGGCCTGCCCCGGAGCGAGCATGGGGAAGGGACCGCCCCCCGGGAAACCTATCTGCTGCAACCGGCCGACACCCTGCCCAACGCCGCCCTGCAAACCGGCTACCGCTACTGGCAGGCCCACGGCAAGCCGGCCTTCGATCAGGACCTGGAAGTGGAGGGCCGCCGCTGGCTGATCCGCTACCAGGCCCTGCCCCGGGCCAACACCACCCTCTGGCTGGCGATCCACGCCCCCCTGCGGGACTTCCTCCCCAGTTCCATGGCGGATGCCCTGGTTTTTGTCCTGCTTGCCCTGGTGGCCCTGGTCGCCAGTATTTTCCTTGCCGCCCGGCTCAGCCGTCAGGTGGGCCGCCCCCTGGAATACCTGGCGGCAGGGGCCGACCGGATCAGCCATCTGGATTTCAGCCCGGCGCCGGATCTGGCCTCCCCCTGGGAGGAAATTCACCGCATTTTCCTGGCCCACGACCGAATGCGGGAAATTCTTCGGGACACCACCCTGAATCTGGAAAAACGGGTGGCGGAGCGCACCCAGGAAATGGAAGGGGTGCTGGAACGGCACCGGCGCACGGAAAAGAGCCTGATCCAGGCCGAGCAGGCCTTGAGCGAACAGCTGGCCTTCCAGCGCGCCCTCACCAACGCGGTACCCATTCCCCTCTTTTTCAAGGGGCCGGATAACCGCTACCTGGGCTGCAACACCGCCTACGAGCAAGCCTTCCGGGTGCAGTCCGACCATCTGGCCGGGCTTTCCCTACTGGAAATGCCCTTTTTCGCCCCGGACCTGGCCACCCAGGTACATCAACGCAACCAGCAGGCCATTCAGGAAAACAAGAGCTGGCGCGACGAACTGATCATGGTCTTCGGGGACAATCACCCCCACCAGGTCATCTACTGGGCCAACGCCTTCCGTCTCCCGGACGACAGCCCGGGGGGCCTGATCGGCTCCATCCTGGACATCACCCCCCTGAAAGAGGCGGAGGCCGCCCTGCGGGAAGCCAAGGACGAGCAGGAAGCCATTTTCCTCTCCGGCGCCCTGGGCATGGTCTATCTGCGCCAGCGCATCATCATCCGCTGCAATCGGAAAATGGAAGAAATGCTGGGCTACGAGCCCGGGGAAATGCTGGGGCAGAGCACCCGGCTCTGGTACGCGGACCAGGCCTCCTTCGACAACGCCGCCCAGGAAGCCTATCCCCGCCTGGCCCGGGGGGAAACCTACCAGGGGGAATGGCCCTTCCACAACAAGAAGGGCGCCCTCCTGTGGGTGCGTATTTCCGGCCGGGCCATCGACCCGGAAAGCCCGGAAAAGGGTAGCGTCTGGATGCTGGAAGACATTACCCAGGAGCGGGAAGCCAAGCGCATGCTCCAGGAAACGGAAGCCTGGTACCGGGCCATTCTGGAATCCGCCCCGGTGGGCCTGCTGGTGGCGGACGAGGGGGGCACCATCAACCTCACCAACCGGCAGACGGACCAGATGTTCGGCTACGCCCCGGGGGAACTCCTGGGCCATCCCCTCACCGACCTCATTCCCCCCGCCGCCCATGCCCACCATCCGGCCCTGGTGCAAAACTATTTCCAACATCCGGCGGTGAAAACCCTGAACAACGGCCGGGGCCTGGAAGGGCGGCGCAAGGACGGCCACATTATTCCCACGGAAATCGGCCTCAGCCCCCTGCCGCCCCGGGAAGGTCGGCCCCGCCAGGTGGCGGCCTCCATCCTGGATATCACCCAGCGCCTGCGCACCGAAGACACCCTGCGCCAGGCCAAGGAAGAGGCGGAATCGGCCACGGCGGCCAAGTCCCTGTTCCTGGCCAACATGAGCCACGAAATCCGCACCCCCATGAATGCCATTATCGGCATGTCCCACCTGGCCCTGAAAACCGAGCTGACGCCCCGGCAGCGGGACTATGTGAGCAAGGTGCATAACGCGGCGGTGGCCCTCCTGGGCATCATTAACGACATCCTGGATTTTTCCAAAATCGAAGCCGGGAAAATGGCCCTGGAAACCCTCTCCTTCAATCTGGAAGAGGTGCTGGACAACGTGGCCACCGTGCTCGGCATGCGGGCCCAGGATAAGGGTCTGGAACTGCTTTTCGACATTCCTCCCGCCACCCCGGACGGACTCCGGGGCGACCCCCTGCGCCTCAATCAGATCCTCACCAATCTGGTGGGCAATGCGGTGAAATTCACCGAACACGGCCAGATCACCGTGGCCGTGCGGCCCCTGGAACAGGTGGGGCAGCGGGTCAAACTCCAGTTTTCCGTCACCGACACGGGCATCGGCATGACCCCGGAACAGCGGGCCCACCTCTTCCAGGCCTTCACCCAGGCAGACGGCAGCACCACCCGCAAATACGGGGGCACGGGCCTGGGTCTGTCCATTTCCAAGCGCCTGGTAGAAATGATGGGGGGCAACATCTGGGTCAAATCCGCCCCCGGGGACGGCAGCACCTTCAGCTTTACCTCCTGGTTCGAGCGGGACGACGAGCGGGCCCGGCCCCACACCCTGCCCGAATCCCTGCGCCAGTTGCGCACCCTGGTGGTGGACGACAACGGGGCGGCCCGGGAAATTCTGGTGGAAATCCTGGAACAGCTGAATCTGCGCCCGGAAGCCGCCGCCAGCGGCGAAGAAGCCTTGAGCCGCCTGGCCATCAGCACCCAAGGGACGGACCCGATCCGGCTGGTATTCCTGGACTGGCAGATGCCGGGCATGGACGGGGTGGAAACCCTGCGCCGCATCCGCACCCAGCTGCCCGCCGAACAGCAGCCCGAGGTCATCCTCATTACCGCCTACGACCGGGACGAACTGCGCCGGGCCGCTAGCGAAATGGGCATTCCCTCCCTGCTGGTCAAGCCCATCAGCACCTCCCTGCTCTTCGACACCCTGGTGGCCCGCTTCGCCCCCGCCCAGGGCCAACGCCCGGAACCCACGGAAGAAGAAAGCCTGGCGCCCCTCAAGGGCCTGCGGGTGCTGCTGGCGGAAGACAACGAAATCAATCAGCAGATTGCGGTGGAGCTGCTGGCCAGCGTGGGGGTCAGCTGTACCGTGGCCCGCAACGGCCGGGAAGCGGTGGATCAGCTCACCCGGGCCCCGGTGGGAACCTTCCGGCTAGTGCTCATGGACCTGCAAATGCCGGAAATGGACGGCTTTGAAGCCACCCGCCTGATCCGCTCCCTGCCCCAATACGCCCAGCTGCCCATCCTGGCCATGACCGCCCACGCCCTGGACGAGGAGCGGGAACGCTGCCTGGCCGGAGGCATGAACGACCATCTGGCCAAACCCATCGATCCCCAGGCCCTGTTCGCCGCCCTCCTGCGCTGGAGCGCCGAGGGCAACGGGGGGGTGGAAGTGCCCCCCGTCGCCGTACCGCCCGTACCGGACAGTGGGGCCTTCCCGGCCATTACGGGGGTGGATACCCAGGACGGCCTGGCCCGCATGGCAGGCAATGCCAGCCTCTACCGGCGCCTGCTGCGCCAGTTCGCCAGCAGCCAGCCCCGCCAGTGGGAAAAGCTGGTCCAGGCCCTCACGGCGGCACCGGAGGAAGCGGCACGGCTGCTCCACAGCCTCAAGGGCCTGGCCGGCAATCTGGGAGCCAAGGCCCTGCAACAACGGGCGGAAGCCCTGGAGCGGGCCCTGGCCGGTGGCGATCCCGCCGTGACGGCCCAAGCCCAGGAAGCCCTGGGCCTGGCCCTGCACCAGGCGGTGGATGCCATCCAGCAGACCCTCCAGGGCGGGGAAGAAGCCCCCCTCCCGAGCGCCGCCCCGGCCGCCAGTCCGGACCAGCTCCGGCTCCAGCTCCAACGCCTGGAAGCCTTGCTCATTGCCAGCGACAGCGAAGCGGAGGACTATTTCGGAGAAATCCGCACCGATCTGGCAAGCCATCTGGCCCCCGCCGACTTCGCCGCCCTGGGCCGGGCCATCAACGCCTTTGATTTTGACGCCGCCCAGGCCCTGTGCCGTCAAGCCCTGGACGGCCTGGCCGCCCCCCGCGCCTAAACCCGGAGGAAGACACCATGACCGTTTTGCCGTCCCCCCTAAGCGCCAAACCCGTCGTCCTGGTGGTGGACGACACCCCGGACAATCTGGCCCTGATGAGCGCCCTGCTGCGGGGCTATTACACGGTCAAGGTGGCCAACGGAGGGGAGCGGGCCCTCCGGGTGGTGGCCCAGGGCCCCCTGCCGGACCTGATTCTTCTCGACGTCATGATGCCCGGCATGGACGGCTTTGAAGTGGCCCGCCAGCTCCACCTGGATCCCCGCACCCGGGACATTCCCATCATTTTCCTCACCGCCAAAACGGCGCCGGAGGACGAACAGCGGGGCCTGGACCTGGGGGCCGTGGATTACATCACCAAGCCCATCAGCCCCCCCATCGTCCTCTCCCGGGTGAAAAACCACCTCACCCTGAAAGCCGCCCGGGACTTCCTGCGGGACCAGAACGCCTACCTGGAAGAGGAGGTGCAGCGCCGCACCCGGGAAGTGTCCGTGATTCAGGACGTGACCATCATGGCCATGGCCTCCCTGGCGGAAACCCGGGATAACGAAACGGGCAACCACATCCGCCGCACCCAAAACTACGTCCGGGCCCTGGCCCGCAAGCTCCAGCGCCACCCCCGCTTCGCCGAGCTGCTGGACGACGCCACCATCGACCTGCTCTACAAATCCGCCCCCCTCCACGACATCGGCAAGGTGGGCATTCCGGACCGCATCCTGCTCAAGCCGGGCAAGCTCACCCCGGAAGAGTTCGAGATTATGAAGACCCACACCACCCTGGGTCGGGACGCCATCCTCCACGCCGAAAGCCTGATCGGCAGCCCCAACACCTTTCTGCGCCTGGCCCGGGAAATCGCCTACTGCCACCAGGAAAAATGGGACGGCTCCGGCTATCCCCAAGGCCTACAAGGGGAGGCCATCCCGGTCTCCGCCCGGCTCATGGCCGTGGCCGACGTGTACGACGCCCTCATCAGCCGCCGGGTCTACAAACCCCCCTTTCCCCATGAAAAGGCCGTCGCCATCATCCGGGAAGGCCGGGGCCAGCACTTCGACCCGGACATGGCCGACGCCTTCCTCGCCATGGCCGACGACTTCCGCCTCATCGCCGCCCAGTTCCAAGACACGGACGCAGACCTGGCCCGGGAGGAGGAGCGCTTGAAGCTGGTGCATCAAACGGAGCAAGGGGCGGCCTAGTCCGGTCGGGGTGGCAGGGGGCGGGCATTTGGGTTGCCACCTTCCCCGCATGTTTTATTAGCGCCTGATCGGTCATGGGGTTAAAGCCCTAGCCAACCAATCAAAACCGCCCAAAAAGCCAAGAGATTCACCCCGTTCGGCGGGGAAATCTCTTGGTGTCGCCCCGTTCCAGCAACATCGAGGGCGAGCATCGCTTCTTAGGGCACCCGGTCCGCCAACCAGGCTTGCAGCGCTCCCCCCACCTGGGCCACCACGCTGTCCCAATCCCCCTCCCGTGTCTGGCGGAAAAGGGTGGCGCTGGGGTACCAGGGGCTGTCCTGGCGCTTGAGGAGCCAGCGGAAATCCGGGGTGTGGGGCAGCAGCAGCCAGAGGGGCAGGCCCAGGGTGCCGGCCAGATGGGCCGGGGCCGTATCCACAGAAATGATCCGATCCATCTGCCCGGCCAGGGCGGCGGTCTGAGCGAAGTCGGTGAGGGCCGCGCCGGGACAATGAAGGCGGCCGCCTTGGACCGGAGTAACCCGCCCGGGCAACGCCGCCGCTCCAACGACACCGACACCGACATTGGCACCGGCACCGGCACCGGCACCGGCTTCGGCTTCGGCTTCGGCTTCGGCTTCGGCAGAGTCTGGGGCCAAGACAGAAGCCACAGGTATCTTTTCCCAGCAGGGCCAGGACGGAATGGGGGTTTCCTGGGTTTCCTGGGTTTCCTGAATCTCCCGAACCGCCGTCCCCGTCCCTGGGGCGACGGCAGCGCCTCGGTTTTGCTCCCCAGACGCCCCCCCTCCCGGCGCCCAATCCTCGCCCTGCCGCCAGCCATTTTCCTTGAGCCAGGCCTGATCCGTTTCCCGCAGCTCGGGCTGGAGCAGATACCACTCCACGGGCAGGTCCAGCAGGGGCGCCAGCCGGGCCAGGGGCAGGCTGCGCCGGGCGTCGTTGCCGTGGTGGGGGGAACCGCTCAACACCAGGCCGATGCGGGGCCGGGCCATAGCGCCGTCCCCGGCCCGGTCCCCCAGGCGTTGGGCCCAGGGGGCGACCGCCGCCGGGGGAATGGTCGCCCCGGCCAGGGGTGGGGGCACGGTGTCCACGGTCAGGCCCAGGGCCAGGGGCAGGCTGAGGAGGGGCAGGTGGCAGTCGAAGGGGGGCAGGGGTTCCCCCTTGGCCACCAGTTGTGGCGCCGGGCCGTCCCCCCAGGACCAGGCCCGGGCCAGGGGCAGGAGGGCGTCGGGCACCTCCAGGATCACCGCCCCGGCCTGACCCAGGAGGGGTTGCACCAAGCGGGAGAATTGGAGCCAGTCGCCATAGCCCTGCTCGGCCCAGACCAGGAGGCGCCGCCCGGCCAAGGGTTCGGCCCCGAGCCAGAGGGGCTGGGGATAGGCGCGCCGGGGCTCGAGAAATTGGGGGCACTGCCAGCGGGCTTGGTAACCCCGCCAGCCTCCGGGGAAATCCCCCACCAGCAATTGCAGTAGGGACTTGGCCCAGCGCCCCGTGGGCAGGTCCGGCCCCAGGGCCAGGGCCCGGTCATAGTCCCGGATCGCCGCCCCATGGTCTTCCCGGGCCAGATATACGTCCCCCCGGGCTTTGTAGGCCGCCCCGGAGCCGGGCAGCAGGGCCACGGCCCGTTCGGCGGCGGCCAGGGCTTCGTCCAGACGCCCCAGCAATTCCAGGGCCTTGGCCCGATGTTGGCAGGCCAGCCCGGAATCCGGCACCCGAGCCAGCACCCCGTCAAAATCCGCCAGAGCCGCCTCCGGCCGCCCCAGGGCCAGGTGCAAAGCGCCCCGGTTGCCCAGCCATTCCGGCTCCCCGGGGCGTAGCGTCAGGGCCTGGTCCCAGGCGGCCAGGGCGCCTTCCCCGTCCCCCAGTTCCTGGCTGACCTGGGCCAGATGGACCCAGGCGTCCCCATCCCCGGGCTGGAGGCGAAGGGCCCGGTGCAGGGCCTCCCGGGCCTCGGCCCAACGCCCCTGGCGGGCCAGGGCCACCCCCAGGTGACTGGCCACCCGGGGCTGGGCGGGCTGGACCGCCAGGGAGCGGGTCAGCAGGGTGATCCCTTCCGCCAGATTGCCCCGCTGCAATTCCAGGGTGCCCAGGCCGGTGAGCAGCAGGGGATGGGCGGGTTGAAAGGGCAGCCAGCGGCGGAACAGGCGGGCCGCCTCTTCCAAACGACCGCCCTGATGCAGGCGTACAGCCTCCCGGATTTCCGTTTCGGCGCGGCGGGAGCGGGAGGAGGAACTCATGGCAAACAGGGGAAAGGAAAAGAGGCGGGAATTGTAGCGCCCCCGGGGCTGGGCCCGGCGGCTGGCGCAACGGCCCGGGTAGGCGGACGGAGAGGGAAGGGGGCGAAAAGGGGCGGCGGGCGCCGCTATGGTCGGGCCTTGCCCGAAGGGGCGGGAGGAGGTTGGGGTGGTGATCGGCGGTCGTGTCGTGTCGTGTCGTGCCGTGCCGTGCCGTGCTGGGCTGGGCTGGGCTGGGCTGGGCTGGCTGGCTGGCTGGCTGGCTGGCTGGCTGGCTGGCTGGCTGGCTGGCTGGCTCTGGCTCTGGCTCTGGCTCTGGCTCTGGCTCTGGCTCTGGCTCTGGCGAGGGCGAGGGCGAGGGCGAGGGCGAGGGCCATCATGGTGTGGGGCGCCGAAGCCCGCCGCCACTGCCCCGCCTTTTCCCCAGGCCCCTTCCCGCCGCTCCGCCCCAGATTTTTTCCCGCCGGATCAAGGCCTTTGCTAGGCTAGGCGTCTGGCTTATTGGAGCGCCGCCGAGACGGCGCGCCTTGGCAGAAAGGGCCGCAACCCGTAAAATCCGCCCCCTGCCGAGGAGCGTTGCGACCCAGGGAATATCGGGGCCAGGCTCGGCATCGAACAACGGCGCTCACGAACCCTAGTCCGGTTTGTGGCGCCGTTCGTCTTTTCGGGCGCCCGCCGGCTGATCCGCCGAGGACACCATGCAGCCCGATCGCAGCACCGAAATCACCGCTCTCCTGAAACAGCGCATCCTCATCCTGGACGGGGCCATGGGCACCATGATCCAGCGTCATGGCCTGGGCGAGGCCGATTACCGGGGCGAGCGCTTCCGGGACCACCCCCACGATCTGAAGGGCAACAACGATCTGCTGCTCCTCACCCAGCCCCAGATTATCCGGGGCATCCACGCCGCCTATCTGGAGGCGGGTGCGGACATTATCGAGACCAACACCTTCAACGCCACGGCGGTGTCCCAGGCGGATTACAACCTTACCGAACTGGTCTATGAGCTGAATTTCGAGGGGGCCCGGCTGGCCCGGGAAGTCTGCGACCAATTCACCGCCGCCAATCCGGCCAAGCCCCGCTTCGTCGCCGGGGTGCTGGGCCCCACCAGCCGCACCGCCTCCATTTCCCCGGACGTGAATGACCCCAGCTACCGCAATGTGAGCTTTGACGCCCTGGTAGCCAATTACACCGAATCCATCCAGGGCCTGGTGGACGGGGGGGCGGACCTGCTCCTGGTGGAAACCGTGTTCGACACCCTGAACGCCAAGGCCGCCCTATTCGCCATCGAACGCTTTTTCGACCAGCTGGGCCAGCGCCTGCCGGTGATGATCTCCGGCACCATCACGGACGCCTCCGGGCGCACCCTGTCGGGCCAGACGGCGGAAGCCTTCTGGAATTCCCTGCGCCACATCCAGCCCCTCTCCTTCGGCCTCAACTGCGCCCTGGGGGCCGGGGAACTGCGCCAGTACGTGGCCGAGCTGTCCCGGGTCTGCGACTGCTTTGTTTCCGCCCACCCCAACGCGGGCCTGCCCAACGCCTTCGGGGGTTACGACGAAACCCCGGAAATGCTGGCGGAAGCCCTGGCCGAATGGGGCCGTTCCGGGCTCATCAACATCGCCGGGGGCTGCTGCGGCACGTCTCCGGACCATATCCGGGCCGTGGCCCAGGCCCTGGCCGGGCAGGCGCCCCGGGTGCCCGCCCACCCCGCCCCGGCCCTGCGCCTTTCCGGGCTGGAGCCCTTCAACGTAGGGCCGGACAGCCTCTTTGTGAATGTGGGGGAACGGACCAACGTCACCGGCTCCAAGGCCTTCGCCCGCATGATCCTGGAAGGCCGTTTCGACGACGCCCTGGCGGTGGCCCGCCAGCAGGTGGAAAACGGCGCCCAGGTGATCGACATCAACATGGATGAGGCCATGCTGGATTCCCTGGCCGCCATGGACAAGTTCCTCAAGCTGGTGGCCTCCGAACCGGACATCGCCCGGGTGCCCATCATGCTGGACTCCTCCAAGTGGGAAGTGATCGAGGCGGGCCTGAAGTGCATCCAGGGCAAGGGCATCGTCAATTCCATTTCCATGAAGGAAGGGGAGGCCAAGTTCCTGCATCAGGCCCGGCTGGCCCGGCGCTACGGGGCGGCGGTGATTGTCATGGCCTTTGACGAGCAGGGCCAGGCGGACACCTACGCCCGCAAGACCAGCATCTGCGAACGGGCCTACCGGCTCCTCACCGCCCCGGAAGCGGAAGGAGGGGCGGGCTTCCCGGCGGAAGACATCATTTTCGACCCCAATGTGTTCGCCATCGCCACAGGCATTCCGGAACACGACAATTACGCGGTGGATTTCATCGAAGCCACCCGCTGGATTCGCCAACATCTGCCCCACGCCGGGGTGTCCGGCGGGGTTTCCAACGTCTCCTTCTCCTTCCGGGGCAACAACCCGGTGCGGGAAGCCATCCACACCGTCTTCCTCTACCACGCCATTCAGGCGGGCATGACCATGGGCATCGTCAATGCGGGCATGCTGGGGGTGTACGACGATCTGGACCCGGAATTGCGCCGCAAGGTGGAGGACGTGGTCCTCAACCGCAATCCGGCCGCCGGGGAAGCCCTGGTGGAATTCGCCCAGACCGTGAAGGAAGGGGCGGCCAAGGACACGGGGCCGGACCTGAGCTGGCGCCAGCTGCCCGTGGATAAGCGCCTGGAACACGCCCTGGTAAAGGGCATCACGGATTTCGTGGTGGCGGATACGGAAGAGGTACGGGCCACCTTCGCCGCCCAGGGCAAACCGCCCCTGTCGGTCATTGAAGGCCCCCTGATGAACGGCATGAACACGGTGGGGGACCTGTTCGGCGCAGGCAAAATGTTCCTGCCCCAGGTGGTGAAATCCGCCCGGGTCATGAAACAGGCCGTGGCTCACCTGATTCCCTACATCGAAGAGGAAAAGGCCCGCACCGGCGCCGGTTCCAAGGGCAAGATCGTCATTGCCACGGTGAAGGGGGACGTGCACGACATCGGCAAAAATATCGTGGGGGTGGTGCTGGGCTGCAACGGCTATGAAGTGGTAGATTTGGGGGTCATGGTGCCCTGCGACAAGATTCTCCACGCCGCCAAGGAGCACGGCGCCCAGGCCATCGGCCTCTCCGGCCTAATTACCCCGTCCCTGGAAGAAATGGCCCACGTGGCGGACGAAATGCAGCGCCAGGGCTGGGCTGCCAGCGGGGTGCCCCTGCTTATCGGCGGCGCCACCACCAGCCGGGCCCACACCGCCATCAAAATCGCCACCAACTATGAGGGTCCCGTGGTCTATGTGCCCGATGCCTCCCGGGCCGTGGGGGTGGTGACCCGCCTCCTTTCCCAGGTTCAGCGGGACGATTACATGGCGGAAGTGGCGGCGGATTACGAACACATCCGGGAACAGCACGCGGGGAAAAAGGGCAGCCCCCTGGTCACCCTGGCGGAAGCCCGGGCTAACGCCTACCCCATCGACTGGGGCCACTATCAGCCCCCCGTGCCCAAGGCCCCCGGCCTCCACGTGCTGGGCGAAGTGCCCCTGGCGACCCTGGTGGATTACATCGACTGGGGCCCCTTCTTCCAGACCTGGGATCTGGCGGGCCGCTTCCCCGCCATTCTGGACGACGCCGTGGTGGGGGAAACCGCCCGGGGCGTGTACCGGGATGCCCAGGCCATGCTGGCCCGGATCGTGGCGGAAAAATGGCTCACCGCCAAAGCCGTCTTCGGCCTCTGGCCCGCCAACCGGGAAGGGGACGACCTTCACTTCTACCCGGACGAAAGCCGGACCACCCCCAGCTTCACCTGGCACGGCCTGCGCCAGCAGCACAAGCGCCCGGCGGACAAGGCCAATCTCTGCCTGGCCGACTTCGTCGCCCCCAAGGACAGCGGCGTGGCGGACTACGCCGGGGCCTTTGCCGTCACCGCCGGCCTGGGCATCGAGGCCAAGCTGGCGGAATTTGAAGCGGCCCACGACGACTACCAGTCCATCCTGCTCAAGTCCCTGGCCGACCGGCTCGCCGAAGCCTGCGCCGAATGGCTCCACGAGCGGGTACGGCAGGAATACTGGGGCTACGCTCCGGAGGAAGCCAGCAGCAACGAAGACCTGATCAAGGAAGCCTACCAGGGCATCCGCCCCGCCCCCGGCTACCCGGCCTGCCCGGACCACACCGCCAAGGGCGGCCTGTTCCGGCTCCTGGACGCCCCGGCCAACGCGGACATGCACCTCACGGAAAGCTTCGCCATGTCCCCCGCCGCCTCCGTCTCCGGCTTCTACCTCTCCCACCCGGAGTCCCAGTACTTCGCCATGCAGAAAATCGGCCAGGACCAACTGGAAGACTGGGCCCAGCGCACCGGCCACAGCCTGGAAGAAGCCAAGTACTGGCTAGCGCCGTTGCTGTAAGCCAAGCTGGGCCTATTCGGGCCAGCACCCCAAAGGGCGGCGGATAGCCGCCCTTTTTTTATCCTGATCCGCCACTCCCGGACGAAGGGGGCTGGCGCCTCGGAACTTTTCTTCCCCAAGGGAAGCCCCCCAAGGGGGATGGGCCCAAACAGCCAGCCTGGAGCAGGCTTAGGGTTACGCCCCCTTTTCTCCTTACTCCGCCGCCTTCCCCCGTTCCTCCGCATCTTCCACCACCACCGCCAGGGCGTTGGTAGAAATCAGCACTTCCACCAGGGACAGGACCAGGGAAACGGCCAGGGCGAGGATGCTGATACCGAAAAGGAGCTTGCCCGGCGTGGTTTCGTGCACATACAGGGCGAACATGGAGAGGGCGCAGAGGAGGAAACTCAGAACGCCGAAGCTCTGCATGTACTGGATAAGCATAATGCGCCGCTTGAGGCCGGGGATTTGCCGATGGACCAGGCGGCTTTCCCGTTCCACCGAGGCGTGGAGCTGGCGGATAACCTGGGCCAGGGAAAGAAAGCGGTTGGTGTAGGCCAGGAGCAGGAGGGAAATGGCGGGGAAGAGCAGGGCGGGGGTGGTGAGTTCCATGGCGAAGGCGGCGGGGGATAGGGGCCCCAGTAAAGCAGGGCTTGGGCTTCCGGGCAAGGGGGGCGGGCCCGGCGGGGGCTTCCCGCCGCCAGGGGAAGGCTCAGCCGCGTAATGCCGGAGCGCGCCAGCTTCCCTCGGCAGCGCCTACCTTTGGGCCGCCTGACGCGGGGGTCTTCCCTCCGCCCCCCCGGCCTTTTCGGCACCGCTCCCCGGGCCCGCCGGGAAAATTGGCCCTGCCCCGGGGCCCCACAACCCTTACAATAGGGCTTTGCTCCTAACCTCCTACGCCCATGACTTTCAAGGTATTCATCGACGGCCGTCACGGCACCACCGGGCTCAAGATCGACGAGCGTCTGTCCATCCGCCCCGAGGTGGAAATCCTGACCATCCCGGAAGCCCAGCGCAAGGACCCGGCGGTCAAGGCCGAGTACATCAATAACGCGGATCTGGTCTTCCTCTGTCTGCCGGACGCCGCCTCCCGGGAATCCGTGGCCCTGCTGGCCCCGGGTAACACCCGCACCCGCTTTCTCGACGCTTCCACCGCCCACCGCACCCATCCGGACTGGGTCTACGGCCTGCCCGAGCTGAACGGCAGCCAGCGAGACCGGATCAAAACGGCCCAAAAGGTGGCCGTGCCCGGCTGCCACGCCAGCGGCTTCATTATGCTGATGGCGCCCCTGGTGGCGGGGGGCCTGGTGCCCCGGGACTACCCGGCCAGCACCTATTCCATCACCGGCTACAGCGGCGGCGGCAAGGACATGATCGCCGACTATGAAAGCTACGGGGACGGCCCGGTGCCCGACGCCATGCGCAGCCCCCGGTTCTACGCCCTGGGCCTGGGCCACAAGCACCTGCCGGAAATGCAGGTCATCACCGGCCTGGCCCACAAGCCCCTGTTCACCCCCATCGTGGGCAATTTCGCCCAGGGCATGGTGGTGGCCGTGCCCCTCCTGCCCCGGGTGCTGCCCAAAGCCCTCACCCCGGCGGACGTGCACGCCTACCTGAGCGAATACTACCGGGGCGAAACCTTTGTCCGGGTCATGCCCCTGGACACGGCCCCCGTGCTGGATAAGGGCTTCCTCCCTGCCACCGCCTGCAACGGCACCAACCGGGCGGAAATTTTCGTCTTCGGCCATCAGGAGCAAATCCTCCTGGCCTCCCGCTTCGACAACCTGGGCAAAGGCGCCTCCGGCGCCGCCATCCAGTGCATGAACTTGATGCTGGGCATGGACGAAGCCACGGGCTTGCAGGCGTAGGGCACCAAGCTTCGGGCAATAAAAAGGCCGGAACGGGCAACCGTTCCGGCCTTTTTGCTTAGGCCCCAGGGGGCCTCAGTCCTCTCACTGGAAGTGGTAGGTCACCCCGATTTTCAGGGTTTGTTCCTTCAATTCCTGCTTGTAGTACTCGTTCCACAGATTGGCATTGACCTTTTCGCTGCCATAGTCGGAATAGCGGTACTCCACGCGACCACTCAGGTTCTTGGCAAACAGGTATTCCGCCCCAAAACCCGCAGTCCAGCCGCCACGCCAGGCGGTATGGGATTCCGTGTCGGTGGTGCCGCCAAAGGTATCCCGCCAGGTCCGCTCCGTATTGGCCAGGGCATAGCCTGCCGTGCCATAGATCAGGGTTTCGGGCGTCACCAGATAGCCCAGCCGGGCGCGCAGGGAGGCGGCGCTGATTACCTTGGTCTTGGCAAAAGCATCCGCATCCGGAGTCCCGTCCAGCTTCTGATTGACTTGCTTGTTACTACCCAGCCGGTCGTCGTAGTCCCCTTCGATCCCCAGCACCACCCGGTCGTTCAAAAGCCAGTTATAGCCGCCAACCACCCCCAGAGAAGCGCCATCCGGCTTGGTTTT
Organism: Rhodocyclaceae bacterium; assembly: GCA_041907765.1. Classification (GTDB taxonomy): domain Bacteria; phylum Pseudomonadota; class Gammaproteobacteria; order Burkholderiales; family Rhodocyclaceae; genus Azospira. Next base: position 53,845 of record JAYRGQ010000006.1, on the reverse strand, counting down.
CTGGGTCCAGCCATTGGTCGCGCTATCAGCTTGATCATGACCGGTACCTTTGTCTTCCACTGTGGAGGCACCCACCGTCGCGCCCAGGTAGAAACCGCTATAGCCATCAGCAACGGCCGCCATTGGCAACAGGGCCATTGCCACCAGCATCATTTTTTTCATGGTTATTCCATTTGTAGTTGATAAGAGCGAGGCGGGCATTAATACTCCCCCGGCCGAATATATGTCAATGCCATTACTTTTGGCATAGATAGGCCACCACAAGCCCTCAACACAGGAATAACAAGAAAGAAAAGCCAAAAAACAAACTCCCGGATAGCCTCACACCGAGGCTATCCGGGAGTCAGTAAGGAGCCTTTATTCCGCCCGCCCCAGCCGTTGCAAAACCACATCCACCGTCAGGCTGATGTGGTCCAGGGCGGCGGCTCGGGCTCGGCCTTCCGGGGTGGCCCGGTGCAGGTGGGGGGTCATGGCCAAAAGGTCGGCGATCTGGGGCTGGCCGTCCACTTCCAGGGCATAGGTGAAGGTTTCCCGGCCCAGGAGGCGAAAGCCCGGGGGCAGGGGAGGGGCGGGTTTTTCCGGCTTTAGGCGGGGGTAGATGACTTCCCGCAGCTCCCGCAGATGGTCCGGCCCCGGATCCAGCATGAGGAGCTGGCCCGCCGGACGTAACACCCGGGCGAATTCCCCGTAGGCGGGAAAGCCGAAGAGGCACAGCAGCCGATCCACGCTGGCGTCCGGCACGGGCAGGCGGGCGTTGCTGCCCACCACCCAGGTGGCCCCGGGGGCCTGTTTGGCCGCCGCCTGCACCGCCCATTTGGAAATATCCAGGCCGAGCACGGCCAGGGGCCGCTCCCCGGCCAGGGCGGCCAGGCGCCGCAGATAGTAGCCTTCGCCACAGCCCCCATCCAGGCAGGTGGGCAGCCCGCCATCGGGCAGGTCCGCCAGTAGGGCCCGGGCCACCCCGTCCGCCAGGGGCTGATAGGCGCCGCTGTTGAGAAAGCGGCGCCGGGCGGCCACCATGGCCTTGCTGTCCCCCGGGTCCCGGGAGCGCTTGAGCTGCACGGGCAGGAGATTCACGTAGCCCTGGGCCGCCACGTCGAAGCAGTGACCATCCGGGCAGCGCCAGCTGGGGCCCTGACGCACCAGGGGGGCGCCATCCAGGGGGCAGGTGAGGTGGGGGAAGGGCAGGAATGCCATGGGACGGCCTCAGTAGAGCAGGAAGGGGCGCCGGGCTTGGGCCCAGGCGGCTTCGTCCGGAGCCACGGCCCGCTCCAGGTCCCCGGGCTGGGCCTGGGGATCATCCACCCATAGGCGCAGCAGGGGACCTCCGTTGATCAGGTCGATGGCCAGCCGGTCCCGCTCGTATTCGTAGGGGAAGTCCCGCCACAGGGGGTAATCGGGCTGCAAGCGGCGCAGGGCCTTGAAGGCCAGGGCTTGCAGGCGCCAGGGGCGGAAGGCGGCGTGGTGGTAATGGGCCGGGTCTTCGGTATGGATCTGCACCCCGTGGCAGAGCTGGCCCACATGCTTGTGGAAGGTGGGCTCGAACCAGCAGTCCCGCAGAACGCAGCCTTGCAGCCATTCCGGCGCCAGGGCGGTCATTTCTCCTAGCAGGGCCCGGGCGTCCAGGTCTGGGGCGCCAAATAGTTCCAGGGGCCGGGTGGTGCCCCGGCCTTCGGAGAGGGTGGTGCCTTCCAGCATCACCGTGCCTGGGTAGGCCCGGGCCATCCACAGATTGGGGGCGTTGGGGCTGGGGTTGATCCAGGTCCGTTCCCCCTGGGGCCAACCGTAACCCGGCCCGGCCTCCGGCTGCCAGCCGGTCATGGTCACCACCTGGCAATCCACGTCCAGATTCAGGGTGGCGATAAACCAGCGGGCCAGTTCCCCCATGGTGAGGCCGTGGCGCATGGGCAGGGGCGCGGCCCCCACAAAGCTTTCCCAGCCCGGCACCAGGAGATTGCCTTCCACCGGGCGGCCCACCGGATTGGGCCGATCCAGCACCCAGATGCTCTTACCGTGGGCGGCGGCGGCTTCCAGCACATAGCGCAGGGTGGTGATAAAGGTGTAAATGCGGCAGCCCAGATCCTGCAAATCCACCAGCAGTACGTCAAAGGTATCCATCATAGCCGGGGTGGGCCGCCGGGTTTCTCCGTAGAGGCTGAACACGGGAATGCCCAGGCGGGGGTCCCGGTAATCTGGGGATTCCACCATATTGTCCTGCTTATCCCCCCGCAGCCCATGCTGGGGGCCGAAGGCGGCGGTAAGGTTGAGGTCGGGCAGGGCCCCCAGAGCGTCCAGGGAATGGGTCAGGTCCCGGGTCAGGGAAGCGGGGTGGGCCAGCAGGGCTACCCGCCGCCCCGCCAGGGGGCGCCGCAGGGCCGGGTCTTGCAGCAGGCGGTCGAGGCCGAAAAGCACGGTCATGGCAGTGATTCCAAGAAATTCCGTCAAAAATCCGGGGGCAGGGCCAGAACAAAGCCCTTTTCCCCGTGAAAGTCCGGCTGGCCTGCCCCGTGGGCCAGGGCCCAGTAGGCCAGACTACCGTCCTGCCGCTCCACCACCGTGGCCAGGGCCACTTGCAGGACCCCGGGCCCAGGGGGCAGGGCCCCCCCTTCCAGGGTGGCCCGGAGGGCCAGTTCCCCGGGCGCCCGGCTTATCTCCAGCTGGGGCGGGGGCGGCAGGGGCGCCTCCGGGTCCCGCAGCCGGTAGGCGGCAAAGCCGTAGGAGGCCCATTGGCCGGAGGGGGAAAAATTGAATTCCCGGTAGGGCCGGGCCGGGGGCGGCAGCCGGGGGTCGGCGGCGGGGCGGGGAACTGGTTCTGCCGTAGCGCTGGCAGCAAGGCCACCGCTACGGCGCAGAAACACCTCGCAGCAGGTGTGGGCCCAGAGCCGGTCCGCCGGTGCCGGATCCGCGGCGCTGGGCAGGCGCAGGGCCTCCAGGTCCCCCTGGAGCCGGTAATCCAGCACCAGGGCCCCGCCGGGCCCCCGGCCCAGGGTCACCTGGATCAGGGACAGGGGCGCCGGGGCACTGTCCGGATGGGGCACCAGCAGGGCGGCGCCGGGAAAAAGTGGGGTTATCATTGGCGGGCGATTTTACCCTTGCCGCCGGAATCACCGCCCATTTTTGGAGGAATCCGTCATGCCCCTTTGCCCCCCTGCCCTGGTTTTCCACCTCCGCCGCACCCTGCCCGTGGCCCTGTTGTGCGGCGCCGCCCTGCCCCTCTGGGCCGCTGACGCCCCCGCCGGTCTGCAACTGGTGTGCGGCGGCATCGGCCAGGACGAGTCGGCCCAGATGCTGGCCGCCACGCCCAAACACGCCCTTACCCTGCTCTTCGTCGCCCGGGACGGCCACTACCTTTCCGGGGTAGCCACCAAGGTGGACGATCCCCAGGGGGATAAGGAAGCGGCCAACGGGGACTGCGGCCCCCTGGCCCAGGTGGATGTGGCCAAGGCGGGCCGCTACCGGGTGAAGGCCAGCTTTGGCGGCCAACAGTGGGAACAATGGCTGAAATTGGCTCCCAAGGCGGGCGCCAAGCGGGTCATCCGCTTCAAGGCTGACGACTAGGGCTTCCCGGGGCCACCGGGCCCAGGGGCTTAAGCAGTGGGATATGCCGCACCACCTGGTCGGAGAGTGTTGCCAGTCCTTGTTCTTCACGGCCATCCGGTGAATCGCCTTGTTGGATGGGCCTGAGCCGCCGCCCCCTCCGCTCCCCCGCCCGCCCCTTGCCTGAGCCGGTGGCTTTTCGGTAGATTCAAACAGGACACCCCTTCCCGGGCCGTTTTTCGGACCCCGCCCAGGCCACCCAACCCTTTCCACCGACGGGGAGGGGGCCTAGGCGCCCCGGCTCCCTTTCCCAACCCCCATTTCCCTCCCACCCCCAGCCCTATGGACGACCGCGCCTTTCCCATCCGCTACGTGGAGCCCGTGTACCGGCCCCCCAGCGAAGCCCAATCCCTGATTCTGCCCCTCACCAACGGCTGCTCCTGGAACCAGTGCACCTACTGCGACATGTACACCGCCCCCCAGAAGCGCTTTCGGGCCCGGGACGAGGGGGAAACCCTGGAGTCCATTCGCCGGGCCGGGGCCGGATACGGGGATCAGGTGAAGCGGGTGTTTCTCGCAGACGGGGACGCCCTGGTGCTGCCCACCCGGCGCCTGCTGGCCGTGCTCGCCGCCATTCGGGAACACCTGCCCGGGGTGCGCCGGGTCTCCAGCTACTGCCTGCCCCGCAACCTGGCCCGCAAATCCGTGGCCGAACTCACCGAGCTACGGGCCGCCGGCCTGAGTCTGGCCTACGTGGGGGCCGAATCCGGGGACGACACGGTGCTGGCCCGGGTGCACAAGGGGGAAAGTTTCGACTCCACCCGGGCCGCCCTGGATAAGCTGGGGGAAGCGGGCATCAGCCGCTCCGTCATGCTCCTCAACGGCCTGGGGGGCGCCGTCTATTCGGCCCAGCACGCCGCCGCCTCGGCCCGCCTGGCCAACGCCACCCAGCCCGAATTCCTGGCTACCCTGGTGGTCAGCTTTCCCCTGGGGGAAGAACGCTTCCGGGCCGCCTTTCCGGAATGGACGCCCCTGGACCCGGTGGGCCTGTTCCGGGAAATGGAAGCCCTGATCGGCGCCCTGGAGCTAAAGCGCACGGTCTTCCGCAGCGACCACGCCTCCAACTGGCTGGTGCTCAGGGGCAACCTGCCCACGGACAAGGAACGGCTCCTGGCCCAATTACGCACCGCCATCGCCCAACCGGACGCCGCCCCCCTGCGCCCCGCCTGGGCTCGGGGGCTGTAAGCCATCGGCCGGCATCCCCGGACGGAACCAGCGGCGCCCCGGAGGCGGGCCCGCCCACTCCGCCCACTCCTGCCAACTTCGGACAACTCCCGCCGCCCCTAACCGATTCCGGCCCGATCCCCGTCCCGGGCCCCTATAATGGCCTCCTACCGAAATTGGCCCCGCCCATGTCCGTTCCCGTCCGTTCCCTTGCCGACCGTCTGCGCCAAGTGGCCCTGTTTGAGGTGCTTGGCCTGGCCTTGGTGACGCCCCTGTTTTCCTGGGCCAGCGGCCAGCAGGGCAGCAGTTCCCTGGTGCTGTTGGCCCTGCTGGCCGGAGTGGCGGCCCTGTGGAACACCGCTTTCGCCAGCGCCGTGGATTGGGTGCAAGCCCATTATTTCGGCCTGCGGGCAGACCTGCGGGGCTGGCGCGCCCGGGCCGTCTATGCCCTGGCCTTTGAGGGCGGCCTGGCCTGCCTCACCCTGCCCATCATCGCCGCCTGGACGGGCCTCTCCTGGTTCGCCGCCCTGGTGGCCGATCTGGGCCTGGCCCTCACCTACACGGTCTATGCCTACCTGTTCAACTGGGTCTATGACCGCTGCTTCCCCCTGGGAGAGCGGCCCCTGGCCCCGGAAGCGGGCGGGGTAGAATAGGCCCCCCTTGCGGAATCCCCCCGCCGGAATGCTCCCCATGCCCATTCAGCTTGCCCCAGCGGCCCAGGAAGCCGCCATCGCCTCCCTGCAACGCTATTTCCGGGAAAACGCCGAGGAGCCCCTGGGCCACCTGGGGGCCCGGGCCCTGCTGGATTACCTACTGGCGGAAATCGGCCCCACCCTCTACAACCAGGCGGTGGCCGAGGTGCAGGCCCGGATGCAGCAGTTGGTGCTGGATCTGGACATCGACCTCCACGCCGAAGAATTTCCCTATTGGAGCCAACCCCGGGGCCGCCGGGGGAAAAAGGCCTGACCGGCCCCCTGCCGCCACCGGCCTTTACCCGCCCCCCTTTTCCGCCCCTTCTCACTGCCCACACCTACGCCCATCATGCTGCCCCCCTTTGTCCAGGCGGACGCCGATCTCGCCCCCCTCAACACCCTGGCCCTGCCCGCCCGGGCCGCTTTTCTCGCCACCGTCACCCATCCAGACGAACTGGGCCAGCTGGCCGTCCATCCGGACCTGGCCCGGCGCCGCCGCTTCGTCCTGGGGGGCGGCAGCAATCTGGTCCTCACCGGGGATGTGGACGGACTGGTGCTGCGCATGGCCATCCCGGGCAAGGCCCTGGTGGCGGAGGACGACGACGCCTGGTATGTGCGGGCCGGGGCCGGGGAAAGCTGGCATGACTTTGTGCGCTGGACCCTGGCCCGGGGCTGGCCCGGCCTGGAAAACCTCTCCCTCATCCCGGGCACCGTGGGCTCCGCCCCCATCCAGAATATCGGCGCCTACGGCCTGGAAGCGGGGGATCGGTTTTTTCGCCTGGAGGCCCGCAACATGGCCACCGGGGAAGACTTCACCCTGGACCGGGAAGCCTGCCGCTTCGCCTATCGGGACAGCCGTTTCAAACAGGAGGGCTGGCACCTGGACGGCAGCCACGTGATCACCGCCGTCACCTTCCGCCTGCCCAAGGCCTGGCAGCCCCTCACCCGCTATGCGGATCTGGCCAAGGAACTGGACGCCCGGGGCCTCACCCAGCCCAGCGCCCGGGATATTTCCGACGCGGTGATCGCCGTGCGCCAGCGCAAGCTGCCGGACCCGGCCACCCTGCCCAACGCGGGCAGCTTTTTCCAAAATCCGGTGGTGCCAGGGCCGGTGGCCGCCAGCCTGGTGGCCGCCCATGCCCACCTGCCCCACTATCCCCAGCCCGACGGCCGGGTCAAACTGGCCGCCGGCTGGCTCATCGAGCAATCCGGCTGGAAAGGCCGGGCCCTGGGCCCCGCCGCCATGTACGAGAAACAGGCCCTGGTGCTGGTAAACCGGGGCGGCGCCACCGGCGCCCAGGTCGCCGCCCTCATGGCCGCCGTGCAGGCCGATGTACGGGAGAAATTCGGCATTGAGTTGATGCCTGAGCCGATTTTTTTGTGAGGGGGAGGGGGGGCCGGGCCATCGGGCCCTGAGGAACGTCGCCTTCCCGATCGGCTGCCTGTAGCCATTTGGTCCTTCAAGCCGGGGCTCGTGCCTCAGGCGCCGGTAGTTGAATTTCTGCTGTGTTCCGCCGTGGACCGGCGGACGTACTTTTCTTGTCTTGCCAAGAAAAGTAGCCAAAAGAAAGCGCCCCCGGTTTGTCGCCCCTACGGGGTTCCCTGCGCTACTCGCTTGCGGCGGGGGCTGCGGAACTCGGCCCTACGGGCCTCAGACAGTCCTCGCCCTTTTCCCGCCGCAAGCTCCGTTGCTCGGCGACAAACAGGGGAATGAGTTGGGAGTACTAGCTTTTATGGTTGCTAGCATAGGCAGGTAGACGCCATTTTAGGCCGCATTCAGCTCTTCCATCGGCTTACGACACCAAGGCTGCTACGAAGGCCCCAAGAGTTTGGCCGCTGGGGACAAGCTGCGCACTTAGGTAGACGATCTTTCCCCCCTTGCTGGCGGCAATTTTCAGAGGTCCGGGTTTATTGGGGCTCTCATCCGTCAGGATGACCGCGCTGTTGGCATGTATAGCCACGGAGGCATCACCGTGATTAGCTGGCAGACCTGAATTCTTCTTTGGCTTCCCCAGGATTTGTTTCTCAATTTCTGGTGACGCGTAGTAGGCGCGTTCTTCATTGGATTGAAAAGTGCCTTGATTAAACCCTACATAAACTTGGACCTTCGAAGGGGTGCCATCCGGTTCAAGTGTCTGGAATCCGAATGTTCCAGTGGTCACAACTTTGTTCCGTGCAATGCTTGCTGCAATGTACTGTTTCAGGAGTCTCTTGTCTGTTCCATCCTTTCCGGTTTCTGGGATAGCACCTATTTCAATTTCGACCTCTCTGGTCATATGAATCTGGTACCTGTCCTGTGGTAACTCACTCCCCAGATCAATTTGAGATCGGAATAGAAAATTCCACGCGCAGGAATCGATGTAAACGTGCACGGTCATTTGCGTTACCCCAGCAAGGGAAGAAGGCATTTATACAAAACGCATAGACTTTATCCTATGGCACAAACCGGGACAAAGCATAAGAGTTGGAGATATGGCAGCACCTGTACCCTTTCCGAAAATCCCTTCACCCCCGCCGAGCAGCGGAGGACGGGCGGGGGAAGTCGGCGAGGACTGTTTGAGGGCCGTAGGCCCGAGTTCCGCAGCCGCCCCGACCGGCTGAGCAGCGCAGGGGAGCCCGTAGGGCCGGGGGTGGGGAACCCCGTTCTTTTGGCTACTTTTCTTGGGGGAGCAAGAAAAGTATGCCCGCCGGTCTACGGCGGAAAACTGCGTTTCCGAGCGCGGGAGCGCTAGAGGCATAGTAAGGCACCCTCACCATCCCCCGATTACCGCCCCTCCCCCTTATCCGCCCTTAACTCCATCATGCAGGCCGCCAGCCCGGTGGCGATGCCGTCCGCCATGCGGGCCTGGTTGGCGGGGTCGGCCAGGGCCAGTTCTTCTTCCCGGTTTTTCAGCATGCCCGCTTCCAGGAGCACAGCCGGAACGGTGGTGTGGGAGGTGACCAGCAGGGTGTCGTAGAAGCGCACCCCGTTGGTTTCGTCGGCCCAGGGGCGGGGGGTGCCCAGGGCGGTGGCGCTGTGGTGGGTGGCCCGGGCGAAGCCCAGGCGGCGCAGGCGGGCGCCGATGGCGGAGGCGCAGGCCAGGCTTTGGGCCACATCCGGGTTGCGGTGGGAAATGAAGAGGGCAAAGCCCCGGAAGCGGGGTTCGTCGTTATAGGTTTCCGGCCGCCCTTGCCACTCCCAGGGGTGGAGGAAGGAGGGGTCCAGGGAGTCGTGGTGCAGGGAAATAAAGTAATCCGCCCCCACGGCCGCTTCGGGGCGGGCCGCCAGGCTGGGGATTTTGCCGTCGAAATTGATCCGGGTGACGGCCAGATGCTTGGCTTCCAGGGCCGTGGCCAGCTGTCGAGCCAGGTCCAGGTTAAAGGAAAACTCGCTGCGGCCCCGGGCGCTGATGGCACCGCTATCCTTGAGGGAATGGCCCACATCCACGGCCACCCGGGGCAGGGCAGCCGTCCGTTGGGCAGGGGAGGTTGGCAGCGTGGGGCCCGGGGTCCCCACCGGGATTTCCCCTTCTTCCGCCGCCCCCGTGGCGATTCCTTCCCCGGCCAGGGTGGGGAGGGGAGCCACGCCGCTCCACAGCGCTACAATGAGTGCCCAGCGCCCCAGCCGGGGCTGCCCCTTGCTCCGGCCCCAAGTCGGCGCCCCTTTTTCCTGCCCAATTTTTGCCATTGCCATCATGGTCCATCCTGTTCGTTACACCCTGACCCCCGCGTCGCCCGAGGCCCATCTTTTCCACATCACCTGCCGGGTCACGGCGCCGGACCCGGCGGGTCAGCGCTTCACCCTGCCCACCTGGATTCCGGGCAGCTACCTGATCCGGGAATTTGCCCGCCAGGTGGTGAGCATCCAGGCCCAGGCGGACGGCAAACCGGTGGCCCTGACCAAGCTGGATAAGCACAGCTGGCAGGCAGCGCCGGTAAAGCCGGGCCGGACTCTGGAGGTGAGTTATCAAGTTTACGCCTGGGATTTGTCCGTGCGGGGCGCCCATCTGGATCGGAGCCACGCCTATTTCAACGGCCCCAGCGTTTTTCTCGGGGTGGTGGGCCAGGAGCATCACCCCTGTCGGGTGGAGCTGGTGCCCCCGGCAGGCAAGGCTTATCAGGATTGGCGGGTGGCCACGGCTCTGCGTCCGGCCAAGGGGGAGAAAGGTGCGGCCAAGCGCTGGGGCTTTGGCCTTTATGCCGCAGGGGATTACGACGAGCTGCTGGATCACCCGGTGGAAATGGGCCATTTCGACGTGGTGGAATTCAAGGCCTGTGGCACCCCCCACGCAGTGGCCGTCACCGGCCGCCACGACGGGGATCTGGAGCGTCTGGCCAAAGACCTGAAGCCCATCTGCGAAAGCCATATCCGGCTCTTTGCCAAAACCGCCCCCATGGACCGGTACCTGTTTCTGGTCACCGTGGTGGGCAAGGGCTACGGCGGTCTGGAACACCGGGCGTCCACCTCCCTGATCGCCTCCCGCAACGACCTGCCCGGGGCCCAAACGCCCACGGAAGGGCCTTTGCCGGACAGCTACGTGAATTTTCTCGGCCTGTGCAGCCACGAGTATTTCCACAGCTGGAACGTGAAGCGCATCAAGCCCGCCGCCTTCACCCCCTACGACCTCAGCCGGGAGGCCTACACCCGCCTGCTCTGGGCCTTTGAGGGCTTCACCTCCTATTACGACGACCTGGGCCTGCTGCGCAGCGGTCGCATCGACGCCAAGGCCTACCTCAAGCTCCTGGGCAAAACCGCCGAACGGGTGCGTCAGGCCCCGGGGCGCTTAAAACAAAGCGTAGCGGATTCTTCCTTCGACGCCTGGACCAAGTTCTACCGTGCCGACGAAAACACCCCCAACGCGGTGGTCAGCTACTACACCCAGGGCGCCCTCATCGCCCTGGGCCTGGACCTGGAACTGCGCCGCAGCAGCCACGGGCGCAAGACCCTGGATCAGGTCATGCAGGTGCTCTGGCAACGCTACGGCGAAAAGGGCACGGGGGTCGGGGAGGCGGATATTTTCGCCGCCGTGGCGGAAGTGGGGGGCCCCACCGCTGCCCGCTGGCTGGAAAAGGCCGTGACCACCCCGGGGGATGTGGCCCTGGAAAAACCTCTCAAGGCCCTGGGAGTGAAGCTCCAGTGGCAGCCCCTGGGAGACAAGCCCAGCCTGGGCCTGCGCACGGCGGAGGAAGGGGGGGATTTGAAATTGACCACCGTGTTCAGCGGCGGCCCGGGGGAACGGGCCGGGCTGGCGGCGGGGGACCTGCTGGTGGCCTGGAACGGCCTGCGCATCGGCTCCGACGGTCTGGACGAACTGCTCGCCCGGCACCGGGCCGGGGACGAAATCCAGCTCCATTACTTCCGCCGGGATGAACTCCAGGAAACCCGCCTGGTCCTGGCGCCGCCCCCCGCCCACCGGGCCGAGCTGCGCCTCATGGAAGGCCTGCCCGAATCCACCGGGCGGCTGCGCCGGGGCTGGCTGGGGGAATAGGGAAGAAAAGACCCGGGGGAGGGCCGGAAGAAGGTTCCGTCCCCCGGGCTTTAGGCCCTAGCCTTCAATCCCCAAGCCGCCGTCTTCATAAAAATCCTGGGCCGCTTCCCAGGTCACCGCCTTTTCCGCCTTGGCGGCCTGGGCAAACATGCGGATAAAGGGCTGGGCCCGGGTGGCCAGGGCCACCACTTCGTGGGGCTCCATGCCGATGCCCGAATCTTCCAGGAGTTGGGCCTTGCCGTCTTTGGCAGGCTTTTCCAGGGACGTCAGACGGGCGATAGCCTGATCCAGTTCCCCGGGGGCAATCACCCCCCGGGCGGTGGGTTCCTTGCCCAGCAAACGGAGCAGCAGGCGAGCCACATCGGCAAAGGTAATGACATCGGCAGCGGCGGTACTTTGGAATTTCACGATCATGATTTTTCCTCTCTGGCCCATTCTACCTTTGTCAGGAAAATCATCCGGTTTCGCGTTAAAATAGACAGGCGTTATTAATAATTATAGAAAGACTTCATCCCCATGGCAGGAAACGCTGGGCTGGAACATTTGTTTGAGCAAAACCGCGCTTGGTCGGAAAGTGTCCGGGCGGAAGACCCCACTTTCTTCGACCGGCTGGCCCAGCTCCAGGCACCGGAATATCTGTGGATCGGCTGTTCCGATTCCCGGGTGCCCGCCAATGAAATTACCGGACTCCAGCCTGGGGAAGTCTTTGTCCACCGCAACGTGGGCAACGTGGTGGTCCACAGCGACATGAACTGCCTCTCCGTGATCCAGTATTCCGTGGAAGTGCTGCGGGTCAAGCACATCATGGTGGTGGGGCACTACGGTTGCGGTGGGGTGCTGGCCGCCCTGAACAACCTGCGCCTGGGCCTGGTGGATAACTGGGTGCGGCATATCCAGGATGTACGCCAGAAGCATGGCAAGCTCATTGAAGCCATTGCCGATCCCCAGGTCCGCCACGACCGGCTCTGTGAGCTCAATGTGATCGAACAGGTGTTCAATGTCTGCCATACTACGGCGGTGCGGGGCGCCTGGGACCGGGGCCAGGACCTGACCATCCATGGTTGGGTTTACGGCCTCTCCGACGGTCTGGCCCACGACATGTATGTCTCTAGTACCAATTACCCGGATTCCCTGACGGCTTACGAGGCCGCCATCGCCCGGATCAGTTCGCCGGCCTGAACGATCCTGTGCACGCCGCTTTCCACCGGAAGCGTCGCTGACGGGTGGCCCCATCGGGCCCCCGGGCCGGAGCTTTTTTAACCGACATAGCAGTTATAAAACCCACACACCAAAGGAGTTGATCCATGTCTGCAGGAACACGGATTCTGAACGCTGCCCTGCGCAGCAAGATCATGTCGGCCGAGGAAGCCGCGGCCCTCATTCCCTCCGGCGTTAACGTCGGCATGAGCGGCTTTACCGGTGCCGGCCACCCCAAGTCGGTGCCCGCCGCCCTGGCCAAGCGCATCATGGACGCCAATCTGTACGGCAAAAAGTTCAAGATCGGCGTGTGGACCGGTGCTTCCACCGCCCCCGAACTGGACGGCGCCCTGGCCATGGTGGACGGGGTGGAAATGCGCCTGCCCTACCAGTCCGACCCCACCTGCCGGAAACGCATTAACGCGGGGGAAATGGAATACATCGACATCCACCTGTCCCACGTGGCCCAGTCCGTCTGGTTCGGCTTCCTGGGCAAGCTGGACGTGGCCGTGGTGGAAGTCTCCGGCATTCTGGAAGACGGCCGCCTGATTCCCTCCTCTTCCGTGGGCAACAACAAGACCTGGCTGGACTGTGCCGACAAGGTGATCCTGGAAGTGAACTCCTGGCAGCACCCGGCCCTGGAGGGGATGCACGACATCTATTACGGCACCGCCCTGCCTCCCCACCGCAAGCCCATTCCCATTATCAAATCCGATGACCGGATCGGGGAACCCTATTTCCGCGTAGATCCCAACAAGATCATCGCCATCGTGGAAACCCACCAGACGGACCGGAATTCCGCCTTCTCCGCCCCGGATGAGAATTCCCGCAAAATCGCTGGGCACATCATGGAATTCCTGGAGCACGAAGTGGCCAAGGGCCGCCTGCCCAAGAATCTGCTGCCCCTCCAATCCGGGGTGGGCAATATCGCCAACGCGGTAATGGCCGGCCTCAACGCGGGCCCCTTCGAAAACCTGACGGCCTACACGGAAGTGTTGCAGGACGGCATGCTGGAAATGATCAAGTCCGGCCGCATGACCACCGCCTCCGCCACCGCCTTCTCCCTGTCCCCCAGCGCCCTCACGGAACTCAATTCCGATCTGGACCGGTTCAAGCACAACATCATTCTGCGGCCCCAGGAAATTTCCAATCACCCGGAAGTCATCCGCCGCCTGGGGGTCATTGCCATGAACGGCATGATCGAAGCGGACATCTACGGCAACGTCAATTCCACCCACGTCATGGGCACCAAGATCATGAACGGCATCGGCGGCTCCGGCGACTTCGCCCGGAACGCCTTCCTGTCCTTCTTCATGACCCCGTCCCAAGCCAAGGGCGGAGAAATCTCCTGCATCGTGCCCATGGTCTCCCACGTGGACCACACGGAACACGACGTCCAGGTGATCGTCACCGAACAGGGTCTGGCCGACCTGCGCGGTCTGTCCCCCAAGCAACGGGCCAAGGTGGTCATCGAAAACTGCGCCCACCCCCATTTCAAGCCCGCCTTGATGGACTACTACAAGCGCTCCCTGGACCATTCCCCGGGCAAGCAAACCCCCCACCTGCTGGAAGAAGCCCTGTCCTGGCACCTGCGCTACCTGCGGGAAGGCCAGATGTAAGCCTCGGGATTTCCTCCCCACCAAAGCCCCGCCCTGCGGGGCTTTTTCTTTTCCCCTACACTGGCGGCTGTCCCGTGTTTTTCCCTATTCCCATGCGCATCGGCATTGACCTTGGCGGCACCAAAATCGAAATTCTGGCTCTGGACCACCAGGGCCGGGAACTCCTACGCCGCCGAGTGCCTACCCCAGCGGGGGACTATCCGGCCACCCTGGCCGCCCTGGTGGGGCTGGTGCGGGAAACGGAAGCCGCCCTGGGCCAGGTAGGCTCGGTGGGGATAGGCATTCCCGGGGCCGAATCCCTGGCGGACGGACGGGTGAAGAACGCCAATTCCACCTGCCTCATCGGTCACGCCCTGGGCCGGGACCTGGAAGAGGCCCTGGATCGCCCGGTGCGTCTGGCCAACGACGCCAATTGCTTTGCCCTCTCCGAAGCGGTGGACGGGGCAGGGCAGGGGGCCGCCAGCGTTTTCGGGGTCATCCTGGGCACCGGGGTGGGCGGGGGCATCGTGCTCCAGGGTCGGGTGCTGGTGGGAGCCAACGCCATCGCCGGGGAGTGGGGCCATAACCCCCTGCCCAGCCCGGAGGCGGAGGATTTGCCCCCGCCCACCTGCTATTGCGGCCGCCGGGGCTGCATTGAAACCTATCTGTCCGGTCCGGGCCTGCTGGCGGATTACGGCCGCCAGCCCGGGGCCGACGCCACGGTGAGAGACGGCGCCACCCTGGCGGCCCGGGCCGCTGCCGGAGACCCCCTGGCGGAGGCTGCCCTGAGCCGCTACGAGGCCCGTCTGGCCCGCAGCCTGGCCACGGTGATCAATGTGCTGGACCCGGAGGTGATTGTCCTGGGGGGCGGCCTTTCCAACCTTACCCGGCTTTACCGGGCCGTACCCCGGCTGTGGGGCCCCTACGTTTTTTCCGATACGGTGGGCACCCGGCTCCTGCCCAACCGGCACGGGGATTCTTCCGGCGTCCGGGGTGCCGCCTGGCTCTGGCCCCAGGAGCCCGACCTTGGCCGCCCCTGATTTCAGCCTGGCCCTCCTCGCCGTCTATGGGGGCGGTCCGGGCACCTTGCCCGACGGCCGTCCCAGCGGCATCTACAAGACCCTCCGGGCCGATCCGGTGACCGTCACCCCCCTGGGCCTCCTGGGGGACCATCAGGCGGATCAGCGGGTTCATGGGGGGCCGGACAAGGCCATCCACCTCTTTCCCCGGGAAAACTATCGGGCCCTGGCGGCCGCCTTTCCCCATCTGGCCACCCGCCTGGTGCCTGGAGTGCTGGGGGAAAATCGGAGCACGGAAGGGGGCGCCCAGGAAGCGGTCTGCATCGGGGACCGCTACGCCTGGGGCGAGGCCCTGCTGGAGTTGAGCCAGCCCCGCCGTCCCTGCTGGAAAATCGACGCCCGGCTGGAACAGGAAGGGGTGGCCGCCTACGTGGCGGAGCAGGGCCTGACGGGCTGGTATTTCCGGGTGCTCCGGGAAGGTCGGGCGCCGGCCCAAGGGCGGCTGACCCTGGTGGCCCGACCCAATCCCGGCGCCACCCTCACCGCCCTGGCGGAACTCATGGGGCGCCATCGCCCGTCTATAGGGGCCCTGGAGGCAGCGGCCCGGTGGCCGGGGCTGGCAGGGGACGTGGCCCGGCGCCTGAGGCAGCGGGCGGATTGGCTGGGCCGCCAGGCGGAGAATGGCTAGGGGCGGGCAATCTAGCGCGGGAATAGGGGAGATCGGCCTAGGCTGGGCGCTCCCCATGGGCTTTGGGGAAAAGACCGTCTGACGGGGCTGATCCGGCCAGCCAAAGGCGCTCTGCCCCCCCACGGGCAGGCCCACGCCCCGCCCAGGCACCCGTCTAAAACTCCAGGGGATCCACTTCCAAGTGCCAGCGCAGGTGGGAAGGGGACTTGATGGCGGCAATTTCCGGCACCCAGGCGGAAAGAAAGGCCTGGAGGGCGGGACGGACCATGGATTCGGCCAGCAGCTGGCCCCGCTCCAGATTGGCCAGCCGGGCCATGCGCATGGGCACCGGGTCGTAAAGGGCCACTGCCCGGCCCTGATCCAAGGCCACGCCCCGGGCCCGGGCTTCCCCCAGGAATTTGAGGGCGTCCCCCATATCCGGCGCCTCGGCCCGCAGCATGGCCTGGAAAGCGAAGGGGGGAAAGCCCGCCTGGCGCCGTTCTTCCAGCTGGGAAGCGGCAAAGGCCGGGTAATCGTGCTGCACCAGGGCGCCGTACAGGGCGTGGCCGGGCTGCTCGGTCTGAATCAGCACCTCTCCGGGCAATTCGGCCCGACCGGCCCGGCCCCCCACTTGCATGAGCTGGGCGAACAGCCGCTCCGGGGCCCGCCAGTCGGCGGCGAAGAGGGCCGCGTCCGCCCCCACCACCCCCACCAGGGTGAGGCGGGGAAAATCGTGGCCCTTGGCCAGCATCTGGGTGCCCACCAGGATATCCGCCCGGGTCTCCGGATCCGTGCTGTGAATCTGGGCCAGCAGGCCTTCCCACTGCTTGCGGGAACGGGCCGAATCCCGATCCACCCGCAGAATGCGGGCCTGGGGAAATCGTTCCGCCAGGGCTTCTTCCAAACGCTGGGTGCCCCGGCCAAAGGGATGGATGTCCTGATTGCCGCAGGTAGGGCAGGCCCGGGGAATAGGGGTCTCAAAGCCGCAGTGGTGACAGCGCAGGCGCCGATCCGCCAGGTGCAGCACCAGATTGGCGGCACAGCGGCGGCAGCGGGAAATCCAGCCGCAGGCGGGGCAGGCCAGCACCGGGGCATAGCCCCGCCGGTTGAGGAACACCAGGCTTTGTTCGCCCCGCTCCAGGCGTTGTTCCAGGGCCTGCCAGAGGGCCTGGGAGAGGCCGTCCTGGAGCTTTTCCTTGCGGGTATCCACCAGACGCACCGTGGGCAGCTGGGCGTTGGCTACGGCCCGATCCCCCAGGGTGAGCAGGGTGTAAGGATGTTTGTTGCCTTCCCCGATGGCGTTGGCCCAGGATTCCAGGGCCGGGGTGGCGGACCCCAGCACAATGGGCACATTGCGCTCCCGGGCCCGGAATACGGCCACGTCCCGGGCGGAATAGCGCATCCCATCCTGTTGTTTGAAGGAGGCGTCGTGCTCCTCATCCACCACAATCAGGCCCAGATCCGGCAGGGGGGTGAAAACCGCCAGTCGGGTGCCCAGCACAATGCGGGCGCTGCCGTCGAAGGCCGCCTTCCAATGCCGGGTGCGGGCCGCTTCTCCCAGTTCGCTATGGAGGGCCACCAGGCCCACCTCGGGAAAACGACCCCGGAAGCGGGCTTCCAGCTGGGGGGTGAGATTGATTTCCGGCACCAGCACCAGGGCTTGCCGCCCTTCCGCCAGGGCCCGGGCCACCAGGCGCAGATAAACCTCGGTCTTGCCCGAACCGGTGATGCCGTAGAGGAGAAAAGGATGGAAGCCCGGACCGGCGCCCAGCACGGCTTCCACCGCCTGGGCCTGGCCCGGGGTAAGTTCCGGCGGCAGGGGCCCGGGGGGGACCTTGGCACTGGCCCGCACGGCCCGGGCCTTGGGGGGATGGGGGCGGCGCAGGCCCACGGGCATGGCAGCCAGCATGGCTTCCCCCAGGGGCACGTGGTAATAGGCAGCGCAAAAACCGCAGAGACGCAGCCAATCCGGGGGCAGGGGAGGCAAATCCCGGAGAATTTCATCCACCGGCTTCAACTGGTCCGCCGGTAGCTCTCCCTGATCCAACACCTCCGTGATGATGCCAATCTTTTCCCGGTGCCCAAAGGGCACCCGCACCCGGCGCCCCACATCCCCGGGTACCCCATCCGGGGCCAGGTAATCGAATTGGCGATACAGGGGAACATCCAGGGCGACTCGCACCACAGCCATGGCGGCTTAGCTCCGTGCCCAGGCGGGGGAGGGCAGGTTCCCCCCGGCCCGGGAGGCCCGGCAGAGGGGACCCCCGTTACCCCACACCCCACCCCAGGGGGAGATCGGCCCCTGTTGGGCCTCCCAGGCCAGGCCCGGTTTTTTCCCCACACAGGCTGTGGATAACTTTGTGAGTTTTTTTGCCTTCCCGGTTTCTTCCCCGGGGGATAACACCTTCCGCCTAGCCTCACCGGACGTCAAAAACTCACATTTATTCATGTAAATCATTAGCTTATTTAAGACTCTTAATTCTCTACAATGAATTGTGACGCTTTGTATCAGGTGGGGAAAACTGTGCATAAGTCTTGGGACAACCGGGGGAGCTTTGGGCTCGCCCCGGTTCCCACCCGGCTCAGGCGGGGGAGCGGGTGTAGCCGTGCACCGTCTGGACCAGGGCGCTCACGTTGTCCGGCGGGGTGAATTGGGAAATGCCGTGGCCCAGGTTGAACACGTGGCCCGTATTGCCCGGGCCGAAGGCGTCCAGCACCTTGCGGGTTTCCGCCGCCACCACTTCCGGGGTGGCAAAGAGGACGCTGGGGTCCAGATTGCCTTGCAGGGCCACCCGATCCCCCACCCGACGCCGAGCCTCCCCGATGTCCATGGTCCAATCCAGCCCCACCCCCTGGCAGCCGCTGGCGGCAATGTCTTCCAGCCAGAGCCCGCCGCCCTTGGTAAAGACGATGGCCGGGATTCGTTCCCCGTCCCGCTCCTTGATTAGGCCGGCCAGGATGCGTTCCATGTAGGCCAGGGAAAACTCCTTGTAGGCGGCGGCGGAAAGGCTGCCCCCCCAGGAGTCGAAAATCATCACCGCCTGGGCGCCGGACTCGATCTGGGCATTCAGGTAATCGGTCACCGCCCGGGCGGTCACATCCAGAATGTGGTGCAGCAGCTCCGGCCGGGAGTAAAGCATGGTCTTGATCTGGCGGTAATCGCTGGAGGAGCCACCTTCCACCATGTAGCAGGCCAGGGTATAGGGACTGCCGGAAAAACCGATGAGGGGAACGCTGTTGTCCAGGGCCCGGCGAATTTCCGCCACCGCGTCCATCACATAGCCGAGATGCTGGTGGGGATCGGGCACCCGCAGGGAGCGGATTTCCCACTCATTGCGCAGGGGAGACTCGAACTTGGGCCCTTCCCCTTCGGCAAAGTAGAGGCCCAGGCCCATGGCGTCGGGCACGGTGAGGATGTCAGAGAAAAGGATGGCCGCATCCAGATCGTAGCGGGCCAGGGGTTGGAGGGTTACCTCGCAGGCCAGGTCCGGATTTTTGCAGAGATCCAGGAAGCTGCCGGCCCGCTTGCGGGTCTCACAGTATTCGGGAAGGTAACGCCCGGCTTGGCGCATCAACCACACCGGGGTGTAGTCGGTGGGTTCTTTGAGGAGGGCACGGAGAAAGTTGTCGTTGCGGGGTCGGGTCACGTCGGGCTCCGCCGGAGAAAAACGGGAATTATCCGCTATTCCCGCGCCC
The DNA here is from genome assembly GCA_041907765.1 of Rhodocyclaceae bacterium. Lineage (GTDB taxonomy): Bacteria > Pseudomonadota > Gammaproteobacteria > Burkholderiales > Rhodocyclaceae > Azospira. The sequence goes on along the minus strand of JAYRGQ010000006.1, from coordinate 34,747 downwards.
CCCGCCATTTTCCCGGAAGGCCCCGCCCCGCCGAGGCGGCCCCAGGACAGGGAATTGGGGGAAAGGGGCCCCTCAGGCCTCTTCCCCTTTGCGGCCCGTGGCCACCCCCAGTTGCTTTAACTTGCGGTAGAGGTGGGTGCGCTCCAGACCGGACTTTTCCGCCACCCGGGTCATATTGCCCCCGGTTTGCTTGAGCAGGTATTCAAAATAGAGCTTTTCAAAAGCATCCCGGGCTTCCCGCAGGGGTTGGTCCAGGAGGGGCAGCAGGGGCTGTTGCCCCGCTTCGCTTTCCGCCTCGCTGTGCAGGAGATGGGCCACATCCTCGGCGCTGATCTCTTCTTCCAGGGCGGTCAGGGCCAGATTACGCACCGTGGCCTGCAACTCGCTCCAGCCATCCCCGTGCCAGCGGTGCATCCGCAGGGCGTTGAGGGCACCGCTGGAAAAGCGCCGGGTGGGCACATCCCCCCGTTCCACCAGATGGCCCAGGAGCAGACTGGCGATTTCCGGCACCTCATCCCCGTGGTTGGCCAACTGGGGCAGGGCCAGCCACACCGCCCCCAGGCGGGAAAGCAGGTCCTCGTCCCAGCCCCCTTCCTTGAGGGCCGTGAGGGGCTTGGTGCAGGCGGTAACCAGGAGCAGGCGATGTTTTTCCAGGCGCTCCAGGGCATAGACCAGATTCATCTGCTGCATCCGCCCCAGGGCCGCCAAGTCCCCCACAAACACCACCCCCCCGGCGGATGCCTGTAAGCGTTCCTGGGTCAGGGGACCGGATTCCGCCGCCAAGTCCAGCCAGGGAGAATGGGGCACCTGAAGGGTACGGGCGCAGATTTCCGCAATGGCGCCACTACCCCCCTTGAGGTGCAAGATGGCGCTGCCCTTGGCGGCCTGGTCCAGGCGCTTTTTCAGATCCTTGAGCAGGGGCGAGCGGGCAAAGGCGTCCAGGGTCAGGGGCGGCTTCTGGGCCTGGGGATCGTACTTGAGGGCCTTTTTCACCGTGGCCAGGAGCTTTTGCAGGGCAATGGGCTTTTCCAGAAAATCCACCGCCCCCAGGCGGGTGGCTTCCACCGCCGTATCTATGGTGCCATGGCCGGACATCATGACCACCGGCATGGTCAAAAGCCCGGCGGCGCCCCATTCCTTGAGCAGGGAAATACCGTCCGTATCCGGCATCCAGATATCCAGCAGGACCAGATCCGGGCGTTTTTCCGCCCGCAGCCGACGGGCAGCGGCGGCATTTTCTGCCAGCCAGGTCGTATGGCCCTCGTCGGCAAGAATTTCGGAAAGCAGTTCCCGGATGCCGATTTCGTCGTCAACGACCAGTATCTGTGCCATGCGTGTCCTCCCCGGCGATGGGCAGGCGGATGGTGATTTCCGCCCCGGCCACCTGACCGGTTGAAAGTCCAGGTTTGTTGGTGATGTGAATGGTGCCCCCGTGCTCGTCCACAATTTTGCGGACAATGGCCAGACCCAGCCCGGTGCCCCGGGGCTTGGTGGTGACATAGGGCTCAAAGGCCCGGGCGAGGATTTCCTGGGGGAAGCCGGGGCCGTTGTCCCCCACGGTGAGTTGGACCGAGCGTCCGGCCAGGGCGGTGGTCAGATCAATGATGGCCGCCGGGCTATCCGTCAGGGCATCCTCCGCGTTGCGCAAGAGATTGTGGATAATTTGGCGCAGCTGGGTACCGTCCCCCCGCACCGGGGGCAGGTTGTCCCCCAGCCGGACCCGCAGCTGGGCGGAGGAGGTTTCGTAGAGGCCCAGAACCTCCCGCACCAGGGCGTTCAAATCCAAGGGGGCCAGTTGGGGCGGCGGCATCCGGGCGTAATCCCGGAAATCGTCCACCATGTGCTTCATGGCCTGGACCTGGTTGATGATGGTCTGGGTGGAGCGTTGCAGCATATCCGCTTCCCCCCCTTCCAGACGATCCGCCAGCTTCATTTGCAGGCGTTCGGCAGAAAGTTGAATGGGGGTGAGGGGGTTCTTGATTTCGTGGGCCAGCCGCCGGGCCACTTCCCCCCAGGCGGCGCTACGCTGGGCGGCAATGAGCTGGGTAACGTCGTCAAAGACCACCACGTAGCCACCGCCACTGGCTTCCGGCAGGGAGGAGCCCCGTACCAGCAGCACCTGGGGCGCGCCCCCGTCCCGCTCCAATTCAATCTGGGACTGCCATTCCTCTTCCTTATGCTCCGCAAAGCCGTCCCGGATGGCCCTGCCCAGCACGGACTGGCGGGGCCAAGCTTCCACCGGGTCCCCCAGGAGGCCGACAAAATCGTCACCCAGGATGGCGGATGCGCTCTGGTTCAAGGCCCGCAGCACGAAGCGCCGATCAAAGGCCAACACTCCGGCGGACAGGTTGGCGAGAATTTCTTCCAGGTAGGCCCGGGCCGATTCCAGCTCGGAGCGGTGCCGTTCCGTTTCCCGCCGGGCGTCGTCCAGCTGGCGGGTCATCTGATTAAAGGACTGGGTCAGCACCCCCAGCTCATCCCGGCTGTAGATGGCCTGACGGGGGGTAAAGTCCCCAGCCGCCACGGCCTGGGTGCCCTCCGCCAATATGGAGAGAGGCGCGGAGAGGCGTCGGGCCAGCACATAGGCCACGGCAATGGCGGTAAACAGGGCCAGGAGCAGGGTCAGGGTGAGGGTCAGGGCATAGATCTGGGTCAGGCCCTGACGGGCCAGGGACAGCTCCTGATAGTCCCGGTACACGTCCTGCACCGCCTCCGCATTCTGGGCGATGGTGGGGGGGACGGGCTGGGTCAGCTGGAGGATGCGGGGCTCTTCCTGCAAGCTAAAAATGGGCAGGGGCACCAACACCCGGAGCACCATGTCCTTGCCCGCTTCCCCCTCAATGGTACTAATACCCCGGGGAGCCAGCCGGGCCTGCTTGAGCTGGGCCACGCTGGGGAGGAGGGGAATAAAGCTGGAGTAGCTGGCGTTGGCGTTGGCCACCACCTGACCGGACAAGGAGAAAAGGGCCGCCGAGTCCACCCCGGACTGATCCCGCAACCGGTTGAGCAAGAGATGACGGGCCATGTCCGGATGACCGGCCAGCTCTCCGGCCATGTGATGGCCTTTTTCCGTGAGGTCGGAGAGCAGGGTATCCAGGGTACTGCGACCCAGGTTCAGCCCGGATTCCAGGGCCTTTTCCACCCGCACGTCAAACCAGGATTCAATACTCTTGGTGACAAACTGGACCGATACCCCGTAAATCACCACCCCGGGCAATACCCCCATGAGGGCGAACATCACCAGCAGCCGGAGTTTCAGGCGGGAGCCGAAAACCTTGGCCCGGTATTCCCGCCACAGGCTGCGCAGCTGCCAGGCCACCAACCCAGCCAGGGCCAGGGCCATGAGGGCATTGAGGCCGAGGAGCCAGGGGTAATGCTGGGCGAAGAGGGAAGTATTGGCGCTGGCACTGGCCAGGAGGAACAGGAGGATGGTCCCCACGGCCGCTGCCACCACGACCAGGGCCTTCATCCTAGCGAGCCTCCCGGGGTTCGGGGATAAAGTTCCAGCGAGCCCAGTCCGAACCCAGATTCCATTCCCGATAGGCCAAGGCGGTCAGCTGGAAGGGTTTGGGCAACTGGCTGGTATCCAGACGGAAGCGCACCGAAGCCTGATAGGGCTGGCCATAGACCAAGCCGCTGCTGCCCCGCTCCAACACCGTCCAGTTGCGCAGCCGGGAGAGCAGGCGCAAGGCCGATTCCAGGGTCGTGAAATTCTGGTGCAGGGCCCCGTTGGAAAGCCGATAAAGGCGGGTCAGGGCGTTGTAGGACAAGCGATAGGTCAGGGTCCGGCTCGCCACCTTGTCATCCAGCCAATACCAGCGGTGGCGGTTCAATTCGAATTCCACCACAAAATACAGCACCACCCCCCGATCCACCGCCTCTTCCAGACGATTATTGAAGTCGATATTGAAATCGGCGGAGAGGGTATAGCCGTCATCCGTTGGAGTCAGACTGGGATTGCGTACCTCCACGTCGGCAGCTGCCGCAAAGGGCAGCCACACCAGGAGGAGCAAGACCAATAGGGGATTAAGGACGTTTTTGCAGCAGCGCATAGTAGAAGCCATCATGACCTTCCCCATCCGCCTGGGGCAGCAATTGGATTTCTGTCACGCCTCCGGCTTCGCCCGGGAGCGGCACCCGGAGGGCGTCCGGATGACGGGCCACAAAGGCGGCAATCTGGCGGGTGTTTTCTTCGGGGAACAGGGAGCAGGTTGCGTAGAGGAGTTTACCTCCCGGCGCCAGACAGGACCACAAAGCTTCCAGAATCTGGCGCTGCAGCTTGACCAGCTTGGGGATATCCCGGGAACGGCGCAGCCATTTGATGTCCGGGTGGCGCCGCACCACGCCGGAAGCGGAGCAGGGCACATCCGCCAGAATCCGGTCAAAGGGGCGGCCATCCCACCAACCAGCAGGATCCGCCCCGTCACCCACCTTGACCTGGGCGCCAGTCAGGCCCAGACGCTGGAGATTTTCTCCGATACGCTGGCAGCGGGCCGGCGCAATGTCCAGGCAGAGCAAATCCACCCGCGCTGTTTCCAGGATATGGGCGGACTTTCCTCCCGGCGCCGCACAGGCATCCAGAACACCCTGGCCCGCCGCCAGATCCAGATAGGTAGCGGCCCGCTGGGCGCCCCCATCCTGAACGGACACCCAGCCGTCACCAAAGTGGGGCAGGGCGGCGACCGCCACCGGCTTTTCCAGGCGCAGCCCCACCTTCCCCAGAGGGGTCGCCGCCAGCCCCTGCTCCTGCAATAGCGCCAGATAGTCGTCCCGGCCGATGTGCCGGGTATTGACCCGCAGGGTCATGGGCGGGGGAAGACGGCAGGCCTCCACCACTGCTAGCCACTGGTCCGGGTAAGCTTGTACCAACTTTTCCCGCCACCATTGGGGCAGCCAAGTCGCCGCCTCCTGATTGCCAGCCAGGCCTTGCAGAAGGGCCTCCCGGCGACGCAGATAGTTGCGCAGCACCCCATTGACCAGGCCCTTGAATTTTCCGCCCGCCAGATAGGTGGCCGCTTCCACCGCCTGATCCACCACCGTAAAGCCAATATCGCTGCGGCTTTCCAGGCGATACAGGGCCACCAGCAGCAGGCAGTGCAATTCCCCATCCTGCAACGGCTGGCGCAGCAGTTGGGCCAGCAGGCCTTCCCCCCAGCCGTAGCGGCGCAGGCAGCCAAAGCACAAATCCTGGAGCTGGGCCCGCATGGCCGTGTCCAAACGCTGCTCTGCCGCCAGGGCATCGGTCAGGCTGCGGCCCTGACGGACCTGATTGACCAGACCGGCAGCCAGATACAAAGCCAAAGCCATGGAATCCCGGGGGAGGGGAGGAAGATGGGCGGACACGGGGAGCCAGGAAGGAAAGTTGGGCCGCACAGTTTAGCATGGCCGAGCGTGGCCCATTTTTAGGGGATAATTCGCCCCATGAACTCCAAGCCTTTGACCCGTTACGCCTGGCTCTCCATCGCCGCCGCTGTGGCCACCATTCTGCTCAAGGGAGCGGCCTGGTGGCTCACCGATTCCGTGGGCCTGCTGTCTGACGCCCTGGAATCCTTCGTCAACCTAGCAGGGGCCGTCATGGCCCTGTGGATGCTGGGCCTGGCCGCACTGCCGCCCGATGAAAACCACGCCTACGGCCACACCAAGGCGGAATATTTCGCCAGCGGCTTTGAAGGCCTGCTGATTCTGGCCGCCGCCGGGGGCATCGGCGTCACCGCCGTACTCCGTCTGCTCCATCCCCAGCCCCTGGAGCAGGTCAGTCTGGGCCTGGGAATTTCCTTGCTCGCCTCCCTGGTCAATTTTTTCACCGCCCAGGTGCTGCTGCGGGCGGGTAAGTCCCGGGGCTCCATCGCCCTGGAAGCGGACGGACGCCACCTCATGACCGACGTCTGGACCTCCGTTGGCGTTATCGCCGGGGTGGGCGCTGTAGCCCTCACGGGCTGGCTCTGGCTCGACCCCCTGTTGGCCCTGGTGGTGGCCGTGCATATCCTGGCCACGGGGTGGGAGCTGGTGCATCGCTCCGCTTCCGGCTTGATGGATGAAGCCCTGCCTCCCGCCCGGCAAGCGGCGGTGGACGCCCTACTGGATCACTATCGGCAACAGGGGATCGGCTTCCACGCGGTACGCAGCCGGCAGGCGGGCACCCGAGCCTTCGTCACCCTCCACGTCCTAGTGCCTGGCCGATGGACCGTGCAAAAAGCCCACGCCCTGGCGGAAGAAGTGGAAGCGGGAATTCGGGAGGCGGTGCCTGGCGCCAACGTCATGACCCACCTGGAGCCTTTGGAAGACCCCCTGTCCCACGCGGACATCGACCTGGATCGCTGATGGGAGGGGCCCAGGGAATGGGCGGTCGCTCCTTTTCCAAAAGGGCCGGACTGGCCCTTCTGGCGCTGGGCTTTTCCTTTTCCGCCTGGGCTTGGAATGGCACCGGCCATCGGCTCATCGCCCACATCGCTTGGCAACAACTTAGCCCGAAGGAACAGACGATCCTGGGAAAGCTGTTGCAACGCCACCCGGATTATTTTCGCTGGATCAAACACCGCGCCGCCTACCTGGGCGCCACTCCTTCCTATGTAGCCTTTGTGGAAGCCGCCACCTGGGCGGACGATATCCGGCGTCAGCACCAAGACTCCCCATCTGAGGATTCAATTCCCCCCTTCACGGAAGCTGGAGAGCTGGAATCCCATCCCCAATGGCACTTTCAGGATGGCGCCCGTTCCGGAGCAGAGGCGGGCCAATTAGCCTTGGCCTTAGCCACTCTACCCGGGCAACTCAGCGCCCAAGGGAATAGGGCACCCCTAGCCCTGGTCTGGCTGGAGCATCTGGTCGGGGACGCCCATCAACCCTTGCACGCCTGGAGCCGAGACCTCCCCTCCGGCCAATCCGATCGGGGCGGCAACGGCCTGACCCTAAGGGGCGAAGCCACCGCTGGCAAGGACGCCAATCTCCACGCCTATTGGGATGAACTCCCCGGCCCCAAAGGCTTACGGGGGACTGCCCTGGCCCATCGAGCAGAAGAGCTGGCTCAGGGATGCACCCTTTCCGAAGGAAAGCAGTCTCCGACTCGCTGGCTGCAAGAAAGCCAAGACCTAGCCAAAACTGTCGCCTACGGGGGCTTGCCCCTAACGCCCCCAGTTGTTCTTTCCCCCGCCTATGCCAGCCAAGCCCAACGGGTAGCCGCGCTGCAACTCTGTAAAGCAGGGAAGCGGCTGGGAGCGCTGCTTCGCCAGCAACTGAGGAATAGGGATTTTCCACAATAAAAAAGGGTGGGTGTTTCACGTGAAACACCCACCCTTTTTTGCTGGTTCCTATCTCAGCCCTCAGGTAAGGAAAATTCCTGCCCCACCTGCACCGGATGCCCAGCCAGGAACTGGGCCACAGGAAGGCGCTTTCCCCCTGCCTTCTGCAATTCTTGGATGACAAAAGTCCCTTGGCCGCAGGCCACCCGAATCCCCTGACGGGTCACGGCTAAAATCTGCCCCGGGCTTCCTTCTCCGGCTTCCGCCACCCCGTTCCAGATTTTCAGCACATTTCCGCCCAGATTGGCGGTGGCGCCGGGGAAGGGATTAAACGCCCGCACCTGACGGCTAATGGCTTGGGCAGATTGACGCCAATCCAAGGGGGCTTCCCCCTTGCTCAGCTTGGCGGCGTAAACCGCCCCCGCTTCTTCCTGGGGCTGGGCAATCAGCTTGCCAGCCTCCAAGCCAGCCAAGGCTTCCACAATGAGTTCCCCTCCCAATAGGGCCAAACGGTCGTGGAGTAGGGCAGTGGTATCCGTCTCCAGAATGGGGACGGCCCGACGCAACAAAACGGGGCCCGTATCCAGTCCGGCTTCCATTTTCATAATGCACACACCGCTTTCCCGATCCCCGGCCAGGATGGCCCGGTGAATAGGAGCCGCCCCCCGCCAACGGGGTAGCAGAGAGGCGTGGATATTGAGACAGCCCAACCGGGGAATATCCAGCACGGTCTGGGGCAGTAGCAAACCATAGGCAGCCACCACCATCACATCCGGCGCTTCCTGACGCAGCCGGGCCTGGGCTGCTTCTTCCTTAAGGCTGAGGGGCTGGAAAACCTGGGTGCCCTGTTCCAGGGCCAAACGCTTAACTGGCGAGGCTTGCAGACTCATCCCCCGCCCTGCGGGCCGATCTGGCTGGCTGAGCACCAGGGAAATCTTGTGACCGGCCTGGTAAAGAGCGGCCAGGGCCGTGGCGGCGAAATCCGGGGTACCGGCAAAGACAATCTTCATGCAGCATCCAAAGGAAGAGGGGAGGGGTTAAGCCGTAATGCGGGACTGCTTGGCTAGCTTGGTCTTGATGCGGTTCTGCTTGAGCATAGACAGGTAGTCCACAAAAACCTTGCCCTTCAAGTGGTCGATTTCATGCTGGATGCACACCGCCAGCAAACCTTCCGCCTTCAGGGTTTGGATTTTTCCACTCAAATCCTGGAAGCGCACGGTCACCTTTTCCGCCCGTTCCACCTTGTCGTAGATGCCGGGAACGGAAAGACAGCCTTCTTCTCCCAGGATCAACCCTTCCTCATCCAGGATTTGGGGATTGATCAGCACCAGGAGCTGGTCCTTTGTTTCAGAAACATCGATGACAATCAATTGCTTATGCACGTCCACCTGGGTGGCAGCCAAGCCCACCCCGGGCGCCTCGTACATGGTTTCCGCCATATTCCCGGCCAGGGTACGGATGTCATCGTCAATTTTATCCACCGGTGCCGCCAGCTTTTTCAAGCGGACATCCGGATAGCGCAGAATGGGAAGTAAAGCCATAAAATGCTTGCCCGAATAACGTATTACATGCAGAATTTAAAGAGAATCTCTAGCTTCGGAGCCCTTGCCCTTGTTTCCTCAAGCCAGATCCAATTCATCCCTTGAGACCACAAGGCTAACCCCCCGTTCCGAATAATCGAGGATAAGCCTATGTTTCGGACCCCGTTCCCCGCTCCAGGTACCCGGTGGGGCAGCCGCCTTGCTCGCATTATAGCCACCCTGGCCTTCAGCGTCGCCGTCACCCAGGCCCAGGCCGTCCCAGGGGACGTACCCCTGGCAGATGGAGCACCGGACCATTACGTGGTGGTAAAGGGGGACACCCTGTGGGGTATCGCCGGGAAATTCATCAAGGAACCCTGGCGTTGGCCGGAAATCTGGCACCTCAATAAGGGCACCATTCACAATCCCAACCGCATCTATCCGGGAGATATGGTGGTGTTGGTCCGGGGTGCGGACGGCCGTCTCCAACTCAAGGTCGCCCATCCCTATAAAGGCTACCGCTCCGGCACCGTGAAGCTGGAACCCAAGGAATACACGGAAAAAGAAGCGGACGAAATTCCCGCCATTCCCCCCAAGGACATCGAGCCCTATCTGACCCGTCCCCTGGTGGTGGATAACAAATCCATGGATGATTCCGGTCGCATCGTGGCCCCCCAAGAAAACCGGGTCAATCTGGGGGCAGGGGACAAGGCCTACGTCACCAATGTGCGCAGCGACGGGGAAAACTGGGAAATCTACCGCCCGGGCAAAGCCCTGGTGGATCCGGATACCAAGGAAGTGCTGGGCTACGAAGCCTTCCACCTGGGCACCGCCCGGCTGCTCCGGCCCGGCGAGCCGGCCCTCATGGAAATCACCACCGCGGTCCAGGAAATCAGCAAATTTGACCGTATGCTGCCGGCGGAAAAGCCGCCCCTGGTGGACTACATTCCCCACAAGCCGGATAGCTTTGTGGAAGGCCGCATTCTCTCCGTCTACGGGGGCGTCAGCACCGGTGGCCGGGGCTCCGTGGTCACCCTCAGCAAGGGCGCCCGGGAAGGGCTGGAAGTGGGCCATGTGCTGGCCATCTACAGCGATTCCAAGAGCTTCGTCCAACGTAATGAGCAGGATAAAAAGGAAACGGTCTACATTCCTGCGGAACGTTATGGCTTGGTCTTCATTTTCCGGGTCTTCGACAAGGTGTCCTACGGCCTAGTCATGGAAGCGGAACATCCCCTGGCCATCCAAGATCAGGTGAAAACCCCCTGATGCAAGACCGGGAAGCACTGGCCGCCTGGCTGCGCCTGACCCTGATTCCCGGGGTCGGGCCCCAGACCCAACGCCAGCTGCTGGGCCAATTCGGCCTGCCCCACATCCTCTTCGCCACCCCTCGTAGTACCCTGCGCCAACACATCGGCAACAAGGCCGACCTGCTCCTGGATACGGATAATCAGGAGGGCGTGGACCAAGCCCTGGCCTGGGCCGAACAACCGGGCAATCACCTAGTCACCCTGGCGGACGCCGCCTATCCTCGCCTGCTCCTGCAAACGGAAGATCCCCCGAGTCTGCTCTACGTCAAAGGCCGCCTGAACCTTCTCAATACCCCGGCCCTGGCCGTGGTGGGCAGCCGCAACGCCAGTCCCCAGGGGGAACAGGACGCCCGGGCTTTTTCCGCCACCCTGGCCCGCCAGGGCCTCACCATCGTCAGCGGCATGGCCCTGGGCATCGACGCGGCGGCCCACCGGGGCGCCCTGGCGGAAAACGGCAACACCATCGCCGTCATCGGCACGGGCATAGACCGCATCTATCCTGCCCGTAACCGGGATCTGGCCATTGCCCTGGCGGAAAAGGGCGCCCTGATTTCCGAATTTCCCCTGGGCACCCCGGCGGTGGCCCACAACTTCCCCCGCCGCAACCGCATCATCGCGGGCCTTTCCCTGGGCTGTCTGGTGGTGGAAGGGGCCGTGGAAAGCGGCTCTCTCATTACCGCCCGCCTCACGGGAGAACAGGGCAAGGAAGTGTTCGCCATTCCGGGCTCCATCCATTCCCCCCTCTCCAAGGGCTGCCACCGGCTGATCAAACAGGGGGCCAAACTGGTGGAATGTGCCCAGGATGTGCTGGAAGAACTAAAACTCATCGTTCCCCCCCTTCCCACCGAGCAGGAAGATGACGTTTCGACCCCACCCCAGGAACCGCCCCCCGCCTTCCCAGAAGGGGCGCCGGTGCTGGAGGCCCTGGGTTTTGACCCAGTTTCCCTGGATACCTTAGTGCAGCGCACCGGCTTGACGGCCGATGCGCTATACGCCATCCTCGTGCGCATGGAGTTGGCCGGAGAAGTGGCCAGCTTGCCCGGTGGACGCTTCCAGCGTCTCACTGCCACCTGAGCCTGCCATGTTTGACATTCTTGTTTACCTGTTCGAAAACTACTACGAATTCAGCTCCCGCCCAGAACCCGAAGTTCTGACCCGCAAACTCACCGCCGCCGGATTCACCGAAGAAGAAATCACTGAAGCCCTGGGCTGGTTGGCTGGCCTCAAGGCGGAGGGGGCTGTGCGCGCCTTTCCCCAGGCCGATCCCCAAGCCATTCGCTTCTACAATGAAGAAGAGCTGCACAAGCTGGGCAGCGACTGCCGGGGCTTTCTCCAGTTTCTGCAAAATGCCGGTGTACTGAGTTCCGAACTGCGGGAATTGGTCATCGACCGGGCCCTGGCCCTGGCAGAAGAACCGGTGGATTTGTCCCGCTTCAAAGTCATTGTGCTCATGGTGTTGTGGAGCCGGGAAAAAGACCTGGATACCCTGATCGTGGAAGAGCTCCTCTCCGACGCCGACCCGGATCTGCTCCACTAGGGCTTGGGCCCGTTTTTCCCCTCCCGCCGTCCCCGCCGAATCTCCCTGGCGGCCTTGACAACTTGCCAAGGCCGCCTTGCGCCTCTTATCATCCCCCGCACCTTTACCGGATTTCCCAGAGAAAGCCTTCATGGGCAAAAAGTTGATCATTGCCGAAAAGCCTTCCGTCGCCGCGGACATTGCCCGCGCCTTGGGCGGCTTCACCAAACAGGACGACTTCTACGAAAGCGACGCCTACGTCCTTTCCTCGGCGGTCGGCCACCTGCTGGAGCTGGCAGCGCCGGAGGAATTCGAGGTCAAGCGGGGCAAATGGTCCTTCGCCAACCTGCCGGTAATTCCCCCCCATTTTGAGCTAAAGCCCATCGCCAAAACCGAATCCCGGCTCAAGCTCTTAACCCGGCTGATGAAGCGCAAAGAGGTGGATAGCCTCATCAACGCTTGTGACGCGGGACGGGAAGGGGAGCTGATCTTCAATTACATCGCCCGGCACGCCAAGACCACCAAGCCGGTACAACGGCTGTGGCTGCAGTCCATGACCCCGGGCGCCATCCGGGACGGCTTTGCCCGTCTGCGTCAGGGTGAAGAAATGCAAGGCCTGGCGGATGCCGCCATGTGCCGTTCCGAATCCGATTGGCTGGTGGGTATTAACGGTACCCGGGCCATGACCGCTTTCAATTCCAAGAGCGGCGGTTTCCACCTGACCACCGTGGGCCGGGTGCAAACTCCCACCCTGTCCCTGGTGGTAGCTCGGGAGCGGAAAATCCGGGAATTCAAGGCCCGTCCCTATTGGGAAGTGGAGGCCACCTTCGCAGCCGCTGCCGGGGAATACCTGGGCAAATGGTTCGATACGGGCTTCAAGGGCAAGGCCGAGGATGAACACGCCCGGGCCGACCGGGTCTGGGATGAAGCCAAGGCCAACGCCCTCCAGGCCAAGTGCCAAGGCAAGCTGGGCACGGTGACGGAGGAAGCCAAGCCTTCCACCCAGCTGTCTCCCCTGCTCTATGACCTGACCAGCCTGCAACGGGAAGCCAACAGCCGCTTCGGCTTTTCCGCCAAGGCCACCCTGGGCCTGGCCCAAGCCCTTTACGAAAAACACAAGGTGCTCACCTATCCCCGGACCGATGCCCGGGCCCTGCCGGAAGACTATCTGGCCACGGTGCGCACCACCCTGGAAATGCTCAAAGGGGACAACGGGGCCAAGGGTACGGAAAGCTTTGTAGCCGACCGCTACGGCGTCTTCGCCGGCCAGATTTTGAAAGGCGGCTGGGTGGTCCCCAACAAGCGCATTTTCAACAATGCCAAGATTTCGGACCACTTTGCCATCATCCCCACCACCCAGGCCCCCAAACACCTGTCCGAACCGGAGCAAAAGCTCTACGATATGGTGGTCAAGCGCTTCCTGGCCGTATTTTTCCCTGCGGCGGAACACCTGGTCACCACCCGGATTACCCAGGTTGAAGGGGAATCCTTCAAGACCGAAGGCAAAATCCTGGTGAAAGCAGGCTGGCTGGCCGTCTATGGCCGGGACAGCCAAACCGGCGACGAAGGCAATCTGGTGCCCGTGGCCCCCAAGGAAACGGTGACAGCCCAAGAAGTCGCCGTCACCGCCCACGAAACCAAACCCCCCGCCCGCTACTCGGAAGCCACCCTGCTGTCCGCCATGGAAGGGGCGGGCAAGATGGTGGATGACGAAGAACTCCGGGCTGCCATGGGCGGTCGGGGTTTGGGCACTCCTGCCACCCGAGCCCAGATTATCGAAGGCCTGATTAACGAACAGTACATCCACCGGGATGGCCGGGAACTCATCCCCACCGCCAAGGCCTTCTCCCTCATGACCCTACTCAACGGTCTGGGGGTAGCGGAACTCACCTCTCCCGAACTGACCGGGGAATGGGAATGGCAGCTGGCCCGCATTGAACGGGGCGAACTCACCCGCCACGACTTCATGGATGAAATCGCCGACATGACCCGGCGCATCGTGGAACGGGCCAAGAGTTACGACAGCGACACCATTCCCGGGGATTTCGGCGAACTCACCACTCCCTGCCCCAAGTGCGGCGGCAAGATCCGGGAAACCTACAAGAAATTCCAATGTTCCGGCTGTGACTACGGCCTCTGGAAAATTGTCGCGGGCCGCCAGTTTGAGCCCGGGGAAATCGAAACCCTGCTGACCCAGGGCCAGGTGGGGCCCCTCACCGGCTTCCGCAACAAAATGGGCCGGCCCTTCAATGCCATCATTAAGTTGAATGACAAAAAGGAACCGGAATTCGATTTCGGCCAGGACAAGGGGGACGAAGCCGGGGCAGAACCGGTGGATTTCTCCGACCAGCAATCCCTGGGAGTTTGTCCCAAGTGCGGCGCCCCCGTGTACGAACACGGCATGGCCTACGTCTGCGAAAAATCTGTGGGCCCGGCCAAGACCTGCAACTTCCGCTCCGGCAAAATCATTCTCCAGCAGCCGGTGGAACGGGAACAAATGCAGAAGCTGCTCACCACCGGCCGTACCGACCTCTTGAAAAACTTTGTCTCCGCCCGTACCCACCGGAAGTTTTCCGCTTTCCTGGTCCGGGCGCAGGACGGCAAGGTGGGCTTCGAGTTCGAAAAACGGGAGCCCAAGGCCGGGGCCAAAAAGAGCACCGCCAAACCCGCCGGGAAAAAGCCTGCTACCAAGAAAACGGCAGACACCACGGAATAGGGGCAAGCCCCTTTCCGCCGCCAACAAAAAGGGCCCTGACGGGTCCTTTTTTATTACCCAAGAGACCGGGAAAGCCCGGTCCCTTACCCATCCTAGACCAGCACAGGGGGCACCTGGAGCGCCAGGGCCTGCTTTTCCTGCACCCTATCCCCGGCCAGGGCAAAACCCAGCACACCGCCGGCCCCATCCAGGAACAGGGCCCGGGCGCCATTGGTATCCACGATTTCCTCCCAGCGGCCCTGGGCGCCGGGGGCAGGCGGACACACCACCACGGGGCAGGCCGGGGTCTTGACCGCCACCGGCATGGCCGGATAGGCCACCGCCGTGGGCGTCCCGGCCAGGGTAGCGGCCAGGGCGCGAGAAGCCTGCATGATGGGCAAGACGAAGGGCAACACCAGGCCGCCTACCTCCGCCCCGTCTCCCAGGGCAAAAATATTCGCATCGGAGCTGGCCAGATAACGATCCACCACAATACCCCGATTTACCGCCAAACCGGTTTCCCGGGCCAGGTCCAGACGGGGGCGAAGTCCCACGGCGGACAGCACCACATCCGCTGCTCCGGTCTTTCCCTGGGCCGTGGTGAGGCGATAAGCCCCCGCCCCACCTTCCACCCGGGCCACCGAGTCTTCCAGCTGCCAGGTCACCCCTGCGGCCCCTAGACGGTCCCGGAAAAAGCTGGCCACACCGGGAGGCAAAAGGCGTCCCAAGGGCAGGGGAGAAGGGTCGTAAATGGTCGGGGCATAGCCCCCCTTCACCAGATCATTGGCAAATTCACAGCCAATCAGCCCGCCCCCCAAGATCGCCACCCGGCGACCACCGGCCAGCTGTTCCCGGAAACGGACGTAATCCCCCAGGTCATTCACAGACAGCACCGAATCCGCCCCATCCCCCTGCAAGGGCAAACGGATAGGATCGGCCCCGGTAGCCAACACCAGGCGGGAGTAGGTCTGTTCACCGCCATCCCAGAAAACCTGGCGACGGTCCCGGTCAATCCCTTGCACCCGAACCCCGGAAATGAGCCGGAGATTGAGTTGGGCAGCCATTTTCTCGGCCGGGGTATTCACCAGGCTGGCCCCGTCTTTGCCATTGGCCAGGGCGTTGGAGAGCATGGGCTTGGAGTAGAAGTCCCCGGAATCTGCACAAATCAGTACCAGGGACACTTCCTTGTCCAATTTGCGCAATTCCCGGGCCACTCCGTAGCCCGCCAGCCCGGCGCCGATGATGACAATGGGTTCCACGGCAACTCTCCTTAATTTTTTTTGGGTGTTTTCTGTTGGGGTTGGGGTCTAGCTATTTTTTTAGAGGGCAACCATTTCAAAATCGGACTTGCCGACCCCGCAATCGGGACAGCACCAGTCTTCCGGCACATTTTCCCATTTGGTCCCCGCCGGGATGCCTTCATCGGGTAACCCCAAGGCTTCGTCGTAGATGAAACCGCAAACGATACATTGCCATTTTTTCATGATGAAACTCCTAAATTTAATTTTTAACTTAAAAGTTAAAACTTCAGTATTTTTGGGTAATTTTCGAAAAATCAGCCTTTGACCTTAGCCAAAGTCTCTTTGTAGTGGTTGGCATGCCGTTCTTCCACCCGGGCCAACGCGGCGAAACGCTTGGCAGCCTTGGCTAAAGTGGCGGCAAACTGCTCCGCATGTTCCTTGGATTCGGCAATCTGCTGATCGATCTCGGAAACGGCGCCATGATGGCCTTCCTGCTCCGCCGTCTCACGAAATGACGGGTACATTTCCGTATATTCGTAAGTTTCACCGGCGATGGCCATTTCCAGACATTTTGCCGGGCTCAAAGTGGCGGCCGGATAGAGCAGATCCAGGTGACCGAAAGCATGCATCACTTCCTGGTCGGCAGTGGCTTCGAAAACCTTGGCGGTTTCTTCATCCCCCATGGCCCGACAGATCTTGGCGAAGTAGCGGTACTTGATGTGGGCCATGGATTCGCCAGCGAAGGCGCCTTCCAGGTTTTTCAGGGTAGGGGAGGTATGGTCAGCCATGGTGTTTCTCCTTTGCGTTAGCAGTTGGGAACAACTTCGATGGAAGGAATACTAGACCGGGGAAAATAATTAATCTAATTGATTAAAAAAATAACAACGATAGTCAAAGACTATATAAATCCCTAACCCGCCGCCCCATCCTCAAAGCCCCTGCACCCCGGGGGGCAAATCCCTGAGAATCGCGGCCCGCAGCGCGTCGATGGCCTGGGGACGGGGGAAGGTCACCCGCCAGGCCAGCACAATGCGCCGGGAAGGCACGGGATCGGCAAAGGGGATCACCCGTACCAGAGTCGGGTCCGGCGGATTGGCCGCCACGGCGGAGGCGGGCAATACGGCCACCCCGGCACCGCTGGCCACCATCAGGCGCAGGGTTTCCAGGGAACCCCCTTCATAGGACCGTTCCAAGCCCCCCGGTTCGGTGAGACGGGGGCAGGCCGCCACCACCTGATCCCGGAAACAGTTGCCCTGCCCCAGGACCAGCAACTCCTCCCCGGAAAGCTGGGAAGGGGCAATGTTCTCCTTATCCGCCCAGGGATGCTGGGCCGGCACCAGCAGACAGAAGGGCTCCTCGTAGAGGGATTGGGTGACGATGCCCCCTTCCTCGAAGGGATGGGCCACCACCACCGCGTCCAGCTCCCCGGATTTCAATAATTCCGCCAGCCGGTGGGTAAAGTTTTCCTGCAAATAGAGGGCCATTTCCGGCACCCGGCGGTGAAGGGAAGGAACCAGGCGGGGCAGGAGATAGGGGCCGATGGTGTAAATCACCCCTAGGCGCAGGGGCTGGGCAAAGGGATTCTTGCCCCGGGCGGCAATCTCCTCCACCTGCATGGCTTCACTCAACACTTTTTCCGCCTGGGCCGCCACGTCCCGACCCACGGGAGTGAGCTTCACCTCTGCGGCGCTGCGCTCGAAAAGAATGGCGCCACAGCGTTCCTCCACCTTTTTCAGGGCCACGGACAGGGTGGGCTGGCTGACGTGGCATTTCTCCGCCGCCCGGCCGAAATGGCGCTCTTTGGCGAGGGAAACGATGTAGCGCATCTCAGTCAGAGTCATGGTGTGCATAAGTGGTGGAAGAAAAGGGGTATCCATTGTGCACAAGCCGGGAAAAACACCGGGGGGCCAAAACTGTCCACAATTTGCCCACACCCTTCCCGGCCACTTACCAACACCCGGATTTCACCCTTAACTTACTAAAAATAAATGGAAAAAAAAAGTTATCCACAGACTTAGGTCTAGGTTAACTGGTTTACGTCTTTGTATACAGAAAAAACCTATACAAAACCAAAATCACCTGGGGCAAGCCCCAGCAAGGAGAAATCCAGGGACGTTAGCCAGCGCCATTGGCCTGGCAACAGCTCCTCCGGAAGCTGCAACTGGCCCATGGCACAGCGATGCAAGGCTTCCACCCGATTCCCGGCAGCCGCCACCATGCGCTTCACCTGGTGATACTTACCCTGGCTGATGGTGAGACGCAGGCAAAAATCGTCTTCAGCAAGGCAGGCATCGGCCTTCAGACTTGTTTCTTCCCCATGGAGGAACACTCCCTGACCCAGTTTGTCCAGCAGCTCCGGAGTAATGGGGTAGCGCAAGGTAGCCAGATAGGTCTTGCTGACCTTACGTTTGGGGGAACTCAGGGCATGGATGAATTGACCGTTGTCCGACAGCAGTAAAAGGCCGGTGGTGTCTTCATCCAACCGTCCCACACATTCCACGCCCCGCTGCACCAAAGGCCCGGGCAACAGGGAAAAGACGCTGGGGTGATGCTGGGGCGAATGGGAACATTCCACATGGGCCGGTTTGTGTAGCAACAGATAAGCCTGGGGGCGATAGGGCCAGACCTGGTCATCCACCTGAAAGGTCTCGATTTCGCCGCCAACAAAGGGGGTTCCCGGGTCCGTCATCAGGCTTTTCCCCACCCGTACCCGTCCCTCCCGCACCAGCTGGGCGCATTGTTTGCGACTGCCGAAGCCTTGGCTTTGCAGCATTTTTTCCAATGTCATGGACTTCATGAGCCCATCTTGGCACAGTTTTTCCGTTTTGCCAGCCGTGGGAATGTGGATAACTTCTATTGCCCAAACCGGGGCCAAGGGCCTGGAGATTCGCCATCGGGGACCTGGAAGCCTTTTTTACGGGTCGTTTTTTCCCCTGGTTATCCCCAGATTTATAAACAGGGGAAGAGGGGGTAAATGGGCTTGAGCTTATGATTCTTTTACATTTTTTACCCTACCCGGGGTCGGAAAATGGACTATGATGTAAGTGAAATCCAAGGGGGAAGCCCAATGGGCAACCATCTATCCCCAGGAGGTTTTCATCATGACCACCATCTCAACCAACTACGGCTCTTCCAGCTACTACGACTACTACGCGGCCACCCAGGCAGCGGCGGGGTCGGCTGCCGCTAGTACCAGTTCCGGTTCGGTGGCAGGAAGTGGCACCAGCTTCAGCACGACGGATTCCTCCAGTTCCAGCGCTGGCAGTGCTTCCAGCCTTTCCAGCACCTCGGTCACCAATTTGGTGAATACGGCGGTGAATCTGGCTTCCCAGGCCAATCTCATCTCCACCCTGGGGTCCAGTTCTTCCACCGTGGATGCGGCTTCTCTGCTGAATACCTTGATGAAGGCTGCCCAGGAAGGGACGGCGGCGGCCAGTGCGAGCAGTGGTACGTCGGGGGATAGCGGTAGCAGTGCTTCCGGGTCTTCTTCCACTTCCACCAGTTCTTCCGGCACTTCCGGCACTTCCGGCTATTCCTCGGATGTGAATGCCAATTGGGCCAGTCTGCTCAAGACCAATCCCTCCCTGTCTTCCGTGGTAGCGGCCTATTCCACCAATGCGGCCATTGTGGGTTCGGTGCTTTCTGCCGCTGCCTAAGTCCTGGCTTCGGCTCTGGCTCCTGGCGCCCCGGTTTTCCCGGGGCGTTTTGCTGTGGGGCCGGGAAGGGATGGGCAACAAATCCTTACAGTTGGGGCTATTTGCTTACTTCTCTCGGGTCGCCTTTTTCCCCTGCCGGGCGTTGATTGATCAGATCGGGAAATTCCGGATCGGTGAACGGTGGGGCGGAAAACTCGCCATGGATAAGCCCTTTAGCACCTTGCTGTTGTGTTGCCTGATCGGTCTGTGGGCCGGGGGCACGGCCTGGGCGGCGCCCCGCTCCTGGGCCCAGCGCCATCCCCGCCTCCATGCCTACGGTAGAAGTGGGGAATCTGTGTCCCGGCTTCCCCAGAAAAGCAAAGCCCCTCAGGCCGCCTCCGTCCTCACCCGTCCCCGATCCTCCCATGCCCCGGTCAAGGCTGCCGTTTCCTCTTAGGGAACGGCAGGTTGAAACCCCCTAGCCGCTCAGGCAATGGTCAGCCCATCCCCCTACCATGGGATGGCCCATTTCTCCCGAGAGGCTCCTGATTGGCAGGTGAATCCATGACCAAAGCTTGGCTTACGGCTGCCCTGGTGGCTGCTACCTTCTCCCTTTCCGCCTGCGTGGTGGTGCCGCCCCAACGGCCCGTGGCCGTCTGGGCTCCCATGGCGCCGCCCCCGCCCCGGGTGGAAGTGATTCCTCCCCGGCCCTATCCGGAATATGTATGGATTACGGGTCACTGGACCTGGGAAAATGACCACCATCGCTGGCAGGAGGGCCGCTGGGTGGCGCCCCGCCCCCATGAACACTGGGAACCCCATCGCTGGGAACCGGGGGAAGGGGGCCGCTGGCAACTCCGTGGGGGATACTGGCGCCATGACTGAGCCCCAGCCCTTGTGCACCGTTCCCGTTTTCTGGGAACGACTGAATCAGCCCCGGGGGAGGGGGCCATGGCAAAAATTTTGACGGAAGACTGGCCGCTCCACCGCCTGGCCTTCGGGCCCGACCCGGTGAGCCGGGAAGCCTTGCGGCGTCTAGGGTTTCGCGCCTGGGTGGAGGAGCAGCTGGCGCCCGGGGCGGACTCGGACTGCGAACGGCGCCTGGCCGCCCTGCGCTTGCCCATCCGCTATGGGGCGGACCCGGAAAAGGGCTGGCCCGCCGTGGATGAGCAGCGTCCCCTGCAATGGCTACAGGCGCCCATTGAATCCCTGTGGGCTCTGCACGGCGGGGAAGGGCGTGCGGTCGCTCCGGCGGAAAAGGCCCGGCCCCGCAACGAAGCCATTGCCGCTACCCTGGTACGGGCCGTGTATAGCCCCTGGCAGCTCAGGGAAGTGCTGGCGGATTTCTGGCATGACCACTTCAACGTCAATGCCTGGGATCAAACCGTGGGCATTGCCTTTCCCGTCTATCAGCGGGAAGCCATCCGGCCCCATTGCCTGGGGAATTTCCGCACCATGCTGGGGGCGGTGGCCCGCAGCGCCGCCATGCTGCGCTACCTGAACAACAGCAGCTCCCGGGCCGGGGCCCCCAACGAAAACTACGCCCGGGAGCTCTTGGAACTCCACACCCTTGGCCGGGACGCCTATCTGAACGGCCTTTACCAGCGCTGGCGGGAGGTGCCCGGGGCCCTCCAGGGCCATCCCCAGGGCTATATCGACCAGGACGTGTACGAGGCGGCCCGGGCCCTCACGGGCTGGACCCTGGAAGACGGGGCCCACCTGGGGGGCGGCCAGACCCAGCCCCGCACGGGCCGTTTCGCCTATGTGGAAGCCTGGCACGACAATTACCAGAAGCGGGTCCTGGCCCGGGATTTTGATCCCTACCAGCCTCCCCTGGCGGATGGGGAGGAGGTGCTGGATCTGGCCGCTTTCCATCCGGCCACGGCCCAGCATCTGGCCCATAAGCTCTGCGTCCGCCTGGTGGATGACCGGCCCCGTCCCGCCCTGGTGGCGGGGGCGGCCCGGGTGTGGCGGGAGACGGCCCGGCGGCCGGACCAGATCGCCCGGGTGGTGGAATACATCCTCCTCTCCCGGGATTTTGCCGCCAGCCGCCAGGCCAAGGTAAAGCGGCCCCTGGAACTGGTGGCAGGCTTTGTTCGGGCCACCGGGCTCAATTTCCAGCCCACGGAAGGGTTGGTGGGGGAAATGGCCGCCGCCGGTCAGCGCCTCTACGGCTGGCCCACTCCGGACGGCCACCCGGACGACAGCGCCTACTGGCTCTCCAGCAACGCCATCCGGCGGCGCTGGACCCTGGTGGCGGGGCTGGGGGAAAACTGGTGGGGCAACGGCCCCTGGAACCCCTTTCCCGAGCCCCTCAGCCCCGGGGTGGCGGCGGGCCGCTTTGTCGCTTTTTGGCTGGATCGGCTCTATGGGGCCAACCCGCCGCCCCTGGCGGAACGGCTCCTGGCCACGGCGGGCCTGCGGGCGGGTCAGGCCCTGACGGCCCCCGGTCCGGCCCGCCATCTGGTGGCCTGGGCCGCCATGGTGCCCGAATATCAACTGCGTTAAAGGGATGGGAACAGCATGAAGCGGCGGCAATTTCTCCAGGCGGCCCTGGCGGCCGGGGCCCTCTCCCCCTGGTGCGGGGTGTCCCGGCTGGCCTATGGGGCGTCAACCGCGCCCCATCCCCTGCTGGTCAGCCTGTTCCTCCGGGGCGGGGCGGATGGTCTCCATTTGCTGGGTCCGGCGGCGGACCCGGATTACCAGGGGGTGCGTCCCCCAGAACTGCGGGTCATGGACCGGGGCCCGGATCAGGGCTGGCCCCTGGCCAATAGTCTGGATTCCCGCCTGGATTTCCGCCTGCATCGCCAGGGGGCGGCCCTGGCCCAGCTCTACGGGGCCGGGGTGCTGAGCTTTGTCCATGGGGTGGGCCTGGAAGATGCCACCCGCTCCCATTTTGTCGCCCAGGAATTGGTGGAAGGGGGCCTGACGGACGAAAAAGCCCTGTCCGGCGGCACCGGGGGCTGGCTGTCCCGGGCCCTGGGCCACTTTTCCCAGGCCGGTCCGGTGCCCGCCTTTTGCGCCGGGACAAATACGGACCGCAGTCTGGCTGGCTATGACCGGGTGCTGTCGGCGCCAGACCTGAATCACGGTCTCCTCCCCCCCTGGGGCGAAGCCACCCGGCAACTGCTGCAAGCCAGCGCGGAAGGGGGCGATAGCCCGGTCCATGTGGCCACCCGGCGCACCCTGGCCCTGGTGGAAGCGGTGGATGGCCGACTGCCCCGGCAAGGCCGGGACCGGATAGAGGCCTATGTGCCGGGGGGCGGGGCGGATTATGGCAAAGGCGGGGAAGCGGGGCGGGGCCTGGCCGCCGTCGCCCGTTTGGCCCGTCTGGACGTGGGTCTGGAAGCCGCCTGCGTGGATATGGGGGGCTGGGATACCCACGAAGGCCAGGCCGGGCGCTTCGCCGCCCAGATGGGCCAGCTTTCCGCTGCCCTGGCGGCTTTTCACGAAGACATGAGCGCCGCCAACCGGCCCTATGTGCTGGTGGCCATGACCGAATTCGGCCGTCGCCTACGGGCCAATAAAAGCGGTGGCACGGACCATGGCCACGGCGCCTGCTGGCTGGTGATGGGCCAGGGGGTGCGGGGCGGGCGTATGGCGGGGCGCTGGCCCGGCCTGACCACCCCGGCCCTGGATCAGGGGGTGGATCTGGCGGTGACCACGGATTACCGCCAGGTTTTGGCGGAAGTGGTGGCGGGCTGTGGTTGGGGCAAAGCGGCGGGGCCCACCCCGATCCCAAGTTCCCGACCCTTGGGCCTGTTTGCCTGAAGCCGGGGGAAAAGCGCCGCCCACCAGAGGCCAAACATCCGGCCTAGGGCAAGGCGGTGTTTCGGGGCCGGGGCCAGCAGGAAAAATTCCGTGTCCCCCCAGGCTTCCGCCAGATAGAGGGCCCGGGAGGGCAGGGTAAGACTTTCCCCGGGACCCAGTTCCCGGTTCCCCAGGGGGGCGGGGCCAGAAACCAGCAGGGCACCCCGGGCACATACCAGGGTCCAGCCCTGGCGCCGCCTCAAGGGCAGCAGCTGGCCGGGGGTAAGCAACTGGCGGTGGGGCAGGGGGGACATGGGGGTGACTCCGGATCGGGGACTGCCAGTGTGGGCCGCCGCCCCGGCTTGCCCAAGGCACAGGGGGGCAAATGGTCTCCATGCTGTCCCGACAGGGCGGGGCCACTGTACCGGTGCGGCCACCGGTACAGTGTGCGGCGGCCCCCCTTTTATCCCCTGGGGCCATTTCCCGCCCCTCTGCTAAAGTAGGGCGATGGATGCCCCTACCCAACTCCCCGCCCTGGACCGGGCCGGGACCTTCTCCCTGGTGGACCAACTGGTGGGCCACCTCACCGCCCGGATCGACAGCGGCCAATGGCCCCCGGGTACCCGCCTGCCGTCCATCCGCAAATTGGCCGCCGCCCTGGGGGTGAGCCCGGCCACCGTGGTGGGGGCCTATGACCGGCTGGTGGCCCGCAGCCTGATTGAATCCCGGGCCGCCTCCGGCTATTTCGTCCGCCAGCGCCGCTATACGCCCCGCCTGCCCGCCCCCATGCTGCAACGCAGTGAGCTGGATGCGGTGTGGCTGTTGCACAAGCTCATGGAACGCCAGGACAATGTGACGGCGGTGGGCAGCGGTTTTCTCCCCGAGCACTGGCTGGAAGACATGCTGTCCTCCCGGCTTCTGGCCCAGTTTTCCCGCAAGGGCAAGAAGAGCTACGCCCTGCCCTGCGCGGCGGAGGGCTACCCGCCCCTGCGTAGCCAGATCGCCCTGATGCTGGCCCAGGCGGGCATCAAGGCCGCCCCGGAGCAGGTGCTGATGACCTTTGGCGCTACCCAGGGCATCGATCTGATCTGCCGGGGTCTGCTCCAGGCGGGGGATGCGGTGGCGGTGGAAGAGCCCGCCTATTTTGGCCTCTACGCCCAGCTCCGGGCCCACGGCATCCGCCTGCTGGGGGTGCCCCGGCGGGACGACGGCCCGGATCTGGCGGCCCTGGACCGGATTTGTACCCAGCACCGGCCTCGGCTTTTCTTCACCCAGACCCTGTTGCACAACCCCACGGGCAGCAGCACCAGCCCGGCCACCGCCTTCGGCCTCCTGGAACTGGCCCGGCGCCACGATCTGCGCCTGGTGGAAGACGATGTGTTCGGCGATCTCCACCCCAGCCCCAATCCTTTGCGTCTGGCCCAGGTGGATCAGCTGGAGCGGGTGATTTTCCTGAGCGGCTTCACCAAGGTGCTGAGTCCCAGCATCCGGGTGGGCTACCTGGCCGCCGCCCCGGACCTGATCCAGCGCTTTCTTGAGCAGAAAATTCTCTCCGTCCTCTCCACTTCCGAGCTGGATGAGCGCCTGGTGTTCGAGCTGCTTTCCAACGGCAGTTTCCACAAGCACCTGGAACGGACCCGGGCCCGCCTCTCCCACCACCGGGCCCAGGCCGTGCTGGGCCTGGCCCGGGCCGGATTACAGCCGATTCTGGCGGACGAAGGCGGGCTCTTTATCTGGGCCCGGCTGCCCGATACCGTGGCCTTGAAACCCCTGGTGGAAGATGCCCTGACCCAGGGTTTTCTGCTGACCCCGGGGGACGTGTTTTTTCTGGAGGAGGCCCCGGGACCCTGGCTGCGCTTTAACGGGGCGGCGGCTAACGACGGCCGCCTTTTCGCCTATCTGGCGGAACGCTTGGGGGCGGCGGGCCGATAGCCGTCCGTAAGGGTGCGGAGAAAGGCTTCCAGGTCCCGGAGATCCCGGGGACTCAACCGGGGCCGTTGCCCGGGACGGCCGCCGAAGGGGGATTCCTGGCTCACATTGGCCCGATAGGCCGGGGGCAGGTCGTTGTAGGGCGTCACCCTGCCGTCCGGGCCCCGGGGATACCAGCGCTGGGGGGCCACATCCCGCTCGGCGTAAAAGCGCAGGGCGGCGGCCAGGGAATGGATCACCCCGTTGTGGAAAAAGACCCGACGCAGGGCCACGTTGCGCAGGCTGGGCACCCGGAACAGGCCGCAGTATTCCGGATGGTCCTTTAGGTCCTGGCGGGCCGGGCCGCACAGGCCCAGGTCGAAATAGGCCGGGTCCCGGTTCTGGGGCAGTTGGGCATTGCGGGGCAGGCCCAGGGCCTGGTAGCCAAAGTCGGTGAAGGCGGGAAACGCCCCGTCCGCCGTGGGGCGGCTGGGATGGCAGGCGGCGCAGTTGCCCCGCCGGGGGTCTTCAAACACCGCCAGGCCCCGGGCTTCCCGCCGGGAGAGCCGGGCCTGGCCGCGCAAATAGGCGTCGTACTTGCTGCTGTAGGGATAGAAGTCCTTGGGTTGCTGCTGAAAGGCTTCCAGGGCCAGGAGGGCGGCCTGGACCAGGGTCTGGGGCCGGGCTTCCACCTCCTGGCCGAAAAGCCCCACCAGGGCGGCCCGATGGGGGCCCTGGCGGAGCTTGGCGGCCAGGGTGGGGACATCCGCATTGGCCATTTCATTGGGGGCGAAGAGGGGAATGGCGGCCTGATCGTGGAGGGAAGGGGCCCGGCCGTCCCAGGTAAAGCCCCCCGTGGGGCCCTGGTCCTCGCTATCCCGGCCATCGTTGTCGAAAAAGTGCTCGCTGAAGGGGGGTAGGGTCTGGAGATAGCGGAGGGACGGGGCGGCCCGGCCACCCACCTGGTCCATGGCCGGGCCCCCGATCTGGGTCGCCCGGGGATTGTCCGGCCCGAACGCCCGCCGGGGGCTGTGGCAGGTGGCGCAGGCCAGGCGCCCGGAGGCGGATAGGCCCGGGTCAAAAAACAGGGCCTGCCCCAGGGCCGCCAGGGCCTGGAAGTTGGGCCGGTGTTGGGCCAGAAGCTGGTAGGGGGCGGTTTCCCCCGGGGTCTTTTCCCCCGCCCAGGCATTGCTCACCAGACCCATCAGGGCCCCCAGGGCCAACCCCAGAAAAAGGCGGAGGAGGGGCGTACCCAGGGGGGCGGATAGGGCCGGGATGGGGGAATCGGCGGGCGGCGGGTAGGGGCAGGGCATGGGCGAAAGGGAAGGACGAAAGGAAAAAGAGGGCAACCGGCGGAAGCCGGGTGGGGCGGGGCGTCCCAAAACCAGGGCACGCCCGAGCCAAAGGGCCAATCCCTGGCAGCCCAGTGGGTAGCAGGGCAAGGCACACGGCAACGTACCAGCCTAAGCCTTTTCCATGACAGGCCTGTGTCCTGGGGGCGGTCACACGGCTGTCATGGCCCGGGACCAGAATCTTTCCCCGTCCTGGGCCCGGCCCGGGGGCGTTCGCCGGGGGAGGGCAGTTGTCCCCGTTGGGTGGCCCCGGGCTTATCCCCTTAATTCCCTTTCCCTTCCCTTTTCCGGCCTGCCGCCGGGTTTTTGCGAGGAATGCCCCGCCATGAAATCTTCCTTTCTGCTGCCGCCCCTGGCGGCGCTCCTGGCCCTGCTGGGGGCCCCGGCCCAGGCAGCCAGCGCCAACGGCCTGGAAAAAATCCACACCCTGGTGGTGATTTACGCGGAAAACCGCAGCTTCGACAATCTCTACGGTCTTTTCCCCGGGGCCGACGGCATTCCCGGGGTGAACCCCAGCTCCTCCCAGCACCAGGCCGTGCCCCAGAAGGATTTCGATGGGTCCGTGTTGGCCGCCCTGCCTCCCACCTGGGGCGGCTTCACGGCGGCGGGTCAGGCCGTGACCCTGCCCCAGGCCCAGACCGCCGGTTGGCCGAACCAGCCCTTTGCCATTGATGATCCCAAAGGGGTGGCCGGCACCGGGGTGGTGGTGAATGGCCAGGTGACCACCCGGGATTTGGTGCATCGCTTCTACAACAACCAGATGCAGATTGGCGATGGCAGCAATGACCACTTCGCCGCCTACTCGGACGCCGGTGGCCTGACCATGGGCTATTACGACGGTAGCGCCATGGCCCTGTGGAAGCTGGCCCGCCACTATGTGCTGGCGGATCACTTTTTCATGGGTACCTTTGGCGGTTCCTTCCTCAACCACCAGTACCTGATCTGCGCCTGCGCCCCCGAATATGCCCACGCCGACCAATCCCCGGCCAAGGGCCTGATTTCCGCCATTGACCGGGACGCCCAGGGCAATTTCCTGCGCCTTACCCCGGGCACGGGCAATCCGAGTTCCGTGCTGGAAGGCAAGCCGGTGTACCAGAAGGACGGGGCCCTTACCCCGGCGGACAAGGAGGGGCGCTTCTATGCGGTGAATACCATGCAGCCCCCCTACCAGCCCAGCGGCAATCCCCCGGCCGGGGACAGCCACTATGCGGATCCGGCCAAGGCCTCCACCCTGCCGCCCCTGACCCAGCAGACCACCATTGGGGACATTCTGGACGCCAAGGGAGTGAGCTGGGCCTGGTACGCGGGGGCCTGGGATCAGGCCAGTCGGGACCGGGCGGCCATCTACAACGACAAAATCCCCAATTTCCAGGCACACCACCAGCCCTTCAACTACTACGCCAAGTTTGATCCGGTGAGCCGGGCCGCCTACCGGGCCGCCCACCTCAAGGACGGAGATCGGCTCCTGGCGGACGCCAAGGCGGGTAAGCTACCCGCCGTCACCTTCTACAAGCCCCAGGGCAACCTGAACCAGCACCCGGGCTACGCCAATGTGGCGGACGGGGATGCCCATGTGGCGGCGGTGATCGCCCGGCTGCGCAAGAGTCCCCAGTGGAAGCACATGCTCATTGTGGTGACCTACGATGAAAACGGCGGTTTCTACGACCACCTGCCCGTGCCCAAGGGAGACCGCTGGGGTCCGGGCAGCCGCATTCCGGCCATCCTCATCTCCCCCTACACCAAGCGTCAGCAAGGCCAGGGCGTGGTGGACCACACCCCCTACGATACCGGCTCCATCCTGCGTTTCATCACCCGCCGCTATGACCTGCCCGCCCTGCCCGGGCTGACGGAGCGGGATCAGGCCCTGGCCGCCCACCACGAAGCCCCCCTGGGGGATTTGAGCCAGGCCCTGGACCTGACCGCCCCGCCCCACGATTAAGCGGGTCTTTCCCAGCTTCCGGCCCGCCGTTTTGGCGGGCTTTTTTTTATGGCGCCGGGGCGGGGATTTTTCGGTCCCGGATGGGCTATGTCAAAGCCATAAATCGGGCGCCTTTTTGCCGACAATGCAAAACGGGTAATAGTGAACCCGGCCCCCGGCTTAGGACAAAAGTGAGAAAGTCACTGCCATAAATCCAAGCGTATATGGCATAGGTCTAATTGTGGCGCGGCTCTCGGCGGGTCACCATACGGCTTTGTTGAAGGGAGATGAGGGAGTCCATTATGTCCACCACCACCGTGCCGTGCCGTCTGCTCTGCGCCAGCCGCATGGCCTACATGATCAGCAGCAACGATACGCCGGTACCCGTCTGTCCCCCCTATGACGGGGCGGCGGGCTTTAAGGAACCGCCGGTGGGCTTTGTGGCCGGGCCCCTGGGCATTAACGCCGCCATGGTGGGCACCTCCGCCGATGGGGTGGTGCTTACCTTCCGGGGCACCCTGCCGCCGGCCAGCCCCAATCACGAACAAACCATTCTGGACTGGCTCAATGACGCGGACGCGGTGCTGATTTCCGTGCCCGGCATCCCGGGCAAGGTGCATCAAGGCTTCTGGAACGCCCTGGATTCCCTGTGGCCCGCCCTGGAAGCGGAGGTGCGTCAGCAAAGGCAAGCCAATCCCAAGGCCAATTTCTATATCACCGGCCACAGCAAGGGCGGGGCCATGGCCGACCTGGCCGCCGCCCGCTTTGCCTTGGCCGGGGTCTCCAGCACCGTTTATACCTACGCCGCCGCCCACCCGGGCAATCGGGAATTCGCCAACTACTACGCCAGCCAATCCGCCATTCAGGGCTCCTTCCGCTACGAATACGCGGACGACATCGTGCCCCACCTGCCCCCCAGCCTGACCTTTCGCCAGGTGTTGAAGGACGTGCCCGGCTTTGAAAAATTCCACGCCGAGCTGGCCACCCGGGATCAGGGGGATATCGACTACGCCCCCGTGGGAACCCTGCGCTTTATCAACTGGCAGGGGGACGTGGTGAAAGACACCCCCCTGCTGCCCCTGGAACGGGCCTATCACCTGGTGGATTTGATTGTCCACCGCCAGTTTGAACAGATCGTGAAAGACCATTCCATCGACTGCGGCGGCGGATACGCCACCGCTATTTGCCCCACGGGCGTGTGTAGCTGAGTGTCGCTGAGTAGCTGAGTAGCTGAGTCTCCGGGCCGCCCAGGCCCGGTTGGCTGTCTGTCTTTTCCCCCGTGTTGTTTCCCCCGGTCCCCGCCCCCGGGCAGGGGACCGGTGAGTCCCCTTTTGCCGACCCCTGCGACCCTATGTCGCATCGCCCCTTCTTCCCTGTCCCTCTAGAATGCGCAGCTTTTCAATAAACAATAGACAAATCATATATTTAGAAATTTCTAATATAGGTTTGTCAGCCAAGGATGGGGCATGGAAAAGAAGCGCGTGGCCGGGTGGATAGGGGGACTGTTGCTGGGGTTGGGGGCGCGGGGCGCCCTGGCTGCCAACGGGGGGCCTGGGGCGGCTCCGAGTGCTGGGGAAGAGGCGGTGGTCACCCTGGGGGACGTGGTGGTCAGCGGCGGGGCGGGGGGCAGCCTGCCTACCCGCAGCATTCTCTCCTCGGTGAATATTCTCGGCGCCGACCAGATCGAAAATCAGAACATCAAATCCCCCTGGCAACTTTTCTACCTCATGCCCGGGGTCATGCTGACCCAGTACAACATGGGCACCACCTCGGGCAAGCTTTCCTTTCGCGGCTTTAACGGGGAAGGGGAGGTGAATGCGGTAAAGCTGCTCATCGACGGTATCCCCAGCAACAGCAACGACGGCAACATGCCCTACCTGGATCTCCTGTTTCCCCTGGAAATCCAGTCCGTGGAGCTGGTGAAGGGCACCAACGATCCCCGCTACGGCCTGCACAACATCGCCGGTAATGCCAACCTGACCACGGACACGGGGGGCAATTACACCAAGAGCCGGGTGGCCCTGGGCAGCTTTGACAGCCGGGAGATCCAGCTGGGCCATGGGGTGGAAGGGGACGGCCTATCCCAGAATTATTTCTTCGGCTACCAGAGCGCCAACGGCTGGCGCGCCCATGATGATTCGGAGCGCTACGCCCTTTCCGGCAAGTGGTTTGTCACCCCCAACGGGGGCCGCACCAACCTGGGCCTGACCTTCCGGGCCGCCAAGCAGAAAGCGGACGAGCCGGGCTATCTGAGCCAGGCCCAGAGCGACGCCGACCCCCGCATGTCCCCGGCCAACAACCGCACGGACGGCGGGGAACGGACCATGGAGCAGATGAGCCTCCAGGGCGATCACCAGTTCAACGAGCGCTGGTTCGGCGCCCTCAAGGCCTACGTCAATCACATCGACGACCGGCGCTGGCTGGATTACGGCCAGGGCACTACGCCCCAGGAACGGGCTATTCAGGAACTGCACCAGGGCTTTATCGCCACCCTGACCTGGCGCCCGGAAGTGCATCGCTTGTACGACCTGGCCATTGAGGGCGGGGTGGATGGGGAATGGCAGCAGAACCAGAGCCAGCGCTACAACATTAACCAGCGGGTGCGCCTGGCCCAGACCCGGGATCAGCGCTTTGATTTCAACGTGGCCGGGGCCTATATCCAGGCCGTGATCCGCCCCACGGAAAAGCTCAAGATCGTGCCCGCCTACCGGGTGGATAAGCTCAACGGCAATTTCACCGACCGCCTTACCGGCAACCGCTACGGCATGAACGACTACGGCTGGATCAACCAGCCCAAGCTGAGCGCCATGTACACCCTGGTGCCGGGCTACAGCCTCTACGGCAACTACGGCCGTACCTTCCAAGTGGGGGTGGGGTCCGGCGCCTACCGCCTGAGCCAGGTGGGCTCCCAAAGTCCGTCCCTCAACGACGGCTGGGAAGTGGGCCTGAAAATGCAGCCCGCCGCCGGCGCGGAAGCTCGGGTGGCCCTGTGGCAGCAAACCGCCTCCGACGAACTGCGGCGCATGCTCTACGGCGCTGCCAACGACATGGAAGCCGTGGGCAAAACCCGGCGCCAGGGCATGGACTGGGAACTCTCCGCCCAGGCCACGGAAGCCACCCGCCTGTGGGCCTTCTATTCCTACCAGAATTCCAAGATTCTCAAGGCCGGGGCCCAGGAGCCCGGTGCCCAGGGCAAGGAAATCGACCACGTGCCCCACTACATCGTGTCCGCCGGGGTGGAACATCGGCTCAATGGGGACCTGCGCCTTAACGCCAGCC
This sequence comes from Rhodocyclaceae bacterium, assembly GCA_041907765.1. Taxonomy (GTDB): domain Bacteria; phylum Pseudomonadota; class Gammaproteobacteria; order Burkholderiales; family Rhodocyclaceae; genus Azospira. The sequence goes on along the minus strand of JAYRGQ010000006.1, from coordinate 3,391 downwards.
TCAACGCCCAGGGCAGCTCCTACCTAGAGCGCACCAACAGCACCGCTAAATACGGGGCCTACACCCTGGTGAATGTGTCCGCCAATTACCGGCTGGACAACCACACCAGCCTGGATTTTCAGGTGCAAAATCTGTTCGATCGGCGCTATGAATACGTCTGGTACATGAGCGGGGAAACCTTCCACGCCCCGGCGGACGGGCGGGCCATGTTCCTCGCCCTCAACCTGCGCTACTGACCGTGGCGGGCCAAAAACGCCGCCTGCGGGCCCGGTGGCTGGCGCTGCACCGCTGGCTGGGCCTGCCCCTGGGGCTGGTCTTCGCCGTGGTGGGGGTGAGCGGCAGCCTGCTGGGTTTTTACCCGGAGCTGGACCTGGTTCTCAACCCGCCACCCCACGCCCTGGCCACTGTGGGGCCGGATTACCCCTGGCAACCCGTGGCGGAGCGCCTGCGCCGGGCCTACCCGGCCTACGACGGCCCCTGGCGCATCGAGGTGCCCCTGACCCCCGGGTGGCCCATCCTGGCCCGCTACTACCACCCGCCGGAGCGCCCGGGCAAAAGCTTCGGCCCCCGGCTGGTGAGCCTGGACCCGGCCACCCTGGCCATTCTCCAGGACCGCTACTGGGGCGATGGGGGCCTCACCTGGGTCTATGACCTGCACTACACCCTGTTCCTGGACCGCAGCGGCCGCCAGCTACTGGCCGGCGTGGCCGCCTTGCTCCTGGTCTCCCTGGTTTCCGGCCTCTGGCTCTGGTGGCCCACCCCGGGCCACTGGCGGGAGCGCAGCCGCTGGCGCATCCGCCCCGGCCGGGTGCGGGCCACCTACGACTGGCATGTGTTGAGCGGCCTCTACGGCGCGCCCCTGCTGGCCCTGCTACTCCTGACCGGCCTGGTGCTGGAAATCCCCGAACCCGTGGAAGGCCTGCTGCAAATCCATCGACCGGCGCCCCCAGTCTCGCCCCCTTGGGCGCCTGGCCAGCCTTCCCTTACCCTGGATCAAGCCCTGGTTGTGGCCCGCCACATCTTCCCCGGGGCCCAACCCCGCTGGCTGGAAATTCCCCCTCGGGCCGGTGGCCTTACCCACATCACCCTGTGGCAACCCGGCGAACCGGGCCGTCGCTTCCCCAAAACCCAGGTCTGGCTGGACTCCCAAGGCCACCTCCTGGCCCAGCGCAACCCCCTCACCGAACCCCCGGCCCCCCGCCTCATGGCCTGGCTCCACCCCCTGCACAACGGCGAATGCCTAGGCCTCCCCGGCCGCCTCGCCGTCACCCTGGCTGGGCTGCTGCCCCTGGGGCTGTGGGTGAGCGGGTGGATGCGGTGGGGGCAGAAGAAGAACGGTAAAGCTTTATTGCAAAACAAGGAGTTTTACTAAAACACCATTGGCACTAAAAAGCAGGGGTTAGGGATTAACGTAGTAGAGCTGGGATGTATTGCAGCTTTCGCATTCAACGAAAAACTCTTGCTTATGCTTTCTGAGCCTGGGGGAGGTGTTGCAGCTCGGACAAATCAGTCTGATCGGAGTGTTCTTGCTGCACGTGGTGCAGAAGATGTAATAAGAATGCCCGTATCTGATTTCTACCGCGTTACTGCCGCAGTGTTTGCATACCGGTGGGGTGAGTGGATTGGGAGCCGCTTTTACTTGGGCCGGGGTAATTTGATGCGGCGGCGGTGCCACTGGTTGGGGAGCTGGTTGAAAAGGAACTGCCGTAGCTGCATGCTGTAAAGGTCTGTGTTTGATTAGCAGAAAGTCGGCAATCTTCTTCCTATTCTCCGGGGTTAAAACCAGCGCTTTGGGTGACTTGGCCTGCTCACCAATAGCTTCGATAATTTTTTCCGGTACCTGATCCGTTTTGCAGACGCCAGGGACTTGGCCGGACTTTGGCCAAATAATGACGCCTTCGTTGGAAATTGCGACAAAATTGTCGAATGGAATGGCATTGAACAGCCGTTCATTTTTGGCGGACCTGCCAAGGTAGGAACGGAAAAACTTTTCCTGAAGTAGTGCTTGAGTGATGGGAGAGGGCATCCCCTTGGATTGGTTCTGACCGAACCAGCGAATCCATTGGCCGTCATCCTTGATTTGGACTTTGCCGTGGACACTTTTGCTTTCGATGATGACGAACCCATAGGGATGAATTGCCAGATGGTCTATCTGGGCTGCATCTCCGTCTTCTTCTAGGCGGATGCTATTTAGAATCAGGATGTTGGGGTCATTTGCAAAGAATCGCTTGAGATAAAAGGCCATCTGCTCTTCTGCTGCGCGGCCGGATTTTGCAAATTTGTCGTCTGATTGGAATGGGTCTAACTCTTTGTAGATCACTAGTGCACGTTCGATATAGGTGGAATCGTAGTGATTCTAGCGTCATGACATCAAAACGGGGAGGGGATGTGCCCTTGGCTTGACCTTCGTCAAAACCCATTTCTCTCTGTTTGATGGATGTCCCGCATGGGGCCATGTCCGAACTTCTTTGTAACCCGGCCATTGTCCCTCACCACTGATTGGTGGCTTGACCGAATGGCAGACGTAAAAAAACCACTCTTATTAGTGGCCTTTTTAGGATTATAGAAGCCTAATTAAATCTAGATTTGTGAGACAAATCTAGAAGTGAATGAGTTCCTACAACATTGTTGGATGACATAGAAGGTGAAAATGGCCGTCGCAGCAACAAACGACTTTTCCTTTAAATTTGTCATCGAAGCACCCTCGTTGTGCCAAGAAAACTGAAAAAATCCGGACTTCGTGTCACTAAAAGCGAAAAATTCCGGGACATCATCTCATACGGCATTGATTACCAATGTCAGGGCTTTCGGATTGTGCACTATCGACGTCAGCTCGTTGACTAGCGTTCTGGCTAACAGCATCGGCCTCGCTCTCAACAGACACATCAACCAGTACCTCAGGTTGTCGGACGGAATCGATTGCCACCACATTTGAGTCGCAGATACCATCGCCACTGGTGATATCAGGCCCCACGGTCTTCTCATCAGCCTCATCGCCGCTGCCATGATAGGTCACAAGATTTCTTACGAGATAGGACAACAACCAATCCGGTGACACCTTCTCACCCCAAAATTTGATCGACCATGAGGTCACAGCCTCCGTAATAGTGAAGAAAAACACCCGTAGGCCAACCAAACCAAAGAACAACACAGAGCCTACAAGGGCGAGCGACAGTAGGGCCCCCTGACCTGCGGAAGTAGTAAACACATCGAACACTGTATCCAGCGTTGCATCACTTCTAACCGACAACGCCACAGTCGTGGTGCGGTGGTCCCGGTCGTTTGGACAGCCACCGGGCTGGAATAAGCTAAGGCCGGTGCCGGGGTTTTGGTTTTGACTTTCCCGGATTTTATAACGATTGGCTTGAGCACTGTGGAGCTTGTGGGCAGC
>JAYRGQ010000005.1:0-184750 GCA_041907765.1 Rhodocyclaceae bacterium | reverse complement strand
GCTGCCCACAAGCTCCACAGTGCTCAAGCCAATCGTTATAAAATCCGGGAAAGTCAAAACCAAAACCCCGGCACCGGCCTTAGCTTATTCCAGCCCGGTGGCTGTCCAAACGACCGGGACCACCGCAGGTCGCCCCGGGGAAAATCCGTGCGCCCGATGGAGCCGGCAAACAGCACATCCCCCACCAGAGCCAGGGCGGAGGGGCGGTGGAAAAACACCACATGGCCTGGGGTATGGCCCGGACAGTGGAGCACTTCCAGGGTCAGGGGCCCCACCTGGACCCGGTCCCCCTGGGCCAGCCAGCGGTCCGGGGTAAAGCTGCGCACCGGGGGAAAGCCAAAGCGCTCCGCCTGCAAGGGCATGCCTTCCAGCCAGAACTTGTCTTCCTCCTGGGGCCCCTCCACGGGCACCTGGAGGGCTTCCGCCAGATCCGCCACGCCCCCCGCATGGTCGATATGACCGTGGGTGACGAGGATTTTTTCAATGTGCAGGCCTTCTTCCTGGATCGCCGCCAAAATCCGGGGCACCTCCCCCCCCGGGTCCACCACCGCGCCGATGCGGCTATCTTCGTCCCATAGCAGGGTGCAGTTCTGTTCAAAAGGGGTGACGGGCAGGATGCGTGTCTGCATGGTTGATCATCCATCGGGGCGGCCAGGGCGCCCCGGCAACAAAGGGTGAAAGGAAGGGCCCTAGTGTAACCCGGAGCCCCCCGCCCGGCGGAGGGGCCCGCCCTAGGCCGGGCTACGTTGGCCGCCCTGGCGTCCGGCCACCACCTCCTGCTGCAACGCACGCAGGGCGGCCACCAGGGCCTGGGCGCCCGCCTCCAGATCGACCAGGGAAGCCCGGAAGGCGGCCCCCTCCCCCTGTTGGCGCAGGGCAAAGGCACGCTCCGCCTGGTCGTGGATGCGGCGATGGCTCTCATCCAGGGCCGGGAAGCCGGCCAGACTCTGGTAATGGCTACGGCCATGGCTGCGCAGCCATTGGCCGAAGCGGCAATTTTGGTTGCCCACGGGGGCCCGGGGCAAGGGGCTTTGCAAATCTTCCAGGGTCTGCAACAGCCAGCGCCGGTGATCCACCTCGGCGGCAATGAGGGGGAAATCTTCCCGCAGCCACTGCTGGGCCGCCACCGTTTCCCAGGCCGGGTCCGGCTCGTAGCTTTGCAGCCAGGCGGCCACCTCCACCCCGGGCATGGGCCGGGCGATGGCATAGCCCTGGGCATAGACGCAGCCGAGGCGGAGCAGCATGGCCCCGTGTTCCGGGGTTTCCACCCCTTCCGCCACCACCTTGCGGCGGAACGCGGTGGTCAGGCCCACCACCCCTTCCACAATGGCCAGGGCTTCCGGGTCGCTGAGCATGTCCCGCACAAAGGTCTGGTCGATTTTCAGGGTCTGGGCCGGCAGGGCTTTGAAATAGGAGAGGGAGGAATAGCCGGTGCCAAAATCGTCCAGGGCAAAGCTCACCCCCAGTTCCTGACAGGCCCGGATCACCTCATTGACCTGGGAAAGGTCATCCAGGGCGGCGGTTTCCAGAATTTCCAACTCCACCAGAGCGGGGGAAATGTCCGGATAGTCGGCCAGGGCCTGTTGCAGGCGGGAGAAAAAATCCCCCCGCTGCAAATCCCGGGCGGCCACATTGACACTCACCGGGTAATCCCAGCCCAGGGCGGCCCAGGCCCGCAATTGGGCCAGGGCTTGGCGCAGCACCCAATCGCCGATATCCACGATCAGGTCCGTGTGTTCCAGGGCCAGGAGAAAATCCCCGGGCATGACCAGGCCCCGTTCCGGATGCTGCCAGCGGATCAGGGCTTCGTAGCCCACCACCAGGCCGGAACAAAGATTGACCTGGGGCTGGTAATAGAGGACGAATTCGTTCCGCTCCAGGGCCCGCCGGGCCTCGGCCATGGCCTGACGCAGGGCCCGAGCTCGGGCGTCCTGCTCCGTATCGAAGAGCTGGTAGCGGTTCCGGCCCCGCTGCTTGGCCTGGTACATAGCCTGGTCCGCATGGCGAATGAGGGTGTCCGCATCCCCCTCGTCCCGGGGAAAGAGGGTCACCCCCATACTGGCGGAAATGGTCAGGGGCCGTTCCCCCACCTGGAAAGGACGGGAGAGAAAATCCAGAATGCGCTGCAACAGGCGTTCCAGCTCGGCCAGGGAAGACAGGTCGTTGAGGAGGAGAATGAATTCGTCCCCCCCCAGACGGGCCGCCGTATCCCCGGCCCGCAGGGAACGCTGCAAGCGCTCCGCCACATCCACCAGGAGCCGGTCCCCCACCGGGTGGCCCCAGGTGTCGTTAATGGCCTTGAAGCCGTCCAGATCCAGGTAACACACGGCCAGCAGGGTATCCCGCCGGTTCGCCTGGGCCAGGGCCAGATGCAGCCGATCCCCCATCAGGGTCCGGTTGGGCAGGCCGGTAAGGGGATCGAAGTGGGCCAGACGCTCCAGCTGCTGCTCATTCATCTTTTTCTGGGTAATGTCGGAAAACACCCCCACGTAATGGGTCAGAAGCCCCGCCTCGTTATGCACGGCGCTGATGCACATGAGCACCACGGTGAGGGAACCGGATTTGCAGCGGTTCCACACCTCCCCCTGCCAAAAGCCCTGGCGGCCGACGGTGGCAAACATTTCCCGGAAAAAGCGGGCCTCGTGGTGCCCGGAATTGAGCATGCTGGCTGGCTTGCCCAGGGCCTCCTCCCGGCTGTAGCCGGTCTGATCGGTAAAGGCCTGGTTCACATCCAGAATGAGGCCCTTGGGATCGGAAATGATGATGGCGTCGTGGCTGTGGTGAAAGACGCTGGCCGCCAGGCGCCGGGCCTCTTCCGCCTGTTTGCGTTCGGAAATGTCTTCCCGCATGGAGAGATGATGGGTCACCCGACCGCTGTCATCCTGCACCGGGAAGACCCGCAGCCGGGTCCAGACCGTGGTGCCATCCTGACGCAGACAGGGCACCTCCCCTTCCCACTCCCGACCCCCATCCACCTGGCGCCGCACGTCTTCGGGGGCATAGGGAAAGTCCTTGCCGGACCAGAGCCGATTGGGGGTGACCCGCAGCATATCGGCAAAGCTGTAACCGGTGAGCACTTCGAAGGCCCGGTTCACGTATTCCACTTCCCAGGCCGCCGTGGCCACCAGAATGGCCACCGGGCTTTGATCCACGGCCCGCTGCAACTGGCGCAGCTTTTCTTCCTGGCGCTTGCGGGCGGTAATATCCCGCCCCTCCGCCAGCACCTGGGTCACCCGGCCCTGGTCGTTGTGCATGGGCTTGAGGTGAAAATCCACCGTATGGAGCTGGCCGTCCTTATCCTGGTGGGTAGTTTCCAGACTGCGGCTTTCCCCCTGGCTAGCGGCCTGGAAAGCCAGGCGTACCAGGGCCTGCTGCTCCTTGGAATGGGACCACCAGGGGGTTTGCCAGAAGGGCGCCCCCACCACGGACTCCTGGGGCACCCCCAGGAGGGATAGGGCAGCTTCGTTAGCGCTTTCCAGGGTGCCGTCTAGGGCCAGGATGCCCATGTATTCGCTGGCTTGGTGGAAGACCGAATGGAGCTGGGCTTCCACCACCCGCAGGCGTCCCCAGGCGGCCCGGCCGTCTGCCAGGGTACGCTCCAGGTATTCGCTTTCCAGCTGGGCCACCACATCCTGTTCCGACACCACCCCCTGGAAGCGGCCGGACCCATCCACCACCACCAGATGGCGCACCCGCTCCTGGTGCATCCGTTCCACCGCCTCGTGGAGGGGCACATCCTGGGTAATGGTGGCCAGGGAGCGGGTCATCACCTGGGACAGGGGCAACTGGAGGGAAACCTCCCCCTGGTGATAGAGCCGCACTGCATCCCGCTCCGTAAGAATGCCCTGGGGCACCTGGTCGGAAAGGGCGATCACGCAGGAGGCATGCTGCTTTTCCATGGCGCTCAGGGCCTGTTGCAGGGAATCGGAAAAGGCCAGCACCGGCACCCGGTCCTGCATCACCGCCCGCACGTTGTCTCGCAGGCGGCGGAAAAAATCCAGGCCCAGGCTGAAGCGGAAATCACTGTTGGAGACAATGCCCACGGCCTGCCCGGCCCCATCGGTCACCAGCAGGTGGCGCACCCCCCGCTCCACCAGCACGTGGTAGGCCTCATGGAGCGGGGTGTCCTGGGCCAGGGAAACCACCGGGCTACTCATCACCTGGCGCACCGGGGTATCCGGCGCCACGGCCCCGCCCAGGGCCCGAAGAACATCCCGCTCCGTGATAATGCCCGCCGCCCGGCCCTGCTCCATTACCACCAGGGAACTGATCCGGGCCGAGGCCATCACCTCCACGGCCTGGGCCAGGGTTGCCCCCAGGCCGACCTCCACAATGTTCCAGGTCATCAAGTCAGAAAGTAGGCGCTCGGACATAAAAAAGGGCGATCCGTGGGTAGTGGAGGTAAAGCGTTAATTTTAATCAGCGGGGCCATTTTCGCCCATAGCAGAGGAACAACAGAGGGGGAAATGCCTAAATTTGCAAAAAGATCACTAATTTTCCTGATAAATCAGGGTGATTTTTTCCATGCCATGGAAATTTCCGCCGTTTCCAGGCCCCCACAGGGCCCCGGCAATCCGAAAAAAAGCAAAAAAATATTTCCCTTTGGCCCCTTCCCCCGGCCCGGGAGATAATGGAAAGCTCATTTTTTGCCGTTCTTTTCGAGCCTTTTTCTTGAAAACCCTCAATCCGGAACAATTGGATGCTTTAACCCAGCAGGCCGTCCTGTCTCCCCGTCTGCGGGCCAACCTCAATGTGCATCCGACCCTGACCGACCCCATCCAGCGCCTGGCCATTGCCATGGAACCGGGCACCTACGTGCGCCCCCACCGGCACCCCCACACCTGGGAATTACTCCTGCCCCTGCGGGGTCGCTTTCTGGTGCTGCACTTTGACCCGCAAGGGATAGTGCTGCGCCGCACCGTACTGGGCACGGACTGCGCCCTGGTGGAAAACGAAGCGGGGGCCTGGCACGCGGTGATTGCCCTGGACCCCGGCTGCATCATTTTCGAGGCCAAGCACGGGCCCTATCGGCCCCTCACGGAGGAGGATTACGCCCCCTGGTCCCCGGCGGCGGAGGCGGCTCCGGAGGCCCGGGCCGCCATTCAGGCCTGGTACGGTAAAGCAGCCCTGGGAGACCGCTATCCGGGGGCTTAAAACGGCTGGCCGTCCCCTGGCCCAGGCCTAGCCCCCGGGCACAAAAAAGGCGGCGTTTAAGGAAAACGCCGCCCTATCCCGGGGGAAGGCCTTCCCCCTTGTTTCGTCCGGTGACGGTTACAGCATGTCGCCGTAAAAGTCTTCCAGATGCTCCATGTGCTGGTGCATGGTGGCTTCCCCATGCTTGCTGGCGGGTCCTTCTTCCACGCCCCCCACGGTGGCGCAATCCACCTTGACCCGCACGCTGACCGGCTTGAGCACCCCGGATTTGGCCAGGGAAGCCACGTTGCCCCCCACCAGGAAGCCGAGCTCCCCGCCTTGGCCGTAAAGAATCCGATACTCCACATCTTCCACCAGGGCCGAACCGGTGGCCCGCTGGGCGAGCAAATCCCGCACCTGGGGCGCGGACTGGGCAAACAAATCGGCCAGTTCCACCTCTACCACCGTGGAAATGCGATGGTTGTCATCGACCGGCAAGACCCTGCCGTTGGGAAAACGAAACGCTTGCATGGTGAAACTCCTTAGTTTTGACGCAAACCCAACGTCTCCACCCTTCACCCGGCCATCCGGCGCCGGGCCCCGCAGTCGCGGGCGACGGTTACATGGACCGTCTGTTGTCATACCTTAACCCCAAGTCACAAAAGGCAATTAAGGCTGCAAACTGAAGCACTAAGACCATACGCCACAGTATTGTGGCGAGAACCAGTGTACTACAAGCCAGGCGTTTTTTGTGCAACGCACCATTGGCTTTTTACCGCCACCGGCCCAGGGAAATCGGGGAACACCTTACCGGGAGCCGATCCCGGTCATTTTGATCTGCCGCAAGAGAATTTCATCTAGCCAAAGTCATATTCCCCTGCCCCCAAAGGGCCGTCCCCGGCCATAAAAAAACCCTGCCGCAGCAGGGTTTTTAGGCCTCGGTAGAAACCGCTTAGCGATTGGGGTTGTCCAGGGCGGATTTGTTGATCACCACCTTGTAGCGGCTGCGCAGGGCAGAAAGGTAGGCACCGAAGTCTTCCTGGGAAGACAGATTGGTGTATTCCTGATGCAACTGCTGGCGCTTGGTTTCGTCCAGCTTTTCCGGCTGGGAAACCTTTTCGATGCGGTAAATCACATAGCCCACCCCATTGGGGAAGGTGGCACCGGCGTAGGCGGGCAACTTGGCGACCTTGGCCTTGAAAATGGCCTGGAGCGCCGGGGGCGGCACCATCTGGCTGCCGTTCAGGCGGGAAATAGCCCGGGCCGGGGTCCAGGTGCCAGACTTGGCCCCTTCGCCCTTTTGCAGAGCCGCCAGCTGGGCTTCCCCGGCCTTTTTCGCCAGATCGGCCATTTGCTGGGCCTTCACCACTTGCAGCAGTTGGGCCTTCACGGATTCAAAGGTCTTCATGGAAGCGGGCTTGTATTCCACCACCCGGGCGGCCACCAGGGTATTGGGAGCCACTTCCACGGCATCCGTGTTGCGCTTGTTCTTCACCGCGTCGTCGCCAAACAGGGCGCCCAGGAGCTTGGCGTTGCCCAGCACCCCATTGGCCGGATTGGCCTGACGGGTCAGCCAGCCGCTTTGCTGCACGGTGAGCTTGAACTTGTCCGCCGCCGGCTTGAGGCTGTCCGCCTGTTCATACACCGTATTGCTGAAGGCCTCGGCCATTTCGGCAAACTTGCGGGAGGCTTCCTGCTTCTTCAATTCGGTTTCAATTTGTCCCTTCACTTCGTCCAGGGACGCTACCTTGCCCGCCTTAATGCCGGTCAGCTTAATGATGTGGTAGCCGAAGTCGGATTGGACCAGACCGGACAGCTGCCCGTCCTTCAACTTGAATACGGCATCGTCAAAGGGCTTCACCATGGCGCCCTTGGCGAAAAAGCCCAAATCCCCACCCTTGGCCGCAGAGCCCGGATCCTGGGAATCCCGCTTGGCAATGTCGGCAAACTTGCCCGGATTCTGTTGTACTTCCTTCAGCACCGCTTCCGCCTTGGCTTTAGCCTTAGCCTTATCCGCCGGGGAGGCCTTGGCATCCACCATAATCAGGATGTGGCTGGCACGCCGTTCTTCGGGCTGCTGGAAGCGTTCCTTATGGCTGTCGTACCAGGACTTCACATCCTCGGGCTTGATAGAGATTTGGGGCAGCAGGGTATCCAGGGAAAGCTGGACGTATTCCGCCCGCAATTCCTCCGGCACCTTGAAGGCCGCCTTATGCTGGTCGTAATACTTTTTCAGGTCTTCGTCAGTCGGCTTGACCTTGTCGGCAAACTGGGCCGCCGGAATACGCAGCTCGGACACCAGCCGCTCTTCGGACTGGATGCGCAACAGGGCATCCACCACGGAAGAGGAAACCATGCCCGTATCGCTAATAGCGCTGGCCAGCTGCTGCAAGGTGATGTCCTGGCGCATCTGGGCTTCAAAGCCAGCCTGGGTCAAACCCTGGGCCTTCAGGGCCGCCTCATAGCGGTCCATGGAAAACTGGCCGTTTTCCTGGAGGGCGGGGATTTTGCTGATAATGTCCCGCAGCATGTTATCGCTGGCGGACAGGCGGTTCTTGGCCGCTTCCTGCAACAGGATGCTCCGATCGATGAGGGAATTGAGCACCGCCTGTTTGGCTTCCGGGCTATCCATCATGGCCGGGTCAAAACTGGCCCCCATCATCTGGCGCAGCCGTTGCTGCTGATCCCGCCAGGCTTCCTGATACTGTTGCTGGGTGATCTTCACATTGCCCACCTTGGCGACATCGTTCCCCGCCCCGGTGTTATGCACATAGGAATCCACCCCCCAGAAAGCAAAGGGCAGGGTAATCAGGACCAGGAAACCCTGGACGATTCTTTTGTTGTTACGAACGGCATCAAACATGATGATTTATTCTGGAAGAGGGAAACGGGTTCGGGCGTAGTGATCGGGAAACCGGCCCCGAAAAAACCGGGCAAAGCCGGGCCGGAGGGGAAGAGCGGCGGGAATCCCGGCAAATTTTCCCCGGGCAGTCCGGTAAAACTGGAAAATTCTCGGGGTTTCGCCCATGGGTGTCAAGGAATGAGGGGAACAAACTCCCCCGGGAAACAATTGCAACGCAGCAAGAATGCAAAAAGGGCTTGGATTTCTCCAAGCCCTTTTTAACCCACGTGTCTTGGTGGGTGCTGAGGGGTTCGAACCCCCGACATTCGCCTTGTAAGGGCGACGCTCTACCAACTGAGCTAAGCACCCGGCATCGGAGGGTCTTACCCGGCTCCGAAAGAGTCGGCTAGTTTACCGCATCCTTCAGCGCTTTACCAGCCCGGAACTTAGGTACCTTGGCGGATTTGATCTTGATGGAAGCGCCGGTGCGAGGATTGCGTCCGGTACGGGCCGCCCGTTTCCCCACATAGAAAGTACCAAAGCCCACCAGGGTCACCAGCCACCCTTTTTTCAGGGTCCCCTTCACCGCCGTGATGGTGGCATCCAGCGCACGCCCGGCCGCAGCTTTGGAAATATCGGCAGATTTGGCAATCTGATCGATCAGTTCTGATTTATTCACGTAAGCCCCCTTACATAAAGTAGATACAGGAAATCCTGTACGCGCTTTTATAGCAAGCGGATTTTTCCGGTGTCAAGCGGTTTTTCAAGGGCTTACGGAAGATCAGGCAAAGCCTGAGGGGATGCCGGCGGTTTAATGCCGGCATCCCCAGTCCCGTCAATGGGTAGTCAGAGACGACCCGGCATTTTCCTCGGCAACGGGGGCAACCGGGGTTGCTTCCGCTTTTACATCGGGCAGAGGTTCCGGAGCGCGTTCAAGGGCGCGGGCCAGCACCTGATCGATCCAACGAACAGGTACTATTTCGATGCGATTTTTCACGCTATCGGGAATTTCCGCCAAATCCTTAACGTTTTCCTCCGGAATCAAGGCCGTACGCAAACCACCCCGCACGGCGGCCAGGAGTTTTTCCTTCAGGCCACCGATGGGCAGTACTTCGCCCCGCAGGGTAATTTCCCCGGTCATGGCCACGTCGCAACGCACCGGAATGCCCGTCAGCACGGAAACCAAGGCAGTACTGATGGCGATACCGGCAGACGGTCCATCCTTGGGAATAGCCCCTTCTGGCAAGTGGATGTGGATATCGTTCTTTTGATAGAAGTCGTCCTCAATCCCCAGAGCATGGGAGCGCTTGCGCACCACGGACAGGGCCGCCTGGATGGATTCCTGCATCACCTCGCCCAACTGGCCGGTGGTGATGGTCTTGCCCTTACCGGGCAAGGCCACGGTTTCGATGGTGAGCAGTTCGCCCCCCACTTCGGTCCAGGCCAAACCGGTCACCTGACCCACCTGGTTTTCCTTTTCCGCCATGCCGTAGGTGAAGCGCCGCACCCCCAGGTACTTATCCAGGTTGCGGGAAGAAACCGCCACCTTGGTGGTGGTTTTCTTCAGCAGCAGGGTCTTCACCACCTTCCGGCAGATCTTGGAAATTTCCCGTTCCAGGCTCCGCACCCCGGCTTCCCGGGTGTAGTAACGCACAATGTCCCGCAGGGCGCTTTCCGCCACCGCCAGCTCGGTCTTTTTCAGACCGTTGTTTTTCATCTGCTTGGGCAGCAGATAACGCTGGGCGATATTGACCTTTTCATCCTCCGTGTAGCCGGAGAGACGGATCAATTCCATCCGGTCCAGCAAGGGAGCGGGAATGTTCAGGGTATTGGCCGTAGCCACGAACATCACTTCGGAGAGGTCGAATTCCACCTCCACGTAATGATCCACGAAGGTGGAATTCTGTTCCGGGTCCAACACTTCCAGCAGGGCAGAAGAAGGATCGCCCCGGAAGTCCTGGCCCATCTTGTCCACTTCGTCCAGGAGGAACAGGGGATTTTTCACCCCCACCTTGGTCATATTCTGGAGAATCTTGCCCGGCATGGAACCGATGTAGGTACGCCGGTGCCCCCGCACCTCGGCCTCGTCCCGCACCCCGCCTAGGCTCATGCGCACGAACTTGCGATTAGTGGCCTTGGCGATGGACTGGCCCAGGGAGGTCTTGCCCACCCCGGGAGGCCCAACCAGGCAAAGGATGGGGGCCTTCAGCTTATCCACCCGTTGTTGCACGGCCAGATATTCGATAATCCGTTCCTTGACCTTTTCCAAGCCCCAGTGGTCCTTATCCAGGGTCTTTTCCGCTTCCGCCAGGTCCTTGGAAACCCGGGTTTTCTTTTTCCAGGGCAGGCCCAGCACGGTTTCGATGTAGTTACGCACCACCGTGGCTTCCGCCGACATGGGGGACATGAGCTTGAGCTTTTTCAACTCGGACTGGACCTTGGCCGCTGCTTCCTTGGTCAGGCCGGCGGACTTGATCTTGGCTTCCATTTCCTCCAGATCAGCCCATTCCTCCCCTTCCCCCAGCTCCTTCTGGATAGCCTTGACCTGTTCGTTCAGGTAGTACTCCCGCTGGCTCTTTTCCATCTGGCGCTTGACCCGGCCACGGATACGCTTTTCCACCTGCAGGATGTCAATTTCCGCTTCCAGCTGGGTGAGCAGGCGCTCGATGCGGGACTTCACATCGAACATTTCCAGAATGTCCTGCTTCTGCTCCAGCTTGAGGGGCAGATGGGCGGCAATGGTGTCCGCCAGCCGGCCTGCTTCTTCGATACCGGCGATGGAGGTCAGGATTTCCGGCGGAATTTTCTTGTTCAGTTTGACGTACTGGTCAAACTGGGTGATGACCGCCCGGCGCATGGCCTCCACCTCGTGGTTGGGCGCATCTTCCCCGGCCACCGGGGTGGCAGTAGCGAAAAACTGCTCGGGCTGGTTATCCACCCCGTCCAGATGGGCCCGCTGGGTGCCTTCCACCAGAACCTTCACGGTACCGTCGGGCAGCTTGAGCATTTGCAGGATGTTGGCGATGCAGCCAATGTCGTACAAATCCTCGGGCAAGGGATCATCCTTGGCCGCCGATTTCTGGGCCACCAGAAGGATGCTCTTGCCGCTTTCCATGGCGGTTTCCAGAGCTTTGATGGATTTTGGGCGCCCCACGAACAGGGGAATGACCATGTGGGGGAAGACCACCACGTCGCGCAAGGGCAACAGGGGCAATTCCACCGGCTGGGACGGCAAAAGGGTAATAGGGGACATGGCGAAGCCTTCAGGAGTGCAGTGCCCCGTAAATGGGGACGCAGGAGGATTCTTCAAGCCCGGGCCGTAAAACGGCCCGGGAATGCAGATCAGTTGGAGCCAGAAACCTTGGGTTGATCAGCGTAGATCAGAATCGGCTTGGCATCACCGGCAATGGTGTTTTCGTCGATCACCACCTTGGAGACATTTTCCATCCCAGGCAGTTCATACATGGTGTCTAGAAGCACCCCTTCCAGGATGGAACGCAGGCCCCGGGCCCCCGTTTTCCGTTCCAGGGCTTTCTTGGCAATGGCGGAAAGGGCCGCCGGACGGACTTCCAGCTCCACCCCTTCCATGGCGAAGAGCTTTTGGTACTGCTTGATCAGGGCGTTCTTGGGTTCGATCAGGATCTGCACCAAGGCCGCTTCCGACAGCTCTTCCAGGGTCGCCACCACGGGCAGACGGCCGACGAATTCGGGGATGAGGCCGAATTTGATCAAATCTTCCGGCTCCACGCCCCGCAGCACCAGGCCCACATCCTTCTTGTCGTCCTGGCTCTTCACCTGGGCGCCAAAACCGATGCCTCCCCGTTCGGAACGGTTGCGGATGACCTTTTCCAGGCCATCGAAGGCGC
This sequence comes from Rhodocyclaceae bacterium, assembly GCA_041907765.1. Taxonomy (GTDB): domain Bacteria; phylum Pseudomonadota; class Gammaproteobacteria; order Burkholderiales; family Rhodocyclaceae; genus Azospira. The sequence continues at coordinate 172,909 of JAYRGQ010000005.1, read as the reverse complement.
CGCCGCAGACGAACAGGATATTGGTGGTATCCACCTGGACAAAGTCCTGGTTGGGATGCTTGCGTCCGCCCTGAGGCGGCACGGAAGCCACCGTACCTTCAATAAGCTTGAGCAGGGCCTGCTGCACCCCTTCCCCGGACACGTCCCGGGTGATGGAGGGGTTGTCGGACTTGCGGGAAATCTTGTCGATTTCGTCGATATAGACAATACCCTGTTGGGCCTTTTCCACATCGTAATCGCACTTTTGCAACAGCTTCTGGATGATGTTTTCCACATCCTCGCCCACATAACCGGCTTCGGTGAGGGTGGTGGCATCGGCCATGACAAAAGGCACGTTGAGCAGGCGGGCCATGGTCTGGGCCAGCAGGGTCTTCCCCGAGCCCGTGGGACCGATGAGCAGAATGTTGCTCTTGGCCAGTTCCACGTCATCGCTCTTACCGTGATGACGCAAACGCTTGTAATGGTTGTACACCGCCACGGAGAGGATTTTCTTCGCCGCTTCCTGGCCGATCACGTACTGGTCCAGGATGGCGCAGATTTCCTTGGGGGTAGGCAGGTCTTCCTTGGTGCCTTTCAGGCCACCCTCACCCGCAGCGATTTCGTCGCGGATGATGTCATTGCAGAGCTCAATGCATTCGTCGCAGATGAACACGGAAGGACCGGCAATCAGCTTTTTCACCTCATGCTGGCTCTTGCCGCAAAACGAGCAATAGAGCAGTTTTTCGCTACTTCCGGATTTCTTCTCCGTCATCTCGGGGGCACTCCGCTTATTTGGCCTCCGCCACGTCCTGGCGGCTGGACAGCACTTTGTCGATCAGGCCATATTCTGCCGCCTCATCGGCGGAAAGAAAATTATCCCGGTCCGTATCTTTTTCGATGTTTTCCACGGATTGGCCGGAATGCAACGCCATCAACTTATTCAACTTAGCCCGCAGGGAGAGGATTTCCTTGGCGTGGATTTCGATATCCGACGCCTGCCCCTGGAATCCGCCCAGAGGCTGGTGAATCATGATGCGGGAATTGGGCAGGGCGAAACGCTTGCCCTTGGCCCCCGCATTCAGCAAAAACGCCCCCATGGACGCCGCCTGCCCAAGACACAGGGTAGAGACGTCCGGCTTGATGAACTGCATGGTGTCGTAAATAGACATGCCCGCAGTCACCACGCCCCCGGGGGAGTTGATGTAGAGATAAATATCCTTGTCCGGATTTTCCGCTTCCAGGAACAGGAGCTGGGCCACCACCAGATTGGCGGTCTCGTCGGTCACCGGACCGACGAGAAAAACCACCCGCTCCTTGAGCAGACGTGAGTAGATATCGTAGGCGCGTTCACCGCGACCACTTTGTTCGACCACCATGGGAACCAGCCCCAGGCCTTGGGGCGCCCATTGGCTTGCGTTTTCAATCTTCATGCCTGCTCCCTCTGTTGGAAAAGGAAAAGGTTGGGACAATGACTTTTATCTTTTAGGCCCGACGGCTCATCAGCTCGTCGAAGTCGGCGGTTTTATCCGTCACCTTCGCCTTGCCGAGGACCCAATCCACCACATTATTTTCCACCACCACGGCTTCCACTTCCGCCAGGCGTTGGGGTTGGGCGTAGTACCAGCGGGACACTTCTTCCGGATTCTCGTAGGATTGGGCGGCTTCGTCTACCAGGGCCTTGATTTGTTCCTTGGTGGCGTAGAGATTTTCACTCTTCACCAGTTCGGAAAGCACCAGACCCAGGGTCACGCGGCGCTTGGCCTGTTCGGTGAACCATTCGGGCTTCACCGGCAGTTCCTGGCCTTTGAAGCCCCGGGCTTCCATGTCGGCCTTGGCGGCTTGCATCAGCCGTTCCACTTCGGCGCTGACCAGAGCGTTGGGCACTTCCACCGGATTGACCTTGAGCAGGGCTTCCATGACCTGATCCTTGGTCTTGGCTTGGAGGCGCTTCTTCACTTCCCGGCTCAGGTTGGTTTCGATTTCGGCGCGCATCTTGGCCACATCGCCGTCCCCGATACCCATCAGCTTGGCGAATTCTTCATTGACCTCGGGCAGCACAGCCCCTTGGACTTCCTTGACGGTGATTTCGAATTGCACCGCTTGGCCGGCCAGATCATTGGAGAAGTAATCGGCGGGGAAGGTCATGTCGAAGGTCTTGGCTTCACCGGCCTTCAGGCCTTCCACATTGGTTTCGAAATCGGCCAGCATCATGCCTTCGCCCAGGACGAAGGGGTAATCGTTGGCTTGACCGCCTTGGAAGGCTTCCCCGTCTTTCTTGCCCAGGAAGTCGATGACCACCCGGTCGCCCTTGGCGGCAGCCCGGTCGGCCTTTTCAAACTTCACCCGTTGCTTGCGCAGAATATCCAGGGTCTTATCCACTTCGGCATCACCCACGGTGTAAGTGGGCCGTTCGATTTCGGAAACGGACACGTCACCCAGGGTGATTTCCGGGTAAACCTCAAACACGGCGGAAAACTCCATGTGGGTGTCGCTGGAAGCCTGCTTGGGTTCAATGCTGGGATAACCGGCCACCCGCAGCTTTTGCGCCGTCACAGCTTCGCCAAAGGCCTTGTCCAGAGCTTCGGCCAGGGCTTCATGCCGGGCTTCCGCGCCGTATTGTTGCTTGAGGATGTTGAACGGCACCTTGCCGGGACGGAAGCCGGGCATTTTGACCTTTTTGGACATGCGCTTTAAGCGCACATCGGTTTCCTTATCCAGATCGGCGATGGCGACGGACAAATCCAGGCGGCGTTCCAGCGCGCTGGAAGCTTGCGTATTTTCTTGCATGCGTTTTCCTTAGTGACGACTGCGGCTGGATGCCGCTACCCGATGGTGGTGCGAAAGGGGGGACTCGAACCCCCACGCCTTACGGCGCTGGAACCTAAATCCAGTGCGTCTACCAATTCCGCCACTTTCGCTTAAACGGCGCATTTTACCCGAGAAGCCCCTATACTGTAAGCCTCCGGATGCCCTCTCCCGGCCAGCCCCCGGCAGGGTTCCCGGCCCGGGGAGCAGCACTCCGCCCCCCGCCCCGATTTCATGACAAGCGCCTGGACCGTTATCCGGAAGCGGTTTCCAACCGAAGGCGCCAGCTTTTTCCGGCCCCCATGCCCGTCGACCATTACGAAAATTTCCCCGTTGCCTCCCTGCTGCTGCCGCCCCATCTGCGTAAGCCGGTGGAAATTCTCTACCGTTTCGCCCGCAGCGCGGACGATCTGGCGGATGAAGGGGATTTAAGCCCGGGGGCCCGTCTGGCCGCCCTGGCCGCCTACGGGGCGGAGCTGGACCTGATCGAAGGGGGCAAAACGCCCCTCACCCCCCTGTTTCAGGACCTGGCCCCCATCATCGCCGTCCACGCCCTGCCCCTGTCCCTGTTTCGGGATTTGCTCTCCGCCTTTGCCCAGGACGTGACGGTAAAGCGCTACGCCACCTACACCGATCTCCTGGATTATTGCCGCCGTTCCGCCAACCCGGTGGGACGCCTCCTGCTCCACCTCTTTGGCCGGGCCACTCCGGCCAATCAGGAGGACAGCGACAAAATCTGCACCGCCCTCCAACTCATTAACTTTTGGCAGGATGTGGCGGTGGATTGGGAAAAGGACCGGATTTATCTGCCCCAGGAGGATCTGGAGCGCTACGCCGTCACCCCGGAGTACCTGGCGGAAACCCGGGTAGATGGGGCCTGGACCCGGCTCATGGACTTTGAAGTGGATCGGGCCCGAGCCTTGATGCAGGCGGGCGCCCCCCTGTGCCGCCGCCTCCCCGGCCGCTTGGGTTGGGAAATCCGCTTCACGGTCCACGGCGGACTACGGATTCTGAGTAAAATTCGCCGCGTTCGGGGCGACGTGTTTCACCAGCGCCCCATCCTGGCCCTGCCGGACTGGCTTTCCATTGCCCTCGCCGCCCTTCTGGGCTGGCGCCCCTATCGCCCATGACCCCTGATCAATATTGCCGCGACCGCACCGCCGCCAGCGGCTCCAGCTTCACCACCAGTTTTCGCTTTTTGCCCCGGGATAAACGCCGGGCCATGACCGCCCTCTACGCCTTCTGCCGGGAGGTGGATGACGTGGTGGATGACTGCCAGGACCCCCAGGTGGCCAGCGCCAAGCTCACCTGGTGGCGTCAGGAGCTGGAACGGCTCTATGCCGGTGAGGCCCAGCACCCGGTCACCCAGGCCCTGCAAGCCCTGCTACCCCGCTTTCCCTTGCCCAAGGAATTGCTCCTGGAAATTGTGGATGGCATGGACATGGACCTGCACCAGGCCCGCTACCCGGACTTTAAAGCCCTCCAGCTCTATTGCTACCGGGTGGCCAGCGTGGTGGGCCTGCTGGCGGCGGAAGTTTTCGGCTACCAGAACCGCCAAACCCGCCAGTACGCCCACGACCTGGGCCTGGCCTTCCAACTCACCAACATTATTCGGGACGTGGGGGATGATGCCCGGCGGGGCCGCATCTACCTGCCCATGGAAGACCTCCAGCGTTTCAACGTCCCCGCCGCCGACATTCTCCATTCCCGGCCTTCGGAGCAATTTAACCAGCTCATGGCCTTCCAGATCGAGCGGGCCCGGAGCTATTACGCCCAGGCCCTGGCCGCCCTGCCGGCGGAAGACCGGCGCAACCAGCGCCCCGGCCTGATTATGGCGGCCATTTACCGGGAATTGCTGGAGGTGGTGGCGGAGGAACCGGGGCTGGTGCTCACCCACCGCATATCCCTGCCGCCCCCCCGTAAACTCTGGCTGGCCCTCAAAGCCTGGCTCCAGGGTTAGGTCCCCGGCCGGTCATGGAGGCAACGCCAATAGGGAGCGCCCCCGCCGGGGCAAGCATCGCCGTGGTGGGGGCCGGCTGGTCCGGTCTGGCCGCCGCCCTGGAATTAACCCAGGCCGGGCAACGGGTGACCCTTTACGAAGCCGCCCCCCAGGCCGGGGGCCGGGCGCGCCGGGCGGACATCCGGGGATTGGCCCTGGACAACGGTTCCCACCTGATGCTGGGGGCCTACACGGCCACCCTGGACCTGCTGGCCCAGGTGGGGGGAGACCGGTACCTGGAACGCCGCCCCCTGGTCCTGGCCCAGCCCCCCCGCTTCCGCCTCGCCCTGCCTTCCCTGCCCGCCCCCCTGCATCTGGCCTGGGGCTTGATAACCGCCCGGGGCCTAAGCCTTCGGGACAAACTGGCGGCCGCCGCCTTCATGGGGCGCCTGCAACGCCAGGCTTACCGGCTGGAAACGGATAGGCCGGTCACCCAGCTCCTGGACCAGCAGCATCAGCCCGCCTCTCTGCAAAATAGTTTCTGGCAGCCCCTCTGCCTGGCGGCCCTCAACACCCCGGCGGACGCCGCCTCCGCCCAGGTCTTTGCCCGGGTGCTCCAGGACAGCCTGGGGGGCGGCCGGGCCGCCACCGATCTGGTGTTGGCCACCCGCCACCTGGGCGCCCTGTTGCCCGAACCGGCCCTGGCCTGGCTGGGCCAGCGGGGCCAGGAAATCCGCCTGGGCTGTCGCATCCAGGCCATTCACCCGGCCCCCGGCGGCTGGCAACTCCAGCTACCGGAGGGTCAAAGTCGCCACCATGACCGGGTAATTCTGGCGGTGGCGCCCCAACACGCCGCCCCCCTGCTGCCCCGGGCCACCTCCCCCGGCCTCCACACGCCCCCCCTCGCCGAAACCCAGCTAACCCGCCGCCTTCAGGCCCTCACCTACCAGCCCATCGCCACCTGTTACCTGGCCTATCCCCCCAGCACCGCCCTGCCCTTGCCCCTCCTGGCCCTCCCCGGCCCCCTGGGCCAATGGGTGTTCGATCGGGGCCTGACCGGCACTCCGGGCCTCCTGGCCTGTGTCCTCAGCGCCCACGGCCCTTGGGAAGACCTGAGCGCCCCGGAACTGGCCGCCGCCCTCCACGGGGAAATCCAGACCGCCCTGGGCCAGCCCCTAGCGCCCCCCCACTGGCATCAACTGGTACGAGAAGCCCGGGCCACCTTTAGCTGCACCCCAGGCCTGGAGCGGCCCGGCACCGCCACCCCCTGGCCCGGCTTTTTTCTCGCCGGGGATTACGTGGAAAACGGCTACCCGGCCACCCTGGAAGGGGCGGTACGTAACGGCTTGGCCGCCGCCCAGGCAGCCCTGGGCTGAATCTGGCGGCCCGGACGGCCCGGGGCTGGGAATTTGGGTTATTTAGGGAATCTTGGGCGGGCAGGGAAACCCGGACGGTTTGGGAGGTTTGGGCGACTTGGAAGCTTTTCCCGCCATCACCCGCATCTACGACGCCAATTTTTACCCCGAGGCTTTCCCCCTTTCCCGCCCCTTCCTGCCTATTTTTTGAGCGGACCATAAAACCCGCAAAAAATCATACCGTTGCACCACTTATGCAAAGTTTTTCCACAGCTTTACTCCAGGGAAATGTGCATAAGGGCGCTTTATCCCCATCGGCGCTCCAAGCCCCGGCGTAAAAATGTACAAAATGGGCATCAATCCCTTGTCCACCGGGGCGGAGAACGGGTAGGCTAAAAGTCATAATTAGTTTTGCCCCACAAGTCATCTTTGAATGACGGGGTTCCTACGCCACGACCGCCATGAGCTTCAGTACTCTGTTTTCCCGTATTTTGGGACAGCCTTCTGCACCCCAAAATTCCCCGCCGTCCCCCTCGGCGCCTCCCACCACTGCCGCCTCGGCCCCCCTGCCGGAAGCCCTGCTGCGCCGCCAAGCGGCGGAGCAATGGCTGATTCGGGAGGAAATTCTGGATGGGAAAAACCGTCTCTGCGGTTACCTTTTTCGTCTCCAGGCTCCCGGGACGGGGGCGGAGCAAGCTCCGGAGGATGGGATCCAGACCCTGGTGGATGGGGACATTCCCAGCTTTGCCCAGCGTCGGCTGGCCCTGCTGCCCGTCAGCCCCGCCGTTCTGGCCGATGCGCGCCTGGCCCTCCTGGACGCCCCCCATACCCTGTATCTCCTGGACTTGGGGCAGAGTGGCCGCCTGCCGGAGGAGCTGTTGCAAAGCCTCCTCCAGGCCAAGGAAGCGGGTCGCCGGGTGGCCCTGGCGGGCCTCAGCCTGGACCCGGAACTGGCGCCCCTGCTGGAGGCCGCTTCCGCCGCCCTGCTGCGCATGGAGGACTACACCCTGTCCCAATTCGAGCGCCTGGCCCGGGGCCTGCGCCAGCGCCATCCCCACCTGACCCTGATCGCCAGCACCGTGCCCACCTGGCCGGAACGGCGGCTTTGCGGCGCCCTGGATTTCACCTACTGCCTGGGCCCTTTCGCCACGGCCCCGGACGAGGAGGAAACGGGGGACCGGCTCAACGAATCCCGCCTGGTGCTCATCGAAATGCTCAACCAGCTGCGCCAGGAGGCCGATCTGGCGGCCCTGGGGGAAGCGGCGAAAAAAGATCCGGGGGTAGCCCTGCACCTGCTTCGCCTGGCCAATTCCCCCGCCGCCGGTCTGGTCACCCCGGTGGCCAGTCTGGAGCAGGCCATTCTGGTTCTGGGCCGGGAGCGGCTCTACCGCTGGCTCACGGTGGCCATGTTCCGCACCGGCCAGACCCGGGACCGGGACGACGCCCTGCTGGAAATTGCCCTGACCCGGGCCCGCTTCATGGAAACCCTGGACGCCAACCGGCCCCGGCGGGAACAGGAAGAATTGTTTCTGGTAGGCCTGCTTTCCCTCTTTGACGTGCTCCTCAACCAGCCCATGGACAAGGTGCTGGCCCGGCTCCATCTGGCGGAAGAGGTACGGGCCGTGCTTCTCAAGAGCGAAGGCCCTTACGCCCCTTATCTGTCCCTGACCCTGGCTCTGGAGCGTGGCATGGGCCCCCAGGCCCAGAACTGGGGAGAAAAATTGGGATTGAAGGCCGATCTGAACGCCCTGAATCAGGCTGCCCTGAGCTGGGCGGAAAGCGCCTTGCAACCGAGCTAAGAGCTCGCCACCCCCATTCCGGGACGCCGGCGGAATAAGGCTTTTCCAGGGCCAGCCCCTCCCCCGGGCCCAAGAGCGGTGAGGGCGGGGGAATTCTGCCCCATCTCCGGAACATAGTCCCTAGGCAAGCCCTGGCGGGCGTCCCGTTAGGCGGCGCCCCCTTTTCCAGCCAAGCCGGAAAAGATCGAGGGGCGCCCCTTTCCTTCTAGGGTTTCAGGCTTCCGCCACCAGCTCCACGGTCTGGCCCCCGAATTCCACCCGCTGACCGGGGTGGAGCTTGGCCCGCTTGCGCCGTTCCAGGGCCCCGTCCACCTGCACTTCCCCCGCCTCCACCGCCGCATGGGCGGCACCGCCGGAATCGCACAGACCAGCGGCCTTCAACAGTTGATCCAACTGGATGTGATCTCCCCGCACCGGGAAACGAATCGTCATGGCATTAGGCTCCCAAAAAAGGCCGCCATTGTCCTCCCTCCCCGTGGCCCTGACCAGGGCACGGGAGAGGGCGTCCAGGCCCTAAGCTTCCCCCCGATAGCCCCGGATTTCCGCCAGGTCGTCCGCCACTTCCTGCTGGATTTCGTCCAGCTCTTCTTCGTCGAAGCCCAGATAGTCCAGAGCCGCTACCCCGTGGGCCACCCATTCCGCTTCGTCCGGGTAGCCGAGGAAATGGGCCACTTGGTGATCCGCCAGCAGGGACAGGGCCACCAGCAGCCGCACCACGGGGGACCAGGGACCGTCCTTGGCGTCCAGCACGTCCGGATCATGGTGGAACTGGATGGCTTGAACCACGGATTCGGGCAATTGCCAGTTGTGGCCCAGCATGGCCCCCACCACCACGTGATTGGTGCCATGGGCCTGATTTTCCACCTCGGGCAGGGGCCGGGGAGACTGGTTGGCCTGGGCCAGGGTCTGACGATATTCGGGGAAACGCTGCATCAGCAGGGGAATGCCGCAATCGTGGAAAAGCCCGTAGGTGTAGGCGTCTTCCGCCGCCACGGCAGGCAGGCGCCGGGCCAGCCGGGAGCAGGTCACGGCATGGAGATTGGAGCGTTCCCAAAACCGGTCCATATTGAAGCCGGGGGGAGTCAGGGCTTTTTGCAGGGAAAGGCCGGAGACCACGCTAAGGATGTTTTTCAGCCCCAGCACCGCCGTGGCCTGCTGCACGCTGCGCACCTTCTGGCGCAGGCCGAAATAGGGGGAATTGGCGGTCTTCATCATGGCCGCGGCCAGACCCACGTCACCGCTGATGAGACTACTGATTTTGATGAAATCCACCTCGTCCTGTCGGGCTTCCGCAAACAGGGCCATGAGCACACTGGGACAAGGGGGAATGGCAATGGTTTTGAGCAGGTCGGCCACCTGGCCGGCCCCGATTTCTTCCACGGGATGTTCTTGAAACATGGTGGAAAGCCTCCGACGGTGGGGCCCGCGCCCCCAGGGGGATGGATCGGGCCATGAAAATAGCGCTTGTTTGCCATTCTAAAGGGAGGCGTTTTTCCGGATTTGATAATGATCAAAACCATCACTAATCCTGGCGACATATCAGCGTTTGCTCACATTCCCGGGCCTTAGCCGCCCCACCCCTTCCGGCCCCGGAAAAAATTTGGTAGATTTACCAAATCCATTTTCCAGGCACCGGGAAACCCTCCCATGTCCGTCAAAGAACGACTCCTGGAAGCGGGGGTGACCCTGCTCCGGGAGCAAGGCATCGCCGCCCTGACCCAGCCCCGCATCGCCCGGCAAGCCGGGGTCAGCCAGAGCCACCTGACCTATTACTTCCCCACCCGCAATGTGTTGCTGCTGGCCATTGCGGAACATTCCATTGCCCAGGATCTGGCCCAGAGCCAGGCCAGTCTGGAAGCCGGTCCCCCGGCGGTGGAACGGCTCGCCCAGGCCCTGGCCTACCTGCCCCGCATCCGCATGATGCTGGGCCTGATGGTGGCCGCCGACCAGGACCCGGCCCTGCGGGAGGCCCTGGGCCACTTTGTCCAGCGCCTGCGCCAAACCCTGGCCTGCTTTCTCGCCCAGCCCGGCCAGCCCACGCCCCCGGGCCGGGTGCTGCTGCTCCACGCCACCCTGGTAGGCCTAGCCTGCCTCAATCTGGGCCAGCAAAGCGACCAGTCCCGCCAGGACATCGATACGGTCCTGGGCGCCCTGTTCCCCCTTCTCAGCGCTCCCCTCCAGCCATGATCCCCTCCCTTCTGCGGCGCCCGGCGGCTTTTCTCCTTCCCCCCTTGGCCAGCGCCCTGTTCCTGGCGGCCTGTAGTCCCCAGGGCCCGGCCACCTACAGCGGCTACGTGGAAGGGGATTACCTCTATCTGGCGGCCCCCCAGGCCGGGTACCTGGCCACCCTGGACGTTCCCCGGGGCCGTCGGGTCGCCCCCGGCACCCGGGTCTTCGCCATCGCCCAGGACCCGGACAAGGAAGCCCTGGCGGAGGCGGAGGCCAAAACCGGGGCGGCCCGGGAAAAGCTGGCCAATCTCCAGGCCCCCCGCCGGGCCAGCGAAATCGCCACCCTGGAAGCCCAGCTGGCGGCGGCGGAAGCCAATCTGCGCCTGTCCCGCACCCAGTTTGCCCAGCAACAGGCCCTGGCCCACCAGCATTTCGTCTCCCAGGCCCGGCTGGACGAGGCCACGGCGGCCCGGGATCGGGATGCAGCCCAGGTGGAAGCGGCCCGGCAGCAGCTGGCCAATTACCGGCAAAGCCTGGGCCGCCAGGCCGAACTGGCGGGGGCCCAGGCGGATTGGGCGGCAGCGGCGGCCCAGGCGGCCCAAAAGCGCTGGGCGGTGGATAGGAAAACGGTCCAAGCCCCGGTGGCCGGGGAAATCAGCGACACCTACTACCGCCCCGGGGAATGGGTGGGGGCGGGCCAGCCCGTGGCCGCCCTGCTCCCGGATGCCCGGCGCCGCCTGCGCTTCTTTGTACCGGAAACCGCCCTGGCCCGCTTTACCCCGGGCACCCGGGTGGAAGCCCATTGCGACGGCTGCCCCCGGCCCGTGGCCGGGGTGGTGGATTTTGTCGCCGCCCAGGCCGAATACACCCCCCCGGTGATCTACAGCCAGGGCAGCCGGGAAAAGCTGGTGTTCCGGGTGGAAGCGACGCCGGCGCCGGATCAGGCCCCGGGGCTCCATCCAGGCCAGCCCATCGACGTCACCCTGGTGGGCGGACAAAAGCCATGACCTACGTCATTGACGTGGCCGGGCTGAACAAGCATTTCGGCCCCCGTCACGTGGTCAAAGACCTTTCCCTACAGGTCGAGGCCGGGGAAATTTTCGGTTTTCTCGGCCCCAACGGCAGCGGCAAAACCACCTCCATCCGCATGCTCTGCGGCCTCCTTACCCCGGACAGCGGCCAGGGCACCTGCCTGGGCCTGGACGTGCTGCGGGACAGCGCCGCCATCAAGCGCCAGGTGGGCTACATGACCCAGCGCTTTTCCCTCTGGGAAGACCTGACCCTGGCGGAAAATCTGGATTTCGTCGCCCGCATGTTCGGCATGCCCCGGCGCCGGGAAGCGGTGGCCCGGGCCCTGGCGGACCTGGGCTTAAGCGGCCGGGCCGGCCAGCTGGCGGGCACCCTGTCCGGGGGCTGGAAACAGCGTCTGGCCCTGGCCGCCTGCCTGCTACACCAGCCCCGCCTGCTGCTTCTGGACGAACCCACCGCAGGGGTGGATCCCCAGGCCCGGCGGGACTTCTGGGAAGAAATTCACCGTCTCTCCGCCGCCGGCATCACCGTCCTGGTGTCCACCCACTACATGGACGAGGCGGAGCGCTGCCACCGCCTGGCCTACATCGCCTACGGCCGCCTCCTGGCCTCGGGCACGGCCCCGGAAGTGGTGGCGGGCCAGGGCCTGGTCACCTGGTCCGTCACCGGCCCCCAGCTCAACCGACACGGGGAAGTGCTGCGCCGCCTGCCGGGGGCGGAACAGGTGGCCAGCTTCGGCACCGCCCTCCACGTCAGTGGCCGGGACGGGGGCCGTCTGGGTCCGGAACTCCTGGCCTACGCCAAGGCCCAGGGCCTAAGCGCCGAACCGGTGGCCCCCTCCCTGGAAGACGCCTTCATCCACCTCATGGCGGGTCAGACCGACCCCCTGGCGGGCTAGATTATGGCGTTACTAGCTCCTCTTTTCCCCCTGGAAACCGGCGTCCTGCCTGATTCTAGCTTTTGGCCCCGGCCTCATCGGCTGCTGGCGGTCATTTCCGGAGACCCCCGTCCATGAGCCCCGCCCCGTCTTCCTCTCCCAAGGGGCTGGCCCGTCTGACCCAGGCTTTCTCCTTCTCCCGCTGGCTAGGCATCCTGATCAAGGAATTCATCCAACTCAAGCGGGACCGGCTCACCTTCGGCATGGTTATTGGCATTCCCCTGATCCAGCTGCTCCTGTTCGGCTACGCCATCAATTCGGACCCCAAGCACCTGCCCACCGCCGTGGTCATGGCCGACCCCGGGCCCTTTTCCCGGGCCTATCTGGCGGCCATGGGCCACAGCGACTACTTCGCCCTCCTGGGCACCACGGACGCCGCCGGGGCGGAAGCCCTGCTGGATCGGGGCGAGGTTCAGTTCGTGGTCACCTTTCCCCCCAACTTCAACCGGGATCTGGTGCGGGGCACCGCCCCCACCCTGTTGGTGGAAGCGGACGCCACGGACCCCATGGCCACCAGCGGCGCCATCAGCGTCCTCAATCAGCTGGGCCAGACCGTTTTCACCCCGGACCTGCCCGGGCGGGGCGCCCCGGGGCTGGAACCCCGAGCCGGAGCCAATCCAGGCGTGGATTTACGCCTGCACCGGCGCTACAACCCGGAGGCCCTCACCGCCTACAACATCGTCCCCGGGCTTTTGGGGGTGATCCTGACCATGACCATGGTCATGATGACCAGCCTGGCCATGACCCGGGAGCGGGAACGGGGCACCTTCGAAAATCTCCTGGCCACCCCGGCCACGCCCTTGGAGGTGATGACCGGCAAGGTGGCGCCCTACGTGCTCATCGGCCTGATCCAGGTGGTGCTGATTCTGGCCGCCGCCCGCTGGCTCTTTGCCGTGCCCATGCTGGGCAGCCTGCCCCTACTCTGCGCGGTGGTGCTGATCTTCATCTGCGCCAACCTGACCCTGGGCATCACCTTCAGCTCCCTGGCCCGCAATCAGCTCCAGGCCATGCAGATGACCTTCTTTTTCTTCCTGCCCTCCATGCTCCTGTCCGGCTTCATGTTCCCCTTCCGGGGCATGCCCGCCTGGGCCCAGACCGTGGGCAGCCTGCTGCCCCTCACCCACTTCCTCATCCTGGTGCGGGGCATTTTGCTCAAGGGCAACAGCCTGGCCCAGATCTGGCCCCACCTATGGCCTATCCTGGCCTTCATGGGCGCCGTTCTAGGCCTGGGGCTCAAGACTTTCCGGCGCACCCTGGATTAGTAGAGAAATCAGCTTTACCAAATATTCTTCGAAAAACACTATTTTTGATTTTTTGGGGACTAGAAATTACTAGATTCGCATGTAAGACTACGTAGATTCTGCGTTTCAGGAATATTGCCATGGTACAAAAAATTACAAGAATTCCTCTCCGGGAAGCCTTCAAGCATGAAGCTTACGACTTCACCCGCTGGTTAGAAGAGAACTTGGATGTACTGAACAATACCTTAGACATTACTTTATCCAATGCGGAACGAGAAGCTGCCGCCGGGGATTTCAGCGTCGATTTAGTGGCCGAGGACGAGGCTGGCGGTAAAGTAATTATCGAAAACCAGCTCGAAAAATCCAACCATGATCATTTAGGAAAGGTTATTACCTACTTGGTTGCCATGGAAGCCCACACCGCCATTTGGATTGTATCTGAGCCAAGAGCCGAGCATATCAGCGCCATTACCTGGCTTAACGAATCCTCTACCGCTGATTTTTATCTATTAAAACTAGAAGCCGTAAAAATCTGTGATTCCGAACCTGCCCCTTTACTTACCCTAATTGTTGGTCCATCAGAATCCACAAAAGCTGTAGGCAAAGCCAAGAAGGAATTTGCAGAACGTTACGATTTAAGAAAAGCATATTGGAAAACTTTGTTAGATTACGCAAAAACAAAAACAAGACTCCACGCCGGGTTAACGCCAGGGCGATATCATTGGCTAGGCACGGGGGCAGGAAGGGCAGGCATTAGTTATAACTACGTAGTATGGGAACATGGTTCAGCAGTAGAAGTCTATATCGACCGAGGAAAAGACTCACAGGATGAAAATAAATCCATCTTTGATAATTTATTAGCCAACAAAGAAAAAATAGAAGAGAAAACCGGTTTCAATCTGGAATGGCAGCGCCTCGATGAAAAAAGGGCCTGCCGTATCAGAAAGTCTTTAGATTTAGGCGGAATAAAAGATCCGGAGAACTGGACCGAGGTTATTGAAAGCACGGTCAGCGCAATGATAAAAATGGAATTAGCCTTCAAACCGTATATTCAAAAAGTCATTAGCTAAAGTCCACAAAAAATCCCCAAGCCTATAGTGGCTTGGGGATTTTTTTGAAACAAAGGATTATTTAATACTATTCAAACAATCCCATAGGGAGCCACCGACCTGCATCGGGGCTCGGCTACCCAGGATTTATTCGGTTTCCACCGGCAGGAAATACTTGCTCATTTCCGCGTCGATGCCCTTGCGCAGGTCCATGAGCTTCAGGGCGTATTGTTCCAGGGCCTTGTCCGATTCGCTGACCGGTTCCCACTTATCCACCGGGGTGGGATTGCCGTGGTCGTTCACCGCCACAAACACCATGACGCAATGGGTGGTCTTGGTGAATTCCCCGTCCTTCAGGTCTCCGGCCCGCACATCCACGGAAATGTGCATGCTGGTGCGGCCCGTGTAGATAACCCGGGAGGTCACTTCCACCAGGCTGCCTACCAGCACGGGCTTGTAGAAGCGGATACCGCCCACGTAGGCGGTGACGCAGTAGCGCCCGCTCCAGCCCACGGCGCAGGCGTAACCGCCCTGGTCGATCCATTTCATTACCGTGCCCCCGTGCACCTTGCCGCCGAAATTCACATCGGTGGGCTGGGCCAGGAATCGTAGGGTAATTTCACGCTGTCTCTCTGTCATGATCTTATGTTCCGTCTTTTTATGAGGTTGAACTCCGATTTTAACCCGTTTGGCGCCCGTTTTCCCGTGGGAAGCCCCATCGTTGCTAGACTTTTTCCCGATTTCCCCGGTTTTTCCCCCTGGGGCGGAGGAAATGGCCGCCGTTTTCCCCGATCCCCTCATCCCCATTCCCCCTTGGGCAGGGGCGCCAGACCGTGGCGCCGCCGGGCCCGGGCACAGGCCTCGTCCGTCACCCCCGCTTCCGCCAGGGGATTGAATTCCCGGCAGGGGGACGGACGGCTAGGGTAAAGGCGACAGCGCACCTCCACCCCCACCTCCCCCTCCAGGGCCACGCAGCGGGGCGGCTGGGCGTCCGTGCCGGCCATGCGCACCAGCTGGGCGGTCACCGGCACGGTGAGTTCCGGCGGCACCCCCTCGCCCCAGGCGTAAGCGCCTCCGGCCAGCTCCGCCGGATGGAAATCCACCCGGTAGGCGGCACAGCAGGCACCACAGCGCTGGCAGGGGGAAAGGTCCGGGGACGCAGGCAGGGGACTAGGCACGGCGGGTGTGGCCGGAGGTTGGGGAGAGTTGGCTGGGGACATGGGGTAATTTTAACCGACCGGCTAGCCCAGATAGGGCCTGGGCTGTAGCCGACCTTCCCCCGTTACAGCGTTGCCCTGCCCTCGCCGGAAGGGAATGGCTCAACTGCCGCCCAGTACCTGAAAGAGGGTGACCCGGTTCGCGTACAGATTGTAGTGGTTGGTCGCATAGGCCACTTCCGCCTGGCGGCGGGTTTCCTGGGCGGAGAGCCAATCCTTGAGGGCGGCGGCGCCCACCCGGTAACGCACCTCATAGAGGTGTTCCATGTCCCGTGCGGCCATAAGGGATTCCTGCAAGCGCGCCCCTTTGGCCTCATATTGGCTGCGGGCGGACAAGGCATTTTCCACGTCCTGCAAAGCGCTGTAGAGGGTTTGGCGAAAGCCCGTCACCGCCTGCTCATAGGCGCTTTCCTTGACCTTGATCTGCAAACGGCTCTGGTTCCAATTCAGGAAGGGCAAGGCCAATTCGGAAGCCAAGGTACCGGCCGGGTCGCTGAGCACCTTGCCCAGCACCCCACTGCCCGTCCCCAGGGTTCCGGTCAGGGAAAAGCGGGGATAGTAATCGGCCCGGGTGGCGTTCACCGTGGCCAGGGATTCCCGCAGGCGCAGCTCCGCCGCCTGAAGATCGGGGCGGCGCCCCAGCAAGCTCACCGGCAGGCCTTCCTGGACCGTGGGCAGGGGGGCGCTGGGCAAGGCGGTCAATTCGTCAAAGCGCCGGTTGGGAGCCCCATCGAAAAGTATGGCCAGAGCATTGCGGGCTTCTTCCCGTTGCTGAATCAGATCGGTCTCGTCCGCCTGTTGGCTTGCCAGGGTCTGGCGGGCGGAGGCCACTTCCAGCCGGGAGGCGGCCCCCGCCCCATATTGGGCCTCCACCAAGGCCAGGGTACGGGCCGCATAGGCCGTACTGGCCTGGGCCAGACTGACCCGCTGATTCAGGTAGGCCAGCTTCCAATAGAGGGTGACCGTGGTGGCTTCCAGGGCCAGGCGGGTACTCTGCCGGTCCTGCTCCGTCGCCCGGGCTTCCCAGACCTTGGCGTCCCGGGCCTGGGCCAGACGACCCCACAAATCCACCTCATAGCTCACCGCCGTGGTGGTGGTATAGCTATGCTGGGTAGGCGCCCGCCGGGCCAGGGAGCGGTTACCGGAGGAATCCTGCACAGCGGTCACCGTGGGATGGAGGTCCGCCGCCGCCAGATCCGCATTGAGCTGGGCCTGGCGTACCTTGAAACCGGCCACGGCCAGATCATTGTTACGGGCCAGGGCCTCCGCCACCAGGGCGTCCAGCCGGGTGTCACCGAAGGCCCGCCACCAGGGATCGCTGGCCGCCTCAGACGAGGACTGAGGCGCAGCTCCGGCGCCCTTGGCCTCATCCTCTGATGTCGAACGGCGAGTGATAGCGGCGGGGCTTTCCTTTGCAGCAGCCCCCTGGGCCGCCCTTTCCCTGGCCACCGAACCGTGCTGCCACTGATCGGGCATGGCTACTTGGGGAGGGGTATAGGGCCGGGCCACCAGACCGCCGCACCCGGCCAAGCCCACACTCAAACACCACACCCCGATGGGCCCCAGGAGCTTAGAGGAAGGGTGGGCCGACCAAGGTTGGGGGGCAATGCCCCCCGCCATCCGGAACGTATTTTTGGACATAGGCGCTTATTCCCGGGAAAGGGCCACCACCGGGTCCAGACGGGCGGCGCTGCGAGCGGGGAGGAAACCGAAGAGCACCCCAATCAGGGTAGAGCAGGCAAAAGCCGCCACAATGGACAAGGTGGAATAGGACATGGAAAAGGGGCTGCCCAGGTGGTCAAAGGCCACGCCGATGAGCAGGGACAGGCCAATCCCCAATATTCCCCCCAGCAGGCAGACCACCACGGATTCGATGAGAAACTGCTGCATGATGTCGCTCTGGCGGGCCCCCACGGCCATGCGCACGCCGATCTCCTGGGTGCGCTCGGTGACCGACACCAGCATGATGTTCATCACCCCTATGCCCCCCACCACCAGGGAAATCACCGCAATCATGGCCACCAGCAAGGTCATGGTGGCCGTGGTGCTTTCCACCGTTTGCCGGATGCTATCCGTATTCATAATGAAAAAATCCTTGGTCCCGTGCCGTTGGGTCATGAGCTTGACCACCCCCGCCTCCGCCGCCTGGGAAGAGACCGTGTCCCGGATACGCAGGGTGATACTGCTCAGGTAGCTTTGCCCCAGCAGTCTGGCCATGGCGGAAGTGTAGGGAATCCACAGGTTCAGATTTTCGCTGGGCCCAAACACCGTTTTCTGTTCCTTGGTGACCCCAATCACCCGGGCCGGCATGTTATTCAACATAATCACCTTGCCCAGAGGGTTTTCCCCTGGGCTAAAGACCTTTTTCCAGGTGTTATGGTCGATCACCACATCCTGGGAATAACGGGTCACGGCCTGGGCGTCGAAATGCTTGCCCTGATCCATTTCCAGGCCCTTCACCTGAAAGTACTGATCCCCCACCCCTTTCACCTGGGCATTCACCGCCACGCTGCGATAGCGCAGGGTGACGGAGCTACTGACCCCCGGGGTGACGCTATCCACATACACCTGACTGGCCAGCACCCGTGCATCCCGATCCGTCAGGGTATGGATGGTGGAGGCCTTGCGGTCGCCAAAATCCTTACCGGGAAAAATATCGATGGTGTTGGTCCCCATGGCGCTGATGTCCTTGAGGATGCGCTGCCGGGACCCCTGGCCCAGGGCCACCACGGAGACCACGGAGGCAATGCCAATAATGATGCCCAGCATGGTCAGGAAGGAGCGCAGACGATGGGCCACCATGGCCCGCCAGGCCATGGAAAAGGCTTCCCGGCTACGGTCCAGTCCGGCCCGCAAGGCGGCAGCCTGTTCCCCTCCCTTGACGCTCCCCAGCCGCCGTTCTTCCCCGGCAGGCGTGGGCAAGGGCGTCTGCCCGCCAGGGGAGGCTTGGTGACTGGGTTCCTCCCCGTTTTTCCCGCCCTCCCCCGTGGTGGGCCCATCCGCCACAATTTCTCCGTCCCGGATTTCGATAATGCGTTCCGCGTTTTCCGCCACCTTGGCATCGTGGGTAACGATAATGACCGTATGCCCTTCTCGGTGCAGTTCCTTGAGGATGGCGATCACCTCCTGGCCGCTATGGCTATCCAGGGCGCCGGTAGGTTCGTCCGCCAGGATTACCTCGCCGCCGTTCATCAGCGCCCGGGCGATACTGACCCGCTGCTGCTGGCCGCCGGAAAGCTGGCCGGGCCGGTGCCCCGTCCGGTCCCCCAGGCCTAGGCGGGCCAACAGCTGGGAGGCCCGC
Organism: Rhodocyclaceae bacterium; assembly: GCA_041907765.1. GTDB lineage: Bacteria > Pseudomonadota > Gammaproteobacteria > Burkholderiales > Rhodocyclaceae > Azospira. The sequence goes on along the minus strand of JAYRGQ010000005.1, from coordinate 154,089 downwards.
TCCCGACGCCCGGAAGGCGACTTGCCCGCATAAATGGCGGGCACTTCCACGTTACTCAAGGCATCCAGATCGCCCAACAGGTGGTAGCGCTGGAAAATGAAGCCGAAGTGCTCCCGACGCAAGGCAGCCAGCTCATCGGGGGCCATATCCCCCGTCTCCCGGCCATTGACCCGGTAACTGCCCCGGCTGGGCCGGTCCAGGCAGCCGAGAATGTTCATCAGCGTAGATTTCCCCGAACCGGAGGCCCCGATAATGGCCACCATTTCCCCGGCCCGGATGCTCAAATCCAAGTGTTTGAGCACCGCCACCACCGTATCCCCGGCGGGAAATTCCCGCACCAGCCCCCGCACTTCCAGCAGGGGGATGTCCCCATTGGCCCTTTCCATGCTACATGCCCATGGGGGGCGGGCCCCGACGGCTCTTGCTGCTGTCCTGAGCCGTGCCTCCGGTGCTTTGTTCCCCCACCACCACCGCTTCCCCTTCCCTTAATCCTTCCAGCACCTGGGCACTCACGTTGTTATTGAGGCCGATACGCACCCAACGGACCACGGGCTGTTGGTCTTTGCCTAAGACCCGCACCTGATAACGCCCCTGGCGGTCCTTGTCCCCCAAAGCGGAGGAAGGAATGGTCAGGGCTTGGCGTACCCGGGCCAGGACAATGGAAACCTGGGCGGTCATACCGATGCGCAGGCGGTGTTCCCGATTGGGCACATCCATCAAGCCATAGTAGTAAATGGCGGTACCGCTGCTGGAACTGCTGGAATTACTGGAAGCGGTGGTCGTCGTGGAAGTCGAGCTGTCGCTCATGGATTCAGGCCCCGGATCAATCGACCGCAACCGGGTGTAATAGGGCCGATCCGGTTCCCCCAGGATGGTGAAATAGGTGGGCAGCCCCGGCTTCACCCGAGGGACATCCCCTTCGGATATTTCCGCCTTCACCGTCATGGTGTCCAGATTGGCCAGCTGGATAATGGTGGGAGCCGACTGGACCGCATTGACCGTTTGCCCTTCATCCACGGGGACCGACACCACCACCCCATCCATGGGCGCCAGAATACGGGTGTAGCCCAGGTTGATTTTGGCCGTTTCCACATTGACCCGGTATTGGTCCACCTGGGCCTTCATCTGGTCCACCGCAGCCTGGGCGGTCTCCAGGGTGGCCTTGGCCCCATCGTAGTTTTCCCGGGAAGTCGCTTCCTCGGCCAGCATCTTTTTCTGCCGCTCGAAGTCCTGCCGGGCTTTAATCAGCGTCGCCTGGGCGCTGAGGAGCTGGGCCTGGAAGTTTGTTAACTGGGATTGGGCGGTGAGTAGGTCGTTTTGCTTGGTACGGGGGTCAATTTCCGCCACCAAATCCCCCTTCTTCACCTGCTGTCCCAAGGCCACGTAAAGATGGGCGATCTGGCCGGAAACCTGGGCCCCGACGCTCACGAGCTTGTAAGCCTTGATAATGCCCGAGGCCAGTACGGTGTCTTCCAGATCCTGGCGCTGCACCGGGGCAGAAATGTACGCAGGTCCGGGGGAAGAAGGAAAGACCAGCCATTTGACCAATCCCCCAACCAGCAGCAACACCACGGGAATACCAATCCGCCAACGACGGGACTTGGGAATGAAGTTCATGGAGAAGAAGGTGGAAAAAAACCAGGCTAGTTTACCCGCCCGAGCCCCCAGGGAACGGGAACGGAAGGTAAAGTCTCTTAACAGACGCCCGGATTGCCCGCCCTTTTGCCCTTCGGTCCTCGCCCTTTTTTCGGGGAGAGGGACATAGAATAGGCGGTCTCTGGGTTTCCCCTGGGGCAGCCCCAGACTCCATCCCCAATCTATCCATAGCCGGAGGGGAGCCTGGGCATTGGCCGTCCCGGTCATAGGGGCGGATCGCCTTAATTGACGGGCGTTTTCAGCCTATTGCCTTTTTTCTCAATAGGCATAAAGTTATAGAAAATTCAGACGTAGATTTCAGCAGGGCCACCCCGTCTTGGCCCAAGAACCTTACAGGAGAGCCCCCATGAGCGTGAGCGCAGTGAATGCCAGTTCGGTATCCGAACTCTACCGTGCCCAAAGTACCCGCCACACGGAAGCCGCCGATCAGGCCAAGCAACTCCGGGCCAGCCAGGAAAAGCAGGATCAACAGACCCAGCAAGCCCCTAAGGCGGCCGCCCCTTCCGTGAATACCAGCGGCCAAACCGTGGGCCAGTTGATCAACACCCAGGCCTGAGTTCGGTCCCACCCCATCAGCCCGCCGGAGAAGGCGGGCTTTTTTGTTGACCGGGGCAGGGGAAAACTACGGCAAAAAGAGGCTGGCAGGCGCGCCCTTCGCCCTTCGCCCTTCGCCCTTCGCCCTTCGCCCTTCGCCCTTCGCCCTTCGCCCGCCGACTGCCGACTGCCGACTGCCGACTGCCGACTGCCGACTGCCGATAGCGGGTAGCGGGTAGCGGGTAGCGGGTAGCGGGTAGCGGGTAGCGGGGAGCGGGTAGCGGGGAGAAATCAACGCACTCCCGCGCTCCCAGCAACAAAAAAGAGCTGGCGGTGGTGTCCCCAGTCCAGGAGCCCTACCCCCTCCCCTTTCCTGCGTTGTCTCCAGAAACCACGCCCCAAGGGAAAGGACACCAAACGGCCAGATTCAAAGGGCCCCTCAGTCCCTCTCCCCCACCGGAAATTGAAGAGGAGCAGGCGCCACCCCGGCTTCCGCCAAGGTCCGCTCCAGCAGGGCGGATACGGCAGGTACCGTGGTCAGGGGCCGTAGGGCCAGGAGCAGGGTGGCGGCTTCGGGCCAGGTGCGGCGGAGGAGATTGAGCCAGAGTTTGAGGCGGCCCGGGGCATGGTGGGGCGCCACCTTGGCCAACACCCCCTGCCAATAGGCGTGAAGATAGGGCAGGAGGGCCAGCCAGTCCGCCCCGCAGGGCTGTTCCGGGGCCAGGCCTCGGATGCGCCGGGCCAGGAAAGGGTCCGCCACCGCCCCCCGGCCCACCATCACATCGGCGGCACCGCTCACCGCCCGGCAACGGCGCCAGTCCGCCACCCGCCAGACCTCCCCGTTGGCCACCACGGGCACCGTCACCGCTTCCCGAATGCGGGCCACCCATTCCCAATGGGCCGGCGGCTGGTAGCCCTCTTCCTTGGTCCGGGCATGGACCACCAGCCAAGCGGCACCGCCCGCCGCCAGGGCCCGGGCGCAGTCCAGGGCCCGAGCCGTGTCAGCAATACCCAGGCGCATTTTGGCGGAGACAGGCACGGCGGCGGGGACGGCGGCCCGCACCGTGGCGACAATGCGCGCCAACAGTTCCGGGTCCGCCAGGAGCATGGCTCCGCCTCCGTGTTTATTCACGGTCTTGGCAGGACAACCGAAATTGAGATCAATGCCGTGGGGCGCCCAGGGGGCCAGCCGGGCGGCATTGCGCCCCAGCCAGTCCGGGTCGCTGCCCAGTAGTTGCACCACCATGGGGGTCCCCGCCGGAGTGCGGGCCCCCTGGGCGATTTCCGGGCAAAGGCGTTGATAGGAACGGAGGGGCAATAGGGAGCCGGAGACCCGGATAAACTCGGACACGGCCCCGTCGTAGCCGCCAATGCGGGTCAGAATGTCCCTCAGCACGTAATCCGCCAGCCCCTCCATGGGGGCCAGCCAGAGCCGCCCGACCGGGCGCCCCTGTTCCTCCGCTGCTCCTGCTTGCTCTGCCATCATGCCGCGCTAATCCCTTCATCCCCAGGGGGAAGGCGGGACCTGGCAGCCCCATGGCCCTGGTCCCCACCGCCCCCGGAGGCGGGATTTTCCACATTTTGCCGGGCGGGGGAAACCGTTACCGCTCCCGCAGGGCTTCGTTGGCCTTATTGAAGGGCTTGAGCAGGTAATTCATGATGGACTTGCTGCCGCTCTTGATATCCGCCGTCACCACCATCCCGGGCACAATGGGGAAGGCTTTGCCCGCCTTGTTTTTCAGCTGGTCGCTGGCGGTGCGGATATAGATCCGGTAGTAGTAATTGTCCTTTTTGATGTCGTCCTGGATGGTGTCCGGGGAAATCACGCTGACCCGGCCCTTCAACCCGCCGTAGATGGAATAGTCGTAGGCGCTGACCTTGACGATGGCTTCCTGGCCCGGGTGAATGAAAGCGATGTCCCGGGGGGACACATGGACTTCCACCAGCAGTTGCTCGCCGCTGGGCACAATGGACATGACCGTGCCGTTGGGCGGAATAATGCCCCCCACGCTATTCACCTGGATGTCCTTGACCACCCCCCGCACCGGGGCCTGTAGGGTGAGGCGATTCAGGGAATCCTCCCGGCCTTCCGTAATGGATTTCTGGGCGGCCATTTCCGCCTCCGCCTTGGAGAGCTCTTCCCGGGCCTTGACCTGGTATTGACTGAGCAAATCCACCTTTTTCGCCTGGAGTTCGCTCACCTGCCGACGCAGGCGCAGCACTTCCACCTGGCTGGCGGCCCCCTTGGCGGCCAGGGGCTCGGTCAAATCCAGTTCGTTGCGAATCAGACGCAGGGTGTTGTCGATGGCGGCCAGATTGTCGTTCAGCCCCTGTTTCCGGGAGTGGTAATAGGAGGTTTCACTTTTCACCAGTTCCGGGTCCTTGAGCACTTCAGGGGGAAACACCAAGGGGGCGTTATTCAGTTCCGCCCGCAGCCGGGTAATGGTGGCCTGGGCCGCCCGCATCCGGGATTCGCTTTCCCCCACGGCGGAGGCAGTCCGGGTCCGGTCCAACTGGGCCAGCACCTGGCCCACATTCACCATATCCCCTTCATGGACCCGCAGGCTGGTGAGAATGCCCCCTTCCAGGGACTGGATCAGCTGATCCTTGGAGGTGGGCACAATTTTCCCCGTGCCCGTCACCACCTCATCCAGGTCGAACAGGCTGGCCCAAATCCAGAACACCACCAGCACTGCCAGGAGCAGATAGACGGTCAGGGAGGCTCCGGGGAGGTGCTCCCCTACCGTCAGGGCATGGGCAATCCGGTCCGAGAGCATTTTCCCCCCGCCGCTCCCGGCCTGGGGTTGGGGCCCTTGGGGCATGACGGCCCGGGGCTGACCCGGGGCCTTTTCCGGTTGTTTCCCGGTCTCTAAATCCTTCATCCTAGGCTCCCTGATCCGGCGTAGTTTGTCCCGACAACTGGGCCAGCACCCGCTCCTTGGGCCCATCCAGCACCACCCGGCCATTGTCGATAACCACGATGCGCTCCACCAAATGGAGCAGGGCCAGACGGTGGGTGGCCACCACCAGGGTGCGGCCAGGAACCCAGGCGCTCAGTTTTTCCACCAGGGCCTTTTCACTGGCATCGTCCAGCCAGGTGGTGGGCTCGTCCAGCAGCAGGATATTGGGCTGGGTAATGAGGGTCCGGGCCAGGAGAATGGCCTGGCGTTGGCCCCCGGACAGGCCGTAGCCCCCTTCCTGGATCACATAATCCAGCCCGCCAGGCAGGCCCTGAACAAAGTCGATGGCGCCCGACAGCCCCAGGGCCTCGAAAATTTCCTGATCCGACGCCAGGGGCTTACCCAGGGCAATGTTTTCCCGCAGGGTGCCGAAAAAGAGCATGGGGCTCTGGGTCAGATAGGCCACATCCCGCCGCACATCCGCCGTATCGAGCAAATGGAGGGCGATGCCGTCCAGCATCAATTCCCCCTTCTGGGGAACCCGCATCCCGGAAAGCACATTGAGCAGGGTGGATTTACCCGAACCGTTGCGGCCCAGAATGGCCACCCGTTCCCCGGCCTGAATTTCCAGGGACAGTTGCTGGAGCACGGGTTTGCTATTGGCTTCCCCGTAGGTATAGGCCACCTGGTTCAAGGTGTAATGGCCCAGCAAATTGGGACGGTGCACCCGGCGTTCCCCTTCCGGCTGATCCACGCCCTTTTGCATCAGCTGATCCAGGCCCTCCTTGGCCACCTTGGCCTGCTGCCAGCGGGCAAAAACCCCGGAAAGCATGGCCAGGGGCGCCAACATGCGGGAGGACAGAATGCTGACCCCCACCAGGCTACCGGTGGTGATTTTGCCGTCCATGACCAGATAGGCCCCCACCAACAAAATGGTGGCATAGACCAGGGCCTGAACCTCCTGTATCCAGCCCAGCAACATGTTGGTCAAAAAGCGTTGCTTGACCCCCAGGGTAGCCGCCACCTCATTCACGTGGTTCCACTGGGCCAGCACCCGGGGTTCGGCCCGGAGCAGTTTGATGTCTTCGATGTTTTGCACCGACTCCACCAGTATGGCGTTGCGAATGGAGGATTCCCGCAGGCCTTCCCGGGAAAATTCCGCCAGGGGCTTTTGCACCAGTAGGCCGGGAATCACCAGGAGCAACATGGCCGCCAGGGGCACCCAGACCAGTTCCCCGCCGATCAGCCAGACGATGCCGACAAAAAAGATGAAAAAGGGAATATCCGCCAGCACCCCCACGGTGGTGGAGGCCACCATTTCCCGGATTTGCTCCAGCTCCCGAATCTGGGCAATGAAGGAGCCCGTGGATTTGGGCCGCTCATCGTTTTTGATGCGTAGCGCCCGACCGAAGACCATGTCGGAAATGCGCAAATCCGCCCGTTTGCCCACGTAATCCGAGATATGGGCCCGCATCAGGCGGAAGATGAATTCAAAGACAATGGCCAGCAAAACGCCCCCGAACAGCACCCAGAGGGAGGGCTCGGATTGGGCCGGGATCACCCGGTCATAGACCTGCATGGAAAAAATGGTGCCCGCCAGGGCCAGCACATTGGCCCCCATGGAAGCCAGGGCGATATCCACATGGCGTTTCCAGTCCTGGCGCAGGATGCCCCATAGCCAATTGGCCTTAACGGGCTTGATGTATTCATCCACCCGGCTATCGGAAAGGGACCGGAGAGGGCGGAAAATTCCGATTTTACGGGCTTCCCGGGCCAGTTCCGCCGGGCTGAAAAGGGAGGCAATGCCCTCTTCCCCGCTGAGCAGGACCTTGGCCTGACCCGTCCCGTCCAGGGCCACCACCACCCCCACCTGCCCGGCGGCGAATTCCACCACCAGGGGCAGATGCACCGGGTCCAGCAAACTGGGGTCACCGGCCAAAAAGCGGCTATCCAGGCCGATGCGCCGGGCGATCCGGGCCAGCAGCGCTTCGCCGGAGAGGCCCTGGCGCCAGGTAATTTCCCCCTTGGCCTGTTCTTCCGAACACTCCACCCGGTAGTGGCGGGCCACCACCAGCATGGCTTCGAGCCAGGCCTCGTAATTATTGGCGTGCTGCTGGCTATTAGGGCTCATGGTTCGATATCCATCCCTTGAATATTGCTGTTATCCAGGGCAAACACTTCCCGTATTTTTCCGGTCACGGCGAAATACTCCACCATCATTCCCCACATATCGTGTTCCGTATTAATCACGTCCGTACGGGCCTGGTAGATTTCGCTGACGGAATTGAGCAAATCAATCAGGGAGCGGGTGCCCAATTTATATTGGTCCCCGTATAAATCGCTGGCCTGGGAAATACTGGCCACCCGGTCCTTTTGCAAAGCCAAGCGCTGCTGCATCCCCAGCACCTGGACTTTCAGGGAACGAATGGCGTCCGCCGCATCCAGGCGGGCCTTATCCACCCGGGCATCCGCCCCCCGCAGGCTTTCCCGGGCGGCCCGCACCCGGGCCTGGGTCATGCCGCCTTGAAACACGGGGCTGGTGACATTGACGGAAGCCACGTGATACCAGTTATTGGAGGTGGGGTCCGCCGGATTAACCGATCCCTGCCAGGGTTTGCTGGCATCCACATCAAAGGAGATGGTGGGATATTGGTCCGCCACGGCGGATTTCACCGAACCCTGGGCAATGGCCCGATCCGCCACCGCCGCCACCACCTTGGGCAGCAGATTCAAATCCACTTCTTTCGGGCTCCAGGCCTGCTCCAGTTCCCGCTCCGGGCTTTCCAGCCGGGCGGGTAAATCCCCGCCACCGAGGAAGGATTGCAAGTGCTCCCGGGCCTGGTCCAGGGCGGTGTTTTGCTGGCGCATCAAAGCATTGGCGGATTCCAACCGGGATTTGGCCTGGAGAAATTCCGAGGCGGTAATCACCCCGCCCTGGTAGCGCATCCGCACCAGTTCCACAATATCCGCCACCGCCTTCTTTTGCTGCTGGGCCGCCAGCAGGGACATTTGGTAGCGATGCACCGTATTCACCGCCTGGGCGGCCTGCATGGCCGTGTCGTCGATCTGGACGAAAGCCTGGGCCTGCTGTTTGAGCACATTGGCCCGGGCCTGATCCACCTGGCCCTCCACCTTGCCAAAGTCGTAAAGCATCTGGGAGGCGGAAACGGAAAATACCCGGCTATTGCCGTAGTAATTGCTGTATTTGGCCGTATTCACCCCGGCGGTGAATTTGGGGTAATAACCGGCCTTGGCCACATCCACATTACCCTGCTGCTGGGCCAATTGGGCCAGGGCATCCCGGATGGCCGGATGGTTTTCCACCGCAATCCGGGCCAGGGACCACATATCGGCGGGGAAAGTAATATGTTTGGAGAATTCCGAAAGGGGGGCGGGCAGCTTTTCCCCCGATAATTCGTAAGACAATTTCAGCATACTCAAGGGGGCATTATCCCCATCCCCCCGGCTGTCTTTCGTCCCTAATCCCCCGCTGGCTTTTTTATCATTGAGGCCTTGGGGAAAAACGGCGGAGGCCGCCAGCACCCCCACAGCAAAAACATAGAACTTTATTAGACGCATGCACATCTCGCGATGTTGAAATATCGGACCGATTGCGGTTAATCACAGCGGGGCGCCCATTTCCCGTGGCGGCCGGACACCTGCTCCCATTGGGGGTATTTCCGCCCCTTTTGCCGAAAAAAAAGAGGGCAAGCCAGCTTACCCTCTTTTTCCCATCATATAACGATTTCAACCATAGATAACGGTAATCCCCTGCTGCACCCAAACGTCCGCCGCCGTATTGTTGAAGCCGTTGTCGTGATAGACGTTATAGGTAATTCCCCCCGCCGTCTGGGTGTCAGTCTGGGTCCAACTGGAGCTGCTGGTGGTCGCCAGCAAATGGACCGTATCGTGGACCGTACCGGAGGATTCCCCCTTCACTTCCAGGTGAATACTGGAGGCATCCCCAGACAGCTGGGTCAGCACATCCGCCGCACGCAGGCTTAGGGAATTATGGGCCGTGGAGGAAGCATCACTGCCCAGGTCAAAGACCTCAAAGCCCTGGACCTTGCTGCCCACATTGGCCAAATTCAGGGAAATATTGCCGCTTTCAAAGGCCAGGGTATCCGTACCGGTGCCGCCGGAAACCGTGGCAAATTGGGTGCTGGCAATACCGATGGTGTCATCCCCTGCCTGGCCATAGGCCTGGTCGAACTGGCCGCCACCAATGTTGTGGATCACGTCATTGCCCGTCCCACCGGTAACGGTATTCAGGGAATCGGTGACATTGATGGTCAGGGTAGTGGTACTGGTTTGCCCGTGCTCATCCGTAATGGTGTAGGTAAAGACATCCTGACCGAAGAGGGAAGAAGCATCGACAGTAACGGCGGCGGAGGCGGTACCAAAAATAATTGGCCCAATATTGACGTGCGTGTCCGTAATGGTTCCCGTGGTTAGGTTAAAGGTATAAACCTCTCCGCCATATCTAAAACCATATACCGTTCCATCTGCCGCCACTTCCATGCCATAAAGATCCACCGGCATACCGGATGGGATCACGATACTCGTTTCATGGGTATTCAGATCATATTTCACCAATTGGCCACTGTGGGTAGCAGCATAAAGAGCATTATTGTAATAAATGCCATCATCCACAATATCCGTAACATTGAAGCTGCCAAAACGAGCAGCCTCACCGGTATTTTTATTGATCGTATAAATATTACCATTGGAACCAAAATCATAAAGCGTTCCATTGGTGTCAGATACCAGACCAAAGGAGTTAAACGGGTATATATTCGTTCCACCTATTTTTGTTGCCGCTCCGGTAGAGGTATTGATACGGTACAAAATATCCCCATTGGTAATCCCATACAGAGTGCCATCCGGGGTAGTAGCAATATCATAAAACGCTCCGACTCCACTATTACCGATAACATGGCTGGCCCCTGTAACCGGATCAAGCAGACCAATATTGCCCGCACCATCGGTGTAGTAGGCTTGACTAGTATGCACCCCATTACTGGTCTTTTCCAAAGCCTGGGTAGTCGCGAGAGTGCCATCCACGGTGTATTTATAGGTACCGTCGGACTGCATAACCAAATTACCGTAAACCCCGTGGATCACCGTATTCAGGCCACCAGCTGCGGCAGTGGAATTACCGGCCACCACCCCGGTCACGGAAATGGCATTTCCATCCGGATCGTAATCCTGATCCGCCGTCCCCGGCGTCACATCCCCTGTAATGCTGGCGGAAATCCCGTCAATTACGGTAGAAGCGACACCATAAATCGAGGAGCCAGCGACGGTCACCCCAGTCTTTGCAATAGTGCCAGAACCCAAATCTATAGAATAAACAGTTCCTGTCCCTTCAATAGCATATATGACGCCATCGCCGTAGCGGCCAAGGCCATATATATCCGCGGGCATTGACGATATAACCACTGATACCGAACCTGACGACGAACCTGACGATAAATCATATTTCAGCAGATGCCCATCAGTAGTCGAGAGATATAGAGCATTATTGTAATAGAGAAGATCCCCCGCTGATGCCACATTGCCAAAATCACCAACCTGACTAGCCTCTCCAGAAGAAGAGTTTATGGAATACAAATGCCCATTGTTGCCTGACACCCCATAAAGGGTCCCATTTTGGTCAGAAACCAAGGAATTAATAAAATCACCACCAATTCCTAGCCCACCAATTGAAGTTGCTTTCCCATTAGTAGCATCTATTTTATAAAGTAAATTATTTCCCGTTACTCCATATAAGCTGCCATTCGGCGCAACCGCAATATCATAAAAGGCGATTCCGGGATTACCAATAATCGTCTCAGCTCCAGTCGTAGGATCAAGCTTGCCAATTTGCCCATTAGCAGCTGAATAATACAATACCGCCTGGGTCGGAATAGTAATGGCTCCCTGATCCGCAATCGCCACCGGAGGATTGTTGTAGTTATAGATAAAGTTGGCGCTGTGCCCACTCACATTCCCGGCCGCATCCGTCGCCGTCGCGGAGAACTGATGACTAAAACCGGTAACTGTGGGGGCAAAGGTCCAAATTTCGTTCCCATTCATGACAACCTGGCCAATAACCGTATTGCCATCGTAAATGGTAACCGTGCTATTGGCTTCGGCCGTGCCCTGCAAGGTCGGGGTGGGGTCATCCGCCATGGCACCACTGGCCAGATTTCCGGTCTGGGCCCCCACGTTATCTAGGATAGAGGTGATCACCGGAGCCGCCGGAGCCGTGGCGTCAATGGTGAAAGGGGTACCAGGGGTCGTGCTGCTATTCCCCGCCGCGTCCGTTACCTTGATCATCGGCGTGTAGCTGCCGTCCCCCAAAGCGTCGCTGTCCGGCACTGTCACGCTGTAGTGGCCCGGACCATCCAACGTGGCGCTGTAGGTCTTGCCCCCTATCGTTACCTCCACCTTCGCACCTACTTCCGCCGTCCCCGTCAGAGTCGGTGTGCGGTCGCTAGTCAGGTTGTCGCCCACGAGCCCCGTGTCGTTGCCGGCCACCGGGTACAGGGCTCCGGTGGTGCCCGTCGGGGCCGTGGTGTCGATGGTGAAGGGGGTCCCAGGGGTCGTACTGCTGTTCCCCGCCGCGTCCGTTACCTTGATGCTCGGCAGGTAGGGGCTATCCGATAGCGCATCGCCCTCCGGTACAGTCACGCTGTAATGGCCCGTGCTATCCGCCGTGGTGCTGTAGGTTTTACCGTTCACCGTCACGTCAACCCTATCACCGGCTTCTGCCGTCCCCGTCAAGGTCGGGGTGGTATTGCTGGTCAGGTTGTCCCCCTGGGCCCCGGTATCGTTACCCGCCACCGGGTTCAAAGCCCCCGTGGTACCCGCCGGAGCCTTGGTGTCAATGATGAAAGTGGTCCCTTGGGTCGTGGTGCTGTGCCCTGCCGCGTCCGTTACTTTGATGCTCGGGGTGTAGCTGCCATCCGTCAAAGCATTACCGGCCGGCACGGTCACGCTGTAACGGCCCGTGCTATCTGCCGTGGTGCTGTAGGTTTTACCGTTCACCGTCACGTCAACCTTCGCCCCGATTTCCGCCGTTCCCACTAAGGTCGGGGTGGTGTTGCTGGTCAGGTTGTCGCCCAGGATGCCGGTGTCGTTGCCCGATACCGGATTCAGAACTCCCGAGGTACCAAGGTGCGCTTCCACAGCGCTATAAGGCGTACTTCCACCCCGTGTCGTTACATCCAGGCGCCCGGTTGCCGTGGTATCAAAATTGGCGGTGGAGGTGTTATCAACAGCCACAACCGACAGTGCGGTGTCGGTTCCGACGGCGCCAGTCCACCGGATCAGGTCCGTAGGGGCCAGGAACAAGGCAGCCCCAGCGGTGGTGCTATCCATATTGACCCAGGTCACCCCGTTGTCAGTACTGTATTGCCAGTGATGGCCACTGGAATCAGCCGCCGCCTGGGTGATCGCATATCCCTTCACGCTGCTGCCATGATCGACATCCGTCACTACCGTTCCTGCCGGCAGTAGGCTGCTTAGTGTGCTGCCCATATTGACGCTCACACTGCCGGTCATGTTGTCGATGCGTAGCCCGGTGGGATTGAATGCCCCCGCTTCGTAATGGTTATAAGTCACGAAGGTGATCGTGTTGGAACCATCGTGGAAAAGCCCACTAGAGCCATTCAGGGTGATGTGGGTCAAGGCGGTATAGGTAGTCGCAGCCTGGATACCCATTGAAACGCCATTTACAAGAATATCGGTCAGTGTATCGTCCGTTGCAATATCAAAACCAATCACTATGGACTTAGGATCTGCCCCCACCGCCAATGAGAAGCTGGTTTGATACGTGTAGGTACCCATTGGCTGTTTGCCGCTGCCCAAACTCCCAAGCCAAGCTGAATCAGCATCGTTGGCTACCCAGCTGCTGTTGGGAGCCATAAGCGTATTGGTGACGGTCCCCCCTTTGGGCTGGGAAATAACTTGATAATGGGGGTCCGTTGAACCTTGGGCCAAGGCGGTCCCAGCGTTGCTCTCACCCGTGTTGTACAAGCCAGCGATGGACTGGGTTTGCCAGTTAATAGATTGAGTAAGGTTGGTGCTGGTAATTACCGGAGCGTCGTTGATGCCATTGACGGTAAAGGTCGCCGTCTGCAGCACCGTGCCACCATGCCCATCACTAACGGTATAGCTGGCCTTAATGGTCTGGACTTCACCTGCCTGCAACGGATCGAACACAGGGTTGTTCGTATCCACCGTCAGTGTGGAGCCGCTCAGGGTTACGCCGGTCGGCAAACTTGTACTGGCCGTCCCCCCATTTACGGAGAAGGTCACCGGCCCAAGGATGGACAGGGTGTCGCCATTGGCATCCGTGGTATTGGCCAACAGGTTGACGGTATGGGCCGCGTCGTTTTCATTACCTGAAGCCACCACCGGAGCACTATCCACGGGCACAACGTTCTGCGTGAATATCACCCGGTTATTGGCATCCGTCCCATCTGTATTCTGATTCCCTGCCGCATCGCTAAACTTACCGCTCCCTACGGATACAGAACCGCTAGTGCTTGTTCCATCAGGGGTATAGATCGCCGTATAGGTTGTACCGGAGCCACTAAAGTAGCTGAGGGTACCGCCTGTAACATTAATACTGCCCTGGGTAAAACTGGTGCTCGGCTCGGAGAGCGTGAAAGTCAGCGTGGACGTATGCCCGGTATCAAGGGCCGTTGTTGTGCTGGAAATATTAATCGTCGGCGGCGTGGTGTCCACGATCACGCTATAGGCGGGGCTCGGCACACTCTGATTCCCCGCCGCGTCTTCCGCTACCGCCGTGAAGCTGTGGGACCCGTCCGGGAGGTTGCTACCCGGGGTGTAGCTCCAGGTGCCGTCGTCGCGCGCCGTGGCGCTCCCCAGCAGGGTACCGTTGTCGTACACCTGGATCGTGGCCCCGGCTTCCGCCGTCCCTTGTACCTTGGGGGTGGCGTCGTCCGTCACACCATTCTGGGCAACATCCCCCTTGATCGGGCCGACGTCGTCATGGACTAAGACAATGGTCGGGGGAGTGACTTGCCCACCGCCATTACCATTGTTCTGACCGCCACCATTTTGTCCGTTACCGTTTTGCTGGTTCTGGTTTGAGGCCAAAGCGGCTGCGGCCGCGGCCGCGCCAGCTCCCGCGGCGCCGCCCAACAGGGACAAAGGTGCTACGAAACCGAAAGCAGGGGCTTCCTGATTCAAAATCAGATCAGGATCGACATAACCCGCTGAATCACTAGAAAAAACGGCAATCGCCGTACCGTTATCGCCACCTTCGCTCAGATAGGAGCTAACGGCGGCATCGGGAGAGGCCATGGCCTCCGTATCGCCGAGATTGACCGTATCCCCCGCCACCCCCTGACCGCCCATTCCTTCAGAGGAAGCAGCGGTGACCGCGTTAGGGTGGAGGTTGTCATTCCCATTGGTTTGATCGTCTTTATTGGGCTGCTTGGGGTCAGCATTATTACCACGGACTTCGTCCTGTGGTAGCGCGTGCTGTTCCACCTTCCCTTTGCCATGTTTTTTCGGCGCCCGAGAAGAATTTCCTGGATTTTTTTTACTCATAGCATCACCACAATAAATTTGATTATAAAAAAGAATTCAAGCTAAATTAACTTTGGCTAATATTCTTCTTTAATAACCCAGCGACCTTTATTATTGACAAAGACCAATTCTTTGCGGAGATACCCATCGTCCTTATTTTGCAGCTTAAGAGAAACTTTGACGTTATCAGGAGATTCCACCATTACCACCGGACGCCCGATCAATTTCAATTCTTTGCCCAACAGGCCATGGCTCCCATCCTTTTCCCAAGCTTGCTTGGCCGCCCCCTGGGCGTCCTCGCCATACAGGGAGAGATAGTTGGAAAAGCTCTTATCTTCCAGGGTCTTTTTCCAAGTTCCGAGCACCACCAAAATCTGTTGTTTAATGTCCAACATCACCGCCCGCTCAGGCTTCTGGGTCGGCTGTTCGACTCCGCTGCCATTTTTAAGGAGCAATTTCTTATTAGCGGCGGAAACATCGCTCAAACGGTCTCGCCAATAAGCATATTTCGGGGCATTCCCCGATTTAACCGAGGCTTGCTCTGCCGCCAGAACCTTGTCGTATTCTTCCAAGGCTAGGTCGTTTCTTCCCGTCCGTTGATAGACAACGCCCAGATTATGGATAACCCAAAGGTTGTCCTTATCCTTTTGCTGGGCTTGTAACAAAGACGCCTCAGCCCCCTTGTAGTCGCTACTTTCAATTTGCAGGTAGGCCTTGGCCAGCAGCTGATCCACATCGGCTTTTGCCGATTCCCCATTGTTGGCAGGAACAGACTGGGCCGTGGAGCAGGAGACCAGCAGCATGAGGGAGAGCCCCCCCACCAAGCGAATCCATGCATTCGAAATAGAAGCGGCCATAGTTCTCTCTCCAAAATAGGCGCGACTAGCGATTATGATAAACAGATCAATTCCATACGAGACAAAAGCATTTAGCTCATATCCCTAATCGTATCGCTATCGCATTGATTTACATTGATATTATATCCCACCCCCCAAAATCGAATTAAAGCATTTTCGTGAAATAGGTCGCACCAAGTAACTAATTTACAAATTTTTTTCCCTAGTCACCCGCCACTCAGATATTACTTACGTAATACATAAAATCACCATTCCTCCTTCTGAAATAAGACATAGGAAGAAATGCAGGCCCCAAGCCTCCTTCACCCCCACAAAAAAGCCGGCTCAACGCCGGCTTGGTCGGAACCTGAAGTCTCTCTTGGGCAAAGCTCAAATCAGCCCCAGGAGAGGCCACCAGGTCAGGGCGAAGAGGAGCAGCATGAGGTAGCCGATGCCAGTGAGCCACAGGCCCACCTGGGTGAATTGGCGGGTCGTGAAGGTTTCCGTCCCCAGACAGACCATGTTTTGGGGCGCATTCACCGGCAGCACAAAGCCGAAACTCACCGTGAAAGCCAGAAGCATGGTGATGCCCGCCGCATTGATGGGGCCCGGCAGGCTGGTGAGCACACTGATGAGAATAGGCAGCAGAGCCGCTGTCAGGGCCGTGGCGCTGGCAAAACCCAGGTGAATCAGGATCAGGAAGGCCGACAGGACGGCGAAGACGCCGAAGGCGGACAGGGTGTCCAGATGGAACATCTGCACCACAAAAGTGGAAAGCCAGGCCGCCGCCTTGGTATCCAGCAGGGCCGTGCCCAAACTGATCCCCACTCCGAACACCAGCACGGTGCCCCAGGGAATGCGCTTCTGGGCTTCGCTCCAGGTCATTACCCCGACCCCGGGCAGGAGCATTAGGGCAATGCCCCCAATGGTGGTGGAGGCGGTGTCCAGGTTATGCAGCTTACCTTCCGTGGCCCACAAAGCCAGCAGCACCAAAGAAATGGTCAGCAGGCGCTTTTCCGCGCCGCTCATGGGCCCCAAGGCCGCATAGGACTCGGCCATGGCCTGTTTGCCGCCGGGAATGGTCTCGATTTCCGGCGGCAGCACTTTGCGCACCACGAAAAATAGCACCACGGACATGGCGATACTCCAGGGGGCCCCAGCGATAAACCAATCAATCCAGGTCAGGGCATGTTCTGCCCCAAAAGCCTTTTCCACAAAGCCCCGGGACAGGAGATTCTGGGCGGCAGAGGTGAGAATGCCGATATTCCAGATACTGGTGGCCTGGGCGATGGTAATCATGATGGACGCCGCCAGCGGCCCCTTCCTATCCAACTTCAAGGAAGCGATGCCCCCCAGCATGATGGGCACCACACAGGCGGTACGAGCCGTGGCACTGGGAACGATAAAGCTCAGCAGGATGGTCACCACGATGGAGCCGATGAGCACCCGCTTCCCCCCCGCCCCAATGTGGGACATGGTGAATAGGGCAATGCGCCGGTCCAGACCGGTGACCGTCATGGCCGCCGCAATAAACAGGGCGGCAGCCACCAGCGCCAGGCCCGAGTTGGAAAAACCGCCCAGGGCCAGCTTGAGCGCCTTCTGGGTACCGATCACCTTGCTGGGATCGGCCATATCCGGCGCGCTGCCCACCAGAAAAATGATCAGGGCAGAAATGAGGATGGAACTCACCGTGTAGTCCATGGCCTCGCTGATCCAAACGATGACTGCGAAAGCCAGGATGGCCAGCATGTGGTGCCCGGCCACCGGCAGCCCGCTCCCCAGGGGCAAAAGCTCAATGATCACAGCAGCCAGCACACCCAATAGGCCACCGATCAGGGAAATATTCAGAGGTTTCTTGCCTCCCGGAGCCAGGGAGGGAGTTGAGGTGGACATGGAAGTCTCCTTCGTTGTTGTAAGTAATGGGTAAAACAGGGGGAAACCCAAGGATTTCCCAAACACCAATCGGACTTCAGTTTTCCGGGCCACAAACCGCGTTGCCTACCCCAGACAAGAGGTCGGCGAACACCTTTTTTACAGCCGCAACCGTGGCGCCCTCAGGGGCACCGCGTCCCCCACGACCCGCCCACTGAGGACCAATTTCCAGGCCATTCCGGAACCGGGTAACGCCACGCTAACACAGGCATGGGGACGCGGGGTAAGCCTTTGATCCCACCCGCAAAAGCAGCTCACGAGGCCGGTGCCCCGCCCAAAAATCACGCACCAAACCCGGGCAGTTTTCCCTTCCCGAACCTATCCCACTCCGCCCCCTTGGCCCCCGCATTTTTCGGGAGGATAATAGGACTAAAGTAATACATCGTTTCCCAAGCTTTCAGCTCTCGTCCCCCTCAACATTTCCAGGACGGGGGCGATTTCCCGCCAAGAAATCGACAAGCAAAAAGGGCAAGCGCCCTGGTCGCCGAGGGAAAAGCGGACCTGGCCCGGTTTATGCGTTTTTCGGCTGGGAATGAATTTTTGTTTGGAGTACTGCAATGAAGACCCGTGGCACTGACTTTTTCGGCAGCGGCGCCCTCCTCCTACCTGCCCTACTGGGCTGGGGCGCCCATTCCATGACCGTATTCGCCGTCGCCCAACTGCTCCTGCTGCTGGGCTTCCTGCTCATGGCCGCCTGGGAACAGAATCTCCTGGACCGTCAGGGCGACGAGGAAAGCAAGTCCTGATTTCCTGCCCCCAAAGGCTCGGGCAAGCCGCTTCAGTCCCTTGCCAGGACCACTCACCCAGGCGGCGCTAGGCGGGAAGCCCTCTCCCACCTAGCCTCCCCTGCTCCCACCCGTAGAACGGCCAGCCTTTACGCTTTCCGCCCCGCCTTAGCCACGGAAGCGGTAGCCTCCGCCCCCTCCGGCTCCACCACCATTTTCCGCACAAAGCCTTCTGGCCGTTCAAACAGGGCAATAGATTCCACGTGGGAGGTATGGGGGAACATATTCACCACCCCTGCACCGAGAAAACGGTAGCCCTGCTGATGGGTTAATACCGCCGCATCCCGTGCCAAGGTCGCCGGATTGCAAGAAACGTAGACAATCCGCCGAGGACCGTCTTCCCCCAAGGCTTTAACCAGATCAATCGCCCCTTCCCGAGGCGGATCAATGAGCATTTTGTCGAAATGGCCCAGGGCCGCCAGGGATTCGGAGGTGCATTCAAACAGATTGGCGACGCCAAACTGGGTGCGGTCGGCCAGGCCGTTGGCGGCAGCATTTTCCCCGGCCCGATCCACCAGAGCCTGGCTACCCTCAATACCGGTCACCTGGGCGCCGGAACGGGCGATGGGCAGGGTGAAATTCCCCAGGCCGCAGAACATATCCGCCACCCGCTCCCCGGCCTGGGGCGCCAGCAAAGTCATGGCCCGCCGCACCAGCACCCGGTTAATGGCCGGATTAACCTGGGTGAATTCCGTGGGGGAAAAGCCCATGGATAGGTCAAATTCGGGCAATTCATAGGTGAGCGCCGGCCCTTCCTGGGGATAAAAGCGATAGACGGATTCTGGCCCCTTGGGCTGGAGATAGAGCACCACCCCGTGGTCATCGGCAAACTGCCGCAGCAGGCTTTCATCCCCCGCGCTCAGGGATTCCAGAATACGCAACACCAGCACGGTGCAATGGGCCCCCACCGCCACTTCCACCTGGGGCAGCCGCTCCCGAATGGACAGGCGGCTAAACACCTGGCGCATAGGCAAAATCAGGTCGGAAACCTGGGGGGGCAAAATGGCGCAGCCTTGTAAGTCCGCCACATAGCTGCTCTTTCTTTCGTGGAAGCCCACCAGGACGCCGCCCTTTTTCTGCACCATGCGCACCGTCAACCGGGCCCGATGCCGATAGCCCCAGGGCTGGCCATAAATAGGCGCAAACAGCTGCTCCGGGCGGACCCGGCCGATATGCCAGAGATTGTCTTCCAATACCCGCTGCTTGGCCGCCACCTGGGCCCCATGATCCAGATGCTGCATGCTGCATCCACCGCACACGCCGAAATGGGGGCAGCGGGGCTGGGCCCGGAAGGGGGAAGCCTTCATGACCCGGGTGGCCTCAGCCAACTCATAGGAATTCTTGCGCCGGAAGCTGGTGTATTCCACCTTCTCCCCCACCAGGGCACCTTCCACGAAAATGGTTTTGCCTTCCAGGTGGGTCACCCCACGGGCGTCATGGTCCAGAGATTCAATAATTCCAACGGGCATGGTCAAGCAATCCGGGCAAAATGGGGATTTTATCAGCCTCGCCCCGGTTTTCTTCAGGACCGATCCCCATCGCTCCTCCCTGCCCAAGTCTTACCCGTGAAGCCAAGCCCCCTATAAGATGGAGGCTTTCCCTCCCCACCGTCCCCATGAGCGAAAGCCTAATCCACAGCCAGGCGGAAATGACCCAGGCCCTGCTCCAACTACTGCCCCAGGCCCACAGCCACATCCGGGTCTTTGACCGCCAACTGGAAAGCTTTCCCCTGGAGAGCCTGGCGGCCATCGCCCTATTGCAACCCTTTCTGGCCCGCCCCCAAACCCGGCTCACCCTAATATTGCAGCGCCCGGAAGCCACCCTCACCCGCCGCCCCCGGCTCATGGACCTGTTACGCCGCTACGCCCCCGGCTTTCAGCTACTGCAAACACCGCCCCATTTGGATCATCTGGCGGACGCCTGCCTTTTAATTGACGATATTGGTGGCCTCATTCGTTTTCATCAAGACCAGCCCCGGGGCAAAATTTTG
The DNA here is from genome assembly GCA_041907765.1 of Rhodocyclaceae bacterium. GTDB lineage: Bacteria > Pseudomonadota > Gammaproteobacteria > Burkholderiales > Rhodocyclaceae > Azospira. The sequence goes on along the minus strand of JAYRGQ010000005.1, from coordinate 133,910 downwards.
CAAGGGGAAAAAGCCGCCTGTCGCCCTTATATCCAGCGATTCCAGGACATTCTGGCGGAGGGCTGCACCCCGCTTTCCGCCTCTCCCCTAGGCCTGTGACATGCATTTTAAATGTCGCAGTGCAGCGAACCCCTATTCACAAATAAAAAAAGTGCTATAATTTCGAACTGGTTGACCCCCCTGGTTAACCGCCTGAAAATTTTTAGGATCCTTTTGGATTCGTAATATTCTTTATCGATAGGGAATCGACAATGAAACATTCTCTCCTCGTTGCTGCTCTGATTGCTCTGGCTGTTTCCGCTTGCTCCAAGAAGGAAGACGCTGCTCCTGCTCCCGCTCCTGCTGCTGAAGCTCCTGCTGCTGCTCCTTCCGCTGCTCCTGCTGATTCCGCCGCTGCCGCTCCTTCTGATTCTGCTGCCGCTGCTCCTGCTGATTCCGCCGCTGCTGCTCCTTCTGATTCCGCTGCTAAGTAATCAGTCTGTAGCAATGCGAAAAGCCGGCCTTTGGGCCGGCTTTTTTATTGCCTAAAATCCGGAAAAACTAATACCTTGGATATGACCAGGTTTTCCAGGACCGGCATTATCTCCTCATCCACGTCTAATCCACTTCCCGACTTTCCCCTCCCCCGTCCCAAACTTGGTTACTTTAAACCAAGTCCCGCCAGGCAAACCCATCGGCCTGGGAAGCCGCTTCCACCTCCTCCGCCGCACAGCCCAATACTCCAGCCAAGGCCGCCATGGCCAGCTCGGGACGATTATTTTCCTGACTGAGATGGGCGGCCACCACGTGTTGCAGGCGCCCGATATCCAGTTGCCCCAATAGTTCCGCCGCCACTCCGTTGGCCAAATGGCCAAAGCGCCCCCCTACCCGCCGCTTCAAACTGTCCGGGTAACGGGAGCGGGCCAGCAGGTCCGGGTCATGGTTGCACTCCAGCACCAAGCCGTCGCAAGCCGCCAACATTTCTAGAATATGGGGGGTGGGTTCCCCTGCGTCCGTGAGCACCCCGAGGCGCCGAGCCCCATCGGCAAACACGTATTGCACGGGCTCCCGGGCATCGTGGGGGACTGGGTAGGGGAAAATTTGCAGGTCTTGGCAGGTCAGGACATCGCCAGCCTGACAGAGATTTATTTCGACGCCGGACCAGGCGTCCGGTGGGGTGGCCGCCAGGGTCCCCGGAGTAAGCCAGACGGGAATGGCGTATTTGCGAGCCAGCCGGCTAACGCCGGCCACATGGTCGCTATGTTCGTGGGTCACCCATAAGGCGCTGATCTGACTAGCTTCCAGACCCAGGCGCCCTAAGCGGCGTTCCGTCTCCTTAATGGAAAAGCCGCAGTCCAGCAGTACCGCCGTTTCCCCGCTGGCGACAACCAGGGCATTGCCCCGGCTGCCGCTTCCCAGGGAAGCAAAACGCATCACTTCAGCTGATCGTAAAGCAGGCCGAGAATCTTCTTGCCCGTATCGGAACGATCCACGCCACCTTCCTTGGAGAGGACCTGCACGGCGCAGCCACCGTCCGTCTCCTTGACGAAGACTTGGTACTGAATCTTGCTGTCCGGATCGGTCTTCTTGTCGCTCTTCCAGAACGCCAGCTTGGACAGGAAGCCCTTGTCGTCGCCCTTTTGGCTTTGGGCATCCGCTTCCGGATCCACATAGCGCACATAGAAGAGACCCTTGGTCCGATCCCGATCCATCACCGTAAAGCCCACCCGGTCCAGGGCCAGCCCAACCCGACGCCAGGCCCGGTCAAAGCGTTCCTGCACCATCAAGGAAGAGGAGCCGTCCGTCGCCTTGGTCAGGGTAGCCCGATCCGGTTGCTGGGTCTTGGCCGCCTGGATCATGGCCGTGGCGTGTTTTTCTTCCGTACCGAAGCGCACCATCAGGCGACGCAGCATTTCCGCTTCCAGATCCGGGTCCGCCGGACGGGGTTCCCAGCGGGTCTGATCCCGGCCTTCGGAAATGTACACTTCATACATACCCCGATGGCTGATAAAAATATCCGTGGTCCCGGGCTTTTCCCCCGGTTCCAGGCGGGTCCGGAATTTATCCCGTTCCGGCGTGGAATAGAGGGAATCCAGGAGCTTACCCAGGGTATTGCGGATGAAATCCATGGGCAGCTTGGCCCGGTTTTCCGCCCAGTCCGTTTCCATCACCCCGGCCGCCGGGGTTTCCTGGGCAATTACGAAGCCATTTTCCTGCCAGAAGTCTTTAACCAAATCCCAGACCTGATCCGGGGAACCGGACACTTCCAGCCAGCGTTGGGAACCGGCCCGTTCGATATGGGCCTTATCCACTTGGGGCAGCAATTCCGTGTTCTGCACCTTGGCCTGGGGCGAGGTCCGCTCCGCGTTGTATTCCGAGTAGGTGGCCGTCCCCTTCTTGCCCCCCGGCATGTCGGGCACCGCATAGCGCTCATCCTTACCCGGGGAAGTCAGATCGGGAGGAATTTCCAGGGAGGGGGCTCGGGTCTTGGCGGCGGACTTGTAATCCACCTTTTTCGACTCGGGCATTAAGCTAAAGTCGCTGCACGCGGAAAGGAGCAACAGGCCGGTCAGCGCCGGAACGAAGGAGGTCAGCTTCATAGATTTCCCAGTTGATGGCAAAGGGCCCGGCTTAAGCCAGCACCCCGGCCTGACGCATGGCGGCCAGCACCCGTTCCTGCTTGTCAGCAGACAAGGGGGTGAGGGGCAAACGGATACCGCCGGGGATCAGCCCCAGACGATGGACAGCCCACTTCACCGGAATCGGGTTGGATTCGCAGAACAGATGACGGTGCAGCCCCAGCAGGCGGAAATGGAGCTCCCGAGCGGTCGCCACATCCCCGGCCAGGCCGGCGGTACACATTTGATGCATGAGGCGGGGCGCCACATTGGCGGTAACGGAAATATCCCCCTTGGCCCCCATGAGAATCAGGGACAGGGCACTGGCGTCATCCCCGCTATAAACGGCGAAGTCCGCCGGAGCCCGGGCCAGCAGGTCGCAGCCCCGGTCCAGCTGACCGGTGGCGTCCTTGATGCCGACGATATTGGGAATTTCCGCCAGGCGCAGGGCGGTGTCGTTGGACATATCCGCCGCCGTCCGTCCCGGTACGTTGTAGAGGATCACCGGCACATCCACCCCTTCGGCGATGGCCTTGAAGTGGCGGTACATGCCTTCCTGGGTGGGCTTGTTGTAATAGGGCACCACGGACAGGCAGGCATCCGCCCCCACGCTCTTGGCGAAGCGGGTGAGTTCGATGGCTTCGGCGGTGGAATTGCCCCCCGTCCCGGCGATGATGGGAATACGGCCAGCGGCCTGTTCCACGGAAGCTTTGATCAGCTCCGCATGTTCATCCACATTCACCGTGGCGGATTCGCCGGAGGTGCCGACAATGACCAGGGCATCGGAACCTTCCTGGACATGGAAATCGATGAGACGACGCAGACTGTCGATATCGAGGCTGCCATCCTCGAACATGGGCGTCACGAGGGCGACAATGGAACCGGTAATCATGGGATAAGTCATGGGGTGAAAATTAACTCGGCAATTCTACCCCGAAAGAACGGGGCGGAAGTGTAACGGGACGTGAAAGAGCCCTCAGATACCGCCGGAACGGCCGAATAGCCGCCCCGGGTTAGGGAATTCCCTCACAGATCGGAAAGGGCGCGGAGGTGGGCCACCACGCTCCGTGCCAGGGCGGAGAGCACGTAGCCCCCTTCCAGCATGGAGACGATGCGGCCTTGGCAGCAGTGTTCCGCCACCCGCCGCAGCTGCTGGGTGACCCAGGCGAAATCGGATTCCACCAGTTTCATGCTGCCCATATCGTCTTCGTAATGGGCGTCGAAGCCAGCGGAAATCAGCAACAGCTCGGGCTTGAACTCATAGAGCCGGGGTAACCAGATATCGGTCACAACCATGCGGAATTCTTCTCCCCCGGTGCCGGCGGGCAGGGGAATATTGCACATATTTTCCGCCACCGTATCGGCGCCGCTGTAGGGGAAAAAGGGATGTTGGAACATGCCGGTCATGAGCACCCGGGGCTCGTCCTTAAAGGCGTCTTCCGTGCCATTACCGTGGTGCACGTCAAAATCCACAATGGCGACCCGGGACAGGCCGTGGGCGGTCAGGGCGTGGCGGGCCGCCACCGCAATATTGTTGAGGAAGCAGAAGCCCAGGGCGCTTTCCCGCTCCGCATGGTGACCCGGGGGACGAATGGCACAGAAGGCATTGCCCACTTCCCCCTTCATGACCAGATCCACCCCCATAATTCCGGCGCCAGCGGAACGCAGCGCTGCCTGCCAGGTGTGGGGATTCATGGCCGTATCCGGGTCCAGGTGGATGATGCCGGTGGTGGGCACGCTACGCTTCAGCTTTTCCAGATAGGAGGCCGGATGGACCCGAAGCAGTTGCTCCATGGTGGCCAGGGGGGCGTCGTAATAGCTGAAATAGGGGTCCAGACCCTGGGCGATCATGAGATCGCTGATGGCGGACAGGCGGGCCGGGCTCTCCGGGTGAAAGGAGCCCATATCGTGAAGATGGCAATCACGATGGGTGATGAAGGCGGTGGTGGTCACTTGAGTGCTTCCGGGGTGAAAGAACGGGGCCGCAGGGCCACGCCTCGGGTTATAGATATAGTCGTATCAAGTGCGAGTCTCCTCCCGGGGATTATTGCGCCATTGCCGGAAAGCCACAAGCCATGCCCCTTTTGCCTCCCGCCCCAGGGGCCCACTAGGCGCCTCGCCCCTTGGCAAGGCCCCCGCCCCCTCCCTGCCGCCCTTAGGGGAGTCGGGTACAATGGCCCCTCCCAGCCAATGCTGGAGCCGGTCTTCGGGAGGCCTGGCGGGGACCGCAGATGCTTCTTGCTCCCCCAGGAAGGTACCCGTCCCTATTGGCTTAGGGACCACTTTCCCGCCCCCGGATCATCCCCATCCGGGATGGTCCTGACCCGCCCAGCAGAAAAACATTGCCATGCCTAACCACCGGCCCGCCGGAAAACTCTGGTAGCCGGTCGGGAGACCACTTTGAAAATCATCCCTTCCCTGATGCTAGCCTGCTTGACCGGGCTGGGCTGCCACGCCCCCCTCTACGCCCAAAGCAGCTTTTCCGACAATCCGGAAGTGAGCCAATTCATCACGGACATGGGCCAGAAATACGCCTATGACGGCGCCGCCCTGCAAGCCATGTTTGCCGCCGTGGAGCCCAACGACACCGTACTCACCGCCATTCTCCCCGGAGTTTCCGCCGAAAGCCGCTCCTGGCAGCGCTACCGGGCCCAGTTTCTGACGGACCGGCGCATCCGGGAAGGCGTGGCTTTCTGGAACCAGCACCCGGCCGCCCTGGCCAAGGCGGAAGCGGAATTCGGCGTGCCAGCGGAAATCATTGTGGCCATCATCGGGGTGGAAACCGAATACGGGCGCCACATGGGCCGCTTTAACGTGTTCCGTTCCCTGGCTACCCTGGCCTTTAACTACCCGCCCCGGGCCGAATTCTTCCGGGGGGAACTGGAGCAGTTTCTCATCCTCACCCGGGAAAATGGTATTCCCCCCATGAGCGTTAAAGGCTCCTTTGCTGGCGCCATCGGCATTCCCCAGTTCATGCCCGGCAGCCAGCGCCGCTACGGGGTGGATTTTGACGGGGATGGGCACATCGACCTGTGGCACAGCCCGGACGACGCTATCGGCAGCGTGGCCCGCTTTCTCCAACAGCACGGCTGGCAACCCGGCGCCCCCATCGCCGAGCCCCTGCCGGCGGGCCAATACTTCCCCCCGGACCTCAGCACCGGCAGCCAGCCCCGCTACCAGGGTGCGGAACTGGCCCAGCGGGGCCTCCCCATTCCCCCGACCCAGTACGACGAGCCCCTGGCCCTGATCGCCCTGGATACCCCGGAAATGCCGGATGAGGACTGGATCGGCCACGCCAACTTTTACGCCATCACCCGCTACAACCACTCCAGCTTTTACGCCATGTCCGTCTTCCAGCTCGGGGAAGCGGTCCGGGCCGCCCGGCAACAGCCTGGGGCAGAGATACAGGGGAATGCCCCGACCGCCCCGGCTCCATCCGGCCAGGCCAGTCGCCATCGCCCGGCCATGGGGGTAAGCCAGAAAAAGGCCAGCCACCGCCACCTGGCGGGAAATAAGGCCAAGAAAAAGCACTAGAGGAAAAAAGGGGCCGGGAAAAGCATCCAGCCGGGCAGCAGCAATGGGGATGGGCTACAACAAGGTGTCCCGGGCAATGCCGCCCCGGCGGATGATACGGCGCAGTTGGGTCAGGGCTTCCACCTGAATCTGGCGCACCCGCTCCCGAGTCACCCCCAGTTCGCTGGCAATGCTTTCCAGGGTGGCGATTTCCTGGTCGTGGAAGCCGTAGCGCCGTTCCACCACAAAGCGCTGCTTGTCCCCCAGCTGGTCCAGCCAGTGGGCCACCAGACGGCTTAACTGGCTCTCCTGGAGCAGTTGTTCCGGGTCAATGCCGGCTTCATCCGCCACCAGATCCCCCAGACTATGCCGGTCATCCCCTTCCAGAGGGGTATCCAGGGAAGCCGCATATTCCCCCCAGGCCAGGATTTTCCGGATGTCTTCCGGGCTGCGCCCCAGCTTTTCGCCGATGCGGGCGATGGCGCTGCTATCCGGATGGGCATCCCCATCCAGCTGGTAGCCCGCCCGCTGCACCGCATGGACGTCCTTCATGACGTGGATGGGCAGGCGAATGGTGCGCCCGTGGTTCATGAGAAACCGCTCCACGCTCTGCCGTATCCACCAGGTGGCGTAGGTGGAAAAGCGAAAGCCCCGCTCCGGATCAAACTTTTCCAAGGCGTGGATCAGGCCCAGATTGCCCTCTTCCACCAAATCCAGGAGGGGAACGCCCCGATTCAGATAGCGTTTGGCGATATTCACCACCAACCGCAGATTGTGCTCAATCATTTTTTGCCGAGCGGCAAAATCCCCGGCCCGCACCGCCCGGGTCAGGGCCAATTCCTGGTCGGGCGCCAGCAAAGACTTGGCGCCGATTTCATTGAGATAAAGCTGGGTGACGTCGTTGAGCACGTCCACCGCCGCATCGGCGGGGCCGTCCTCCTCTTTTTCCAGGGGCAAAGCCGCCTCGAGCTCCGAACCGTCGAAGTCTTCCTCTGGGTCTTCGGCGAACTCGGGCGGCTTGGGCATCGCTAACGCTTAGGTAGGTATTGGAGGGGATCCACCGGATTCCCCTGGCGACGAATTTCGAAGTGGAGCTTCACCCCATCGGCGCCCGTACTGCCGATTTCCGCCACTTTCTGGCCCCGGGTAACCTGCTGGCCTTCCTTGACCAGAATGGCGCTGTTGTGGGCATAGACGGAGAGGAAGGAGGCGTTGTGTTTGACAATCACCAGCTTACCGTAACTGGGCAGGCCGCTGCCCGCGTAAACCACCTTGCCGTCCGCCGCCGCGTACACCGGGTCCCCGGTACGGCCACTGATTTCCAGGCCCTTACCGCCGCTGTGGCCGAAGCCGGACAGCACCTTACCACTGGCTGGCCAGCCCCAAGCTAGGCCGGAAGCGGCTACCGCCGGCGCACCTTCTTCAGCCTTGGTTGGGGCGGTCTGGGCTTTGCTGGCCTTGGCGGCACTGCTGCCGCCCTGATATTTGGCGTAGGCCTGGTCCGAATAAGCTTCCTTGCCCGCCTTGGGTTCCCGCTTCACCCCGTCATTATTGGCCGCTGAGGCAGCCGTAGAGGGCGCCGCATCCAGAGAACGCTTTTCCACCACCTGGGAACCGACCGCCATGGGCTTGGCTACGCCCTCATCCTTGGGGGGCTTGACCCGCAGCTGTTGGCCGACCTCGATATGGTGGGGATCCTGCAGATTGTTCCAGGAGGCAATGTCGCGAAAGGACTGGCCATGGGAACTGGCGATGGCGTAGAGGGTATCCCCCTTACGCACCGTATAGAATTCGTCGCTGTTGGCGCTCACGGCGGGGGCCGCACTACGGGCGGCACCACCCCGTTGTTCCACCGGCGCAGGGGAACCGGAACTGGCGCATCCGGCAAGGACGCCCGCCAAGAAAGTTGCGAAGACTAAGGCTGGCAGGGCATGGAAGGATTTGGTCATTCGACTCCCGACAGCAAGGGCACGAACCGCACGCCCTCCAATTTGGTTTCGAGGAAGCCCTGAGGCGTTCGCTCGACCAGATGGAGCTGTTGCTCAGCGCTTCCCACAGGGAGCACCATTCTGCCACCAAGCGCCAGTTGCTGCAAAAGGGCGGGGGGCACCCGGGGCGCCGCTGCCGCCACAATAATGGAATCGAAGGGCGCCGCCGCCGGCAGCCCCAACTGGCCGTCCGCGTACTGGAGCCGGACATGGAACTGCTGCAACTGACGCAAATTGGCCTTGGCTTTATTCAGCAGGGGCTCGATCCGCTCCACCGCATAGACCTGGTCCGTCAGCTCCCCCAACACCGCAGCCTGATAGCCACAGCCAGCGCCAATCTCCAGGGTCTTACCCAAACCGCCTGCTAGGCTGGCTTCCCGGCCCTGGCGCAACAACTCGATCATGCGGGCCACGATATAAGGCTGGGAGATGGTCTGGGAGCATCCTAGGGGTAAGGCCGTATCTTCGTAGGCCCGATGGGCCATAGCCTCTTCCACGAAAATATGCCGTGGCACCGTAGCAATGGCGGACAACACCGCCTCATCCTGAATCCCCTGTTCCCGCAGCCGATCCACCATGCGCAGACGGGTGCGGGTGGAAGTCATGCCAATCCCGGTAACCATGCCCTTATCCTTCCAGCCAGGATTGCACTGCGGGCATTTGGCCGGTGTGGGTTAAATCCAATTGCAGAGGCGTCAAAGAAACCAATTTCTGGCGAATGGCCCAGAAATCCGTGCCCTCCCCCGCATCCTGGGCCGACCCGGCGGCCCCCACCCAATAGACGGTTTCATTCCGGGGGGTTTTAGTTTTTACCGCCGGCTCCGCCTTATGGCGCCTTCCCAAACGGGTCACCCGTTGTCCAGCCAATTGCTCATAAGGCACATCTGGCACATTGACATTTAACAACAGGGGATTGGGGAAAGCCTGATTCTGGAATTTCAAAACCAGCTCCCGGGCTACCCGGGCCGCCGTATCCAGATGTTTGAATTCTTTTCCGGTCAAAGAAACTGCCAGGGAAGGTATTCCTAATAAATATCCTTCCGTCGCCGCCGCCACCGTACCGGAATAAACGGTGTCGTCGCCCATATTGGAGCCGTGATTAATTCCGGAGACCACCATATCGGGCAAACTATCCAACATGCCGGTCACTGCCAGATGAACACAATCCGTAGGTGTGCCATTGACGAAATAAAAGCCATTGGACGCCCGCCGTAAATACAGCGGGCGGTCCAAGGTCAGGGAATTACTGGCGCCGCTCCGATCCCGCTCCGGTGCCACCACCGTGACGTCAGCAATATCCCCCAACGCTTGGGATAACAACTCAATACCCGGGGAAAAATAACCATCGTCATTACTCAGCAGAATTCGCATGCAGCGCCCTATCCCTTAAGCCAGACTTCGCTCAAACCGCCAGTTCATCAATGGAACGGCCACCGGCAATCCATTCGGCCACCCATTGGGGTTTGCGGCCACGACCGGTCCAGGTTTGTTCCGGATTGGCAGGATTGCGATATTTCGCCTTCACCGTCCGCACCGCTTTGACTTTACCTTTTTCTTTGGCTTTTACCAGGGAATCCAGGGAAAAACCGCGGGATTCAGCCAAAGCCTTTAACTCATCCAAAACCTTCTGCTTGTCCTGTTCCTCACGCTTTTTGATTTCGGCGGGGATTTGTTGCAACAGGTTCTGCAGCTCAACGAGGGACAACGTAGAAATATCCATATTCGCTTCTCCACTATTTCTCGTTTTTCAGAAATTGAAAAACGTCCGCGAACTTATTTTATAAGGAATAAATCCTTTCCGGCAATATAAATTGCCACACCCCATTCCGCAGCAAGCGCTCTGCGGCGTCGCACAAAGACATAAGAATACGGGCGCAAGAATATGCCAACGCCAAAAGCCGCTTCAGGAAAGTATTTTTAAACCTCAGACTTCGGGCTTTTCGGGCTTTTCGGGCTTTTCGGGCTTTTCGGGCTTTTCGGGCTTTTCGGGCTTTTCGGGCTTTTCGGGCTTTTTGCAGACCCCGCCTACCGGCCTGGAGGAATAGCAGGCAAAAAAAAACCGGTATGGCTACCGGTTTTTTTAAAATAAATGGTCGGGGCGGCGGGATTCGAACTCGCGACCCCTTGCACCCCATGCAAGTGCGCTACCAGGCTGCGCTACGCCCCGACTCGAGAAAAAGAATTATACAGGTTTTTTCGATTTTTGGAAGTCTTTTTTCAAACATGCAGCAATTCTGCAATGCTCTCCAGCTCCTTGCGAATAGCGGCGGGGGTTGGCCCGGCTTCTTGTTCGCTGATTTCCTCAAGGCGATGCCGCGCACCGCTGATCGTAAAGCCTTGATCGTAAAGGAGTTCCCGAATTCTCCGCACCAAAAGAACTTCATGATGCTGGTAATAGCGGCGGTTTCCTCGCCGTTTCACCGGTTTCAGCTGGGAAAACTCCTGTTCCCAGTAGCGCAGCACATGGGGCTTCACCCCGCACAACTCACTCACTTCACCAATGGTGAAATAGCGCTTGGCCGGGATCGGCGGCAAGGCTTCCTTAGGGAGTTCTTTGGAATTATTGTCCATGGTAAGACTGTTCCACTTCCGCCTTCAGCTTCTGGCTGGCATGAAAGGTCACCACCCGACGGGCGGTAATGGGAATTTCTTCCCCGGTTTTAGGATTGCGCCCGGGCCGCTGGGGCTTGTCCCGCAACTGGAAATTGCCAAAACCGGAGAGCTTGACCCCCTCCCCCCGCTCCAGCGCGTTACGAATTTCTTCGAAGAAGGCCTCGACCATGTCTTTGGCCTCCCGCTTATTCAAACCGACCTTTTCAAACAACAGGTCGGCCAGTTCTGCTTTGGTCAGCGTCATATAAATCCCGGGCTAGACGCGCAGCTTGGCGGCAAACTGGCGCTCCAGAATTTGCACCAGGGCCGTTACGGCAGCATCCACTTCCACATCTTGCAAAGTTTTTTGAGTATCTTGCATAACTATACGTAACGCAAGGCTTTTTTTCCCTTCCTCTACCCCTTTACCGGTATAAACATCGAAGAGTTGGATGTCTTTTACCAGGGGCGGATGGGCGGCTTTGAGACCGTCCAACAGGGTCTGGAAGGCCAGGGACTGATCCACTACCACCGCCAGGTCGCGGACCACGGCGGGGAAACGGGACAGTTCTTCAAACTGGGGCAAACGGCCTTGCAACAGGGCCTGTAACTCCAGTTCAAACACCACCGGCGCATGGGGCAAACCGTACTTCTGCACCCAACGGGGATGGAGCTCCCCGATCACCCCGATCTTTTGACCATTCACCGTCAGGGATGCCGCCCGCCCCGGATGCAACGCCGGATGCTGGACCTTCTCAAAACGGGCCACAGCGGGCTGGAGCAGGGCCTCCAAATCCCCTTTGACGTCGAAAAAGTCCACCAGGCGATGGGGCTCGGCCCATTGTTCCGGAGCGGCGGGGCCATAGGCCAGCCCCCCCAGTTTCCAGGGCTGGGCGAAACCGGGCACCGGGCGGCCCCCTTCCTGACGCCAGAAACACCGACCGGTTTCAAAAACCCGGACCCGCTCCTGCTTACGCTTCAGGTTGTTATTCAGGGTGGAAACCAGACCGCCAATCAGGGAGGTGCGCATTACCCCCATCTGGCTGGCGATGGGATTAGCCAGGCGAATAGGGCTGTCGTTCTGGGCGAAATCCGCTTCCCAGGCCGCTTCCCCGAAGGCGAAGTTGATCACCTCTTGGTAGCCAGCGTCCGCCAGGATTTGGCGCAACCGCTGAATGGGGCGTTGATCTTCGCTCCAAGGCAGCATGGTCATGGCCGCCTTGGGGGGGCGGGCGGGAATTTCGTTGTAACCGTGCACCCGCACCACTTCCTCAATCAGATCCTCTTCCACTTCAATATCGAAGCGGAAAGTGGGGGGCGTCACCAGGAAATCATCCCCTTCCCGTTGGAAACTCAAGCCCAAGCGGGACAGCAATTCCCCAATGCGGTCAGCGGTAAAAGGCACGCCCAGGACCTTGCCCACCCGAGCCGTGCGCAGACGCACCGGATGACGGTGGGGCAACTCGGTCTGAGCTTGCACCAGGGGACCGGCTTCGCCGCCGCAGATTTCCAGGATTAACTGACTGGCCCGCTCCATGGCCCGGGCGCAGCCGCCGAAATCCACCCCCCGCTCGAAACGGTGGGATGCATCGGTGGAGAAGCTGTAGCGCCGCGCCCGTCCAGCGATGGCGTGGGGATCGAAAAAGGCGGATTCCAGGAACAATTCCCGGGTTTCCAGACTAATACCGCTGGCGGTTCCCCCCATGATCCCGGCCAGGGCCAGGGGCCCGGATTGGTCGGCAATGACCAATTCATCCGCTTTGGGGGCGATTTCCTGACCGTTCAACAGGGTCAGCTGGTCGCCCGCCTGGCCCCAACGCACCTGGATATCCCCTTGGAGCAGGGCGTTATCGAAGGCGTGGAGCGGTTGTCCCAGCTCCAGGAGCACGTAATTGGTGATATCCACGAGGGCGGAAACGGGACGAATATCGCTCCGTTCCAAGCGCCGGCGCATCCACTCCGGTGTCGGCGCCTTGGCATCCACGCCCCGAATAACCCGACCGAAATAGAGGGGGCAGGCATCTCCCGCCCCTAGTTGAACCTTGCGACTGGCCACCCCGCTCACGGCCACCGGCGTCACTTCCGGATAGACCGCCCCCACCCCGGTCAGGGCGGAAACTTCCCGGGCAACCCCGGTGAGGGACAGGCAATCGGCCCGGTTGGGGGTCAGTTTCAGGGTAAATAGGGTGTCATCCAGGTCCAGGTAGCTGCGGATGGCTTCCCCTACCGGGGCATCTGCCGGCAACACCAGCAGGCCGGAAGACTCTTCCGCCAGCCCCAGTTCCTTGGCGGAACAGAGCATGCCGGAGGATTCCACCCCCCGCACCTTGGCCACCTTAATTTTGAAATCCCCGGGCAGCTTGGCCCCGGGCAGGGCGCAGGGCACCTTGAGACCGGCAGCCACATTGGGGGCGCCGCAAACGATCTGCACGGGAGCGCCTTCGCCCACTTGGACTTGGCACACATTCAGGCGGTCCGCGTTGGCGTGTTTTTCCACGGCCAGCACCTGGGCCACCACCACTTGGGAGAAAGCCGGGGCAACCGGCTCTTCCTCTTCCACTTCCAGACCGGCCATAGTCAGAAGTTGGGAAAGCTCGGCGCTGGAGAGGGCCGGGTTAACGAAAGTTCTCAGCCAGGATTCGGAAAATTTCACGGAAAATTCCTAACTTAAACGAATTGGCGCAGGAAACGCAGGTCGCCGTCGAAGAATAAACGTAGGTCATTGACCCCGTAGCGCAGCATGGTGAGCCGGTCCGGCCCCATACCGAAAGCAAAGCCGGTGTAGCGCTCCGGATCAATACCGGCGTGGCGCAGCACATTGGGATGGACCATGCCGCAGCCGGCAATTTCCAACCACCGGCCTTCCAGGGCGCCGCTCATGAAAGCCACGTCAATTTCTGCGGAAGGCTCGGTAAAGGGGAAAAAGGAGGGGCGAAAACGCACTTTCAGATCGTCGCTTTCAAAGAAGCGCCGGAGAAAGTCCGCAATGACCCCCTTCAGGTCGGCAAAGGAAATGTTTTCCCCTACCCACAAGCCTTCCACCTGGTGAAACATGGGAGAGTGGGTCGCGTCCGAATCCACCCGATAAACCCGGCCCGGAGCAATGATGCGGATTTCCGGCATGGTTTCCAGGTGGGCATAGCGGGCCACGTGGGCCTGCATGTAGCGGGCCTGAATGGGGCTGGTGTGGGTACGCAGCAGCACCCCCTCCTCCACCTTGCCCTGGGCATCTTCCAGATAGAAGGTGTCGTGCATGGAGCGGGCCGGGTGGTTTTCCGGGGTATTCAGGGCGGTGAAATTGAAAAAGTCCGTTTCGATTTCCGGACCATCCGCCACCTGAAAACCGATGGAGCGAAACAGGGTTTCGATCCGTTCCAGGGTACGGGTCACGGGATGGAGACCGCCCCGGGGCTGACCGCGCCCGGGCAGGGTCACATCCAGGGCCTCTTCAGCCAGACGGGCTTCCAGGGCCGCCTGGCGTAGGGCTTCCCGACGGCCGTTGAGGGCCGCCTCAATGGCGGCCTTGGCCCGGTTGATATCGGCCCCGGCGGCTTTACGCTCGTCCGGCGCCAGTTTCCCCAGGCCTTTCAATAATTCGGTAATTTGCCCGCTCTTCCCCAGATAACGGGCTTTCGCCTGTTCCAGAGCGTCCGGGTCTTGAATGGAAGCGAAGGCCGCGGCGGCTTCGCTGACAAGCTGATCGAGATTCTGCATGGAAAATTCCACGTCACTCGTTAAGAGAACCGCCCGGAATTTAGCTGCCGCCCCGGGCGGCGGGGACAGCAGAAAAAAAAGGAGGCGGAAGCCTCCTTTTTTTCGCGCTAGACGCGCTTAGGCAGCGAGGCTCGCCTTGGCCTGATTGGCCAGCGCGGCAAAAGCCGGCTTGTCGAACACCGCCAGATCGGCGAGCACCTTGCGGTCCACTTCGATCTGAGCCTTCTTCAGGCCGTTCATGAAGGTGCTGTACTTCAGACCCACTTCACGGGCAGCCGCATTAATACGGGCAATCCACAGGGCGCGGAACTGACGTTTGCGTTGGCGACGGTCACGATAAGCGTATTGACCGGCCTTCATCACCGCCTGCTTGGCAACCCGATAGACGTTTTTACGCCGACCCCGGTAGCCCTTGGCTTGGTCCAGAACCTTTTTATGGCGCGCCCGCGCCGTTACACCACGTTTAACTCGAGGCATCGTTCACTCCTTTACGCGTAAGGCATCATGGCCCGTACGGAGGCCATATTGGTTTCATGCACCGTTTCCATACCACGGAGCTGACGCTTGCTCTTGGTGGTCTTCTTGGTCAGGATGTGGCGCTTGAACGCGTGGGAACGCTTGATGCTTCCACTGGAGCGGACCTTGAACCGCTTGGCGGCCCCGGTCTTCGTCTTCATTTTGGGCATAGCATGCTCCTATTTTCCATGAATCCAGGTGTCCCCCGACGGGAGCGCTTGATAACCCGAACCCACTTATTAACGCCCCGGGAGCGACCCCGGCGCGGTACAACAAAATCGACTTACTCGGCAGCCTCGGACTGGGCCACCGGTTTTTTCTTCGCCGGCGCCAAGACCATCACCATTTGACGGCCTTCCATCTTAGGCATTTGTTCCACCACAGCCACCGCGCCCAGGTCAGCCTTGATACGCTCCAGCTGACGCATGCCGATGTCTTGGTGAGCCATTTCCCGCCCGCGGAAACGCAAAGTCACTTTGACTTTGTCTTCTTCCCCCAGGAAACGGGTCATATTCCGCAGCTTGATCTGGTAATCGTTTTCGTCCGTCCCCGGACGCAACTTGATTTCCTTGATCTGCACCTGCCGTTGTTTCTGCTTGGCTTCGTGCTGCTTTTTGGCTTCGTGATACTTGAACTTACCGTAATCCATCACTCGGCATACCGGCGGTTTAGCCAGGGGCGCGATCTCAACCAGATCCACGCCAGCTTCTTCCGCCATGCTCAGCGCCGCCCGAATACTGACAACGCCGACTTGTTCGCCCTCTTCCCCGATTAACCGAACTTCGGGTACTGTGATTTCTTCATTGACGCGGTGCGTCTTCTGCTGTATTGCAGCGATGGTTCAATCTCCAAAAAACAGCCGCCGGAAGCGGACAAAAACTAAGCCGTGCCCTTACGCGTAGCGACTTCTTCCTGAAGCCGCTCGATCAGGCTTGCCAGAGGCATTTGCCCCAAATCCTGACCACCGCGAGTACGCACGGCCACCATGCCGGCTTCCTTTTCCTTGTCGCCAACGACAAGCTGATAGGGCAACCGGTTCAAGCTATGTTCGCGTATTTTATAAGTAATTTTTTCGTTACGCAAATCCGCTTCCGCCCGAAGACCAGCCTCCCGGAGTTTTTCCGCTACCTGGGCGGCATATTCCGCCTGTTTTTCGGAAATATTCAGGACAATGGCCTGGACCGGGGATAGCCACAACGGCAGGGAACCGGCGTAGTTTTCGATCAAAATACCAATAAACCGTTCCAGAGAGCCCAGAATGGCCCGGTGCAGCATCACCGGCACGTGGCGGGCATTGTCTTCCCCCACGTATTCCGCCCCGAGGCGGCCAGGCATGGAGAAATCCACCTGCATGGTGCCGCACTGCCAGGAACGGCCAATGGCGTCCTTGATGTGGAATTCGATCTTGGGACCATAAAAGGCCCCTTCCCCGGGCAATTCACTCCATTCCAGGCCGGAAGCCCGCAGACCGCTGCGCAGGGCGCTTTCCGCCTTGTCCCAGATTTCGTCGGAACCAACCCGATCCTGGGGACGGAGGGCCAGCTTCACCGCCACGTGATCGAAGCCGAAATCTTTGTAGACCTTTTTCACCAGGGCGTTGAAAGCCTTCACCTCGGCTTCGATCTGATCTTCCGTACAGAAAATGTGGCCGTCGTCCTGGACAAAGCCCCGCACCCGCATCAAGCCATGAAGGGCGCCGGAAGCTTCGTTCCGGTGGCAGGAACCGAATTCCCCGTAACGCAGGGGCAGATCCCGGTAGGAACGGAGATCGGAATTAAACACCTGCACATGGCCCGGGCAATTCATGGGCTTGATGGCGTAGTCCCGCTTTTCGGACTCGGTGGTGAACATGTGATCTTTGTAGTGATCCCAGTGTCCGGACTTTTGCCACAGGCTGCGATCCAGAATCTGAGGACAACGCACTTCCTTGTAGCCGTTATCCCGATACACCTGCCGCATGTAGCTTTCGATTTCTTGCCAGATGGCCCAGCCCCGGGGATGCCAGAACACCATGCCCGGCGCTTCGTCCTGCATGTGAAAGAGATCCAGCTGCTTGCCGATGCGCCGGTGGTCCCGCTTTTCCGCTTCTTCCAGCATGTGCAGATAGGCTTCCTGGTCATCCTTCTTGGCCCAGGCGGTGCCGTAGATGCGCTGCAACATTTCGTTCTTGGAATCCCCGCGCCAGTAAGCCCCGGCCACCTTCATGAGCTTGAAGACCTTGAGCTTGCCCGTGCTGGGCACGTGGGGACCCCGACAAAGGTCGATGAAATCCCCTTCCCGATAGAGGGAAATATCCTGATCGGCGGGAATGGCTTCAATCAGCTCGGCTTTGTACTTTTCACCCAGACCCAGGAAAAATTTCACCGCATCGTCCCGCTTCCAGACTTCCCGGCTGATGGGAATGTCCTTTTTCACCAGCTCGGCCATGCGCTTTTCGATGGCCGCCAAGTCTTCCGGGGTAAAGGGGCGGGAATAGGCGAAGTCGTAGTAAAAGCCGTTTTCGATCACCGGCCCGATGGTCACCTGGGCATCCGGGTAGAGTTCCTTCACCGCATAGGCCAGCAAGTGGGCGGTGGAGTGGCGGATCACGTCCAGACCTTCCGGGTCCTTGTCGGTAAGAATGGCCAGATCCACATCCTGGTCAATCAGGTGGGAGGTATCCACCACCTTGCCATTCACTTTGCCCGCCAGGGCGGCACGGGCCAGACCGGCACCGATGGAGGCCGCCACGTCCGCAACGGACAGGGGGGCGGGATAGGAACGGACGGAACCGTCCGGCAACTTGATCGCAGGCATCAGATTTCTCCAACGACACATCCCGAGGCAAACTCAGGACAAAAAAAAAGTGCGGACGAGCCACACTTTTTTTGGATTTATAACGAAGGCGAACTCGCTCAGGCGGAAATAACCCGGGTAGTGCTAGTTCGGAACAGCATGATCTCTACCTTTTCCTGAATATTCGCTTCGTTGGGAAACTTGGCGGAGAGGGGGGGATTCGAACCCCCGATAGGGTATTACCCTATACACGCTTTCCAGGCGTGCGACTTAAACCACTCATCCACCTCTCCGTGGAAGGCGCGCATTGTAGCAAAGACCTTTTTAATCACCAAGCCCATTTGGGACTTTTTTGCCAAAAACTTCCCGGATGGGGCCCGATCCGGGGCTCAGGAGGCCAGGGCCAGAATCGCCGCCGCCAGGCCAATCCACAGAAGAAACAAGAGGATAAAGGTAATCCGGGCGCAGCTCCCGGGGGATAGGCGGGGCGCGAAAATTTTTTCCACCGGTACACACATCGGGTGGGCGACCCAGGAAAACAGGGCGTAGATGGGATTGCGTTCCTTATCCCGCCCCGCCAGCAGGCCCACCGCCCCCTGCCCCAGGAGGGCCAAACCGGCCACCTCCACCCAGGCCCGGAGCAGGTGGAGGATCAGGAGCAGCCCCCTATCCCCCATGGTCGTCCCTCTCCCACCGGCGCTGAAGGGGGGACATCAGCCCTCCCCGTCCTGCACCTGGCAGCTCACGTCCAGTCGGTTCATCACCCGGGCGTAGACCACCACCAGCAGCAGAAATACCAGGGGAGCGCCCTGGGCGCCGAGATAAAAGCCTAAAGGGAATCCAGCTACGGTCCATTGATTCAGATCGGCGGCAAAAAAGCTGGCGACAAAGCTCACCAGAAACCAGACCAGAAGAAAGGCCAGGGTCATCCGCCGATTGAGGCGCCAATGGCGTTTTTGTCCATCGCTTAAGCTCATGGCTATTCCTTCTTAGCGCAGGCGGGGAAAGCGCACCTCATCCACCAAAGCCTGGGTGGCCTGGTCCGGCGCCTTGGTCAAGAGACTGACCACCACGATGGTCAGGAATCCGGCCGGGATGCCCCACACCCCGGCCGCCGTACTCTGAATGCCGAACCAGGGCTCCATGCCCATGCTTTGCAGGCCGAGCCAGGGAATCCCGGCGAAATTCACCCGCAGCATGTAATAGAGGGTAATCCCCAGGCCCACCACCATGCCCGCCAGGGCCCCCGCCCGATTCGCCCGCTTCCAGAAAATGCCCAGCACCAGGGCAGGGAAAAAGGCCGCCCCGGCCAGGGAAAAGGCCCAGGCCACCATATAAAGGATGGACGCCGGGCGCAGGGAGGCCATGGTGGCCGCCAGAATGGCCACCACCAGGAGCAGGGACTTGGAAACCACCAAGCGCCATTGGGTGGAGGCGTGGGGCCGGACAATTTTGTAGTAGATGTCGTGGGACAGGGCGTTGGTGATGGTAAGCAACAGACCATCCGCCGTGGATAGGGCCGCCGCCAACCCCCCGGCCGCCACCAGACCGGAGACCACGTAGGGCAGTCCGGCGATTTCCGGGGTCGCCAGGACGATCACATCCGGGTTGAGGGACAACTCGGCCAGCTGGAGCAGACCGTCATGGTTAATGTCCTCAATCTGGATCAGACCCACCTTGCCCCAGGCCGACACCCAGGACGGCAGATGGGCGATGGGCATATTGATCACATGGGCGTAAATCTCGTATTTGGCAAATACCGCATAGGCCGGGGCCGTCAAATAGAGCAGGAGAATGAAAAAGAGGGACCAGGCCACCGAATCCCGGGCTTCCCGCACCGAGGGGGTGGTGTAGTAGCGCATGAGCACATGGGGTAAGGCCGCCGTACCCACCATGAGGCAAAACATGAGGGAGAGAAAATTCAACCGGGCGGACCAGGATTCTGCCCCGTTGCCCCCGGGATACGCCTGGGCGTGGCGCTGGGGCACCCGAGCCTGGTCCAGGGCCGCCTGCTGGTCCGCCGACCACTGGGCCCGGGCCCCCTCCGGAGTTGGGGGCAAATCCCGGCGCGCCCGCTCCAAGGCCACCACCTCCCGCATGGAAGCGTTGCCCGCCTTGAGCCGGTTGATTTCCTCCGTGAGGCGCTGACGCTCTTCCCCCAGGGAAGCGGGCAGGCGCCGAATTTTCTCCCCATAGGCATCCGCCCGGGCTTGGTAAAGGGCCCGAGCCTCTTCCTCCGCCGGGGTATGGAAGAGCTTGTCCTCCAGCCCCCCCACCTGTTGCAGTACCCGGCCATAGACCACCTGGGGCACGGGCACCCCGGTAACCTGATAGGAAAGAATGGCCACCGGCGTCACATAGGCGATGATGAGCACAATGTATTGGGCCACCTGGGTCCAGGTCACGGCCCGCATGCCCCCCAGAAAGGAACACACCAGGATGCCCGCCAAGCCAACAAAGACGCCGATTTCAAATTGCAGGCTGACAAAGCGACTGGTGATCAGCCCCACCCCGTAAATCTGGGCCACCACGTAGATGAAGGAAGTCAGAATGGCCGCCCCGGCCCCCACCAGCCGGGCTCCGTTGCCGCCGTAACGGGCGCCGAGAAAGTCCGGAATGGTGTATTGGCCAAACTTACGCAAATAGGGGGCAAGAAAGAGGGCCACCAACACATAGCCCCCGGTCCAGCCCAGGATATAGGCCAGGCCCTGGAAGCCCGACAGATAAAGGGTTCCAGCCAGCCCGATGAAGGAGGCGGCACTCAGCCAGTCCGCCCCGATGGCCATGCCGTTGAAGAGGCCCGGCACCCGGCGGCCGGCCACGTAGTATTCCGCCACATCGGCGGTGCGTGTCAAAAGGCCGATGGTGGCGTACACCAGCAGGGTGAAGAAAAGAAAGGCGTAGCCGATCCAACGCCCAGGCAGCCCCAGGGACTCCAGCCAGGCCAGGAAGGCGACGAACAGGAGAAAACCGCCGGTATAGGCCAAGTAATAACGTTTCAAACGCTGGGCAAACGGGTCCATCCCGGATCAATCCTTTGACTAAGAGGGGCTTACCCCGCCCGACGCATCCAGCGCCGCATACGCTCCAGTTCCAGCAGCTTGGCCGGGGTGTCCGCGCCCTTCTGGGTGCCCCGGGCCAGGGCCACCTGAAGCAATTTGGCCGTAGCGTAACAGTCGGAGACCGCGTTGTGGCGCTGGATGTTTTCGATGTCGAACATTTCCAGCCAGCGGTCCAGGGTTGCCAGCACATCCAGGCGTTCCCGATACAGCTCGGGCATAACCCAGGCCAGATCCAGCCAGGAACGCCGAAAGGGCTCGCCCAGGCGGCGGGCCATGGCCCGGGCGATCATGGTTTCATCAAAGCGGGCGTGGTAAGCCACCAGGGGGGATTTACCGATGTAGTCGAGAAAATCCAGCAGGGCCGTCACCGGTTCCCGCCCCGCCCGCTGGGCCGTACCGCCGATGCCGTGGAGCAAAATATTGTCCGTGTCGCTCACCTCTTCCTGGCGCAGGATGACCTCAAAGGCATCATGAAAGTCGATGAGTCCCCCGTTCACCGCCACCGCCCCAATGGAAATGAGCCGGTCCTTCATCATGTCCAGACCGCTGGTCTCCACATCCACCACCACGTAACGGGTACGGAAATGGGGCAATTTCAGGTCCGCCTCGGGCTGGGCCCGCCAGGCTTCCAGGCGGGCCGCCGCCCCCCCCTCCAGCAGGGGCGCCCTGCGGCCCCGGCAGCGGTCGAGCAGGCGGGACCAGAGGCTCATAGCTGGTAGTCCAGCTTGAGCCGGGCCTGGAGTTTACGGACCTGGCGGAAGGATTCCTTGAGAATGCGCCGATCCAGCTCATTGAGCTGCTCCGGCACAATCCGGTTGTCCCCCGAGGCCCCGGGCTCCGCCTCCAGGTGCTGGTGGCGCAGGCGCAGCAGCTGGATGAAGTGGAAGGAATCCACCAGCCCCCCCAGTTCCTCCCCCTGCATGCCCAGGCGCGCCCCGGCCAGACGCAGGCGCTGCACCGTGTTGGTATTGTGGATACCCGTGCCCAGGGCGTAGATCCGGGCCACATCCACGAACAGCCGGGCCCCGTATTTTTTCAGGTCGATGGTGCCCGGATGTTCCGGGTCCCCATCGGTGACGAAATCCCGAATTTTTCCCAGGGGCGGCGCCACTTGCAGGGCATTGCCCGCCATCATGCGCAGAAAGGCCGGATTGGCGCCGGTCAGGCCCATGAGCCACTGGCGCAGGCGCTTGCCCAGGCTTTCCTCCCCGTAGAGCACGCGGAAGTCGAAAAAGATGGTGGCGGCCAGCAGGGCCTCCGGAGCCGGGTGGCGCACCCAGTGGGAAAACTTCTCCTGCCAGCCTTCCAGGGTCAGGCACAGTTCCGGATTACCCGCCATGATATTGCCCTTGCACAGGGGAAAACCGCAGCGGTCCAGGTCCCCATTCACATCCCGGGCGAAATCCAAAAGGCGCAACTGAAGCTGATCCCGATCCATGAGATCGGGGCAGATGAAGACGATGCCATTATCCTGATCCGTGGCGAAGGTCTGTTCGTCCCGGCCTTCCGAGCCAAAGGCCAGCCAGGCCCATTCAATGCCGTAGAGATCGTGTTTTTCCAGGTTGAGTTGGAGTACCCGGCGGGTAATGGTGTCGTTCAGGGCGGAAATGAACTGGGTCAGCTGTTCCGCCCCCACCCCCTGGGCCAGCATGTTTTCCGCCAGCTGATGCACGTCCTGGCTGGCCTGGCTCAGGGATGCCAGATCCGGCGCCGTTTCCACCTCCTGGCGAATCTGGCGCAGGCCCACCCGTTGCAGGGCAAACAGGTCCCGCTCCGAGACCACCCCCTTCAGGCGGCCCTGGTCATCCACCACCAGCACATGGCGAATGCCGTGCATGGCCATGGCCAGGGCGGCGTCGTAGGCAAAGGCATTGGCCGCCAGGGCCAGGGGTCGCTTGGACATGACTTGGGCAATGGGCGCTTCCAGCCCTACCCCGGCCAGCACCACCCGGTGCAGCAGGTCGCTCTGGGTAAAAATGCCCAGGGGCTTGCCCTCCCCGTCCGCCACCACCGCGGAGCCCAGACGTTGGCTGTCCAGGGCTTCCAGGGCCTCCCGCAACGGGGTTTCCGGGGCAAAGGAAACGGGCTCCCGCTTCACCAGGGAAGCCAGAGGAGTGTTGAGGGACTGCTGCTCCACCGCCCGCTGGGCGAATTGGACCTGGAGCTGTTGTCGGGACTGGGTCAGGAGGCTGGCGATGTACTGGGTACAGAACAGGTTGAACACCTGGCTCATGGCCATGACGGCAAAAAAGTCTTCCGCTTCCAGCTGATAGCAAAAGACATCGTCCAGGGCCACATAGGTGTTGGTGGAGGCCCGCTGGGCAGTGACGGCCCCAATGGGGAAGCATTCCCCCGGGCCCAGGATCAGGGAGGAATATTCGGTGACATTCACCTCCCCCACCTGGCGGGCCACCACCTTGCCCCGCTGGATAATAAAAAAGGTCCGGGGCGAGCCCATTTCCGGGGTCAGGATGGGGGCGTCCTTGGGGAAATAGGCCAGCTTCAGGCGTTCCGCCAGATAGCGCAGGGGCTCCGCCTCCATGCGGTCAAAGGGGGAATGGCGACGCAGGAAATCCAGGGTCGCGGATACCAATAATTGGGTCGCGTTGGCGGACATGGGCGCTACTCCCGGCAATCAACCTTGTTTTTGGGCGCCTAGGGCAAAGAAAGGGGCCGACGCGGACGCCGCGCCGGCCCTTCAGAACGGCCGGCGGATTATGCCGTGCCGCCTACAGAGTGTCGAACAGTGCGATGTTCCGTCCCCATTCCGGGTGTCTCCTCCTCCTTACTCCTCTGTAACCTGCCTGCCCTTGCGGGCTTGTTATGGAACCGGCACCGCCCCTCCTCGAACGGTGCCGCTGGGGAACGGCGGCGCGGAAAGCCCCCCTGGCGGGCGCCCCCGTCCCCCCGCCGGACTAGCCGGCAATCTGCTTCAGTTGGTCCAGAATGGCCGGGTTTTCCAGGGTGGACACGTCCTGGGTGATTTCCTCGCCCTTAGCCAGGGCCCGGAGCAGACGGCGCATGATTTTGCCGGAGCGGGTCTTGGGCAGGTTTTCACCAAAGCGGATGTCCTTGGGCTTGGCGATGGGGCCGATTTCCCGGCCCACCCAGTCCTGGAGTTCCTTGGTCACCTTCTTGGCGTCGTCCCCGTAAGGACGGGGCCCCTTGAGCACCACGAAGGCGCAGATGGCTTCCCCGGTCAGGTCGTCGGGACGGCCCACCACGGCGGCTTCCGCCACCAGGGGATTGGCCACCAGGGCCGATTCGATTTCCATGGTGCCCATGCGGTGCCCGGACACGTTCAGCACATCGTCGATACGGCCCATGATGGTGAAGTAGCCGGTCTTGGCATCCCGCACCGCTCCGTCCCCGGCCAGGTACAGCCGGCCCCCCAAATCTTCCGGGTAATAGGATTTCTTGAACCGTTCCGGATCGCCCCAGACGGTGCGGATCATGGAGGGCCAGGGCTTTTTCACCACCAGGAAGCCCCCCTTGCCCCATTCCACGTCGGCCCCGGTTTCATCCACGATGGCGGCTTGAATGCCGGGGAACGGCAGGGTGCAGGAACCGGGCACCAGGGGGGTGACCCCGGGTAGGGGGGTGATCATGTGGCCGCCGGTTTCGGTCTGCCAGAAGGTATCCAGAATCGGGCAGCGACCGCCCCCCACGTTTTCGTAGTACCACATCCAGGCTTCCGGATTGATGGGTTCCCCCACGGAGCCCAGCAGGCGCAGGGAGCTCAGATCGAAGTTCTTGGGATGGACCGCTGCATTGGAATCCGCCGCCTTGATGAGGGAACGGATGGCCGTGGGAGCGGTGTAGAAAATGGAGACCCGGTGATCCTGGATCATTTTCCAGAAGCGGCTGGCGTCCGGATAGGTGGGAATGCCCTCGAAGACGATTTCCGTACCGCCGCAGGCCAGGGGGCCGTAGGTGATGTAGGTGTGGCCGGTGACCCAGCCGATGTCGGCGGTGCACCAGAACACATCTTCCGGCTTCAGGTCGAAGGTCCATTTCATGGTCAGCACGGCGTGGAGCAGGTAGCCGCCGGAGGAATGCTGGACCCCCTTGGGCTTGCCCGTGGAACCGGAGGTATAGAGCAGGAACAGGGGATGTTCCGCTTCCACCCACTCGGGTTCGCAGACATCGGACTGGCCCGCTTCCAGCTCATGCCACCACTGGTCCCGGCCCGCCACCATCTGGCAGGCACCGCCGGTGCGCTTGGCGACGATCACGGTCTTCACCGCGCCCCGGTCCCCCACCATGGTCAGGGCTTCATCCACCGCCGGTTTCAGGGGAATATTTTTGCCGCCCCGGGTCTGTTCGTCGGCGGTGATAATGGCCACGGCCCCCGCATCCAGCACCCGTTCTTCCAGGGATTTGGCAGAAAAGCCGCCGAACACCACGGAGTGAATGGCGCCGATCCGGGCGCAGGCCTGCATGGCCACCACCCCTTCGATGGACATGGGCAGATAGATCAGGACCCGGTCACCCTTCTTGATGCCCTGGGCGCGCAACACATTGGCGAAGCGGCTGACCCGGGCGAGGAGATCCTTGTAGGTCACCTTGGTGACGGCACCGCCGTCGGCTTCGAAGATGATCGCCACCTTATCCCCCAGACCGGCTTCCACATTCTTGTCCAGGCAGTTGTAGGAGACGTTCAGCTTGCCGTCGGCAAACCACTTGTAAAAGGGGGCATCCGTTTCGTCCAGCACGGAGGTGAAAGGCTGCTTCCAGGCCACATGTTCCCGGGCCAGGCGGCCCCAGTAACCGGTGTAATCGGTTTCCGCTTCTTTGCACAGAGCTTCATAAGCGGCCATACCGGATACGGCTGCCTGCTTGACCACCGCGTCGGAGGGCGGAAACACGCGATTTTCGTGAAGAACCGATTCGATCTGGGACATAGGTATCTCCTCTGCTTTATGTTTGTTACCGACCCGAAGGTCGGGACTTTGGGCAGGGCGCCCGGTCATCGCTCCTGCGGGCCCGGAAAGCTGCCACCGCCTGGAATCCGGCTCGCCGTTTAAAACAGGGCGGGCCTGGGACGGGGTGAATTAGACCCGGTGCGCCTTACATTCCCCTTACATGGCCGCGCTGCGCCGCACCATGAAAAGCCGGGGGAATCAGGCATCTAGCCATGCTAGAATCCTGGCCCGGCCACAAGAATTCCCCAACTCTTGCAGCGCACAAAAACCATGAAAAAATTCTCCCAACGCATGGAAGCCTTTATTTTCTGGAGCCGCTGGTTCCAGGCTCCCCTCTACCTGGGTCTGATCGTCGCCCAAGGGGTGTATGTCTATCAGTTCATGGTGGAACTGGCCCATCTGGTGGGCCAGGCGGGCGCTCTGACCGACACGGAGATCATGCTCATTGTCCTGGGCCTGATCGACGTGGTGATGATCGCCAACCTGCTCATCATGGTCATCATCGGCGGCTACGAAACCTTTGTTTCCCGGCTTGAACTGGAAAGCCATCCGGATCAGCCCGAATGGCTCTCCCACGTCAATGCGGGGGTGCTCAAGGTGAAGCTGGCCACCGCCCTGATCGGCATTTCCTCCATCCATCTCCTGAAAAGTTTCATTAACGCCGCCCAGCTGGACGACCGGGTGATGGGGTGGCAGATCGGCATTCACCTCACCTTCGTCATTTCCGCTTTCATGCTGGCACTGACCGACAAGGTCATGGGCCAGACCCTCAACCTCCAACCCAAGCACTGAGGACTCATCCATGAGCACCATTCGCCAGGAAGACCTGATCGCCTCCATTGCGGACGCCTTCCAGTACATCAGCTGTTATCACCCTCTGGACTACATCAAGGCCCTGGGCGAAGCCTATGAGCGGGAAGAATCCCCCGCCGCCAAGGACGCCATCGCCCAAATCCTGACCAATTCCCGCATGGCCGCCGAAGGCCATCGTCCCATCTGTCAGGACACGGGGATCGGCCTGGTTTTCCTCAAGGTGGGCATGAACGTCCAGTGGGGCGACGCCACCATGAGCGTCCAGGAAATGGTCAATGAAGGGGTGCGCCGCGCCTACACCAACCCAGAAAATCCCCTGCGCGCCTCCGTGCTGGCCGACCCGGCCGGGGCCCGGAAAAACACCAAGGACAACACCCCGGCGGTGGTGCACTACGAAATCGTCCCCGGGGACGGCATTGAAGTGATCTGCGCTGCCAAGGGCGGCGGCTCCGAAGCCAAGTCCAAGTTCGCCATGCTCAACCCCTCCGACGATCTGGTGGAATGGATTCTCAAGACCGTGCCCACCATGGGCGCTGGCTGGTGCCCCCCCGGCATCATCGGCGTGGGCATTGGCGGTACGCCGGAAAAGGCCATGCTCCTGGCCAAGGAATCCATCATGGCGCCGGTGAATATCCACGAACTGAAGGCCCGGGGCGCCCAAAACCGGGCGGAAGAGCTGCGTCTGGAGCTCTACGAAAAAATCAACGCCCTGGGCATTGGCGCCCAAGGCCTGGGCGGCCTCACCACCGTGCTGGACGTGAAGGTACTGGATTACCCCTGCCACGCCGCCAACCTGCCCGTGGCCCTGGTGCCCAACTGTGCCGCCACCCGGCACATCCACTTCCACCTGGACGGCACCGGCCCGGCCAAGCTGGCCGCCCCCAAGCTGGAAGACTGGCCCGCCGTCACCTGGACGGCGGACACCAAGGCCGCCACCCGGGTGGATCTGAACACCCTAACCAAGGAACAGGTGGCTGCCTGGAAGCCGGGTCAAAAGCTGCTCCTCAACGGCAAAATGCTCACCGGCCGGGACGCCGCCCATAAGCGCATCGCCGACATGCTGGCCAAGGGCGAAAAGCTGCCCGTGGATTTCACCAACCGGGTCATCTACTACGTGGGTCCGGTGGACCCGGTGGGCCAGGAAGTGGTGGGCCCCGCCGGTCCTACCACCGCCACCCGGATGGACAAATTCACCCGCATGATGCTGGAACAGACCGGCCTCATTTCCATGGTGGGCAAGGCGGAACGGGGTCCGGTGGCCATCCAGGCGATCAAGGACAACCAGGCCGCCTACCTCATGGCCGTGGGGGGCGCCGCCTATCTGGTCTCCAAAGCCATCAAGTCCGCCAAGGTGCTGGCCTTTGCTGACCTGGGCATGGAAGCCATCTATGAATTCGAGGTGCAGGACATGCCCGTCACCGTGGCGGTGGATTCCACCGGCAACGCGGTGCATAAGTCCGGCCCCCACGAATGGCTGGTGAAAATCGGCAAACTGCCGGTGGACCTGCTCACTGCAGGCCACCACTAGGCCTGCTCCGGTCCTAGCCACCACGGGGCGCCACGGCGCCCCGTTTTTTTGGGGGGGAAGGAGAAGCAGGGGTTGGGGTTGGGGTTGGGGTTGGGGTTGGGGTTGGGGTTGGGGTTGGGGTTGGGGTTGGGGTTGGGGTTGGGGTTGGGGTTGGGGTTGGGGTTGGGGTTGGCTTCCCCGCTGCCCGGCACTCAACCATCCCACCGCCTCACACCAGGACCGGGCAGCATAACGGTCCGCCCCGAGCCTTCCCTCCTTCCCTCCTTCCCTCCTTCCCTCCTTCCCTCCTTCCCTCCTTCCCTCCTTCCCTTGCCCTTGCCCTTGCCCTTGCCCTTGCCCTTGCCCCGAGCATATTGTCTCCGTTGCCGTTGCCGCCCCGGGTGGGCTATGCTGGCCCCTCTCCGGCTGGTTCGGAGACATATTTCAGCCCTATTCGGCCCCTAGCCATGGGATATCCGAGCCCGATTTAAGCTCCCCGGCGCCCCAACCCTGACCTCCACGGCCCCTTAACCACCTTTTCTCTCCGCACCTTCCAACCTATTCCCCATGTGGCGCCGTCTCCGTATTGCCGTTCTGCTCTTCATCCTGGCCAGCGTGGCCCTGTCCGCCTGGCAGCAGAAGCGCCACGCCACGGCCTGGACCAGTACCTTGCAGGTGGCAGTCATACCCATCGCCGGGGACGATAGTCCGGTCACCCGCCGCTACCTGGCCCGGCTGACCCGGGACGATTTCCAGCCCATGGCGGACTACCTGAACGGGGAAGCCCAGCGCTACGGCGTCCGGGAACTGCTGCCCGTGGCACTAAGTCTGGCCCCGGAAGTCCGGGACCTGCCGCCAGCCCAGCCCCGGGAAGGGGGCGTTTTGAATGCCGTAGTCTGGAGCCTTAAGCTGCGCTACTGGGCCTGGAGCCACACCCCAGCGCTCAGCCCCAAGCCCCGCATTCGCCTCTACCTGATTTACCACGACCCGGCCCGGAACCCGGCCGTGCCCCATTCCGCCGGGCTGGAAAAGGGCCTGCTGGGGGTGGTGCATCTTTTCGCCAGCGACCGGCAACGGGGGGAAAACCTGGTGGTGGCCACCCATGAACTGCTCCACACCCTGGGGGCCACGGACAAATACGAGCCGGGCACCAACCAGCCCCGCTATCCGGAGGGCTACGCCGATCCCCAACAGCAGCCCCTCCTGCCCCAAGACCAGGCGGAGATCATGGCCGGGCGCATTCCCCTGACCCCCTCCCGGGCGGAAATTCCCCCGGACCTGGGCCGCACCCTGATTGGCCCAGCCACGGCCAAGGAAATTGGCTGGCGGTAAAGCGCCTCTGCCGGGCTAGCCGAGGCGAGTGCGCCGCTTATCCCGCCTTCCCGTTCTTCCCGTTCTTCCCGTTCTTCCCGGTTCTCCCGTTGTTTTCGCTATCGGGGTTTAGCGCATTGACCCAACACCCAACCGCGCCAACCCACCGCCCTATC
Organism: Rhodocyclaceae bacterium; assembly: GCA_041907765.1. Lineage (GTDB taxonomy): Bacteria > Pseudomonadota > Gammaproteobacteria > Burkholderiales > Rhodocyclaceae > Azospira. The sequence continues at coordinate 104,421 of JAYRGQ010000005.1, read as the reverse complement.
CCAAGACCTTCCGCCGCCCCACGCCGCACGCCCCATGCCCCGCCGCCCCAGCCATGGCGGAACGTCGTATACTGCGCGCCCATGATCGGTATCTTTGATAGCGGCCTGGGAGGCCTTTCCGTATTGGCGGCCATCGCCCGGGCCCTGCCCGGCGCGGACCTGACCTTTCTGGCGGATACGGCCAACATGCCCTACGGCCCCCGCAGCAACGCCTTTATCCGGGGCCGGGTACTGGCCATCGGCCACCATCTGGCGGATCTGGGCTGCGGCATGATTGTGGTGGCCTGCAACACGGCCACCGCCGCTGCGGTCCAGGCCCTGCGGGCCGAGCTGCCCAAATTGCCCGTGGTGGGGGTGGAGCCCGGGGTCAAACCCGCCGCAAAATCCAGTCCCCGCAAGCACATCGCCGTCCTGGCCACCGAATCCACGTCCCGCAGCGACCGGCTGGCCCGGCTCATCCGCACCCACTGCGAGGGGGTCCAGGTGGACATCGCCCCCTGCCCCAACTGGGCCACCCGGGTGGAAGCCCTGAATTTCACCGAGCCCGCCTTCGTCGCCTCGGTGAGGGGCACAGTGGAACCCCTGCTGGCCGCCGGGGCGGACCGGCTGGTGCTGGGCTGCACCCACTACGGCTTTCTCGCCCCCGTGCTCAATCCCCTGGTGGCGGGCCGGGCCGAGCTGGTGGATGTGGCGGAAGCGGTAGCCCGCCAGGCCGTGCGCCGGGCGGGCAGCGCCGCCCAGGGCCACGGGCGGCTGATTCTGGAAGCCACGGCCCGACCGGAAGCCCTGCCCCGGGCCTTGAACGGCCTGGGCCTGGGCTGGTTGGCGGAACGCAGCCACGAACCGCCCCGGCTGGTGGGGGTTTAGGCGCCCCAGAGCCACTGGATGGGGGCTGTTTTCCGTTTGTTTTTTCCGGCGGTTTCTGGCGGCTTTCCAGCTATTTCCAAGCTCTTTCCCAGCTATCCCCCAGCTCTTTCCCAGGCCCTTGCCCCGACCTTTTTCGCTCCCGCCAAAGGGGCTTAACGGCCCTCCCCGCTCCCTTTGAAAAGTCCGCCATGGAACCGTAAATTTCATCGGTCCCCTTCCCCCTCCCGGCCGCCCCCGACCCCGACTTTGGTAGCTTTCGAGCAGCCTCCCCCCGCTCCCGTCGCCCCGCCCATTTGCCCCCGCCCCCGCTTGGCCCTAAGATTCCCCCGTCATTCACCGCTCGGGCCGCTGGCCCGGGCCAGCCGCCAGGGAAATTTCATGTCCGTCCCCGCCCCGTCCCATTGCGCCGTCCCCCTGCTGCTTGCCGCCCTCCTGGCCCTGGCCGGTTGTGCCGCCACGCCTCCGGAAGAGGACAGCGCCGCCCCAAGCCCCCGGAAAGCCCCGGCCCACACCACCCATATTGTGCAATGCACCCCCCTGCCCGCCGTGGAAGGCAGCTGTCAGGTGATTCCGGGCAGCTCCGGGGCCCTGGCCCTGCTGGGCCAGGTATTGGCGCCAGAAGGGGTATACCGGGGCGGCGGCGTCCTTATCGGCACGGACGGCAAAATCACCGCCGTGGGCTGTGACGTGGCGGATCAGGCCTTGAGCCAAGGGGCCACCCAGATTATTTGCCCCACGGGGGTTATTTCCCCGGGGCTCATCAACGCCCACGACCACCTTACCTACGACTGGAATGCCCCCGGCCAATGGGGCCAGGAGCGCTACGAGCGGCGCAACCAGTGGCGCAAGGGCTCCCCAGAACATCCTCCCCTCAGCCCCACCCCCCTGGCCGCCAAAAGCAGCGAGCAATGGGCCTGGGCCGAGGTGCGCCAGGTGCTTGCCGGCACCACTTCCATAGCCGGTTCGGGGGGCAACCCGGGCTTTCTCCGTAATCTGGACAAGGCCGATCTCCTGGAAGGGCTCACCGGGGACATCGCCTACTACAGCACCTTTCCCCTGGGAGACGCCCAGGACGTGACGCCCCACGAGGAAGATTGCAACTACCCCAGAATCGACAATCCGGATGCCGCCCTGGCCCACCAGAGCTACCTGCCCCATGTGGGGGAAGGCATTGACGCCGCCGCCCACAACGAAATCCGCTGCCTGAACCAGCAGGGCCTGATTACCGCCAAGGGCGCCTATGTCCATGCCGTGGCCGCCGACGGAGCGGACGGGGACCGGCTGGCCCAGGCCCACGCCGCCGTCATCTGGTCCCCCCGCTCCAATCTCTCCCTCTACGGCAACACCGCCCCGGTCACCCGCTACAGCCGCCTGGGCATTACCGTGGCCCTGGCCACGGACTGGACCCCCTCCGGCTCCATGAACCTGCTGCGGGAGCTGAAATGCGCCGACAGCTTTAACCGGAACAACCTGGGCCGCTTCTACGCCGACGACCAGCTCTGGCGCATGGTCACCGCCAACCCGGCGGACGCCCTCCATCTGGGGGACCAGATCGGCCGCCTGAAGCCGGGCCTGCAAGGGGACGTGGCGGTCTATCTGGCCAAGGACGGGGCCACCGACCCCTATCGCACGGTAATTAACGCCAATGTGGAAGACGTGGCCCTGGTGCTGCGGGGCGGCAAGCCCCTCTACGGGGACAGCCCCCTATTCGCCCAGGTGCCGGGCTGGAATACGGGCTGCGAAGCCCTGCCCGGGGGCGTGAATGGGGCGGACAAAAGCCTGTGCGTGGAACGGGAACTGAAGGAAAGCTTCGCCGCCCTCCAGGCCCATAACCCCCAGTCCTACCCCCTCTTCTTCCCCGGGGTGCCGGACCGGGAACCCAGCTGCCTCCCCTTCCGCCCCGCCGTGGCAGGCAAGGAAACCGGCTACAGCGGCCAGCCCAGCGCCACGGACCGGGACGGGGATGGCATCCCGGACGACCAGGACAACTGCCCCGCCATCTTCAACCCCATCCGCCCCATGGATAAGGGCGTCCAGGCAGACTGCAACCATAACGGTATAGGCGACGCCTGCGACCCCACCCCCTGCCCCTAAGCCCCGCCGGGGGTGGGGAACCCTTTTTTTCCACCGCCGCCCACCCCTAGGAAATACGGGCCTTGCCAGGCCCCCTGAAAAAAAGGGTACAACCGGGGAAAAGCGGGGAAAGGCCTTTATAATCGGGGCACTGGCGGAAAAAACGTCTAGTTCACTGCCGTATAGGCAGCTCAGAAATTGTTGGAACGCAGGGCGGTGAAGAGGGTGGCGTTCACTGCCGTATAGGCAGCTCAGAAAAATCCCGGCAGCCTCGGTGCAGAAAAAGTCAGGTTCACTGCCGTATAGGCAGCTCAGAAAAACTGGCTCAGAGACATCCCGCCGAAATTGAAGTTCACTGCCGTATAGGCAGCTCAGAAATACTTTCGGCCCTTGAGTTTCCAGGGTTAGCCGTTCACTGCCGTATAGGCAGCTCAGAAAGCCATGAGCTGGAGTTTCTTGTCCCCCATGAGGTTCACTGCCGTATAGGCAGCTCAGAAATTGAAGGTCGCCCCCTGTTGGGAAAGCCACCTGTTCACTGCCGTATAGGCAGCCCCCCCCTAACGCCGGGCCAGATACCACAGGCGGCCTAGCCATTCGTGGAGGGCTAGGCGGGAGTATTCCAGGCCCCGGGGTTGGGGCAGGAAATCCAGGGGGGTGTGGGGATGGGGGGTGAAGCCGGGGGGGGCGGGGAGGGCCGTCAGGCCGGCCCGCTCAAAGGCGGCCTGGGCCCGGGGCAGATGCCAGCCGTGGCTGACCAGCAGCACCGTGCCGATGTGGTCCCGGGTCAGGAGGGCCGCCGCGTTGTTGGCGTTTTCCCGGGTGCTGCGGGCCCCGTCTTCCTCCCAGCGCACCCAGGCGCCGAAATCGTCTTCCAGGGCCCGATTCATGAGGCGCCCCTCCGCTTCCTTGCCGCCATCCGGATGTCCGCCGGTCACCAAAATGGGCAGGCCGGTCTGGCGCTGGAGCCAGGCGGCGTAGCGGAGCCGTTGCAGGGTTTCCCGGGACACGGTTTCGCCGCCGTATTCGGGGGCCACCAGATCCCGGCCGCCCCCCAGCACCACGATGGCACCGGCTTTCCATTGGGCCTGGGTCAGGGCCGCCCCGGTCAGGGGCGCGGGTTCCAGGGCGATGAGCAGACCTTCCCCCACCACGGGCAGGGAGAGGAAGAAGAGCATGGCGCCGCCCACCAGGGCGGCCAGACGGGCGATTTCGGGCCAGGCCCGGCGCAGCACCCAGGCCACGAGCAATAACAGGAGACTATTGCCCGGCGGCAGGAGACACCAGGCCAGGGCATTGGTAAACAACCAGGCAAACGACATGGAAAAATTCAGTCAAGCGAAATAGGGGCGCGATTGAGGGCCCGCCGGGGCCGAAAAAAAGCGACCGGGGAGACCCGCCCACCGGGCCTTGGGACGCCGGGGGCGCCCAAGGATACCCCAGGCGATGGGGAAATGCTCAGAAAATGGGCAGAAAAAAGCCCGCCGCGAAGGGCGGCGGGCGGGTGCGGGGCAAGCCCCGAAGGGCGACCCGGGGGTTTAGTGGGCCAGGGCGGCGCGGATTTGCTCCAGGGCGCCCGGATCTTCGATGGTGGTCAAATCCCCCGGGTCCCGGCCTTCCGCCAGGGCCTGGATGGAGCGGCGCAGCAGCTTGCCGGACCGGGTTTTGGGCAGATTGGCGATGAAGTAGACCCGACCCGGGCGGGCGATGGCCCCCAGGGTTTCGTCCACCTTTTTCATCACTTCCTTTTCCAGGGCCGCCACCAGTTCGGGGGTGGCGATCCGGGCCGGGTCTTTGACCACGGCAAAGGCCACGGGCAGTTGGCCCTTGAGCTGGTCATTAACCCCCACCACGGCCACTTCCGCCACGGCGGGATGGCCCTGGACCGCTTCTTCAATTTCCCGGGTGCCCAGGCGGTGGCCCGCCACGTTGATCACGTCATCCGTACGGCCCAGGATGAAGTGGTAGCCCTCGTCGTCCTTAATGCCCCAGTCGAAGGAGGAATAGACCAGGGGGTCTTTGAAGAGGCTGAAATAGGTGTTGATGAAGCGCTCGTCGTCCCCCCACACGGTGGACAGGCAGCCCGGCGGCAGGGGCGGCACCACGCCCACAATGCCCTTTTCGTTGGCATCGCACTCGGAACCGTCTTCCCGGAAAATACGCACGTCGTAGCCGTACACCGGGAAAGCCGGGGTGCCGAACTTAATCTTGGTGTCTTCCACCCCCCGCACGGTGGAGAGCATGGGCCAGCCGGTTTCGGTCTGCCAGTAATTGTCGATCACCGGCTTATTCAGTTCTCCCATGATCCATTCATGGGTGGGCTGATCCAGGGGCTCCCCGGCCAGGAACAGGTGCTTGAGGCTGGAAAGGTCGTACTTGTGGATGTATTCGGGGGAATGCTTTTTCAGCACCCGGGCGGCGGTGGGGGCGGAGAACATGACGTTCACCCGGTACTTTTCCACAATCTGCCACCAGATGCCCGGATCGGGACGCAGGGGCGTGCCCTCGTACATGATGGTGCACATGCCGCCGATCAGGGGCCCGTAAATAATGTAGGAGTGGCCCACCACCCAGCCGATGTCGGAGGTGGAGAAAAAGGTTTCCCCCGGGGCGCCGCAGTAGATGTGCTTAATGGAGGAAGCCAGGGCCACGGCGTAGCCCCCGGTGTCCCGCTGCACCCCCTTGGGCTTACCCGTAGTGCCGGAGGTGTAAAGAATGTAGGAAGGGTGGGAGGATTCCACCCAGGTGACGGGCACCTGGGCATCCATGAACTGGGCCCGCAGGGTGGCGTAGTCCAGGTCCCGGCCGGGCACCTGATTAAAGCCCGGGTCCAGACCCCGGTCCACCATCAGCACCTTGGCCGGCTTGTTCTGGGCCAATTCAATGGCTTCGTCCAGCAAATGCTTATAGGGCACGGCCCGGCCGCCCCGCATCCCGGCGTCGGCGGAAACCACCAGCACGGGCTTGGCATCGTCGATCCGGGTGGCCAGGGAGCCGGAGGCAAAGCCGCCGAACACCACGGAATGGATAGCCCCGATCCGGGCGCAGGCCAGCATGGCAAAGCAGGCCTCGGCGATCATGGGCATATAGATCAGGACCCGATCTCCCTGCTTCACCCCCAGGCTTTGGTAGATGGCGGCCATGCGCTCCACCTCCCGTTGCAGCTCGGCGAAGCTGTAAATCTTTTCCTCGTTGGTTTCCGTGGAAATGTAGATCAGGGCCCGGTCATTGGGCCGCTGGGCGGCGTGACGATCCACGGCGTTGTAGCAAAGATTGGTTTCTCCGCCCACGAACCACTTGGCGAAAGGGGGACGGGAAAAGTCGCACACTTTCTCGAAGGGCTTGTGCCAGTCCACCATCTGGGCCTGCTCGGTCCAGAAGGCGTCGGGCTGTTCAATGGAACGACGGTGAAACGCTTGATAGCTGGTCATGGCCTTCCTTTTTGTCTTCCTACACGGTTATGAGCGGACGCCGTCGGGCCTATGATTTTTTAATGTCGCCCTTCCGCTTTGTCCTCCAATCGGCGCTCCAGGTCGGTGACCGGGAAGCCCCATTGTAATTCAGTATTCAGAAATTTCAGGATAGGGAAAACCCGGCTTTCCAGGGCTCCCAAATGGGGTCGGAGCTGCTCCCCTTCCCCCGCCGCCAGCCAAGCTAGCGCTTGTTCCAGGGAGGGACAGGCGGGGGCGGCGGACGCACCGCCGCTGTGGCTCACCACCCGGTCCCCGCCAGCCACCAGGGCCGACTCCATGCGCCACACGGCCTGACCGAGAAAGGCCTCCGCCTCCGCTTCCGGGGTCTGAAGACTGTTGGCGATGCCGATACTCACGGAAAGGTGGAGGCGCTGGCCCTGGGCGGACACTTGGGCGGTGGCCACGGCCCGGCGCAGGCGTTCGCAAAAGGCCTCGCTGGAGCCCAGGGAAGTTTCCGGGCAAAGAATCAGATAGGCCCCGGGGGCGTAATGGCCCAGGCTATCCTCCTTGCGGATATTGCCCCCCAGAATTTCCAGGAAGCGCCCCTCCAGAAGCTTGACCCAGGCCGGGCCCTGGGCCTGGCAAAGCGCCTCATAGTGGTCAAAGCTCAAGGCCACCAGGCTTAAGGACTGGCCGTGGCGGCGGGCCAGGGAAAGGGCCTGGGCCAGCTGTTCCGTGAGATAGGCCCGGGTGAATAGACCCGTGTCCGGATTTTTCACCTGGGCCGCCCGACTCTGGGCCAGGGCGTCCTGCACCCGGCCCAGGCGCACCAGGGATTCCAGCCGGGCCAGGAGTTCCACCGTGCCGATGCCCTTGGTGATGAAGTCCGTGGCCCCCAGGGCCTTGGCCCGCTGCCGGGATTCCTCATCCTCGTCGCCAGAAATCATAATCACCGGCAACTGGCGCACCCGGGCCAGCTTGGACTGGCGGACCCGCTCCAAGAGGCCAAAGCCATCCAGCACGGGCATGCCCAGATCGGAAATCACCGCCCGGATGGTGGGGTCCAACACCAGGGTCTGCCAGGCCGCTTCCCCATTCACCTCTTCCCGGTAGGCGTAGCGGCCCTTCAGATGTTTGATAATGGACGCCCGCACCATGCGGGAATCATCCACGATCAGTAGCCGGGGCAGTTCCGGCGCGGCATTTTCCATGGTCGTCTCACACCTCCCCGATTTTCACCACCAGACGGCCCCGGGAACGGGACTGGATAAAGCGATCGAAGACCCCGGGCAGGTCAGCGAAGTCCACTTCCCGGGTCAGGTCCAGCAGATGGCGGGGTTTCAGGTCCGTGGCCAGACGCTGCCAGACCCCATGGCGATAGGGTTCGCCGATATAGCCCGAATCCACCCCCAACAGGCTCGCCCCCCGCAAAATGAAGGGAGCCACCGTGGTATTCAGGGTCATGCCCGCCGCCAAGCCAATGCTGGCAATGGTACCCCCCTGGAGCATGGTACTGGCCACCCAGGCCAGCACATTGCCCCCCAGGTTATCCACCGCCCCCGCCCACTGGCCCTTATCCAGGGCCCGGGGCTGATCCAGGGGCAGGGAGCTGCGCAACAGCACCGCCTCCGCCCCCAGGGAGCGGAGATAATCCCCTTCCTCCGGCTTACCGGTGAGGGCCGTCACCCGGTAGCCCAGACCCGCCAGCATGTCGATGGCCAGACTGCCCACCCCGCCGGTGGCCCCGGTCACCAGCACCGGCCCTTTGTCCGGACGAAGACCGTTTTCTTCCATGCGCAGAATACCCAGGGCGGCGGTAAAGCCCGCCGTGCCCAGGGCCATGGACTCATAGAGGCTCAAGCCCGGAGGCAGGGCCACCACCCAATCCCCGGGCACCCGGGCGAATTGGCTATAGCCCCCGTGATGGGCCACCCCAATGTCGAAGCTGGTGGCAATCACCCGGTCCCCGGGTCGGTAACGGGGATCGTCGCTTTCCTCCACCACGCCGCAAAGGTCGATGCCCCCCACGCAGGGGAAGCGGCGGATGATTTTGCCCTGGCCCGTGGCCGCCAGGGCGTCCTTGTAATTGACGCTGGAATAGGCCACCCGGATCAGCACCTCCCCCGGGTCCAGCTGCTTTTCTTCCAGTTGCACAAAATGACTGAGGGTCTTGCCTTCCACCATTTCGATAAGAAAGGCCTGAAACGGCTGTTGCATGGGTTTGTCTCCTTGTTTTTTTATGAAACCGGGGACCACGCCTGCCTGGAGTTTTTGTCCCCGGCACCGGCCGGGCAAAAGCCCTTTTCCCACCTAGGGTTTTCCCTAAGCGGGACAATGGATTATAGCCATTTCCGCCATGCCAAACCCTTAAGAGGAAGTGTAAAAGCGGTTTACAAGGGGCTGATTTTCCAATAGAGTCCGAACCCATGGCTAAAAAACGCAAACTCCTATCCCAGTTCGCGGTTCCGCTCATGGCTCTGGCCATTCTGGCCCATCCTGCCGCAGCGGAAGAGTCCAAAACGGATCGCGGTGACGAACCTACCTTCCTGAAACGCTATACCAGCGGGGTTCAGGATCTGATCATCAAAGGCCTGGAATTCGTCGGGGTGCGTTACCGTTACGGCGGCAACAATCCGGAAGAAGGCCTGGATTGCAGCGGTTTCGTCCGTTATGTGTTCCGGGAATCCCTGGGCACCGTCCTCCCCCGCACCGCCCGTTCCATGAGTGAAATCGGCACCCAGGTAGATCCCCGGGATCTGAAACCTGGGGATTTGGTGTTTTTCAACACCATGCGCCGCACCTTCTCCCATGTGGGGATTTACGTGGGCAACAACCAATTCCTCCATGCCCCCAAGCCCGGCGCCGAAGTCCGGGTGGAAGACATGCGCCAAAGCTACTGGCTGACCCGCTTCGACGGCGCCCGCCGCATCCTGGAACGCTAAGGCTTTCCCCCATTTAAGAAAAACGGCGGAATTTCCGCCGTTTTTCTTCGCCCCCGAATCCACCCCAACTCGGCCCCGATGCGCTCCGACGCCATCGCGCCAAGCCACCTCCCCGCGCCCCGTTCATTCAGCCGAATAGGCCAAGGGCCGCCCCTAGGGGTGATATCCCAGCACTGACCTCCGGGCTTTTGGCCCTCCTGGTCCATCCGGGCACTTCTCTCCTGCCCCAAGTCCGCCGGACTACTGATTCCAGTGGGCTTGCCTCGCCCTTATCCAGAATTTGGATCAGGAAATCATGCCCCTTCTGGGCAGGGTCCTATCGGGATAGGTCAAGGGGGAAGCAGACCTAGCCCGGACGGCCAAAGGTCCAGCAGGGCCCCCGCCCCACGGCAGGGCGCCCCGCAGCACTCCCACTCCCGTTCCCAGAAGAAAGGGACGGGGTGGAAGCCTCCGAGTTCCTTCTACCGTCGGCTCAGCGCCGTCCCAGCTTGGCCTTGATCAGGGGAATGGCCGCCAGGGCCGCTTTTTCCCCTTCCATGATGGCTTCGTTACGGGCATTAAAGTCCGTGGAGCCGATGCTGGGCATCCGGGGGCGGATGACGATATCTGCGCTCTTCAGTTCTTCCTGGCCCAGGTGGTAGCCCATGATGGTGAAGGTCTGGAGCAGCACGTCCAGCATCCCGCCCACCTTGGCGTTATTGGGTTTGCCGGAAATATCCACGGCAATGACGATGTCCGCCCCCATGGCTCGGGCAGCCCGCACCGGCACGGGGCTGGACAGGCCCCCATCCACATATTCCCGCCCGGCGATGCGCACCGGCTGGAACACCCCGGGCACGGTGCTGGAAGCCCGTACCGCCATGCCCGTATTGCCGCTACGGAACGTCACCGGGTCGCCGCTGCGCAGATCCGTGGCCACCACGCCGAAGGGCTTGCGCAGGCGCTCGATGGGTTGCTGGCGCACCGCATCATTGACGAATTTCTGCAAAGCCTCCCCCTTGAGCAGGCCCCGCTCCGGCAGCATCCAGTCGGTAATGGAGCCCTCATCCAGCTTCATGGCCATTTTCTGCAATTCAAAACCGCTGTAACCGGCGGCGTACAGGGCCCCTACCACGGAGCCAGCGCTGGTGCCCACCACCATGTCGGGCACGATGCCATGGGCTTCCAGGGTCTTAATCACCCCCACATGGGCAAAGCCCCGGGCGGCGCCGCCCCCCAGGGCCAGGGCAATTTTGGGAGTTTTGGCCTGGGGCGCCGGAACCCCGGGTTGGGGGCCTTTGGGAGCGGTGGCGCAGGCGGCCAGGAAAAGACAGAGAAGCAGGGAGAGAAAACGATAGCAACGAGACAACACGGGAAATCCTAGAAAAATCGGCCCATTCCGCAAGGGGGGCCCAAGCCAAAGGGACCGGGGTCCCCCACATCGGCCCACCGGACAGGGACTTGCCTCCGGGGCCATTTGCCCGCCCCCATCCCCACCGGGGGGATCGACGCTGGGCGAGAAAGGCGACATTATAGGAACAGTCCGACCCCACCCCCAACCCCGCCCATGGGCTCTTTTTTCCCCACCTCCCCCACTCCCAGTAGCCACGCCCTTTTCCCCCGGGCAGCCCAAATTCCGCCCCGGGCTTTAGGAGGAAAGGGGCGGTCATGATTCCCTGGCTGTCGGATATTCCGGAACGCTTTCCCCCGGTGGACCAGGCCTTGACCGAGCCCAATGGGCTCCTGGCGGCGGGGGGGGATTTATCGCCCCGCCGCCTCATGGCCGCCTACCGCCAGGGCATTTTTCCCTGGTACGCCCCCGGGGACCCCATTCTCTGGTGGAGCCCGGACCCCCGCATGGTGTTGTTTCCGGACCAGTTTCACATTTCCCATTCCCTGCATAAAACCCTGGTCCGGGGCATCTACCAAGTACGGTTGGACAGCGCCTTTGCCCAGGTGCTGACGGCCTGTGCCACCACCCCCCGCAACGGCCAGCAGGGCACCTGGATCGTGCCGGAAATGCAGGCCGCTTACCGCCATCTCCATGAACTCGGCCTGGCCCACTCGGTCGAAGCTTGGGAAGGGGAAACCCTGGTGGGAGGCCTCTACGGGGTGGCCCTGGGCCGGGTGTTTTACGGGGAATCCATGTTTTCCCACCGCACGGACGCTTCCAAGGTAGCGGCGGCCTACCTGGCCCGTTTTCTGGAACGACGGGGTTTCCGGCTCATTGATTGCCAAATGCACACCCCCCATCTGGCCTCCCTGGGCGCCCGCCTCATTCCCCGGCGGGAATTTGTGGCCCTGCTGGAAAGCCACACCGGGGACGGCCCTCCCACCGGGCTCTGGACCGGGGCGGAGGAAGATTTCGACTGGAAGGAGCGCCATGTCCCAGCTTAACGATTCCGAGCTGCCCTTTTCCCTGCTCCAGTACTACGCCACCTCCCCCTACCCTTGCAGCTACCTGGATGACCGGGAGGCCCGTTCCCAGGTCGCCACCCCCACCCACCTGATTACCAGCGAGGTCTATGGGGAATTGGTGCGGGCCGGCTTTCGCCGCAGCGGCATTTTCACCTACCGGCCCTGGTGTGACCGGTGCCGGGCCTGCGTCCCCGTACGCCTGCCCGTGGCCCGCTTCCAGCCGGATAGGAGCCAGCGCCGCGCGATTCGGGATAATGGGGACTTACACGCCCGGGAGCAGCCCCTGCTCTACCAGGACAGCCATTACCAGCTCTACCAGCGCTACCAGGCGGCCCGCCACTCCGGGGGCGGCATGGACCAGGACAACCGGGAGCAGTACGCCCAGTTTCTCCTGCAAAGCCGGGTGGATACCCGGCTGGTGGAATTCCGCAAGGGGGAAGACCTGGTCATGGTGAGCATCATCGACCTTCTGGAAGATGGCCTCTCCTCGGTCTATACCTTTTTCGAGCCCACGGCCCACCAGGGCCTGGGCACCTATAACGTGCTCTGGCAAATTGCCCTGTGCGGGGAATTGGGCCTGCCCTACCTGTATCTGGGCTACTGGATTCGGGATTGCCGGAAAATGTCCTATAAGGCCCGTTTTCGCCCCATGGAGGCCCTCTGGGAGGGGGAATGGGTGGATTGGGCCAGCCTGCCAGAAGACCTGGATTACGTCCGCTAACCGGGAAAAGGCTGCCCAGCCCTGTCTCCACGGCAAAAATTAAGCCAAAAGTGAGAGGAAAAACCAGGGCTTGAGGTAAAATGCCCGGTTATGTTTTATCAGCTCGCCCGCAAAATCCTCTTTTCCCTGGACGCTGAAAAGGCCCACGGCCTCGGTCTGGGGAGCCTGTCCTTTCTCCAGGCCGCAGGACTTTCCTGCCTAGCCGGGGGCAAGGTACCCGATTGCCCGGTGGAAATCATGGGCCTGCGCTTCCCCAATCCGGTGGGTTTGGCCGCCGGTCTGGACAAGGACGCCACCTGCATTGACGGCCTGGCCGCCGTGGGTTTCGGCTTCATCGAAGTGGGCACGGTGACCCCCCGCCCCCAACCCGGTAATCCCCGGCCCCGGCTATTCCGCATTCCGGAGCGTCAGGCCATCGTGAATCGCATGGGCTTCAACAACCAGGGGGTGGATGCCCTGCTGGAAAACGTTTCCCATGCGGCCTTCCCCAAACGGGGGGGGGTGCTGGGCATTAATATCGGCAAAAACTTCGACACTCCCATCGAGCGGGCGGCAGACGACTATCTGATCTGTCTGGACAAGGTGTATGGGGCGGCCAGCTACGTCACCATCAACATCTCCAGCCCCAACACCAAGAATCTGCGCAGCCTCCAGGAAGACGAAGCCCTGGATGCCCTGCTGCGCCAGTTGAAGGCGGCCCAGGAGCGCCTGGCGGACCGCCACGGCAAGCACACCCCCCTGGTCCTCAAAATCGCTCCGGACCTGGAAGATGGCCAGATTCAGGCCATCGCCGACCTGCTGCGGCGCCACCGGACGGACGGGGTCATCGCCACCAACACCACCCTTTCCCGCCAGGGCGTAGAAGGGTTGGCCCACGGGGATGAAACCGGCGGCCTGTCCGGCGCCCCCCTGAAGGACCGGTCCACCGCCGTCATCCGCCGTCTGGCCCAGGCCCTGCAAGGGGAAGTGCCCGTTATCGGCGTAGGCGGCATTCTCTCCGGCGCCGATGCCCGGGAAAAGCTGGAAGCCGGCGCCAAGCTGGTCCAGCTCTACACCGGTTTCATCTACCAGGGGCCGCCCCTGGTGCGGGAGGCGGTAAACGCCCTGCGGCCCCTCATCCCATCCCGTTCCGGAGACGGAAAGGCCTACTGATAACGCGGTTGTTCCCTATCCTTCGCCCCCGCATAATGCCCGGTTCGGATACCCCATCATGATCGCTCACTACATATTCCTTTTCGTCAGCGCCGCCCTGGTCAATAACGTGGTGCTGGTGCGCATTCTCGGCCTGTGCCCCTTCATGGGGGTTTCCAAGAAACTGGAAACCGCCTTCGGCATGGGGGCGGCCACCACCTTCGTGCTCACCCTGGGCACCGGGGCCAGCTGGATCATCGACCACACCCTGTTGATCCCCTTCGACCTCATTTACCTGCGCACCATCGCCTTCATCGTCACCATCGCCGCCATTGTGCAGCTGACGGAAATGGTGATTCAGAAAACCAGCCCCATGCTGCACCAGGTGCTGGGCATTTACCTGCCCCTCATCACCACCAATTGCGCCGTGCTGGGGGTGCCCCTGCTGGCCCTGGGCTACAAGTTCAATTTCATGGAATCCCTGGTGTTCGGCGCCGCTAGCTCCATCGGCTTTTCCATGTCCCTGATCCTTTTCGCCGGCATCCGGGAACGCATCCAGGGGGCCGACGTGCCCACCTACTTCAAGGGCACCGCCATCGCCCTGGTCACCGGCGGCCTCATGAGTCTGGCCTTCATGGGCTTTGCCGGCCTGGACAAATACCAATGACCTTCAACCCGGCGCCCGCGGTCCGGAGCGCCTTGTACGCAAAACACGACTGACATGCTGATCGCCGTTGCCATCATGGCCCTGGGGGCCGTCATACTGGGCGCCGCCCTGGGCTTTGCCGCCATCAAATTCAAGGTGGAGGGGGACCCCCTGGTGGAGAAGGTGGAAGCCATCCTGCCCCAGACCCAATGCGGTCAATGCGGTTTCCCCGGCTGCCGCCCCTACGCGGAAGCCATCGCCAAGGGGGAAGCGGACATTAACCGTTGCCCGCCGGGGGGCGCGGAAGGCATCCGCAAGCTCTCCGAACTCCTGGGCCGGGAAGCCAAGCCCCTGGACGGGGAAGAAAAACCCAAGCAGGTGGCGGTGGTGGATGAAGCCACCTGCATCGGCTGCACCCTCTGCCTGCAAGCCTGCCCGGTGGATGCCATTGTGGGTGCGGCAAAGCAGCTACATACGGTGGTCGCCTCCCTGTGCACCGGCTGCGAGCTGTGCGTCGCCCCCTGCCCGGTGGAGTGCATTGCCATGGAACCGGTCCGGGAAACGGTGGATAACTGGAAATGGAAATATCCGGTCATTGAAGTGAAAAAGGCCGCCTGATGCTGCAACTTTTCAAATTCAAAGGGGGCGTCAAGCCGCCCCACAATAAAGCCCAATCCGTCACCCAGCCCATTGCCGTGGCGCCCCTCCCCAGCCGGGTGGTGGTACCCCTGCACCAGAGCATTGGCGGCACGCCCCGTCCCCTGGTGCAAGCCGGGGACCACGTACTCAAAGGCCAGCCCATCGGCGAGGCGGATGGTTGGGTCTCCTCCGCCGTCCATGCTCCCACCTCGGGCACCGTGGTGGAAGTGGCGCTGCATCCGGCGCCCCATCCCTCGGGCCTGGGCACCGCCGCCGTGGTCATTACCCCGGACGGGGAAGACCGGTGGATCGAACGCCAGCCCGTGGATTACCACCAACTGGCCCCGGAAAAGGTGCGGGAACTGCTGCGGGACGCGGGGGTGGTGGGCCTGGGCGGCGCCGTCTTCCCCAGCCACGTCAAACTCCAGGCGGGCAAAAACGTGCCCATGGAAGAGCTGGTGATCAACGGGGCGGAATGCGAGCCCTTCATCACCTGCGACGACCTGCTGATGCGGGAACGGGCCGAGGAAGTGCTGCGGGGCGCCGGGATTTTCCGGGATCTGCTCAAGCCCAAGAAGGTGCTGGTAGGCATTGAGGACAACAAGCCGGAAGCCTACGCCGCCATGAACGCCGCCCTGAAAGCCCTGGGGCCGGATTTCCAAGACTTTCAGATTATCCAGATTCCCACCCGCTATCCGGCGGGGGGCGCCAAGCAACTGATTCGGGTGCTCACCGGCAAGGAAGTGCCCAATGGCAAGCGCTCCACGGACCTGGGGGTCCAGTGTTTCAACGTGGCCACCGCCTACACCGCCTGGCGCGCCCTGGCCCACGGGGAACCGGTGATTTCCCGGCTGGTGACCCTCACCGGCAATGTGGCCACCCCCCGCAACTGGGAGGTGCTGATCGGCACCCCCATGGAAGAATTGGTCAAGCTGGCCGAGCCCAAGGCGGACACGGACGGCTACCTCATGGGGGGACCCATGATGGGCTTCATGGTGCCCGACCTGGCCGCGCCGGTGGTCAAGGCCACCAATTGCCTGATCGCCCACTCCCCCGCCCTCTTCCCGCCAGCGCCCCCGGAAATGCCCTGCATCCGCTGCGGCGAATGCGCCAAGGCCTGCCCCCACGAATTGCAGCCCTTTGAGCTGTACTGGCACTCTCGAGCCAAGAACTTCGGCAAGGCCCAGGCCTACAAGCTTTTTGACTGCATCGAATGCGGTTGCTGCTCCTTTGTCTGCCCCTCCCACATTCCCCTGGTGCAGTATTTCCGCTTCGCCAAGAGCGAGATCTGGAGCCGGGAACAGGAGAAAAAGGCGGCGGAGGCGGCCAAGAGCCGTTTCGAATTCAAGAAGGCCCGGGATGAACGGGAAAAGGCGGAAAAAGCCGCCAAGCTAGCCAAGGCCGCGGCCGCCCAGGCCGCGAAAAAGGCGGCGGATGCGGCCGCCGCTGGCGAAGCCTCCCCCGCCCCGGCCACCCCAGACGATCCGGAAGCGGCCAAGAAAGCCGCCATTGCCGCCGCCCTGGCCCGAGCCCGGGCCCAGAAGGCCGAGCATGAACAGGCCCAGGCCCCCGCCTCCACCGAGGCGGCCCAGGACGAAGACCTGGCGGCCCGTCGGGCCCGCTTCCAGGAAGTGGCCAAGACGGAAATGGCCCCCCCACCCACCGCCCCGGCGGTCGCCCCCGAGACGGCCAACCGGGCCGATTCCCAGGATTGATGCACGGATCTCCCATGGATTTCACCACTCCTCCCTACCTGCTCAAGGGCGCTTCGGTCCAGCGGGTCATGTTCAAAGTGCTGGCCGCCCTGCTGCCCGGCATTGCCGCCTACGTGTTTTTCTTCGGCCCGGCCGTCCTGGTCCAACTGGCCCTGGCCAGCCTCACCGCCCTGGTGGCGGAGGCGGCCATGCTCAAGGTACGGCGCAAGCCCCTGGGCCTTTTCCTGGGGGATTTGTCCGCCCTGGTCACGGCCTGGCTCATCGCCCTCACCTTCCCGCCCCTGGCCCCCTGGTGGCTCACCGTGGTGGGGGTGCTGTTCGCCATCGTCATCGCCAAGCAGCTCTACGGCGGCCTGGGGCAAAACCCCTTTAATCCGGCCATGATCGCCTTTGCGGTGTGCATCGTTTCCTTCCCCTCCCTCATGTCCCAATGGCCCGGGATTGGCGGGGATTTCGGCCAGCAGCTGCAAATCATTTTCGGCTGCCTGCCCCGGGTGGATGCGGTGACCAGCGCCACCCCCCTGGATAGCCTGAAAACCGCCTTGAAACTGGGGGAAGGCCATGCCACCGTGGCCGGCATTCTGGCCAATCCCAAGGTCTTCGGCACCATGGCCGGTCAGGGTTGGGAATGGGTAGCCGGGGGCTACCTGCTGGGAGGCCTGTGGCTGTGGCAGCAAAAGGTTTTTACCTGGCACGTGCCCTGCACCTTCCTGGCCGTGCTGGCCCTCTTCTCCGGCCTGCTCTGGGCCTTCCACCCGGCGGCCTTTGCCAATCCCCTGTTCCACCTCTTTTCCGGCGGCGCCATGCTGGGCGCCTTCTTCATCGCCACCGATCCGGTCTCCGGCGCCACCACCCCCCGGGGCAAGATCATTTTTGCCGCCGGCGCGGCCCTGCTCACCTATTTGATCCGGGTCTTCGGCGGCTATCCGGACGGGGTGGCCTTTGCCGTGCTGTTCATGAATATCTGCGTGCCCCTCATCGACATGTACACCCAACCTCCGGTTTTCGGGCAAAAGGATTAAGGCCATGGTGACCGTCAAAGACCCCAGCGCCACCACCCTGGCGGCGCGCACCGCCGTCATCCTGTTTCTTTTCGTAATCGTCTTCACCGCCGTGCTGGCGGCCATTTACGCCCTTACCCGGCCGGGCATCGAAGCCTCCGCCGCCGAGGAAAAGCAGCGCAGTATCGGCGAAGTGCTGCCCCAGGCCCTGTACGACAACAATCTGCTCCAGGATGAAACCCAGATTCCCCCCACCCCGGAACTGGGCCAGGATGACAATTCCCTCGTTTACCGGGCCCGGCTCAACGGCCAGCCCGCCGCCCTGGTGATGGAAGCGGTGGCGCCGGATGGCTATGCGGGCAAAATCCGCATGCTGGTGGCGGTTAAGGCAGACGGGGAACTGGCCGGGGTGCGGGTCACCGAATACAAGGAAACCCCGGGGCTGGGGGATTACATCGACCCCAAGAAGGATAACAAGCACAAGGATCACCCCTGGATCGAACAATTCACCGGTCTTTCCTTCGCCCGGGTGGCGGAAAAGGATTGGAAGGTGAAAAAGGACGGCGGCCACTTTGATTCCGTGGCGGGCGCCACCGTCACCCCCCGGGCCGTGGTCAAGGCCGTGAAAAAAGCCCTGGCCTACGCCAACGCCCACCGGGACGAGCTTTTCGCCGCCCCGGCCGTGCCCGCCAAATAACCCACACTTCGTTGCACGAGACAAAACATGGCCTTTCTTCCCAGCCGCGCCGAAATCAAGGACATCATGCTCAATGGGGTCTGGCGGCAGAACAGCAGCCTGGTCCAGATTCTCGGCATGTGCCCCCTGCTAGCTATTACCACCAGTCTGGTCAATGGCTTCATGCTCTCCCTGGCCACCCTGCTGGTCATGGCCCTGTCCAATTTCTTTGTGGCCTGTCTGCGCAATTTCATTCCCCATGAAATCCGCATTCCCGTGTTCATCCTCATCGCCGCCGCCGTGGTGACCATGGTGGACCTGACCATGAACGCCTACCTGCACAGCCTTTACCTGGTGCTGGGCATTTTCATTCCCCTGATTATCACCAACTGCCTGGTGCTGGCCCGTATCGAAGCCTTCGCCGCCAAAAACAGCCCCCTGGCCTCCGCTCTGGACGGGGCCATGATGGGGGTGGGCATGATCTGGACCCTGTCCCTCCTGGGGGGCCTGCGGGAGCTGATCGGTACGGGCAACCTGTTCGGCGGCATTGAACTGGTGATCCCCAGCCTTTCCCACCTGCGCCTTCTGCCGGAAAACTATCCCGGCTTCCTGGTTTCCATCCTGCCCCCCGGCGCCTTCATTGTGCTGGGCTGCCTGGTGGCCTGGAAAAACTGGGTGGAAGCCCGGGCCGCCCGCCGGGCCCAGCGCCCCATTCCCGAACCGGTGACCGCTGGCGGCTGCCACTAGGCCCCGCCCCGAAAGCGCCCCATGAACGCCGCCAAACGCGCCCAGATTTACGCCCGGCTCCAGGCGGCCAATCCGGCGCCGACCACGGAACTGGAATACGCCACCCCCTTCCAGCTCCTCATCGCCGTTCTGCTCTCGGCCCAGGCCACAGACGTGGGGGTGAACAAGGCCACCCGCCGCCTCTTTCCCGCCGCCCCCACCCCGGAAGCCATGCTGGCCCTGGGGGAAGCCGGAGTCGCAGATTACATCAAGACCATCGGCCTCTACCGCACCAAGGCCAAGAACGTCATCGCCACCTGCCAGCTGCTCCTGGAACGCCACGGTGGCCAGGTGCCGGAGGACCGGGACGCCCTGGAGGCCCTGCCCGGAGTGGGCCGCAAGACCGCCAACGTGGTGCTCAACGTGGCCTTCGGCCATCCCACCATTGCGGTGGATACCCATATTTTCCGGGTCGCCAACCGGACCCGGCTGGCCCCGGGCAAGACGCCCCTGGAAGTGGAAACCAAGCTGGAAAAATTCACCCCCGGGGAATACAAGCAACACGCCCACCACTGGCTCATTCTCCTGGGCCGCTACGTGTGCAAAGCCAGAAAACCGGACTGCGAACGCTGCCTCATCGCCGATCTCTGTGAAAATCCGGAGAAAACGGCGGATCAGCCCGCCCATGTCTGACCCCGCCGCCCCCGGGCAGGCCCCCCTGGCTCCCTCCGCCCCTCCCGGGCGGCAGGGCCCTTGCCCCTTTTTCCCCCATGCCTGAGCCCCGCCCAAGGACCCGCCATGTACGCCGCCACCGCCCTGGTTTCCGGTAACGACGCCCATCCCGCCCTGGTGGATCGGGCGGTGCACCAAGCCCTGGAGCGCCTGGCCGCCCAGGGCGCCCCCCGGGCCAGCGCCCTGCTCCTCTTCCTCACCCCGGATTTTGCCCGGGAAGCGGCAGCCGCCGTACTCACCGCTTCCCGGGCCGCCGATTGCCTCCAGGTGGCGGGGGGCACGGCAGCAGGCCTGTTCACCGAAGAGGCTTGGGTTTTGGATCGGCCTGCCGCCGCCGTTTTAGCCCTGGCCGACCCCTTCGGCCTGGAAGCCGCCCATGGGGCCAGTCCCGACGCGCCCGGGCTGGCCTACGGCAGTCCGGACCATCTCCCCGGTCCCGGCACCTGGCTGGGAGGGGTCTATAACAACACCCAGGCGCCCCTGCCCCTCTGGCAGGGTGGTCGGCTTCTGGCCCCCGGCCCCCTGGCCCTGCATCTGCGGGGCGGACGGGGGGACTACGCCGTCGCCCATGGCCTGCGCTTTCTCGGGGAGGGGGGCACGGTGACCCAATGCCAGGGCCACGACCTGACCCAAATGGACGGCCAACCGGCCCTGGATGCCCTGCTGCGGCGCCTGCCCCCGGATCTGCGCCAGCGCTCTCCCCTGCCCCTGCACCAGCTCACCGCCGTGCTGGCGGACAGTGCCCCGGCGGCGGCCCTGGCCCACCAGGAGGCGGAACTGGTGCCCCTGCTCACCGCCAACGGGGATCGCTCCCTGACCCTGGCCGCCCCCTTGCGCCTCGGACGGCAGCTAGCCTGGGCCATCCGCCAGCCCCTGGCGGCGGAGCAGGAATTGCGGGATCAGCTCGCCGCCCTGGCCCAGAAAGTAGCCGCTCCCGACTTCGCCCTGGTCTTTTCCTGCATTGGCCGGGGCCCCTATTTTTACGGCGGCGAAGACCGGGACTGGTTGGCCCTGAAGGCCCAGTTCCCCGGCCTGCCCCTCCTGGGCGTCTATGGCAGCGGCCAGCTCCTGCCCCGCCCAGAGGGCCGTACCCTGGTGCACAATACGGTCCTCACCGCCCTCTTCAGCCACCCTTCGGAGACTGTCCCCCGTGTTTAGCCCCAGCCGCGACCAAGTCCGCCAATTTTTCTGCACCGCCTGGCGCAAGTATCAGCAACAGCAACCCCTGGAGCCCATGGAACAGCAGGCGGTAGCGGTCATTCTGCCCCACCCGGAATACCGGGAATTGCTGGAAGATGAGGCCCAGGCCCTGGCCCGGGAATGGCCGCCGGAAGGGGGGCAGATGAACCCCTTTCTCCACCTGTCCCTGCACCTAGCCATTCAGGAACAGCTCTCCATCGACCAGCCCCCGGGCATCCGGGACGCCTATGAGCGGCTCTGCCGCAAGCTGACGGACGAGCACGAGGCCCAGCACCGGCTCCTGGAATGCCTGGGGGAAACGGTGTACCGGGCCCAGACGGCCAGCGCCCCGGTGGATCCCCAGGAATATCTGGCAGCGGTACAGGGCCTGGCCCGCTAGGCGGCCCCGGGCCCCGCCCTGGGGCCGGTTGGATGGGGAAAAACGCCGCCTCCGCCGACCCCGTAACGGCGTAGTCCCCAGCCTTCTTCGCTTCACCCCGCCCGGAAGGGCCGGGAAGCGCTTACCCCCCGGCCCCCGTCTCAAGCCCGCAGACGAAAGCCCGCCAGCAATTCCCGCAGCAGGGCGGTGTGTTCCAGCAGGGCCGCCGTGTCCTGTTCCGCATCCTGGGCCGCCGCCGTGTTCTGCTCGATGAGGCTGGAAATGTGTTCCATGCTCCGGCTCACCTCCTGGCTGGCCACGGTCTGCTGCTGGGCCGCATCGGAAATCTGCCGGGCCATGTCCGTCACCTGGCGGGATGACTGGGTAATGCCCGCCAACCCGGCCACGCTGTCCCCCATGAGCTGATTGCCCGATTCCACCTCGGTCACCGCCGTTTCCATGCGGCTCACCGCCTCCCGGGTGGTGCTCTGGATGGCATCCACCGTGGCGGTAATGTCCCCGGTGCTGGCCGTGGTGCGCTCCGCCAGCTTACGCACCTCGTCCGCCACCACGGCAAAGCCCCGCCCCGCTTCCCCGGCCCGGGCCGCCTCAATGGCGGCGTTCAGGGCCAAAAGATTGGTCTGGCTGGCGATTTCCTGGATCACCCGGGTCACGTCCCCGATGCGCACAATGGCGTCGTTCAACTCGTGGAGACTGGCGCTGGCCGCATTCACCGTACTCACCCCCTGGGCCGTGGCGGCCATGCTCTGCTCCAGCTGGCTGTTGCTGGACAGCACCAGGGCGGTGGATTGTTCCGCCGCCCCGGCGGTTTCCCCCGCATGGCTGGCCACTTCCGCCACGGATTGGGAAAATTCCTCCGTGGCGGCGGCCACGGACTGAACGTCGGACAATTGCTGCTGGGACTTGGCCGCCACCCCGCCCATATCCTCCCGCAGGCCATGGGTGCGGCTTTCCACCCCGGCGGTGGCATTGCGGATCTGGTCCAGCATCACCTTCAAGCGCACCTGCATGGTGGCCAGCTGGCAAAGCAGGCGGCCCAGTTCGTCCCGGCGGGAAATGTCGATGTCCCCCCGCAGATCCCCTTCCGCGATACGCCGGAAAATATTAACGCTCTGACGAATGGGGCCAATGATGGAACGGATCAGCAACCAGCCGCCCCCCAGGGCCAGGACCAACACCCCCAGGGTGATGCCCCCCATCCACAGAAGAAAACGTTCATAGCGGACCTTGGCCTGGGAAAACTCCCGCTGGGCGATCCCCTTGAAGTCCTCCGCCAGACGCTGGCAGGCCTCTTCCACCTGGGCGTAGCGGGGATTGATGCGGCTCACCAGCAGATTTTCCACCGCCCGGAAATCCCCCCGCTCCAGGGCTTGCTGGGCGGGCTTCATAGCCTCCTCGCTATACATGTGGCGCAGCCGGCTCAATTCCGCCAAATCCCGACTGACCACCGGGTCCTGGGCCTGGGCCTCCAGGGCGCGGAGCAAGTCCCAGGTGCGCTGGCGGTTTTCCTCCAGGTGGCGCACATGGACCTGGATGCTATGGTCGTGGAGCCGGGCCAGATTGCCCGCCGGGTCGTGCTGGAGGCCCAGCAACACCTGGCTGCGGCTTTCCGCCAGGAGCTGGGCCACCTGGTTGGCCTGGACCGCCGGCACCAGCTCCCGCTGGTACTGATCCACCAAATCCTGGTTGGACCGGTTCATACCGTACAGCCCCAGGCCAGCCAGAATCAGGGCTACCAGCACAAAGGCCCCGAGCATGGTCATCAGCCGGGTGCGCAGGGACAAGGTCCGGCGAAAGGGACTGGTACGGCCCAGGGAGCGTTCCGGATGGGCCAGAAGCTCCCGGTAGAGCACCTCCGCCTCCCGGATCTGCTCCCGACTGGGGGGCATGCGCACCGACATGTAGCCTTCGATGCGCCCTTCCTTGGTGATGGGCACAATCACCGCCAGCACCCAGTAAAAACCGCCGCTCTTGGCCCGGTTCTTCACCAGGCCGCGCCAGGGATTGCCCCCTTTCACCGTCTCCCAGAGATCGGCAAAGGCCTGGGGCGGCATGTCCGGGTGGCGCACCAGATTGTGATTCTTGCCGATCAGTTCCCCCCGGGAAAAGCCGCTCACCGCCACAAACGCATCGTTGGCGTAGGTGATGATGCCCTTGAGGTCGGTTTTGGAAACCAGATACTCGTCCTCGGGAACGGGAATTTCTTGCTGGGTAACCGGCTGATTATTTTTCATGGCGTGGACAACCCTCTCGGTTGGGGCCTGCCGGGGCTGGTGTCTAGGGGCGGGCCAGGTGCAGGATGGACCATTATATACAAAGCTTGGCCCTGTCCCCATCGCCAGGAATGGGGATGTCCCAGCCCCCCACCCTTGTCTAAAATCGGGGGGTGTGAGCGTCCCGATCACCGGGCGGCCCCTGTAACGGAACGGACATTTCGGACACAGGCTTCATGGAGAGCAAAGCCCATGCCCACTCCCCGGACCGGCCTTTTATCCCGGCCCCGTTGCCAAGATTCCGGGACTCCCGGATACTGCCCTGCCACCGCTCCTCTCCCTTCACCATGACCGCCGCCCCGCCCTTACGCTTTCAAGGTTCCCCCGACTATGTAGCCCCCCCTGAGTTGATGTTGGCGGTGAACGCCGCCCTGACCCTGGAGCGGCCCCTGCTCATCAAGGGCGAACCGGGAACGGGCAAAACCCGGCTGGCGGAAGAGGTAGCCCGGGCCCTCAATCTGCCCCTCTACACCTGGCACATCAAATCCACCACCAAGGCCCAGCAGGGCCTCTACGAATACGATGCGGTCTCCCGGCTGCGGGATTCCCAGCTGGGCGATCCCCGGGTCCAGGACATTGCCCATTACCTGGTCAAAGGGGTGCTCTGGCAGGCCTTTGACTGCGACACCCGGGCGGTGGTGCTGATCGACGAAATCGACAAGGCGGACATCGAATTCCCCAACGATCTGCTCCAGGAGTTAGACCGGATGGAATTCCACGTCTATGAAACCCGCCAGACCGTGCGGGCCCGGCAGCGCCCCCTGGTTTTCATTACCTCCAACAATGAAAAGGAATTGCCGGACGCCTTTCTGCGCCGCTGTTTCTTCCACTACATCCGCTTTCCCGACCGGGAAACCCTGGCGGCCATTGTCCGGGTCCATTTTCCCGACCTGCAACAGGCCCTCTTGAAAGAAGCCCTGGAAGTGTTTTTCCAGCTCCGGGACATCCCGGGCCTGAAGAAAAAGCCTTCCACCTCTGAACTTCTGGATTGGCTCAAGCTGCTCCTGGCCGAAGGGGTATCCCCCACCGCCCTCCCACCGGGAAAGGGCATGGCCCCCCTGCCCCCCCTCCACGGCGCCCTCCTGAAAAACGAGCAGGATGTCCATCTCTGCCAGGGCACCAGGGCGCCAAACTGGCGGGAGCCCTAGGCGTGGGCCCCTTGTCCCATTTCCCCTGCTCCCACCGCCGCGCCCCCCGGGCCTGGCTGGCCCTGGGCTGTTTGCTCCTGCCCCTGGCCGCCTGGGCCCAGCTCAGCCCCGTCACCCTGCAACTCAAGTGGCGTCACCAATTTCAGTTCGCCGGCTATTACGTGGCCCAGGTGAAGGGCTATTACCGGGAAGCCGGGCTGGCGGTGAATATCAAGGAAATTGTCCCCGGCCAGAACCCCATTACGGAGGTCTGCTCGGGCCGAGCCCAATTCGGTATCAGCGATTCAGAACTGGCCCTGGCCCGGGGTCAGGGACGGCCCGTGGTGGCCCTGGCCACCATATTCCAGCACTCCCCCCTGGTGCTTCTGGTTCGGGCCGGGGGGGACATCCGCATCCCCAAAGACCTGGAAGGCCGCCGTCTCGGGCTTCAGCCTTGGGAAACGGAGTTGCTCGCCTATCTGCGCCGCCAGGGGGTGGATCTGTCCAAGGTTTATACGGTGGAGCGGGACTTCACCCCGGATGACCTGATTCGGGGCAAGGTGGATGCCCTGTCCGGCTACGTCACCGACGAAACCTACGATCTGGAAAAGGCCCGCATCCCCTATTTCGCCTTCACCCCCCGGGAAGGGGGGGTGGATTTCTACGGGGACACCCTGTTCACCTCCCGCCAGGAGCTGGACCGCCACCCCCGCCAGGTGGAAGCCTTCCGCCAGGCTAGTCTCAAGGGCTGGAATTACGCCCTGGAACATCCGGAAGAAGCCATCCGCATCATCCAGGCCAACTATTCCCCCCGCCACAGCTACGACCACCTGCGCTACGAGGCGGAGCACACCCGGGCCCTGGTGGAGCCGGACATTATCGCCGTGGGCACCATGCTCCCGGAACGCTGGCAGAAAATTGTCGCCACCTATCAGGCTCTGGGCCTGCTGGCCCCCGGGCCCACGGCCTGGCCGGATTTCGTTTATCAGCCGCCGGAGGCGCCCCGCCTCACCCCCTGGCATGAGATGCTCTTTCTCCTCACCGCCCTGCTGGCCCTAGGCGGACTGTTCGCCGCCCTGTACCTGCGCCGCCTGCAACAGCAGATGGGACGCCAGATGGACGCCCTGCGGGAGACGGAAAAGCATCTCCAGGTGAGCGAAGCCCGTTTCCGGGTGGCCTTTGAAACCCTGCCCCTGGCAGCCTTCGCCTGGGACTCGGAAATGCGGGTGCTGGAATGGAACCACCGGGCGGAAGAGGTCTTCGGCTGGCGCCGGGAAGAAGCCCTGGGCCAGGACTTCCTTTCCCTGGTGGTGGCCCCCGAGGCCCGGCCCACGGTGCTGGGCATTGCGGCCACCCTGTTCGACAGCCCGGTGCCCCTCTACCAGGTGAATACCAACCTGACCAAGGATGGCCGCATTATCCAGTACCACTGGAGCAATGCGGTGGTGCGGGGGGCCGACGCCCCGGAAGGGGCTTTTGCCATTTCCCTGGCAGAAGACGTGACGGACCGGCGCCGCATCCAGCGGGCCCTGGAGGAAAGCGAACGACGCTACCGGCTGCTGGTGGAAAGCGCCCCCTTCCCGGTCCTCATCACCCGCCTGGACAACGACCGGGTGCTCTACATCAATCAGCGGGCCGCCCAGCTCCTGGGCCAATCCCAGGAAAAATGCATCGGTCGCCCCGCCCCTTCCTATTACAAAACCCCGGCGGACCGGGCCTGGCTCAAGGCCCAGGTCCAGAGCCGGAGTCTGGTCACGGACTTTGAAGCCTGCCTCATCAATGGCCGGGGAGAAGAGCGCTGGGTGCTGATTTCCGCCGCCCTCTCCGGCTTT
Organism: Rhodocyclaceae bacterium; assembly: GCA_041907765.1. GTDB lineage: Bacteria > Pseudomonadota > Gammaproteobacteria > Burkholderiales > Rhodocyclaceae > Azospira. Next base: position 77,934 of record JAYRGQ010000005.1, on the reverse strand, counting down.
GACGGGGAAGAGGCCATGATCGTGGCCTGCAACGACATCACCCGGCGCCGGGAGGCGGACGAGGCCCTGCGGGAAAGCGAGGCCCGCTTCCGCTTTATCGCGGAGCGCTCCGCCGACATCATCTGGGAAATGGACAGCAACTTTGTCTTTATCTATATCAACGGGGCGGATGAGCGTCTGCGGGGCTTCCCCGCCAGCGAGGTGATCGGCCATTCCGTGGAAGAAATACTCACCCCCGAGGCCATGGCCCAGGTGCGCCAGGTCAGCGCTGAACACCAAAAGCTGCGGGACGCCGGGGAACAGACCCCCTATTTGCTCATGGAACTGGAGCAAAAATGCCGGGACGGCAGCACCATCTGGACCGAGGTCCACGCCACCAACATTGTGGATGCCCATGGCCGCCGGGTGGGCATTTGCGGCGTCACCCGGGACATCAGCGCCCGGAAGCGCCATGAAGACGCCCTCCAGGCCATGAACCGGCGCCTGGAAGCCCAGCTGCGGGAAATCAACCTGTTGCAGGACAAGCTCAAGGATCAGGCCACCCGGGACGGCCTCACCGGCCTCTACAACCGCCGCTACCTGGACGAAACCCTGGAACGGGAAATGGCCCGGGCCGAGCGGGAAGGCTATCCCCTGGCCCTGGTGATGCTGGACATCGACCACTTCAAGAATCTCAACGACAGCTACGGCCACCGGGCTGGGGACGAGGTGCTGCGCCAATTAGGGGAATTCCTACGGCACCACGCCCGGGCCGGGGATCTGCCCTGCCGCTATGGGGGAGAAGAATTTCTCCTGGTCCTGCCCCAGCTGGATATGGCCCACGCCTTGGAGCGGGCGGAAACCTGGCGGCGGGAATTTGCCGAACTGGTGGTGAACTTTGAAGGGGATCAGCTGCAAGCCACGGTCTCCGCCGGGGTGGCCTGCTACCCGGACCACGGCCAGACCCCGGACCGCCTGGTGGAAGCGGCGGACAGCGCCCTCTACCGGGCCAAGGCAGAAGGCCGCAACCGGGTCATGGGGGCACCGGACCCGGCCCATGCTGACTGACTTTCTCCTCCATCTGCGGCGCCAGGGCCTGCCCGTCTCCACCACCGAACTCCTGACCTTACTGGCAGCCCTGGAAGCCCGCCTCATTCCCCCCGGCCTGGAAGACTTCTACCAACTGGCCAAGCTCTGCCTGGTGAAGGACGAAAGCCGCTATGACCGGTTCGATCAGGCCTTCGCCAGCTATTTCCAAGCCAGCACCCAGGCCGCCGGTCTGGAGCGGGAGCTGCCGGAAGAATGGCTGCGTCTGGCGGGCCAGCGACTGCTCTCGGAGGCGGACAAGGCCCGCCTGGAAAAGCTGGGCTGGGACCGGCTCATGGAGACCCTGGCCCAGCGCCTGGCGGAACAGAAGGAGCGCCACGCCGGGGGCAACCGCTGGATCGGCACCGGCGGCACCTCCCCCTTCGGCCACAGCGGCTACCATCCGGAGGGAGTGCGCATCGGGGGCCCGGGGGGTCAGGGCAAGGCGGTGAAGGTCTGGGAACGGCGGGAATTCCGCAATCTGGACGACCGGGCCGCCCTGGATAACCGGAATCTCCAGCTGGCCCTGCGCCGCCTGCGCCGCTTCGCCCGGCAAGGGGCGGCGGAAGAACTGGATCTGGACGCCACCCTCCAGGGCACGGCCCGCCAGGGCGGCCTGCTGGACATCCACCTACGGCCGGTGCGGCGCAATGGGGTGAAAGTGTTGCTCTGCCTGGATGTGGGAGGTTCCATGGACGCCCACGTGGCCCGCTGCGCCGTCCTGTTTTCCGCCTGCCGCCTGGAATTTAAGCACCTGGAGCATTTCTACTTTCACAACTGCGTCTATGAAAGCCTGTGGCGGGACAATGGGCGGCGCCGGGACCAGGGCCTGGCTACCCTGGACCTGATCCATACCTACGGCCCGGATTACCGGCTCATTTTTGTGGGGGACGCCGCCATGAGCCCCTACGAACTCACCCATCCCCACGGCAGCGTGGAGCACCGCAATCCGGAAGCGGGCCAGGTCTGGCTCCAGCGCCTGCTGGACGCCTATCCCCGGGCGGTCTGGCTGAACCCGGAGCCCCCGGAATACTGGTCCTACCATCCTTCCAACCGGCTTATCCGGCAACAGCTGGGGCAGCGGATGTTTCCCTTGAGCCCGGCGGGCCTGGAAGCCGCCATCCGCCACCTGAAATAGGCCGAGCCCGGGGAGGAGGGCTCGGGGAAAGGTCCGGACTTAGCCCGGGCAACGCCCATAAAAAAGCCGGACCTGACGTCCGGCTTTTTTACCACCCCCTGCCGTCTCAATCAGAGCAGGCCGGGCAGGGAGTAATCGGACTGGTTCATCAAATCCACCCCGCATTCCAGGCCCTCCACCCAGTCGATGAAGCGCTTGACCATTTCCTTGCCTTCAAAACGGCAGCCGTGCTGGGGCACGATCATTTCGATGTCCAGGGGCCGGACCATGGCCGCCCAGTAGCGGCAGATTTTATTGGAAACGATGTAGCGGTGATGGAAGCCCTGCATCTTGAGCAAATGGGCGTCGAAATCCGTCACCGGCTCCAGGGCTTCCTTCTGGGTCACGATGGAGGTACCCAGGTCACCGGAGAAGAGAATCTTGGAGACCGGATCGTAGAACTGGAAATTGCCTTCGGCGTGGAGGAAGTGGGCCGGCAGGGCTTGCAGCTTGCAGTTGCCCAGGGGAATTTCCGCGCCCCGGTCCGGAATGCCGATAACCCGACCGCTAATGTCCCGCCCCGTGGTGAAGTGGGGGACGAAACGAATCCACAGATTGGAAATCATGACCTTGCAATGGGAGGCCACGAACCACTTGTTCACCGAGGCAATAATGTCCGGGTCCGCATGGGAAGCCAGGAGCAGGTCCAGATCCCGGGAGGAGAAATATTTCTGCATGCCCATGAGCAGGCCGGAGTAGGTCATGTTGCCGCCCGGGTCGATCAGGGCGCCGTGGCCATTGTCCGCAATGAGAAACTGATTGGACTGGACCACGTTGTCCTGGTCGTCGTCGATCAGATCGTAGAAGGCAAGGCAGACGTGCTTGCCGTCGTTGTAAAGCTCAACAGCCATGGGAATCTCTCGGGGGAAAGGATGAGACGGGGACCGATACCAGTACTTTCGGCATACGGGCCGCTATTTTCCCCGTCAAGGCGCCGGTTTTCTTGATCCCGGTCAAGAAAACACCCCTTTCCCCGCCCTTGCGGCCCTTTGCCACAGCAGGGGCTGGGCGGAATCAGCCAAGCCCGGGGCTCCTGGCACGGCCCTTCCGGCCAAATCCAGCCCCCCTTGTCCTGGGGCGGAGTCGCCGCCCTATTCGGGCTGCACGGCGGGGGGCGCCACCTTCACCACCTCTTCCAGGGTGGTAATGCCCGCCGCCACCTTCATGGCCCCGGAAATGCGAAGGGGCTTCATACCTTGGCGATAGGCCTGATCCCGAATTTTGGCCACATCAGCGGCGGGGTGGATCAGATGCTTGAGTTCCGGAGTCAGGGGCAGCAGCTCATAGAGCCCCACCCGGCCCATATAGCCGGTCATGCGGCATTCCAGGCAGCCCACGGGTTGGTGGATATGGGCCGGACGGCGGGATTTCCAGGGGGACACCAGGGCGTTCCAGGTGGCCACGTCCGTTTCGCTCATGGGCACGGACTGTTTGCAATGGGGACAGAGGGTACGCACCAGGCGCTGGGCCATGACCCCCAGCAGGGTGGCGTTAATCAGGTAGGGGGGCAGGCCCAGGTCCAGCAGACGGGTAATGGCGGACGGGGCATCGTTGGTGTGCAGGGTGGACAGCACCAAATGGCCCGTCAGAGCCGCCTGGATGGCCATGTCCGCCGTTTCCAGATCCCGGATTTCCCCCACCATGATGATGTCCGGGTCCTGGCGCATGAGGGCCCGCACCCCGTCGGCAAAGCCCAGATCAATGGCGTGTTGCACCTGCATTTGATTGAAGGCGGGCTCCACCATTTCGATGGGATCCTCAATGGTGCAGACATTCACTTCCGGGGTCGCCAGGGCCTTCAGGGTGGAATAAAGGGTGGTGGTTTTCCCCGAGCCCGTGGGGCCGGTCACCAGGATGATGCCGTTGGGGTGGCCCGTCATCTGGCGCCAGCGCAGCCGATCCTCGTCGGAAAAGCCCAGTTCGGAAAAATCCCGCACCAGCACTTCCGGATCGAAAATCCGCATCACCAGCTTTTCCCCGAAGGCCGTGGGCAGGGTGGAGAGGCGCAATTCCACCTCCTGGCCGTCGGGCATCCGGGTTTTGACCCGCCCGTCCTGGGGCCGACGTTTTTCGATCACGTCCATACGCCCCAAGAGCTTGATGCGGCTGGTCATGGCGGTGAGCACCGCCATGGGGATCTGGTACACCTGATGCAGCACCCCGTCGATGCGGAAGCGCACCAGGCCCACGTCCCGCCGGGGTTCCAGGTGGATGTCCGAGGCCCGTTGCTCGAAGGCGTACTGCCAGAGCCAATCCACAATATGGACGATGTGCTGGTCGTTGGCGTCGAACTGGCGGTTGCCCCGGCCCAGTTCCACCAATTGCTCAAAGGAAGACAGGCCGGACTTTTCCCCGCCGGACTTGTTGGCCTTTTTCACCGACCGGGCCAGGTTGTAAAACTCCACCAGGTAACGGGCGATATCCACCGGATTGGCCACCACCCGGTGAATATCCTTGCGCAGGATGGGCTGCATTTCCTTTTCCCATTCCCGCATGAAGGGCTCGGCGGTGGCCACCACCACCTCGCTGGCGGTGACCCCCACGGGGAGAATCTTGAAGCGCCCGGCGTAGGCGCTGGACATCACATCGGTGACGGAGGAAAAGTCGATTTTCAGGGGGTCGATGTGCAGATATTCCAGATCCGCCTTATCCGCCAGCCACTCGGTGAGCACCTCCGTGGTGAGCACCGGATGGGGCGGCTGGAGGCTTTTCCACTGCTGCTCCCCGATCACCACCAGGGGATGCACATCCCCCCGATAGAGCTTGCGCTCCGCCGACAGGGCCTTGGCCTCCGAACTGGACACCCAATGGTCCGCCACCAGCATTTTCAGGACTTCGGTCAAGGTCAGGCGGTGATCCATCAGGACTTCGGGCATGGTTGTCTTTAAGCCATTGGGGCAGCATGGGAATGCCGCACTATACCGCGCCCCCCGGGGGGCCTCAACGCGGCCCGGGCTTTTCCCCGCCGCCCCGCCCTGGCCGGGCAGAACCACCGGGTTAAAATAAAGCCCTTCTTTGCCCCGGACTTTCCATGGAAACCGTTCCCGCCATTGTTATCGGTGCCGGCGTTGTCGGCCTGGCCTGCGCCCGGGCCCTGGCCCAGCGGGGCATTGCCCCCCTTATCCTGGAGCAGCACGGGGCCTTCGGCCAGGAGACCAGCGCCCGGAACAGCGAGGTCATCCACAGCGGGATCTACTATCCCCAGGATTCCCTCAAAGCCCGGCTCTGCGTCCGGGGTCGGGATCTGCTCTACGACTTTTGCGCCAGCCACGGGATCGAACATCGGCGCTGCGGCAAGCTCATCGTGGCCACGGACCCGGCGGGGGAAGAACGCCTGGCCCAGCTCCACGCCCAGGGCCTGGCCAATGGGGTGACCGATTTGGTACGCCTTTCCGGCCCCCAGGCCCAAGCCTTGGAACCTGCGCTGCACTGCACCGCCGCCCTCCTTTGCCCCAGCACGGGCATTGTGGATAGCCACGGGCTGATGCTGGCCCTGCTGGGGGAGGCGGAGGCAGGGGGCGCCACCCTGGTTTGCCACAGCCCGGTGCTAGGGGGAGATTGGGACGGGGAACGGCTCGCCCTCCAGGTGGGGGACGGGGAAGGGGCGCCCATGGTTCTCGCCGGGGAACGGGTCATTAACGCGGCCGGGCTCCAGGCCACCCAGGTGGTCCAGGGATGGGGCGGCTTTCCCGGCCCCCTGCCCACGCCCCATTACGCCAAGGGCAATTATTACAGCCTGAGAGGCCGCCCCCCCTTCCGCCACCTCATCTATCCCCTGCCGGAAGCAGGGGGACTGGGGGTTCATCTCACCCTGGACCTGGGGGGGCAGGCCCGCTTTGGCCCGGATGTGGAATGGCTGCCCGGGGCCGACCCCCGCCATCTGGATTACGGGGTGACCCCGGAGCGGGCCCGATCCTTTTACGGAGAGGTGCGCAAATACTGGCCAGACCTGGAGGATGGGGCTTTGGAGCCGGCCTACAGCGGCGTTCGCCCCAAAATCGCCGCCCCCGGGGCATGGGCCGACTTTCAGCTCCAGGGCCCGGCCCAACATGGGGTGCCCGGGCTGGTGAATCTCTTCGGCATCGAATCCCCCGGCCTCACCGCCTCCCTGGCCCTGGGGGAAGCGGTGTGTGCGGCCCTGGGGCTTTAGGGCCGGTGGCAACCGGCGGCGAGCACCGCTGCTACCGTTCCCACCGTGGGCTAGTGGGCTTTCCCCTTGCCGGGCCCTGGTGGCTTTCCAGCTGCTGGGGCCAAGCCCCCCATTAGTTCCCGCCCCTTCACACGGCCGTCACACAGGGGGCCTAAGCTTGGCGCCCAATCATGGTTCAAGTACGCGCCATCTTCATTTCCGACGTCCACCTGGGCACCCGGGCCTGCCAGGCGGATCGGCTACTGGATTTCCTGCGGGAACATCCTTCCGAACATCTTTACCTGATCGGCGACATCGTGGATTTCTGGTCCATGAGCCGGGGCATTTACTGGACCTCCGCCCAGAACACCGTGGTACAGAAAATCCTCCGCCGCGCCCGCCACGGCGGTCAGGTCATGCTCATCCCCGGCAATCACGATGAGGCCCTGCGGGCCCATGACGGCCTGGATTTTGGCGGCATCCGGGTGCAAAACGAGCATATCCACGTCACCGCCGACGGCAAGCGTCTGCTGCTAGTGCACGGGGACGAGTTCGATCAGGTGACCCGCTACCACCGCTGGGTGGCGGTGCTGGGGGACATGGCTTACAACCTGCTGGTGCGCATTAACATCAGCCTGTCCTGGTTCCGCCGTCGCCTGGGCCTTACGGGCTACTGGTCCCTGGCGGGTTACGCCAAGCGCAAGGTCAAAACTGCCATCAACTTCATCTTCAATTTTGAAGATTCCGTGGTCCGGGCCGTGAAGGAACGCCAGCTGGACGGGGTGGTCTGCGGCCACATCCACTGGGCCGCCCTGCGCCAGGTGGATGAGGTGCTCTACATCAACTGCGGCGACTGGGTGGATTCCTGTACCGGCATCGTGGAACACCTGGATGGGCGGCTGGAACTCATTTCCTGGGGCAACGCCGCCGTCACTACCCCCGGCGAGGCGGAGGAAGTCCCCAGCCCAACGCCCCTTCCGGAACGGGAGTTGGAAGGCCTGACCCAGGCCTTGCGTCAGGAAATGATTTCCCCCCTGGAGCCCCACGCCAAATAGGCCCGGCGCTCCCAGCCCACCGTCCTGGGCTTAGGAATGGAATGCACGAAGCGCCCCCCCAGGAACAGGCTGGAGAACCATGCGCGCCTCGCCCCCCGAACAAAGGCGCCTTAGGCTTCCCCCTTCCGGCGGGTAAAATGGGGGTTTTACGCCCCCTCCCCCATGTCTTTTCCCCCCATTCAAGCCAGCTGGGTGCTGGATACCAATATCGTCCTGGATCTCTACCATTTTCGGGAACCGGCGGTGGCACCCCTGGCGGCCGCCCTGCAAGACAGCTCCCTACGCTGCCTGGCCAGTCCGGCCACTCTGGACGAATTGGCCCGGGTGCTGGCCTACCCCCAGTTTGGTATGGACACACCCACCCAGGAGAGCCTATTCCAGGCCTACCGGGCCCGGATCACCCTGGTGGAACCCACGGATATTCCCCCCCTGCCCCGCTGCCGGGACCGGGACGATCAGAAATTTCTCGAACTGGCCGCCGTCGGCGGCGCCCAATGGCTGATCAGCAAGGATAAGGAAGTGCTGCGCCTGGCCCGGCGCAAGCTGGCCCCCGCCCAATTCCTTATCCTCTCCCCCCTACAGGCGGTGGCCAAATTGGAGGCAGGAGCTACGGTATGAAAGCCCGGAAAGCCCAATCCCAGCCCCGCCCCTGCCCCTGCGGCTCCGGCCAAACCTATGACCAGTGCTGCGCCCCTTGGCACAACGGCCAGCCCGCCCCCACCCCGGAGGCCCTGATGCGCTCCCGCTACAGCGCCTACGTCCTGGGGCTGGAGGACTATCTCCTGGCCACCTGGGCCCCGGATACCCGTCCCCCCAGCCTGGATCTGGCCACGCCCCCCCTCCCCCAATGGGTGGGACTGGAGATTCTGGCCCGGGCGGGTGGCACGGAGGGGGAAACGGAGACCGGAACGGTCCATTACCGGGCCCGCTACAAACTCAACGGCCGGGCCCATCGGCTAGAAGAAATCAGCCGCTTCCGCAAGACGGGGGAGCGCTGGGTTTACGTGGATGGGGAGATCCGGGAAGACTGAGCTTCCCGATCCTAGGGCTCTCCAGCCGGAAAACATTCCTGCAACGCGGCCCGCACCTGGGCCACCACTGGCTCCCATTGTCCCAACTGGCTTTGGCGGAACAGGCGCAGGCTGGGGTACCAGGGAGAATGGTCCGGCGCCACTTCCCAGCGCCATTCCCCGGAAGCGCGCAAGAGCACCCAACAGGGCTTGCCCAGGGCCCCGGCCAGATGGGCCACCGCCGTATCGGCGGCAATCACCAAATCCAGGGAAGCCACCAGGGCGGCCGTGTGGGAAAAATCAGGGAAATGGGGGGGGCCATTGCCAAACCGGGCCAGCCAAGGACTGTCCCGATCCGCCTCGGGCAAAGACGGTTGTAAAGAAAACCATTGGGCAGGGAATTCCAGCAGGGGCCCTAGGGCGGAGAGGGGCATATCCCGAAAGGGATTGGCCAGCCCCACCTGCCGTCCCGCCCAGACCAGGCCAATACGAGGCCCGGACGCCCCCCCGGTCCCCGCCGCCAAGCCGGAAGGGCTTTGGCTTTGGCTTTGGGGCTGGGTCGGCAAAGTCTGCCCGCCATTTCCCATCGGGGCCCGAAGGTAGGGGGTAGGGAAAGCCAGAGGCTGGGCTTCCCCGGTCAGCCGATACCAGGCCAGGGGCAGGCTCATCAAGGGGCATTGGTAATCGTGTTCCGGCAGTTCCGCCTCCATGTCCAGAACCTGAATTCCCCAAGCCTGGGCGGCCAGCAGGGGCACCAAACTGGGAGGAACCGCCAGATAGACCCGGTGGGCAAGGGGGGCCAGGGCGGCGGCATAGCGGCAGAACTGGAGGCTGTCCCCCAGCCCCTGCTCCGCCCAGAGCAGCAGCACTTTTCCCGCGAGGGAGCCCTCCCCCAGCCATAGGGGCTGGGCGGAAAACTGGTAGCCCCGCAACTGATCCGTCTGCCAGCGCCATTCCCAGAGCTCCCAGCCCCTGGGAAAATCACCCTGGGAAAGGCAGGCGAGGGCCAACTCCATCCATCCGGCGGCCATATCCGGGGCCAGGGCGGTGCCCCGCTCCCCGGCGGCTTGGGCTTCCGAATGGCGCCCCAAAGCCCGCAACACCCGACTTTGATGGAGATAAACCAAGGCTTGCTCCGGGTCCAGGCGGCCAGCCTGGGTCAGGGCCGCCAGCGCCAGCTCCAGACATCCCCGGGCTTCCAGAACCTGGCCCAGGGCCAGCCAGCCCTCCCCTTGCTGGGGAGACAAAGCCAGACTCCGTTCCAGGTCTGCCAGGGCCCCATCGTAGTCCCCCAATTCCAGCCGGAAACGGCCCCGGGACAACCAGGCTTCCCCCGCCGCCCCCTGCTTCGCCACCTGGGCCGCCCAATAGCCCTCCCCTTCCCGGATCACGGCTAGGCGCCGCTCCCGGGCCTGAGGCTCATCCGGCACATACTGGAGATAGCGGTTCAGGGCGGCCAGGGCCAGGTCATAGCGGTGCTGGCTTTGCAGCAGGTCCGCCTTGGCCATGTAGGCGGGCAGGAACAGGGGGGTGTGGGCCAGGGCCCGGTCCAGATGGGCCAGGGCCTTCTCCGGCTGGCCCTGGTTGCGGGCCGTGATGCTCTGCACCATTTCCCCCATGGCCTCGGTCAATCCCTGCAAAGATGCCAGCTGGCGCCCCATACCTCCCCCGAAAAGCTTGTTATCGTAACCTGCCGGAGCCTAAATTCGGGTATTCTCTCGGACGTCGCCGTTAAATGCTTTAACAACAACGTTTTTTTGTGGCGGACCGCGACCCGCTGGCTCATTTTTCAAAAGACCAACGCCTGCCCGAAAGCCTTTCGTCGATCGTGGAATACAAGGACACTTCTTCCAGTGACTCCCGGCTTGCCCTCATTGTCTGGCATCGCCTGACGGGGCTCATGCCCGGGGAATTGAACAAGGCGGAACTGGCCTGGCTATTGTCTCCCCACTTTCACCTGGCCCTGCTGACCCGCCGCCGGGCCACCATGATCGTCAACCGGGTCCGCCTGGTCGCCTTTCTTTTCGCCGTGCTCACCCCCCTGTGGAGCGTGGTGGATTACCTCTTCTTCCCCTTTCCCCTCTGGCTCCACCTGGCGGGCATGCGTCTAGCGGCCTGCGCCGCCTTCAGCTATCTGCTCCTGTATTACCGGCCCACAGGCAGTCTGCCCAACGCCTACCGGGCCATGGCCCTGCTCTTCGCCATTCCCACGGTGTTCTATATCGCTTCCCACCAGCTGCTCCAGACCTATCATCTGTCCGGACTCCAGGCGGCCATTGGGGCCGGTTATGCCTTCCTGCCCTTTGTGCTGCTGGCGGGCCTCTCCGTCTTTCCCCTGACCCTGGTAGAAAGCATCATGTTCGCCACCCCCATGCTCATCGCCCAGGGACTGGCGGGGCTTCTCACCCGGGCCAGCCAGGACTGGCCTGCCTTTACCGGCACCTTCTGGCTCCTGACCCTGATTGCAGGCGTTTCCGCCCTCTCGGGCCTCAGCCAGCTGGCGTTCATGATTGCCCTGGTGCGTCAGGCCGTACGGGACCCTCTCACCGGGATTTTCTCCCGGCGCAGCGGGGAGGAGGTGCTGGACCTCCAATACGTCATTTCCACCCGCACCAACACGCCCCTGACCGTGGCCTTTATCGACCTGGACAATTTCAAGGCGGTGAATGACACCTTCGGCCATGAAGCCGGAGACGAAGTCCTCCTCTCCACCACCACGGCCATCAGCAACACTTTGCGGCGGGGTGACGTCCTGGCCCGCTGGGGCGGTGAGGAATTTATGCTGATCATGCCCAATACGGACATGGGGCAAGCCACTTCCGCCATTCAGCGGCTGCGCCAGAGCGGTCTGGGGCCTAAGCCGGATGGCCGCCCGGTAACGGCCAGTATCGGCGTATCGGAACGCATCCAGGACCGGGTCCAGGATTGGAAGTCCCTGGTAGAGCTGGCGGATGCCCGCATGTATCTGGCCAAGAACAGTGGCCGGGACCGGGTAGTCACCACCAGCGACGGCATCCCGGGCTGAGTTTCCAGCCCGTTTTCCTTAAGCTTCAGCCGCTCCGGCCAACACCTTTTCCGCCCAAAACAGGGCCGTAATGGTCTTGGCGTCCGTAATTTCCCCGCCCAACACCCGGGCCACCGCCTCCGCCAAGGAAAGACGGGTCAGGGTCAGATATTCCCCTTCATCCAACTGGGCCGGGCCCCGCTCCTCCAGCCCCTGGGCCAGGAAAATCTCGATGCGTTCGTTGGAATAGCCGATGCACGGGTGCATCACCCCCAGATGGCGCCAGCGGGTGGCCTCGTAGCCCGTTTCCTCCAGCAATTCCCGGCGGGCCGTAGCGAGAATATCTTCCCCGGGATCAATCTTCCCCGCCGGAAGCTCCAGAAACACCCGATGCAGGGGGTAACGGAACTGGCGCTCGAACAACAAGGAACCGTCGTCCAGGCAGGCGATAATCACCACCGCCCCGGGATGGACCACGTATTCCCGCACCGCCTCACGACCATCCGGCAAGGCCACCCGGTCCCGCCGCACATCCAGCAAGCGCCCCCGCCAGATTTGTTCCTGACTCAAGGTGGGCTCGGCCAATTCCTGATCCGAAAATTCTTTCATCACTTACCTTTTCAAGGGACGGAAACAAAAACGCCCCGGGATTGCCGGGGCGTGAAGTGATTCGGGCTTGACCCTCAAACAGAGCGCAGCAAGGAGTAAGCGCAGAGGGACATCAAGACCTGGGGAAAGGCCCCCAGGACCGCCACCGCCAAGCCATTGACGGAAAGCAGCGCCTTGACACCGATGGAAGCGGCCAGAGGCGTTTCATCCGTGGGAGCTTCGAAGTACATGATCTTCACTACCCGCAGGTAGTAGAAAGCTCCGATCAGGGAGAACAGGATGCCGGCAATGGCAATCCAGTAATAGCCCGCCGCGATAATGGCTTGGAAGACGGAGAACTTGGCAAAGAAGCCCACGAAGAAGGGCACCCCGGCCATGGAGAACATGACCATCATCATAACGGCGGCGAACCAGGGGCTGCGCTTGTTCAGGCCCTTGAAATCGTCCAGGTTGTCCGCTTCAAAGCCTTCCCGGGAAAGGAGCAGGATGACACCGAAGGCGCCCAGGCTCATCACCACATAGGTCACCACGTAGAACATGGCGGAACTGTAGGCGTTCAGGGCGTAGCGGGGATCCCCGCCCACCACGCCAGCCACCAACCCCAGCAACATGAAGCCCATGTGGGAAATGGCGGAATAGCCCAGCATGCGCTTGATATTGGTCTGGGCAATGGCCGCCAGGTTACCAATAGCCATGGACAGCACGGACATGATGATCAGCATTTGCTGCCAATCGTGGGCCATAAGGAACAGCCCATTGACCAGCAGGCGAATGGCCATGGCGAAGGCGGCCAGCTTGGGAGCGGAGCCCAGGAACATGGCCACAGGGGTAGGCGCGCCATGATAGACGTCCGGAATCCACATGTGGAAAGGCACCACGCCCAGTTTGAAGCCCAGGCCGGAAACCAGGAAGACCAAACCGAAGACCAGCACTACCTGATTTACGGCGCCGGAACTGATGGCTTCGGCAATCTTGGTGATTTCCAGGGTGCCAGTCGCACCGTAGATCATAGACATGCCGTAGAGCAGCAAGCCGGAGGCCAGGGCCCCTAGGACGAAGTACTTCATGGCCGCTTCCGTCGCCTGCACCGAGGTCCGGTTCATGGCCACCATGGCATACACGGCCAGGGACAGCATTTCCAGACCCAGGTAAATGGTCAGGAAATTGTTGGCGGAAATCATCACCATCATGCCCAGGGTGGCAAACAGGGTCAGTACGTAGAACTCACCCTTGGCCATTTCGGGGCGCTCGGAAACATAGCGCCAGGAATAGGCCAACACCACGAAGACGGTGATGTAGAGCATCAACTTCAGCAGGTCGCCGAGCAAATCGCTGACAAACATATTGCTGAAAGTGTAGGTGGGCTCCACCCCGCTATGGGTGAAGGTCAGCACCATACATCCCACCAACGTCGCCTGGGTCAGGAGGAAAGTCAGAGTACGCTTACTCCCCTTGACGAAGAGATCGACGAGCAGAATCACGCTCGCCATCACCAGCAAGAAAATCTCGGGAGCGGCGGGATAAAAATCAGGCAAGACAAAGTTCAGCATGTCGGCTACCAATTATTGGAGTTTGCTTTGGGCAACGTGCTGCAGGAGGTCGTTTACCGACACATGCATCACTTCGGTAATGGGCAGAGGGTAAAGCCCCATGGCCAATACACACAGCGCCAGAAGACTGAGGATGAAAAATTCCCGCCCGTTGATATCGGTCAATTCCGCCACGTGCTTGTTGGCCACGGCGCCGAAAATGACCCGCTTGTACATCCACAGGGTGTAGGAGGCGCCCAGCACCAGGGTGGTACCAGCGGCCAAACCAATCCAGAAGTTGTACTTGACGGAGCCCAGGATCACCATGAATTCCCCAACGAAGCCGGAGGTGGCGGGCAAGCCGCAGTTGGCCATGGCAAACAACATGGCAAAGGCAGCGAACTTGGGCATGGTATTCACCACACCGCCGTAGTCGGCGATTTGCCGGGTGTGCATCCGGTCATAAAGCACCCCGATGGAGAGGAACATGGCACCGGACACGAAGCCGTGGGAAATCATCTGCACCAGGGCCCCTTCCATCCCCAGGGAGGAGAAGAGGAAAAAGCCCAGGGTGACGAAGCCCATGTGGGAAATGGAGGAATAGGCCACCAGCTTTTTCATGTCGGCCTGGATCAGGGCGACGAAGCCAATGTAGATCACGGCGATGAGGGACAGGGCGATCATCAAGCCGGACAGGGCATGGGCCGCATCCGGGGCTATGGGCAGGGAGAAGCGCAGGAAACCGTAAGCCCCCAACTTCAGGGCAATGGCAGCCAGCACCACGGACCCGCCGGTAGGCGCTTCCACGTGGGCATCCGGCAGCCAAGTATGTACCGGCCACATGGGCACCTTCACGGCAAAAGCGATCAGGAAAGCCAGGAACAGCCAGATTTGGGCCGTCATGGGCAGGGGCAGGTTTTGCCAATCCTGGATGGAGAAAGAACCACCGGATTGGAAGAACAGGTACAGCTGGGCCAGAAGGAACAGCAGGGAACCGGCCAGGGTGTAGAGGAAGAACTTGAGGGCCGCGTAAACCCGATTGGGACCGCCCCACATGCCGATGATCAGGTACAGGGGAATCAGGGAAGCTTCAAAGAAAACGTAGAACAGCATGCCGTCCAGGGCCGCGAAAATGCCGTTGAGCAGGCCTGACATGATGAGGAAAGCGGCGTTGTATTGGGCGACCCGTTGCTGAATCACCCGCCAGCCCGCCAGCACCACCAGAATGGTGATAAAGCTATTCAGGAGCAGGAACAGCACGGAAATGCCATCCACCCCCAGGTGGTAGTTAATGTTGAAGCGGGGAATCCAGGGCAACAATTCCACGAACTGCATACCGCTGGCTTTGACGTCAAAGCCGGTATAGAGGGGAATGGTCACCAGAAAACCGATGACAGCTCCGACCAGGGCCAACACGCGGGCCAGAGGCGCATTCCGATCCGACCCGGTGGCAAGGACCACCACCCCGGCCAGGATAGGAAGCCAAATTGCAAGGGATAGCAAGTTACCAGAC
Source organism: Rhodocyclaceae bacterium (assembly GCA_041907765.1). Classification (GTDB taxonomy): domain Bacteria; phylum Pseudomonadota; class Gammaproteobacteria; order Burkholderiales; family Rhodocyclaceae; genus Azospira. The sequence continues at coordinate 62,843 of JAYRGQ010000005.1, read as the reverse complement.
ATATCGTTCCCAGTCTTTTTCTAGCTTATACGCGGTTGAACCAAAGGGTCAGCAACACAAACACGCCAATGATCATGGTGAAGGCGTAGTGGTAGATGTACCCGGATTGGAAGAAGCGGATGACCGAAGCCACCCAACCCACCACCCGGGCGGCGCCATTGACGAAGAAGCCGTCGATAATGGTCACATCCCCCACTTTCCAAAGGGCTTTACCCAGCAGACGGGCACCACCGCCCACCACCACTTCGTTGAACTTGTCGAAGTAGTACTTGTTTTCCAGCACCGTGTTGATCACGCCCAAGCGCTTTTGAATGGTGGCCGGAATATCCGGACGCTTCATGTAGAAGAACCAGGCGATCACGACCCCGGCCAGGGCCAGGATGAACGGCAGGGAGGTAAAGGCGTGGGAACCCATGGCGGCAGCGCCGTGGAAGTCCTTGCCCAGCTCTTCCATCACCGGGTGAGCGGTGGCGTTGATGAAAATCACGTTCTTGAAGAATTCCCCGGTAAGCATGGGCTCAATGGCGAAGTAACCGATCACCACGGAAGGAATGGCCAGGGCAATCAGAGGCAGGGTTACCACCAGGGGGGACTCATGGGGCTTTTGCCCGGGTTGCAGACCATGGTGTTCTTCCTCATGGTCATGGTGGCCATGTTCCGCCGCCTTGCCAAACCGCTCTTCCCCGTGGAACACCAGGAAATAGAGCCGGAAAGAATAGAAGGCGGTCACGAACACCCCTGCCACCACGGCGAAATAGGCGTAACCGGCACCGGGCAGATGGGACAGGGCCACCGCTTCAATAATGGAATCCTTGGAATAGAAACCGGAGAAGAAAGGCGTACCGATCAAAGCCAAGGAGCCGATCAGGGTGGTAATCCAAGTAATGGGCATGTATTTACGCAGCCCACCCATGTGCCGCATATCCTGGTCATGGTGCATGCCGATGATCACGGAGCCGGCCCCCAAGAACAACAGGGCTTTAAAGAAGGCGTGGGTCATCAGGTGGAACACGGCCACGGGGTAGGCGGAAACCCCCAGCGCCACAGTCATGTACCCCAGTTGGGACAGGGTGGAATAGGCGATTACCCGCTTGATGTCGTTCTGGATCATGCCCAGGAAGCCCATGAACAGGGCCGTGGTGGCGCCAATCACGAGAACGAAGGACAAGGCGGTATCGGACAGTTCAAACAGGGGCGACATCCGGGCCACCATGAAAATCCCGGCGGTCACCATGGTGGCGGCGTGGATCAGGGCGGAAATCGGGGTCGGACCTTCCATGGAGTCGGGCAGCCACACGTGCAAAGGCACTTGGGCGGACTTACCCATGGCCCCCACAAACAGCAGGATGCAGGAAATGCTCAGCAAATCCACTTGGTAGTGGGCGGAGATAGGTAGATTGATACCCACCAGGGACGGTGCCTTGGCGAAGACCGTTTGATAATCCAGGCTGCCGGTGTAAGCCATGATCAGGCCAATCCCCAGCAGGAAGCCAAAGTCCCCCACCCGGTTGGCCAAGAAGGCTTTCAGGTTGGCGAAAATGGCCGTAGGACGGGTGAACCAGAAGCCGATCAGCAGGTAGGAAACCAGGCCCACCGCTTCCCAGCCGAAGAACAGCTGCATGAAGTTGTTGCTCATCACCAGCATCAACATGCTGAAGGTGAACAAGGAAATGTAGCTGAAGAACCGGTTATAGCCCGGGTCTTCTTTCATGTAGCCAATGGTGTAGATGTGCACCATCAGAGACACGGAGGTGACCACCAGCATCATGGTGGCAGTCAGGGTGTCGATGAGGAAACCCACCTCAAATTTATATTCCCCGGCAGCCAGCCATTGATAGACCGCCCCGTTGAACACGTGACCAGCCAGCACATCCTGGAAAATCAGGATGGAGGCACCGAAGGCCACCCCGACCCCGAGTACCGCCACCGTGTGGGCGATCCAGCGAGGCAAAATGCGGCAGAACAGACCGGCTACCAGGGCACCAAACAGGGGTGCCAGGGGAACCAGAAGATAAAGGCTTTTCATGTCCATGGGTGCTCAACCTTTAAGGCTATCCAGATCATCCACGTGGATGGTGCGCAAGTTACGGAACAGGACCACCAGAATGGCAAGACCGATAGCCGATTCAGCCGCCGCAACGGTGAGAATAAAGAAGACAAACACCTGCCCGGCCAAATCCCCCAAGTAATGGGAGAAAGCAACGAAGTTCATGTTGACCGCGAGGAGCATCAACTCAATGGCCATGAGCAGCACGATGAGGTTTTTCCGATTGAGGAATATCCCCACCACGCTGATGGCGAACAATAAGGCGCCGAGCACCAAGAAATGCGACAGAGTTAGCATTTGCCTTCCTAATAGCGATTTTTTGCTAAAGCACTGTGAAAGTTCAGTCCTGCTTTTCCGCTTCCATCTTCACGATGCGTATCCGATCCTTGGCATTAACAAACACCTGCCGGGAAGGATCCGTGTATTTGGTCTTCTTGGCGCCCCGATAGGTCAGGGCAATCGCAGCCACCAGCGCCAACAAGAGAATGGCGGAAGCCAGTTCGAAGGGATAAACGTAATCGGTGTAGATGAGACGGCCCAGGGCTTTGGTATTGGAACCCAGCACTTCGTTCCCAGCCACATCAAATACCCGGAAATACTGACCACCCACGATGAGGCCCATTTCAATGGCCATCAACACACCAATACTGGCCCCCAAGGGGAGATAACTCCAGAAGCCCTGCTTGAGGCGCTCCAGGTTGATATCCAGCATCATCACCACGAAGAGGAAGAGCACCATCACCGCCCCCACATAAACCAGGATGATGGCAATGGCCAAAAATTCCGCCTGCAACAGGGCCCAGACCCCACCTGCGGTGAAAAAGCCCAGGACCAGATAAAGAGCGGCGTGCACCGGGTTACGGGCGGTGATCACCCGCAACGCGGCGAACAGCAGGATCGCCGAGAGAAAGTAAAAAACCAGGGTTTTGAATTCCATCGCTCTATCCGTTAGCGGTATTTGGCATCGGCTTCCCGGTCGGCGGCAATCTGGGATTCATAACGATCCCCGTTGGCCAGGAGCATTTGCTTGGTGTAATACAAATCCCCACGGGACTCCCCGTGATATTCGAAGACCCGGGTTTCCACAATGGCATCCACCGGGCAGGCTTCTTCGCAGAAGCCGCAGAAAATGCACTTGGTCAGGTCAATGTCGTAACGGGTCGTCCGCCGGGAACCATCGTCCCGGGGAGCGGCTTCAATGGTGATAGCCATGGCGGGACAAATGGCCTCGCACAGCTTACAGGCAATGCACCGCTCTTCCCCGTTGGGATACCGGCGCAGGGCGTGCAGCCCGCGGAAACGGTGGCTCAAGGGAGTCTTTTCTTCCGGATATTGCACGGTAATCTTGCGGCCGAAGAAATACCGGCCGGTCACCGACATGCCCTGCAAAAGCTCCTTGAGGAAGAGGCTTTTAAATATATCTTTCATCGCGCCCATGTGGCAGCACTCCTCACTTCCAAATATTGAGCGGCGAAACCATCCAGACGCCCACCACAATAAACCAGATCAAGGTCACCGGAATAAAGACCTTCCAGCCCAGGCGCATCAACTGGTCATACCGGTAACGGGGGAAAGTAGCCCGGAACCAGAGGAACAGGAACAGGACGAAGGACATCTTCGCCGCCAACCAGAAAAAGCCATCCGGTAAGAAGGACACCGGGGACAGCCAGCCACCCAGGAACAGCAGGGAGGTCAAAGCGGACACCAGAATCATGTTGGCGTATTCGGCCAGGAAAAACACCGCGAAGGCCATGCCGGAATATTCAACGTGGAAGCCGGCGACAATTTCGGATTCGCCTTCCGCCACGTCAAACGGCGCCCGGTTGGTTTCAGCCACGCCAGACACCAGATAAACCACAAACATGGGCAGCAGGGGCAGCCAGTTCCAAGACAGGATGGAAACCCCGTTGGCGGCGAACAGCCCCTTGCCCTGCCCCTGGACAATTTCCACCAGGTTCAGACTGTTGGACACCATGAGCACGGTGACCAGGGCAAAGCCCATGGCGATTTCGTAGGAAACCATCTGAGCCGCGGAACGCATGGCCCCCAAGAAAGCGTATTTGGAATTGGACGCCCAGCCCGCCAGGATGATGCCGTACACCCCCAGGGAGGAAATGGCCATGATGTACAGCAGGCTGGCGTCAATATTGGCCAGCACCAGATGATCGGTGAAGGGAATCACCGCCCAGGCTGCTAGCGCCGGGGCAATGGCCAGCATGGGCGCCAGCAGATACACCGGCTTATCCGCCCCCGTGGGCAGCACGATTTCCTTCATCAACAGCTTCAGGGCATCGGCGATCGGCTGGAGCAAGCCCAGGGGCCCAACCCGATTGGGGCCCAGGCGGACGTGCATGTAGGCGATGACCTTCCGTTCGAAGTAGGTCAGGTAGGCCACGCACAGCATCAAGGGGGCCACAATGGCTACGATCTTGATCAGGGCCCAAACGGCCGGCCAAGTCGGCCCGAAAAACGACTCAATAGCTTCCATTACGCACGCTCCATGACAACCGGGCCGTACATGTCGCCCAGAGACGCCGTAGTGGCGTGGGCGGCAGAAACTCGGACACATCCGGCGGGGATGGCTTCATCCAACGCCACGGTAAGTACCGCTTCGCCAGCCCCTTGTTTAACCTTGGCTTGGTCTCCGTCCTGCAAGCCCAGAGTGGCGGCGGTGCTGGGATGGAGCCGAGCCTTTGGCGCCGCACCGTCCTTGGTTTGGATCAAGGGCTGGGAACGCCGGGCCAGGGAATCGGCAAAATGAATGGGCACATCGGCAATGCGTTGCAGGCCGGTGCTTCCACCTTCCTTATTCAAATTCAGTGCCACGGGCGCCGTGAGACCGTTATCCAGACCTGCGGCAAACTCAGCCCCTTGGCCCAAGACCTCGTCCCGTACCTCTTCCGACGATTCGTATTCGAAGCCGGACAAAGACAGCACGTTACCCAAAACCCGCAACACCTTCCACGCAGGACGGGCTTCTTCCAGGGGAGAAACCACCCCGTGGAAGCTTTGCACCCGGCCTTCCGTATTGACGAAGGTTCCGGAGGTTTCCGTGAAGGGGGCAATGGGCAACAGCACATCGGCGTATTCCAGGGCCGGGCCATGCTTGAAAGCGGAGGCCATGACCACCATCTGGGCGCCCTTCAGGGCCACCAGGGTTTGGGCCGGATTGGCGAAATCATATTCAGGCTCTGCTCCCAGGAGGAAGTAAGCCTGATGTCCGGAAGCCAGCAGGGACTGGGCGTTGGCGTTCTTGCTCGCCAGACCGGCCAGGTAGCCCCCCACCGAGTTGGCCGCTTCGCCGATAAAGCCCAGGGTCGCACCACATGCCTGAGCCAGCTGTTGGGCCAGAGCATGAAGTTGGCTAGCTTGGTGCCCTTGCACCCCAGCGCTACCCAAGAACACGGCGGCTTTTTCCCCTTGACTCAGGGAGGCGGCCACCTGGGTGGCGAAACTATCCACTTCCACAGACTGAAGGGCTTCCGGAATGGCTTCGCCCTTGGCTTGCAAAGCCGCCTTGAGCACCTTCGCCAAGGCCCCGGCCAAATCGGCGGGCGCCACAGTCTGGCGATTTGCCACCGGGAGCAGCTGGTCGTCGGCGGACACATCCAGCAGACTGACGGCGCAGCCCTTCTTGGCGCCTTGACGCAGGCGCTGGGCGAACAGAGGAGCATCCTTACGCAGGAAGCTGCCCACTACCAGGGCGCTATCCAGCTCATTCACCGTAGCCAGGCGCATGCCCAGCCAGGGCGTACCAGCTCGCTGCTGATCGGCGGCAAAGTCCTGCTGGCGCAGGCGAAAATCGTAATTACTGGAACCCAGGCCCTCAGCCAGCTTGCGGACCAAGGCCATTTCTTCCAGGGTGGCGTGGGGAGAAACCAGGAAGCCCAACGCATCCGGGCCAGCATTCTTGGCAATGTCTTTGAGACCGTGGGCCACGTAATCAATGGCCACGTTCCAATCCACTTCCTGCCATTGCCCGCCCTGCTTCACCATGGGCTTGGTCAGGCGTTCGGCACTATTCAGCGCGGTGTAGGAGAAGCGGTCCTTATCGGAAATCCAGCACTCATTCACCTCTTCGTTTTCGAAGGGCAAAACCCGCATCACCTTGTTGTTCTTGACCTGCACGGTCAGGTTGGCGCCCAGAGCATCGTGGGGACTCACGGACCGACGCCGTTGCATTTCCCAGGTCCGAGCGGAATAACGGAAGGGCTTGGAGGTCAAAGCACCCACCGGGCACAGGTCAATGGCGTTCCCCGACAGCTCGGAATCCACGGTGCGCCCCATGAAGGTGGTGATTTCGGAATGGTAATTCCGATTGGCCATGCCCAGTTCCATGATGCCGGCGATTTCCTGGCCGAAACGGACACAGCGGGTGCAATGGATGCAGCGGCTCATTTCCTCCATGGAAATGAGGGGCCCCACATTTTTGTGGAAGACCACGTGCTTTTCTTCTTGGTAACGGCTCTCGCCCTTGCCATAACCCACCGCCAAATCCTGCAACTGGCATTCGCCACCCTGGTCGCAAATCGGACAATCCAGGGGGTGATTGATGAGCAGGAATTCCATCACGCCCTTCTGAGCCTTCACCGCCAGTTCGGAATGGGTGAACACCTTCATCCCATTGGTCACCGGAGTGGCGCAGGCTGGCAGGGGCTTGGGGGCCTTTTCCACCTGGACCAAGCACATCCGGCAATTGGCCGCGATGGACAGTTTCTTGTGGTAGCAAAAGTGCGGGATGTACACGCCCACCTGGTGGGCGGCATCCATCACGGTACTACCGTCCTGAACCTGGGCCTTTTTTCCGTCAATTTCGATTTCGAGCATATCAGCGAAACCTTAATTCTGAGCTTTGAAGAAGCCGCTGCCCGCCCATTGCACATCTTTGGGAACCAAGCAGGTCTTATGTTCGATGTGATAGGCAAACTCGTCGCGGAAGTGCTTGAGGAAACCTTTCACCGGCATGGCGGCCGCATCTCCCAGGGCGCAGATCGTGCGCCCCATGATGCCGTCGCAAACGGAAAGGAGCAGATCCAGGTCTTCCGGACGCCCCAGGCCGTGTTCAATACGATGCACTACCTTGTAGAGCCAGGGCGTCCCTTCCCGACAGGGGGTGCATTGGCCGCAGGATTCTTCGTGATAGAAGAAAGAGAGACGCTCCAAGGCCTTTACCATGCAGGTGGTTTCGTCCATGACAATGACCGCACCGGAGCCCAGCATGGAGCCGGCCTTGCTGATGGAGTCATAGTCCATGGTGCAATCCATGATGATGTCCGCAGGCAGCACCGGCGCGGAAGAACCACCAGGAATCACCCCCTTGAGCTTGCGACCGCCCCGAACCCCACCGGCCATTTCCAGCAGCTGGGAGAACGGCGTACCCAGGGGAATTTCGTAATTCCCGGGACGATTGACGTGGCCGGAAACGGAGAACAACTTGGTGCCCCCGTTATTGGGCTTGCCCAGATTCAGGTATTTTTCAGCGCCCAAGCGCAACACGAAGGGAATGGTGCCGAAGGTTTCCGTGTTGTTAATGGTGGTGGGCTTGCCGTACAGACCGAAAGAAGCAGGGAACGGCGGCTTGAACCGGGGCTGGCCCTTCTTGCCTTCAATGGACTCCAGCAGCGCGGTTTCTTCACCGCAGATGTAGGCGCCGTAGCCGTGGTGGGCAAAGAGTTCAAAGCTGAAATCGGAACCCAGGATGTGCTGACCAATAAAGCCAGCCGCCCGGGCCTCGTCCAAAGCCGCCTCAAAGCGCTGGTAGACTTCCCAGATTTCCCCGTGGATGTAGTTGTAACCCCGGGTCGCGCCCATGGCGTAGGCGGCAATGGCCATACCTTCGATCATGGAATGGGGGTTGTAGCGCAGGATATCCCGGTCTTTGAAAGTACCCGGTTCCCCTTCATCGGAGTTACAGACAATGTATTTGTCCCCGGGGAAAGAACGGGGCATAAAGCTCCATTTCAGACCGGTGGGAAAGCCCGCACCGCCCCGGCCCCGGAGAACGGAAGCTTTCACTTCCGCAATGACCTGCTCCTGAGGAATTTTTTCGGCGATGATTTTTTTCAGCGCCTCGTAGCCACCACGGGCCACGTAATCTTTCAGGCTCCAGCCTTCATCCCCGTTCCAGCCTTCAGTCAGCGTAGGGGAAATCGCACCCAGGATGGCCATTATTTCAACTCCGCCAGCAGACGATCAATTTCTTCGGGAGCCATGTGACTGCACATGGTGCGGTTATTCACCAACATTACCGGGGCATCGCCGCAGGCACCCATGCACTCGCCCATCATCAGGGTGAATTTGCCGTCAGCCGTGGTTTCACCGTATTCGATACCCAGCTTTTGCTTCAGGTACTCACCAGCATGTTCGCCACCGGACAGGGCACAGGGCAAATTAGTGCACACGGTCAACTTGTATTTACCCGTCGGCTGACGGTCATACATGTTGTAGAAGGTCGCCACTTCCATGGCCGCCATGGGCGGCATGGAAAGGTAGTTGGCCACGAACTCGATGGTTTCGTCCGCCAGCCAGCCCTTTTCTTCCTGGGCGATGGCCAAGGCCGCCATGATGGCGGATTGCTTTTGATCCGCAGGATATTTGGCTATCTCGCGATCAATCTTTTTCAAGGATTCAGGAGTCAGCATCAGCGGTCAATCTCGCCAAAAACGATGTCTTGCGTACCAATGATCGTGACCACGTCCGCGATCATGTGTCCCTTTGCCATCTCATCCATGGCAGCCAGATGGGGATATCCGGGCGCCCGAATCTTCATCCGGTAAGGCTTGTTGGCCCCATCGGACACCAGGTAAATACCGAATTCGCCCTTGGGATGTTCCACGGCGGCATAGACTTCGCCTTCGGGAACATGGATGCCTTCGGAGAACAGCTTGAAGTGGTGGATCAGCTCTTCCATGTTGGACTTCATGTCCTGACGATGGGGCGGCGCCACCTTATGGTTTTCCGTGATCACCGGGCCGGAATTTTCCCGCAGCCAAGCCACGCACTGCTTGATGATCCGGTTGGACTGGCGCATTTCTTCCATGCGCACCAGATAGCGATCGTAGCAATCCCCATTGACCCCCACCGGGATATCGAAGTCCAGTCGGTCATAGACTTCATAGGGCTGCTTCTTGCGCAAATCCCATTCAATGCCCGAACCCCGCAGCATGGCGCCAGAGAAGCCCAGTTGCAGCGCCCGTTCGGGAGAAACCACCCCCACGTTAACCAGACGCTGCTTCCAGATCCGGTTATCCGTCAGCAAATTGGAGTATTCATCCACATAGGCGGGAAAACGGTTGGTGAAATCTTCGATGAAATCCAGCAGGGAGCCGCTCCGGGCTTCATTCAGCTTACTCACCGTGGCAGCGCTCTTGAAGCGACTTTCCACGTATTGGGGCATGCGGTCCGGCAGATCCCGATAGACGCCACCGGGACGGTAATAGGCGGCGTGCATCCGGGCACCGGAAACCGCCTCGTAAGCATCCATTAAATCTTCCCGTTCCCGGAAAGCATAAAGCATGACCGCCATGGCCCCCACGTCCAGGGCGTGAGCCCCGATCCAGAGCAGGTGATTCAACAGGCGGGTGATTTCATCGTACATGACCCGGATGTACTGAGCACGAAGGGGAACCTCAATACCCAGCAGCCGTTCAATGGCCATGCAGTAGGCGTGTTCATTAGCCATCATGGACACGTAGTCGAGCCGGTCCATGTAAGGCACAGATTGCACCCAGGTACGGGTTTCCGCCAGCTTTTCCGTGGCCCGGTGCAACAGACCAATATGGGGGTCAGCCCGCTGGACCACTTCCCCGTCCAGCTCCAACACCAGACGGAGTACGCCGTGGGCGGCCGGATGCTGAGGGCCAAAGTTAAGGGTGTAGTTTCTGATTTCAGCCATGTCAGACGTTCCCGTACTTCTCTTCCCGCACCACGCGGGGGGTGTTTTCCCGAGGCTCAATGGTCACGGGCTGATAGATGACCCGCCGTTGGTCCGGGTCATAACGCATTTCCACGTTGCCAGAGATCGGAAAATCCTTGCGGAAGGGGTGGCCGACAAAACCGTAGTCGGTCAGCAGGCGGCGCAAATCCGTATGGCCGGAGAAAACGATACCGAAGAGGTCAAAGGCTTCCCGTTCAAACCAGTTGGCGGAATTCCAAATCCCGGTCACGGAAGGCACCACAGGAAAATCGTCGTTATCGGCCAATACCCGAAGGCGCAGACGCCAGTTATGGGTAACCGACAGGAGACTGGAAACTACCGCAAAACGGCCAGCGGGCTTGGCCTCACCGGCATACTGGGAATAATCCACCCCACAGAGGTCGATCAACTGTTCGAACTTCAGATCGTCCCCGTCCCGCAGCTGGAGAGCCACGGTTTCGTAATCGGCCAGGGCCACGTCCAAGGTCACCTCACCCAGCGCTACCTTGATATTGCCGACCTTGTCACCCAAGACGTTTTGCAGCTTCTCTACTAGGGCATCCAACTTGGACATAACAAGCCTCTAGGTCTAGCGAGCGATGGTGCTCGTACGTTTAATCTTGTTTTGCAACTGGACCAGGCCGTAAAGCAGCGCCTCGGCCGTCGGCGGGCACCCGGGGACATAGATATCCACCGGGACAATGCGGTCACAGCCCCGCACCACCGAATAGGAATAGTGATAGTAGCCGCCGCCGTTGGCGCAGGAGCCCATGGAAACCACCCAGCGGGGTTCGGGCATCTGGTCATAGACCTTGCGCAAGGCCGGCGCCATTTTGTTGGTCAGGGTACCGGCCACGATCATCACGTCAGATTGACGGGGACTGGGACGGAAGATAATCCCGAACCGGTCCAAGTCGTAGCGGGAACAGCCCGCATGCATCATTTCCACCGCACAGCACGCCAAGCCGAAGGTCATCGGCCACAGCGAACCGGTACGAGCATAGTTGATCAGCTTGTCGGCAGTTGTGGTGATGAAACCTTCCTGCAGAACCCCATCAATGCCCATAACTTACTCCCACTCCAAGGCGCCCTTGATCCAGGCATAGAGGTAGCCGACCACCAAAACCGCCACGAACACCATCATTTCGGCAAAGCCGAACCATTTGATGGAAGCCGTTTGAATGATTTCCTTGAAAATGGAAGCCCAAGGAAAGAGGAAGGCGATTTCCAGGTCGAACAGAATGAAGATGATGGCAATGAGGTAGTAGCGCACGTCGAACTTCATACGCGCATCTTCGAATGCCTCGAAGCCACACTCATAAGGAGAAAGTTTTTCCGGATCGGGGCGACTGGGAGCCAGCAGCCAACCAAAGAGGACCGGCAATACCCCGATGGCTACGCCAACCAGGATAAAGAGGAGAATCGGGAGGTAATTTTCCAACATCGTTGCTACATCCCTCAAAGTAACTAATTTTTCAGAGTTCTGAACAGAACCCCAGATTTGGTGCCGACGACGAGACTCGAACTCGTACGACCTACGGTCACTACCCCCTCAAGATAGCGTGTCTACCAATTCCACCACGTCGGCACTACTTAGCTGATCGAAATTTCATCGACCAGACACCCCACAAGCCCCTTACCTGGGAATGTCTTTGGCTTTACCCTCGGCGGGCAAAGAAGAACTAGACGGAAGCACAGGCGCCACAGCATTATTATTAGTCGCTGCCTTCCCTGCGTTAGCCGGCGCGGATTGTACCGTTTCTTGCATCACCCCGCCAGTACTTTTCGGCTTATTGGCGGCAATGTAGGCCAGGGTCAAACTGGTGACAAAAAACACCGCCGCCAAGACTCCAGTGGAGCGGGACAGAAAGTTTGCCGAACCGGTGGCACCAAACAGGCTACCGGAGCTACCACCACCAAAGGCGGCACCCATGTCAGCCCCTTTACCGTGCTGCATTAAAACCAGCCCGATGATGGCCACCGCAGCCAGAAGATGGATCACCAGAACAATAGAAAACAGATAATTCATTTCACCTCATCTCCTGCTACCGCAGAGCAAATCGCCAAAAAATCATTGACCACCAAAGAAGCGCCACCCACCAGGGCGCCGTCCACGTCCGGCATGGCAAAAAGCGCCGCCGCATTGTCCGGCTTGACGCTACCGCCATAAAGAATACGAATCTGCATTGCCTTTTCCGGCCCAGCCAAACGAGCCAGGGTACGCCGAATGGCTTGATGCACGTCCTGAGCCAGTTCGGGCGTTGCCGCCCGCCCGGTGCCAATCGCCCAGACAGGCTCATAGGCCAGAACCACATCCACGGCAGCGGACCAGTTTACCCGACTCAAACCGGCTTCTACCTGACGGGCAACTACCTGAATGCCCACACCGGATTCATGTTCGGCTAGGGTTTCCCCCACACACAATACGGGCGACAGACCCACTTCCAGCGCCGCTGCCAGCTTGGCCGCCACCACCCCATCGCCCTCAGCAAAAAGGGAACGACGCTCGGAGTGGCCCACCAGGGCATAGCGACAACCGAAATCCTGCAACATGAGACCCGCCACTTCCCCCGTATAGGCACCGGCAGGAAATTGGCTGATGTTCTGCGCTCCCCAGCCGATGGCGGAATCACGCAACCGGGACTGAACGGTTCCCAGATAGGGAAAGGGAGGAAAGACGGCGACGTCGGCCGCCCCGGAGGACGACCAGCCCGCCACCAGGGCTTCGCAGGCCGCCTCCGCAAACGCCACGGAGCCATTCATTTTCCAGTTTCCGGCTACGAGCTTGCGGCGCATCGGGGCAGACAGTCCTTTGAGTTGGGGAGGCAGCATAAAACTTTTTGATTATAGCTGCCCCCTCCCGGCCGGGTCAATGCGACCCGACGCCCCATCAGCCAAAGCGGCCGGTGATGTAGTCTTCGGTCTGCTTGGTTTTGGGCTTGATGAAAATTTGGTCCGTTTCACCAAATTCGATCAATTCCCCCAGATACATGTAGGCGGTGAAGTCGGATACCCGGGCCGCTTGCTGCATGTTGTGGGTCACGATAACGATGGTGAAATCCCCCTTCAGCTCGGAGACCAGCTCTTCAATGTGCATGGTGGAAATGGGATCCAGGGCCGAGGTAGGCTCATCCAGCAGGAGCACTTCCGGCTTCACCGCAATCCCCCGGGCAATACACAGCCGTTGCTGCTGACCGCCGGACAGGCTGGTGCCGCTCTGATTCAGCTTATCCTTCACTTCTTCCCACAGGGCCGCTTTTTTCAGCGCCCACTCCACCCGGTCATCCATCTCCGCCCGCCCCAGGCTTTCGTGCATGCGCACCCCGAAGGCAATGTTGTCGTAGATGGACATGGGGAACGGCGTGGGCTTCTGGAACACCATCCCGACCCGCTTCCGGAGGTTATTGACGTCCACCGACGGGTCCAGGATGTTTTCCCCGTCGATGAGCAGATTTCCTTCCGCCCGCTGCCCCGGATACAGGTCATACATGCGGTTGATGGTACGCAGCAGGGTGGATTTGCCGCAGCCGGACGGGCCGATGAAAGCGGTGACCCGGCCATGGTAGATGTCCAGATTGATGGAGCGGAGCGCTTGATAGCCTCCGTAGTAGAAATTGAAATCCTTGAATTGAATCTGAGTCTGCAAAGCAGCCGGGGCAATAGGTGCATTCATGGGAATCTCGATCAATAGCGGAAGTTATCGTTCAATGGCTTTGCGACGGAAGACGGAGCGGGCCACGATGTTGAGCGCCAGCACCCCCAGGGTAATGAGGAACACCCCGGCCCAAGCCAGACGCTGCCAATCCTCAAAGGGGCTCATGGCAAACTTGAAGATGGTCACCGGCAAGCTGGCCATGGGCTTGAAGAGGTCGGAGGTCCAGAACTGGTTGGACAGGGCGGTAAACAGCAAGGGTGCCGTTTCCCCGGAGATCCGGGCTACCGCCAGGAGAATCCCGGTCATCACCCCGGCAATGGAAGCCTTCAGGGTAACCTTCAGCACCACCCGCCACTTGGGCGCACCCAGGGCAAAAGCGGCTTCCCGCAGGCTGTTGGGCACCAGCTGCAGCATGTTTTCCGTGGTCCGCACCACCACCGGAATCACGATCAGGGCCAGGGCAAAGACCCCGGCCATGCCGGAAAAGTAGCCCACCTGGGCCACATACACCTCATACACAAAGAGGCCGATGATGATGGAGGGGGCGGACAGCAATACGTCATTGAGGAAGCGGGTGGTGTGCCCCAGCCAGGTACGGCCGCCGTATTCCGCCAAATAGACCCCCGCCATAATACCCACCGGTGTACCGATGGCCGTGGCCAGGGAGACCATGAGCAAGCTGCCCACAATGGCGTTGAGCAGGCCCCCTTCACTCCCCGGGGGCGGGGTCATTTCCGAGAAGAGGCTCAAGGAAAGCCCGGAAATACCCAGTTCCAGGGTGGTCCATAAAATCCAGATGAGCCAGAAAAGGCCAAAAATCATGGCCACCATGGAGAGGCCGATGGCCAACCGATTGATGAGTTTGCGTCGAAAACCGAGAGTCATGGCGTAAGCGCGTTTTCTTTGGGGAGAAAGGCCGGAAGCCACAGCGTCCGCAGTATCGGAAAAGTCGGAAGACATGGACATTTCCTCAGGACTTGGCGCCTTCCTGCCGGGACAAGCGCAGGAGCAGCAGTTTGGAAAGGGAGAGCACGATAAAGGTGATCACGAAAAGGATCAGCCCCAGCTCGATCAGGGAGGAGGTATAGATGTCGGATTCCGCCTCGGCAAATTCGTTGGCCAGGGCCGACGCAATACTGTTACCGGGCAGAAACAGGGAAAAGCCGTTAAAGAAATTCATGTTACCGATCAGGAAGGTAACGGCCATGGTTTCCCCCAAAGCCCGCCCCAACCCCAGCATGATGCCCCCCACCACCCCTACCTTGGTGTAGGGCAAGACGATGTTCCACACCACTTCCCAGGTGGTCGCCCCCAGGGCGTAGGAAGATTCCTTAAGAATGGAAGGCGTGATTTCAAAAACGTCCCGCATGACGGAGGCCACGAAGGGAATAATCATAATGGCCAGGATAATGCCCGCACTGAGAATACCGATCCCCATGGCCGGGCCGGAAAACAGGGTGCCCAGCAGAGGCACCTTGCCCAGGGTGCTGGCCAGCACCGGTTGGACGTATTGGGAAAACACCGGGGCAAAAACCAGCAGGCCCCACATGCCGTAAACGATACTGGGAATCCCCGCCAGGAGTTCCACCGCCACCCCCAGGGGACGACGCAGCCAGGTGGGTGCCAATTCGGTCAAGAACATGGCAATACCGAAGCTCACCGGCACCGCAATGACCAGGGCCACCAGGGAGGTCGCCAGGGTGCCGTAGATAGGAATCAGGGCCCCAAATTGTTCCATGGGGGGATTCCAGTCACCGGAGACCAGGAAACCGAAACCGAAACGATGGATGGCCGGCCAAGCCCCATAGGTGAGGGAGATCATGATCCCCACCAGCATCAACAGGGTCAGCAGGGCGAAAAACCGGGTGAGATTGAAGAACACCCAGTCCCCCACATGGCGGCCGGGCAACATTCTGGCGATGAGTGATTTCATTTCGATACCAGGAAAAACCCGCACCCCGGAATCAGGGTGCGGGTATGACTGCCAAAGGAGAAACTTACTTGGCGGAATAGACCGGCTTGCCGGAACCATCCTTGATGTTGCCCCAGGAGGCGTGGATCAGCTTCACCAGGGATTCGGGCAGGGGCACGTATTCCAGGTCTTGGGCCATCTTGCCGCCGTTCTTGTAAGACCATTCGAAGAACTTCAGCACTTCAGCCACTTGCTGGGGCTTTTCCGGGGTCTTGTGCACCAGGATGAAGGTGGCACCGGAGATAGGCCAGGCATCCTTACCCTTTTCGTTGGTCAGGATTTCGTAGAACGCGGACTTGTCCCATTCGGCGCCAGCAGCGGCCGCCTTGAAGGTCACGTCATCCGGGGCCACAAAGTGGCCGGCCGCATTCTGCAACAGGGTGTAGGCCATTTTGTTTTGCTTGGCGTAGGCGTATTCCACATAACCGATGGAATTGGGCAGGCGTTGCACGAAAGCCGCCACCCCTTCGTTGCCCTTGCCGCCCATGCCCACAGGCCATTGCACCGCCGTACCTTCACCCACCTTTTGCTTCCAATCCGGGCTCACCTTGGACAGGTAGTTGGTGAAGATGAAGGAGGTACCGGAACCGTCCGCACGGCGCACCGGGGCGATATCGGCGGCAGGCAGCGCCACCTTAGGATTCAGGGCGGCAATGGCCTTGTCGTTCCACTTGGTAATCTTGCCCAGGAAAATTTCCGCCAGCACCGGGCCGGTCAGATGCAGTTCCCCGGCGCGCACGCCACGGATATTCACCACCGGCACCACCCCGCCGATCACGGTGGGGAACTGAACTAGGCCGTCCTTGGCCAGTTCTTCAGGCTTCAAGGGCATGTCGGAAGCACCGAAATCCACGGTCTTGGCTTTGATTTGCTTGATGCCGCCGCCAGAACCGATGGATTGATAATTCAGTTTGTTGTGAGTGGCCTTCTCGTAAGCCTCAGCCCATTTCGCGTAAATCGGGGCCGGGAAAGTCGCACCGGCGCCGGTCATTTCGGCAGCGTGAACGGGAGCCGCCAGCACCCCAAAAGACAGCGCAGAAACACCAAGCCACTTCAGATACATGAGATCTCTCCGATCAATGTGAATTGCGAGCTTTGGAGTTTAGGCGGAACGTATTAAGGAAATATTACATCCCTGTCACATTGGGGACCGGCAGCTGACCGAACTCAGGCGGCCTCCTCCACCACTTGACGCACCACATCGGCCAAATCCTGGGCCAGGCCGTCGATCTTGGCCTCATCCCGCCCTTCCACCATGACCCGCAGCAAGGGTTCGGTACCGGAGGCCCGCAGCAACACCCGTCCCGTCCCCGCCAGGGCCTTTTCCGTCTGTTCCTGAGCCGCTTTGATGGCCGGATGCTCCCGCCAGGGGAAACCCTTGGGCATAGGCACGTTGATCAACCGCTGGGGATAGAGCACCAGCCCGGACAGCAGGGACTTCAGGGTGCCCCCCTGTTGGCGCAGGGCGGTAAGCACCTGCAAGGCGGCCACAATGCCGTCCCCCGTACTGTGCTTATCCAGGCAAAGAATATGGCCGGAATTTTCCCCGCCGTAGAGCCAGCCCCGTTGCTGGAGCAGCTCCAGCACATAGCGGTCCCCCACGGCGGCCCGGGCAAAGGGCACCTCCAGGCCTTGCAGGGCATGTTCCAGGGCCAGATTACTCATCAGGGTACCCGCCACCCCGGCCACCGGGCCGTGGCGCAGGCGGTCCTTCACAATGGCGAAGAGCAGCTGGTCCCCGTCATACAGATTGCCCTCCCCGTCCACCATCAGGAGCCGGTCCCCGTCCCCGTCCAGGGCCAGGCCCAGATCCGCGCCCTGGGCCAGAACCGCTTTGCGCAAGGCGGACGGAGCGGTGGCCCCCACCTCCTTGTTAATGTTCATGCCATCGGGAGCCGCGCCGATGGTGCTCACTTCGGCGCCCAGTTCATGGAAAACCTGGGGCGCCACGTCATAGGTGGCCCCGTGGGCACAATCCACCAGGATTTTCAGGCCCCGCAGGTCCAGATCATTGGGGAAGGTGCTTTTGCAGAATTCGATGTAACGCCCCCGGGCGTCGCCAATGCGGCGCGCCTTGCCCAGCTTGGCCGAGGCCACGCAGTTGAGGGGCGCGTCGATACCCGCCTCGATGGCCAACTCCACCTCATCGGGCAGCTTGGTGCCCAGGGCGGAAAAGAATTTGATGCCGTTGTCGAAATAAGGGTTGTGGGAAGCGGAAATGACGATGCCCGCGTCCAAACGCAGGGCCCGGGTGAGATAGGCCACCGCCGGGGTGGGCAGGGGCCCAACCAGGCACACATCCACGCCGGCGGATGCGAAACCGGCTTCCAGGGCCGCTTCCAGCATATAGCCGGAAATCCGGGTATCTTTCCCGATCAGGACAGCGGGCCGTTCCCCGGCGCTTTTCCCCACCTGGGCCGCCAACACCTGACCGGCACTGTAGCCCAAGCGCAGCACAAAATCCGGGGTGATGGGGAATTCCCCCACCCGGCCCCGCACACCGTCCGTTCCGAAATATTTACGACCCATGCTTGTCACTCCTACCTAAATTTTTCTCTTAGTCATTTCCGGCAGCAGGCATTTCCTGCTCCGCCACCGCCTGCCACATGGCCAGGGCGTCCCGGGTGGCCGCCACGTCATGAACCCGGATAATGGCAGCCCCCCTTTGGGCCGCCAGAAGCGCGCCGGCCACACTGCCGAACACCCGCTCCCCCACCGGCCGGCCGGTCACCGCGCCAATCATGGATTTGCGGGACATGCCCACAAACAGGGGCAGCCCCCCTACCCGGGTGTCTTCCAGGCGCCCTAGCAGGGTCAGGTTATGGGCCACGCTTTTACCGAAACCGAAGCCCGGATCCAGGGTAATGCGGCGCCGATTAATGCCTTGCTGGTCCGCTTCTTCCAGGCGCTCCCGGAAAAAATCCACCACTTCCGTAACCACGTCCTCGTAGGCGGGCCGGGCCTGCATATCCCGGGGCTCGCCCTGCATGTGCATGATGCACAGGCCGCAATCGGACGCAGCCACCGCTTCCCAGGCTCCGGGACGGCGAAAACCGTAAATGTCGTTGATCATATCCGCCCCGGCTTCCAGGACGGCCACCATGACTTCCGGCTTATAGGTGTCAATGGAAAGGGGCACCCCGCAACCCGCCAGGGCTTTCACCACGGGCAGAAGACGGCCCAGTTCTTCGTCTAGGGGCGTGGGCTCACAGCCCGGACGGGAGGATTCCGCCCCCAGATCCAGCATTTCCGCCCCCGCTTCGATTTGGGCGTGGGCATGGGCAATGGCCCGCTCCCGGTCCTTTGCCAGCCCATCCCCGGAAAAGGAATCCGGGGTGAGATTGACAATGCCCATCACCCGGGGCCGGGAGCAATCCAGCTGAAATTTTCCACACTGCAAAATATTCATAGACAGCGCCATCAAAGCCATAAAAAAGGCCGGAAGCATGGCTTCCGGCCTGATCCATTATACAAGCCTGGGTGGCGTCTATCTGCCTCAGGCCGTGGCGGCCACGTTGGGCTCCGCTCCCGGGGTGTCACCGCCCACGGAGGGCTTGTTGCCCGAGGACGGCTGTTTGGGAGGACGGGGCGGCTTGCCTTCCATGATGTCGCTGATCTGGTCCGCATCGATGGTTTCCCATTCCAGCAGGGCCCCGGCCATGGCTTCCACCTTATCCCGGTTTTCCTCCAGCAGGCGCTTGGCCAGCTCGTACTGCTGGTCAATGATGCGGCGGATTTCCTTATCCACCGCCTGCATGGTGGTTTCGGACAGGTTCTTGTGGGTAGTGACGGAGCGGCCCAGGAACACCTCCCCTTCATTTTCCCCGTAAACCATGGGGCCCAGCACATCGGACATGCCGTAGCGGGTGACCATGTCCCGAGCCATCTGGGTGGCCCGTTCAAAGTCGTTGGAAGCCCCGGTGGTCATCTGGTGCATGAACAGCTCTTCCGCCACCCGGCCACCGAAGAGCACCGCAATACGGCTCATCAGGTATTCCCGGTCATAGGCGTAGCGGTCCTGCTCAGGCAGCTGCATGGTGAGGCCCAGAGCCCGGCCCCGGGGAATGATGGTGACCTTGTGCACCGGATCGGACTTGGGCACCAGCTTGGCCACCACGGCGTGGCCGGACTCGTGGTAAGCGGTGTTGCGCTTTTCGTCCTCGCTCATGGCCATGCTGCGCCGTTCGGCGCCCATCATGATCTTATCCTTGGCCTTTTCGAAGTCTTCCATATCCACCAACCGCTTGTTGCTGCGGGCAGCAAAAAGGGCGGCTTCATTGACCAGATTCGCCAGATCGGCCCCGGAAAAGCCGGGAGTGCCCCGGGCCAGAATGTCCGCCCGCACATCACCAGCCACGGGCACCTTGCGGATATGGACCTTGAGGATTTCTTCCCGGCCCCGGATATCGGGCAGGGGCACCACTACTTGGCGGTCAAACCGGCCGGGCCGCAGCAGGGCCGGATCCAGCACGTCGGGCCGGTTGGTGGCGGCGATCACGATAATGCCCGTATGGCCTTCGAAACCGTCCATTTCCACCAGCAGCTGATTCAGGGTTTGTTCCCGTTCGTCGTTGCCACCGCCCAGGCCTGCGCCCCGCTGCCGGCCCACCGCGTCAATTTCGTCAATAAAGAGGATGCAGGGGGCATGTTTCTTGGCGTTCTCGAACATGTCCCGTACCCGGGCCGCCCCCACACCGACGAACATTTCCACAAAGTCCGAACCGGAAATGGAGAAAAAGGGCACCTTGGCTTCCCCGGCAATGGCCCGGGCCAGCAAGGTTTTCCCCGTCCCCGGGCTACCCACCATGAGCACCCCCTTGGGAATACGGCCGCCCAGCTTCTGGAACTTGGAGGGATCTTTCAGGAAATCCACCAGTTCAGACACTTCTTCCTTGGCTTCATCGCAGCCAGCCACGTCGGCAAAGGTAATGCTGTTATTGGATTCATCCAGCATCCGGGCCCGGGACTTGCCGAAGGAAAAGGCACCGCCCTTGCCACCGCCCTGCATCTGACGCATGAAAAACACCCAGACGCCGATGAGCAGCAACATGGGGAACCAGCTGACGAAAATATTCATCAGCATGGAAGGTTCTTCTTCCGGCTTGGCCTCGATCCGCACACCGCTCTTCAACAGGTCGGAGACCAGCCAGAGGTCGGGGGGCGCGTAGGAAGTGAGTTTTTTGCCCTCAGGCGTGGTGGCCTTGAGCACCCGGCCCTCGATCACCACCTTGGAAATATGCCCCTGCTTCACCTCTTCGATGAATTGGGAATAATCAATGGAGTTCTGGGCCGCCTGGCGGTTGTTGAACTGGTTGAAGATGGTCATGAGCACCAGACCGATCACCAGCCAGATAGCCAAGTTTTTCAGCATATTGTTCAAGTTTGCTCCTCTTGCCGCGCCTGGCGACCGACTGCTACAAAGGTTTCATTCTAAACCGAAATGCCTCCGCCACAAGACAGGGACGCCTCTAAAGCTCAGCTGCGCCGGGGGCGACGCCCCAGCAAATAGAGTTCCGCGCTCCGATCCCGGGAGGATTTTGGCTTACGGGTCTGCACGGTCTGAAAGCTTTCCCGCATGGCTCGCAGGAATTCGTCAAACCCTTCTCCCTGAAATACTTTGACCAAAAAAGCGCCGTCCGGTTTCAAATGGGTTTTGGCAAAATCCATTGCCAATTCACAGAGATAGATGGAACGGGCCTGATCGGAGGTGGGAATACCGGATATATTGGGGGCCATATCGGAAAGTACAAGACTGACCGGACGATCTCCCACCATGGCTTCAAAGCGGCGCAGCACCTCTTCGTCGCGGAAATCCCCCTGGAGGAAGTCCACCCCGGGCAGGCCCCCCATTTCCAACAGATCGATGGCGAACACCCGGCCATGGTCGCCGATGCGGCGCCCCGCCACCTGGGACCAGCCCCCGGGGGCCGCCCCCAGATCCACCACGATTTCCCCGGGCTTCAGGAGCTTGTCCTTTTCGTCAATCTCCATGAGCTTGAACGCCGCCCGGGAACGCCAGCCTTCGGCCTTGGCCCGCTGCACGAATTGATCCGTCACGTGTTCGTGCATCCACGCTTTGCTAGTCTTAGTACGTGCCATCCGCTAGAATCCGCTTTTTGAAACAGGTAGTTCCCATGCTTTCCCTCTCCCCCGTACAACGGCGCGCCCTTAAAGCCCTCGCCCACGCCCTCAATCCCGTCGTCAGCATCAGCCAGCACGGCCTCACGGAAAATGTGCTGAAAGAAATTGACGCCAACCTGAAAAGCCACGAGTTAATCAAGGTGCGGGTTTATAACGATGATCGGGAAGTTCGGGAACAATACCTGAACGATATCTGCACCCAACTGGATGCAGCCCCCGTGCAACATATCGGCAAGCTGCTGGTGGTTTACCGCCCCGCTCCCGAAGAGGCCCAGGCTGCCGCAACGGCCCGCCGGACCCCGGGAAAGAATCAGCGCCGCAGCAAGCGCAGCTTTCAGAGCTAAGCCTTCCGCCTTTCCTCTACCGCCCCCGCCAGGGGGCTTCCCCCCAAGCGACCAACAGGGCGCCCGCCAGGCTTTGCAACAGATAGGCCACGCTGGATAGGCCATGCCACCGGGCGAATAGGTCGGCGGCCGGGCTCAAGGCTGGATCCACGGGACCGATGGCGGCCTTAATGGCGGCGATATGGGGCTGAAAATAGAAAAGCTGGAGCAGGCTTCCCCCCGCCAGTATCAGCACCAGGGCCACGCCCCGGGCACGGGCTCGGGAAGGAGGTGCCGTCAGGGCCAAGGGCAGCAACAGGGCCCCGCAGACCAGACCGATCACCCCTATCCACCAGAAGCAATGACCGGCGATTTCCCCGGCCAAGACCCGGCTGGGGGCCACCTGGAAGAGGATGGGGGCCACCACATAACCCACGCCCCAGAGGCCGCCCACCCAGGCGGTGAGCAGTAGCCGACGCAGGCCGTGCAACCAGGCAGATCCGGGCCCCATGGCGCTTACTGGTAACGGACGTCCAGGACTTCGTATTCCCGAATGCCCCCCGGCGTCTGAACCTGGACCAGGTCCCCTGCGTATTTGCCGATCACGGCCCGGGCCAGGGGGGAGACGTAGGAAATCTTGCCCTTCTTAATGTCCGCCTCATCCTCGCCGACGATCTGGTAGGTCACCTGGTCGCCGCTATCCTGATCTTCCAGATCCACGGTGGCGCCGAAAACACAGCGCCCGTCCGCATCCAGGGTCAAAGGATCCACCACCTGGGCATTGGAGAGCTTGGCCTCCACCTCCTGGATGCGCCCTTCCACGAAGCCCTGCTTTTCCTTGGCCGCGTCGTATTCCGCGTTTTCGGACAGGTCCCCGTGGGAACGGGCTTCCGCGATAGCGGCAATCACATTGGGCCGTTCCACGGTCTTCAAATGATGCAGCTCGGCACGGAGCTTCTCGGCCCCGGCCACGGTCAAGGGAGTCTTACTCATAGCGTTCTCAATCAAAGCAAAACCGCCGGCGCCCGCGAGGCGGGACGTCCGGCGGCTGAAAAGAAGGATTAGTGAAGTTTAGCGTGCAAACCCTGAATCGGGTACACCCGCAGCTCCCCGCCCTGGCGAATACCAGCAGCGGCGGCCTCGGCGCCCCACAGGGTGGTGTAGATGGTCACCCGGGCCGCCAGACCGGAGGTCCGGATGGAACGGGAATCGGCGATGGCCTGCCGCTTTTCATCCACGGTGTTGATGATCAGGGCAATTTCATTGTTCTTGATCATGTCCACCACGTGAGGACGGCCTTCCGTCACCTTATTGACCACGGTCACCGGAATGCCCGCCGCCTGAATGGCGTTTGCGGTACCCCGGGTAGCCAGGATGGAGAAGCCTGCGGCCTGGAGATCCCGCGCCACATCCACGGCCTTGGCCTTGTCCGAATCCTTGACGGAAAGGAAGACCTTGCCTCCGGTGGGCAGCCGTACGCCGGCCGCCAACTGGCTCTTCACGAAGGCTTCGGCAAAGGTTTCCCCCACCCCCATTACTTCCCCGGTGGACTTCATTTCCGGCCCCAGGATGGTATCCACCCCCGGGAATTTGACGAAGGGGAATACGGCTTCCTTCACCGCGAAATAGGGAGGAATCATTTCCTTGGTCACCCCCTGGCTGGCCAAGCTTTGGCCCACCATGCAGCGGGCGGCGATCTTGGCCAGTTGCAGGCCGGTGGCCTTGGAAACGAAAGGCACGGTACGGGAGGCCCGGGGATTCACTTCCAGAACGAAAACCGTATCGCCCTGAATGGCGAATTGCACGTTCATGAGGCCACAAACGTTGAGGGCCTTGGCCATGAGCTTGGTCTGGCGCCGCAATTCGTCCTGAATCGCCGGAGACAGGGAGTAAGGGGGCAGGGAGCAGGCGGAGTCACCGGAGTGGACCCCGGCTTGTTCGATGTGCTCCATGACCCCGCCGATGATCACTTCCTGACCGTCGGACAGGGCATCCACATCCACTTCGCAGGCATCGTTTAAGAAACGGTCCAGCAGCACGGGGGAATCGTTGGAAACCTTCACCGCTTCCCGCATGTAGCGTTCCAGATCGGCCTGTTGATGGACGATTTCCATGGCCCGGCCGCCCAGCACGTAGGAGGGACGCACCACCAGGGGATAGCCGATTTCCTGAGCCAGGGCCAGGGCATCCGCCTCGGTCCGGGCGGTGCGGTTGGGCGGCTGTTTCAGGCCCAGATCGTTGAGCAGCTTTTGGAACCGTTCCCGGTCTTCCGCCGCGTCGATCATGTCCGGGCTGGTACCAATAATGGGCACCCCGTTGGCTTCCAGGTCCCGAGCCAATTTCAAGGGGGTTTGGCCGCCGTACTGGACGATCACGCCCACGGGCTTTTCCACATGGACCACTTCCAGCACATCTTCCAGGGTCAGGGGCTCGAAATACAGGCGATCGGAAGTATCGTAGTCGGTGGACACGGTTTCCGGATTGCAATTGACCATGATGGTCTCGTAGCCGTCTTCCCGCATGGCCATGGAGGCATGGACGCAGCAGTAGTCGAACTCAATCCCCTGGCCGATCCGGTTCGGGCCGCCGCCCAGCACCATGATCTTTTTCTTGGCGCTAGGCTGGGCTTCGCACTCTTCCTCATAGGAGGAATAGAGATAGGCGGTGTCCGTGGAGAATTCTGCCGCACAGGTATCCACCCGCTTATAGACCGGACGCACAGCCAGGGCATGACGCCGCTCCCGCACCGCGGTCTGGGTGGTGCCCATGAGCTTGGCCAGACGCTTGTCGGAGAAACCAGCCTTTTTCAGGGCCAGCATTTCCGGGGTGCTCAGGCTATCCAGGGTACGGCCCTGAACCGCCTCGGACTTGCGGTGCAGGTCTTCGATCTGGGCCAGGAACCAGGGATCAATATGGGTCAAACGCTGGATGTCCTCCAGGCTCAACCCCAGGCGGAAAGCGTCACCCACGTACCAGATCCGTTCCGGGCCGGGCTCGGCCAGGGCGGTTTCGATGGTTTCCCGATCCGAACTCTTTTCGTCGAAACCATCCACCCCCACTTCCAGGCCACGCAGGGCCTTTTGCAGGGATTCCTGGAAGGTCCGACCAATGGCCATGACTTCCCCGACGGACTTCATCTGGGTCGTCAGATGGGAATCGGCTTGGGGGAATTTTTCGAAGGCAAAACGGGGGACCTTGGTCACCACGTAGTCGATGGACGGTTCGAAAGACGCCGGCGTCTTGCCTCCGGTAATTTCATTGGCCAGTTCGTCCAGGGTGTAACCCACGGCCAGCTTGGCCGCCACCTTGGCGATGGGGAAGCCGGTGGCCTTGGAGGCCAGAGCGGAGGAACGGGACACCCGGGGATTCATCTCAATGACGATCATCCGGCCGTCCTTGGGATTGATGGCGAACTGGACGTTGGAACCGCCCGTATCCACCCCGATTTCACGCAGCACGGCGACGGAAGCGTCGCGCATGATCTGGTATTCCTTGTCCGTCAGGGTCTGGATGGGGGCCACGGTGATGGAGTCCCCCGTATGCACCCCCATGGGGTCCAGGTTTTCGATGGAGCAGACAATGATGCAGTTGTCCTTCTTGTCCCGCACCACTTCCATTTCGAACTCTTTCCAGCCGATCAGGGATTCCTCGATGAGCAATTCCTTGGTCGGGGAGGCTTCCAGGCCCCGTTCGCAAATGGTGACAAATTCTTCCCGGTTATAGGCAATACCGCCGCCAGAGCCGCCCAGGGTAAAAGAAGGACGGATGATGGTGGGGAAGCCGATCATGGCCTGAACCTGGAAGGCTTCTTCCATGGAATGGGCCACGGCGGAACGGGCGGAGCCCAGACCGATTTTGGTCATGGCCGCCTTAAATTTTTCCCGGTCTTCAGCCTTATCGATGGCATCCCGGGAGGCGCCGATCATTTCCACGCCGTACTTGTCCAGCACGCCGTGCTTGGCCAGGTCCAGGGCGCAATTCAGGGCCGTTTGGCCGCCCATGGTGGGCAGCAGGGCATCGGGACGTTCCTTTTCAATAATCTTTTCCACCACCTTCCAGGTGATGGGTTCGATATAGGTCACGTCCGCCGTGGCCGGGTCGGTCATGATGGTGGCCGGATTGGAATTGACCAGGATGACCTTGTAACCCTCGGCCTTCAGAGCCTTACAGGCCTGGGCGCCGGAATAGTCGAACTCGCAGGCCTGACCGATGACGATCGGGCCCGCCCCAATGATAAGAATGCTTTTGATGTCGTTACGCTTAGGCATTTTCCGCCTTTTTGTCTTGCATCAGCCGAATGAACCGATCGAACAGATAGGCCAGGTCATGGGGACCCGGGCTGGCTTCCGGGTGCCCCTGGAAGGAGAACGCGGGCACATCGGTACGGGAGACGCCTTGCAGGGAACCGTCGAAGAGGGAAACGTGGGTGGCCTTGAGATTGGCCGGCAGGGTGGCCTGATCCACGGCAAAACCGTGGTTCTGGCTGGTAATCAACACCTGACCGGTTTCCAGATCCTTCACCGGGTGATTGGCGCCGTGGTG
The DNA here is from genome assembly GCA_041907765.1 of Rhodocyclaceae bacterium. GTDB lineage: Bacteria > Pseudomonadota > Gammaproteobacteria > Burkholderiales > Rhodocyclaceae > Azospira. Next base: position 36,248 of record JAYRGQ010000005.1, on the reverse strand, counting down.
GCCGAATTTCATTTTCACGGTCTTGGCGCCGGAGGCCAGGGCCAGCAACTGGTGGCCCAGGCAAATACCGAAGGTGGGCACCTTGGCGGCCAACACTTCCTGAATGGCCTGAATCGCGTAATCACAGGGTTCCGGATCCCCCGGGCCGTTGGACAGGAAAACCCCGTCCGGTTGGCGAGCCAGCACGTCTTGGGCTGGCGTCTGGGCCGGCACCACTTCCACATCGCAGCCCCGGCTGGCCAACATGCGCAGGATATTGCGCTTAATGCCGAAATCGTAGGCCACCACTTTGAAGGGGCGCTTTTCCACGGGCCGGTAACCGGCCTTCAGGTCCCACTCCCCTTCGCTCCAGGCGTAGGGCTGTTCCGCGCTGACCACCTTGGCCAGATCCATCCCGGCCAAGCCCGGAAAAGCCCGAGCCTGGGCCACGGCGGCAGCTTCGTCCAGATTGGCGCCCGCCATGACACAACCGGCCTGGGCACCCTTTTCCCGCAGCAGGCGGGTCAGCTTGCGGGTATCGATGCCCGCAATAGCCACAATACCGTACTGCTTCAGGTATTCCGGCAGGGTCTGGCTCATCCGCCAGTTGGACGCCTGAACAGGCAATTCCCGGATCACCAGCCCGGCGGCAAAATTCGCCCGGGACTCGAAATCCTCGGCATTGCAGCCCGTGTTGCCGATATGGGGATAGGTTAGGGTGACGATTTGGCGGCAATAGGACGGGTCCGTCAGGATTTCCTGATACCCGGTCATAGCCGTATTGAAGACGACCTCACCCGTGCTCGAACCTTCTGCACCGATGGCATAACCGCGAAACACGGTTCCATCGGCGAGAGCAAGCAGGGCTGGCGGAAAGGTGGGAAGCAAGGACACTCAACACTCCGGCGCTAGACGCACCCCTCCCGTATCGAGCGATGACGGGGACGGTGGTGCTTATACGGAAAGCGGGATGGACAGACGCCTTCCCGCTTACACGATTTTGATTTTTAACCTTCTTATTATACCGGAGAGCCCCTCTATCGGGCAAACCGGGCGCTTTTCCCGGCCTACCCCCAGGGGTCAAGGGAGGGGTTTAGCGCAGCCCCAGCACGTCCTGCATGTCGAAGAGGCCGTTTTTCTTTTCCGCCAGGAAACGGGCCGCCCGCAGGCTACCCATGGCAAAGGTCATGCGGCTGCTGGCCTTGTGGGAGATTTCCACCCGTTCGCCGAGGCCGCAGAACATCACCGTATGATCCCCCACGATGTCCCCACCCCGCACCGTGGCGAAGCCGATGGTGGAAGGATCCCGTTCCCCGGTCACCCCTTCCCGGCCATAGACGGCGCAATCCGCCAGATCCCGGCCCAAAGCCTGGGCCACCACTTCGCCCATGCGCAGGGCGGTACCGGAGGGGGCATCCACCTTGTGCCGGTGGTGGGCTTCCACCACTTCGATATCGTAGCCTTCGTTGAGAATCCGGGCCGCCGTATCCAGGAGCTTGAACACCAGGTTCACCCCCACCGCCATGTTGGGGGCGAAAACCACGGGAATTTCCTGGGCGGCGGCGGCAATGGCCGCCTTACCCGCTTCGTCAAAGCCAGTGGTGCCGATCACCATGGCCACCCCGTGACGACGGCACAGCGCCAGATGTTCCAGGGTACCTTCCGGGCGGGTGAAGTCGATCAGGCAGGTCGCCTGGGCAATAGCCGCTTCTGGCTGATCCCCAATAGCCACCCCGGTTTGCACCCCCAGGGCTTCCCCCGCATCCTTGCCCACCGCCGGGCTACCCGGTCGGTCAAAGGCGGCGGCAAGCTTGGCCGCCCCGTCCTGCAAAGTGGCTTCAATCAACATCCGACCCATGCGACCGGAGGCGCCGGCCACCGCGATATTCAGTGCAGTCATTGCTTACAAACCAACCTTTTCCATCAATTTGCCAAAAAAGCCCTTTTGTTCCAGGGGCGGCGGCGTCACGCTGCCGTCCGCCGGAATAGAGCCCAAATCCACCACCCGCTGCTTGGAGGCGTTATCGGGGTCCCCAGCAGCGCCCTCCCCTTCCTTGGCTGGCTGGGCGGCAACCACGTCACCGCTGACCCGGGCCAACACGCCGTCCGTGAAGAAGACGGAGAATTTCCGGCTTTCCACTTCCCCGGTCTTACCCTTTTCCAGGCGATAAAGGTAATCCCACCGCTCCCCGTGGAAAATGTCCGTCAATAAGGGGGTGCCCAGGATGTAGCGCACCTGATCCTTGGAAAGGCCGGGGCGCAGCTGGGCGATCATGTCCTGGGTAATGTAGTTACCCTGCTGGACGTCGATTTTGTACTCCGTCACCACCCGGGGAACATGGGAGCAGCCCACCAGTCCAAAGACAGCCACGCCGGTGGCGAAAAACAGGGAACGGGTAGAAAAATGGCAGGAAAAAGAAGGAATCATGCGGCTAAACGCTGTTTTCCAGCGATGTCCAAGCTAGGCGAATCGGTATATCATAGCCTAAAAAGACCTTTCCCGACTTAAAACAGGGTGCGACATGAGCAACTCCCAGAGCTTAAAAAACATCGGTCTAAAGGCCACTTTTCCCCGCCTGAAAATTCTCGAGCTCTTCGAAAACTGCGCCGTACGGCACCTGTCGGCCGAAGACGTCTATAAGTTGCTGATTGGGGAAGGCATGGATATCGGCCTGGCCACGGTTTACCGGGTGCTGACCCAATTCGAACAGGCCGGGCTGCTGCAACGCCATTATTTTGAGGCGGGCAAGGCGGTTTTCGAGCTGAACCAGGGCAATCACCACGATCACCTGGTCTGCCTCAACTGCGGCCGGGTGGAAGAATTCCACGATCCGGAAATCGAGCGGCGTCAGGCCAAGATCGCCAAGGAACGGGGCTTCGTGATCCAGGAACACGAGCTGTATCTCTACGTGGACTGCGTCAAGGAAAACTGCCCCCACCGCAATCAGGGGGATGGCAAGCCCCGACACCTGGGCTAACCCCCTTTTCCCCCGGTCTGGCCGTCCCTAGCCATCGCGACTCCCCCGCGTTTCTTCCTTGACTCCTGGAGCATTAGGGTATAGGTTTTTATGACTAACGTCATAGAGAGTTTCCCTCTACCCTGATGTTTTCCTTCCGTCTCCCCCTGCTATTCCTGCTCTGTCTCGCCTCCTGGCAAGCCCTGGGCGGCCCCACGGGCAAAGTGGGCATGCCCCTCACCGAGCCCTGGAGCTATTACGCCAAGGCGGGCGGGCACCACTTTGTCCCCACCGGCATTCTCCTGGACATCAACCAGGCCCTGGAGCGGGAAAGCGGCATCAGCCTGCGGCCCTCACTCCAGCCCTATTTCCGCCTCGACCGGGATTTGCGCCAGGGGGACTGTGATCTGGCCTATGTAATCCGCAGTGAGGAACAGGAGGGCTATGTGGAATATCTGGCCCCCCTCTTCAGCTTCGAGGCGGTGGCCCTGGCCCGGCCCGGCACCCCGCTCCGCAACCGGGACGATCTGCGTAATCTGCGGGTCGGCGTCATCAAGGACACCCATCTGCTGCCCGGTAACGGGGACGGGGGCGCCTTTACTCGTTTGGAAGTCCGGGACTACGAAGCCCTGGTGGATATGTTCTTGGCGGGACGGCTGGACGCCATTGTGGGGGGCGGCCTGTCCCTCAATTACCACCTGCGTAAGCGGGGCCTGGGCCCGGCCAGCTTCACCCGGCTTAGTCTCCAACGTCAGGAAGTCTGGGTGGTCCTCGCCAAGCAATCCCCCCTGCAACGTCAAGCCCCCAAGCTGCGCCAGGCGGTGGAACGCTTGCGGGAACAGGGGATCATTGAAGAAGTGCTGCAACGGCGCCTTTCCCCCATCGCCGCAGAACTGGCGGCCCGCTAAGAGGCGGACCGGCCCCGTTTCCCCCTACGCCCCCAGCAGCCTCCCAAGCCGCCCTCAAGCGAAGGCGCTGAAAGAGGTCTGGGCCGCCCCCGTCATCCCCGTCTGCTGGGCCCCGTAGGCCGCCGCTCCCTGGCGCCCCGCCTGGGGCGAGCCATTGCCCTTATTGGCGCTGCCGCCCCCTACGGGAGCCACCTGCTGGCGGCTCTGTTCTTCCCGGGCTCGGGCTTCCATCTGGGCAGCGGCGGCCGCCACGGCCCGATCCTGGGAAGATGGATCGGCGGGGGCCAGGGCCGCCGCCTGAATTTGCTGGGCTTTGGCTATGGTGTCCGCCGGGGTGCTCCCCGGAGCCGTGTCGATGGACACCTCCCCTCCCACCGCGTAGGACTGACCGTCCGGCCCCCGCTCATAGGAAAAGGAAGCACCACCCCGCACCAGGCCGCCCCCGGCCGCCATATGGGCTTGCTCGTGGGCCCGCACCGCCTTGTCCAGGGCCTGGAGCTTGGTCACATCTTCTTCCTGGGCCGGCGTCAGCTTTTTGCCACTGGCCGTGGTAGTGGTTCCCGACGAGGCAGCCTTGTCGGCGGCCCCTGAATCGCCGGACTTAGAAGAACCGTCCGCCCCTTTTTGACTGGAGCTTGCAGCCGCGTCGTTGGCGGCGGTGGAGGCGGCGGATCCGGTCGCACCCGAGGCTGGGGACGAGGCTCCCAGGGCGCTATAGCCGCCGGACCATTCCCCCTGACCGCCCTGCCCCAGGGTCACCTGAACCCCGGCCTCCGCCCCGCTCTCCGCCGCCGGTGTGTACGCCCCTTGGCCGCCGTTCCGGTTCAGGGGAAGGGCGGCTAGGGCAGATGGGGTAGTGGAGACAATCCCAGCCAGGGCCATGGCGGCAGGTCCAAAAAATAAGCAAAGAGGGATGTTTCATACTAGCCAAGGAGCGGACTTTTTCCAAGCCGGTTCCGCCGCCCCGCCCCTTTTCCCGGCAACAGCCCAAGCCCGTTGAGAGGCGTTTTAACAGGCCCGGCGGGACAGGAGATCAGCCAACCGCGCCCCTTCCCCGCTGTTTCTCCCCGGGCTAGGCCGGGACGCCTAGCCTTCCAGTAATTCCTTGGCGTGGCGACGGGTGGTGGCGGTGATTTCTACCCCCCCCAGCATGCGGGCGATTTCTTCCACCCGGCCCGACTTGTCCAGCACAGACACCCGGCTGGTGACCGTGTCACCGCTCCGGGATTTGGCCACCTGCCATTGCCAATCGGCCCGGGCCGCCACCTGGGGCAGGTGGGTAACGCACAACACCTGGCGCTCTTCCCCCAGACGATGGAGCAGACGCCCCACCACCTCGGCCACCCCGCCGCCGATGCCCACATCCACTTCGTCGAAAATCAGGGTGGGGACGCTAGCCTGGCGGCTGGTCACCACCTGAATAGCCAGGCTGATGCGGGATAGTTCGCCCCCGGAGGCCACCTTGGCCAGGGGCCGGGGCTCGTTGCCCGCCAAACCGGCAATGCGGAATTCCACCTGTTCCAGACCGCTGGCCGAGCCTTCTTCCTGGGGCACCAGGGCCACCTGAAAGTGACCACCCCCCAGGGCCAGTTCCTGCATGGAGGCGCTCACAGCGGCGGAAAGGTCCTGGGCCGCCGTTTGCCGAGCCCGGGACAGGGCCTGGGCCAGCTCTCGGTAATGGGCGGCGGCGGCCTGGGCCCGGCTTTCCAGCACCTCCAGATTGGCCGCGTCCCCTAAGGCTTGCAGGCGGGCCTGGCTTTCCCCCAGCAACTCGGGCAAGCCCTCCGGCGTCACCCGGTATTTGCGGGCCAGGGAAATCACCGCTTCCAGGCGACCTTCCACTTCCCGCAGCCGTTGGGGGTCCAAATCCACCCGGTCCGCGTAGCGGCGCAGGGCGGAAACCCCTTCCCCCAGCTCCGCCTGGGCCGACTGGACCAGGGCCAGCACTTCGGCCAAGGCCGGATCGTATTCGCTCAAATCTTCCAGACGCCCGGCCACGGCGCCGATGCGGGCTTCACAGGCCTCCTCCCCTTCGCTCAAGAGCCCCAGGGAAAACTGGGCCCCTTCCAGAAGGGAGGCGGCGTGGGAGAGGCGCAGATGTTCCTGGTTCAGCTCACTCCATTCTTCCGGGCTGAAACCCAGGGCTTCCAGCTCCTGCACCTGCCATTCCAGCTGTTCCCGCTCCCGACGCAGGGCTTCGCCGCCCCGGGCCGCCGCTTCCAGGGCGGATTGGGCGTCCCGCCAGCTTTTCCAGGCGGAGGCCACCTGCCGGGCCAAATCGCTGGCCCCCCCATGGGCATCCACCAGATGCCGCTGTACCTCGTGGCGCAACAAGGATTGATGGGCGTGCTGGCCGTGGATATCCACCAGCCATTCCGCCACCTGGCGCAGCTGCTGCAAGGTGGCGGCGGAACCGTTGATATAGGCCCGGGAGCGGCCATTGCCGTCCAGCACCCGGCGCAGCAGCAAGGGTTCCCCCGCATCCGCCGGAGAAAAATCGTTGTCCCGCAGCCAGGCGGCCAGATCGGTGGCATGGCCCCCGTCCGCCCCGTCAAATTCGGCGGCCACTTCCATGCGCTCCGCACCGCTGCGCAGAAGCCCGCTGTCCGCCCGTTCCCCCAGCACAAAGGCCAGGGCATCCACCAGGATGGATTTACCGGCGCCGGTCTCCCCGGTGAGGGCGCCGAAACCGGTGGCAAATTCCAGTTCCAGGCGATCCACCAGCACAAAATCCCGTATGGACAAGCGGCGCAACATGGCAGTCAAACTCCTTTGGGGCGTTCGCTCCACTGCAACTTCTGACGCAGCATGGCGAAATAGCTGTAACCGGGGGGATGGAGGAAGCAGGTGCTGTGGGAGGCCTTGCGCATATGGACGCAATCCCCCCGCTTCAGGTCAAAGGTCAGCTGGCCGTCGAAGTGGACCCGGGCGTCGGCGGCATGGGTAATGCGCAACTCGATGTCGCAGCGCTCGGAGACGGTCACCGGCCGGTTGGTCAGGGCGTGGGGGCAGAGGGGCACCAGGGCAATGCCCCCCAGATTGGGATGGAGAATGGGGCCGTTGGCGGACAAGGCGTAGGCGGTGGAGCCCGTGGGGGTGGAGACGATAAGGCCGTCGGCCCGCAGGTGATAGATGAACTCCCCGTCAATGAAGAGCTCGAATTCGATCATTTTGCCGATGGCGCCCTTATCCACCACCACATCGTTCAGGGCCTGATTAACGCAGATGTCCTTGCCGTCCCGGCTTACCACGGCGGCCAGCACCAGGCGTTCATCCCGGGTGAAGCGGCCTTCCAGCAGGTCTTCCATGCAGCTCAACATGTCGTGGCGGCCGATATCGGTCATAAAGCCCAGACGGCCCTGATTCACCCCCACCAGGGGCACCCGGAAGGGGGCCAGCTGGCGAGCCGCATTGAGCATGGTGCCGTCCCCCCCCAGAACAATGGCCAGATCCGCGTCCTGGCCGATGGCGGGGAAATCCTTCACTTCCCAGGGCAAATCCCCCCCCACATTACGGGCGGTATCGCTCTCCACCACGATCACCACGCCCCGCTGGCTCAAAAATCGGCCCAGGGCACGGAGGGATTCGGCCACCTCCGGACTGTGGTAGCGCCCGATCAGGGCAATGGTCCGAAAAGCAGAGGGGGAGCGGGTTGGAGAGTTATGCATGGGGGGAATTAAACCATAAAACCCCGCCAGCCGCCGCTCCGCCGCCCCCGCGGGCCGGCACTGGTCAGTGGGGAGAATTTGGGTAAAATCACCGCCATGCTTGATAAACGCGCCCGCATCCTGCTCAAGACCCTGGTCGAACGCTACGTGATCGAGGGCCAGCCCGTGGGCTCCCGGGCCCTGTCCAAGGCCTCCGGCCTGGACCTGTCTCCGGCCACGGTGCGCAATGTGATGGCGGACCTGGAGGACATGGGCTTTATCACCAGCCCCCACACCTCCGCCGGACGCATTCCCACCCCCCGGGGCTACCGGGTCTTCGTGGATAGCCTGCTCACGGTTCAGCCCCTGGCGGAACGGCAAATCCAGGCCATTGAAGGCCACCTCCACCCGGCCCAGCCCCAGCAGCTGATCAACAGCGCCTCCCAGCTCCTCTCCGGCCTGACCAATTTCGCCGGGGTGGTCATGGCGCCCCAGCGCCCGTCCCCCCAAATCCGCCAGATCGAATTCCTCGGCCTCTCAGAAAAGCGCACCCTGCTCATCATCGTCACCACGGACGGGGACGTGCAGAACCGCATTCTTTTCACTGACCGGCCCTACAAGGCTTCCGAGCTGGTGGCGGCAGCCAATTACCTGAATCAGAATTTCGCCGGACTCAATTTCGACCAGATCCGTCAGCGCCTGTCCGAGGAATTGCAACGCCTGCGCCAGGACATGCAGGCCCTCATGGCCGCCACCCTGGAAGCGGGGGGCGAGGCCCTGGGCGCCCCCCGGGATCAGTACGTGATCAGCGGGGAAAAAAACCTGCTGGAGGTGGAAGACCTATCCTCCGACATGCGCCGCCTCCGGGAACTCTTTGATCTCTTCGAGCAAAAGACCGGTCTGGTCAAGCTCCTGGATATTTCCAACCGGGCCGAGGGGGTACAGATTTACATCGGCGGCGAATCCGGTCTGGCCCCCCTGGACGAATGCAGCGTGGTCACCGCCCCCTACGAGGTGAATGGCCGCATCGTCGGCTCCGTGGGGGTCATCGGCCCCACCCGCATGGCCTACGACCGGGTCATTCCCATCGTGGACATCACCGCCAAGCTCCTCTCCAGCGCCCTCACCTACCAGTCCGGCTCCTAGCCGGGCTTGCCCCCCGTTTCTCCCCTGCCGCCCAGGCTTTTTGGAGACCCATTGCCATGTCCGCCTATTTTCCCGAGCCCCCCCATCGCCACGACCAGCCTGCCCGCACCGGGGTTCTGCTGCTCAACCTGGGCACCCCGGACGCCCCCACGCCGGTGGCCCTGCGCCGCTACCTGAAACAGTTCCTCTCCGACCCCCGGGTGGTGGAGCTGCCCCGGGCCCTGTGGTGGCTGATTCTGAACGGCATCATCCTCAATACCCGGCCGAAGAAATCCGCCGCCAAATACGCCGCCGTGTGGACGCCGGAAGGCTCGCCCCTGCGGGTGCATACGGAAAAGCAGGCCAAGCTCCTCAAGGGCTGGCTCGGGGAACAGGGCCAGGACGCCCTGGAAGTGGCCTACGCCATGCGCTATGGCCAACCGGCCGTGGGGGAAGTTTTGGCCCAGCTCAAGGCCAAGGGCTGCCAGCGTCTGCTGATTCTGCCCCTCTATCCCCAGTTTTCCGCCAGCACCACGGGCTCGGCCCTGGACGGGGTCTTCCAGCCCCTGCTCCGCACCCGGAATCTGCCGGAACTGCGCTATATCCGCAATTTTCACGACCATCCCGCCTACATCGGCGCCCTGGCCGCCCAGGTTCGGGATTTCTGGAGCCAGGAAGGGCGCCCCGGCCCCTCCTACCGGCTGCTCATCAGCTTTCACGGCCTGCCCCGGCGCAGCCTGGACCAGGGGGACCCCTATTACTGCGAGTGCCAGAAAACCACCCGCCTGCTCCGGGAAAGCCTGGAACTGGCGCCGGAACAGGTGGAAGTCTGCTTCCAGTCCCGCTTCGGCCGGGCCCAGTGGCTCCAGCCCTACACCGCCCCGACTCTGGAAAAGCTGGCCAAGGCCAAGGTGGAGCGGGTGGATGTGATCTGCCCCGGCTTTGTCTCCGACTGCCTGGAAACCCTGGAAGAAATCGGTATGGAAGGCAAGGCCACCTTCCTGGCCGCCGGGGGCAAGACCTTCCACTACATTCCCTGCCTCAATGAGCGGCCGGATTGGATCGCCGCCCTGGGGGCCCTGGTGCTGGAACATCTCCAGGGCTGGCCCCAAGCCCTAGGGGACAAGGACACCCTGGCGGCCACCGCCCTGCGAGCCAAGCTGCAAGGGGCTCCCCGATAGGGGGCAGGCGGAAGCCGCCCCCCATAAGCCCGGGCAGGAAGGTCCCCGTCCCACGGGCCTTTCCGGCCCGTTTTTAGCCCCGGTTCCGCCAGGGGAAAGGCCTCTAGGCCAGCACCGTCTTGGGCCGCCGCCAGCCCTGCCAAGCAACGCCGGCCGCCAGCAGCTGGACCACAAAAATGGACAGCACGGAACCGCTCCAGCCCCAAGCTTCAAAGGCCAAGCCGGCCAACCAGGCCCCCACGGCGCCCCCAGCGTAATAGGACATGTTGTACAAACCCGTGGCCAGGGAACGGCCCTCGCTCACGCTATCCGCAATAAAGCTGATGGTGGCGGACTGGCAGATAAAAACCCCGGAAGAACAAATGGCCAGCCCCACAATCACCGCCCCCAGGGAAGGCAGCAGGGTCAGGGCCAGCCCGGCGGCGGACAGGGTAAGGGCCCCCAGCAGGGAGCGCAGGAAACCGATACGCACAATCACCTTGCCCGCCATGGGGGTCACCACCACCCCCACCAGATAGACGCAAAACACATTGGCCAGGCCGGCGGCGGAAAGGTTAAAGGGGGGATAGGCGAGGAGCACATTCACGTAGGTGAAAGTGCCCACCAGGGAAAAGAGAACGCAAAAGCCCACAGCGCAGGCGGCCAGGAGGCGGGGATTGTGAAGATGGTGGCCCAGGGTGCGGAACGCGCCCCCCACATCCTTATTGGCCACAAAATGCCGGGACGGGGGCAACAGCCACAGGGCCAGCAGGGCGCCGAGGAAATTCATCACTGCCAGGGTGACAAAAGCCCCCCGCCAGCCCAGCAAATGGCCCGCATGACCGGTGATAAACCGGCCGCAGAAGCCCCCCATGACCGTGCCCCCCACATAGGCGGTAGTCATCCGGGCCACCCCGCCGGAGCGGAATTCCTCCGCGATATAGGCCATGAGCACCACCACAATGCCCGGAATGGCCAGGCCCTGGAGAAAACGCATGATCACCACCAGGGTCAGACTCCCCATGGCCGGAATGAGGGCCGTGGGCAGGGTCAGAGCAAAGAGGGAAATGCACAGAATGCGCTTCCGCCCCAAGGCGTCGGACAGCATGCCCATGAAGGGGGAAACCAGGGCCACGGCCAGCACCGTGGCCCCCACCGTCGCACCAGCCTCCACCGGAGAGGCGTGGAAATCCCCCATCACCAGGGGCAGCACAGACTGCATGGAATAAACGTTGAGGAAGGCGAAAAATCCGATCAGCCAGACAATGGGACGGGAGGCCTGGCCCCCGTTCCCCAACAGGGACTGGCGCAGGGCAGCAGCAAACATGGGAATCCGCAAAGAAAATGGAGGAAGGTCCGGCCACGGCCGGGGACGGTTAACTGTAAGCCCGGAAGCCGGGCTGGCGCCAGCCTGGGCCGGGAGCGCAGGGGGATTCCACCGGTGGATTTCGGCTCTGGAACTGCCTCTGGTGACGTGGCGTGGTCTGCGGGGTGCTTTTCTCTGAGCTCCCCTGAACTCATCCCAAATCCGCCCTAATCTCTCCCGAAGTCCGTCCTGCCCCCTGAATCCGTCCCAGCACCAGCCCACGTATCGCCGCCCCCCGGCTTGAAAAAGCCACCGAGCGCCACCACCTTGGCCCTATTCCCCCCCATTGAAAGCCCCTCCCCATGGATACCTCCGCCCTGCTCCTCCCCTGCCCCCATTGCCAAGCCGTGAATCGGGTGGCGAGGGAACGTCTGGAGAGCGCCCCCCGTTGCGGCCGCTGCCATGCGCCCCTGTTTCCGGACCAGCCCATGGTGCTGGATGAGGCGGGGTTGGAACGCCAGCTAGCCCATAACGACCTGCCCCTGCTGGTGGATTTCTGGGCCCCCTGGTGCGGCCCCTGCCGCATGATGGCCCCCGCCTTCGCCGCCGCCGTGCCCCGCCTGGCGCCCCGGGTGCGGCTGGCCAAGGTGGATACGGAAGCTAACCAGGCCCTGGCGGCCCGCCTGGGCATCCGCAGCATTCCCACCCTGATGCTTTTCCAAAACGGCCGGGAAATTGCCCGTCAGGCCGGTGCCCTGGATACGGCGAACATCATCGCCTGGGTCAACGGCCACCTCTAACCCCGGCGAAGCCAGGCCCGGATCAAATCGGGCAAGGATATTTGGGGCTCTGACTCAACTATCCCCAGGGTTGGCCGATAAGCATGGTAGGGACATCGCACCGCTGCCCCGCGCCCACTCCGTTCGCCGAGGGACCGCCATGAAAATCGCTGACGCCAACCTGAATTTTTCCACCTCCCACCGCTATAGCCAGCAATGGCAGGTGGAAGAACGGCTCCGCTACCAGATCGGGACGCCCTCGGCTGCCGGGGGGACGGGCGCGGCCAGCCCTAGCCCTGGGCCCACGGATAGCGTTTCCCTATCCTCCGCCGGTCTGGCGGCCCAGACCGGGGAATTGTCGGTGACGGATCGGAACCAGCTCCAGCTCACCCTGATTCAAATGATGCTGGAAATGCTCACGGGCCATAAAGCCAAGCTCTTTTCCCTGGCCGACCTCACCGGTCCGGCCCAGGACGCCAGCCTGCCTGCCCCGGCCCAAGCCAGTTCCACCTCCACCACCACCGCCCCGGCTTCCGCCGGTTACGGCCTGGATTACCAGTACCGGGAAAGCTACGCGGAAAGGGAACAGACCGACTGGGCCGCCAGCGGGGTGGTGCACACGGCGGACGGCCAGGAGATTCACTTCGACCTGTCCCTGCAAATGCAGTACAGCTACCAGGAAACCAGCCAAGTGCGTATCCAGGCCGGGGATAGACTGGCCACCCAGGACCCCCTGGTGCTCAATTTCGGCGGCAGCGCCGCAGAACTCACCAACCAGAAATTCCAGTTTGACCTGAACAACGACGGCCACATGGAAAACCTGGCCTTCGCCACCGGAGGCAGCGGTTTCCTGGTGCTGGACAAGAACGGCAACGGCAAAATCGACAATGGCAGCGAACTGTTCGGCCCGACGAGCGGTAACGGCTACGGGGAACTGGCGGCCTACGATGAGGACCACAACGGCTGGATCGACGCGGGGGACCGGGTATTCAACCGGCTCCAGGTCCTGAGCAAGGATGCCCAGGGTCGGGACCAGCTGCGCAGTCTCCACGATCTGGGGATCGGCGCCTTGAGTCTGGCCTCCGCCGCCACCCCCTTTGCCATAAAAGATGAGGAAAATCAGTTGCAAGCCCAGGTCCGCAGCACCGGCGTGTTTTTGCAGGAGGACGGTAAGGCTGGCACAATGCAACAGCTAGACTTGGCTGCATGACTTTCGTCAGATAAGCTTATTCCTACAAACCCTGAATGCTGCACCGAGAGAGAGCATGGCTCGCATTGCCGATATGAAAATTTGGATTCGCTTGACCGCAGCCATCTGGCTGGTTCTGGTGGCCGTCTGGACGACCATGATCATCTGGGAAACGGACGTCAATCGGGACACCGTCACCAACCAGGCCATGGACTTCTCTCGCAGCATTCACGAAATGACCATGGCCGGTCTCACCGGCATGATGATCACCGGCACCGTGGGCCAGCGGGAAGTGTTTCTGGACCAGATCAAGCAGCTCTCGGTCATCAAGGATCTCCACGTCATTCGTGGGGATGCGGTGATCAAGGTCTTCGGCCCGGACAAAAAAGACAATCGGCCCATGGACGCCATTGAGCGTCAGGTGATGCAGACCGGCAAGCCCTTTGCCGCCGTAGAGGAAAGCGACGGCAACCGCTACCTCCACGTGGTCAATCCCACCCTGGCTTCCACCAATTACCTGGGCAAAAACTGCATCATGTGCCACCAGGCGCCGGAAGGTTCGGTGCTGGGGGTGGTGAGCATGAAGGTGTCCCTGGACAAGGTGAATGAGGAAGTAAGCGCCTTCCGCCTGAAAATCACCATTGCCGCCATTGCCGCCAGCCTGTTGCTCCTGGCCATGATTTACCTGTTCATCCGCCACTTCGTCACCAAGCCCCTGGAACAGCTCACCGAGGGCCTGCGGGACGTGGCCAGCGGCGACGGGGATCTGACCCGGCGCCTGGCCGTCAAGGGCCAAGACGAAGTGGGTCAAGCCGCCAGCGTCTTCAACAAGGTCATGGAAAACTTCGCCGGCCTGGTGCGCCAAGTAAGCAATTCGGCCACCGAGGTGCTAGACAAGTCCCACGAGCTGTCCCAGAACGCGTCCCGGGTGGCGGACGGTTCCCACCAGCAGAACGAAAAATCCCTGCAAGCCGCCTCCGCCGTGGAAGAAATGGTCTCCAGCATCGCCTCCATTTCCCAAAGCGCCGAGCTGGTCCAGCAAAAGTCCCAGGAAAGCCTGGAACGGTCCAACGAAGGCAACAAGAGCCTGGCCCAGTTGCTGGATGAAATGCACAACGTGGAGCACACGGTCAAAGCCATGGCCGATTCCATCAATGAATTCGTGCGCAACACGGAAGCCATCAACAAGATGACCCAGGAAGTGAAGGACATCGCCGAGCAGACCAATCTCCTGGCCCTGAACGCGGCCATCGAGGCGGCCCGGGCCGGGGAACAGGGTCGGGGCTTCGCGGTGGTGGCGGACGAAGTGCGCAAGCTGGCAGAAAAATCCTCCCGCTCCGCCAGCGAAATCGACGCCATTACGGAAAATCTCTCCGCCCAATCCGTCTCCGTGCGCAAGTCCATCGAAGACGGCCTGGGACACCTGGCGTCCAGCCAAAGCTCCGTTTCCAGCGTGGCGGACATTCTCCAGGCGGCCAACGGCTCGGTCACCGAGGTGGGCCACGGTCTGAACGCCATTGCCAGCGCCACGGACGAACAACGCCGGGTGAGCAACGAAGTGGCCCAAAGCATCGAAGCCATCGCCAGCATGGCCCAGGACAACAACGTGGCCGTGGAAAAAACGGCGGATGCGGCCCAATCCCTGGAACACCTGGCGGACAGCCTGCAAGGCACGGTAAGCCGCTTCAAGGTCTAAGCCCCGAAAAGGCCACCGCCCAAAAGCAACGGGAGCCCCAGGCTCCCGTTTTTTTATGTCCCTTAACCCCGATTACGCCCTATTCACGGCCCCCGCCGCTTAAAGCCCCAAGGCGTCCGGGGGCAGCAGTTCCAGGTCGCAATTCAAAGCGGCGTAATCCGCCACTCCCTTGCCCGAACCCTCCACCGCCGGATCGCCAAAGCGGGCCAGAATGCCATTGGCCGCCCGCAGCCGATCCACCACCCGGGCAATCAGGGTGGTCTGGACCCGGGTCTGGAGTTCTTCCGAAGCCAGGGACAGGGCCGCCCCCTTGATTTCCATGAACAGGGTGGGTTCCAGAGTCACCACGCTGGCGCTCCTTTCCCCGTCCCCGGGGTGAAGAAAGGCCATTTCCCCCAGCACCTCCCCCGCCCCTAGGCGGCAGATGGCCCGGCCATCCCGGGAGACCTCCACATAACCCCGGGCAATGACGCCAAAGACCCGGTCCTGCTCCCCTTCCCGCATGAAACGGACCTTTTCCGGGATTTCCCGCCAGCTGCTGATGCGCAGAATCTCCCACAATTCCACGTCCTCAAAACCCTTGAAAAAGGCCAACTGACGCAGTTGATCAAAGCGGCCCTGATCCCGGGCCGTATCGTCCTCTTCCAGAATTTGGTAGCGCACCGCCGCCAGATCCTTGGCAAATTCCGCCCCGTTGCGATAACGGTTGTAGAGGTCCTTTTCCAGGGCTTTGGTGAGAATGGGGTCCAGACCGGCGGGCAGGGCCGGATTCAGGGCGCAGATGGAGGGAGGCTCCATATTGACGATCTTGTACACCAGGGCCCCCGGATTCTTGGCCCGGTAAGGCAGACGGCCTGTGAGCAGCTGAAACAGCACCACCCCCAGGGAATAAAGGTCAGTCTTGTGATTCAGGGGATAGTTTTTCACCTGCTCCGGGGACATGTAGGAGGGAGACCCTACCCCCATCACAAAGGTGGAATCCCGGGCCTTGTCCTTGGCCAGATTCAGGGCCAGGCCGAAATCCGTGATTTTGGGATTATCCTGGGCGTCCAGGAGAATATTGGCGGGCTTGATATCCCGATGGACCACCCCCTGGCGGAAGGCGTAATCCAGGGCCAGACAGCATTTAAAAATAATGCCCACCACCCGGTGCAGGGGCAGGAGCCGATCAATCTGACAAAACTGCTCCAGGGACGGCCCGGCCACATATTCCATGACCAGATAGGCGCGCTTTTCCCCCGCCACCTCTTCCACCACCGAGTCATAGACCCGGGCAATGTGGGGGTGCTCCAGGCGCTTACCCACCCCGCTTTCGGTCTGAAACAGCTTAATCAGGCGCCGGGAGAGGCTACCGTCCGCCATGCCCAGACGCATGAGCTTAATCGCCACCCGCTGGTCCGACTCCGGATCCCGGGCGAGATAGACGGTGGCCGTGGCCCCCCGCCCCAGTTCCCTCTCGATGTGATACCTGCCGATCCGTTCAAGCATGGTCCTGATCCCTGGAATTTCCCCATCCTAACAAAGGTTTTTCCCCTTTCTTAGGAAATTTCCCACACTGGCCTTGAAATCCTTCCGCCCCCCCCCATATGGTGGAGAGTTTTTCCGGAGAATCCCTATGTCAGAACAAAATACGCCCCAGGAACCCCTGGAAATCGCGGCGGAGGCCCAAGGGCCCGAAACCGCCGCCGCCCCGGAAGCCGCTCCGGCGGATTCCACCCCCAGCCTGGAAGAGCTGCTGCGCCAGGCCGAACAAAAGGCGGAGGAACACCACGACGCCTGGCTGCGCGCCAAAGCGGAAACGGAGAATGTACGCCGCCGCGCCCAGGAAGACATCAGCAAGGCCGCCAAGTTCGCCATTGAAAAATTCGCCGGGGAATTGCTGGCGGTGAATGACAGCCTGGAAGCCGCCCTGGCCGATCCCAATCCCACGGTGGAAGTGCTGCAAAGCGGGGTGGACCTGACCCACAAGCAGTTGGTGGCCGCCTTTGAAAAATCCGGGCTGAAGGAAATCAACCCGGTGGGGGAAAAATTCGACCCCCATCACCACCAGGCCATCAGCATGGTGCCCTCGGACCAGGAGGCCAATACGGTGGTCACGGTCCTGCAAAAGGGCTACACCATTGCGGACCGGGTCCTGCGTCCCGCCCTGGTCACGGTTTCCCAAGGCAAGGCTTGATATTCGCCGGAGCCACCCCATATTGGCTCCATCGCAACCATTCACACTAAAGGAATAAACATGGGCAAGATTATCGGTATCGACCTGGGGACCACCAACTCCTGCGTTTCCGTCATGGAAGGCGGCCAACCCAAGGTTATCGAAAACTCCGAAGGCACCCGCACCACCCCCTCCATCGTCGCCTACGCGGAAGACGGGGAAGTGCTGTGCGGCGCCCCCGCCAAACGGCAGGCCGTCACCAATCCCCAGAACACCCTGTTTGCCGTCAAGCGCCTGATCGGTCGGCGCTTTGAAGAAAAAGAAGTGCAAAAGGACATCTCCCTGATGCCCTACAAAATCGTCAAGGCCGATAACGGGGACGCCTGGGTGGAAGTGCGGGGCGGCAAAATTGCGCCCCCCCAAGTGTCCGCCGAAGTACTGCGCAAGATGAAGAAGACCGCGGAAGACTACCTGGGTGAAGAAGTCACCGAGGCCGTCATCACCGTGCCCGCCTACTTCAACGACAGCCAACGGCAAGCCACCAAGGATGCGGGCCGCATCGCCGGTCTGGAAGTGAAGCGCATCATCAACGAACCCACGGCCGCCGCCCTGGCCTTCGGCATGGACAAGAAGCAAGGCGACAAGAAAATCGCCGTCTATGACCTGGGGGGCGGCACCTTCGATATTTCCATTATCGAAATCGCGGAAATCGACGGGGAACACCAGTTTGAAGTGCTGTCCACCAACGGGGACACCTTCCTGGGTGGGGAAGACTTCGACCAACGCCTGATTGACTACATTGTCACCGAATTCAAGAAGGAATCCGGGGCCGACCTGAAGAATGACGTGCTGGCCCTGCAACGCCTGAAAGAAGCGGCGGAAAAAGCCAAGATCGAGCTCTCTTCCAGCCAACAGACCGAAATCAACCTGCCCTACATCACCGCCGACGCCTCCGGTCCCAAGCACTTGGCCCTGAAGATCACCCGGGCTAAGTTTGAAGCCCTGGTGGAAGACCTGGTGGAACGGACCATCGGCCCCTGCGCCACCGCCCTCAAGGACGCGGGCTGCAAGGTTTCCGACATCGACGACGTGATCCTGGTGGGGGGCATGACCCGTATGCCCAAGGTCCAGGAAAAGGTGAAGGAATTCTTCGGCAAAGACCCCCGCAAGGACGTCAATCCGGATGAAGCCGTGGCTGTCGGCGCCTCCATCCAGGGCGGCGTGCTGCAAGGGGAAGTGAAGGACGTGCTGCTGCTGGACGTGACCCCCCTGTCTCTGGGTATTGAAACCCTGGGCGGCGTCATGACCAAGCTGATCCAGAAAAACACCACCATCCCGACCAAGGCCAGCCAAGTCTTCTCCACCGCCGACGACAACCAGAACGCGGTGACCATCCACGTGCTCCAAGGCGAACGGGAAATGGCCTCCGGCAACAAGAGCCTGGGCCAATTCAACCTCACGGACATTCCCCCCG
The DNA here is from genome assembly GCA_041907765.1 of Rhodocyclaceae bacterium. Classification (GTDB taxonomy): domain Bacteria; phylum Pseudomonadota; class Gammaproteobacteria; order Burkholderiales; family Rhodocyclaceae; genus Azospira. Next base: position 17,873 of record JAYRGQ010000005.1, on the reverse strand, counting down.
CTCCCCGGGGTATGCCCCAGATCGAAGTCACCTTCGACATTGACGCCAACGGCATCCTGAACGTTTCCGCCAAGGACAAGGCTACGGGCAAGGAAGCCAAGATCAAGATTCAGGCCTCCTCCGGGCTGTCCGAGGAAGAAGTGCAACGCATGGTCCAGGACGCCGCCGCCCACGCGGAAGAGGACAAGAAGGCCCACGAGCTGGCGGAAGCCCGCAACCAGGCCGACACCACCGTGCATATGGTGAAGAAGTCCCTCACCGAATACGGCAGGGAATTGTCCGACGAAGAAAAGGGCAAGATCGAGGCCGCCTTGAAGGAAGCGGAAGACGCCATCCGTAGCGACGACAAGGCGGAAATCGAAGCCAAGACCCAGGCCCTGGCCCAAGCCGCCCAAAAGCTGGGGGAAAAGATGTACGCCCAGCAGCAGGCTGAAGGCGCTGCCGCCGGAGCCGGTGCGGAAGCCGGGGCCCAGGAAGCGAAGGCCGCCGACGCCGACGTGGTGGATGCGGAATACACCGAGGTCAAGGACAAGAAGTAAGCCGGTCCCCGGCACAGGGTCGCAAGGGCGGGAGAAAGGGGTAAGCTAGCCCCCTTTTCCCGGCTTGCGGCCCTGGTCGTTTGGGCCGGGTATTTCCCGGATTTCCTCAGACCCAGCCATTTGAGAGCCCCCATGGCAAAACGCGATTTTTACGAAGTCCTGGGCGTCAAAAAAGACGCCAGCGACGACGAAATCAAAAAGGCCTATCGCAAGATGGCCATGAAGTATCACCCGGACCGCAATCCGGACAATCCCAAGGCCGAGGAGATGTTCAAGGAGGCCAAGGAAGCCTACGAAATCCTCTCCGACGCCCAAAAACGCGCCGCCTACGACCAGTACGGCCACGCCGGGGTAGATCCCCAGGCGGGCGGCTTCGGCGGTGGCGGCCCGGGCTTTAACGGCGGCTTCGGCGATGCCTTTGCCGACATTTTCGGCGACATTTTCGGTGGCCGCAGCGGCGGCGGACATTCCAACATCTACCGGGGCGCGGACCTGCGCTACAACTTGGAAATCAGTCTGGAACAGGCTGCCAAGGGCACGGAAACCAAGATTCGCATCCCCACCATGGAGCTCTGCGACACCTGTCACGGCTCCGGCGCCCGCCCCGGCACCCAGGCCAAGACCTGCCCCACCTGCCAAGGCAGCGGCCAGGTGCGCATGCAGCAAGGCTTTTTCTCCATTCAGCAGACCTGCCCCAAGTGCCACGGCACGGGCAAGATCATTCCCGAACCCTGCCCCACCTGCCACGGCGCCGGTCGGGTGAAGCAGCACAAAACCCTGGCGGTGAAAATTCCGGCCGGGGTGGACGAGGGGGATCGGATTCGGCTGGCCGGGGAAGGGGAACACGGGGTCAATGGCGGACCTCCGGGGGATTTGTACGTACAAATCCACCTCAAGCCCCACGGGGTGTTTGAGCGGGATCACAACGACCTGCACTGCGAAATGCCCATCAGCTTCACCACCGCCGCCCTGGGCGGGGAAATTGAAATTCCCACCCTGGATGGGGCCGCCAAGATCAAGATCCCGGCGGAAACCCAGTCCGGCAAGGTGTTCCGCCTGCGGGGCAAGGGCATTAAGGGGGTCCGTAGCCACACCCACGGGGACCTGCTCTGCCACGTGGTGGTGGAAACCCCGGTGAGCCTCACGGAGCGCCAGAAGGAACTGCTGCGGGAGCTGGAAGAAATCAACAGCGACAGCACGGGGGTGCACAATCCCCGGGCCAAGAGCTGGATGGACAAGGTTCGGGATTTTTTCAGCCAGTAAGTCCCCGTTCCCCGCCCCATCAGGCAGCCCTTTTCCGGGCTGCCTTTTTTTTGCCCGGAAGCCGCTCCCCGGCTTGCGTTCCCTCCGCCCGAATGCCATAGTCGGGAACATAAAGCCCATGATTCATAACAATAAAGGAGGAGACATGTTTTCCTGGTATCGCCCCCTCATTACCTTCCTGGTCGCCGCCCTCTTCACCCTGACCGCCCATGCCGATCCAGGGATTACGGACAATCGCATTCTCCTGGGCATGTCCGCCCCCCTCTCCGGCCCCAACGGGGCCTACGGGACGGAAATCCGGGAGAGCATCACGGCCTATTTCAATGCCATCAACAAAGCTGGCGGCGTCCATGGCCGCAAGCTGGAGCTGGTGGTGCTGGATGACGGCTATGAGACGGATCGGGCCGTGGCCAACACCAAGAAGCTGATCAACGAGGATAAGGTCTTCGCCCTCATTGGCTACTACGGTTCCACCCCCACCACCGCCGCCATGGAGGTTTTCAGCGCGGAAAAAGTTCCCCTCGTTGGCAGCATTTCCGGGGCGGAAAGCCTGCGGCGTCCGGTCAATCGTTACATGTTCAATGTGCGGGCCAGCTACGCCCGGGAAACGGAAGCCATCATCAACGCCCTGGCGCCCCTGAGCCTGCGCAATATCGCCGTTTTTTATCAGAACGACGGCTTCGGCAAATCCGGCCTGGAAGGCATTACCCAGGCCATGAAGCACCACAACCTCAGCCCCTCCGCCGTGGCCACGGTGGAACGCAATTCCCTGAATGTGGGGGCCGCGGTAAAAACCATCGCCAAGGCCAATCCCCAGGCGGTGATCATGGTCACCCTGTACAAGCCCACCGCCGAATTTGTCCGCCAGCTGCACAAGGCGGGTCAATATCCCCAGCTCATGACCCTATCCCCCGTGGGGGCGGACCTGCTGGTCAAGGAACTGGGGGAAGAAGCCCGGGGCATCGGCATTTCCCAGGTCATGCCCTACCCTTGGAATGACGGCAATCCCCTGGCCCGGGAATTCCGTAAAACCATGACCGCCGCCGGGAAAACCGCCCATTCCGCCTACTATGGGGAAGAAGGCTATGCCATGGCCAAGGTGCTGGTGGATGGGCTGAAAAACGCTGGCCGGGAAGTGAGTCGGGACAAGCTGGTGGGTTCCCTGGAAGCCATGAAGAACCACGATCTGGGCGGTTACAAGATCACCTACAGCCCCACCGACCACAACGGCTCGGAGTTTGTGGATCTCACGGTCATCGGCAACGGGGGCCGAGTGCTCCATTAAGCCAGGGGCAGCCTTCCCCCGAAAAGAAAACCCGCCAACAGGCGGGTTTCTTTTTGCAACTGGGCGGGAACGTCCGGCTAGGCCCGGCGCCAGGACGTGCCCTGGGGACCATCCTCTAAGACGATACCCTGGGCGGCCAATTCGGCCCGAATACGGTCCGCTTCCCCGTAATTCTTGGCCTTTTTGGCGGCGGCCCGGGCGGCAATGGCGGCTTCGATGGCCGCCCCGTCCTGGTCGGCGGCGGGACCGCCCTGCAAAAATTCCTTGGCCGGACGCTGCAACAGGCCCAGCACGCCCCCCAAGGCCCGCAGCTGGCCCGCCAGAGGCGCGGCGCCGGTGCGATTGACCTCATTGGCCAGCTCAAACAGCACAGCCATGGCTTCCACCGTATTGAAATCATCGTCCATGGCGGCCTGGAAGCGTTGGGCGTGGGGCAAGGACCAATCCACGGCCACCTGGGGCACCTCCCCATGGCTGAGAGCCGTGTAGAGCCGGGAAAGGGCCTGGCGAGCATCATCCAGATGGGCGTCGGAGTAATTCAAGGGGCTGCGGTAATGGGCGCGCAGAATGAAGAAGCGCACCACTTCTGCATCGTAGGCCTTAAGCACATCCCGGATGGTGAAGAAATTGCCCAGGGACTTGGACATTTTCTCGTCGTTCACCCGGACAAAACCATTGTGCATCCAGTAATTGACGAAAATGTCCCCGTGGGCGCCCTCGGATTGGGCGATTTCATTTTCGTGGTGGGGAAACTGGAGATCCTGGCCGCCCCCGTGGATGTCGAAATGGTTCCCCAGCAGGTCGGAACTCATGGCCGAGCATTCGATGTGCCAACCCGGGCGCCCGGCGCCCCAGGGAGATTCCCAGGCCGGTTCCCCCGGCTTGGCATGTTTCCAGAGCACGAAATCCAGGGGGTCCTGCTTGGCCGAATCCACTTCCACCCGTTCCCCGGCCCGCAGATCGTCCAGGGATTTACCGGACAACTTGCCGTAGCCCGGAAATTTGCGCACGGAGAAATTCACGTCCCCGTTGGCCGCCCGGTAGGCCAGGCCCTTGGCCATCAAATCCCCGATCAGGGCCTGCATCTTATCCACATAGGCGGTGGCCCGGGGTTCGTGGGTGGGAGGCAAAATGCCCAGGGCCGCGGAATCCTCGTGCATGGCGGCAATGTAGCGGTCCGTCAGGCTGGCGATGCTTTCCCCGTTTTCCGCCGCCCGGCGGATGATCTTGTCGTCAATATCGGTGATATTGCGCACATAGGTCACCTCCAGGCCCCGGGCCCGAAGCCAACGATAGACCATGTCGAACACCACCATCACCCGGGCGTGGCCCAAATGGCAAAAGTCATAGACCGTCATGCCGCAAACGTACATACGGGCGTGGCCGGGTTGCATGGGCACAAAGTCCTGCTTTTCCCGGGCCAGGGTGTTATAGATTTTCAACATGGGAGCAAAAAACGGAAGTTGGCAAAAAAGAACCGACGCCGGGGCAAAAACATGGCTTCGGCATAACGGGAGCGGGACGGTGCCCGGGCGGGAAAAAGAAGGGAGCGCAACGGCCTGGCATTTTCATGGCGTTTTCGTTATCCCCGGCTTCTTGCTAGAATTGCGTTAGCAGATTTTTGCAAGCGGCTCGCGCCTTCGAATAACCCGACAAAAGTATAGCATAACGATGCATTCCCTCTTTTTCCCGCGTCCCCGCCCAGCCCGTCGCTTCAAGGTTCTTTCCGCCCTCATTGTCGGCCTCGGTCTCTGTTGCGCCGTCCCGGCCATGGCTGCCGAGCCCACCCTGGCGGAAATCCAGTCCTTGATCAAACAACGGCAGCTGCCCCAGGCGTTGGAAAAAGCCGACGCCTACACCCTATCCCATCCCCGGGACGCCCAGGGACGGTTCTTCAAGGGCGTGGCGCTGACGGAAATGACCCGGACCAACGAAGCCATCGCCGTCTTCATCAAGCTGACCGAAGACTTCCCCGAGCTGCCCGAACCCTATAACAATCTGGCCGTGCTCTACGCCCAGCAAAAGCAATATGACAAAGCCCGGGCGGCCCTGGAAATGGCCATCCGGACCCATCCTTCCTATGCCATCGCCCACGAAAATCTGGGGGATGTGTATGCCAAGCTGGCCAGCCAGGCCTACGACAAAGCCCTGCAACTGGATTCCTCCAATGCGGGCGCCCAAACCAAGCTTTCCCTGATCAAGGAAATCATTACGGTCCCGCCTCGGGGCGGCGCCCGCAATGCGGCCCCAGTTCGGGCCCCGGCTCCGGTAGCTATGGCCCCACGTCCGGCCCCCGCTCCCGCGCCTCAACCGGCGCCGGTGCCTGCCAAGGTGACGGTGGAAAAGAGCCGTCCCACGCCGCCCCCGGTGGCGCCCCAACCGGCTCCCGCCAAGGTGACAGTAGCCGCCAAGACGCCGGAGAAGGAAAAGCCCCAGGAGACGGCCAAGGCCGCTGCCAAGTCTGACGCGGACGAAAGCGCTTTGACCAAACAGGTTCAATCCTGGGCTGGCGCCTGGTCCCGAAAGGACGTGAAGGGCTATTTGAACCATTACGCGGGCAATTTCCAAGTACCCGGCGGCGGCTCCCGTCAGTCCTGGGAAAAGGAACGGAGCGCCCGGATCGACAAGCCGGGTAAGATTCAGGTCCAGGTGGAAGACATCAAGGTCTCCATGAATGGGGACAAGGCCACGGTGCGCTTCAAGCAACATTACAAGTCCGCCACCCTGTCTTCTTCCGCCAGTAAAACTTTGGTATTCACCAAATCCGGGGGCAAATGGCTCATTCTGCAGGAAAAAGTGGGCGGCTGATGGTCAGCCGCCTGTTTCGAGAGCGACTCCGCTGTAAGCGCGGCCGCGTTGCTGCCCTGCTCACCCTGCTCCTGGGCAGCACCCTTTCCTCCCCTTCCGCTTTTGCTTTTGGCAGTCACCCCCCCGCCGCCGCCAACACGGTAGGCGCCATGGCCGCCGACGGTGGTCCGGAACCCGCCCTAATCCGGGTTTTCCGGGAAATCCAGAACAACCGTCTGGATGTGGCCCTGCAATATACGGAAGACCTGGTCCGTCGTTATCCCAATTTCCGCCTAGGCCAGCTGGTCAAGGGGGATTTGTTGCTGGCCCGCAGCCAGCCTCTGCAAACTTTCGGCAATGCGCCGGGGGCTCCGGCGGACCGGCTTTCCGATTTGCGGGAAGAAGCCATTGCCCGACTCCGGGCCTACACGGAAAAACCTGCCCCTAACCGGGTGCCCCGAGCCCTATTGCAAATGCGGCCCGACCAGCGCTTTGCCGTGGTGGTGGATACCCAGAAATCCCGGCTTTACCTGTATCAGAACGTTCAAGGTCGCCCCCGTTTCGTGGCGGACTATTACATTACCCAGGGCAAACTAGGGGCCATGAAGCAAGTGGAAGGGGATAAGCGCACCCCCCTGGGGGTCTATCACGTCACCTCCAGCCTGTCCCGGAAAAAACTGGGGGACTTCTACGGTAGCGGCGCTTTCCCCATCAATTACCCCAATGAATGGGACCGGCGCCAGGGCCGTCACGGCCACGGCATCTGGCTCCACGGCACCCCCTCCAACACCTTCTCCCGGCCGCCCAAGGCTTCGGATGGCTGCGTGGTGCTGGCCAACCAGGATTTGGATGCCCTGGCCAAGAACATCCAGATCGGCGTCACCCCGGTGATCATCACCGATACGGTGGAATGGCTGACCCCAGACGCCTGGGCCAAGGAACGCAACAGCCTGATGCGCCAGGTGGACGCCTGGCGCAGTGATTGGGAAAACCGTAATCTGGACCGCTACCTGGCCCACTATTCCCAGGACTTCAAGGCCGACGGGGTCACCTACGCGACCCTGCCCAAGCAACGGCGTCCCGAGGTGACCGGCCATCCCTGGGTCAAGGTGCGCCTCACCAATCTCTCCATGTTCCGGGCCCCCAACACAGAAAACTACGTGGTGGTCACCTTTGATCAGGATGTGCGCAACGAAAGCGGCTCCACCAAGATTCACAAACGGCAGTACTGGGTACGTGAAGACGGCAGCTGGAAAATTCTTTTCGAGGGCAACGCATGAAACTCCTACGTCAAGTAATCCAGGGCCTGGCCCTGATGACGGCCGCCGCCAGCGTCTGGGCGGCCCACCCCGTGGTGGAAATGCAAACCAACCAGGGCACCATCAAGCTGGAACTTTACGAGGACAAGGCCCCCAAGACCGTGGCCAATTTCCTCCAGTACGCCAAATCCGGCTTCTATAACGGCACCATCTTCCACCGGGTTATCGACGGCTTCATGATCCAGGGGGGCGGCTTTACCCCGGCCATGGAAGAAAAGGCCACCCGGGCCCCCATCGTCAATGAGGCCCCCCAAAGCTTCCAGGCGGGCTTGCGCAACCAGCCCGGTACCATCGCCATGGCCCGGACCAACGAGCCCCATTCCGCCACCGCCCAGTTCTTCATTAACGTGGCCAACAACAACCGGCTCGACCCCCCCTCCTACGACGGCTGGGGCTACTGCGTGTTCGGCAAGGTCATCCAGGGCATGGAGGTGGTGCAGCGCATCGCCAAACAGCCCACCACCGCCCACGGCCCCCACCAGGACGTACCGGTTACCCCGGTGCTGATCCAAGGGGTGAAGGTATTGCCGGGCGCCAACTGATCCCCTGTTTTTCCTGCAACCTCCCGTTACCGAAAGGCTTTACATGATCAAGCTGCACACCAACAAGGGCGTCATCGCGCTGGAACTGGATGCCGAGAAGGCCCCTGAAACCGTCAAGAATTTCATCGCCTACGTGGAAGCCGGCCATTACGACAACACCATTTTCCACCGGGTCATCGACGGTTTCATGATTCAAGGTGGCGGCTTTGAGCCGGGCATGCAACAGAAGGACACCAAAGCCCCGATCAAAAATGAAGCGGACAACGGCCTGAAGAACGACAAGTACACCATCGCCATGGCCCGGACCAGCGATCCCCACTCCGCCACTGCCCAGTTCTTCATTAACGTGAAGGACAACGACTTCCTCAACTTCCAAGCCCCCACGGGCAACGGCTGGGGCTACTGTGTCTTCGGCAAGGTGGTGGAAGGCCAGGACGTGGTGGATGCCATTAAGGGCGTGAAGACCGGTCGGGCCGGTTTCCATCAAGACGTGCCGGTGGAAGACGTGATCATCGAAAAGGCGGAAGTCAGCGCCTAAGCCTGACCTGGGCTACCGCGCCCCGGGGCGCGTTTTTTCCCTTCGCGCCCCATGATTACCTTTATCTCCGATCTCCATCTGGCGCCGGATCTCCCCGGCGTCACCCGTCTTTTCCAGCACTTTCTCCACACCCAGGGCGCCCAAAGCCAGGCCCTCTACATCCTGGGAGACCTGTTTGACCATTGGGTGGGGGACGATCAGCTGGAAGCTCCCTATCCCCGTAGCATCGCCAGCCAGCTACAGGAGCTGGCCCAGAAGGGCTGCCACATCGGCATTCTCCACGGCAACCGGGATTTTCTCCTGGGGGAGGCATTCTGCCAGGCCGCCGGGGCCCAACTGCTTACCGATCCCTACGTGCTGTCCGTGCCCACCTGGCAATTTGTCCTCACCCACGGGGACGGCCTGTGCACCGATGACCAGGATTACCAACACTTTCGCCAACAGGTACGTAGCCCGGCCTGGCAGCGGGATTTTCTCGCCCGCCCCTTGGCGGAGCGCCTCGCCCTGGCCCAGGGACTGCGCCAGCAAAGCCGGGACACCAAGGAAAGCAAGCCGGATTACCTCATGGACGTGAATGGGGGCGCCACGGACGATTTTCTCCGGGGCCATGGCTATGCCACCCTGATCCACGGCCATACCCATCGGCCGGGCCGGCACGACCACCTGGTGGATGGCATCCACTGCGAACGCTGGGTGCTGGGGGACTGGCGGGAAATGCCCCAGGGCGCCACCGGGGACTGTCTAATCTGGGACGGGGAAAACCTCCGGCGTCAGCCCCTGGCCCTGCCTTAACCCAGCCCCACTCGCCCCTCATCGGGCCATCAAGCGCCGCCACGGCGCCCCTTGACGGCCCCAGGCCGCTCCCGGTAAAGTGACACCCGCATTCCCAGAAGGGGAGTAGCTGAACTGTCGATCGTCGTCATCACGGGATTCATTCCCCGGCCCGACAGGTGGTCTTCCAGGGCAACCAACCCAGGAAAGACCGCAAGCGAGACCTTTGCCGCCCGGCAAAGGTCTTTTTCGTTGACCGTCCGCAGGGCCTGGGAAATTTTTCCTGTCACGAAAGGACCCGTCATGCCCCGTCCCCCTTCCCTCTTCCTCCGGCTCACCGCCCCCTTGGTTGCCTGGCTGCTGCAACGCCTGCTGGGCCCGGCGCCGACCCTTACCCCGACGAGTACCCCGGCGGGGGCCCGAAAATTCGCCTATGCCCACGCCCCGGCCCGCCAGCCCCGTATTCTGGAAGGGGAATGGCGCCGCCTGGGGCAGGACGGACGGCAGGACTGGTAAGGAGCGCCCCATGAACAGCATTGGCACTCCCGGACTCTGGGCAGGCTTCGGCCTTTTCGTCCTCATCGCCACGGTCTTGGACCTGGTGGGCTTGCAACGCCACGGCAACCGGGCCGTCACCGCCCGCCAGGCCTTACTCTGGTCCCTGCTCTGGGTCAGCCTGGCCCTGGCCTTTTGTGGCCTGCTCTGGGGCTGGTTGGACCATGAACAGGGCCGGGCCCTGGCCAACCGCAAGGCCCTGGAATTTCTTACCGGCTACGTGATCGAAAAATCCCTGTCGGTGGACAATATTTTTGTCTTCCTCATGCTCTTCACCTCCTTTGCTGTCCCCGGTGAACAGCAGAAAAAGGCCCTGGTGGCCGGGGTGGTGGGTGCCATCCTGCTGCGCCTGGTCATGATCCTGGTGGGCGCTTGGGTCATTTCCCGCTTCCACTGGGTGCTTTACCTGTTCGGCGCCTTTCTCCTCTACACCGGGGCCCACATGGTATGGGCCAAGGAAGAGCGGGAGCCGGACCCGGAACACCATCCCCTGGTGCGCTGGATGCGCCGCCATCTGCCCATCCTGCCCCAATATCAGGGAGACCGGCTGGCGGTGATGCGGGACGGCAAGCGCTGGTTTACCCCCCTGTTCCTGGTGGTGGTCCTGATCGGCATCAGCGACGCCATGTTCGCGGTGGATTCCATTCCCGCCGTCTTCGCCGTCACCACGGACCCCTTTATCGTGGCCTCTTCCAACATTTTCGCCATTCTTGGCCTACGCGCCCTGTATTTCCTCCTGGCCAGCATGGCCGCCCGTTTCCGCCTGCTCAAATACGGGCTGGCCGGGGTGCTCATGTTCGTCGGGGTTAAAATGCTGGTCGCTGGCTGGTGGACCGTGCCCACCCTGCTCTCCCTGGGGGTGATCGCCGCCCTGCTGAGCCTGTCCATTCTGGCCTCCTGGCGCCTGCCCGCTACCCCCAAGGGGGCGGATCCTGGCGCCCTTTCCTAAATCCGGAGATATCCATGCCTCGTTTTTCCCTCCTCCGCCTTCCCCTGCTGCTGGGCGTCAGTCTGGCCGCCCAGGCCGGTGATTTCGCCCTCCACAGCCCGGATTTCGCCCCGGACGGCAGCCTGAAAAAGGCCCAGGTTTACCAGGGCTTCGGCTGCGAAGGGGGCAACACCTCCCCGGCCCTGACCTGGGAAAATGCCCCGGAAGGTACCAAGAGCTTCGCCCTCACGGTCTATGATCCGGACGCCCCCACGGGCAGCGGCTGGTGGCACTGGGTCATCTACAACCTGCCCCCCGCCATTTCCAGCCTGCCCGCCGGCGCCGGGGACCCGGCCCGCAATCTGGCCCCCACCGGGGCCACCCAGGCCATGACGGACTACGGCACCCGGGGCTTCGGCGGGGCCTGCCCCCCCGTGGGGGACAAACCCCACCGCTACATCTTCACCCTCCACGCCCTCAAGGTGGAAAGTCTGGACCTGCCCGCCAATGCCAGCGGCGCCATGGTGGGCTTCAACATCCACATGAACAGCCTAGGCAGCGCCAGCGTCACCGCTACCTACGGACGTTAAAGCTTGTCGATGGGGGGCCCGGCGCCCGTCGGGCCCCAACTTCCCTGGATTCAGGGCAGCCAGCGCCCGGCCAAAGCCCCCACGCCGTAGGAAACCGCCAGGGCCAGGGTAAAAATGAGCAGGCTGCGCACCCGGCCCGGGGGCAGTTCCTGACGGTCAAAATAGCGGCGCAACCAGAAACTGGCCAGGAAATAGGCCAACAGGGAAAGTAACAAACTGTTCATGGCGGTTCAGGCTTGCTCCAGGGCCCAGGAGGGATAGGGGCCCCTCCTCAGGAAAGCCATAAGCTTAAGCCCCTTTCCCGTCGGCAAACGGACGGAAGGGAGCGGAAAAAGCCCCCTCCCGTATCCCGCCCCCCTGGCTTTCGGTACACTCTCGCCCCATGTCTGACCTTGCCTCCCCCACCAGTCCCGCCCGGGAAATTCTTCAGCGGGTTTTCGGTTACCCAGCCTTTCGCGGACGTCAGGAAGAAATCGTCCAACAGGTCACGGACGGAGGGGACGCCCTAGTGCTCATGCCTACCGGGGGCGGCAAATCCCTCTGTTACCAGATTCCCGCCCTGCTGCGCCAGGGCTGCGGCATTGTGGTCTCCCCCCTCATCGCCCTGATGCAGGATCAGGTGGATACCCTGACCCAGCTGGGGGTCAAAGCCGCCTATCTCAACTCCACCCAGGATTGGGAAACGGTGCGGGAGACGGAACGGCGCCTCCTCAACGGGGACCTGGACCTGCTCTACGTGGCCCCGGAACGGCTCCTCAGCGAACGCAGCCTGGATTTGCTGGATCGGCTCCAGGCCCAGGGACGGCTGGCCCTCTTCGCCATTGACGAAGCCCACTGCGTCTCCCAGTGGGGCCACGACTTCCGCCCCGAATACCTGCAACTCTCCGCCCTGCACCAGCGCTATCCGGAGGTGCCCCGCATCGCCCTCACTGCCACGGCGGATCAAGCCACCCGGGAGGAAATGATCCGTCGTCTGGGCCTGGGGGAAGCCCAGGTCTTTGTCGCCAGTTTCGACCGGCCCAATATCCGCTACACCGTGGTGGAAAAGGACAATCCCCGGCGCCAGCTCCTGGGCTTTCTCGCCGGACACCGGGGGGAGGCGGGCATCATCTACTGCCTGTCCCGGAAAAAGGTGGATGAAACCGCCGCCTGGCTCAACACCCAGGGTTTCGCCGCCCTGCCCTACCACGCGGGTCTGGACACGGACACCCGGGCCGAGCATCAGCGCCGCTTCCTGCGGGAGGAAGGGCTGATTGTGGTGGCCACCATCGCCTTCGGCATGGGTATCGACAAACCGGATGTGCGTTTTGTCGCCCACCTGGACCTGCCCAAGAGCCTGGAAGCCTACTACCAGGAAACGGGCCGGGCCGGGCGGGACGGGGAAAAGGCGGAAGCCTGGATGACCTACGGGCTTCAGGACGTGGTGTTGCAACGGGCCCGCATCGACGACTCCGCCGCCGGGGACGAACAAAAGCGCCTGGAAGCCCAGAAACTCAACGCCCTCCTCGCCTATTGCGAATCCCCCCGCTGCCGCCGCCAGGTGCTGCTTTCCTACTTTGGAGAAAACAGCGAGCCCTGCGGCAACTGCGACCTGTGCCTGGAACCACCAGAACTGTGGGACGGTACGGTGGCCGCCCAGAAAGCCCTGTCCGCCGCCTATCGTACCGGTCAGCGCTTTGGCGTGGCCCATCTCACGGACCTCCTGCGGGGCAAGAGCAACGACAAAATGCGCCAGTGGGGCCATGACCAGCTGCCCACCTTCGGGGTCGGGGCGGACATGGATGAAGCCAGCTGGCGCAGCGTTTTCCGCCAACTGGTGGCCGCCGGCCTGCTCCACGCGGATCTGGCGGAACACGGGGCCCTGAAGCTCACCGCCGCCGCCCGCCCAGTACTGAAAGGGGAAACCCGCCTGGAACTGCGCCGCCACGTCCCCGCCAAAACCGCCCGCAGCCGCCGGGAGCCCCACACCCGGACCGTGGTCACCGATCTGGACATCGCCGATCAGGCCCTGTTTGAAACCCTGCGCCAATGGCGTACCGAGGAAGCCAAGGAACAGGGGGTGCCCGCCTACGTCATTCTCCATGACCGGACCTTGAAGGAACTGGCGGAAATGCGCCCCGCCACCCGGGGCCACCTGATGCAGGCCTCCGGCATGGGCAGCGCCAAGGTGGAGCGCTACGGGGAAGCCCTGCTGGCCCTCATCGCCGCCGCCTGAGGAGACGCCTGAGGAGCCCCAGCGAGGGTGCCCCGGGTGGCCCCCGGGCCGGGCTTGAGAAAAAGCCAAATTCCCTGCACTATCAAGGCCGTTGCAGAGCTTTGGAGCGCCCCGCGCTCCGCCCCTGTGCCCCGCTCAGGAGGATACGGCCATGCCCCCGGCCCCCCAGCGCCAGAAAAGCGCCGTCTTCTGGATACACGGTCCCCACCTGCGGACCATGCGCATGTTCATTGCCATGGCGGCCCTGTCCTTTCTCATGCTCTGGACCCTGGGGGCCTATTGGATCTGGAAACTGGAAGAGGATGGCCTGGCCAGCGCCGAGCGGCGCCTGGAAATGCAGGCCTTCCATGCCACCGCCGACCTGCGCCGACTGATGATGCTGAGCCAGAGCTATGTGATGACCGCAGAAGGCTGGCTGGCGGATGAGGACCATCGGGACCCGCGCCAGGACCGGGAATTCGCCCAACTGGTGAGCAATTTTTCCGCCCTCTCGGACAATCTCATCCTTCTCCGCCTGGTGGATCACTGGGGCTATCTCTGGGTCATTCCGGGCCAATACCAACAGCCCCCGTTCTGGGTCGGGGACCGGGACTATTTCCGGGCCCAGCTGGAGCCGGTCACCCGGGGCTTTTTCGTCGGCCGTCCCATTCTTTCCCGGGTCACCCGCCAATGGGTGCTGCCCATTTCCCTGCCGGTACGGGAAAACCCCTTCGATTTCACCACCGCCACCGTCGCCCTACCCCTGGCCCCTCTCCAAACCAAGCTGGGGCAAAACAGCAACGGCCTGGGGGGCCAACTAACCCTGCATCGGGCAGACGGTTTGGTACTTCTCTCCACGGTTCCCGGAATCCCTCGGGCCCAGCCCGACCCCCACTTCCGGGCCGAGGAAATTCACGGGGCTGCCGCCCTGGATGAGGGCCTACTGCGAGTCCGGCGCCAGGTGCCCGGCTTTCCCCTGTGGGTTACCTACAGCCAGCCCGCCCACACCGCCCTGGCCCCCTGGCACCAGGAAATCGCCGCCCTGCTGGCTTCCCTGGTGGTGGTCAGTTTCGCCATGATCATCGCCGCCTGGCACCACCTGCGCTCCATCACCCACAACCTGCGTCTGGCGGAAGAACTCCAGGCCTCGGAACAGTTGCTCCTGGAAGCCCAGTACATCGGCCGCATGGGCCACTGGTCCTACGACGGGACCAGCGGCCAGTGCTCCGGCTCCCAGGTGTGCCGTCAGATTCTCGGGGACAGCTTGCCCTGTCACCAGGCCTGGCGCTGGTTTGCCCGGCGCCTGAAGCGGGACGCCCGGCAGCGCTTTTTCCACATGCTCCACCAACTGCACCGGGGCAGCCAGGAAGTGGCGGGGGATTTCCCCATGACCACGCCGGAAGGGGAACGGTGGTTTCACCTGCTCTGCCGGCGCCACGGGCCCAACTGCTATTTCGGCATTCTCCAGGACATTACGGAAACCAAGCGCCTGCAACGGGAATTGGAGCGCCTGGCGGCCACCGACCCCCTCACCGGCCTTTTAAACCGGCGGGCTTTTGTCCTGGCGGCGGAACAGGAAATCGCCCGGGCCCTCCGCTATCCCCAGCCCCTGGCCCTGATCATGTACGACCTGGACCATTTCAAGGTGGTGAATGACTGCTACGGCCACGAGACCGGGGACCGGGTGCTGGCCGCCACCGCCACCTGCTGCCAGCAAAGCGCCCGGCAAAACGATCTGCTGGCCCGTATCGGTGGGGAAGAATTTGTCCTACTGGCGGTCAATACGGGCCTGGACGAGGCCCGGGCCGTGGCGGAACGGATGCGGGAGCAGATCGCCGCCCTGGAGCTCCACTACCAGCAGCAGCGGGTACCGGTCACCGCCTCCTTCGGCATCGCCCTCCTGGGGCCGGACGGCACCACCCTGGGGGATTTGCTGCGCCATGCGGACGAACGGCTCTATGGGGCCAAGGCCGCCGGCCGCAACCGGGTCTGGCCCATGCCGGAAGCCTGTGATGAATTGGCCGCCAGCCCTGATGCACCAGGCAAAACCACCGTCTGAGCCCGGAGCCCTGGCCCCAGAGCGCCGAACGCCGGACTTGCCGGCCTAAGCCCGCCCCCCCGGGGCCAGGGCCGCGAATTTGCGCCGGATATCCCCCAGGGAATGGCGGCAATAAAGCACGGGCACCCGCCGTTTCTGCACTTCCCGATTCACGTGGTGGAGCAGCTCGTGGCTGACCTGGGTACAGATCACCAGCACCAGTCCGGTCACCGCCGGCATCACCCGGCGGGAATCCCCGGGGCGCCGCCCGGACCAATGCTCAATCCGGGTCAGGCCCGCCAGATGGGGCGCCCGGGCCAGTTCCTCCCGCACCCCATCCACCTTGTCTGCCCCCACCACCAGCAGGGTATTACCTGTCGTTTCTTGCGTCATCCCAAGCTCCTTAAAACCGGAGAATCGCTCCTGGGATAAAGCTTGCGCCCCACCATTAATAATCAAAAATATCGTTTTATTTTTTCTTTATTCCATTATTAATATAAACAATTGGAGCCGGAACGCCCGAGCCAGGGCCAGCGCGGGTGGCCCCTCCCACCCCTTGGCCCAATGCCTGATTCCTAGGGCCTCTCCAGCCCCCTGCGACATTCCGTCACTGTCGCCCTCCGGAAGCCACGGCTAAGATGGGGACCAATCCGGTGCTCCTGCCGGCATCAACGACTAGGTTCCACGCCCCTCTGGGGCGTTTTTTTTGCCCACCGCCGGCGCTCCTTCCACGGAGCGCCGCCCAAAGAAAAAGCCGGGCGAACCCGGCCTTTGCCAAAGGAGAACCGCGCCTAGTGGCTGCGGCTGCCGCTGCGCCGTCCGCCGCTGCCCTGGGGACGGTTTTGGCCGCTGCGGGCGGGACCGGCGCCTTCGCCCCGGGGAGCCCCTTGGCCACCGGGACGACCCGTCCGGTTCCGCTCACTGCCCTGACCGCTACGGCCCTGGGGATTGCCCCCCCGGCCATTGCCGCCCCGCCGACCGGCGGGCTTGGGAGCCGGGGCGCTGGCCGTGGCCGTGGGCTCATAGCCTTCCAGCACCAGCTTTTCCAGATCCCGCTTGATCAGCCGTTCGATGCCCCGCAGGTTGTCCGCTTCATCGGCGCAGACCAGGGAAATGGCTTCCCCTTCCGCCCCGGCCCGACCCGTACGGCCGATGCGGTGCACGTAATCTTCCGCCACATTGGGCAGCTCGAAATTGACCACATAGGGCAGCTGGTCGATGTCGATCCCCCGGGCGGCAATGTCCGTGGCCACCAGGGCCGCCAGCTTGCCATCCTTGAAATCGTTCAGGGCCCGCACCCGGGCGCCCTGGGTTTTGTCCCCGTGGAGGGCGGCAGCCCGCACCCCGGCTTTGTCCAGCTTGCGGGCCAGGGCATCGGCCCCGTATTTGGTACGGGTGAAGACCAGCACTTGATGCCAGCCCCGGGTTTCGAACAGGTGCAGCAGCAATTCCTTTTTCTTGTCCCGATCCACCCGAATCACCTTCTGGGTGACGCTTTCCGCCGGGGTGTTGCGCCGGGCCACTTCCACGGACAGGGGATCCTGGAGGAAGGTCCCCGCCAGTTCCCGGATATCGTCGGAGAAGGTGGCGGAAAAGAGCAGGTTCTGACGCTTTTTCGGCAGGCACAGGAGAATTTTCCGGATGTCCCGGATAAAGCCCATGTCCAGCATCCGGTCCGCCTCGTCCAGCACCAGCACTTCCACGGCGGAAAGGTCCAGGGTGCGCTGGTTCAGGTGGTCCAGCAGGCGCCCAGGGCAAGCCACCAGGATATCCACCCCGCGACGCAGGGCGGCAATCTGGGGATTCATGCCCACGCCACCGAACATGGCCAGGGATTTGAAAGGCAGGAACTGGCTGTAGGAACGGACGTTTTCTTCCACCTGGAGGGCCAATTCCCGGGTGGGGGTGAGAATCAGGGCCCGGGGCTTACGTCCCGGCTTGGTCAGGGGACTGACGCTTTCCCCTGCCAGTTTTTGCAGAATGGGCAGGGTAAAACCGGCGGTCTTGCCCGTGCCGGTCTGGGCGCAGGCCATCAAATCCCGGCCTTGCAGTACCACGGGAATGGCATCCCGTTGAATGGGGGTGGGCGTGTCGTAGCCTTGGGCGTCCACAGCACGCAGGATTTCGGCCCGCAAGCCGAGATCGGAAAAATTCATGGAAACTCCTGGAACATGGCCCGCTGATGCCTCATGCCGCAACATGAACCAGTCCGGGCAAGCAAAGGGACCACCGATGGACCCTTCCGGGTCTGACAGGTTCCCCGGGGGGAACCGAAAGTGCCGTGACTGACGGGCGGCACTGTAGGGGGGCGAAGTATAACCTTTCCCCGCTCCGCCGTCCCGACCTTTGCAGCCCGGAATGAGGCGCGAGACCCGGGGGAAAGGGCCAGACGGAAGGGGGGTTGGGGTTGGGGTTGGGGTTGGGGTTGGGGTTGGGGTTGGGGTTGGGGTTGGGGTTGGGGTTGGGGTTGGGGTTGGGGTTGGGGTTGGGGTTGGGGTTGGGGTTGGGGTTGGGGTTGGGGTTG